>NZ_JBFUBB010000016.1:0-1629 GCF_056405975.1 Polaromonas sp. P1_E12 | reverse complement strand
CACCCGTGTCACTTCAGAGGCAAATGACCGAAGCTGATCCACCATGGTGTTGATGGTGTTCTTGAGCTCCAGAATCTCGCCCTTCACGTCCACCGTGATCTTCTTGGAGAGGTCACCGGCCGCCACGGCGGTCGTCACCTCGGCAATGTTCCGCACCTGTGCCGTCAGGTTGGAGCCCATGGAGTTGACCGAATCGGTCAAATCCTTCCAGGTGCCGGCCACGCCCTGCACGTCGGCCTGCCCGCCCAGTTTGCCTTCGGTGCCCACTTCTCGTGCCACCCGCGTCACCTCCGAGGCAAACGATCGCAACTGATCCACCATGGTGTTGATGGTGTTCTTGAGCTCCAGAATCTCGCCCTTCACGTCCACCGTGATCTTCTTGGAAAGGTCACCGGCCGCCACGGCGGTCGTCACCTCGGCAATGTTCCGCACCTGTGCCGTCAGGTTGGAGCCCATGGAGTTGACCGAATCGGTCAAATCCTTCCAGGTGCCGGCCACGCCCTGCACGTCGGCCTGCCCGCCCAGCTTGCCCTCAGTACCCACCTCGCGCGCCACACGCGTCACCTCCGAGGCAAACGATCGCAACTGATCCACCATGGTGTTGATGGTGTTCTTGAGCTCCAGAATCTCGCCCTTCACGTCCACCGTGATCTTTTTGGAGAGGTCGCCCGCCGCCACAGCCTTGGTCACCTCGGCGATGTTGCGCACCTGGCCGGTCAGGTTGGAGCCCATGGAGTTGACCGAGTCGGTCAAATCTTTCCACGTGCCGGCTACACCTTGCACATCGGCCTGGCCGCCCAGTTTGCCTTCGGTGCCCACTTCTCGTGCCACCCGCGTCACTTCAGACGCAAAAGACGAGAGCTGGTCCACCATGGTGTTGATGGTGTTCTTGAGCTCCAGAATCTCGCCCTTCACGTCCACCGTGATCTTCTTCGAAAGATCACCGGCCGCCACAGCCGTCGTCACCTCGGCAATGTTGCGCACCTGGCCGGTCAGGTTGGAGCCCATGGAGTTGACCGAGTCGGTCAAATCTTTCCACGTGCCGGCTACACCTTGCACGTCGGCCTGCCCGCCCAGCTTGCCCTCAGTACCCACCTCGCGCGCCACACGTGTCACTTCAGACGCAAAAGACGAGAGCTGGTCCACCATGGTGTTGATGGTGTTCTTCAGCTCCAGAATTTCGCCCTTCACGTCCACCGTGATCTTCTTGGAGAGGTCACCGGCGGCCACGGCCTTGGTCACGTCGGCAATGTTTCGCACCTGTGATGTCAGGTTACCGGCCATGAAGTTCACGTTGTCGGTCAGATCCTTCCAGGTACCGGCCACTCCCTGCACGTCGGCCTGCCCGCCCAGCTTGCCCTCAGTACCCACCTCGCGCGCCACCCGTGTCACTTCAGAGGCAAATGACCGAAGCTGATCCACCATGGTGTTGATGGTGTTCTTGAGCTCCAGAATCTCGCCCTTCACGTCCACCGTGATCTTCTTGGAGAGGTCACCGGCCGCCACGGCGGTCGTCACCTCGGCAATGTTCCGCACCTGTGCCGTCAGGTTGGAGCCCATGGAGTTGACCGAATCGGTCAAATCCTTCCAGGTGCCGGCCACGCCCTGCACGTCGGCCTGCCCGCCCAG
>NZ_JBFUBB010000015.1:0-2257 GCF_056405975.1 Polaromonas sp. P1_E12 | reverse complement strand
GGTACCGCCCACGGTCACGGTATCGCCACCCAAAGCCGTCACCGCTGCTGTTCCGCTCAGCGTGGCCGTAGTGGTGGTGTCGTAGACCTTGTTGTTTGCGCTCACACCGCTGACAGTCAAGCTGGCCGGCGTGATGTTCGCGGTCAATCCCGTGGGTTGCACCACGGTGTAATTGCCGGCGTCGGCACCGCCCAGCGTGTAGCCGGTGACGGTTACGGCCTTGCCATTGCCTACGTTTTTGTTGGCGAAGCTGGCGCTGCCGGCGCCGCCTACCGTCACCGCGTCACCACCCAAGGCCGTCACCGCAGCTGTTCCGCTGAGCGTGGTTGCAGTTGTGGTGTCGTACACCTTGTTGTTGGCATTCACACCTGTGACCGTGAGGCTGGCGGGGGTGATGTTGGCGGTCAGCCCCGTGGGTTGGACCACGGTGTAATTGCCGGCATCGGCTCCGCCCAGCGTGTAGCCGGTGACAGTCACGGCCTTGCCGCTGCCCACATTCTTGTTGGCAAAAGCGCCACTTCCACCCCCAACCGTCACGACATCACCCCCCAGGGCCGTAACAGCCGCCGTTCCGTTGAGAGTCGCGGTGGTCGTTGCGTCGTAGACCTTGTTGTTGGCGCCTACGCCGGTAACAGCCAGGCTGGCTGGCGTGATGCTCGCGGTCACCGCCGTGGGTTGCACCACGGTGTAGTTGCCGGCGTCCGCACCGCTCAGCGTATAGCCGGTGACAGTCACGGCCTTGCCGTTGCCAACATTCTTGTTGGCGAAGCTGCCGCTGCCCGTGCCGGCCACGGCCACGACGTCACCGCCCAAGGCCGTAACGGCTGCCGTTCCGTTGAGTGTCGCCGTGGTGGTCGTGTCGTAGACCTTGTTGTTCGCGCCTACGCCGGTAACAGCCAGGCCAGCCGGCGTGATGTTCGCGGTCAATCCCGTGGGTTGCACCACGGTGTAGTTGCCGGCGTCAGCACCGCCCAGTGTGTAGCCGGCCACAGTCACCGCCTTGCCATTGCCCACATTCTTGTTGGCAAAGGTGCCGCTGCCACCGCCAACCGTCACCACGTCACCGCTCAGGGCCGCGACGGCCGCCGTGCCATTGAGTGTGGCGGTGGTGGTGGTGTCGTAGACCTTGTTGTTTGCGCCTACACCCGTGACAGCCAGGCTGGCCGGCGTGATGTTGGCTGTGAGGCCGGTGGGTTGAACCACGGTGTAGTTGCCGGCATCAGCGCCGCCCAGTGTGTAGCCGGTCACGGTGACGGTCTTGCCATTGCCAACATTCTTGTTGACGAAATTGCCGCTGCCGGTGCCACCCACCGTCACAGTATCGCCACCCAGGGCCGTAATGGCGGCTGTTCCGCTCAGCGTGGCCGTAGTGGTGGTGTCATAGACCTTGTTGTTTGCACTCACACCCGTCACCGCCAGGCTGGCCGGTGTGATGCTGGCGGTCACCGCCGTGGGCTGCACCACGGTGTAGTTACCAGCGTCTGCTCCGCCCAGTGTGTAGCCGGTCACAGTCACCACCTTGCCATTGCCCACATTCTTGTTGGCGAAGGTGCCGCTGCCGGTACCGCCCACCGTCACGGTATCGCCACCCAAAGCCGTCACCGCTGCTGTCCCGCTCAGCGTCGCTGTGGTCGTTGTGTCGTAGACCTTGTTGTTTGCGCCTACACCCGTGACAGTCAAGCTGGCCGGTGTGATATTGGCGGTCAAGCTCGTGGGTTGCACCACGGTGTAGTTGCCGGCGTCGGCACCGCCCAGCGTGTAGCCGGTCACAGTCACCGCCTTGCCATTGCCCACATTCTTGTTGGCGAAGGCGCCGTTGCCGGTACCGCCCACGGTCACGGTATCGCCACCCAAAGCCGTCACCGCTGCGGTTCCGCTCAGCGTCGCGGTGGTGGTCGTGTCGTAGACCTTGTTGTTTGCACTCACACCCGTCACCGCCAAGCTGGCTGGTGTGATGTTTGCCGTGACACTGGTGGGCTGCACCACGGTGTAATTGCTCGCATCGGCGCCGCCCAGTGTGTAGCCGGTGACGGTGACGGCCTTGCCGTTACCTACGTTCTTGTTGGCGAAATTTCCGCTGCCGGTACCGCCCACGGTCACGGTATCGCCACCCAAAGCCGTCACCGCTGCTGTTCCGCTCAGCGTGGCCGTAGTGGTGGTGTCGTAGACCTTGTTGTTTGCGCTCACACCGCTGACAGTCAAGCTGGCCGGCGTGATGTTCGCGGTCAATCCCGTGGGTTGCACCACGGTGTAATTG
>NZ_JBFUBB010000014.1:0-2284 GCF_056405975.1 Polaromonas sp. P1_E12 | reverse complement strand
TCCCGAAAATCATCAGCGTTGACAATGGCGCCGACTTTCGCTCCAAAGAACTGGAATGGTTCTGCAAAATCTACGACATTGATCTTCGCTTCCGCAGTCCTGGAGAGCCAAGGGGTGGGGCCATGATTGAGCGTCTGATCGGGGCAACGGAGGAAGAAGTGTTCGGCGTCATGGAGGGCAACACCCGCCAGATGGCGGATCCCCGTCTCGTTACCAAAAGCGTTAACCCATTCGAGCGTGCCGCATGGATTTTGAGGGTCGAAACTCCAATCGGGAAGCCGCCTTTGGGCCGGCCGACAGCGAAATTCCGCGAGCGGAGCTGACGGCATGAGCGCGAAGAAATCGAGCTATCTGCAAGAAGTTCCAGGTGGCGTCATGGCTCACCTTGAGCGGTTGTTCATGGAGCATGATATTCCGCAGAGTGGTCGGCAGTTTGTCATGGATGCGTTTACTAATGGGCCCTCGCGAAGGGTGAGCAACAAGTACGGAAACTCGATTCTGAAACACCCGAGCCCCAAGGCGGGAATGGTCCATCTGGAGAGTCGCAAAGGGGAGTTTGCGGCGGCGATTTTGATGGACATTGACTCAGATGTCTTGACCTACGCACCACAGCCGCCGGCGGTGGACCTCCGGCTGATGGCCCCGGATGGGCGGGTAGCCGGGAGGGTGCACTACACCTCCGATTTTGTTGTCTTGAAGAGCAGTGGTATTTGCGTGAGAGAGTATCGCGACGATGGCAGCTTGGTCGACCGCATGCTGAAAAACCCCCATCAGTTCTATATGGAGGAGACGGGTCGGTGGCGCTACAGCGCCGCAGAAGAAAAATTCCAAGAGTTGGGATTGCAGTATGAAATCTTCAGCAATCGCTCGCTTCCTTCAACTCTAATCAATAATGCGCGATTTCTCGAAGACTATATCGATGAGACTTGTCCAGCGCTGGATGAGGCGGTCAAGCTTAGCTTGCAGCAGTTGCTTGAAGGCTCGCGTTTTCTCACGATGCGCAGTCTGCTGGATGAACACGGATTTTCTTCCGACAATATCTTCAAAGCGATCGTGTCCGGAGCGGTATATGTCGACCTGTACGCTCAGCGGGTGGACATTACGGGGAACCTCCATATCTTTTCTGATGAGGCTACATCCAAAGCGCACAAACTGGTTGAAATTGCCAATCTCGCTCCCGCTCTACCGGTGCCCGGGACCATTCTGCTGCGAGCGGGTTCCCGTCTGAAGTACGGCGGGAAAAACTACACCGTGCTGCTGCCCGGAGAGATGGATGTTTCTGTCAGAGATGACGATGGAATGCACCATACGCTTCCACTGCAAGCCATTCAGCAGTTAAACGACCTCAAGTTGCTTCAGGCGGATGGTATACGCCGCGAATGTGATCCCAAAACCATTGCCGACGTCTCGCCGGCAGAACTTGATCGAGCCCTCAAGAGGCTAGATGCTGTGCGCGACGGAAAGAGCGATCAATACGTTTCCCGGTCGATCACGGAATTTACAACGAAAACCGCGACGCTAAACCAATTAGAGGCGCTGCTTGCATTAGTGGACAACAGGCGTTTGCAGGGTAATCGTGAGCCTAAGCTTCCTGAGATTGTCGAAAAATTGGCTGAACAGGCGATCAAGGAAGTCTTTAATACGCCCGAAAAGCGCTCGATCAAGACAGCATATGGGGTCTTCCTGGATCTCTGTGCTGCGCATGAGAAGGAAAGCGGCGACACGATCTGGCCAATGAGTTATGTGACCTTCTGCAAGCGCTGTAAAAATCGAGAATCGGTCCGAAAACGTGAAGGCAAGCGGGTTGCGTACCAAAAGGCCGCGATCCCGCAGTTTCTCGACGATGCTTACCCGGTGCATGGTGTAAGGCCGCATGAGGTGTGCTACATCGACCATACGGTTGCGACGATCGCCACCATCAGTCCGGAGGGCGTTTCGTTGGGAAAACCGACGATGACGCTTGCCGTGGATGGCAATACGTGCCAGCCGCGTGCGTTGATCCTTGGCTATGATCCGCCCTCCGCGTGGACGGTATTGCTGGTATTGCGAGACTATGTGCGCCGGAACAGGCGGCTCCCGAAAATCATCAGCGTTGACAATGGCGCCGACTTTCGCTCCAAAGAACTGGAATGGTTCTGCAAAATCTACGACATTGATCTTCGCTTCCGCAGTCCTGGAGAGCCAAGGGGTGGGGCCATGATTGAGCGTCTGATCGGGGCAACGGAGGAAGAAGTGTTCGGCGTCATGGAGGGCAACACCCGCCAGATGGCGGATCCCCGTCTCG
>NZ_JBFUBB010000013.1:0-2865 GCF_056405975.1 Polaromonas sp. P1_E12 | reverse complement strand
TGCTGGGCAGCGTCATTGCCAGCGACACCCAGGCCGTCAATGCCCAGAAGAACAGCTTCAAGACCGGCGGCACCCTAAGCATCAGCGACATCCAGAACACCGCCAGCTATAAGGGCGAGTCAATCGGCATCAGCTTTGGCGGCGGCGCCACCGCCAAGACTGCCGGCATCAACGGCCTGGGCATAGGCATCGGCTCAGACAAGGGCGATGCCAGCAGCACCAGCAGCGCAGGCATAAGCGGCATTGCTGGCAACACCGCCGTCAGAAGCACTGATGCGGAGACCGGCCTTAAACCCATCTTTGATGCGGCCAAAGTGCAGGCCGAGATCAATGCGCAGGTGCAGATCACGCAGGCGTTTACAAGGGAAGCACCGAAGGCGGTTGCGAGCTTTGCGGCCAACCAGGCGGCAGCACTGCGGATTCAGAAGAACGAGGACGAAGCCAAAAAGTGGGATGAGGGCGGCATTTACCGGATCGCGCTTCACACAGCGGTGGGGGCTCTGGGCGGCGGCTTTGATGGTGCAGTAGGAGCAGCAGCCAGTGCGAGTTCCGCAAACCTGATGAACGCCTTGCAAGACGGCATTCAGCAGGGCCTGGTGGCTGCAGGCCTGAGCGATGGCGCCGCCAAGGCGCTGGCGCAAACCGTAGCGACGCTGACTGCAGCGGGTGTGGGTGCTGCTGTGGGTGGTGCGCAAGGGGCGGTTACTGCTGCGACGGTGGATGCCAATAATCGGCAGTTGCATTTAGTTAGCAAAGACCAAGTCAGGGCACTGGCGAAGGAGGAAGCTGCAAAATTAGGAACCACAGAAGAAAAGCTTTATCAGGCTAGCCTAATGGTGCTAGGTGACTATTTCGATGCTAACGGAGACATCCGCCCGGAATTTAACAACGTAACCGCTGACGAGTACATGCAAGCGCAGCGAATGTTGCTCGCGCAACCGGCGAAATCACTCATGGCGCAAGAAATGGCCGAAGCATTGCGTGTTGTTCTGCCTCAGTTTGCTTCGCCTGATGAGGGAACCGTTAACGTTGGCCGTGTTATCGCCGGATTGTCAAAAGCTGTGGATTTGATGAAGGTGGGCGCTGGGAGGTTCGCGGTTGATAGGCCAAAGTTGGGCTCGGTAACAGACGCAAATTTTGCTCAAACTTCCATTCGTAGTGATGAGAAATTCAGTGTGGATGGCCGTGAGAAATACAGCCTTCTAGGTGCAGGGCCGATTAACACGGTAGATGATTTGGCTTCGGCGCTTAGTAAAGGCTTGATCCGACCAAGCCAAGTTCCTGTGGATTACGTGACAACCTCAGATGGAACTAAGTTGATTTTGAATACTCGAACCTCCGTTGCATTGGATCGTGCTGGAATTTCACAATCGCAATGGTATGGTTCGAATAAAACTGGGATGCAGGTACCGGGAGAGCAAGCAGGTATTACCTTTGACAAGTTGGCGGCACAACAGCTTGCCAACAACCAGTTACCGAGTACAGGAACACCCAATATGCCGGGGAGCAAAAAATGAAAGCAGGACACCCAGTTGAAGTCCACAACCCTTATGAGTGGTTGCCGGGGCATGGAGAAAGTGACATTGCGCTGTCTGCCAAGGATGGAGACTTGGCCGTTACGATTTCATATGACAGCCCAAGCGGCGTTGCTCAGAAGGAGCTTTTGTTCAAGAGTGTTTGTGCGTTTTACAGAGCCTCATCGCCTGGGGTAAATCTCCTAAACATTGAACATCACGGCGCGAGTGACGTGCCCATAGGGTCGTTGGTTGAATACGTTGAATCAGAGGCCGCAGTAGCCTGGGCAGAGCACTTTCAAGGACGGCGAACAGTTAAACACTACTCGATTCGGTTTCAAAGCGAAAATTCCCGACTGGAGATATTTGCAGGAGATTTTTTCATTAGATAGTTGGTGGTGGAATGGGGCAAAGAAACTCTGCGGGAACGTGCCGAATTAACCAAACATCATTGTCTGCTTGATAAAATATATGCCCCTGCGCATGCATCTCACTCGCTGCGATTCTCAATATGACAATATCACCGTGCCGCATACCCACTGACGCAGCAGTTTTGTTGTCGTGTGACAGATGTACAAAATGACGGTCTCCGGGGACTAAGCCTGCTTTGAGAATCGACTCCAAGAAACGTGTCGCAGTTCCATGGAACAACGTCGACGGCGGCGCTTTTTCTGTATGGGTAATTGTTACTGTTTTGGTTGAGTGGCCTTGTGCCGCGCGAATTTTCAGACCGTCATCAGAAATAGTGAATCGCTTCTTGTCACTTTCGCGAACTATATTTCGCAGAGTCATTGAGTCGAGAGGTTGGCCGGCCTGGTTGGAGCAGACCAGTAGCTTCTCTATTTCCGCCCAGCCTTCACTGTCTAGCACTAATCCAATGTCTTCAGGCTTATGCCGTAGGACATAACTTAGAAATTTACTGATAGCTGCGGAAGACATGTAACTACTCTTGCTGTTTATTGAACTAGTTTTAATCTTAGCTCGAAGGTAGTCGATTTATCAGTGATGCGGCAGGTGGAAGTAAACGCAATTTCTTCTCTGGTGCTTGAAGATTGCCGACCCTGGCAAAGGCAGGACTGTCGGTGAGGACAACATCACGGCCGGCAACAACATCACCATTGCCGCCACCGGCGGCGGACAAGCCAGCAACCTGACCATACAGGGCAGCACCGTCGAAGCCGGCAAGGCCGTGCAACTCATCGCCGAAAACGAAGCCCGGCTTCTGGCCGCGCAAAACCTCGCCAGCGAACGCAGCACCAACAGCAGCAGCTCGGGCAGCGTCGGCGTGAGCTTTGGCACCGACGGCTTCCTCGTCAATGTCAGCGCCAGCAAAGGCAAGGGCCGCACCAAC
>NZ_JBFUBB010000012.1:0-2995 GCF_056405975.1 Polaromonas sp. P1_E12 | reverse complement strand
CAGTCGATCGCCGTCAATGACGCCAGCCACACGCTCACGAAACCGCAACCATCCCATTTGCCGGGCCGAGACGTCATCTAGACATATCTCACCCCCTGGCACGGAAACACCCAGTATTGCTCGACAAAGAGTGGTTTTACCGCTGCCTCGTGGGCCGCGAATAAGCGCTAACTCGCCCTGCTCCAACTTAAAGGAGACTCCATCGATTGAATTTGCGGGAGCATCGGGATACTTATAGCGCAAGCCCTTTGCCTCGAGTGCACCACTTCGCTCGGAAAATTCAGAGACAGTGGGCAGTGGATCTGGCTCTGGGCGCGCCAGGATAATGTCAGATAACCTGCCACCTTGTAATTCGAGCAATTTAAAATCGAAAATTCGATCAATGAAATCGCCGATGCGCCGCATAAACAGATCCTGATACGCAACCAACGCCAATAACATACCGATACTGAGTTTTTTGTCGATTACCTCGATTGCTCCTAAACCAATTACAAGAACAGAAGCTAAGCCAAAAATAAAAAGGCGCATAAGCCTAAATGCCCACTCCAGCCGAGCTCCCGCAAAATCAGCATTCTTTGAGGCAACAATAAGCCCGGTCCAGCGAGCAATCCATTCGCTACTATTATTCAAAGTACGGATCGACAATATGCCTTCAATTGATTCAATAAAAGCTGATTGCTGAGTGACGTGAGTAGTGATACTCAGATAAGCAAACTGTCGACGTACTCTGTACAAAGATGCTCTGCCGATTGCGTAAACTATCGCTGCAACGATGCCGACAAATGAAAGAGGCGGGCTATACAAGACCATCATGGTGAATACACCAAGAATTAAACAGCCATCGAGCAAAGCCTCTACAAATCCCACGGTAAGTGTGGCTTGGATCAGGCTTATAACTCCGAATCGACTGATGACATCAGCCAAACTTCTCCTCTCAAAATACGCTACAGGAAGTTTTAGTAGATGGCTATAGACGTTTGTCAACCACTGCACTGAGAAGGTCGTCCCGAGCACCAATACCGCCCAGCTGCGCATACCCTCGACAAAAATCCTTAGCAGCAATAGAAGCGTAAACCCAAAGATTAAAACCCCGATTAGCTCCCTATCTCCCGCCGGCAGGGCCTGATCGGTCACGAACTGTATTAACAGAGGGGATAGCAGAGCAGTAATCTCAACAAAAACTGCAAGCAGGAAAATCAGCGCAAGTGAGCGTTTGAGGCCGACTACCTTACCAAGGATGTCGCGCCACCTGATACGTGGCCGCGGCTTATTTTCATTGAAATGCCAAAGAGGCGTTAGCTCAAAGATCTCGCGTGTCAAAGCTTCCAGCTCGGCAATCTTGTGACGAGTTTTCACGCCTGCCACAGGATCCCAAATCCAAAGCGCCCTGCCACTTGATTTGACAACTACAAATCGCTCGTCATTTAATCTGACCACGAAGGGATAGCCAAACCTCAGCGCCTCGCGTAGATCGGTGGTTGGGGTTCGCAGATTGAGACCCAGCTCCCTGGCGAGTGCAACTAATTTTCTATGATTGTTGACGGGTTGTTYCGAAAAGTGAGATCTAACCTGATCGAGGTTGGGCTCTCCCTTGAAATATTCGCACAACATAGCAAAACACGAAATAGGAGCGTCGCTCGGCGACATACTTCGGATCAGCCGCATACGCCGAGCAAACCCCACATTTAACTGCCCAAGATCCAGTTGCATATGCGCTCTAAATAAGATGCGTTGAGGCGAAGAAGTTGCTCTCGCTGCAAGACTGTCCAAATCGTGTCACAGAGTTACTCGCCATTTTGGATGCCAAGTAAGCCGCCCGGCACCCACTTAATACCGGCCCAGACATGATCTAAAAAAAAACGAAACTCCCCTTGTATAAGCGTTTGTTTCGTCAATTCAGCGCTCAAACTAATTCGCAACTCAATTACGAATGTTTGATGAACACTATCTAATTTCACTATCTTCGCATCGAGAAAACCAAAAAGAACATCGCAAATCGGATTCAAGCATTTGAAAAGAGCTTCCTTCGCAGTGAATCCGATGAGACGACCGTGTTTAACCGAAGATACGATTTGTCTCTCATCGCTGGAGTAGCAAAGATCTAGTGCTCGGAGCACATCATTTGATTGCTCTAAAGATTCGACATCCGTTCCTATGAACATATTAGGCCGTTGAGCGAGGCCGGCCGCAACCCAAATCAGTTGATTGCTATGCGCGATAGATCCGATAATCTTCTTGGGCCAGATGGGTCGTCGCTGTTGAGAGTGAACCCAGCAGTCGGCCAAATTGACACCGCATTCCGAAAGTAACACCCCCGCCGCCAAACGACCAAGAAGATATTCGTACTGCCTAGCTGGAATGGAACGACGGATTGTCTCTGGCAGTTGACTATTAAAGGTGGTCCGCGCTGCATGGATGCAATCATCTCGTTTTGATAAGACGACTTGCCGAATGCCGGAAGCCCATGGAAGAGGTACTAGGTCCAGGACGTCCGAGAACCGAGCCAATGTCGTGCGCTGGTACATCACCCGAAGCGTACCGCTTGCCGTGAAAACTTCTGATTTAGGTTTAAACCAAAATCGTCGGCGCGCCAGCTGACCATCTCACATGGCTCCCTCCAAAGTAGTACTGCCTCCACTACTTGGAGGGTTTCACTGCATCGCATAAGCATGCGAAAGCTCTCAAGATTTTTGTCGGCCGCTATGGCCAGGGGTTTCGGTTTCATCGGTGCCTAGCGTTTCAACTTGCCTTTGCATGGAACTTGCCAAGGAGAAAAGTGAACGACCGAATGGTCTTCTGATTTAAAAAATCATATCCAAAACCAAGTAATTCATTTGGCAAATATTCACCGCAAATTTGCTCCCGCATGTCTTTCGCTACTGCTGCTGTCGACCATAAGATAGTGAAACTGGTCTGCCTCTCCATTTCATCGAAGAATAGATGATGCGTGAATAGAAGTGGCCAACTGACGCTGTGGTGAAGGACAGAGATGACC
>NZ_JBFUBB010000011.1:0-20226 GCF_056405975.1 Polaromonas sp. P1_E12 | reverse complement strand
AGACGGGGATCCGCCATCTGGCGGGTGTTGCCCTCCATGACGCCGAACACTTCTTCCTCCGTTGCCCCGATCAGACGCTCAATCATGGCCCCACCCCTTGGCTCTCCAGGACTGCGGAAGCGAAGATCAATGTCGTAGATTTTGCAGAACCATTCCAGTTCTTTGGAGCGAAAGTCGGCGCCATTGTCAACGCTGATGATTTTCGGGAGCCGCCTGTTCCGGCGCACATAGTCTCGCAATACCAGCATCTGAATAGTTTCGGCCACCCGGGGCGCGAAACTGTGGGCGCGCCCCAGTATGTGTGGCTCTTTCTTCTTGCGCATGCAACTCTTTCTGCTGGCTATTTGCCAGTCGTTTAGCGATTCGCATCCCGTATGGGCGTGCGAATTCCCGACCTCCGAGGAGGGCATAAAAGGGCACAAACGAAGAGTTGACCGGCGATGAACACGCCGATACAGTAGATGGTGCTAATCACTCGGTTTGTGCCGATGGATGAAGGGGCCAGGCGCTGTGAGAGGTTGCCTGGCCCTGTGTTTTGGCGGTTCGCTTCTCACGAACTCAGCAACAGGTGAACTGTGATCTGAGGCTATTTCATCCCGAGCTCCTTGGCTATACGGGCGCTCTCGCCGCGCAAACATTTCCGCTCACCTCGTACTATTGCGTAGACAAGACGTACGTTGAATTTCCTTTCACGCGCCCAATCCGCGATCGAAATTCCCGCAGCGTGAAAGTCCCGCGTCGACAGTAGACGCGGGCTTTCGCTTTCCTTTGATCGACTTAGAGGCATGGCAAGCAATTGTTGAAATGTGCCGTCAACTGGCGCGAGCGGGCGTACGGCCGTCGCATGGCGTGTTGGCGTGTCATTCCTACGCATTCCGCGGCGAAGGCACTTTTCATCTACCGATTTTCCAACGCTCAAGTCGCCGGCCCAGCTCTTTGCCGTAGGCCGTACGGGTAGGTGAAAACCACTCTGGACCGGTAGAGACGAAAAGGTGCGCTTGATTTGGACAGTCGTTCAATTCGACAGGTCCGTACCTGGTCGATGACGGACCTTCTCTGACTGGTAGATAAGGCATCAAAGCCTCACAGAAGAGGCCAGACTGGGACTGCGGAAATTGCCGCTGTGCGGCTATTGAGAGCGTACTCATATCAGCGCCGATCATATCATTAGATACTTTTCGACCAATAATGATGAGAATTTCTAGCGTATTAGATATCTTATACGCAATAATTGGGCAGCGAGTATTTGGCTGGCTATCTCTGCGTTTGTAGGCGCATATGGGAAGTTTGATGCCCACATGGTGAGCGGCACAGCTCGCTATCGCCTTTGAAGCAGCTGAGCAAACTCCATCAGCAATCGTTGATCTGCGGTAGTCAACCCGTCAATGATTGATGCAAGCCTACGAGCTTGATCGTTTGGCAACGTGCTTGTTGCTACCAACAGGTCGCTCATGCCGACATCAAGCGCATCCGCAATGACCCATAGACGTTCAAGCGAAGGCAGAGAAATTCCACGTTCAAACCGGGAAACGGTTTCTGCATCGACTTCCACCAAGCCGGCCAGATCATCTTGCGTCAGCTTGCTTAGCTTGCGCCGTTCCGCAATAGCGCCGCCCAATCTTCGTCGAAAGTCTTCTGGAAATTCCCTTTTCTTGCGTCGCACATCACATCCTTTGATACGGATCAAAGTGTTGACAATCGACGCCATATGTAGAATGATCTAATTTGTTGCCAAACAACAAATTAGATCTATTAATACATTCGAAGGCATTCAGACCGAACCGTTCGAGGAAGAGGATTAGGTGACGGCGCTCGCCAGTCAATTCACCGAAGGTGTGACGTGTGGATTTCTCCAACTTTGACCCGATCAGAAACAGTCGCAATCGCTGACATGGTTGCGCTGGCCGGTGACATTCATCTGGCGTCGAAGGCATTGCGTGGATACGCCAGATCGCCCCGAACAAGTCGGTTATCTATGCGGCAAGAAGCCATAAGTTTTTTATATGTTCGTTACCTACGAAGAAAACAAAGCACCATTTTTTAATCTTTTTGGGGACGGCTTGACGCATTGGAAGGCAGCGGAACTTGCTCTCCCGCGATCATGGTTTCTTGTTTCGATTAGTCAATCTGACTCCTTCGACGACAGCGATTCCTTCCGACTCAGCCGGACGATGTTGGTTTCCAACATTGCCGACGTCGAGGGATTGGCCCAAATGGAGGTGACAAGCCAACTACAGCTTGACTCGGTATTTATCGTGACCCCAGGTCACGTAAACGGAACCAACCTCTGGAAGATGGAACATTTGCGGGCGGTCTGGAGGGCTGAAGAGCCATCGGAACCTGGGCAATTAGTCGAAATTTATGAGACGGCCGATGGGGTCACATATGCTGACTCAATGCTAGACACACCAGTCGAGCGGCTACGAAAAAAAGTTCTCCACCGCACTTTTCCTTTGCAGCAATAGCTCTCCATCACCGTACCTGAATCCTTATGCATACCTTTGATCCATGGGTACGTGCAAAAGGGCCCGCACACCAAGCAGCCTCTTACTTCTTGCAAAGACCCGCATGAAAAAACCCTTCGAACGCCGCGTTGCCATTGCCCTACTTGCTGCAGCATCGCTTTCAGCCACAGCCCAAGAACTGTACGTTTTCAGCAGCACCGAACATCGAGCGTCAGCCGATGCGGTGGCCGGCAGGCTGCAAACCGCAACCCTGACGGCTGGGGGCTACCAGATCTGGCTGCCTGGCGCGGGATGGACACTCCTGTCTGCGACGCCGTCCAAAGGCTTGCTGAATAAGGACAACCCGAGCACGGGCGAGTATGTTGTCAGTCGAACCAACTTCGTGCGGATTGAGAAAGGTGTAGTGCGTGACGTTCAGAGCGTGCGGGTTTCCCACGCCGAGAACAAGAAGCACACTTCCTGGACGAACCCAACCCCGTGTGGTGGGGGCGCCGGCGCGCAGGACATCTACGGCGTCGTGCTGAGTGCTGAACAACCGACGTTCACCCGCGGCACCAACTGCGCGTTTGTCTCTGTAAACAAGTATCAGCCTGGAGCGACACCCGACATCACGCAACCCCAAAATGCGGCCCCTCTTCAGAAACAGGCCATTCGTGTTGGGGTTCTCCGAGACGGAATGAACTCAAAGAAGCTTGACGTGACCTTTGACATCTTCCCGGATTCCGAAGGCTTCACCGGTGGCTGGAGCAAAGCGGAAATTGCAGCCGATCCCGTCAAGAGCCAGTTCATTGCCCACCTCCAAAGATGGGTGAAAACCCTTCAGGCCGCGGTAGACCAGGCGTATGAAGGCAAGCCCGACGCCTACAAAGGAATGGTGAGTTGGCGTGTTGGCGCCATGCTTCCAAAACAGTAGGTCAAAGTCATCCCAGGTTTGGGGAGCTCAAAGTGCTGTGAAAACAACCCCTGGCGATATCGTTTTGTTCTGCGGCGACCCGCACGGGAGGTTCGACCACATCCGGCGAGCCGCGGATGAGTTGCTCGCATCAGCCGTCATATTGCTGGGAGACCTAGAGCCGGGGCGCCCGCTGCACGAGGAGTTGGCACCGATTGCCGACAGGCTCTGGTACATCCACGGCAATCATGACACCGACAGCGAGCGCAACTGGAACCACCTCTGGGGCAGCCAGCTGGCAGACCGAAACCTCGATGGCCGGGTGGAGGCTTTGCCCAACGGCATGCTGATCGCCGGCCTGGGTGGCATATTCCGGGAAAGCGTCTGGTATCCCAGCCTGCCTACACCGCCAAAATTTCGCAATCGCCAGGAGCATGCCGGGGTGACGCCCTCGCAGGACCGGTGGCAAGGGGACGTACCGCGCCAACACTGGTCCACCATCTATCCGGACGAGCTGGATCGTTTGTCCTTGATGCAGGCGGACATTCTCGTCACCCACGAAGCTCCGGGCTATCACAACAACGGCTTTGAAATCCTGGACACCCTGGCGCAAAGCATGGGTGCCAAGGTGACAGTGCATGGGCACCACCACGATAACCTGGATAGCTCCGACCGATGGGGTCAGCAGGGCTTCAGGAGTTTCGGCGTTGGCTTGCGGGGTATTACCGCCATCAACGCGGACGGAAACGCCACCGTGATCGTCCCCGGCGAGCTGGATGCGCAGCGGGACTTCCGGCAAAAATACCTGGACGTTTTCAAGAACGCGCCGCCATGAGCCCGATTCTCTTTCTTGACTTCGACGGGGTGCTGCATCCGGAGCGACTCCTGAATAAAAAGAAGCTGTCTCAGCTCCCTCTCGTGGAAGCAATCCTGCGGGACTTCCCTTCCGTCGAAATCGTCATTTCCTCAGACTGGCGCCTCGATTGGTTCAATGAAGGTGAAGCGGTTGCTGTATCGAACATGCGCCGGCATTTTTCCCCAGACATCGCCTCACGGGTCATCGGAGTCACGCCATTTTTAGGCCGGCGTGAATCGCGAGGTCTGGCTCCGCTGCCCTACCCGCGCGAGGCCGAATGCCTGAAATGGCTTAAATCGAATCGGCCAGCCTGGACTCCATGGATGGCTTTAGATGACCGCGCCTGGTGGTTCTCACCCGGCAGCGTCAACCTTATGCCGATCAATAAAGGCGTCGGATTCATGCCGTCCGATGAAGACGTGTTCCGCGAGCACCTAACGCGGATCACGAGACAACCGATGGACACCAGTAAGGAATATATGACCCTGTTTCTTGACTTCGATGGCGTCCTCCATCCAGACGTTTGCGATAGGGAGAGCAGGTTTTGTAACCGCGATCGGCTCCAGAAAATCCTGCGTGATTTCCCGGAAGTCGACATCGTGTTGACAACAACCTGGCGCCTTCGCTTTCCATTGGACTCTGCAGGCGACACCCTGAAGCATTATTTTTCTTACGACATATCAGAGCGCATCGTCGGAGTCACGCCTGACTCCAAGGATCTGGACCCTCGACAGTTTCCGGATGGCCTGGAGCTGTACCCGCGGGAATGGGAGTGCATCGCCTGGCTTCGTGCAAACCGGCCGTACAGCCAACACTGGCTCGCCCTGGACGATAAGGCGTTTCTGTTTCGTCCTTTCAACAACAACTTGATGGTCATCAATGCAGCAACGGGATTTGTAGCCGCGGATGAGCGCCGGTTGCGCCAGCTGCTGCGCGAGCGAAAGGACATGTCATGACTGGACCAGATGTCGAACCTCCTCAACCACCCATCGGCAGCGAGAATCGTGGCCGCTTTGCACATCTATACGGCGTGCTGACAGCCCAGGAGATGGCAGAACATCTGAAGTGTTCGCCGGAGGCGATTTATGAGCGTGCGGTCGTCGGCGAATTCATTTTCCTTTCCTCGCCAGCCCGAGTCGATGACCGGCGTTATCCTGCGTTTCAGCTCAATGAGCGCCTGGACAAGTCGCTGCTGAAGCAAATCATCCAGAAATACCTTGAGGCCGATGTCAACTCGACCCTGCTCTGGAGTTTCCTGCGGAGCCCGCAGAAGATATATGCCGGTCTGACTCCCATCGAAATGCTGCTAGGGGGTATGCCACCTGAATATGACACGCTGACGCCCGAAGAGAGGTCGGACATATTCCTCGATGTAGTGGACGAAGAGATCTCGCGCGTGCGATGGTAGGAGGAATCAACCGTAACCCTCACTGCTGACAAAGCCACGCACGAATTTTCCGCGATCGGATTAGCGGCGCGTAAGGACTTAACCAGTAGGGATCCGCCGTATGGTCTCTAATTCAGACGATATCCGTCGAACTTTAGATTATCCAACTTTTAACATCCCAACCACGCTATCGATAAGACCATCCGCAACAGGCATCGAAATCGCATCCGAATAATATTTGAGTGAAAACCCAATATCTTTTTTGCCCTTAACTTGTTGCGTAACCAATGTTAGATCACAAGCTGTTGAGCCGTTAATGGTCGGAAAGCGGATGGCATCGCTTTCCATTTCGTTATGCAAATAGAAAGCACTGATGGGAGAGCCATAAGACCGGGAGGGTCTTCTTGGAATAGGCCCCCACACCACGGCTGGTGGTGCCGCCGAAAAGGAAAGTGCCTCCCGAAACTCTGCCGTCGCTAAGGAAATACAACTGCTCAGGGAGGGGTCGTCGCCAAGCCGCAAATTTACATAAAACTGCGACTGGTATACCCCGACAGCATCAGCAAGATGACTTCCAGTTCTACGGGAAGTTTGCATTGCAATTGCTACTTCGTCTCTATCAGTCGATCTCCCGAGAATCAGTCCAAATGCAGCTAAGACAATTTGGGAAATCGAGCATCCGTAATCAGCTGCAGACTTATGCAAAGGCTCGGCCTCTGCCGCCGTTAACGTACGGAAGACCCGCTTGGCTCTTTTTGTAAAAAACTCTGGTCGAGTTCCTCCAAAGTCCAAGATAGGTGAAACTTGGGCCCCTTTTTTTGTCCAGTATGCTTCCGCTTCGGTTTCAGCTCTATAACGTCGTCTGTCTAAGTATTCCAGAAAGTTATTTTCCGTGAAAGAGCTTGGCATTGTCATGCCATCTTCTTGTATCGAATCAGCGATTTTATTAAAGCTCCGTCGAATAATGCTACAGGACTCATGGTCGAGGAAAGTAGCGTCTAGTCGAAATTGAAGCGCTCCAAACTTAGAATTCGGAAATGACGGAAGGTAGGTTAAATCGTATAAGCCGACGTCGCATAGACTCAGCGGCCTCTTGTCTGCTTGGTCAGATGCGCCATCTCTCTTTTGCAACTCATAATTTAGAAGCCGGTGTTTCACGTTCACCGCATCATCTCCAGGCACGAGCAAGACCTCGCCGTTATTCCAAGTCAAAATCATTGCAAGTATGGGATGTCTAGACTCTAGTTTTCCTAGGATTGCATAGATATATTCCATCACTTTTTCCGTTGCCAGAGGTACATGGAAAACATGTTGATGTGACGAGATAAGTTCAGACGAGAGTGTTCGCTGACTAAGCGTCAAATACTCTCCAACTTCTATAGATTTTTTTGGCTTTTCACCGCTTTCCTCTGCCAGCCTTCGAGAAGAGGAGGCTATAGATAAAGCAAGATCGATGCGGGAGGCCATGCTGCCTAATGTGCTGTAGCGAAATAGAGTCGAAAGATCTATGTCAATTTCAAACCCCTTCTCGATCTGAGCTAGCAATTCCAGCACCAGTAAAGAATGACCACCCAGAGAAAAGAAATCAGAATTTGAAAACACGGATTCAGTCTTGAGTAGCTGACTCCAAATATCACGTAAAGCAATTTCGGTCGGTGTCAGCGGAGTGCCAGAGAGCGAGTCATCTCGACCAGCAGAGGCTAGGGCTCCGAGCTTTGTAGCTACCCAGTCAACCTTCGCGTTAACTGTAAGACATATCTTGGGTACTAGATATRTGACATCAGGCACCATATATTGAGGTAGAAGCTCTCCCAACTTGTGCCGTATCGTCTGGGCATCCACGCTATCCATCGAACCGGATGGAACAACAAATCCGCTTAAACCACTCGCGCCAGTTTCGTTTGTTTCCTGTCTCACGCATGCATTCCCCACACCTTCAATTGTTCCCAATGCAGATTCAATTTCTTCCAGCTCAACCCGGAATCCTCTTATTTTTGTTTGCCTATCATTTCGTCCGATAAGCTGTAACGTACCGTCGTCTCGATAGCGTCCAATATCCCCCGTCCGATAAAATCTGTGATTACCATCAAGGATAGATGCGGTCACAAACTTCTCCGCAGTAAGCTCGGACCGATTCAAGTATCCAAGCGCCACTCCGGCCCCACTGATCCAAAGTTCTCCAATTGCACCGAGCGGCAAAATATTTCCTGCAGAGTCCATTATCAGAACCTGCGTGTTGGATATTGGACAGCCTATAGATAAAACTTCGGTTTCGCTCAATCTTTGCGCCGTTGACCAAACAGTGGTTTCGGTTGGACCGTAGTAGTTCCATGCCTCGCATGCAAAATGGCAAAGAAAGGGAACCAATTTCTGGCTGAGGGCTTCTCCACCACAAATGGCGACACGTATATTTGGAGTGGCCCTCTGCGCCAGGCTAATTTCTCGATCGCAAGCAGCTTTCAACATTCCCCAGGTGGCTGGGGTTGCCTGTAGTATGGTTATGCCACTGCCCTCTATTAAGCGCAATAACCTCGGTGCATCCATGGAAAGCGGTCGACTTGCTAGAACGAGCCGACCCCCACAGCAAAGTGCCAAAAAAATATCTAAGCCACCGAGATCGAATGACGGAGAGGTCACGGAAAGTACAACGTCATCGATACTGACTGAATGCTCCCTTTTCATGTGTTGGACTAGGTTTACAAGTGATGGATGTGTAACCACAACAGCCTTCGGAGTACCTGTCGACCCAGAGGTATAGATGGCGTAAGCAGCGGAGCGATCGAATAGCGGCACTGGGCTCGATATGCGATCAGGCCATATAGCGACATGAATTTTTTCGCTAAGTGGATACCTATCCTCGACTCCAAGCAAACCAGATTTCAAAAAACCACTATCGAACAGTATTGCTGCCGGTTTTGCATCTAGCAGCATTGCCGCAAGTCTTTGCGGTGGGTGAATTGGATCTAATGGCAAGTACGCAGCGCCAGTACTCCAAACAGCCAGGAGTGCTGTGATGAGTTCAATTGAGCGGTCTAGAACGACAGCGACTAAATGCCCCTCTCCGATCCCGAGCTTCCGCATTCCATCCGCGGCGATGGATATCTCAGCCATTAAGGCTCGGTAGCTAATCTTCAGGTTCCCATCTTCGATCGCAATCAAATCAGGGTGCTCTTGAGCCTGCGCAAGAAATAATTTATAGGGAGTGGAATGACCATCGAATGGTCTTCTGGTTTCAACCAGCTGTCCCTGGAACACCAGGTGATCATCGACGCTTGAGATATCAATTTCGCTCAGCGCTTTATCTAGGTGCGTCGGTATCTTTTCTATCAACCGCCCCATGCACTCCATTAAGTTAGTAAGAGTTCCACTGCTAACGCGGCCTTCGTTGTACTCTGCGACTGCTGCAAGACCACCACCTCCGTTTGGATACATATCCAGGGAGATTTCATAGCGCGGCGCGACTGAATCTTTGCGTCTAGCTTTAAAGACCCTACCTAATCCAACTCGTGGGACAGTAGAAAATCGTTTTTCTGTATGTAGCGCAAACAGGACTTGAAATATCGGAGACGACTCGTCATCACGAGGCGGGTTTAACGCCTCGACCAAGCTGTTGAAAGGCATTTCCTGATGAGCAAGAGCGCCGAACACCACCTCGCGAACACCAAGTAAATTCTCGCGAAACGATTTGGAAGGATCTACGGCAATCCTAAGCGGGAGCGTATCGGCAAAACACCCGATGAGAGGAAGAAACTCAGCAGCATTCCGTCCTGCTACTGGAGTTCCAATGCATAAGTCCTCTCGCCCGGTAAACCTGGCGATAACTATCGCGTACGCAGCCAGCAAAACAATGAACTGAGTGCACTCGGTTATCCTAGCAACCCCCGAGACATCCCTCATCACTCGGGGCTGTACTGACCATCTAAATGCGGCTCCCTTATATTCCGGTGAAGCAATGGAGCCATCGTTTGGTAATTGCAATCGATCAGGGATATCTCTAAAAATCGCCTGCCAATAACGAAGTAGCTCGTTGTAGCTAGCGGGATCAAGTCGATTGTGTTGCCATCTAACGAAATCGGAATACTGTGAGGGCAATGCTTTTAAGGATGAAGCACGCCCGCGAACGAGCGCATCATAAATAGTCACTAGCTCTCTAAAAAAAATATTAACTGACCAACCATCTGAGATTAGATGGTGCATCGCAACGATCAGAGTGAAGTGGTCCTCAGCGAGTTTGACCAAATGCAATCGGAATGCTGGCCTTTCGGCGAACTTGAAATCTTCGTTGGTTTCGGCTCGTGTAATTTGATCCAAGCAAACGTTCTGTTCCGACTCGGGCAATGCGCTTAAGTCACWTTGCCTCAAATTGACTGGAACCGCATCGGCATCCAATACCACCTGGACCGGTGGCACCCTCTGATCATTGAAAACAGTTCTTAGCGAACTATGCCTCCTCGTAATCTCCGACACGGCCTGCAGCAGCACTTTAGCGTCTACCTCAGCGGCGATGTCGCGGAGCAGTACTAATTTGTATCTATTACTTCCCGGCTTCAGTTTTTCCAAAAACCAGAACCTGAGTTGAGCGTGCGATAACGGAAACGTTGCAGAATCTTTGGGCCCGAGCCCACCCCGATTGGAATGAGATTCAGCTGCGAGATATTTATTGAAAATTAGAAATAAACTCGCTTCATTCGCGGTAATTTCATCTGACAACTCCGGGCTGATTGGTCCATTAGGCGAAGACGCTTGTACCTTTTTTTCTTTGAACGTTAGCTTAATACCTGCGGCTTTTAATCGGGAGATTAGATTCTGGATGGTGTCTTGCATGAAATTTCTCGATCACAAATAGCCCCGCACACCGAACACCGGCTCTAATACCCACTCATACAGTACCCTCTTATCCAAAAGGATATCCGCGTCGAGAACCATGCCATCTTGCAAGGATGTCGGTCTGGCATACGCGTTTACGATTTGCTGATCCAATTTGACTCGCACTTTATAAAAAGAAGTAGCAGTCGGGTCCGTCGGGATCTTGAGCTCTCCCGGGGTTAACGAGGTCAACGCAACCTCGCTAATAGTTCCACCATACTCTCCAAATTTTTGATACGGATAGGCCTCGTAACGAAGCAGTACGTGCAGGCCAGAATTAACGAAACCGATGCTCTTGCTTGGAACATAGAGTTCCGCTTCAAGATCAGCGTTCAAAGGCAAAATAGTCAATAGCGGTGCATCTTTTGCAGACATTTGGCCGGCCACTGCCAGCACCGCTGTGACTCGTCCTGGTTGAGGCGCCAATACAATGAGCTCTCTTTTGGATTCGTTATCCACTGACAAAGTCTCAAGTTCCGAAATTGATCTCTCAATGCTAGCCAGTTGATTTTTGACTTTCTCTGGAAGATTCTTTAGTTCCACCGCGAGTGCTGAAAAATCTCTATCTAAATTTGCGGCGTCCCGTCTGCGTTTGTGCAGCTCAGAAATTTTTTGAAAATAAGCCTGCACCTTTTCATCTGTTTGCTGGGGGGGGGCGAAACCTTGTGCGGTCAAATCTTGATAGCGCTTGGCGATTGACTCGCTAAGCCCCACCTGTGAAACATATGACTGAATTTCCAATCGGATCTCAGCCCGAGCACGTTCCAGGTCGTCAATACGGCGGATAAGAGCATCTCGCTCTTGATCAAAAATCGTTGTTGTACGGAGCTTTTCCGCCTCTAGACTAAATTTCCGGAGAGACAATTGACGCTCAATTGATGAACGCGTTTCCCCTTTTTCCTGAGTGTTTATGTCAACTGTAATTACGGCTAGCTGTTGTCCCTTTTGAACTGTCTCACCCTCGCGAATAAGCATCTTCGAGACAACGCCATCCTGCGGTGTATAAACTTTTGCGGATCCGCTTGCATATAGCAGACGTCCTTTGACACTCTCCCGTCGGGTATAGCTGCATGTAGTGACAAGTATTGCAAAACCCAAAATCAAAATGGCGGATACAGTTGCACTCCATCTGAGGGATACCGGCGGTACCAGCAGGACTTCTGAGTCATTTAGCCTCGAGTTAGCATCGACGTCCATTGGGACGATAGGCATATCAGGATGATCTTGTTTCATCAAAAGCACTACCTGTCAAAAGGAAAGGTCCGCTCATCCGGTCCTATCGACATAGGATGCGCGTGTTTATTGCAAGTTCGCGACATGTTTATCAAACCTCCGCTGTCACAACACCTCCGAACAGCTCAGCTAAATCGGTCGACGAAAGATTGTCGAGTTGCTTCAGCAAGACTGCTTCCGCACTATCTTTTACCGTCGGAGCCACAAATAGATCTTGCAGCGAAAAGTCCACATGAAATTTTTCCCTTATACGAAATGTCAGTCGAACAGCCATTAGCGAATGGCCACCAAGCGCGAAATAGTTATCGTTTGCTCCTACCTCTGCAAGACCTAGAGCCTGCGCCCAAAGTGCAGCCATCTCCTCCTGTGTTTCCCCTTGAGGTGCCACAAATTCGGTGCCAATCTTCGGTCGGGGATGGGCCAATCTTGAATTAGTAGCCGGAGTATGAATTACGTCTAGCATCGATTGACTAACGGCTGCAACGCGCTTGGTATATTGAAATTGAATAGGGGATCTAGATACGCAAATACGTGGTAAACCGTAAGACAAAGCACGGCAAAATGCATCGATTCCTACCTGGTTGGTGAGCCCCTTTGTTAATAAATTATCTCGGAGCTGTTTAGCCGTAGATTGAGCATTGAAATAATTTACGGCCATGCCTACTTCGGACCACACGGGCCAATTAATGGAAATAATGCGACCCGAATCGCTGTTTTCCGAGAGAGCAAGGGCATCCAAGTAGGCGTTCGCTGCTACGTATTCAATTTGTCCGACGCCACCACGAATTGCAGCATTTGAAGAACAAAATATAGTGATGGTTGGCGCGCGTCCTTTGAATGCGCTAAGCAATGCGCGAGCGCCTTCCACCTTAGGGGCAAGCACCGCGCGCCCGTCTTCCGCCTTTCGAGAGCTAAAAAGACCTCCCCCCAGAACGCCAGCGGCATGGATCACGCCAGCGATTCGTCCATAGGTATCAGAGATTTCATCGATCATCGCAACAACCGAATCACAATCCGTGACATCCAATGTTTTGGCCTCGATAGTGCCACCAAGCTTTGCAAAATTATTGAGCTCACGAAACACGTCGAAGTTTTCGAAGTTGCTTCCTGATTCGGATGCATCAGCCCACTGAGATCTAGGCGGAACGGTTCGGCGTGTTAGCAACACTACAGTGGCGCCATATGTCTCGCATAAGAATCGCGCAATTGTTCGCCCAATACCCCCGAGCCCGCCAGTGATTACATAGACTCCTTTATGAACAAGCACGCCGCCGCTATCGGGCTCTGCTCGGGGAAGCGCTTGAAGGCTGGGAGTCCAACTGAATCTGCCACGTATCACGACGTCGTTCACATCTCGCCATAGATTAATTTCCTCTATGACTCGGCGGGATAGGGTGAAGAGATCTTCTTTCCGATCTGAGTCGGAAATGTCGATACTTTTGATGTCGATAGTTTTGGACTCTTGCGGAATGACGTTTCTCGGCCCGACGATATAGGCAGATTCAGGCTTGATTACGTCTCTTTCATCAATCTGATGAAGTCCAGAAACTACAACAGTAATACGAATCTTAAGTTCCGGCTTCACTTTTTCGAGAGCTTTACCGATCCAGAGTAAGACATGAAAATTAACGTAGCTACTGAGGTCGTGGACATCGGTACCGGACTCAATGATGTCGAGCGGCCAGAGATAGAGGACATTCAAAAGAGTCACATTGCTGAAATCAAGCGCAGATATCAATTCAACGTAATCTGATTCAATTTGTGGGCTAGCCGTGAAATGATCGCTTCCAGATTTTGCAAATCCCATGGCCTTCGATACGACGCACACTTTTTCGCCCTCGCTCAGCAATCTGGATTGCAAGGTGTTGGCAAGCCCGTTCTGATCTTTAAAGACCAGCCAAGTGCTTGAACGCTGCGCCCCTTCATTCATCGGTTTAACGTTCTGCAAACGCCGATATCCCACGGTATACAGCCTCGGCTTGACCTGCGGCGATGCAGTGTTGTTCGCCGCTGGCGCTCCCACCTTCTCCTTGGCGAGCAGGGCTTTCGGACGCTCAATCCAATGCCGCGCATATATAAACGGGTAACTTGGAAGCTTAACCCTCCCAACATCCTCGTCATCTCGGTAACTCTCCCAGTYGATTTTGACGCCGAGTTCCCACATCCTTCCAACAGCCAGCGCCAGACTTTCTTCTTCATCGGAGGGTCCGCTATTTCCATATAGTGAAGATATGATGATTGCGTCACTGGCGGCGGGGTTGTGTTGAACCAAGCGCAATGAAGCACTGGTCCCGATGTCCAACAGAGCTGTCGGCCTGCAACGCATCAGTTCCTGAAAGCACGCGTCATAGTTCACCGGCATCCTTATGTGCTCAGCCCAATACTGGGGACTCATCGCTTGAGCATCGGTCATCCATGTCCCCGAGACAGTTGACAATATTGGTATCAATGGTGGGGAAAGCTGAAAGCCAGACAAGACTCCGGCAAATTCTTCCACGGCGCCGGTCATAAGACGAGAGTGAAAGGCGTGCGAAGTATTAAGTGGAATGCACGCAATTCCGTCCAACGTAAGCTTATTTTGAAATTCGGCGACCAGGTCTTCTGGGCCAGCAACAACGCAAAGATTCGGTCCATTTATCGCAGCGATGTCCAAATCCAGTCCCCAGCGAAGAAACCATTCCTCGCACTTTTGGGGACTTAGCATGACCGATAGCATGGAGCCAGCGGGCATCCTTTGCATTATTTTGCAACGGGCGGAAATGATGTGCAAAGCGTCATCGAGGGAGAAAATTCCCGCTAGCACCGCCGCAGTGTATTCACCGAGGCTATGTCCTAGTAGATACGAAGGAGTAACGCCCCACGAACGCCAAAGTGCCGCCAATGCAACGCACATCGAGAAAGTAGCAGGCTGAGAAACTGTGGTTTGTGACAACTGTGCGCCGCGGCATCCCGGGTCCCCTGTACCGTACAGAATCTCCCGTACGTCAATTTGAAGCTCGCGTTGAAAGAATTCTGCACAGTGATTAAATGCTTCTCTGAATACTTTCTCTGTGTCATACAGCGAGCCAGCAACACCGACCGCTAGGCTCCCCTGCCCCGGAAACATAAAGGCGACAGTCGGCGCACGGCTTATTTCAGATACTGCGGTGAAGACAGGTGTATTTTTTTTCCCGTCTTTCCTAAGTAGCGTGAAGCTTCGATGCGCAAAGTGCTTTCTGCCTACCTGCAGGGTGAATGCAATGTCACTAAGTAAGTGAGTCGAAGTCTTTAAGTGATTAGTCAGCTGAATTTGTGCGTTATTTACTTGTTCGGATGACTTAGCTGAGAGTGGCAATATTTCATATACCCGCCGGCCTACGGCCCGATCCAGAGTCAAAGGCGGGCTGGAAACAATCACATGCGCATTGGTACCACCTATTCCAAATGAACTAACTCCCGCATATCGGTCTCCCTCGTCACTCGGCCAGTCCTTTACTTCTGTATTTATGAAGAACGGGCTTTTCTCGATCTCTATTTGCGAGTTTGGAAATTGGAAGTTTGGATGTGGAGGTATTTTCCCTGTGTTAACAACGTAAGCAGCCTTGATTAAACCTGCGATTCCAGCAGCACATCCCAAGTGCCCAATGTTGGCTTTCACCGCGCCCAAGGCGCATTTTTGAGTGCCTGCTGAAGCGAATATCTCGGAAAGAGCGGTAAATTCAATCGGGTCACCTAGCTGAGTCGCTGTACCATGTGCTTCAATAAATCTAATGTCTTTGGGTGAGACACACGCTCTCGCTTGAGCCTTTCTGATGACCTCGCGCTGCCCATCAACACTGGGGGCCGTATAGCCTAGTTTTTGGGATCCGTCATTGTTAGTCGCCGCACCTCGGATGACTGCATAAATCGAGTCTCGGTCTTGCAGTGCCTCTTTGAGGCGTTTTAGAAYCACAATTCCTACGCCACTGCTGAACACCGTGCCGCGCGCACTTTGATCGAAAGGTCGGCATTTCCCATCTGGAGAAAGAATACCGCCCTGTTGAAATAGGTAGCCTCTAATTTCCGGGATGGCAATAGAGATACCACCGGCCAATACGATGTCGGAATCTTTCGTAATGAGACTTTGTACGCCCATGCATACGGCGACGAGCGACGTAGAACACGCTGTTTGCACAGTCACAGCTGGGCCGGATAAATTTAGCTTATAGGCAATACGCGTTGCCAAATGGTCTTTATCACTCGCCAGCGCCATGTCGAAAGTGCTGTGACCCTCCAGGGTTTCGCCGTGCGGGGCAACGTTGTTAGCAAAATATTGGTTGTATCCCGTTCCACCAAAAACACCAATATTTCCCTCTTTCCAACCGGCATAACCGGACTCCTCCATTGCGAGCCAGGCGTGCTCCAGAAAAATTCGATGCTGCGGATCCATCGCATCGGCCTCTGACGGAGAGTAACCGAAGAAATCAGCGTCAAAACCGGAGGTATTTTGAAGCGTTCCGCGCGCCGGCACGTAATTTGGGTTTTCTAAACGACTTGGCGTTACTCCCGCTAATAGTAGCTCCGCAGGTGTGAATTGCCGGATCGTTTCCCTCCCGGCAAGGAGATTTTCCCAATATTGATCTGTCGTCGACGCACCAGGAAACGAACCAACCATTGCGATAATTGCCACGGACTGATCATCAACTTCTGACTTCATGTCGACCTCCTTATATATGACGCGAATTACCTCAAAGTATCAGGACACAATGAAGTCGTGAAACGAAGAGACGGTTGGATAACGCAGCAAATCGACCAGCGTAAATTCTTTAGGCAAGCGTCGGTCTAGGATTGAGAACATCTCTGCGAATAGAAGAGAATGACCGCCTACGTCAAAAAAATTGTCGTCATGGTCGAATGAGCGACCATCTAACACCGCAACCCATGCTTCCGCAATAGTTCTCTCGGTCGTGCTTATATAGGAGCGCGAGGTTCTAGGGGGTTCTTTAGTGACCAGAGGTGGCGGCTTTGGAAGGGCACGACGATCCAATTTCCCATTAGGCAACAGAGGAAGATTCTCTACGACAACAATCTCACTCGGCACCATATGCTCAGGTAACTTGGCGCGGAGAAATGTTCGCAGTTGAATAGGACTTACGTCAGCTACAACTGTGCAATATGCAAGTAATTTTTGGTTAAGCTTCTCACTTGCATCCTCAAGTACTACGGCACATTGGGAAACGCCTTCGTAACCAGAAAGCGTTGACTGTATCTCTAGGAGATCCACTTTCATACCCCGGATTTTTACTTGCCGATCGGCTCTGCCGACAAATTCAATTGAACCGTCCTCAAGGCGACGTCCAAAATCACCTGTTCGGTACAACCGGACATCGGGCTTCAGTAAATCCGTAGAGAAAGCTCGTTGCGTTTGCTCAGGAGACTTGTAATATCCAAGCGCTACATAGCGGCTCTTAATCACAATCTCACCTGGTGCAAACAAACCTACTTCTTGCCCACTACGGTTTAACAACAGGACTTCTGTCTGATCGACTGGAAATCCCACGGGAAGTATTCCGTTGCTTGGTTCATAGGTTCTGCCCATACGATGTTGAAGGGCTAACGTAGATTCCGAAGGGCCCAAGCCGTTCACCAATAGCGCACCGTCGACGAAATGTTTCTTAAACAATTCAAAATCGCTTGCCAAAGCTTCCTCGCCTCCCAGGATCACAGCTCGCACATTCGAGAATTTGAAGTCCGGCCCAAGAGCTTTAACCAGATATCTGAATACCGTAGGAGTGGGGTGGAGGATTGTCACATTCCGATCAAAAATAACTTGTGCAGCCCCTGAAAAGCTGATTTCACGAAGCCGCAATGGCACTACTGCAGCACCGGTGAGTAGTGCGCCAAAAATATCCATGATCCCTGCATCGAAACCAAACCATGCCAAAAGACTTACCCGATCGCTCTTTTGTAGATCTAGAGACTTGGCATATGTTATGGCGTGGTGTACCGCATTTGCGTTGCTCTGTACGACGCCTTTCGGGCGGCCCGTCGACCCAGACGTAAATAAGATATAGGCCTCAGCATTGGGGTCTACCTCGCAACGCTCAGTAGCCCCTTCGGCGACTAATTCGCCAGAAAGATTCGCGAGGTTTATGACCTTTATCGTGGGTTCAAATAGCTGAAGTGCCCGACTAGCAAAAACATCAGATGCCAAAACAACACTGATTTCACACGTCTTCGCTATTTCGAGAAGTTTTTCGTCAGGGTTTATGGGATCAAGAGGGACGAAGTGACAGCGGGCAGCTAGCACTCCTAAAACCGCGCTAATGGCAAATACATCGCTATTGCTCATGACGCCGATTGCAAGCTGCTCTTTCCCTATGCTCTGGATTAAGCGTTCTCGAATTACCTCCTTTCGGCTACGTAGCTCGCCGTACGTTATCACCAACTCCCCGTCGATAACCGCAGGTGCAGTGCTATCAATTTGAGCTATCCGTTCAAAAGCATCGTCAATGGAACTCGAGGCAGGCGGCGAGGTGGAAATGGGAGCGGCGCGCGGATCGGAGGTGATGACCCTTACCGGAAGATAGGTGGAAATTGGCAAATCTGGGTCTTCCACGATCTCCTCAAGTAATTCCAACAACCGATTTAAAAAACCATGGATATAGCCATCGTCAAATACATTCTTGTTGTAAACCGCAGCAATCGAAGCCGAATCCGACGTAGTTGCTAAAAATAGCGAGAGGTCAAATTTAGGTGTGAATCTTTCTTTTGGAATCGCCACTAGACTCAATTCAGGGAACGATTTCACCGCCTCCGGAAGTTGATATCTATTCAAAAAAATCTGAAATAGTGGCTTTCTCGCTGCGTCCCCCAAGGGCCTAACTTCGGCAAGTATTCTGTCGAGTGGCATGTTTTGATTCTGAAGCGCGCCTATGACCGTTTTTTTTACGCGCTGAACAAGCTCTCTAAACGTTGGTTCACCCGAAATATCTGTTCGAAGAGGCAATGGATTTATAAATGGCCCAACAAGATTTTCAAATTTGGATTGAGTTCGGCCCTCGAAGGGAGCTCCAATTACGACGTCGTCCGATCCGCAATAGCGTCCCACTAGGACATTCAGAGCGGCCAACAGAATTGCGAAATGGGTCGTCTCCTCGTTAGAAGCTAACCTGGCTATTCCGGAGCTTGTCCTCGAGGAAAGAGCCATGAAAGCTCTCGCGCCAGAATCAAGCGTCAAATTTTCTTCTGGCCGCCCACGCTGCATCTGCATAGAAGGCAGATCCGCCAGCTGTGTCTTCCAGTAGTCCAACTGCCGTTGCGCCTCGCCGGTTGTAAGCCAGTCATTTTGCCAACGGACGAAATCGCCATACTGGGCTGGAAGCAAAGGCAATACTGGCGTTCTATCCGCCACGGCGGCGTGGTACGCCTCACCCAACTCTTGAAGAAATATTGGAAGAGATGCACCGTCGCACGCCAGATGCGGCAAGGAAAAAGCCAAGATGAATTCGGCATCTCTCAGTCGAATGACCAAGCTCCTCAGAAGCGGTGCCCTATCAAGCGCAAACGGCCGAGTGTGAAATTTTCTTACAGTCCTGCTCGCCTCCTCAAATTTCACATCCTCCTGCTCGATGTGACGTAAATCCAAGATTAGCAATTCAGGTTCTAGATCAGCAATCAGCTGCACGTGAGGTTTACCACCGACATTTGGAAATATGCTCCGCAAGATCGCATGACGCTCAATTACCACTGCTAGGCCGGTGCGCAAGGCCGAGACATTGAGAACCCCCGAAAATCGGTAAGTCAACGAAACGTTGTACGCGGACGAGCCTGGGTTAAGTTGTTCGTGCAGCCACATCGCACGCTGAGCGTACGAAAGCGTGCTTTCAGCTCTTCGCTCAGTGAAGGTAGGGGCTTTCTCCGCCTCCGAATTACTGAGCCTAATTCTCGCCTTCTCGAGCAGCAAGCGCTTCTGAGCCGGGCTGAGCATAGCTATCATCTGACGTTTTTCGTTCTCGTCAAGCATCATCATTCGTCTCTCCGGTAGTGCGCATATTCGACAATCGTGCGAACTTAGCGGCGTTTCTCATTGTTTGAGACCGCGTGTAACTCTCCGCTGAAATTCTGTCTGACCGCTTTCTTTCTCTCATTGGCAACCACTCTGGTCCCATCCACACTCGATACGTCCTTGTTCATCTCCAATTTGCCGTTGACCAAGCGAAATTTCGCGTCAAATTCTTCGTACCGCGTACGCTCGCTGCAATAGAAAACCGTTATCGCAGCATTCCGCAGGCGCTCTAAAATAATTGTTTCAGTTTTATCGTCAACAAGCGAAAGCGCTTCATCAAGCACAATCACCGCCGGAGATCGATAAAGCGCTCTGGCCAATTGCAAGAGCTGAACCTGAGCGCCCGTTAGTGGACGGCCACCGGGCCTAAGTTGCGTTTCAAGCCTTCGCGGAAGAGCTCGCAACTCCTCTTCTAACTCAACAAATCTCAGACATTCGCTGACGCGCTTCATGTCCGGATTACGCATGTGCCCCGCAATGTTCTCGGCGATTGTTCCTGTG
>NZ_JBFUBB010000010.1:0-175930 GCF_056405975.1 Polaromonas sp. P1_E12 | reverse complement strand
GGATTCTGGTATTCGGCTGTTGGCTGTTGGTATTCCTTACCCCACCCCTTCTGTATGCGCCGAGGAGCGCAGGGCCAGACGGATCAGGGCAAAAACTTGTTTGAGCCGCAGGCGAGTTGTTTTTGACCTCGGCTGGACCGAGCACCACAGGTTGCCCGTAGCGAAGCGCAGGGACGCAGACAGCAGGGTCGCCTTTTCTTTTGCTTACTTTTCTTTTGGCGACCCAAAAGAAAAGTGAGTTGCCGCCGGGCAACCCCCGGCCAGCCGCCCTCCGCAAAGAGCACACCGCCGGAGCAAGAACAGGCGAAGATAGAACCTCAACGGCCAAGATACACCTCAATAACCCGCTCATCCGCCTGCACCTGGTCCAAGGTCCCCTGCGCCAACACAGACCCATCACACAGCACAGTCACGATCTCCGAAATCGTCTTGATAAAGCTCATGTCATGCTCCACCACCATCAGCGAATGCTTGCCCTTGAGCGTCAAGAACAGCTCTGCCGTGCGTGCCGTTTCTTCATCGGTCATGCCAGCCACCGGCTCGTCGAGCAGCAGCAGCTTCGGGTCCTGCATCAACAGCATGCCGATCTCCAGCCACTGCTTTTGCCCATGGCTCAGGTTGCCGGCCATGCGGCCCACACTGTCTGCCAGGTGAATCGTCACCAGGATCTCGGCCAGCCTGTCGCTTTGTGTTGAATCGAGCTTGAAGAACATCGAATGCTTCACGCCCTTGTTGGTCTTGAGCGCGAGTTCCAGGTTTTCAAACACGGTGAGCTGCTCAAACACCGTGGGCTTCTGGAACTTGCGGCCTATCCCCAGCTGGGCGATTTCGGCTTCCTTGTGGCGCAGCAGGTCAATCGTGCTGCCGAAAAACACCGTGCCTTCATCAGGCCGGGTCTTGCCGGTGATGATGTCCATCATGGTCGTCTTGCCGGCTCCATTGGGGCCGATGATGCAGCGCAGCTCTCCGGGCGCAATGTCCAGGCTCAGCTTGTTGATGGCCTTGAAGCCGTCGAAGCTGACGCTCACATCTTCCAGGTACAGGATACGGCCGTGGGTAACGTCTACCTCGCCGGTGGCATGAGCAATACGGCGGCCACTGGCGCTACGGCCACCCGATGCCGTATTGGCCTTGCCGGCTTCCAGCGCGGCCAGGCGCTCTTCAATGCGGCGTGCACCCTGCTCAAGAAGGTCGGGGGTCATTTGCCACCCCCTTTACGAAGCTTCTTGACCAGGCCCACCACCCCATCGGGCAGGAACAGCGTGACGCTGATGAAAAGTGCCCCCAGAAAGTACAGCCAGAATTCGGGATACGCCACCGTCAGCCAGCTCTTGGCGCCGTTGACGATGAAGGCCCCCACAATCGGCCCGATCAGGCTGGCGCGCCCGCCCACTGCGGCCCAGATGGCAATTTCAATCGAATTGGCCGGGCTCATTTCGCTCGGGTTGATGATGCCGACCTGCGGCACATACAGCGCACCGGCCACACCGCACATGATGGCCGAAATCACCCAGATCGTGAGCTTGTAGCCCAGCGGGCTGTAGCCCGAGAACATCACGCGCGTTTCAGCGTCACGAATGGCCTGCAGCACACGGCCAAACTTGCTGCCCACCAGCCATTTGGCAAACAAAAAGAAACCCAGCAGCGTCAGGCCGGTCATGATGAATAGCGTCATGCGCATCGACGGCGTGGCAATCGGGATGTTGAGAATTCGCTTGAAATCGGTAAAGCCGTTGTTGCCGCCAAAACCGGTTTCATTGCGAAAGAACAGCAGCATGGCCGCAAACGTCATGGCCTGGGTGATGATGGAAAAGTAAACGCCCTTGATGCGCGAGCGGAACGCGAAGAAGCCAAACACAAAGGCAATGAGGCCCGGCACCGCCACAATCAAAAACAGGGTGGCGGCAAAGCTGTCGCTGAAAGTCCAGTGCCAGGGCAAGGTCTTCCAGTCAAGGAACACCATGAAGTCGGGCAGGTCGCTTTTGTAATTGCCGTCGCGGCCAATCTGGCGCATGAGGTACATGCCCATGGCGTAGCCGCCCAGTGCAAAGAACACGCCATGCCCCAGCGAGAGGATGCCGGTGTAGCCCCAGATCAAGTCCATGGCCAACGCGCAGATGGCGTAGCACATGATCTTGCCGAGCAGCGCCACCGCATAGGTGCTCATGTGGAACACACTGCTTTCGGGCACCCACAGGTTGAGGATGGGCGCAATGGCGCAGACGGCGATCAGTGCCATCATGAAGGCGCTCCAGCCGCCGCGCGTAAGCAGCGGGCCCTTGGCCGGAAGGTGCACGATAGTTGGCATCGGGGTCATGGTGGTCGTCATCTCAGGCCTCCGCACTGCGGCCCTTCATCGCGAAGATGCCCTGCGGCCGCTTCTGGATGAAGATGATGATGAACACCAGCACGGCAATCTTGGCCAGCACGGCGCCCGTCCAGCCTTCCAGGAATTTATTGAGGATGCCCAGGCCCATCGCGGCATACACCGTGCCCGCCAGCTGGCCCACGCCGCCCAGCACCACCACCATGAACGAATCCACGATGTAGCCCTGGCCCAGGTCAGGCCCCACGTTGCCCACCTGGCTCAGCGCGCAGCCCGCCAGGCCGGCAATGCCCGAGCCCAGCGCGAAGGCGTAAGTATCAACGCGGGCCGTGTTCACACCCATGCAAGAGGCAATCGGCCGGTTCTGCGTGACGCCGCGCACAAACAGGCCCAGCCGTGTGCGGCTGATCAGCCAGGCCACGCCCAGCAGCACCGCCACGGCAAACACAATGATGACCAGCCGGTTGTAAGGCAGCGAAAGATTGCCCAGCACCTGCACGCCACCGCTCATCCACACCGGGTTTTCAACACCCACGTTTTGCGCGCCAAAAATCGAGCGCACCAGTTGCTGCAGCATCAGGCTGATACCCCAGGTGGCCAGCAGTGTCTCCAGCGGCCGGCCATAGAGGAAGCGGATCACGCTGCGCTCCAGCGCCGCGCCCATCAGCGCCGAAGCCATAAAGGCCACCGGCACCGCGGCCAGCAAATACCAGTCAAACGCGCCGGGGAAGTATTTTTGAAACAGGCCCTGCACCACATAGGTGGCATAGGCGCCAATCATCATCAGCTCGCCGTGCGCCATGTTGATGACGCCCATCAGCCCGTAAGTGATGGCCAACCCCAGCGCCACCAGCAGCAAAATGCTGCCCAGGCTGATGCCGCTAAAAATCGCGCCCAGCTTGTTGCCCCACTCCAGCGAGGCCTCCACCTTGGCCAGCGCAGCCTGCAGGGCCACCTTCACATCGGCATCGGCCTCGGTGCCCAGGCGTTCTATCAGCACCGTTTTGGTATTGGGGTTCTTGCTGCCGGCCAGCTGCGCGGCGGCTTCCAGGCGCTTGGCCTTGTCGGTGCTGCCCAGCATGATGGCGGCGCGCATCAGCTCGAGCTGGTTCTTCAGCTCGGGCACGGTTTCAGCCGCGTAGGCTTTTTCAATCAGCGGCAAGCGCGCTTCATCGTTGTCGCCACCCAGCGTCTTGATGGCGTCGCGCCGCTGCTTCTCGTCTTTGGAAAACAGCTTCAACGCGGCCAGCGCGTTGTCGATCTCGCTGCGCATCAGGTTGGGGTTGATCACGTCTTCAGCATCAGCCGGCAGCGGCACCTCGGCGCCGGTGATCGGGTCAAAGGCCTTGTCGTCTTTCACGACAAACACCTTGTCGCCCTTGGTTTTCACCGCGTCGTCAGACAGTGCCTGGATGAATGCAGCCGTCTTTTCGTCCGCCTTGACCGCAGCTTTGGCCAAGGCCTCCACCCGTGTCTCCGTCTCGCCAATTGACATGCCTTTTACCTCCTCAGGGCTTAAGGCATGGGCGCGAGCAGCTATCAAAAGCGTAGCAAGAAAGAGTAGGCGGAGAAGTGGGTAACGAAGCATAGGGGAAAGAACCTGTAGGTTGGGCACAGCACGCAACCGTGTTGCGCCCAGACTGCAACTTCCTGAGGGGGCACCGGCTCTGCCCACCTGTGAGCAAGAACCGGACCTAAGACACCGCAAAGGTGTCAAGATTGGAAGAAGCGTAGCGAGCGGGCCAAGGTGGGTTCTGCGGCGCGGAACCGTACACCAGTACGGTGAGCACCGCAGAGCCCAGATTGGCTCGCGCAGTAGCTTCTTACTTCTTGACAGGCTCGTCGGGTTTCTTGTCGTTTCCTTCGATGTAAGGAGACCATGGCTTGGCCTTAACCGGACCAGGCGTCTTCCACACCACATTGAACTGGCCATCAGCCTTGATTTCGCCGATGAAGACCGACTTGTGCAGGTGATGGTTCTTCTCATCCATCTTGCTCACGATGCCGGAAGGCGCGTTGAAGGTCTGGCCAGCCATGGCGGCGATGACCTTGTCGGTGTCGGTGGACTTGGCTTTTTCAACAGCCTGCTTCCACATGTTGATGCCGATGTAGGTGGCTTCCATCGGGTCGTTCGTCAAAGGCTTGTCAGAGCCAGGGAGCTTCTTGGCTTTGGCATAGGCAGACCACTTCTTGATGAACTCGGTGTTGGCCGGGCTCTTGATCGACTGGAAGTAGTTCCAGGCAGCCAGGTGGCCGACCAGCGGTTTCGTGTCCACGCCGCGCAGTTCTTCTTCACCCACAGAGAAGGCAACCACTGGCACGTCTTTGGCCTTCAGGCCGGCATTGCCCAGCTCTTTGTAGAAAGGCACGTTGGAGTCACCGTTGATGGTGGACACCACAGCCGTCTTGCCGCCTTGCGAGAATTTCTTCACGTCAGCCACGATGGTCTGGTAGTCGCTGTGGCCGAAGGGGGTGTATTTCTCGTCGATGTCGGTGTCTTTGACACCCTTGCTCTTGAGGTAGGCGCGCAGAATCTTGTTGGTGGTGCGTGGGTACACATAGTCAGTGCCCAGCAGAACCCAACGCTTGGCGCCGCCGCCGGCCTTGCTCATCAGGTAGTCAACCGCAGGAATAGCCTGCTGGTTGGGTGCCGCACCCGTGTAGAACACGTTCTTGGAGAGCTCTTCACCTTCGTACTGCACAGGGTAGAACAGCAGGCCGTTCATTTCTTCAACCACTGGCAGCACCGACTTGCGGGACACAGACGTCCAGCAACCGAAGATGACGGAGACTTTGTCCTGACCGAGCAGCTGCTTGGTTTTTTCAGCAAACAGGGGCCAGTTGGAAGCCGGGTCAACCACCACAGGCTCGAGCTTCTTGCCCATCACGCCGCCCTTGGCATTGATCTCTTCGATCGCCATCAGCACGGTGTCTTTCAGTGTGGTTTCAGAAATTGCCATGGTGCCCGACAGGCTGTGCAAGATGCCAACCTTGATGGTGCCACCCGCCTGGGCAAAAGCGGCAGGCATGGCGCCAAGGCCTGCCAGTGCGACTGCGGCGGTCATCGCCTTGAGGGTAAATCGACGTTGTTGCATGTGAATCCTCGCTCCGGTAGATAGGTGTTTGAATCGCGTTTCGCTGCGCCAAAACCCGGGGAAACCAGGGCTTTTACACAGCGATGAACCGATTCTGGGGACCGGAGGGGGATTGGGGAATACGCCGGGTGGCGTATGCGGGGTGGCCGGTATGCTGTGGATTGCCGGTGAGGGCCGGCATTACAGGGAGGCCGCCGCGCCCGCTGACCTCTCTCCTATATCAAACTAAAAAAAGAGGACTCTCTTCTATGAACGCGCTGGTTTCCCGCTCTTCACACCTGGTCATCCTTGCCTTGACCGCCACAATCCTCGCAGGGTGCCAGACCACCCAACCCAGCCCAGGCGCAAGCAACCCCGAGCCCAGGATTCTTTCCGTCACCCGCGTAGGAGGAAAAGGCATCCCCAACGGCCGATCAGATTCAACGGCGCCCTATCTGCGCGTCATCAAGTTGCAAACCGCCACCGACCCTGGCTACGGTTACTCCGCCGCAAACGCCATCAGAACAGGCCCCTACGACACCCGGCTTCATCTTCTGTACCTCAACTCATTGCGCGGACCCAAAGGCGAACCCATCACATACGAGCGCCGGGGCGCCTGCTGCGAATACGAAGACAAGTCGCTCCCCAGGGGTGGCGGGTTGCTGGATGTGTATGACATTCAGGTAGACGGAGGCAGCAAGACGATCACGATTTACGTGGATATGTACCGGAGGGGGCCTCCGTTGCTGCCTGTTGGGTTTACGGGTCGGTAGTGATGTGGCTTGCTGAGCGTCGAATGCAGGATCACCATTGTGTGATCCTCGTATTGCATATACACGCCTACGGCGGACTATCCCTCTTGCGGTCTCGAGAACACAAATCTACATTGGGTGGTCTGCATTAAACATAAATGGAGGGGAGCATGACAGGACAAGAAGTACACGCAGTATTGAGTCAAAGAGGAGTCACTCATCTGCATCACGCCAATAGCGTAAAGACCAGTAGTTCACTTATCCGTCTCGGGGGACTGGCATCTCGTGGAAACGTTGAAGCCGCCCACTTGCCTCAAAGCTGGCAATACAGCGATCCTGACGACAAGAAGTACGGCATCTGGAATGACGTTTTTCTGGATGCCCCAGACTTTCATCATCGCATCTCCAATTGCAATCAGTATGGCCCCGTAACTTTCGAAGTCAGCATCGACATTTTGCTTTCATTGCCGCTTGGGTCACGGGTATTGGTAGCCAAATTGAATCCCACAAAATGGGGCGGCGTGCCTGAGGAAGAACGTTACTTTTTGACGCAGGCAGAGCTACAAGCAGGATTCTGTTTAGGAGACTTCGACCACATGCTGATAATAAGAACGGCGTCCGGAATTATTCCTTTCGGAAACCATCTCCGGCAAATACTCTTAGACGAACCTCTGCAGCCTAATCCATCAAAGCCGTACGGCGAGGCGGCAGTCCATTTGAATGCCACCCTCGCGGCTAGTCAGTCCCCAGTCGCAGTAACACAACGAGCCTGTCGCGCTGATTGCAAATGCACAGCAACTTACGCCAAACAGTGGGGCAAGTACCGCCCCTTATTTGAACTCCCCTAATTGAACACAACATTTCGCAGAAGCTCTATTAGCCCGATCCAGGGTGCGCTCAGGTCCTTGATTCAAAAGGCAGTCCGTAGAGGCGACAGCAATCTAACATCTCAGGTCGCCGATACCTTGAGGCGGCGGGGGGACGGTGATTGGTTGCGCGGTAGAGCGAGCGTCATCCTATTTGAAGAGTGCTGGCATTACGCTCGGCAATCTCGCTACATTCCGGCGAGCCCAGTTGAGGCTTTAACCGGCATTGCTCAAAGCGTCAAAAATAAAGATGCGGCTGGACTTGGCTCGTTAGCTCATGCTGCTTCAGAGAACGATACGAGCGCTTCAAAGTTAGCTGAAAACCATAGAGCCATAAGGATTGTTAAGGCTGCCATGGAGCGTCCCGCTGATTTCTTCAAATGGGCGATCAGCACTTGTCCGGGCGCAGAAGGCTTAGAAGTCGTGCACCTCGCAAACCAAGTCGTCTCGAACGCAACATGGCCTTGGGATAAAGCATTTATCTTTGCTGGAGCCTATCTCGCCGTTACCGAAGGTATTCCCATAGTTCATCCTGTAGACGATGCTGCGGGCCAGAGCTGCCCCTATTGGGTGGGAATTGACAAGCACACAGTCTGGGGAAAGTTGGCCCTACAAAATGTCTCAAAAGAAGTCGATGTTCCCTACGCAAGACTACAGTGGGCAAGTTTCTATTTCGAAAGTGTGTTGAACAATCAGCAGGAGCCTTCTCCATGGTGGGAACTTGAGAAGATTTGGCGATTCAAAAAACTCAAATGGGACATAGAGGAAGCCGCGAGCTGCTGGGCAGTAGCAAGACCTTTGGTTAAAGCAGCCCTTGCCACCCACTCGGCAGAGCTATTTGAAGTAGTCAACAATCCTGAGTTGAAACAACGAGATGGACTTCTTGATTGACTGTCATAAATCAAGCGTCCAATTTCACCCAATAAGCCTCCCCTGTGGAGGTTTTTTTGCATTGACGGGATAGTCGGGCCGCCGTCGGCCTCCATTGACCCGCGTTGTGCGGATGCACGGACCGGCTGCCCCTAAGATGAAAACCCTATGAAATTGCTTTTCTGACGGTACTGCGTGTTAACTCATTGCCCGTGCGGCTATGGAAGGCCAAAGCAGACCTATGAGATAGCGCAACCCCAACCCCTTCACGAGCATGTCTGACGCTGGTCATATTGCTACGTCCGAGACGACGAACAGAACTTTGACCTCAAGACTGATTCACGTCAGTCCGCGAAAGTCCGTCGTCGGAATCGGAGTCTTCCTCCAGCACTTCCTTTTGCGCCTCAAGCAGCCTGATCAACCGTCCGACTTCACGACCCGTAATTGGCCCGCTGACGTTGATGCGAAACTCAGTGGTCTTGGACAAACTGCCACGCATCCATTCTTTTTCATTCGGATTACTAAGTAAGCTCTGCGCTGCGTTTGAAGGCACCGGATAGCCTTGGGAATCATCAAACCCGAATGTTCCAAGTGAACGCTCTCCCGGATCCCCTATTGGCCTTAGCGCTCGACCTACTACAAAAGGGGACGCTGGCGCAGCTTGCACCGTTCGCCCGGCATTTGCTTCACGTTGCCGACGGACGATGTCACCGACGTATTTCATCCCGACTGGCTTGACTGGTTCGGAGTCATCCACTGAAGTAAGCAACTCGGCGGGGTGGTCAACACCCGCCAAAGACATAGAGAGCCTCAAATCCTTGAGGAATGAAGGAATAGAACTCACATTGAAGTTTTTATCCTTCGCCAAATAAAACGAAATGCTTTGATCTGAAGGTAACGCATCTGGCCACTTGCGAAAGAGCTCCTGGTAAATTTTGGGTGACGCTACGCACGCACGCATAGCCCGGAAAAAATCCTCTCCGTCTGGCTCGGCAAGTAGAACCGTTAATGCATTGTCCGTAAGCTTCACGTGACGGTCGTTTCCTCGGCCGATGTCCTCAAGTAGTCCGAACTGCAACAATGTCGAAATAGCCTGACGACCGCCACTGCTGGTCTCTGAATAGCCAAAGTGACCTATTGCGGCTGCCACGGGCGCTTCGGCTTTCCGTTCGGCGTCGAAATACTTCTTAGCTAAATTTATTGCTGCCCCGATGTGTGTAGACGGATAAGATACTCCACGGGTGTTTGTACGACGCGGTGCAGCACCGTTTGCTGGTACGACTTCATTGCCCATGATGTGCCCCTTTGGCTTTGTGGAAAACTAAATTTTATCGTAACAATGGCTTTTTCTGATTTTATTTTTAATTAGCCATTGAATTATCCTTGACAGAGGATTTTTCATGGTTCAGAATCGTGTCTGCTGGTGGGATGAACTACTTGTGGGCATGAAAAAAACCCACGAGGTCCTTGGCGGGATCTGGTGGGTCATTTCAACGGTAAAGGCTAGTAGGAGCTGGATCCGACTGCCCTGCACCGAGACTATGGTAGGTCAGCCTGACATTTTAGACCGTCAGGCCGTTGTAGGCAACAAGATGCTCCCCGGTAACTTTTACCTGGAAAGGAGGACGCCATGCGTTACTCCCGGCTCAGGAGCGTTTTTGTGCGCGCTTACATTCGGTTCCGCTTCGGCAAGACCGAGCATGTATGCCAACACTTCCGCTCTCACCCCGGTCAGCTCGAACTGTTTGCCTAAACGGTTAGCTTGGCCTCCACGTAAGTGGTTTCAGCCTCTGACGCAATCCGGTCAGAGGCTGTCTTATTTGTTTGAGGACATATTCCGAGTAGATGAGCCGGTGCGCTACAGACTAAAGCACCCTCACCCCCGCAACATGGACACAAGCCATTCCTCAAACAACCGAATATTCCGCTGCTCCCGCCGCTCAGGCGGATAGGTGAGGAAGTAACCATTCCCGCTGTCGACCTCGATGTCGAAGGGCTTCACCACTTTGCGTGAAGCAATCAGGTCGGTGAACAAGGCAGCATCGGCAATGGCAACGCCCAACCCGCGCTCTGCGCTTTGCACGCACATGTCTACCGTGTCAAACAGTTGCTCACGTGCGCCCTGCAGGTCCGGCACGCCGGCGCCGCGCAGCCAGGTCAGCCATTCGTACCGGTTGGCTGTGGCATGCAGCAGGGTTGCGCCGGCGAGGTCGCGCGGCTCGCGCAGGCTGGCCGCCAGCTGGGGAGTGCACAAGGGCACCAGGTGCTCGCGCATCAGCGGCACCTCAACCAGGTGGGGCCAGCCGCCCTTGCCGTGGGCAATGATGGCGTCGGCATCGGTGTTACTGAAGTCGGGTGCGTCCGTCCAGTGGGTGGCGACGCGGATTTCAAGCCCGGGCAGTTCGGCCTGCAAGGCCGACAGGCGGGGCAAGAACCACCGTACGGCCATTGTGAGAGGGGCCGAATAATCAACGCCAGACTTCTTTACGCCCGGCTGGGCGTCGCGAGGAAGTAGGTCCCGCCTGACATCTCCTCCAATCGAAGGACGCGTTCGACAAGCGTTGGTGCCACTATGTGATCGACAAGGCTTGGACTGAAGAGACAAATTTGGGGAGATCTGCGGCCTCGATGGCTTGCACACTTCGACTCACTCAAGGGAACCGCGATGCCAATAACCAGCGTAAATATCGCTCAAGCGAATACACTTCTTGCCCCATTTTGTACGCCCAACGCCGGCATTGGGATTTCCCGAGCCCTTGTCGAAAAATTACTACTTGACCAGGTCAATCTCGCTAATAAAGTAATTAATCAGGTTGCCGCAAACGAAGGATTCCACACTCTGGATACTCGTTTCTCCGGCAACATAGATACGTCGGCGTTGAGGCTGATTTTTGCGAACGTCACCAATCCAAAAAATCCCACTGAGTTCTTTCCTACGATTGAGATCGCAGGATTGCAGATAGCTATTTCGATTTTCATCGAACAAAAAGAAGTTGCGGTGATCGTGATCGATTTTCAGCGAATTGTCGCCCAGATAATTTTCGAAAAACGACGGATGCGCTTGGTAATGGTGAGCGATCAGCATGGTGTCAAGTCAACCGATAAAAAGTGGGAACACGACAAGACTCTGAAATTATTTTTTGAGACCTCTTTCAAGTTCCAGCCAGATGATTGGCTAGACCTTGGTGTATACCTGCGAGCAATCTCGGTCTTCTCAGGTTCAGAGATCTGTGAATCAGTCGTGCAAGCCCTGGAGTTTCCAGATCTCCTGTCAATCTTTGTAGGGATAAAGTTTGGTGACGATGTTCGAATACGTTGTGACGTCGATATGGTGATGCTGACAGCTACTTCGGAACTGGACTTCTCACACTGCCCGACATCGCCTTTCTCTGGCAGCATTCGCACAACGGCTACCTCTACCGCGACTGAGGCCTGGTCCGGCCATGAGGGTAAAACTACGCAGCCGAAACGCACGGAGGAAGACGTCTTTGTGAACGTCAGTGTGGACGACGATTCCCCCTCCAACCAATATCCCCCCGGCCCTCCAGTTCCAGAGAAACTGCATCAGGGGGACGTTTTCCTCTTCACTCCAATCACGCTCCTTCAGCAGAATTTCAACGGGGTGGTCAAACCATCTATTACCGCTTCAGATACTGGGTCTTTTGGTCCTATTTACTGGAGATACTCGCTGACGGCAGCTCTCAAGCAGCAAGGATTTTCACTAAAAGTGTTCCCGACTTGGCCAATCCGATTCACCATTGATGCACCGGTTGATGTAACAGCTCAATGCGGTGCCGGAATCAAGATCGGCTGTGTGCGATATGAGGCGGCAGGCGCCATGGCAGATGGGTCTGTAGATCCTCTGCAGATCGAGTTCCGAATCAACCTCGACGTGCCGCGCCTTGAATTAGTTTTTGAATCCCGAATTGCCGATATACAAGGCAAAGATTTTTCATTCCGAACGTTTCCCGAGGCGGAATTTCCAGTCAGTCAAATTCTGGATTTCCTGCTTGCGCGCATTGCCGAAGTGGCGATCACGGGTCAGGCTGGCCGTATATTGAACACCACACGCATTCCCCTCGCACGGTTTGGTGTACTCAAGCGAGTTGCTGACTTGGTGAACGGTCTTGCAGGAGTTTCCGATGGCGCCGGAAATGTCACTATGGGGGCAAAGCTGAAATTAGTTTGAAGACACGACGAGCCATCAGCTAGCCACACATTGGACGGATCGCGTTGATTTGCGGGGGCCGCTCGGACCGGCCGAGAAATGGCTGACTATCGCCAATCGAACATTAGCGTTAGTCAGCTCTACTGCCCAACTCGGCAAATAAAATTAAATACCGTTCCCGCGGTTCACCTGAAATGCGCGAGCCGGCCTTTCGGAACACCTCTGCCAGCCGAGCCCGCTCAGCCTGGACGCCAATACGAGATTCCCTCATTTGGGCAAGAGCACCCTCACCCCCGCAACACACCCAACATCCACTCCTCAAACAGCCGAATACTCCGCTGTTCCCGCCGCTGAGGCGGGTAGGTTAGTAAATAACCGTTCCCGCTGTCGACCTCGATGTCAAAGGGCTTCACCACCTTGCCCGAAGCGATCAAGTCAGTGAACAGCGCAGCGTCGGCAATCGCAACGCCCAAGCCGCGCTCGGCGCTCTGCACGCACATGTCCACCGTGTCAAACAGCTGCTCACGCGCGCCCTGCAAGTCGGGCACATCGGCGCCGCGCAGCCAGGTCTGCCATTCGTGGCGGTTGGCTCTGGCGTGCTAGAGGGTGGCATTGACCAGGTTGACGGGCTGTTGCAAGCCGGCGGCCAGTTGCGCATGGTGCCACCGTGGCGAGCACTTCAGCTTGCACTAGGCCCCGCACATCCGAGCCATGAATAAAAAGGTACACGTTCCGCCTGTGTAACCATCGCCCAACGACAACCAAAGACGGCTCGCCCAACGCGGCCAACACTGGCAAGATCAGCACAAGGCTGGCGGGGCAACAAAAACCAGACTTTCATGCCCCGGCTGCCGTGAAGCCAATGGAATACGGCGCACCGCCAGACGGCCGCGCCGCAATTCCCGCTACCTCGCAAAGAAGGTCTTCATGAAGACCTCCCCAAGCGAAGGCGGGGCAGATTCCGTAAGCCAAATATTAGGTAGAAGCCCCACTCCCGCCCTCTTCTTCCCACCCGGTACCCAAGGGAAAATCACTGATATTGTTGTTGCCCGCACCCCGCCCCGCTCACAGAAGAATCCGCTCTCAATGACGCCCACCACGCCAGCAGCCCCCGAAGGCGCCGTTCGATGACCCCACGCGAGACCTGGGTCAGCGTGCAGCTGGCCCGCACGTTTGTGCAAAATGCGCAGCCTACGCTGCATGCGGCCGTGCTGATCATTCTGGTGGTGGTGGCAATGCTGCATGGGCGTGTGGCGCCATGGGACTTGTGGGTATGGACCCTGGCCACCTGCTCCATGACGCTGCTGCGTTATGCCATCCTGCATGCATACCGCCACCGCCTGGCGGAGGCCGACGGGGTGGCGCTGCGGGAGTTCATGTCCCTCCTTGGATGGGCCTGGCCCTTGAGCGCGGTGGTCTGGGGCTCGCTGATGTTTGTGGTGTACCGCCAGGCCCCCATTGAAGACCAGCTGGTGTGCATCATGATCCTGGGGGGCATCGCGGTGGTCGCGGTGGCTTCGGGCCCGCCGAGCCTGCGTACCGTCTCAGCGTACTGCAACGGCTTGAGTGCCTCGGTGCTGGCGGCCCTGGCCTGGCGAATAGACCTGACGAGGGGTGTTTCTTCGGTACTCGACACCGGCGCGGAGATGGGGGTGGTGCTGGTCTTCCTGTGGGTGGCCCATGTGACGGGCCGGCGCATGTACCGGGCCCAGCACATCAGCCTGGAGCGGCAGTTCGACCGCCAGGAACTGATCAAGGCTCTGGAGGAGCGAAAACAGGCCCTGGCGGAGGCGGAGGCCGTGCGGAGCAGCTTTATTGCCAGCGCCGCGCATGAGCTGCGCCACCCCGTGCAGGCGCTGGGCCCGTATGCCGACTGGTTGACGGCGGAGCCGGAGTTCGCGGCGCAGATTGCGCGCAAGATTGGCGATTCGACACGCAAGATTGACGAGCTGTTTGAATCGCTGTTCAGCCTGGCGGGGCTGGAACCGGCTTCGCTGAGCGTGCACCTGCAGCCGGTAGACCTTGGCGCGCTGGTCCAAACGCTGGCCGAAGAGCACACGCCGCAGGCGCGCGAAAAAGGCCTGCGCCTGCGCACCCGAACCGCCGCGGGACGGGCGGTGTCAGACCCGGTGCTGCTCACGCGGCTGGTGGGCTGCCTGCTGTCGAACGCCTTGCGCAACACGCATGGCGGCGGTGTGTTGCTGGCCGCGCGGCCGCGCCGGGGCAAGTGGCGCATAGAGCTGTGGGACACAGGCACGGGCGTTGCGCGTGAACGCCAGCAGACTTTCTCTGAAGGCATCCCGCAGCAGGGCATGGCCGAGGGCTTTGGGCTGGAGCTGGCGGTCGTCTACCGCCTGAGCCAGCTGCTGGGGCACCCCGTGGGCATGACAGACCGCCGGGGGCGGGGCAGCGTCTTCTGGGTGGAGCTGCCCCGATACGAAGAGGTTGAGAAAAGCGCAGATACTCCCCGCGGGTCTGTACCTGGGCCTGTGATTGGGCCTACACATCCATCGCAGGCAATGCCTTCCGCAGCCGCCCGGGCGAAACACCATACAGCTGTTGAAAGTGCCGGATGAAGTGCGAGGCATCGGCAAAGCCGCATTCGTAGGCGATGGTGCTCACCGGTGAGTCGGTTGAGGTCAGCAGCCACCGGCCGTATTTCAGCCGGGAGTTTCGGTAAAACCCTGAAGGGGAAGCGCCCGTTTCTGCCAGAAAGACCCGTTCAAGTTGCCGGCTGCTGGAATCCACAATTTTGGCGATGACGGAAATTTCCAGCGGCGTGGTGATGTTCTTTTCCATCAGCACAATGGCCTGGCGGAGCTTGTCGTTGTCGGCACAGGCATAGCCCAGGGCGCGCCGGCGTGCGACGTGCGAGATGGCGGATTTGCGGGTTACCGTCATCTGGTGCACGACCTTGGCGGCGCGGTCCGGGCCGCAGTGCAGGCGAATCAGCTCGGTGGCCAGCTCGATGATCGAGATACCGCCCGCACAGGTGATCCGGTCACCATCAAAGATGTAGTCGCAGTTGGTGGTGAAGGGTAGATCGGGAAAGGCTTCCTTCCAGTCATTGACATGGAAGGGATGAACACAGGCCATGCGGCCTTGCATGAACCCATGCCGCGCGAGCGCAAAGCTGCCGGTGCAAATGCCGATCAACGGCACACCGGCTTTTGCGGCGTGGTTCAGAAACTTCACACCTCGAGGGTCGGCCGTTTTCATGAAGGGCAGCAAGCCTCCGATCACAGCCACGTAATCAAAGTTGCAGTCCGACGAAGCCGCGGGCAGCGTGGCCACTTCGACGCCACAGCTGGAGGCCACGGTCTCGCCGGCGGCGCTGAGCACCGCCCACGTGCAGCGAAGCTGTCGGCTCTGGTCGCCCAGGTCTGCGGCGTGGCGCAGCGCATCGCATAGCCCCGCCAGCGACAACAGGGGAAAACGCGGGCACAGAAAAATACCGACCCGCAGTTCCACACCGGTTTTGGGAGGCGTTTTGGCCTTGGCCGCGTCAAGCCGGTCCACCAGCTGGTTGCCCTCATCCTGTACGCCGGCCGCCCTGTTGGCCTTCGCGGGTGCACGCTTTGCGCGCTTTGCCGCCGCAGCTTTGGGCGCAGAAGCGCCCTTCGTAGGTAATTTTCCCGAATGTCGCATACGTTCAATTTACACGCCAAAGCTTCCTATGACAAGTTGACGGTGCTTCATACCATCCACCCCGTCAGTGAGAGTTTCGTTAAACCACCATCAGGAGTTTTCATGAAAAAAACATTCGCCGCACGCCTCTTGTGCATGCTTCTCGCCGCGGGGGCGGTACTGCCGGCTGCCAACGCCCAGGCCTTGCAAACCGTTGAAAAAGACGCGTTGACGATCGCCTTCACTGGTGACATGCCGGGCACCGGCTACCAGGACGGCGCCATGATTGGCTACGACGGCGAGATCCTTCAGCGCGTGGCCGAGGCCGTGAAGCTCAAGGTCAAGCCCGCCCTCATGGAATGGTCGGGCACCATTGCTTCGGTGCAGGCCAAACGCGTCGACGTGATGGCCGGCACCATGGGCTGGACCGAGCAGCGCTCGAAGATCATGACCTTGAGCGACCCGATCCATTACTTCAAGAACGGCATCACCCAGTCGAGCAAGACCAACTGGTCGCACCTGAAGGACCTGGAAGGCAAAAAGGTCGGCACGATCACCGGTTTTTCGTTCATTCCGGAGCTTCGCAAAATCACCGGCCTGCAACTGACGATGTATGACACATCCGACGCGGCAGTGCGCGACCTGCTGGCCGGCCGCATCGACGCCGTCATCGGCGACCCGCCCGTGATGCAGTACGCCATTTCGCGTAACCCGCAGTGGAAGCTCAAGTTCAACGCCTTTGTTGACAACAACCCGGACTACCCCCTGCTCACCGGGCTGGGCCAGGTGGTGTTTGGCCTGAACAAGGACAACCCGGAACTCGCCAAGGCCGTGAACGCGGAAATCGCCAAGCTCTGGCAGAGCTGTGAGCTCAAAAAGATCGGCGGCAAATACGGCCTGGTGCAAGACGTCTGGTATGTGCCCGTGGGCCAGAACTTCCGTGCCGGCGTAGACCGCCCCGCCGACTGGAAACTGCCGTCCTGCAAGTAAGCCCTTCGAAGCATGGATACAGGCGAACGTGTGTGTGCACATACGTTTGCCTGCATCAAAAAAATGAATCCAATGAACAACACCCTGTTAAAAGTCGACGGGCTGAAAAAAAGCTACGGCCCGCTCGAAGTGCTCAAGGGGATTTCCTTTGACCTGCGTAAAGGCGAAACCCTTTCGCTGATCGGGCCCAGCGGCTCCGGAAAGTCGACCTGCCTGCGCTGCCTGAATTTTCTGGAACAGCCGGGCGAAGGCGCCATCGTGCTTGACGGCGAGCGAATCGGCCAGGTGCCAACCCGGCACGGCGGGTTCCGCTTCATGAATGACCGTGAACTTGCACCGCAGCGCCGCGAGATCGGCATGGTGTTCCAGTTGTTTTACTTGTGGCCGCACCTGAACGTTCGCGACAACGTGGCCCTGGGCTCCATCAAGGCCGGCGGCATGTCGAAACCCGAAGCCTATGAGCTGGCCGACGCCATGCTGGAAAAGGTTCACCTTTCCAGCAAGGCCGATGAATACCCGGAGCGTTTGTCCGGAGGGCAACAGCAGCGCGTGGCCATTGCCAGGGCCCTGGCCCAGCAGCCCAAGCTCATTCTGTTTGACGAGCCAACCTCTGCGCTTGACCCGGAGCTGGTCGGCGAGGTGCTCACGGTGATTCGTGAGCTGGCCGAAGAAGGCCGCTCGATGATTCTGGTCACACACGAAATCCGCTTTGCCAGGGACGTGGCCGACCGCGTGATCTTCATGGACGGCGGCCACATTGTTGAGCAGGGCCCCGCTGTCGATGTCATCAACAACCCGCAGCTGGAACGCACCCGCAGCTTTCTCGGCCAGGTGGCGGACAACCCGGGGCTGGCCAGGTGATGGAACAGCTGGGAATTTTCGGGGGCATCCTCGCCGTGCTGATGGGTGGCGCGGTTACCGCCGCGGTGGTGGCCCTGGGTGCTTTCGTCATTGCGCTGGCGGGCGGAATGCTGCTGGCGGTGACAGTCACTTTCGCACGCTTTCGTTTGCTGAAGCTGGCCATTGCCGCCTACATCGAATGGATGCGCAACGTTCCGGCATTGGCCCACCTCTTCGTAATCTATTTCGGGCTGGCGGCCGTCGGCATACGGCTCTCGCCGCTGGTGGCGGCAATTTTGGGCCTGGGGCTGGTTGGGGCGGCGGTGTTGTGCGACGTGTTTGTCGCCGGGCTCAAGTGCCTGCACGCCGGCCAGCGCGAGGCCGCCCTTTCCGTCGGAATGACACCGCGGCAGGCGCTGATTCACATCCTTCTTCCACAAATGCTGCGGGTGACTTGGCCATCCCTCGGCAACTACACCAGCCAGCTGCTCAAAGACACGTCCATCGCTTCTGCGATTGCCGCGCCGGAAATCATGTTTTTTGCCAGGAACCTGGTGACCTCTACCTTTGAAACCACTTCGATCTATCTTGCCGCCATGCTGTTGTATGCGGCCATGGTGCTGCCGGTCAGTTGGGGATTTGCCAAGGCCGAAAGCCGCATGGAGAACAAGCGATGAACAGCTTTTTTGCAGTCTTCCTGCAATACTGGCCCGAGTGGGCTCCCCGCCTTGCAGAGGCGGCCAAGGTAACGGCAAAGCTGTCATCTGCGGGCTTTGTGATGGCCCTGGTTCTGGGGGCGGCCCTGGTGACCATGATCCGCAGCGGCCGGCCGGCCCTGCGTTTTGCCGCGAACTTCTTCATCCAGTTCGTGCGCACCGTGCCCCTGCTCGCACTGCTGCTGGCGCTCTACTTTGCGCTGCCGCCGCTGGGCCTCACGCTGCCGGGCTTCTGGGCCGGGGTGGTCGGGCTGGGCCTGCACGGCGCGGCCTATGTTGCCGAGATTTTGCGCGGAGGCCTGCAGTCGATTCACCGCGGGCAGCGCGAAGCAGCCCTGGCCGTTGGCCTGGCGCCGCACCAGGTGTTCATGCATGTGGTGTTTCCCCAGGCGCTGCGCGTCATGCTGCCACCCTTGCTGAACACCTATGTGGCGCTGTTAAAAGACAGCTCACTTTGCGCACTGATCGCCACGGACGAGCTGATGCTGACGGCGCGGGCCATGTCCAGCGAGTTCTTCCTGCCCCTGCACATCTTCCTGCTGGTGGGCGCCTTCTACTTTGCCATTGCTTTCCCCTTGTCAATGCTTTCGCGGGCGCTGGAAAGGCGCCTCTCGCGCGGCCGGCGGGTCATGGGTGCTGCATGACCGACACCGCCCATACCTCCCATATCTCCAACACCCCGCTTGCCTACGCTTCCATGGAGCAGACGCTCGAGGCTCTGGCCAGCGGAGAGACCAACAGCGAAACACTGGTCGAAACCCAGCTCTCACGCATAGACGCCTTTGACGCCAAGCTGCACGCCTATGTAGACCTCTATGCAGATGAAGCCTTGCAGGCCGCCCGCGGCCTGGACAAGCTCAGGCAGGCCGGCTTCACGGTGGGCCCGCTGCATGGTGTGACCATTGCCGTCAAAGACCTTTTTGAAATTAACGGCCACGCCATCACCGCGGGCTCCAGATCGCTTCCGCCGCGCACCTCCACCATCACGGCGACGGTGGTCGACCGATTGAGGGCAGCCGGCGCCATCGTGCTGGGGAAAACACACACGGTGGAGTTCGCCTTTGGCGGCTGGGGAACCAATACTTCCATGGGCACACCCTGGAACCCTTGGGACCTTGAAACCCACCGTGTGCCCGGCGGCTCCAGCAGCGGCTCGGCCGTGGCGGTTTCGGCGGGCATGGCCAGCGCAGCGCTGGGCACGGACACCGGCGGCTCCGTTCGCATTCCGGCCGGGCTCTGCGGGCTGGTGGGGCTGAAAACGACGCATGGCCTGATCAGCCGTTACGGCCTGATTGACCTGTGCCCCACGCATGACACAGTGGGCCCCATCACACGAACGGTGAAGGATTGCGCGACGCTGCTGGACGTGCTGGCGGGGCCTGACCCGCAGGACGCGGCATCCCGCTTTTCGCCCTCGCGTTCGGTTTCAAAAGAGATTGAAAAAGATGTCAGGGGAATGCGGGTCTGGACCCTGCCAAAAGCTGAACGCGAAGACGTGGACCCGGAAGTGCTGAAGGCTTACGACAGGTCTCTTTCCGTGTTCACCGGGCTTGGCATGACCCTGGTGGACAAGCCGCTTCCGCAAAGCCTGGCGCAATCCATGCGCATTGCAGGCAGCCTGATGAGCGCCGAAGGCTATGCCAATCTCGGCACGCTTTTCGAGCGCAATGAGCTGGAGTTTGACCCGAACATCAAGCGGCGGATCATGCTGGGCCGGGACATCGGGGCCGCCCAATACATCACCCTGCTGCGCGACCGCGAGTCTGCGAAAGCCGCGATGCTGGACGCCATGGACGGCGTGGATGTTTGTGTATTTCCGACCAACGCCATTACCGCCATACCCGTCAGCGAGGTCGACGAACTGACCACGCCACTGTCGCGCTTCGGCCGCTTTGTGAACCTGCTGGATCTGTGCTCGGTCGCCATTCCGGCAGGGCTGTCTGACGGCGGACTTCCGGTTTCGATTCAAGTGATCGGGCGCCCGTTCGCCGAGCCAACGATATTGCGCGCGGCGTTTGCGTTTGAGAAGGCAACGCCATGGAACCGCCTGTATCCCGCAGGCCTTGAGCTGGAGCGCTGAAAGGGCGGCGCTGCAGCGTGGTGGACCGCCGTCGGTTTTCGCCTACAAAAATCAGCGCCAGCCTGGCTGGAGTTCGCTTTGCACCTTGCTGAAAATGCACTGATCATGCCCAGCACTGCGGCTCACCTTTCCGACAGCACGTCCCCGGCAGCCGCAACGTCGCTGTGGCCGCGCATCCGCCGCTGGGTGTTTCCTGCGCTGGGCATCGTCGTCCTGGGTTTGCTGATTTCCCATGCCCACAAGGTGGACTGGGAAGGCGCCTGGCAGACGCTGCGGCGCTACTCGCCTCTTTTGCTGCTTGCCGTGCTGGGCCTGGCCACGGCCAGCCATGCGCTGTATGGCTGCTTTGACCTGATAGGCCGGCAGCACACGCGCCACAAGCTGCCGCGCCTGCAGACCTGGGCCATTGCAGTCACCAGCTACGCCTTTAACCTGAACCTGGGCTCGCTGGTCGGCGGGGTGGCGTTGCGGGCGCGGCTGTATGCGCGGGCCGGGCTGGACGAAGCCACCATTGCGCAGATCGTGGGCTTGAGCCTTGCGACCAACTGGCTAGGCTATGGGCTGGTGGCGGGGAGCCTCTTTGCCGCCGGCGCCATTGCGCCGCCCAGCCAGGCACACATTGGCGCCGCGGCCCTGCGCCTGCTGGGCGTGGTGATGGTGCTGATTGCGCTGGGCTACGTGGTGGCGTGCGCGTTGGCGCGCGGGCACGTGTGGCGGGTGCGCGGGCGGCGGCTGAAGCTGCCTTCTGCGCAGCTGGCCCTGGTGCAGCTGGGTATTTCAGCCAGCAACTGGGCACTGATGGGAGCGGCCATGTATTTGCTGCTGGGCCAGCAAGTGCCCTACACCACGGTACTGGGCGTGCTGATGGCGGCGTCCATCGTGGGGGTGATCATGCCGATCCCCGGCGGGCTGGGTGTGCTGGAGGCGGTCTACCTGGCGCTGCTGTCGGGCAGCGTGCGGCAGGGTGCGCTGATGGGCGCGGTGCTGGCCTACCGCGCGCTTTACTATCTGTTGCCGCTGGCGGGCGGGCTGGTGCTGTATGCGCTGCTGGAGCGGTATGCGTCAACCCATGCGGATGCCCATTCGCCATGAGTTGCTATCAATAACGTAGCTGCTCGCGCAATACCAGAAAGGGTCGCAGGCCAAAATAATGCCAAATCAGCCCGGCAAGGCCACCGTACGGCAAACCCGGCCAGGCGCCGCACGCACTACCTGAATATGCGGGAGCCGATCAGCACGCCCAGCTTCCGGTAGCTTTCCCACTGCGCTTCGTCAAAGAACTGGTCAAACGTGGTTTGTTGCGGAAACGACGGTTTTTTGGTCTGGTATTCAAACAGGTCAAGGGGCGCGCCCTTGATCAAACGCGGCTTGAGCACCAGCAAAATACTTTCAGAGGGCTTGCCCGGCTGGCTGCTGGCATAGCGCACGCGGTAGAGCAGTGCGCATTTTTCGTCGAGTGGCGCCAGCGGGTCGGTTGCCGGGCGCAGTTCAGACTCGTCGCGGGCGAAATAGGGCGCGAGTGTGGCGGCATTGGGTGCAAGCCGTGGCACCGCGCTCGGCCCGACGCATTCAAACTCGGCACCGAAATCAATGCGTGCCAGGCGCATCAGATTGGCAAGGTCTTCAAAGCTGTAGTTCGGGTCTGCGCCGCAATCGCAGCAGACGATGAATTCCACCCGCCTGCGCAACAGCTCGAAGACACCGGTGTTCTCAAAGTGCCCGCCGTCGCTCAGGTACCAGTGCGAGCCGTCCGTGCCCAGGAAGCGGGCCCGCAATTCGCACTGCAGATAGCTCTGGTTGCGCCATAGAAAAAAAGGTGTTTTGGTGTCCTTTTTGCCGGAGTCCCACCACCAGCCCAGGCGTATGTTGGTGATGGTGAAAAGCATGGCCTGCCCCAGCGAGGTGCCGCGGCCCAGCCCTGTCGAAAATGCCGCGCCCGACACGCCCACCCATTGGCCGATGGACAGCTCGGGCGGCGCCCGCCTGGCGGCTTTGGCCTGCGTGCCCGCAAAATTGCCGGTCTTTGCATTCCAGAGCCTGCCGTCCACGGTGATGCCCGCAGGCGTGACCGCCAGCGGCAGGCCCTGCCTGTCCCGCTGTGTCAGCTGGTCGCCGGTGCCCGTGGTGGCATTGATGGTCACGTTGATGAGGTGGGCCGGACCCAGGTGGTCGTTGCGGTAATAGGCCTCGCGCGTGAAGTCGTCGCTCGCATCGGCTTCGGTCACGTCCATCTTCGGGCGTTCCGATTCAAACCGTGCCTTGTTGGACGCACCCAGGTAGGCACGCGTGAGGCGCGCGCCGTACATCACCTGCAGGCTCGACAAATTGATGAACCCCAGAAAGTAGCCCGCCACCGCCACAGCCGTCAGGCAAAACACAATGGAGATGACGGGGTAGAAGTATTGCCAGACCCATGATGAGTCCGCGCCAAAACGGACCGTGGTGAACATGGATTCGATCATCAGCTGCCCAAGCCCCGGCAGCGGCGGCTGCATGCCAAACAGCAGGGCCGCGGCCGCGCAGTTCCAGGCCACGGCCAGCAGCAGGGCCAGCGCCAGCCCGACCGCGCCAAGCAGGGTGTTGAGCGGAAGCCTGCTGAGCAAGCCGTCTTTTCCGGGCTGAGCCAGCACCGGCGCAAACTGCTTCACGGCCGCCACCAGGGCCGCGACCACGCCGGCCACGCTGAAAACGGTCAGCGGCGTTGACTGGCTTGTCGCCAGCCAGAGATACAGCGTCTGCCCCGCGGTTTCAATCAGCGCCAGCACGGCAATGATGAATGAGTACGTCAACACCCTGGAGAGCCACCGTGTGATGCGGTTGCGAAACAGCCCGGGTGATTGCTGCGGAAGGTACTTCGCCACAAAAAACACGCCCAGGGAAAAAGCCAGGATGACATCGATCAGCACCAGCAGCAAAACAGGTACCGGAACAGCCTCAAGCAGTGACCCGGCGCCGGCGGCCGGCGGCGCTACCCGGCTCCAGATGACGCAGGCAGCCAGCACACCCGCGGCCAGCAAGCCGGCAGCCGCCAGCGCCGGTGCGGGAATGGCCGACAGCAGCGCTTTTTTTGTGTTGCTGCCGGAAGGCGAGGTGTCCTGGTCGAGCCAGTAGGCCGCGCCACACGGTATGACCGCAAGCACGAGCCAGATGCCCAGCACACCGAACCACGGGCTGAACCAGATGTCTCCGCCCTTCAGCGGAGGCCTGGGCTGCATCATGGATTCCAGCGTAAGCCCCAGCGCATGAAACCCCTCCCATGGAATCTGCAGGCTGCCGTAACGCAGGGCAAACATCAAAAGGAAAATGGTCAGCAAGGTCACGCCAATCACGTAATGCACCGCACAGAGGTTGCGGATGGCAATGGCGATGTCGTAGAGAAAGTCACCGGTGTTGTTCGGTGCCAGGTAACGCCCGTTTTCACGCAGCCAGCGCAAGGGGCGGTCAGGCATCTCGGTGAGCGCGGTCTGGACCTTGCTCAGCCTGCCGGGCGGGTCGGTCGCGAGTGCTTCGTAGGCTTCGGTGGCCAGCACTTCGGGTGCGGGCGGCGCAGGGGGTGTATGGGGCGCCGGAGGGGTGAGGGGATCGCGGGGGCGAAACAGGGCCGAGAAAAAACTGCCGGTATACCCGCCCCCGCTTACGGTGGAGAGGAAGTCAAAGCGGGCGAGCAGCGGCCAGGGCTTTTGCCTGTCTTTGGGGCTGCTTTCGGGCCCGCTTTCTCCCGGGAGGTTGAACCCGGCTTTTGCCAGTGCCTGCAACACGCCAAGGCAAAAGGTGGCGCTGCGGATGCCGCCGCCCGACAAGGCCAGGCCCCACAACTCCTGGGGCGCCGTGCCGCTGGCGTAAACAAAACCTCGCCGGAAATCAATGGCCTTGCGCTCTTCTTCTTGCGCCCGCTCCTGCGCTTGTTCTTGCGCCTGTTCCGGTGTGACGGGGTTTCCAGTGCCTGGCTCGGTCATATCTCGCCTCCTTGGGCAAACAACACAGCTACCGCATGGGCTTTGAAGACGGCTCCGGCGTTGTCATGAAACGCGACGCCCTGCAAAGACTCAGGCGAGCTTAGGCAGGCGGTGCGGGAAAGACAAGGCTCTTATTTCCACAAATCGTATCGAAGCAACGCGCAGGCGGTGGCGCCATCCGGCAGACGGGGTGGCAGTGGCGCCAGTGATACTTGACAGGTGCCCATCTTGCTATCAATAGCATAGCTTGTCGCGCAATACCATCAAGGGCTGCAGGCCAAAAGGATGCGTAAACTGTTGCTGTGGAGGCCGCAGGAATGCATGGGGGACCCTGCCCCGCGCACTTCATGTCCAATACAGGCATGGAACCGACGAACGACACACCCCAAACCGACCAGCGCCTGACGGCGCTGGAGATCAAGGCCAGCTTTACCGAAGACCTGCTGGACCAGCTCGACAAGGTCATCGTGCGGCAGCAGCAGCAAATTGATGCGCTGGTGCGCGAGGTGGCAGAACTGAAAGCCGGCCCGGTGCGCGACGGCGATGTGACGGTGGGCCGCAGCCTGCGCGACGAGTTGCCGCCGCACTTCTAGGCCTGCCCGCTGCTCAGACGCCGAGATGGGCGGCGAGCTGGTCGAGGGTGCCGCCGTAGCCTTGCGTGAGCGACGGCTTCAACTCTTCAAAGTACTGGCGTTCAGCCGCAAGCTCACCGAAGGGTTGTGCGCGCAATGCCACGATGGTGCTTCCGTTCTTCTCGGTGAAGGTCACGGTGTTTTCTATTTCCAGGGGGCAGGCTTCGCTGAACGGTGCGCGCGCAATGCCGCAGTGTTCATTGGCAAACGAGTTCAGCCACACGATGCGTTCACCCTCGGCTATTTCACGGTAATTGAACCGGCCCCACATCGTGGGTGCGCCCGGAAACTTCATGGCGTAGTGAAAAAACCCGCCGGGCCTGAACTCGAAACGCAGCAGGTCGACGGTGCAGCCCTTGGGCCCCCACCATTGCTGGATGTTGCCGGCTTCGCTCCATGCTTTCCAGACGCGCTCACGCGGGGCCTTGAATACGCGGTCGATCAGGAAGGGGGAAGCCATGGCTGCCTTGCTGTCATTTGCGGGCATGTTTCTTTCCTTTTGCAGAGGTTGATTGAGTTGACTGGGCTGATGACGTGGATGTGTCCGGCTGCAAAAACGCATCGAGCCTGTCGAAGCTGTCTTCCCAGACATTGCGGTACAGCGCCATCCAGCTGGCGACTTCTTTCAGGGGTGCGGCCTCCAGGCGGCACGGCCGGGTTTGCGCCGCACGTCCGCGAGAGATCAAGCCCGCCCGTTCCAGCACCTTCAGGTGTTTCGAGATGGAGGGCTGCGTCATGTCGAAGGGGGCCGCGAGTTCATTGACCGTGGCTTCGCCGGAAGCAAGCCGGGCGACGATGGCGCGGCGGGTCGGGTCCGCGAGGGCGGCGAACGCCTTGTTGAGGGTGTCTGGGGTCATTACATGGCCAATCGTTTATATAGCTGTTTAGCTATATTAAGGCGGTCAAAACGGGATGTCAACCGCCTGCCTTGGGGCTCAACTACCAGAGGTTCTTGCCGTCGATCACTGTCACGGGTGCTTCGGCCGCGTCGAACCCGTCAAAGAGGCGGGCATTGACGCCGATGCGGCGGGTGGTGCCGTCCCAGCTGCCGTCCATCTCGAATGCCGGGCTGTCTGAATAGGTGGACACGCCGCATTCGGCGCAGAAGTGGTGGTCTACCAGCTTGGTCTGCCAGCGGTAGATGGCGTCGCCATCCGTGGGGGTGGTGACGTGGAACTGCCCGGGTGTGTAGTACGCCAGCAGCGCACCGCGCCTGGCGCAAAACGAGCAGGTGCAGCGCGTCAGCTGCGCGGGGATTTCGCCGTCAATGCGAAAGGCGTTTTTGCCGCAGTGGCAGCTTCCTGTGATCGTCATGCGCCACCTCCACGAACTGTTGCATCGCCGTCTTCACCTTCCCCGTATTCGTCATCTTCTTCATCCTCTTCATCTTCATCGGCCAGGACGCCGGCAATTTCCTCTGCACCGCCTGCGGCCCAGGTAGCTTCGCCCTCCTCGCCCCTTGCTTCCGGGTCTTCATCACGGGCGCCTTCCCCTTCTTCCAGGAAGTCGGCCTCGTCCATTGTCCGGTCGGGCAGGATGTCGGCATCAGGTCGCTCATCGCCGATGACACCGGCACGCTCGCCGGTACCGGCAGCGTCGCTGTCGCTGGCCAGTTCCTCTTCGCTGTAGGCACCTAGCGTGTCGCTGCCGGTGTCTGAACTGTCGCCCGGGCCGAGCGACTGTGTGTCTTTTCCGCGCATCCACTGTTCGGGCGGAATGCTGCCACCCGCAATGCTGCTTTTTGCCATGCTGTGCCTTCTTTCATGCTTGTACCGGCGCGAATCACGCGCAATGGTGATGGGGAAGGCGCCAACCGCTGCCCCTTGAGATGACGCTATTTTTTACCCAGGTACTGGCGCACGGCGGAGGCTGAATTGCCGACAGCCTTGACGGCCTCGCGCAGCTGCTGCTCGGTGCAGCCCAGGGTTTTGGTCCAGTCGCGAACTTCATAGTCCTGCCCCAAGGCGATGAACCTGCGGTCCACACCGGTTTTAGTTGTGTCGTCTGCCATGACGCATCTCCTAGGGAAAAAACGAATGCTAGGACGAAATGTCTGGGGTACCCTGTAGGACAAAACCCGTCACGCAGGCAGTCCACTTTCTGACACCGGCTGACATCTCCAGCTCCAGGTGCACGCCATGTCACTTCCACCGGATTTCAAGCCTTCAGACTTTTCCATCGGCTCCATCAGCGACCGCCAGCTCGTGAACCTGGCCAAACTGGCCGGTGCCATGACGGAAGGCGACGCGCTGACGCCGGAGTTGCAGGAGTTCACCCTGCTGATCATGGAAAAGTGCGCAGACATCGGCGACAAGTACAAAAGCCAGAAACACGGTCGCACCGCCGGCGACGAGATTCGCGCCCTGTTCGGGGTTTACTGATCACCCTGCGGGCGGCGGACCCACGCCGCCGCCCCTGTCAATCCGCTACCAAATTAATAGCTGCTTGCGCTTTTATCTATTGGGCTGAAGGCCAGTTTGATGCATAAACCAGCCGTGGCTAGCCGCCGGCTTCCGTCGCCGGGTGCGCACCCGGCACTGCAGCGCCCGTGCGAAGCAGCACGGCGCCCAGCAAGGCGGCGCAGGCCGCAAACACCGCACCGATGACAAACGCCAGCTGGTAGCCGCCGTTGAGCGACACCACGGCATCGGCACCCGCACCGGCCAGCGAACCGGTACGCGCCGCCGCCAGGCTGGCCAGCACCGCCAGCCCCAGCGCGCCGCCCATCATGAAAGACGTATTGACCACACCCGAGGCAATGCCGGACTCGGCCGGGTCCACGTCGCTCATGGCGGCCAGCAACACCGGGTTGAAGGCCATGCCGGCCCCCAGCCCCAGCAGCAGCATGCCGGGCAACACGTCGAGCACAAAGCCGCCGCCCACCGGCGCACGCGCGAACAAGGCCAGGCCCAGGGCGGCCAGCAGCAGGCCGGCAGACAGCGGTGCGCGTATGCCGAAACGCATGACGATTTTGGCCGACAGGCCCAGCGAGAACGCGGCCATGATCAGGTTGGCGGGCAAAAAGCCCAGGCCGACCTGCAGGGCGCTGTAGCCCAGCACCAGTTGCATATACAGCGCCGAAATAAAGAACCAGGCAAACATGGCCGCGGCCCACAGTACGCCGACCACGTTGGCGGTGGCGACGTTGCGCAGGCGGAAAAGGCCCAGCGGCACCAGCGGCGTCGAGACCCTGGCCTCGATGGCCAGGAAGATCGCCATCAGCACCGCGGCAACGCCCAGCAAACCGAGCGTCTGGCCTGACAGCCACCCGGCTTCGTTTCCATTGACGATGCCGTAGACCGCCAGCATCAGCGCGGTGGTGACGGTGACGGCGCCCCACACGTCAAGCCGCGCGCCGGTGGCCTGCCCCTTGCCGCCGGGCAGCAGGAACAGGCACAGCGCAAACACGGCGCCGCCTATGGGCAGGTTGACCAAAAAGATCCAGTGCCAGTTGAGCGAATCGGTCAGCACGCCGCCCAGCAGCACACCAATGCTGCCGCCGCCGGCACAGACAAAGCCGTAGACCCCCATGGCCTTGGCGCGCTCGGCCGGTTCAGTGAAGAGGTTCATGATGAGCGACAGCGAAATCGCCGACACCACCGCGCCGCCCAGGCCCTGCACCGCGCGGGCCACCACGAGCAGCACCTGCGAATTGGCCAGGCCGCAGGCCAGCGAGGCCACGGTGAACAGCGTGAGCCCCGCCAGGAACAGCCTGCGCTGGCCGTACAGATCGCCCAGCCGGCCGCCCAGCAGCAAAAAACCGCCGAAGGTCAGCATGTAGGCGTTCACCACCCAGACGAGCGAGGTTTCGGTGAAACCGAGGTCGGTGCGGATGGAAGGCAGTGCCACATTCACGATGGTGGTGTCGAGCACGATCATCAGCACGCCCAGGCAGAGCACCACCAGTGCCCACCAGCGCTTTCGGGTTTCCATGTTGTGTGTCATCGGCGGTTTCTCCCTGGTTCAATGAAGGTTGATCGGTGTGATCAGCGGAATCAATTCATGAGGCTCGTCTGGTTCGCAAACCCGGATGCTATCAAATCAATAGCTGGTCGCGCGCGTTCATATTGTTCTGGAGATCATTTTTATGATGAACACGCCGCAGGAGCGGTGCGGGGTGCCTGTGTCCTACAAACGCAGCGGGATTTGGCGGATAGAAACCGGGAGTTCGGCTGGCTAATTTAGCTGTCAGGAAACGGGAGCACCGTGGCCCTCCCGGCATCCTGGCACCCCACACAGGCCGCTGACCTTTCCCATGGGACTCCTCATGCTTTTGACCCCACCCTCCGGCCGGGCAACCCGCGCCGCCAGATTTGCGAGCCTCGCCGTGCTGGGCGGCGCCGGCCTCGTGGCCTTGCCGGCACTGGCAGACCCTTCGCCCGCACTGGACCGCGCCAGCCTTTCCATCGGCGCCTTTCATGCAGACCCGACCTTCAACGCGGCAGTGGACACCCGTTTCGGCCGGCTGGATTCCGGCGATGTGAACCGCAGCAGTGTGACCATGCCGCGCATCAAGGCCGACGTACTGCTGTTTGACAGCCAGGGGCTGTCGCTCGACTACTACCAGTTCAAGCGCGGCTACTCGGATTCGCTGGTCAGCAACACCAATGTGGGCAGCGGCACCGTGACCACCACGGGCACCGCCAATCTGGACGTGAAGCTGGACTTTGCCAAGCTGGCCTACAAGTGGTGGCTGGGTTCCGGCAACACCGTGCTGGGCCTGGGTGCAGGCGCTGCCTACTACCGCGCCAACCTGGACTTGCGCGCCACGGCTGCGGTGGGGGCCACCACCGGCGCCATCAACGAAAGCTACAGCGACGACGCCGTGGCGCCGCTGCTCGAGATCGGCGTGCGCCACGCCATCAGCCCTGACCTGCGACTGTTTGCCGATGCCTCCGGCGTGAAGAAAACCGGCGGCAGCGTACGCGGGGAGATTTATAACGCCGCGGTGGGTGTGGAATGGTTTCCCCTGAAGAATGTGGGCGTGGTGCTGGACTATGGCCTGACCGATATCGACCTGCACCGCGACAGCAGCAACGCCCGCTTTCGCGTCAAGCTCAAGGGTCCCTCGGCTTTCCTGAAAGTGCGCTTCTGAGGTTTCCAACACGGGCTGGCTCCGGGGCTGTTCAAGCGGCTGAACCGGTGCGGGCCTGCCGCAGCATGACAGCGGTCAGGATGGCCGTGCCCAGCACCAGTGCGGCGCTGATGCCGGCGGTGACCTGAAAGGCCTGGGCGTACGCATCGCGTGAAGTGCTGAGCAAGGCCGCACCGCTGGCGCCGGGCAATTCAGCCGCCACTGCCACCGCGCCGCCCAGTGTGCTGCGGGCGGCCTCTGCGGCTACGGCCGGCACACCGCTGAGCACGGTGCCCTCCATTGCATGGCGGTAGACCCCCGTCACCACGCTGCCCAACACAGCAATGCCGAGTGCGCCGCCAAACTCCGAGCTGGTTTCTGAAATCGCCGCAGCCGCACCGGCGCGCTCGGGCGGTGCGGAGCCGACGATGAGGTCGGTACCCAAGGTCACGACCGGGGCCAGGCCCAGCGAAAAAATCACGCTGCCGGTGACCAGCGTGGCCAGGCCCGAGGCGCCACTCACCTGCGTGAGCACGCCAAAGCCCAGAAACGCCAGCGCCAGCCCGCCCGTGACGGCCAGCCCGGCGCGGATGCGCCGTGCAATAACAGGTGCCAGCATGGAGCCCACCACAAAACCCAAGGCCGACGGCACGGACCACAGGCCGGCTTCCAGCGGCGACAGGCCAATCACCAGCTGCAAATACTGCGCGATGAAAAGAAAAGCGCCAAACGCGCCGAAAAAGCAGAAGGTGTTGATGGCCAGGGCCGCGCTGAATGCCGGCACACGAAACAAGGCCAGGTCAATCAGCGGGCTGGCCAGCCGGCACTGCCTGCGCAGAAAGGCCGCGCCTATCACCAGCCCCGCGAGGATGCAGCCGACGGCCAGCCAGCCCAGGCCGCCCTCCGCAATGCGCTTGAGGCCGTAGATGACGGCCAGCACGGCCGCAAGCGACTGCGCCGCGCTCAGCAGGTCCAGCCGGCCGGCGTCGGGGTCGCGGTATTCCGGCAGCAGCACCGGGCCCAACACCAGCAACAAGACCATCACGGGCACGCTGACCAGGAACACTGAGCCCCACCAGAAATGCTCAAGCAGCACACCGCCGATCAGCGGGCCAATCGCGCCGCCTACCGAGTAGCTGGTGATCCAGACGCCAATGGCCACAGTGCGCTCGCCGGCGTCGAGGAACATGTTGCGTATCAGCGAAAGTGTGGAAGGGGCCAGCGTCGCCCCGGCAATGCCCAGCAGTGCGCGCGTAGCGATCAGCATTTCAGCCGTGGTGGAAAACGCCGCCAGCATCGACGCAGCGCCAAACGCGGCAGCCCCCATGAGCAGCAGCCTGCGCCGGCCAATGCGGTCGCCCAGCGTGCCCATGGTGATGAGCGAGCCGGCAATCATGAAGCCGTAAATGTCGACCATCCACAGCAGTTGCGCGCCCGTGGGTTTGAGGTCGGCGCTCAGGTGCGGCACCGCCAGGTTCATCACGGTGAGATCCATCGAATACAGGAGGCACGGCAACGCGATGACGGCCAGCCCGATCCAGTCGCGCCGCGTGGCTTTGGGCGACACCGTCATGCGGCGCCGGCCTCGGCGTGACAGCACGCGGCCGCGGGCTGGCTGGCCGGGGCGCTCTGGCCCGCATTGCCAGCGCCGTGCGGTCCCTCAGCGTATTTGTCATGGTGGCGCACCCAGGCCATGGGGAAAGGCAAGCCGCCTTCATCGCGCCCTTTGGGGGTGAGGTCCATGTAGTTGTAGGCGCCCACCAGCATGTCCGCCCCGCGGGCGTAGCTGGAATAGGTGTGAAAGATGTTGCCCTGGCCATCCTGGTAAAACACACTGATCCCGTGCAGCTCCTGCATGCTGGCGCCCTCGACATCGTTCATGCGGTAGTTGTAGTCAAACTTTCCGCTGGCCAGCTCTTCGGGCGTGAAGGAGACGTGATAGTCGTGGTTGAAGTCATTGCCGAAGGACGACACCCACTTGAAGCGCCAGCCCATGCGCCGGCGGAACGCAGCCAGGTCGGGTTGCGGCGCGTGCGACACCACAGCCAGCGTGATGTCGCGCTCTGCCAGGTGCGGCAAGGCGCCGTCGATGTGGTCCGAAAGGAAGGAGCAACTGGGGCAGCCTTCCTTCCAGCCGGGACCGAACATGAAGTGATAGACCACGAGCTGGCTGCGCCCCTCGAACAAACCAGCAAGGGTTTCCTTGCCCGCGGGGCCGTCGAACACATAGGGCTTGTCGACCTTGAGCCAGGGCAAGCGGCGCCGCTCGGCGCTCACCAGATCCCGGTGGGCGGTGAGTTCTTTTTCACGGGCCAGCAACAGCTGGCGGGCGGCAAGCCATTCGTCTTTGGATACCACGGAGTGGAAAACGGCGTTGGCAGCGTTTGCGGGGGTTGAAGTCACGGCGGGCTCCCTGGATACGGTCAGTTCAGTGAAGGGTCGAGTTGCTGGAACGGTGGCCTATTGGTTCAGGATGTGAAGGATGTTGCCGTCCGGGTCCTTGAACCAGGCGCCTTTGAAGTCGCCCGCTATGTGCGCATCGCCCTGCCGCGTCATGCCGGGCATGTCGTAGTGCTCAAACACAACGCCTTTGGCCTTCAGCGCTTTCAGGATGTTGTCGAACTCGTCGCCCACACCCCAGGTGGCGGACGTGGCCTTGTTGGTTCCGGCGAATGAGGAGACATACACCACCAAAGTGGCGGTGCCGCTCTGGTAGGTGAGCACGCCCTCCTCGGCGGTCTCAAGCGGGGTGAGGCCGAGTGTGCCTCCATAAAATTTCTTCGCCGCCGCAAGGTCCTTGACGGCGATGGTGGCCATGGCGTTTCGGTTGGCAAGCATGGTGCGTCTCTCCTGGGGTTGGGGCTGAACAGCGGTGGTGGTTTGGGGTGACTTTCAGGTCACAGCCGATGAAACAAACAGTTTGTCGAGCTTGAGGAAAGCGCCGGCCCAGCCCTCGTTGTGGCTGTCGCGTGCGGCTAGGTCGTAGAAGCGCTCATGCTTGAACACCAGCTCGGTGCCGGCCCCGGAAGGTTTGAGCGAGACCGTGACCCGCGACACGCGTTCCGGTGTGCTCTTCCAGCCCCAGTCAAACACCAGCTTGCGGTGTGGTTCGACTTCGAGGTAAGTGCCGCTCACGTCGTGTGTTTCCCCGCCCGGCACGCCGAACTGGATGTGGTAGCGGCCGCCCACACGCACATCCATGTCGGCAATGGTCACCACGCCGGTCGGGTCGGGGCCGAACCACTGCGCTAGTGCTTGCGGGTCGGTCCACGCGCGCCAGACTTTTTCGGGAGCGACGGGGTAGTGGCGGGTGATGTCGACGGACGGGCCGGCGGACGGTTTGCCTTGCGCTGTGCTTCTTTCCATGGCGGGTTCAACTCCTCTTGCTGGTAAAGGTAGCGGCCCAGCGCGTCAAGGCGCTCGGACCAGAATTTCTCGTAACGGGATAGCCACATGGCGGCCTCCTGCATGGGCTCGGGTGAAATCGCCAGGTTGACGACGCGGCCATCCTTGGCGCGGCTGACCAGGCCGGCGTCTTCCAGCACCCGCAGGTGCTTCATGAAACCGGGCAGGGACATGCCGTGCGGCTGGGCCAGCTCGCCGACGGACAGGTTGCCCTGTTCCAGGGCCTGCAACACCTTGCGCCGCGTCGGGTCTGCCAGTGCGGCAAATACGGCGCTCAGGGTCTCTTCTTGCGCATCATTTTTATACTTAACCATTTAGCTTAGTATTTGATAAGTAATGGGGCTTGTCAACCCGGTTGGCCCGGGAAATCTGTTTCTTTATGTACGCACGATTTGTGGACAGGCCGCCGGAGTGAAGCGCTTTTTTTTTGAGCGTGCAAATAAATGTGTCGGCTTGCACCTACCCTGTAAAGCGGCGAAACACCCTGCAAGTTGGCTGGCACTGAAACGTGAATTGACATCCAATCAGGGTATGAACCATTCACCTCATTCACCTTTCACGACCCCGTTCACGACCCCGATGATTTTGCCCAGCCCGCAACAAACCTTCCCTACGCCCGGCCGCCGTGTGGCAGTCCGCTACGTGGGTGCAGTGGCGCTGGCCCTGGCCGCAGCAGCCATGCTGTACACCCCACGTGGGCATGCGCAGGCTACAGACCCGGCCGCCGCTGCGTCGGCGCCTGCGGCCGGTGCATCGCAACCCTCCGCTGCCGCGGCTTCCCCCACTCCCAAATACGCGGCCAGAGACCTTGAGCGCGCGTTCAGTTTCATGGACAAGGACAACAACGGCAAAGTCAGCCGCGATGAGGCGTCCAACTTTCGCGGTGTCTCCAAACACTTTGACGAAGCCGACACCAACAAGGACAACATGCTGTCGCGCGAAGAATTTGAACGTGCCATGAACGGGCCGAAACCCCAGTAAACGACGCGCCGGCTTGCGCAAATGGTGATGCGGGAAATGGCTTGTGAAAGCTATTTTTTCCGGTAAACATACCAGGCCGCGAAGGCGGTGAAAACGCCAATGATCCCCACGATCACCATGAAGCCGTGGGGATGCTCGGCCAGGGGGATGCCGCCCACATTCATCCCCAGCAGGCCGGCAACAATGTTGATGGGCAGCGCCAGTACCGTGACCATCGTCAGGATGAAGACGCTGCGGTTGGTCTCCTCGCTGACCTGCGCGGCAATTTCCTCTTGCAGGAGCTTGATGCGCTCCTTCAGCTCGGACATGTCCCGGATGGTCAATGAGAATTCTTCCGTGGCCTGCCGAAGCTCCTCGAGGTCGTGCTCGCTGACCCATGGCGGCGGCAGCCGCAGCAGGCGGAAAAGCGCACCGGGCTCCGGCGCGAGCAGCCTTTGCAGCCGCACCAGCACCCGCCGCAGCTTGCCCAGGTCAGCCCGGCGGTTGTGCAGCCGGCCGATCAGGAATTTGTCTTCCACCACATCCACCTGGACAGTGGCGTCACGCACGATGCGCACCAGCACATCGCCCTGCTCGCGCAGCAGCTGGTTCAGAAATGACACCGATGACGCCAGCGGCTTGCCGTTCTTGATGGCGTCACGCATGCGGTCGATGGAACGCAGGGGATGGGAGCGCGCGCTCAGCGCCATATGGGGCGCCACGTTCAGCCACAGGCTGGACATCTCAGCCGGGTCAAACGCGAATTCATACGCCACGTCGTTGACGACAGCAATCAGTGTGTCGTGCGCATCTTCTATGCGGGTGGATCTTGAACCCGCATGCAGAGCCTCGAAAAACTCGGGTACCGCGTGCAGATGCTTGCGGATGCTCGCCTCCGCCGCGGCGTCACTCAGGTTGAAGTGCAGCCAGACGAAATCTGATTTTCCCTTGGGGCTTTCGTCCTGCAGCCAGGCGGCCGCCTCCAGGAGATCTACCGGGATGCCGGGCGCGCCGTTTTCAAACCTGTAACCGCAGAGCAGGCCGGTTCTGTCGGCGCCGTAAGTGATGTCCATTCAGAAGTGGCGTGAAGTAGTCGAGAAATGGGGTGAATCGGACACGACAGGCACCGGCAGCCGGTATCCGGCGACCTGCCCCGGGCAGTGGCGGTCATACAGTGTGTTGCCTTTGCATGACGGTTCGGTGACAGCGGCGTGACCGCGTTCTTCAGGCGCCTGGCCGGGCGGTGCATGCCCGCAGCACGCCGGGTTGTCACTGAGCTCCAATGCGCCTCATAATTTCAGGACAGGCTGGCAGCACCTCAGGCCTCGCCTGGTTCCTTCACATCACCGACGGAGACGATATGGCCACCCACGAATTGTTTGCCTACCTTCATGTCAAAAATGCTGCAAAGGCCATGGCGTTTTACATCTCGGTTTTTGGTGCCACGGAAAAATTCCGGCTCACAGAACCCGATGGCCGCATCGGCCATGCCGAACTGGACTTTGACGGCGCCACGCTGATGGTGTCGGAAGAATTCCCGGAGTACGGCACCCGGGCGCCGGATGCCGGCGCGCCGGCCACCGTCACGCTGCATCTGCATGTGGACAACTGCGATGAGGTGATTGCGCGTGCGCTGAAAGCCGGCGCCACGCTGGAAATGGCGGCGCAAGACCAGTTTTATGGTGAGCGCTCGGGCAGCTTTCGCGATCCGGCAGGCTACCGCTGGAGTGTGGGGCACAGCATTGAAACCGTGTCGCCAGAAGAAATGCAGCGCCGCTATACCGCGTTGATGACCACGCCTTCTGCGTGAATTTGCTATGAAAAATATAGCTGCTCGCGCCCGCCAGTAAAGGCTACAGCCCGGATTTATTCACTAGCGCGCTAGAAACCCCGTAGCCTGCCGCGGACCCGGTACAGGTTCAGGCTTCGTCCGTCGGCGATCCCGCAGAATTGCTTTGCCCGAGCACGCGCCGCAAGGTTTCGAGGAGCTCGGTGTTGGAGGTTTTGGCCTTGACCAGCACGGCGGCTGCCCGTGTGGCCTGAAGCCTGTCCACCTCCAGCGCCGAGAAAATCACCACCGGCGGCGGACCGTCCATGGCCTCGACGTCCTTGAGCAAATCCCAGCCGGAGCCGCCCGGCAGGCTGAGGTCCAGCAGGATCAGGTCGAAGCGCTGTTCCTTCAGCCTGTCGCGTGCTTCCTGCACCGTGTCGGCAAAGACGAAGGTCGCAAACCCCTGGGCAATGGTCGCTGCGATGCGCTGGATGTCCGGATCGTCTTCAACATGCAGGATGACGGCGCGGGCTTCGACCGAACCGGCAATGGCGCGCCGCACGCCCAGCACGAGCATGTTCTCGTCGATGGGTTTTTCCAGCCAGTCCGATACGGTCAGGGACTGCTCGTTGAACTGGATCCGCCCCTCGGCCGCCGAGGCCGACACCACCACGATCGGCACGTCGCGTGTATGCAGCTGGGCGCGCAGCGCCCTGATCAGCGCAATGCCGTCCTGGTCGGGCAGCTTCAGGTCTATCGTGACGGCGGCATACCGCCTTTTTGCCAGCTCCGCGACGGCCTGCTTGGCCGTGTACACCATTTCGGTGTCAAAACCGCCCTTGTCGAGCATCATGCTGATCAGGCGGGAGATGTCCGGGTCGTCCTCGCAAATCAGGACACGCGGCCGCTGTTCGACCAGTGCCGAGAAACCGGAAGTACGCTCCGGCGAATCCACCCATTCGGGCAGTTCAAAGAAGAAGGTGGTGCCGACGCCGGCGTCGGTATTAAAACCGATGCTGCCGCCCAGGCGCTCGATGATGGCCCGTGAAATATTGAGGCCCAGACCCGTGCCGCCCTTTTGCCGTGTATCGGAGGAGTCGGCCTGGGAGAATTTCTGGAAGATACGGTTGCGGAATTCCTCCGGAATACCGGGCCCGTGATCCCGTACCTCGACGCGTATGCCCGTCTCGCTGCGTGCCACGTGAATGTCCACCGTGCCGCCTTCGGGGGAGAACTTCATCGCGTTGGACAGCAGGTTGGTCACCACCTGCGTCAGCCGGTCGCTGTCGACCCTGACCTGCAGGTCTTCATCGGGAAATTCGAGCTGCAGATGCACATTCTTCGCCGCGCCGTAGCCTTCGTTGGCGGCCAGCGCCTGCTCCAGCAAAGGCCTGAGTTCGATGGCCTGGAAATCCAGGGTCATCTTGCCGGACTCGATCTTCTCGATGTCCAGGATGTCATTGATCAGCCGGATCAGGCGCTCACAGTTGGTCTTCGCGATGCCCACCAGCGTCTTGACGGCGTCGGGCAGCTGGCCGGCAACACCACCGGAGATCAGGCCCAGCGAGCCCCGGATCGAGGTAAGCGGCGTGCGCAGCTCATGGCTGACGGTCGACACAAACTCACTCTTCATGCGGTCAATGCGCTTGAGTTCGGTAACGTCGTTGGCCAGCGTGTAGAAGCCGATCACCTTGCCTTCGTCGTCGCCGTCGCCGTAGCGCGGGAAATAATTGACCACGTAGTCGCGCATGCCACCGCGGGCGGTTTTTTGCGATCGCTCGTAGACCACCGGGTAGCCCTGCAGCACCTCTTCCACCCGGGGCTTGATCAGGGCGTACATCTCATCGCCCACGATGTCCCGGATGGTCTTGCCTTCGAGCTGCGCTTGCGTCATGCCGAAGACTTCCTCGTAGGCCCGGTTATGAAAGCACAGGCGCTGGTCGGCGTCAGCGTAAGTAATCCAGGCCGGCACGGTGTCGGTGATTTCGCGCAGCTGCGCTTCGCTGGTGCGCAGGGCCTCGGTGACACGACGGATTTCGGTGGTTTCGCGCCCCGTGCCGCGGTAGCCGGTGAATTTTCCGTTGGCGTCGAATTTGGGCACGCCGCTGATGCTGAAGTAGTGCAGCCGACCCTTGGAGTCGCGCCGGGTACTTTCAAGGTCGCGGAAAACCTCGTGCCGGGCTATCGTGGCCTTGTACTCGGCCAACGCACCGGCTTCGATGTTGATGTAGTCGAGCTCCCAGGCAGTCTTGCCATGGGCCGCTTTCGGGATGCCCGAGGTGCTTGGGGCTTCGCCGGGAACCTCGACGAAGCGGAAGTTTTCGTCCTGCTCCCAGAACCAGTCGGAGGCCAGCGAGGTGAGCGCGCGAAAGCGCTCCTCGCTTTCACGCAGAACCTGCTCGGTCTGCTTGCGCTCGGTGATGTCCTGGATTTGCGCGATGAATTGAAGCGGCTTTCTGTCCGCATCGCGCACGAGGGAGCAGCTCATGTAGCCCCAGACAGTGCGGCCGGACTTGTGGATGTAGCGCTTTTCGACGTGGAACGATTCGATTTCACCGGCCAATGCCCTGCGGCGCTGCTCCAGGTCCCAGGCAATGTCGTCGGGATGGGTCAGGTCATGGATGGTGCGCGACAGCATTTCCGCTTCTGAATACCCCAGCATCTGGCAAAAAGCGGTATTGACCTTCAGCCGGCGCGAGTCGATGCCGATCAGCGTCATCCCGATGGCCGCATGTTCAAATGCATTGCTGAATTGCTGGTCACTGACCGTGAAGACATCGTTGTCCGTGCTGATGGGGCCGGCCCCCTTGGGATTTACTTCTCCGGCGTCCTCGAACGCGCTTGCGCCGCCATCCGTCAGCGCGACGCCTGAATCGTCAAACACGTCCCCTTCAGCTGGCATGGCCCCGGCCTGCTCGCCTCCGAGCGTGAAATAAAAGGTACTGCCCTCACCCACCGCCGACTTGGCCCAGATTTTTCCGCCGTGACGGGTAATGATGCGTTTGACCGTGGCCAGCCCGATGCCGCTGCCGGCAAACTCTTCCGGTGAATGCAGCCGCTCAAAAGTGCCGAAGAGCTTGTCGGCATACGCCATGTCGAAGCCGGCGCCGTTGTCCCGCACAAAGTACACCACCTGGTCCTCAGGCCCGGCTTCTTTTCCGACCAGGATTTCGGTGTGCGGTTTTTTCGAGGTGAACTTCCAGGCATTGGCGATCAGGTTCTCCAGCACCTGACGCAGCAAGGCAACGTCCGCCCGGCCCCACAGGTTGGGCTCGACGGTGATCCGCACCCGCCGGTCTGGATCGTTTTCCGTCCATTGCTTGATGATCTTGGCCGCCTCGGTGCTGATATCGACAGACTCCCAGTTCAGGCTGGTCCGCGACAACTGGGCCAGGGACAGCAAACCGTCGGTCAGCTCACCCATGCGGCGCACACTGCTGCGTATGCGGCCCATGAAGTGATGCGCGCGCTCCCCCGACTCAGGTGGAACCGCTTTTTCAAGCAGCGCACAAAATCCGTCGATGGTGCTCAACGGTGTCCGCAAGTCGTGCGCCACGGAGTATGAGAAGGCCTCGATCTCCCGGGTGGCGACTTCCAGCTGGGCGGTCCTGCGCAGCACGCGCTTTTCCAGGTTGACGTTGAGCCGGACGATTTCCTGCTCCGCCTGCCGGCGTTTGCTGATGTCGGTAATGGTGCTGACATACCCCGACGGAGCGCCGTTCCCGTCCACCAGGGGCTGCACGTTGATCAGTGCCCAGAACTCGCTGCCGTCGGGCCTGCGATGGCACACCACACGGTTCAGTTGTGGCTGGCCGGTACGCACGGCGACAACACTGGGCCACTCTTCCCTGGGCATTGGCGTGCCGTCTTCGCGGAATCTTTGCCATTCCGGCTCGACCGAAGTCTGGCCTTTGAGCTGGGCCAGGGCCAGGCCGAGGATGCGCTCTGCACTGGCATTGCAATCAACGATATGCCCTTGGGCGTCCCGCAGGATCACACCTTCGGCCAGCGCACCCACAACCGCCCGGAAGCGGGCCTCGCCGACCCGCAGCGCCATCTCCACTTCCTTGCGCGACGTGATGTCGGCGCCCACACCCCGATAACCCGCAAAGGTTCCTTCGTCGCCAAACACCGGTTCCCCGCTGACGCTGCGGTAAACGACGCTGCCATCTTCCTTGGTCAGCCGGTATTCAAAATTGCGGAACGGCAAATGCGCCTGTAACACCGCCTTGTGCTCGTCCCATGTACCGACAAGCGGCGCAGCATTGGGGAGGTCCCATCGGCATTGCCCCTCTCCAATGACCTGGGTTCCCAGGGAGAAGCGTTGCGGATCATTGGAGACAAAGACGTTGCGGAAATTTGTATCCTGTTCCCAGTACCAGTCGGACGAAAGACCGGTGAGGCTGCGAAAGCGCTCTTCGCTGCGACGCAGTTTGGCCTCGGCCTCAAGCCGCGCGGTGATGTCGGTGCCCACGCCGTGATAGCCGGTGAAGCGGCCGTTGGCATCCACCATGGGCTCCCCGCTGATACACAAGGTCACACGCCTGCCGTCTTTTTCTTCGCGTTCGTATTCAAAGTTGCGGAAGACTTCGTGGCGTTCCAGCAGGGCCCGGTGGTTGGCCCAGAGCTCCTTGTTGACCGGGCTGTGGTCGATCTCCCAGCGTGTCTTGCCAAGATGCTCATTGATCGCGCGCTTCGCTTCGTCCGTGTTGCCACCGGACAACTTGGTGAACCGGAATTTTTCATCCGTCTCCCAATACCAGTCGGACGAAAGGCTGGTCAGGCTGCGGAATTGGCGCTCGCTGCTGCGCAGGCGCGCTTCGTCGGCCAGCTGCTGGGTGATGTCTTCAGCGATGACCAGGACATGCGTCACCGCACCGCTGGAATCCTTCAGCGGGACCTTGCGCATGTGGACATGAATAGCGCCCCTGTGTCTTGTGTAGGTAAGCCGGTCAGGGAACTCCTGCTTCTCGCCTGAAGCAATCAGGCTCAGATCCGCCGCGTACATATTGTGAGCATGGGCCTTTGGCCAGAGATCATGAACCGTGCGGCCCAGCGCTTCTGCGCTGGTGACACCGTACAGCTCTTCTGCGGCCCGGTTCCAGGCCAGGAAGCGGTGGTCCGTGGCGGATTTCAGGTGAAGAGCGACCGGGAGGTTCTCAACGATGTCATCGAGCAGGCGGGCGACCTTGCGTTCTTTTTCTTCAGCACGCCTGCTCGCCGTGACATCGCGTGTGATGCCCCGGTACCCCACGAACTCCTGATGTTTGTTGAACACCGGCACACCGCTGATGGAAAAATAATGCGCGACGCCGTCGTCCAGAACGCGGATGTATTCGAAATCGCGGAAGGGCTTGCGTGCAGCCAGCACGGCGCGGTGGTCTTCCCATGACATGGTGACCGGCAGGGCGCCAGGCAGTTCCCAGCGGCATTTGCCGACGGAACTGTCGAGATCCTCATCTTGTGACTTGTTGCTGTACTCGGCAGTGAAGTCGGTAAAACGATACTCCGCGTCCTGCTCCCAGTACCAGTCCGCCGAGATGGTGGCCAGGCTGCGCAGCCCGCTGATGTCGTCCTTCAGCGCCTGGACCAGGCGCTGCTGTTCCACGATTTCAAGCTTCAGCGCATCATTGGCGGCCGCCAGCGCAAGCGCTTCGGCCTGTATGCGCTGCTGGGACTGCTCTGCCGTCTCGTCGCGTTTCATCGCGGCACCTGACCTGTAACCGTGCCGGGCCGACGCGGCAGGGGCACGGGCGCCCCCATCAGGCCAGGCTCACGGTGGACTGCGGTGAATGCGCTTGGCAAACTGGGGTTCATCCGCCGGTGGTGACTTTCTTTGCAAAGGTGCGCGGCTCCATCAAGACCCGCTTTCCGTAGCTGCCGCCCTGCAAGTGTGTAATGCTGCATTTAATTGCACTATAGGACAACACCCTGATTTCTTTTGGCCGTGCCTTCGATTAGATTGGCCTGGTTTTTGCATACTTAAGACCTCCTATGACGGCAGTTAATAGGTCCTCGGAATTACATGAATTGCCGGTTCGGTATTTGGCAATTATTACCACCACTCCACTCAGGCAGTCTGGGGGTATTCCAGCGCCAGCCCGGCCGCCTGCCAGGCATCAATCCCGCCGTGCAACGGCCTGACATTGCTGAACCCGGCCGCCATCAGGCGCTTGGCCACCAGGGCTGCAGAAGCATCGTTGGGACAAGCGCAATAAACGACCACGGCGACATCGTGCGGGATGTCAAGCGATGCCCGGGTTCGGTCCAGGTCCGACCAGACCAGCGCGCCGGGAATGATGCCGCCGCCGGCGCGCGCCAGTTCCGTGCGCACGTCCAGGATGACGGCAGGCTTGTTCTGCTGTGTGAGCTGCAGCAGCTCCTGCGGTGAAATGCGGGCCATGCGCAGCTGCCGGTAAAAGCGCTGCCGCTGCCACCATTTGTGCGCCAGGAAGAGCGCAAACGCAGCCAGCAGCACCATCAGCCCGATGCGTCCCATCTGCTCGAAAATGGCCAGCACGTCGGCCACCGCGTCATGAAAAATCATGCCGATCCCCACACCGGCACCGGCGTAAAGCGTTGCGCCCAGCGCATCAAAAACCAGAAAGCGGCCGAAGGGAATGCCGGTGCGTCCGGCCAGCGCTGTGGCGAGCGAAGCAAACCCGGGAATGAACTTTGCCAGGATGAGCGACTTGACACCCCAGCGCGTGAAGATGGATTCGGTTTGCCGCACGCAGGAGTCGGGCGACAGCGAAATGCGGCACAGCGTTTTCAGCACACGGCTGCCGTAGCGGTGGCCGGCCCAGTACCAGACGCTGTCCGCGGCCAGGCAAGCCAGCACGGCGGTGAAGATAAGGCCTGCTGCGGAGTATTGGCCGTTAAAGCTCAACGCGCCGGTGAGGATCAGCACCGGATAGGCCGGAATCGGCAAGCCGAGCTGTTCCAGCCCGACATTCAGGAAAACGGCGGCGAGCCCGTAGTGCTCGAGCCACACAATGATCTGTTCCATGGAGTCGCGTTACTTTCTGCGGGGGTCGTTGCGGGCTGCAAAGCCGTTCAGCTCCGCTTTTGTTGCCCATTGATGCAATGTAGACGGCTACAGCGCAGCAGTAAATGGTGGCCCGGTGAATGTTCTTTTTCCATGGGGAGAACAATTCGGGCAATTCGGGTTATTTGGGCTGATTTTGGGAGGCGGCGCCCGGCGCCTGCGCTACCATGAACCCTTCCCCTGTTCATGTGACTCAGAGAGCGACTACCGATTGAAATACCTTGTGGCTGTCCGGGCCCTGTGCGAGTTCACCGCCAAGCATGGCGACCTGGACCTGCGCTTTACGCCATCACCTTCCGCACAGGAAGGCATGGCCGGGCACGCCATGGTGGCGTCGCGCCGTGCAGAGTCTTCAGAGTCCTATCAGGCCGAAGTCAGCCTGGAGGGCGAGTACAAGACCCTGAAGGTGCGCGGCCGTGCCGATGGCTACGACCCTGAACGCAACCAGCTTGAAGAGGTCAAGACTTTCCGGGGCGACCTGCACGCCATGGCCGACAACCGCCGGCACCTGCACTGGGCACAGCTGAAGATTTACGGCTGGCTGCTTTGCGAAGCCAAAAAGCTGCAGGACGTCAACCTGACACTGGTGTACCTTGACGTGGCCAGCACGCAGGAAACACCGCTGACCGAACATTTTTCCGCCGCGTCGCTCAAGGAATACTTTGAAACGCAGTGCGAGCGCTTTCTGGCCTGGGCCAACCAGGAACTGGCACACCGCCAGGCGCGTGATGCTGCGCTGGCCACGCTGGCATTTCCGCACCCTGCATTCAGGCCGGGTCAGCGTGAACTGGCCGAAGCGGTTTACAAGACAGCCCAGGCCGGCACCTGCCTGATGGCACAGGCGCCCACGGGCATCGGCAAAACCATTGGCACGGTGTTTCCGCTGCTCAAGGCTGTGCCGAAAAAGCAACTCGACAAGCTGTTTTTCCTGGCGGCCAAAACGCCGGGCCGCAGGCTGGCGCTCGATGCGCTGGACCGCATCAAAGGCAGCACGGCGGCCCTGCCGCTACGCGTGCTGGAGCTGGTGGCGCGTGACAAGGCGTGTGAACACCCGGACAAGGCCTGCCACGGCGACGCCTGTCCGCTGGCCAAGGGCTTTTACGACCGGCTACCCCAGGCGCGCAGCGCTGCGGTGCAGCATGCCGCCGCACAAGGCCCGCTCGATAAAGCAGCACTGCGTGAACTGGCGCTGGCCCATCATGTGTGCCCTTACTACCTGAGCCAGGAACTGGTCACCTGGGCAGACGTGGTGGTGGGCGACTACAACTATTACTTCGACACCAGCGCGCTGCTGCACGGCCAGGCCGTGGGCAACCAGTGGCGCGTAGGCGTGCTGGTGGACGAAGCGCACAACCTGGTGGAGCGCGCGCGCAAGATGTACTCAGCCACGCTGAGTCAGGCGCAGCTGCAACAGGTGCACGCTACCGCGCCCCGCGCCGTTCGCGGCGCACTGGAGCGGCTCAACCGCAGCCTGCTGGAATTGCAGGAGGCGCAGCAGGCGCGGGGCGAGGCCTACCAGGTCCATCCCGAGCTACCCGTACCTTTTCTGAAAACCCTGGCGCAGGCGCTGACCCAGATCACCGACTTCCTGCTGGCCAACCCGACCCGCATGGACGGCGAACTGCAGGATTTTTATTTCGAGGCACTGCACTTTTCGCGTATGGCTGAAGACTTTGGCGAACACTCGCTGTTTGACGTGACGCTGCAGCAGGAAGCCGGCCGCGACGCGCTGGGCCAGGTACTCGGCCAGCAGCTCGCGGTGCTCAACATCCGCAACGTGGTGCCTGCGCCCTTCCTGGCGCCGCGTTTTGCCGCCGCGCAGTCGACGGCACTCTTCTCCGCCACGCTGAGCCCGCAAAACTACTACGCCGACACGCTGGGCCTGCCGGCCGGCACGGTCTGGACAGAGGTGGAGTCGCCCTTCCTGGCCGAGCAATTGCAGGTCTCGGTGGTAAGCGACGTCTCCACACGCTTTCAACACCGTGACGATTCGCTTTCGCCCATCGTCGACCTGATGGCTCGGCAGTATGAGGGCCGGCCCGGCAATTACCTGACGTTCCTTAGCAGCTATGACTACCTGCAAAAGCTGGTCACGCTGTTCCGGCGGCGCTACCCGCATATTCCCGTGTGGGAACAGACGCGCGGCATGGAAGAAGCCGCGCGCGACGCCTTTTTGGCACGCTTCACGCCAGCCTCGCAAGGCATCGGCTTTGCGGTGCTGGGCGGCTCGTTCGCCGAAGGCATAGACCTGCCGGGCGACCGGCTGATAGGCGCGTTCATCGCCACACTGGGTTTGCCGCAGGTCAATGCAGTGAACGAGCAGATCCGCGAACGCATGGGCATCAACTTCGGCGCGGCCCAGAGCTACGACTACACCTATCTCTATCCCGGCCTGCAGAAAGTCGTGCAGGCGGCCGGACGGGTCATACGCACCACCTCGGACCGCGGCGTGGTCTATCTCATGGACGACCGCTTCACCCGGCCCGAAGTACAAAGCCTGCTGCCGGGCTGGTGGAAGGTGGCGCGGCTACGCGCCAGGCGGCGGGAACCGGCCGCGGCGTTGTCGGAGCCCCACCCACTGAATCACTAAAGCAAAAGCCCGCGTCCGCGGGCTTTTGCCTGCACGGCCATGAAGGCCGCTCACCATGCGGGGCCTAAAACACGCCCAGCAGCATGAGGATAAGAACCACACTAAGGGGGACACCCAGTAACCAGGCAATGAGAGGCATTTGATTCTCCTGAAAGTTGTCAAATTGAAGACAACTTCAATGTAGATTGCGTCCGGGGGCGGCCATGCCAGCCTGAAGGCTTGCTGCAAGTAAGGAATCGCTGACGCGCGTGTAGTTGTGCGGCTCGGCCGCCTGAAGTCCAGCAGGGAAACACCCGGAACTCAAGGAAAATCGGCCTGCAGGTCAATCGGGACGGGCGCAAGAAGCTCCGAAAATGATAGCAACCCTACCACCTCCATCAGCAAGGAATACGGTCCGCCATTTTGGCAGTTGCCACAACTCACAGGCCAGGTGCCAGCAGCATCCACGCGCGCAGAGGCGTCAGCGAAGCTGTTTATAAGGATTTAGCGCTGGCTGAATTGCAGCGCGCCCAGCATGCGCTGCACGGGCTGGGTTTCAGGCAGGACATACACCACGCCATGGCTTTTTCCCAGCACGGGATTCACGACGGTTTCGTAGAAATTGACGGGCACTACGACACATCCCAGCGAAATGCGGTTGTCGTCAGGTGTTTCAGAAGCCAGCCGCTCGGCGCGGCGTTCTGCCGGAGCCGCAGGGCGAAGACGGTGGATTGCCAGCTTGGCCGTGTAGTCGATCCACACAATAGCCTCGCCGTGAAGGTTGTGGCCGGGTTCGGAAACAAACCGGCCTGCCGGCGTGGTGCGTTCGTCTGCGCGCAGGCTGGCAACGTTGCGCTGCTCCATGCCCGGCACCGTGTGGTCGCCGGCTGTCAGGCCGGTCAATGCCGGCGATGCACCGCGCAATTGCCCCGTGGCGTCAAACACAAAAATGCGCCCACCCTTTTTATCGACCACCACAAATGGCAGGCCCTGGTTATCGCGCGCGTTCATGATCCAGCGCAGGGCGTAGCGTGCATCGGCCGATGCCGCGACCAGTGTCATGTCGGCGGAACTGCCGGCGCCCGGCACCGCCATCACGGGTTCCGGGCCGCGTACCAAGGGCGGATCTACGGGAATGGCAGATGCCCACAGAGGGATCGCAGCGAGAAAGGCAAGGGCCGCCGTGCAGACGGTTTTTGCGCGCAGTGCCTTTCCTTTGAACAACATCCTGATCCTGGGTTGAATTCATTGCCATGTGCGGAGCACATGAAAAAGCCGGCCTCGAACCTTTGGGGTAGGAGCCCGGCTGTGGTTGCACCATGTTAGCGATGCAAGCAAATGTTCACAACGGAAAAACCCTGAAATCCTCTGGATTTTTGCTATGCTTTTAATAGCAATAAATCGTTTGCCGTATTGTCATTCATGCTTTTTTTGCATCCAGATTTAGCTACTCAGGAATTTGGTAACAGCGGCCACATGCGGGCATTTTTCGCATTGAAGATGCGAGCGCGCAACAGTACGCAGGGGGTTGTTACAACTCACTCTTCGCGAGAGGTGATCGAAGGAGCGAACAGGCGGGTGTCAGGCGGCGGGGCGAAGCCCCTGTTTTGCGGCAAGCGCATGGGCGGCAGGAAAAACCTCAGCCAGTGGTTTGATTTCCGGCAAAACGTAAATCACGCCATAGCTCGCATTGAACGCGGGCTTGAGTACATCTTCGAAAAATGCCACCGGCATGTTGATGCACCCGTAGGAAATACGGTTGTCCTCGGTACCGGGAGACGCAAGCCTTTCCAGCCGGCGCTCTTTGGGCTCCAGTGTTCGCACGCGGTGCATGGAAACAGCTGCTTCGTAATCCACCCAGACAACATCTTCGCCCAAGGTGTTGCGGCCAGGCTCCCCCATAAACCGGCCCGCCGGTGTGGTGCGTTCGTGGGGCTGCACCTGCGCAATGGGCCGCCCGCCGATACCGGTCACGGAATCATCGCCGACCGCCGCACCGATCAGCACGGGCGTGGCGCTGCGCAACTTGCCGGAGGGTTCGAAAACAAAAACCTTGGTATTTATCTTGTCGAGGATGACAAAGAAAAGCCTGCGGTTGTCCCCCGAGGCAACCACCCAATTGGCAACCTGCCGCGCCTCATCCGACGCAGGCTCTTCACCAAAATCGGCAAAGCGCAAAGACGGCGCCAGCTGCAAGGCGCTGGAAGGGATGGGGTTCAGGGCCGGAGAAGAAACCGGACGGGCATGAAAAAGCGGCAATGTCAGGACAAGCAGTGCCGAGCCCAGCAAGATGCCTTGCTTGATGCCGTCAAGAACGTCTGCGCGGCTGGTGCCGGGCCCATCGCCGGCCGAGGGCGTGGGCGACGCAAACATGTTCATGAAAATACGACGCATGGCCTGCGCTAAAACAATGACGATCCGGCAGCCATGTGAAAACGCTCCGGAAGCCGCGCCTTAAAAGACATGGCAAACCGGAGCGGTGTCACACCAAGGTGCATGACGGTCTGGGTTTAGTTGCGGTCAGCTTGTGCTGGGCGCTCGGTCTGGAAGCCAGCCGTGTTGCTTTCAGTCGTGGTGGCAGGTGCCGCACTGCTAGGGGTGGTGGTGTCCTGGTTTTGCATGGTCTGGCCGGACGACTCTGCAGGCGCAGCTGGTGCCGTTGGGGTTTCGGTCTGGGCGTATGCCAGGCCAATGGTGCTCACAACAGCGGCGGCGGCTACGGCAGAGGCCAGGGATTTGGAAAACTTCATGTCTTGCTCCTTAAGTCATGCCCATCACAGGCAATCAGGGTTGGTAAATGGCTGGCCGTATTGCCAGCTAATTCCAATTTACGAGGGGAGACTGGGACACGGCGTCGGTCCGGTACGGCCTGTCGTGTAGGACAAGCGAGGTCACAAAATGCTACGCACCGAACCAATATAAACACCTGGGCCTGATTCAGAATCGCCCATGCTCCCTGCGCGTTCTGCGCTGAGTGGGGCCGCACTTGCCATGCTGCGGTGCTGCCGTTCCTGCATATCTATCCGGCGGACTATTCGTTGGGATTGTTGCCCTTGAGGCCGTGTTCGGCCTTGATGGCCAGCTGAATTTTCTCAAGCTCATCGATGAGCTGATCCATGCGTGGAAAATCTTTTACCGGCGCCGCCTCCAGGGCCTCAAGCTGTGCGCGGAGCCGCACGTACTCCGCTTGCAGATCGGGTTTCACGCAGGTACCGCACCCGGTTTGATGCCGGTGTCTCTCGCCGCACGGATTTCCGGGCTGCCCGCCGCCGTATTTTTCTTCGCAGAACTGGCAGCACCGAAAAGATCGACCTGCTGAGGCTCATCGCTGCGCGGGCCGTATTGCAGGTCGGGACCGATCAGGCGCTGCAACTCGCCGTAACCGGTGGCCAATGCAGTGTCATATGCGGCAAAACTGATATCGGAGCAGGACACCGATTCAAACACCCGAGGATCCGCGTGGCTCTCCAGGATGCGCCAGCAAAATTCGCCTGGCGCGGGTTCTTCGACTGTCAGGGCAAGGGAACGCAAGGGGACATTGAGTTGCGCATTGACCAGCGTGGATTGGCTCATAAATATCCTAGAAAAAGGCCGTGATGGCCGGGCATGACGTTGTTGCGCAGTTGATAGCGCAGCCGAAAAATATCAAGGGAATGAAAGGTAACTTTCAGCATCGGCGCTTGCTCAGGTGCAAGCACGATGTGAGCGGGAAGAAGACCTGGGTCCGGGTTCATGTCAGCGCTGGGCTTGGGGCTGTGGGTTGATTGATTTTGTTATCGCGTCAAAGCAGCTGCGGGTAATTTGGCGAATGTTGGGCATTGGCTGCACTGCGACAGTTTAAGCAAGAGACTGTGACACCCGGCAGTGATTAGTACCGTGAAAATGTAGGAGAAAGCCGACACCCTCCCTGGCGAGGTGTGTCATGCGAAATGGTTATATTGCAGGCTAGCCAGAAAAATGCACCATGCGCAGCGCGCCTTAACGAAAAGCCAACGAAAAGCCCATGAAAAGCCTCTATAAATATTTCTTTCGTGGCCTCATCACCATCCTGCCGGTGGCACTGACGGTATACCTCCTCTATATCTTCCTGGCATGGATGGAAACTGCCGCCCTGTGGATCCTGCGCCCTCTTATCGGCAGTTTTTACCTGCCCGGCATGGGCTTGGCGTTCGGCATCCTGACCATCCTGGCGATTGGCTTCCTGGTATCCCAGCAAAGTGTGCGCAAAGTGCTGTCTTTTGCGGAATTGCCGTTTACCAATTTGCCGGTGGTCAAAAGCATCTACTCGTCGCTCAAGAGTTTTGCCGACTACTTTTCACCTTCGGGCAAGCAGGGCGAGCAAAGCGTGGTGATACTGCGCATGCCTGGGCACGCGATGGAAATCGTGGGCCTGATCACCCGCCGCAGCTTTGCCGACCTGCCCTCCGGATTCCTTCCGGGTGAGCGTGTCGCGGTTTATTTACCCATGGGCTACATGATCGGTGGCTACACGGTGTTTGTGCCGACGGAGTGGGTGCAGCCTATCGACATGTCGGTGGAAGAAGCCATGCGCTCGTCACTGATTGCGTGGATGGCCCGCCCGCCGGCCGCGGGTAGTGGCAGCGGCAGCCCGGCCGGCTGAGCTTACGCCGGGGCGGCGTAAAGATTTGTTATCTGTGGTTTCCCACATGGACAAATCGCGTGGCGGGGCTATATTGAATCCGTCCCCCACAACCCGCGCATTCGCTGATGCGACCCGGCCATGACAAGCACAACGACAACGAAGACAAGCCGCAAGCCACCCCTTTACAAATCGCTCTACTTCCAGGTGATCTGCGCCGTGATCGCCGGTGTGCTGCTGGGGCATTTTTACCCTGAGGCCGGAAAGCTCATGAAGCCGCTGGGCGACGGCTTCATCAAGCTCATCAAGATGATGATCGCACCCATCATCTTCTGCACCGTCGTGATCGGCATCGCCGGCATGGAGGACATGAAGAAGGTCGGCAAGACCGGCGGCCTGGCGCTGCTGTACTTTGAAGTCGTCAGCACCTTCGCGCTGATCATCGGGCTGGTCCTGGTCAACGTATTCAAGCCGGGCGAAGGCATGAATGTCGACGTGTCCACGCTGGACACCAAGGCCATCGCGGCCTATACCGGCCCCGGGAAAATGGTCGGCACGACCGACTTCATCATGAACATCATTCCGTCCACCGTGGTGGATGCCTTCGCCAAGGGTGAAATTCTGCAGGTGCTGCTGATCGCGGTGATGTTCGGCTTCGCGTTGCACCGTTTCGGCGGGCGCGGTACGCTGGTGTTCGACTTCGTCGAAAAAGCCTCGCATGTGCTGTTCACCATTGTCGGCTTCATCATGAAGGTGGCGCCCATAGGCGCTTTCGGCGCAATGGCCTTCACCATAGGCGCTTATGGCGTGGACAGCCTGGTGTCGCTCGGCAAGCTGATGGCCGCTTTTTATGCGACCTGCCTGATCTTCATCTTCGTGGTGTTGGGCACCATTGCGCGCCTGCACGGGTTCAGCATCTGGAAGTTCATCAAGTACATCAAGGAAGAGCTGCTGATCGTGCTGGGCACCTCGTCGTCCGAGTCCGTGCTGCCGCGCATGATGGAAAAGATGGAGAACCTGGGCGCAAAGAAAACCACCGTCGGCCTGGTGATCCCGACCGGTTATTCGTTCAACCTGGACGGCACCTCGATCTATCTCACGATGGCGGCGGTGTTCATCGCGCAGGCCACCAATACGCCCATGACCCTCACGCAGGAACTCACGCTGCTGGCGGTGCTGTTGCTGACTTCGAAAGGCGCGGCAGGCATCACCGGCAGCGGATTCATTGTGCTGGCCGCCACGTTGTCGGCGGTGGGTACCGTGCCTGTGGCCGGGCTGGCGCTGATTCTGGGGATTGACCGCTTTATGTCGGAAGCGCGGGCGCTGACCAACCTGATCGGCAATGGCGTGGCCACGATAGTGGTCGCCAAATGGACGAATGATCTGGACACTGAGCGGCTCCAGGCCGGGCTCAACCATGAAACCTGGGTCGAGGCCCAGGAGCCCGAAGTGCTGATCAACAAGAAGACCGAGCACATGGCGACCGGCCGGCGCTAGGGCCTGTTCACAGTTCAGGGAAAAACAACAAAGCCCGGCAAACGGAGGATTCTCCGCCTGCCGGGCTTTGTGCTTTTTTGGGGCGCGACGAGCCGCCGGTTTAGCGAGCCTGGCGCGGCGCCGGGCCTGGGCCACGGCCAGCGATATGGCGGAAGGTGATGCGGCCCTTGCTCAAGTCATAGGGCGAGAGTTCCAGCGACACCTGGTCGCCGGCAAGGATACGAATATGGTTTTTCCGCATCTTGCCGGAGGTATAGGCCACGAGCTTGTGGCCGTTGTCGAGCGTGACGCGAAAGCGCGAATCAGGCAACACTTCGTCTACCAGCCCATGCATTTCAATCAGTTCTTCTTTGGCCATGATGTAACTCCTAGGGAATTGGAAAAATTGTCAGTGATGTCTGTTGTAAGGGCTGGCAAGGCTTATGCGCAGGCCGGCGCCGAACGCTCGTGGATCCAGCCGAGGGCATGTTCCGTCGCGTAATGCACGGCCGCGGCCGCACTGTCGAAAAGGCCGCTGAAGCGCATCACGCGGTCGTGCGTGGCGCTGCCGCTGCCTGAGCGGATGGAGACCGATGCAGCGTAGCGTTCGCCTTGCTGCTTGGCCAGTGGTGAGACAAGGTACTTGCCCACCGCGATTTTGGTGTGATCTACGTTCATAAAAAGTCCGTGCCGGGTATGTGTCCCGGCTTGATAAATAAGGAGTAATCGGCTTGCGAGCAAGCCGGCGGGTGTTCGGTGTCCACCCACCTGGCCCTTGTCAGGGGCTGGGCTGGTTGAGCCATGCGTGGCACTGTCGGGAATAGTGCTCGCCGGAAAAACGGAACAGTGTTGAGAGGGTTCAGGACTGTATGGGCACTGAAAACACTGTGGATTCGGGCTCTGGGAAGCGCCGCAATTGAGAAGGAAGCCTGTTGGGAAAAGGCCTCGATGAAAAAAGCTGATGCTTTACCGAAGCTCTTATTGTAACCGCCCAGCGGAAATCACGCTTTTTACCTGATAAGGCCATCGCAAACCGCTCATTCTTAGCAACCAGGGGCCGCGGAGCCGGCTTTGCCGGGCCGCAGGCGCAGCGGCCCCCTCGGGGGGCAACGCAGTACGCGAAGCGACAAGCGTGGGGGCTCTATCTCTAGCCCTCAAACTGGGGATGCAGCTGCCGTATGCGGTTCATGGCCATACCTGCGGCAGCGGTGCGGGTTTCCACACCCAGCTTGGCATACACCCGTTCCAGATGCTTTTTGACCGTGGCTGGGCTAGAGCCCAGGATGTCTCCAATGTCGCGATTGGTCTTGCCCTTGACCACCCAATACAGCACTTCAGCTTCTCGGGCGGTGAGCTTGAAGCTCAGGCTCATGGCTTCCACCACTGCGTCGTCGGAAATTTCGCGCATGACGATCAACCAGTCACCGCCGCCGTCGCCGTCGCCGGTCTGCTGGTGCAGCCGGAAGGTCAGGCGCCGCGGACCAAGCTCCACCGCCAGGCGCGGCGGCTCAACCTGGCGCTCGGCCTCCGCCATGTGGCGGCGCAGCCAGTTGAGTACAGGTTCGGGTGTTTGCGGCGCGGACGTACCGTAATAGCGCATGAGCAGGTCGCGCGCCAGCGGCGTTTGCCAGATCAATTTCCCGTCTGCCTCACCGCCCATGCGCACCGTGATGCTGGCGTAGCCGAAAGCGTCCAGCGCATTGCGTGCTTGCCCTGCCTGCCGCGCTTCCTGCCTGGCACGGCGGGCGCCTTGCAAATGCACGCCCATGCGTGCCATCACTTCCTTGGGCTTGATCGGTTTGGTAACGTAGTCCACTCCACCGGCTTCCAGGGCCGCCACGAGGTACTCGGTTTCCGTGAGACCGGTCATGAAAATAATGGGAATGTGCGCCGTTTCAGCCATGGCCTTCAGGCGCTTGGCAACTTCGAAGCCGTCCATCCCGGGCATCATGGCGTCTAACAAAACGATGTCGGGCAAAGCCTGCAGCGCACGCTGCAGCGCTGCCTCGCCACTGGTGGCCACAAGGACGGTATAGCCCGATTCATCGAGCGCATCGTGCAGGACCGACAGGTTGTCGGGCACGTCGTCCACAATCAGCACGATATCGCTGTTGGCCCGGTCCAGTGTGCGGTCCAGCTTTCGATCCAGCGTTGGTCCGTCGTCAAGCACGCTGCTCATGGCCCGTCTCCTTGTTGGCTAGCTGGCGGCCCATGGCTTCAAACTGAAATTGCCGCGCCAGCACGCGCATTTCGTCCACAAAGGCCGCGGCCTCCGGCCGCTGCCGTTCAATTTCTGCCAGGTTGTTCATGATGCCCCGGTAAAACCCGAGATTGACGACCTCGAGCAGGGCCGCGAGTTGAGACGCATCGGGCAGTACACGCGGTGGCACGGCCTGGACCACAGGGTCGCCGTCATCCGCAGCAAGGTCATAGCGCCACTTGAGGGCCAGCCGCCGTTCAAGCCAGTCGATCAGTTCGGTATGGCGCACCGGTTTGAGGATGAAATCCTCGGGAAGGATGCCGGCATCGTTCTCGGCGCCCTTGTCGAATGCGTTGGCGGAAACAATGGCGAGATGAATGTCCTCGTGCCCTGACGCACGCACACGGCGCAGGGTTTCCCAGCCATCGATCCCCGGCATGGCCAGGTCCATGAAGATCACGTCGGGCCGGTACCCGCTGGCCAGCAGATCCATGCAATCGTGACCGCTGGCGGCGGTACGCAATTCAAATCCCATGGGCTCAAGCAGTTGCACCAGCAGTTCACGGTCGGGCTCTTCGTTGTCGACCACCAGCAGCTTGCGGCGAACCCCTTCATAGCCGCGCGGCTGGCGCCTGGCTGGTTTGGTGGCGGCATCCTTGACGGCTCCTGCGGCCATGTGCACTTCGGGCAAAAACAGCCGGATACGGAAAATCGAGCCTTCGCCCGGGGTGCTGACCACCGTCATCTCGCCACCCATCAGGTCGGTCAGCATCTTGGCAATCGTCAAGCCCAAACCGGCGCCCGGTATGCCTTCCGCGCTTTGGCCGGCTGTAGCCCCTCGCGCAAAAGGCTCAAAAATCCGGGACAGCTCCGCCTCACCCATGCCCGGGCCGGTATCTTCAATGTCGATGTAGGCCATCTCGCGCGCATGGCGCAACCTGAAAATCACCTGGCCCTGCGCCGTGAACTTGATGGCGTTGCCCAGCAAATTGATGAGAATCTGCCGAACGCGTTTCTCATCGGCTCGCACCAGCTCCGGCAGATGACCGCTGGTCTCAAAGCGGAACCCGAGACCCTTGGCGGCGGCCTGCAGCTCGAACATGCCGGCCATCTCGTGCACACAGTCGGCGAAATGCATGGGCTTGACATTCAACGTGAGCTTGCCCGCCTCGATGCGGGCAATATCGAGCGTTCCCTCGATCAGCGAAAGCAGGTGTTCGCCCCCGCGCTTGATGACGCTGACAGCCTGTTTGCGGTGCGGCGGTATGGCGTTGTCTTCACCCATCAGCTGCGCGTAACCCAGGATGCTGTTGAGCGGCGTGCGCAATTCGTGGCTGATGGCGCTGATATAGCGGCTTTTCGCCTGGTTGGCCTGGTCGGCATGGCGGCGGGCCTCTTCTGCCACCAGCTTGGCCTGTTGCAGCGCCTCGTCTGTTTGCCGGTGCGACTCGATCTCGCGCATCAACAAATGGGTCTGGCGGTTCGATTCTTCCTGGGCCACCTGGCGGCTTTTATGCGCCAGCACCAGCCACCAGGCCACAAGGCCGGCAATGACCAGCAAGGCCATGTACGCCTTCATGAAACCTGAACGCAAAGCCGGCTCGGAAGGCTCGATGTCCGCCAGCGCGCTGATTTCCTGGTGGTACAGCAGGCCGAACACGCTGGCCAGCAGCGGCACGATGATGAGCATGAGCAGCAGGAAATGGCCCAGGCCCGTATCAAGGTAAGGCCAGGTGCGGCGCGGCAGCAGCCAGCGCAGCGCACCCGACCACTGCGCCGACAGGCTGGCGTGCGGCTTGCACAGGTCGCCGCAGCGCGCGTCCAGCGTGCAGCACAGCGAGCAGATGGGCCCCTGGTAGGCGGGACAGTGCGCCATGTCCGGGCCTTCGTAGGCGCGTTCGCAAATGACACACTGCTGCGTCGCATAGCGCTTGTAAGAACCGTCCGAAGCAGTCGCTCCGGAGCTGCGCGCAATGTAGTAACGGCCCTGGGTCGCCCACGCGATCAGGGGCGCGGTCACAAATGCGGTGCCCATGGCGATCACCGCGGAAAAAGCCCGCGCCGTTTCGCCGTAAAGCCCCAGATGCGCTGTGACCGACAAGAGCGAAGCCAGCGCCATGGCGCCCACGCCGACCGGGTTGATGTCGTACAGGTGGGCCCGTTTGAATTCAATGCCTTTGGGAGAAAGGCCCAGCGGTTTGTTGACGACCAGGTCGGCGACGACAGCCATCACCCATGCGATGGCGATGTTCGAATACAGCCCCAACACGTCGCCCAGCGCCTGGAACACATTCATCTCCATCAGCATGAAGGCAATGAGCGTGTTGAACACCACCCACACCACCCGCCCGGGGTGGCTGTGCGTGATGCGCGAGAAAAAATTCGACCACGCGAGGGAACCGGCGTACGCGTTGGTCACATTGATCTTCAGTTGCGACACCACCACGAACAGCGCCGTGGCCGCCACCGCCATGCCGTAATTCGGAAAGACATACTCGTAGGCCGCAAGATACATCTGGTTGGGGTCTACCGCCCGGTCCAGCGGCACCATGTTGGAGATGGCCAGATAGGCCAGGAAAGCGCCGCCCAGCATCTTCACCACGCCGAGTAGCACCCAGCCGGGCCCGCCCGCCAGCACACCGGCCCACCACCGCCAGCGGTTGGCGTCAGTCTGCACCGGCATGAAGCGCAAATAGTCGGCCTGCTCACCCATCTGGGTGATCAGCGCGATTCCGACTGTTAAAGCAGCACCAAACAGGTGCAAATTAAATTCGCCGTTCGTTCCAGTCTCCCCTCCGTAGTGCAAAACGCCCGAAAACGCACCGGGATCGCGCAGGAAGACATAAACAAAAGGCACCACCAGCATGATCAGCCATAAAGGCTGCGTCCAGACCTGCAGGCGGGAGATCGCGGAGACACCATGGGTTACCAGCGGAATGACCACCAGCGCGCAGATCAGGTAACCCCAGCTGGGCGGGATACCCAGGGCGAGGTCCAGGGCGTAAGCCATGACCGCCGCTTCCAGCGCGAAAAAGATAAAGGTAAACGAGGCGTAGATGAGCGAGGTCAGCGTGGAGCCGATATAGCCAAAACCGGCGCCGCGCGTCAGCAAGTCCATGTCGACGCCATAACGCGCTGCGTAAATGCTGATGGGCAGGCCCGCCATGAAAATGATGAGCCCGGTGGCCATGATCGCCCAGAAGGCGTTGGTAAACCCGTACTTCACCAGCAGCGTGGCACCCACAGCTTCCAGAATCAGGAAAGAAGCCGCGCCGAACGCGGTGTTGGCCACCCGCCATTCAGACCACTTGCGAAAGCGCTGCGGCGTGAAACGCAGCGCATAGTCTTCCATGGTTTCGCTTGCCACCCAGCTGTTGTAGTCGCGCCTGACCTTGATGATGCGCTGCAGCGGCGGCGCTTCGGCCGCCAAAGGCGCGGCCCCGGCCGCTTCGGGCGGCAGTGGCGGCAGCTGGGGCGTGAGCGGGGCGTCCATGGAGTGGGCAGATGCGCCGGGCGCGGAGTGATTGACCGTCTTCAGGTGCATGTTCTGTGCCATGCGTTCTACCCCGGGGCGGCCTTGGTGGCTCACGTTTCTTATGGCACCATTCTTGCACCCCGGCAAGCATCCCCAAGCCGGCAGCCTGCCCTGAGAGAGCCCCATGGAATTGACGCCCAGAGAAAAAGACAAGCTCCTTATTTTTACCGCTGCCCTGCTCGCCGAAAGGCGCCGCGCCCGCGGCCTCAAGCTCAACTACCCCGAGTCCGTCGCCCTCATCAGCGCCGCCGTCATGGAAGGTGCGCGCGACGGCAAATCCGTCGCCCAGCTGATGAGCGAGGGCCGCACGGTGCTGACCCGCGCCGACGTGATGGACGGCATCCCCGAGCTGATCCCCGACATCCAGGTCGAAGCGACTTTTCCCGACGGTACCAAGCTGGTCACCGTGCACCAGCCGATTGTTTAAGCATTACCCGAGATCGCCACCATGCAAATCAAAACCAAAAACGCTCTCTTTTTGATAGCTGCTTGCGCAGTATCGACGGGTGCTAGCGCCCATATTGACCATCAATCCGGCGCTGCGGTGCATGACCACGCCAGCGCCTTCCTCAGCGGCTTTTTCCACCCGCTGACGGGTATGGACCACCTGGCGGCCATGGTGGCCGTGGGCCTGTGGAGCGCGCTGGCCGCGCGGCGCGCCGGGCCTGAACTGTTGTGGGGCCCGCTGGGCTTTGCCGGCATGCTGCTGGCAGGCGCCCTGCTGGGCCTGCAGGGTCTGCAGATTCCCGCCGTCGAGCCCATGATCGCGGCTTCGCTGCTGGTCACCGGCCTGCTGGTCGTGACGCGCTGGCATGTACCCGGCATTGCGGCGGCGCTCATCGCCGGTGTGTTCGCCGTTTTCCATGGCCTGGCCCACGGCTATGAACTGGCCGGAGCGCCCGGCGCCTGGGCCACCCTGTCGGGCATGCTGGCCGCTACGCTGCTGCTGCACCTGGCGGGCCTGGGTGCGGGTTGGGCGCTGCGCAGCGCCAGCGTCTGGCTGCCTCGCATAGCTGGCGCCGCCGTCGCCCTCTTCGGCGTGACCCTGCTCGCCCAACTGGCCTGAGGCGCACCATGATTCCCGGCGAACTCATCACCGACGGCCCCGACCACGTACTCAACGCAGGCCGCCGCACGCTGACCGTCGTTGTGCAGAACACGGCCGACCGGCCCATACAGGTCGGCTCGCATTACCACTTCGCCGAAACCAACGGCGCGCTTGGCTTTGACCGCGAGGCCGCGCGCGGCATGCGCCTGAACATCGCGTCGGGCACGGCCGTGCGCTTCGAGCCGGGGCAGCAGCGCACGGTGGAATTGGTGGAATTTTCCGGCGACCGAAAAGTGTTCGGCTTTCGCGGACTCGTGCAGGGAGCACTTTGATGGCAACAATTGGACGCCGCGCCTATGCGGAAATGTTCGGCCCCACCGTCGGTGACCGGCTGCGGCTGGCCGATACGGATTTGGTGGTCGAAGTCGAAGCCGATTACACCCTGCGCGCCGGCAGCTACGGTGAGGAAGTCAAATTCGGCGGCGGCAAGACCATACGCGACGGCATGGCCCAGTCGCAAAAAACCCGGGCCGAAGGCGCGATGGATTGCGTGATGACGAATGCGCTCATCATCGACCACTGGGGTATCGTGAAGGCCGACATCGGCCTGAAGGGCGGGCGCATCGCCGCCATCGGCAAGGCCGGCAACCCCGACACCCAGCCCGGCGTCGACATGATCATCGGCCCCGGCACCGAGATCATCAGCTGCGAAGGCATGATCGTCACGGCCGGCGGCATCGACTCGCACATCCACTTCATCTGCCCGCAGCAGATCGAGGAAGCGCTGACGGCCGGTATCACCACCATGCTGGGCGGCGGCACCGGCCCGGCCACCGGCACCTTTGCCACCACCTGCACGCCCGGCCCCTGGAACATTGAGCGCATGCTGCAGGCAGCCGACGCCTTCCCCATGAACCTCGGCTTCCTCGGCAAGGGCAATGCCAGCCTGCCCGCCGCGCTGCACGAGCAGATCAACGCCGGTGTCATCGGCCTGAAGCTGCACGAGGACTGGGGCACCACGCCCGCGGCCATCAGCAACTGCCTGGATGTGGCGGAAGAAACCGACACACAGGTCGCCATCCACAGCGACACACTCAACGAGTCGGGTTTTGTCGAGAACACGATTGCCGCCACCAAAGGCCGCAGCCTCTGCGCCTTCCACACCGAAGGCGCTGGCGGCGGCCATGCACCCGACATCCTGCGTGTGGTGGGCGAAGAGAACTTCCTGCCCTCCTCCACCAACCCGACCATGCCCTACACCGTCAACACGCTTGACGAGCACGTCGACATGCTGATGGTGTGCCACCACCTGGACGCCGGCATCGCCGAAGACCTGGCCTTCGCCGAAAGCCGCATCCGCAAGGAAACCATCGCAGCCGAAGACGTGCTGCACGACCTGGGCGCCATCAGCATGATGAGCAGTGACAGCCAGGCCATGGGCCGCGTCGGCGAAGTGATCATCCGCACCTGGCAGACCGCGCACAAGATGAAACAGCAGCGCGGCAAGCTGCCCGGCGACACGGACCGCCACGACAACTTCCGCGCCAAGCGCTACATCAGCAAATACACCATCAACCCGGCGATTGCCCATGGCATCTCGCACGAAGTCGGCTCAGTCGAGTTAGGCAAATGGGCCGACCTCGTGGTGTGGAAGCCGGCCTTCTTCGGCATCAAACCCTCGGTGATCCTCAAGGGTGGATTTATCGCCATGGCGGCCATGGGCGACCCGAACGCCTCCATCCCCACGCCGCAGCCAGTGCACTACCGCCCCATGTTCGGCGGCTTCGGCGGCGCGATTGCCAAAGGTTCGCTGACCTTTGTCTCGCAAGCCGGGCTGAACGCCGGCGTCAAGGAGCGCTTTGGCCTGGCCAAAAACCTGAGTGCGGTGAAGAACGTGCGCGGCGTGCGCAAGCAGCACATGGTCCACAATGCCTATCTGCCCAGGATGGAGGTTGACGCCCAGACCTACCTGGTGCGCGCAGACGGCCAGCTGCTGACCTGCGAGCCAGCCACCAGCCTGCCGATGACGCAACGCTATTTCCTGTTTTAAGGTTCCATGCTCCAGGTTTCCAAAGTCATTTCGCAGGGCGCCGGCCTTGCGCCTGTTCTCGTCAAGCGCGCCTCCAGCATCGAGCTTGACTGGGATGTTCGCCAGAAAAGCCGGTTTGACGGTACCGATTCGCTGGGCCGGCAGCTCGGTATTTTTTTGCCGCGCGGCACGCTGGTGCGTGGCGGCGACGTGCTGGTGGCGGAAGACGGCTCCATGGTCAAAGTGATCGCCGCCCCGCAGGCCGTGCTCCGCATCACCGCGTGCCCGTCGCACGGCTCCCCTTTCGACCTGACGCGCGCCGCCTACCACCTGGGCAACCGGCATGTGCCGATTGAACTCAAGCCCGACCACCTGAAAATTGAACCCGACCATGTGCTGGCCGACATGCTGCGTGCCATGCACCTGATCGTGAACGAAGTTGAAGAAGCTTTCGAGCCCGAAGGCGGGGCCTACAGCGCTGGCGGACACAGCCATGGGCATGACCATTCCTCTGACCATTCTCATGGCCATGCGCAGCCCGCCCCCGCGCCACACGTGCATGGCCCGGACTGCAACCATGGGCATGACGACCACACCCACGAAGCCCAGCCGGTCGCCATCCAGATCCACAGGCACAAGCCGCACTAGGGCGTTGATGGACATGTCCGCCGCGCCTGCAGGGCAGCTACCGGCCGCCAGCCTGCTCCAGCTCATCTGGCTGGCCTCCCCGGCCTTGCCTGTAGGCGGATTTTCATACTCGGAAGGGCTTGAAACAGCCATGGAACGGGCGCAACCGGCTACAGAAATGATAGCAAGCAACTGGTTGACCGACCAGCTTCAGCTGAGCCTGGCGCGCGGTGACCTGGCGGTGATTGCCCAGGCTATTCCCGCCTGGCGCTCGGGCGACCTGCAGCGCGTGCAGCAACTCAATGCCTGGGTGCTGCAAACCCGGGAAACCAGCGAGCTGCGCGCCCAGGCCGAGCAAATGGGCAGATCCCTGCTGGACTGGCTGCGCAACCATGACGATGCCAACGCAGTGCACATTGAGGCCTGTGCGCAGATGCAGCCGACCTTCCCCGTTGCCTTTGCGTTGGCCGTTTCACAAACCGAGGCGGGCGTGCGCGACTGCCTGCTGGCCTATGCTTTCGGCTGGGCCGAAAACATGACACAAGCCGCCATCAAATCCGTGCCTTTGGGGCAAAGCGCCGGCCAGCGCATGCTGGCGCGCCTTGCCGGCGGCATACCTGCAGCGGTCGAGGCCGCCATGCAGTTGCCGGATGAGGAACGCCAGGCCTTTTCCCCCATGCTGGCCATTCTTTCGTCACAGCATGAAACCCAGTATTCGCGGCTGTTCCGCTCCTGACTTCTCACCGCAAATTCAACAAAGCCCCCCATGAGCCTGCATCACATCGCCAACCGTACCAAAAAACTTCCCCCCTTGCGCGTCGGCATTGGGGGCCCCGTCGGTTCCGGCAAAACCACATTGCTTGAAATGCTGTGCAAAGGCATGAAGGCCAAATACGACCTGGTCGCCATCACCAACGACATTTACACCAAGGAAGACCAGCGCATCCTGACCGTCAGCGGCGCGCTGGACGCCGAACGCATCATGGGCGTGGAAACCGGCGGCTGCCCGCACACCGCCATACGCGAAGACGCCTCGATCAACCTCGAAGCCATAGACCGCATGCTGGTGGATTTCCCCAATGCCGACATCGTGTTCGTCGAATCTGGTGGCGACAACCTGGCCGCCACTTTCAGCCCCGAGCTGAGCGACCTCACCATCTACGTGATCGACGTGGCTGCCGGCGAGAAGATTCCGCGCAAAGGCGGGCCCGGCATCACCAAAAGCGATTTGTTCGTCATCAACAAAACCGACCTGGCGCCCCACGTCGGCGCCGACCTGGGCGTGATGGAGGCGGACACCATCCGCATGCGCACCACGGCCAAAGGCCTGAAGCCCTTTGTCATGACCAATCTCAAGACCAATGCCGGCCTTGCGGAAGTCATTGCGTTTATCGAGACAAAAGGAATGCTGCTGGCCCAACCTGAAGCCGCATAGCGGCGAGCAGGCAAAAAAAAGCCCGGAAGACCGGGCAGTAAAACTGGCTTCGCCAGTGGAGGGAGGTGCGACCCGGGACGGGCCGCAAGGAAAGTTTAGCCAGCGGCTGGCTGGCGGTGTGTAGGACAAGGTCGTGAATGCCGCCTGCGGACAGCGTTCCGGCGACAAGCCCTGGCCACGACGGGCTGCTGACTCATATATATAGCAGGCACATAGCAGACCACTCTGACGCCCTTACAGCTCAAACTCGCTGGGGTGAACAGTTTCGAACATCCTTCCGTCCCGGAAGAAAACAACCATCCAGTTACCAAACCGTTGCGTAGGGTGCGCCGGAATGACCTGGTTCAAGGCATGTGCAATGGATTTCTTGACGGGTAACTCAATTTCCCGGATTTCCGGGGAAAGTGAGTCCACGCTGATCAACATGAAGGTTCCGCGGTCCTGGACTTCGACCCGCGGAAACGACCAGCGGGCGCCGGTGGCATGCACAAATGCCGTAGTAACCTTTTCTGCCGCCTCGGGGGGGAATGCTGGAGCAGTCATATTTGTGTCCTCTAAAAGTGCTGTAACTGAATGTTTCAATCATGGCTGCGCCAGCGCCTTTAGTCACCGTTCCAAAAAACGTTTAGGAAGCGGAGAGGAAATAGTTCCAGGAAATAAGTCCGTTTTTTTGGCTCTATTTGCTTGACAGTCACAAAGTGACCAATGACGAACCAAAAGAGGTGGAATTCAGCCCACTATTTTTGGCAGTGCCCCGCTTTGCGAGTAAATCAATGCCTGGAAGGCAGCCGATACGCCTGGCCCGCCTGTTGTCCGGGCTGCGAGACCGCATTTATCGACATGGCTCATCAACGAGCCAGATGACCGCCGACTAGCGGTTAAACTATGCGGCTCGGAAGCGTGGCAGAGCGGTTGAATGCAGCAGTCTTGAAAACTGCCGAGGATGCAAGTCCTCCGTGAGTTCGAATCTCACCGCTTCCGCCACTTGTTGGCACTGGCTTTTAGCTGCTCCAAAAGCCGTACGATCCGACTCTGCCTCAAGAGTCGCAGCTGACCTGTGACAGTCCGCAGATCACGATGGCGCTACAGAAAACGGCCGCTGCACCGTGAAACTGAACTGATAGCGATCAGCCTTGACGTGTGAAAGACCACGCAGCTCTTGCAAGACACCGATTCCGGCACAAAAAGGGTTTGGGAAGTTTCAATCCAGCGATTCTCGCAGGTGATTGCTGTCTTCAAGCCCATACATTTCCTCGCGCTGACCTGCAAGTTCGGGAGGAAAGATAGTCCTTTCATTGAGGTAAATTTAACTGCGCGTGGCTTGGTACGGCGGAAGAAACCTGCGAATCACCAAGCAGACCAACGTTACCGCCCCCTGCAGCACGCTAGCTTGAACAAGTGGCCAAAAACCATTGGCGTCATAACGCACGCCTCTGTTCACAAAATCTGCGTCGAAATAAATTGCAGCCGCACCAAGTAAAGTAGCGAAGCCCATCATCCACAAGAACTCAATCGACGTTTTCACAAATTCGTCTTTTGTCGATTCGAATACTGAAAATACAAGATGGGCTGCGGTCAAGAGAACCGGCAAGCTCAAGGCCAAATACAGTGACAGGGGATATGAATCTTCTCGGTACATGCGAAACATAACGAGGCAGAGTCCCCAGCTAATCCACCTAATGTTAAAAAGATTACTGATATTCATCTAATCCCCTAGGCCAGAGCTGCCATTAAAACTGCTCGATCAGTTCGCTCATCGCGACCATGCTGACGGTTAAGGCGCCAAAAGCGAATAGCCTGAGTGCCGCGATGAAGCCGTCTTTGCGCCAGGCGGAGATCGGCCAGTACATTTGCAAAATGCAGAGCACGAGCGCGACGATGAGCAGGTATAGCTTTGTCATCGCGGCATCGTAGCAATAAAAAGCCCCCTCAGGACCTCTCCTTGTTTCGCTTGCGAGGCGGCCCTCTGCTCGGAGCCTTAAAGGCTCAAAGGTCTGCATGTGGTTGGGCGGATGACGATGCAGGCAGAACCGTGTATGTGATCACGGTGAGTCAGACCAGGATGCCGGTGAAGACTGTCGCCAGTCTGGAGCTGTAGGAGGTTGGCTATAAGTGAAAAGCTCTCAAGGATTGCGCGGCGTCAGTGCAATGGAAAGAGAAAGTTAGAGCGCTGACGTGTGACAGCCTGCAGATCACGATGGCATTGCAGAACACTGCAACGTCGAACCAGCCGCGAGCACTGTAAAAAGTATCCCCTGGGGTTTGTTTTCGTTTCGCATGCGAAACCAATGACCTTAAACTCCATCCAACAAAACGGGAGGAATTTATGAGAACCTGGATTCGAACTCTTGGTGTGATTCTGTTGGCAATTTTCACGAACACATACACCAATGCGGAAAATTTTTACGGGCCCAACGAGTTAAACGAAATCGTTACCAAGGCTTATAAGGCAGATGATTTTGTTGCGCTTGATAAGTTGGCTACCAAGCTTCGTACAGAAAGAAGTCGAACCCCCAGTGGAGTTTGGAATCTCACCGTTTTCTATGGCAACCTAGGCTACGCTATTGTTGGGGAAAAGGAAAAGAACTCGGAGGCGCAATGGGCGGCCATAGAAAGCAAACTGAATCGTTGGGTCGCAGCTTTTCCTCAATCGGCTATGGCGCCAATAGCACTGGCTACCGCACAGAAGCAGCATGCCTGGGCTCTTCGCGGTTCTGGCTATGCAAGTACCGTCACCCCTGAAGGCTGGAAAGGCTTCGCGAGCTACATGGCGATTGCTCGCAACACCCTCGATGTGAACAAAAAAATCAGCAGTGATGATCCGCAGTGGTATATCGTGATGCTGGATGTGGCGCTTGCGCAGAACTGGACAAGAGACCAACATTGGGCGTTGTACGAAGAAGCAGTGTCGAAAGAGCCTCTTCATTACCAGACATATTTTGTGGCGGCAGAGCGTTTTCTCCCAATGTGGGGAGGGAGCATGCGGCAAATCCAGGATTTTGCTGCGGATGCCGTGAGACGAACGACCTCAACAGAAGGCCAGGGAATGTATGCACGTATCTATTGGGTCGCAGCAGGGCGCATGGGAGGGGAAGCTTTCTTTGCAGAGTCGCATCGGAGCGCAGTTTGGTCGCAGATGAAAGCCGGCTTTGAAGACGTGCTCAAAAAATACCCAGCCGATTGGAATAGGAATGCGTACGCGAAATTCGCATGCCAAGCCGGTGATGTGGATACGTTTATAGCCATGACCCGCAGCTTTAATGGCACGCCCATGAAAGACGCATGGCCCGGCGACTACTTCCAGAAATGCAAAGAATACGCCGGAAAGCTGCGACCAAATAGCCTACTTTGAGTCTTTCCCAGCGTTTCCGGCACATTAAGTCGCATCAGCCAGCATGTATCTCGACAGAGTACTCGCCCCCAGCTTCCAATGACTACTTCATCTCTTCGCCAATTCTTTATGTCTTTGCTCTTGCTCGCACTTGTGGGGTGCAATCAAGCGGACATGATTCAAAAATTTGCTTCGCCTGCCGATCAGACGCTGGCCAAAAGTTACATTGATCTTCTGCGACAGCAGCGCTTTGAGGATATTGAGAAGGCGGCTGACCCAAGCATAGCTGGGCCGGCACTTCATGACGCGCTTGTTCAAATGGCGGCATTGATCCCCGCTGGAGAGCCCTCAACAATTATGCTGGTTGGCGCTCATCGGATGAACAGGGATGACTCTTCGACCGTCAATCTCACGTTTGAATATGGCTTTTCAGGCAAATGGATTTTGACGAGCGTCGCCGTAAGGAATCATGGTGGTAAGGCCACCATAGTTGGCTTTAGCGTCGTTCCCCAGCCAGCTTCACTTAAACAACAGAATCGGTTCACGTTAACAAAAAAAACGCCAATTCAATACCTTGTTTTTGCGTTGGCCATAGTCTTTCCGTTGCTTACCCTCTGGGCGCTTGTTGTTTGCGGCAGGTCTAAACTCAAAGGCCGAAAGTGGCCGTGGGTACTGTTCGTTATGCTTGGGTTTGGAAAGTTTGCAGTGAACTGGACAACTGGCGAATGGAGTTTCGCGCCCTTGTCCTTACAGCTATTTAGTGCGGGAGCGTTTGCCCCCTTGTACGGGCAATGGACCGTTGCGATTGCTCTTCCGATCGGCGCAATTACTTTTTTGATACTCAGGAAAAAGCTAAGTGTTGCAGCAATTAAAAGCTAACTGGTCGGCCCACTCGGACACACAGCAGCAGATTCCTGCTGCGCGGCGCTTGCTACGTGCCGGTGGTCTCAAACGATAGACCCCGAGGAAACACAATGCGAGTGCTCCGTGAGAAGTCCGCTTTGTGAATGGGTGGGCGCATCGCCGTTGCCACCTGTAGCCGGTTCAAAAGTAGGCATCGCGTTGTCGACGATCGGAACTGAACCAATCCACGGCCTTCGCCACAAGCCCACGACAAGTACTAACGGTTGGTACTTCTGGTCCGGAGGTGAACCGTCAGAAGCCAGCGACTTCTTTGCCCTCCTGCATGTGGAGAATCTGGCAGAGAACCTACCATGGGTTGTCGAGTATCTTGAGTTGCCGCCAGGGTATCGCTTGCTGATAGATGGCTCCAACCATGAAAATGTGTGGTTCGATAAACGCTGCTTGTGGCCCAACCCCTCAGTCAATGAGACGTCTTGCGCATCGCACAAGCCGCCCCTTACCTCCACCGTTAGACCTCTTTTGACACCATGAACGTCCTCTTGTATCCCTTCATGCTGCTATCGGCAGTTGGTCTGCTTCTCAGCGTAGGAAGTCACCTGGCAGCCCTGATTGGCCTGCCAATTCCAGGTGGACATCTGGTTTGGGGTTTGCACGCCGGCATCTTCGTAGTGTGGCTTCCGACGGTCTTGGTCGCCAATCGTATGTCGCGCCACGGAAGACGCGCTGATTTTTGGAAGCTGGCCCTATCGGGCTGCCCAACTTGGGCACGCTATGCGATCTACGGGCTCTTCGGATACGCGATGCTCAATTTCATTCTGGGTATGAGCGACGTACCCAGCCATAGAGACGGGAGCAATGCTGCCAATTCCGGCGCCGAAGTGCGTCTCTTCTCTGGGCATTGGATGGTTTTCTACGGCGCGGCGTTTGCAACGCTCTACTCCGCGATCAACAACTCCAGGTTGCTGAAAGGCCGAAAATGCATTCGAGGCCATGAGGTCGCACCACTCGATAAGTTCTGTCCCGAATGTGGGGCAGCTATAGAGCATGGGCACATCTAACCTGTCTCTCCAGCGGACTAATTCTGAGGGGCTTCGGCTCCCGCCGCGATCCGCTGAGCTCAAACGTTGGGCGTCATGACCAATCCGCGTTTATGGAAGACCTGGGGTATTGCTGAAGCAAACCTGAAAGATGCTCGTCGCTACCTTGTCGAGGCGGCCACCGATGCGGACTCAGAGAAGTATTCATTGGTTCAGTTCGATGAATACCTTGCCCATAATGAACTTGGCTTGGCACTGCAAGAGATTGCCAGCATTGCGGAAGATTTCACATGCAAGGCGGCATTCTGGAAGCGGCTCGAAGCGGCCGCAGAGGTCATGGAATTGCCAGAGTCTGCCTCGGCGTATAGGGATAAGTTCTTTGCGGAAACTCGTCGTCACTAAGACGCCCAACCCTTCATCGCAGCCGACCCTGGCCAGCTGCGCTGGCCGGTCGGCTGAATTCAAACGCAGGTTGCTCCGTGGCCAACAAAAAACCAGGTTTCAGTCGCACCCTTGCTCTAGCGTGCTGAACTCCGTCGAAATCTGATCTAGTTATGGAGTGAACCCCTCGGGCTGGACCAGGGGATTCACTCCAACACCGGGATGGGGTCTTGTGGGGGGATTCAGCGGCGACCGGGGCAGCGCGGTTTTTTCACCGGTTTATGGGCGAGGATGATCAAACACAACGGAATCGGCTGTTTAGGCTTAGCTCGTCCATATTGAGGAGGCGGTAGCCACACTGCCCGCCTAGAATCGGTTTGCGGGGTTTGGTGTTCTTTTTATCGATCTGAACGAAACTCAAAATGAGCAATAAGTCTTTTAATAACAAGCACTTGGCTGATTTTTTGGTGGCCAGGTTATACCGCAAGCGCGATGTTATACCGCGGACCTTGCGGTATACATTGCGTTAAGAACTCCAAATGCGTGTTCGCCTAGTACTACTGCTAGTCGCAGCTCTTCCTCTATGCAATGCATTTGGGCAGGAACGAGAAGGCCTACGAATTCATGCCCCACCCGCTTGGGCGGGATGGAAGAAGGCAGCGGAAGAAAAGAAAGACGGACTCGAATTTACGGCGTGGGTCCCTCTGGACCAGCAGGGGTCTGCATGGAAAGAATCAATCACTCTAGCCATTCTGGAGCCATCTCCCCCGGAAGATGCTGTAACGAACGCCATCCGCCTCACTCTTGGTGTGACGGCCAAGGCCTGTCCCAACTCCAATGTTGTGCCACCTAAGCCGCGTAGTGAAGGCATCTTTACTGTTGCTTATGCACAGTTCTACTGCTCTAGATTCCAGGACAAGAACGTGGGGGAACTTACCTTCGTCAAAGCCATTTCTTCTGCTCAGCGCACATATGTCATATCAATGATCAAGAGGGTAAGGCCCTTTGACATCCGTGCACCCGGGGCGTTTGTGTTCTCTGCAGAGGAAGAGGACCCGGTTAGCTGGCTTTCAGCGGCAGCAAATTACCTAGGTACCGTGAAAGTCTGTGTCAGTCGGCAAGAAAAGGAAGACGTATGTTCGCCCTAGAGTTCCTAACACGGCAGTCCACGCTGACGCCGTGCGGCAAAGCCGCGCAGCGCCGGTGACTTCTACGTTAGATACCATGGAAACACTGCTCGTTCTGGTGCTCGCGCTTTTTGCGGTTGGCTTCGCGGTTGGTGCATTCTTGAATCATCCAGACGAACTCCCGCCGCACCGACTTCGTAGGTTTCTGTGGTCCGGGTGGATTGGATGGACCATCCTCTGCGGTGCACTGCTGCACCTTGCGAACGAAAAGCTTTGTCCCCCCGGCAGTTGCATCGGAGTGGCCTTAGGGCTTGCGTGGTTCGGACTGACGCTAGCGTGGTTAGTTGGCGGGCTGTGCGCGACGGCTGGTATCTATACTGCCCGGAACTATCTGAGGAACCACTAGTGGCAATGGCATCAAACAAGCCGTTCGACACTGACGCCCGAGTGCTTCAATGCGCTCCGTGCACACGCCTCCCGCTCGCCGATCAACTCCAACGTTAGGCCGCACCATGCGAGTCATTGCAATTGTTTCGCTTCTCGTTCTGCCTGGTCCGATATTCCTGGCCTACTCACAATTCATTGGCAACACGGGCTTTGAGTGGAAACACCTTCTAGCGAACTACGCTTGGTGTTCTGCAGTCTTGTATTGCTCCGCGTTGATTTTGATGGGAGCCCGCGCGAGCGTTACGCTATGGCTTGCTACTCTCGCCGCGGGGAATGCAGCTCTTATTGCATTCTGTTTTTGGATGGCCAGTCTCTTGGCGAGAGGCTACAGGGACACCGAAATCGCATGGGTGCTTCTTTTTCCAGCTCAGGCACTGGTCATTGCGCTCGCGGTGTTGGCCCATTGGATTGCGCACCGGAACAAGGAACGGCCTGGCCATGTTGCCTAACAGGCCGATCGAAACCGGCACACAACGCCGCGGCTCCGCGAAGCGCATGATTTTCGGCGCGACTGATAGCGCCAAGCCTCTATGTGCGGCTCACTTTCAACGTTGAGTATCTTGACCATGCGTCTTTTTTATATCTCAATTGCCATTGCACTATTTCAGGTCACATCCAGCCATGCCGCGTGCTCTGACAAAGAAAGTTGGATGGCGGCAAAGTCATTGCGCCTAATCTCATCCAATGGACAAAACCCGAAAGAATCTTTTGAGGTAGAGGTACGCCACTTGGGTAACGCGCAAATGTTTTCGCGCGTCATCCAGGGTGTTGCGGTCGCCGAGTCTTACCGGCTTTCTGGCGGGCGACACCTGTTTCACGGCCTTGATGAAAAAACGTTCAATCACCCTGTTGGCTTTGACCCCAGGCAGTCATTTTTTCTGCCAACCATGATTTTGGAAAAATTTGGGTTTGCCGGATTGTGTGGGATTTCCGGCGAGCAACACTTTCATGGTTCCATCGACCTGGGCGATTACTCGCCTCCTGGTATGCGTAGGCTGATGGTTGAGGGAACGGTGGCCCGTACCTCTGCTTCCGTTGTGACATTTTCACTTCGCCTGCTTGGTGACGCTGCTACGACCATCGACGGGTCGTTCGATTTTGTTCCCCCACCATTTCCAGCCGAGGCCCCGGTTCTCAATTGGTATTACCTCCTTCCCGGCGATCGTATGCTTTCCGCTAAACGTACGAATACCACTATGCCCACGCTGAGTGCTTTCGTTCAAGGTACGGAACAATAACTGTGCGCACAGAAAAGGGGCCTAATTCTGGCGGCCGTAGCCGTGACCGAGAACAACAAGCATGTACCCACCGCCAGACGCATCGTCGGCACCGTCAGGTTTGAGGGTCGATAGAAATTCTTAACCCGTCAATCAACACAGACTCACAACAGCAAAAAGGCCGCTCCACCGCTACTATCGTGGTTCGGTCATCTCTAACATTAGGCGTCTCATGGCACTACTTTTAAAAATCATCACCGTACTGTTTGGCCTCGCATCGATCGCAGCGGGCGTAAAGAGTGTTCTGCGACGAGAAGCCAAATTCACATGGAATGGAGATAGCGATGAGAAGCGTGTCGTTGAAGGGATTCCGGCAATCCTCATCGGTCTGGGCGAGATCGCTATAGGCCTTTACATCATCTTCGCTCTACGCTTTCCTTTTGCGAGCTGAGATATTTACATCGGACCGAGTCACCATCGCCAATGTTGCCCGCTGCTTGTTGGCTAGAACTGGTTGCCCGGAGAGAATGCCGCCTAACCTTTCCACCGAGGGGACGTTTCAATGGCCGCTTCGCGCCTATTGGCCCGCCCCTCATGTCCAACGTTAGACCGCTTCGCAATATCATGGACCGACCTCCTAAAAACCTAAATGGCTGTCGTGTGCTGGCGTACGTCCGAACCGATGATGCCGTGTTTACCGGGCTCCTGCGGTTGAACGTCGGCGGCGACTGGTTGGGTCGTGTGCCGTGCCTTGCCATCTGTGCCTTTGGCGAAGCGTCGGAGCTGGTAGTCCTCCATTGCGACGAGTCCTGGAATGTGCTTGGGATCCAGGGATGGAATATGGTGGGTACGGATGCACCGTCCTCCCCTTCGGAGGTTGCGTCGATCGTTGCGAAGTACTATCAGGGTCTGGAGGCCCGCTGGACGCACGTTCCGTGAGGCTACGCAAGGCGTTCCGATCTCCTGGAGTATTCAGATGATGCCTGTAACGGGACAGCGGCCTAACTTGTCGATTAACACGAACGCCCAAGGGCGTCAGCGCGCTTCCCGCGCATCTTTACGTTAGCCGTCATGAAGGTCGTAGTCACGCGGAACCCCGGCTGGTATGGCAAGTTTGTATCGATGGATATCCTTTGCAACGGCCGGCGCCTCGCGTACATTCGAGAGAAAGAAACCGTGCACGTTCAACTTGAGCAAGCTGACATACCAGCGAAGTTGGAACTACGAATGCAGCAAATGGTTGGCAGCCCAACAATCGAGATATCTCGTCTGTCTTCCGATTTACACCTTGAATGCGGCGCGAACAACTGGACTCTATTGGATTTTTTTGACCTCTCCCTCCTGTCAGGTCTCAAGAACGAGGTCTTCTACTTCAGGAAGGTGGTGCCCGAGTGAACGCGTGCCACCGTCAATGAGACTTACCTTGCGGCGAGTCGTCATTTCTCAGGCGTCACATCGGGACATTCACACGATGACGGCCAGCCCTTCCTTCAAGCGGACGTGCCTATGGCACGCCGCCAAAGTCACAACCGAGGTGCTCGTCCATATTGGGGAGGCGGTACCCACACTGCCCGCCTAGAAATGGTTTGCGGGGTTTGGTCCCTTTTTTATCGACCTGAGTGAAACTCAAAATGGGCAATAAGTCTTTGAATAACAAGCACTTGGCCGGGTTTTCAGTGGCCAGGATATACGGCAGGGGCGATGTTATACCGCAGACCTTGCGGTATACATTACGTTAGACAGCATCTCAATGGCCCGTATGGAACTCCTGCCCTTCGTTGCATCTGCTGCCGCCATTGCGGGTTTCGCTTTGGTGGGATGGCTTGTCTACCGCTATTTAGCTGAGCTCATGCTAATGCGTCGCGGCACAATTACCCGAGGCAGGGTGGTTAGTGCCGTGGAGTTGGGCAACAGTCACGGCGGCAAGATGTTCGTCGTGTCGTATGAATTTTCGGCCACGAGCTCCGGCGGAAATGCCTTGATGTACCGCGGTAGGCAATTGATGAGTTACGGTTTTCGGCCCAAAGACATAGTGGTTGTTCGCTTTTTGTCAAAGTGGCCTCGGATTAACCTTATCGCAGACCGCACCGTTTGACGGGGCGACAAAACAAGAATGCCAAGTATGCTGTCTAACATTTCGCTCGGCGCGGACACGCGGCAACAGAATGCCGCTGCGCGGCGCTTGCTGCCTGCCGGGCAGCTTTGACGTTAGGCATCACCAATGCTGCTCATCCCAGTTGAGATATTTCGCTTCGTCAACCCGGATTTCCCCGGCTTCGTTGAGTGCGAGTTGGTCGATGCTGAGGGGACACGGCATCTATTCATGGAGAAGGTGCCTGTTGTGACCTTGGAGCACTTGACCGAGCACAGTGTGTACCCGGCAGCGGGCGTGATCGCTTGCGAGGTTGAGGCATCTTGGATGGAGCCGAATGGGAGAGCCCTGGTACGTGTGACCACGGAACGCCCATGGGGTGTCGAATCGGTTGGAGGACGGTCTTTATTCGTGCTCGATCCAGCGACTCTGTCGCATGAAGATGCTGCCTAACATGTTGCTCGACACGGACCCACAACTGCAGAAGGCGGCTTCGCCGCAAGTGTTATGGGCCGGTTACCTTCAACGTTAGGCCCAGAAGGAACAACGTATGCCAAGTATCGCTTCCCTGCTTCTCGCCGCGAGCGCGTTTGTGATCCTCGGCCTCGGTTGTGCTCATCTTCTATTCACCTTTCGCGGGAACAAGTTTTATCCTCGCGACCCCGCGCTAATGGCTCGAATGCAGGAAGTCTCGCCTGTCATCTCGGGCAAGATGTCAATGTGGAAGGCCTGGGTCGGATTCAATGCGAGTCATAGCTTCGGCGCAATGCTGTTCGGCCTTGTCTATGGCTATCTTGCTCTGGCGCAGCCTTCAGTCCTGTTTTCATCGTGGTTCCTGCTAGCTGTCGGCCTTGCCTTACTCGCTGGCTGTCTCTTTCTCGGCTGGCGCTACTGGTTCAGCACCCCGTTTCGAGGCATCGTCTTGTCCACGGCGCTCTATGTCTCTGGTGTACTCGCACACTGGGCCTAACCCTTCCATCGAGGGGGCAGCCAGCAGCCGGCTTCGCCGTCCGTCGGCCGCCCCTCATCTCAAACGTTAGGCCCCGCCACTATGGAGCTAGCCTTCTCGATCGCATATGCCGCGGCAATCTTTGTTGCCTCAAATGTCGTCTCATTCCCCCCTGGGCTTTATTAACGGCTTCCTGGAGGTCAGGAAGCAACCGCTAAGTCGGCGGTCTCGGCTCGTCCTCGAGTTCTCAGAAGGAGCCGTCGAAGTTCTTGTCTGGATCGTCATCACAGTTCATCTGTTCCGTCAGCAGTTCGAGACGCCTTATTTGGTTGCCGCTGGAGCATACGGGCTGGCAGGAGTGGTTGGATATCTCATTGATGTTCGAGTCTTCAAGAAGTCACAAATCACCTTTCTCATCCGCATCATCTTCACCTCCGCGTTCTGCGTTGTCGTGGGCGCATATGTTGCATAGACCTGTGCGCGCGAGGCCTAACCCGTCCCTCAACCAGACATGCCTCGGCAAACCAAGTCATGCCGCTTATCTCAACCGTTAGACATCACAAATCAGCACTGGAGGAGTACATGGGAACAGGAGGAAAGGATCAGCCCAAGAAGGCGCCGATAACGGACAACATTCGAAGCATGAGTGTTCATCGTGGTCTCTGTGTTTTTTATGGGCTCTTTGGTGTGGCCCTGTTCGTGCTGCTCTGGGACGGCGTAGACGGCGAGTCAATTATTGGCCCGGGCTTATTGGTCCTGGCCTTTGGCACCGTTCACGGCGTGATCGCATTTGGAGCTGCGCGATCCAGACCTTGGGCGCGCACGTCCTCCATCGTGGTTGCCTGCTTGTTGCTGCTTGGTGTCCCCATTGGCACCCTGATCGGTGTCTATCTTCTCGCGAACTTAAAATGGCCCAAAGCTGGTGATGTCTAACTTGGCGGTCGACACGGAAACCCAACTCCGTACGTGCGCTTCGCGCTCCTGTCGGTCGCCGGTCACCTCTACGTTAGGCGCCTCAAGAAAGGTCTTCGTGCAACAAGAATCTGAGGAAGAAGTTCGTCGAATTCTGCAAGCAGCTTTCGGCACACTGGCTCTCCACGGAGAGCTTCCCCCAAGCGAGCACTACGCAACACTGGATGTCCTCTACCATCCCGAGGCATGGGTACAGATCTATGGCGACTACATGGACTTTTCCTACGCTGAGCAGGCCCCGCCGGAAACGCTCTTGGCCGAAGTTCTTGCGTCGCTGCAATCCGCTCAGATTATCGATTGGTGCCCTGGAAGACTGGCGACTGTTCAATACAAGGCGGCAGATGCTGTCACGCTGTCAAAAACCATTGATGCGTTGCTAAAAAAGCTCTACGGATTCACGGACTACAAGCTGGTCGGGACCCTAAAAACCTGGCAGCGCGCATAAAGAAGGCTTTGCTGTGAGAAAGGAAGGCTGGTCTGCATGGAAGCGCCTAACCTTTCAATCGAGAGGACGTGTCCGGGCAAGCCGGGTCACGCCTCTCATCTCAAACGTTAGAGCGCATATGATGACTGATCACAACTCCACCAAGCTAACCTCTTTATCCGTGCTGCTCCGAGTCGTGATTGCAGCAATCGGAGTTTTTATTGGTCTACTTTTGCTTGTAATCATTGGGCTTACAGGCAGCAGCATCTACGCGCCGCGCCTTGCCATCGAAATATCCAAAGTGGCCATTTTGGTCGCGACAGCTTCCATCGTTGTTTGCTGCATGACACCCCCCAGGATTCTTCGCGGGAGATCTACCCAAGCGAGAGTCTTTAAGTACTTGCTGGTGTTTCTTGCTGCTCAGCCACTAATAGTCATACCAATTGCATACAAGTTCTTTCGACATGCACTCTAACAATTCATTCAAGTCGACGCCGCTTCGCGGGCGGCCTTAACTCAGGCGTTAGGCACCCATGCTTTCGAGCCGCGTTGGCACCTGCACCTGGACTGAAGTGGAGCGCTTCTATGAGCGTCTCGTGAGCGACAGTGCGTGGCCGTTTGTGCCAATGCTTGAACTCGTGCGCTTCATTGCGTCTTCGACTTACGCGAACGGCTTGTTCCCTGCCACGTCGCATGAAGTGTTGCTAATTGGTCGGGTCGCCAACTTTGTGCGCCACGACAATGAACTCCAAGTCGCGTTCAACGCCGCGGCCCAAACATTTTCGTTCACCTACTCACAGCGCCCCGATGAAACCGACCCATGGTCACGCTCGTGCGGCGTAGCAGAAGGCCGTGCCACATTCGAGCGCCTGCTACACAAGCGCTTAAGGTGGTTCCATGAGGGCTGAGGCGCCAACCCTTCCAACGAGCGGACACCTTCCAGCGCTTCGCACGCTTCCAGTCACCGCTCATGTCAAACGTCAGCCCCTCAGATGTTGTTCGAACTTTTCAAGACAGCCGCCCCTCGACGTATAGGGAGAACTTCTTTACGAAAATTCGTCGTCACTAAGACGCCCACCCTTCATTGCAGCCGACCCTAGCCAGCTGCGCTGGCCGGTCGGCTGAATTCAAACGAAGATTGCTCCATGGCTAACGAAAAACCAGGCTTCGGGAGCATCCTTGCTCTAGCCTTTTGAATTCCGTCGAAATCTGATTCCGGTAGCGCGGAATTCAATAGCGTCACCAGTTCGTGCCCGACACGGTATGCTGCAACTCTCGCGGCGTCGTTTTCATTTTTTTGTCTAGACATATATGAAACCCTGGATCTGCGGGCTGATCTTCGCGGCCCTTATCGTTGTCGGTGCTATCGTGACGCTGGCCATAACGCTTTGGTAGGTTACTTCGTTATCGGCTAAAAACGGACATGGAATCAGCATCGTGAAGCGTTGGTGGCACAGCCCTTATTTTTCCCTGATTGGCAACGTTGCCGGTCTTTGCCTCGGGCTTATTCTGGGATGGGTTTGCCTCAATGCGATGCTCGCGGGCGAAATCAAGTTCAGCAAAGCTAATCGATGGATTCGGTTGGAAAGCGAGCCAACTGTGTTTTGGCTGGCCTTCTGGTTTCAATTTGCCCTGGCGGTTTTCGTTGTTGCGGTGACTCCCAGATCAATACGCAAAGACATTCGTGCCATCCGGGAAAATCGAGCGCAATCCAAGAATTCTTGATGACAGTTTTGGACTCATTGCAGTCTTCTGTAGCCTGTAATGGGCCAACATTTATGAATCGCGTTCTTCACGCTTGATCCGCTGTTTGGACGCCAGCCTGCGCATTTCCCAGCACCAGCCGCGTACTGATGCCGGTAACGACGGCAGGCTAAAAGTGGACGGCACTGCCGGACTACGCGGCTTCCATCCAGTGGAAAGAAAGAGCGCAGAGCCCTGACATGTGACACCCCACAGATCACGATGCGTTGCAATAAACCGCCGTGACCGGAAGCCGACCGCTTCGAATTGTCATCCCGACCAGGATATCGCGTGCGATACCATGCCCTAAGTTATGGGGATGAGCGTTATGCAAATTGTCGGAATCGTGTTGGCGATTGGTATTGGAATCGTGAGTTGGCCGGCAGCGTTAGCACTGGGTGGATGGGGTTCTCCCCTGCGCGCTCTTGATTCACTTTTACTCTGGACTCCCATAGTTGGCACGGCAGCACCAATCGCTTTCCTCCTATTCGTGAAAGGGGCAAAGGTATCCGGGGCATGGGTGGTGGCGTTGGCTCCGCTCCTCGGTGTGCTGAACGTACTTTGGAGTGTCGATTTCTATACGGCTTACCTTGGACCCAGTCTTCCTTCGTCTGACCCAATCCCATGGGCATTCGTGGTTTATTCTGCAATGTGGCTGCTGCCCTGGTTGTATGCAATCACTGCATTGAGGAAAAGGAGACTGTCCGCCTAGAATTCGTTTGCGGGGTTTGGTCTTTCTTTATCGACCTGAGTGCAACTCTAAATGGACAATAAGTCTTTGAACAACAAACACTTGGCTGGTTCTTTAGCGGCCAGGTTATACCGCAGGCGCGATGTTATACCGCAGACCTTGCGGTATACATTACGTTAGAAATGCTATGACTGAACCGCTTACCGCACTTCTCGCCGCAATTCCCGGCCTCGCCAGCGCCGGGGCCGCTATCGCCAAGGCCTCTGGCGAAAATGAGCGCAACGCCCAGCTCATAGAGTTTCAAAAAGTTCTGATTGAGGCCAATTCCAGTATCGCGGCCGTACAAATTCAAAATGCGGCGCTGCTGCGCGACAAAGACGATCTTGAAAAGAAAATCGTGGGCATGGAGAACTGGGAGCGCGAGAAGCAGCGCTATTCGCTTGTCACCATCCTGGATGGCGCTCTTGCTTACGCGGCCAAGGAAAGCATGAGCGATGGCGAGGCCCCGCATTGGCTTTGCACAAACTGCTTCAACGGAGGTAAGAAAGTAATTCTCAACACCGTTGATGGTGCGCGCGGCTTTTCCATGCTTGTGTGCCCAGCGTGCAAGGCGCAGTTGCAGTCTGGGTATCGTGGCAATCTTCCAGCTACATATGCGCCCGGCTAACCGCCGCATTTCTAACATGGCAGTCAACACGGACGCTCCGCCTTCGGCTGCGCGCCGGTCACCTCTACGTTAGAACTCACGTGACCTACGCAGCTACTCAGAATGCGGTCTGCTTTGAGGACCTCAAGACCGCGGCGCTTTACTTCGACAGCGTTATGCCCATTTCGTTTAGCTCGATGCTCGGGCGAGGCGAGGGAAATGACGTTCTGTTTAAGCTGCCGGAGGAAATCCCTGGTGAGGTACTCGTCCATCTCCTGTTTGGCGTAACCCCGACGACCCAATCTGAGAAATGGACCCTACTGGGTCGATACATCGATTCGTGGGATGCCTTCATAAAGGCAATCGCTCCTGCGAGAGCGAGGTTCCCGAATAGCTACGACGACGTGAAGTCAGCCTATTTGCGGAATGCCTCGGTGGGTGAACAATTGACTGTGCGAGGCGAATTTCAAAAGCTAGCGAACGCACTTGGGAAGAAGTACTCGACAGTATTGCTTCCTAGCGGGAATGAAACCGAGGACGCCGGGGTTTATGGCTGTCTCGCGCTTGCGAACGTTCCTCTCGTAGATGTCAGTCGCATATCTTGGGAGCAAGTTCTAGAGCTTCGAAAAGACCCTGTTGCGCGCATGGCACTCAGAAACCTCCGGCTCTTCTTCTTCACCAACTATGAAGGAAAGCCGCCAGCGTTCATAGCTGATGATCTCGCGCGCCGCCTCGACGACTATGCCAGCACTCGCAAACGGATGGGATTCGAAGTCGTCACAGGCAGCATCTCCGCTCTCATCGATGCCAAAGGCGTTCAGACCGCTGCAGCCTTAGGCATCGCCGCAGGGCTGGCTGGGGGGCCTCTAGTGGGCTTAACTTCTGCAGCTCTCCTGGAGGTGAGCGGCGCGGTGCTTGAGTTCGCCAAGAGACGATTTGCGGTCACGGAGTTCGAGAAAAATCACTCTCTCGCGTACCTTATTCGAGTAAAGGAGATCGGACGATGATTTCTAACACATCAATCGACACGGGCCCACAACAGCAGGAGGCGGCTTCGCCGCAATCTGTTCTGGTCCGGTCATCTTCACGTTATACGGCTTTGTCGAGGAGTGGTCCATGCTGAAGCAGTACGAAGAGCTCGCGGTGCTGGAGCAAGGAGAGGACGGCGCTGTTGTCAGCATCCGGGGACAAGGCGGGCCGTCGGTCCTACTCGGTGCGGGATACCTTGGGCATCTTGAGCGCGTCGCGCGACAAGCGGAGGCTGAATTGGCCCTGCCTTCGCTTTATTCACGGTCTCCCGCGTTGCGCCTCCTTTGCGCGGAGGTCATCACGCTATTGGCCACGCATCAGGAGGCGTGCAACAAGTACGAGGGCGGTCCTCCTGCGGCAAGGTCGCTCGCTTTGGCGCTCGAAGAGTTGGAAAAATTGCGCGAGGCTCTTGGCACCCTATGAATACTCAGCGCCATGAGCAATCAGCCGTATAACATGTCGCTCGACACGGAAACGCAACTGCAGAAGGCGGCTCCGCCGCACATGTTGCGCTCCGGTCAGCTTCAACGTTAGACCTCAGGAGGTACACAGGTGAACCCCGAAACATGGAAAGTTGCAATCAGTGCCCTATCTGCCTTGGTCGCAGTAACTAGCGCCGCCCTAGCATTTCGAGCACGATTCCAGACACGCGCCGACATCTTCGAAGCCCTGCGCGACGCTCTCATACTTGCGATGGCCGAGAACGACAATCGATGCAGCCACATCAGCCTGCAATGCACATTCACCAGGAGTAACCTCGTACGAGTTCGGCCGTTAATCAAAGAGGAATCCGGGCGAGCAGAAGCCGATGCATATTTGGCCAATCTCAACGAGATAGAGAATCTGACAAAGGTGTTCGAACGCCGTGAGTACACAGCTGAAAAGATCGATGCTCTAGCCTACAACGAGGAGACTCTCGCAACGCTTCGACGAATGGCACGCTCAGAACAGGTGAATGCAAAGCATCTCCAGGCATCCAGCTACGACTTCATTTTTGCGCAGATGGATCGCTTCATGAAGAGGCACGATGCTGAGGCCTAACCCTTCAATCGAGAGGACGTGCCCCAGCAAGCCGGGTCACGCCTCTCATCTCAAACGTTAGGCCGCATATGGACCCAGGGGATATTCTGCGGAGAGGACTTGCACACGCATCTGAAGGGCGGTACGAAGAGGCACTCACGGACTATTTGTGGTTCCACAAGCACGCGTTGGAACATGAGCGGGCGTACTACGGCGTCAGACTTTCCTTTGCACTGGCCTACTGGAAGGAGCTTTCTAACGTCTATCCACCCGCCGCTGCGGCCATGAAGACAGTCAGGGACGAAACTGCCGCCGCACTGCTACGGGTCGAAGGCAATACTCGTACTCTATTTGACGAGGTGGCGGCGATCGATCGCGAGCTGGGTCTCAGCCGGGACACCTACGAGCTCTTCCTCTCCTTGATGATGAAGGATCCTGATCGAGCAAGAAAATGCGCTGAGCTAGCGCTTCCGAGCATCGTCGGGGCCGAGGACTACAAACTGGCCACGCAATTTTTACCCCATCCAGAGGACTACCTGCTGTACGAAAGCGAACGTCTGAACGAAAACCTCGCGCGCGAGGTCCTGCCTCGTAGCAGAGCGTTGGCCGAACTTGATGCATTCGTGCATATCTACTGCAACGACGTCAAATTGCTTCTGCGTGTATTGGAGGGCATTGGCGAGAAGGCGTGGCGCCGCGCTTCGGTAGAGTGGGCCATAGCACTGGTAGAGTCGCGAAAGGCTCGTACGATGGTGGCCCTTCAGTTAACTCATGGCAATGCGTAGAAGGATGAGCATTAAAGATCTCAAAATAGAATACGCCGTGTACTCAAAGCTATCCCGTTTATTCTTTTGCCTCCTGCTCGTACTCCCAATGGGGTGCGCAGTCCAGCAGACGCCGGGCAATCCCACCCAGCAAATAGAAATTGCATTTTCGCCAGAGGCCGGTTCGGAAGCGCTGGTTCTAAAAGTAATCGCCAGTGCCCATCAATCCATTCGATTGGCCGGATATTCCTTCACGTCGCCGGCCATAGTTAAGGGCTTGATGGAAGCCAAGCGCCGCGGCGTCGACGTTAAGGTACTGGTGGACGACAAAGGGAACCGGGGACAGGCGAGCCTGGCTGCGATGAATTTGATCGCTGGCGCAGACATCCCTATTCGAGTGATCTCAACCTACGCGATCCACCACGACAAGTACATCGTGGTCGACGGTCGGCATACGGAGACTGGGTCGTTTAACTTCAGCCAGGCGGCCGCAAAATCGAACTCCGAAAACGTACTCGTTGTGTGGGAAAACCCCGGCGTGGCTAATCGCTATCTGGCTCACTGGGAAAGCAGATGGCGACAAGGTATTGAGATTGATAAAGCTTACTAGCGTTGCTAATCAAAACTGATCGCGCACCAAAAGGCATCGACCTGACTGGCAGCCGATGGCGCTCTGGCGCTCATTGCCCATCAGGAAAAACTTACCGCTTTCAACCGTAGCCCGGCGAGCTGGTCAGGCGTGGGGTCAAATAGAACGCTATAGCGCGGCAAGACATAGGGGAGCTTCACCAAATCTGCGCCAAGCTCTTCCGCCAGTGTTTCCCATTTAACAACAAACGGCTGGTGGTCTGGACCGTCGCCAATCGCACCTGGATCGACAAGTGCAACCAGTTCGGACTGGGGCAGAACGGTTGGCAGACGGAGACTCAAGGTTGAATAGGTCAGTACCTCGCCGCTTGCGCTTTTCACTGCCTGGAAGCTTGCGACGAATGCGTCATTGCCCTTCTTCTCAAACAACCGGCAGAGTGCCTCTTTCTGAGCATCGTAGTCACCAGAGCGGTGCGATAGACGCATGGTACGGAGTTCATTGAGGTTCGAGCCCTCAGGCTGCCAGGAAGTCCATTCCGAACCTTCCAGGCGGAACATCTCCGGAGAAAGATGACGGGAGGTCGCCTCCATCCGGTCCTTGGCCAGCGCCATCAACAAAGCCAGACCCGCTTCATCCTTGTCGCCCGTGATCAACAGACATTCCCTGGTGGGGACCATAGCCACTGGATTGCCATTCAGCTCCAGCTGCCACGCGAGTTCTGGTAGCAGTATGCGTGCGGCATCGTAAAGATCGCCATATTGGGAGACATATGTTCCCGGAATGGCCTGCGTGAAAGATGGCGGCGCCTTGTGCCGGAGGTTATCTGTGGCGATAGCAAGTGCCTCATCGGCAGACATTCCCCAATCGGAGAAGGCCGTAGCTCCGACTTGTTGAACCACGGTTTCTGTGTCGAAAGCGACGCCAATCCCCACAATGGAGCCGAATGGGCGCATGTTCCAGGTATCCGCTTCGGCAAGCGCACAGCCCATCGCGTCCAGTACGGTTAATTCCAGGCCCGGCATATACCGCAAGACAGGCAGCAGCTTGTCGCGCGCCTCAGCAAAATCACTGGGTATCGCGGGCACCTCAGCAACCTTGCTCAATCGAGACATCAGGTCGGCGCGGRCTGCTTTGTCGCTCTTCAAGAAGTCTTCGTAGAAATTGGTGAGGTACAGCGTCTGGCCGTTGTCACCGCGGAGGCAGAACTGCCCTTCGTCATAGGTGAAACTTAGATGAGGGAGGTCTTGCCTGAGCCGTTCAGTTGCCAGGTCGGCGAACTTGTTTTTGGTAGGTGGCTTGTTGAATATTTTTTCTAGACCGAACAAAGAAACTCTCCCAATTAGTTTGTGCAACTCTATCAGAGCTATGTCTGATTAATTCGCCCCACATGCAGCGGAGTATCGTGAGATAAGCTAAACAACTTCGACGAAAGGACCTAGCCATGCGCACGCTTTTTCCCAACGCTCTTGCACTAGCCCTGCCGATAGCCCTCTCCGCCTGCGCAGGAGGCCCTGGTGCATCAACGCCAGCATCTGCGCCGCCAAGCGGACCTTGCAACGCCGCACCAGCCCAATTCGCCGTGGGCCGCAATGTGAGCGCAGCGCTTCAAGAAGAAGCCCGCACACGCGCCGGCACAAAAAACGTCCGGGTGCTTAAGCCTGGGCAGGTCGTGACGATGGAGTTCAATGCTGATCGGCTGAGCCTGACGGTGGATGCTGCCGGGCGCGTGACGCACGTCAGCTGCGGTTAAAAAATAGGCCGGCACGGAAGCCGGCTAGCGTTTGTGGTTTTTGACTTCTTTTGTTTTCAAGTTGCTGCGGCTGCTTGCGCCCGGCCTTGCTGAGCAGACTACGTTCGATGGATTGCCAGGTTTGGCAGGCCGACATATCAACCTGAATGTTGTTGTTGCCTCCCCACGCAAGCCCTTAATTTGAAGGACGCAAAGCGACCCGTTGCTGATATTCTTCCTTCGTTCGGCAGCCTCTGCTGGCCATCTGCTCCACTTATCAAAGGCTGCGAATGTCTATCAACAACTGGAACGCCTTCCTGAAGAAAGTTTGCGCGTTCGTCTTGCTATTTGGCGGGTTTCTGACCGTTGCAGTAGCTGCTTCTGAAACGGCACCAGCCGCTGCATTGGCTGCTTCTGAAGCGGTATCAGCCAGTGGCCCCAGGCCACGGGAATTCAAGAAACTGGGCATGTACCCGTGGAGTTGCTGGGGCTTCCAGGGTGACGTCTGCAAAGGTGAAGATTGGCCAGACCTTGCAACCACCAAAGATCGCCTGAAGCTGCTCTATTACTTGAACCATCAGCTGAAAAATTTCGCCATGCTTGAGCGGGCGCTCAAAGAGCTATCAGGCTCTGACAAAAACTTTCCTACGGGTGAGCCGTTATCAAGTGCGCCCGGTTTTGCGTTTCGCCAAATTTTTTTGACGCCAGGGGCGGGGGAACCTGAGCGTCTGCAACTGGCGCACTGGAAAACCGCGTTTCCGAATTCGCATTTTGTCGTCCTCGCTGAGGCGGCCTACCAGCATGCGGATGCGTGGAATGCACGAGGCGGCGGCTATGCCAACACCGTTTCACCCGAATCCTGGAAGCTGTTCGACAGCAGACTTCGGGCTGCGCAGAAACTTCTCGACAGCGCGCCAGCAGAAGCAAAAAAGACGCCCCTTTGGCATAGCGTGGCCTTTGATGTTGCGCTTGACTCAAGATCGAACAAGGCAAAAGTAGCGCCTGTCTTCAAGGCGGCAGTGACGCAGTGGCCGCGGCAATTCGACTTCTACTCAACTGCAGCCTCGCGATTGACCCCAAAGTGGGGTGGCAGCTGGGAGGTCGTTGAGGCCTTTATCGATCACTGGAGCAAGCAACAACAGGCTACCGAAGGATTGTCGATGTATGCACGCCTGTATATTGACTTGAGAGAATACGCACTTCCGAGCGACACAAAGATGAGTTGGCAGAGGATGCGTGCGAGTCTTGAGGATCTGGTTGCGCGCTATCCCGATCCCCAGTTTAAAAACTTTTATGCCGCGTATACCTGTTTCGCCAGGGACAAGCCGGCATATGCCAAGGCCATTAGCCAGCTGCCCAAAGAGCAGCTTCGTGTCAATTTATGGCTGCCGGGCAACTCCTACGATGTCTGTACGTTATGGGCTTCAAAATAGGGCACCACCGCATGCTGAAACTCATCGATTTGAAAATGACCCCGGTTTTCCAAAACTGGCGCAGCCATCTGAAGAAGGGATGCATTCTTGCCGTGCTGGGGGTTGGCTTGGCTGCTACGGCATCTGCTGCATCCGACGATGAAATTCCCTGGCGTTGCCATAGCCCACCTGGAAGCCCGCCATGCAACAACGACTATTGGCCCAATTTTCAGACTGCCGCGTCAAACCTGAAGCTGCTATACACACTGGAAAGCTTTAAAGCACTGGAACGGTCGCTTAAGGAGTTGATTGCATCGGGCAAGAATTTCCCCGCAGGTGAGCCCATGGCCACCGCGCCGTATATGGGGTTCCGCTTGGCAATGCCCGCACCTGGAACGTTGCCTCTGGAAGAAGACCGAATCAAACGCTGGAAATCTGCTGTTCCGAATTCTTACTTTGCAGTTTTTGCTGAAGCCCGCTACCAATACGCCAATGCGTGGAACGCGCGCGGCTCGGGAGGACCGAACTCGATATCTCCCGAGGCTTGGGAGCTCTATGACAGCAGGCTTGCTGCCGCACAAAAAATACTTGATGACGCGCCCACCGAGTTGAAAGCTACGCCGATGTGGGACATGCTGACGCTCGCCATTGCTCTTGACTCAAGATCTGCCAATGCCAATATTGCAGCGACCTTAAAGAATGCCGTCAAGCGTTGGCCGAGGGATTTTTATCTTTATAGAAATACGCTGGACAGCATGGCTCAAGCGGAGGACGGGAACTGGGAAGCCATTGATGCTTTTATCAATTACTGGAGTGAGCAGCAACGGGCTACCGAAGGAAGCTCAATGTATGCACGACTTTATATTCACCGGACTCGAGCTTTGCTGCCCGGATCAAAAATGAACTGGCCGCGAATGAAAGCAAGTTTTGAAGACCTGATTGCGCGCTACCCAGATCCGTATTTTAAAAACCTCTATCCGAGCTATGCATGCGCCAAACAAGACAAGCCCACGTTTCTGAAAGCCATGAAGCAATTGCCGAAGGAAGAATTGAACAGCAGCTATTGGCTGGCCGGAAAATCGTATGAAGCTTGCGCGAAATGGGTGGCCAGATAAGCCGAACACTTATACGACCCTGGATCTTCTGACGCAATCGCGCCGGAAGATACGGCTTGCGCACCCGGCTTAACGGCTATCACGACCCTTGCTGAGCTTGCTCTGTTGCTGAAGCTGCCGCTTGCGCTTGGCCTTGTTGAGGGACTCGGGCTCTGGGGGGCGATTGCGCAATGCTTCGGCTTCGCGGGCCTGTGATTTTTCTTTGCGCTTTTTGTCGCGGAAGTGCACAAACAGCCGGCCCAGCCCGAAGCTGACGGCGCAACTGATAACCAGAAAAACAACGGCGGATGTTTCCATAGATCTTGTAGACGAGGTGTTGCGTTGACGTTGGCGCTGGCGTTGGGCGTTGACGTGGGTGCTAGTCGGCCAAAAACAATGTCTGCAGGTCGTTCAAAAAATCAAAGCCGCGCTCGGTGGGCTTGACGCGTACGAAGTCGCGTTCGATCAGGCCTTTGCGTTCGGCTTCTTCGAGGCCGCGATGGATGGCGGTGACTGGCAGGCCGGTCTTTTCGGTGAAGTCTTGCAGCTTGAAGCCGTCGCGCAGGCGCAGGGCGTTGAGCATGAATTCGAACGGCAGGTCGGCGCGGCTGACTTCAGTTTCTTGCGTGACGGCTTCGCCGGCCAGGGCCTTTTCCATATAGAGCTTGGGCTCACGGTAACGCACCTGGCGGACCACACGGTGCGCAAAGCTGAGCTTGCTGTGGGCGCCGGCGCCTATGCCGAGGTAGTCGCCAAACTGCCAGTAGTTGAGGTTGTGAAAGCAGCGGTGGCCGGGCTTGGCGTAGGCCGACACTTCATAGCGCTGCAACCCGGCGGCCTGCGTGATCTCGGTGATTTTGTCGAGCATGGCGTAGGCGGTGTCTTCCTCAGGCACCACGGGCGGAAATTTGGCGAAGTAGGTGTTGGGCTCGATGGTGAGGTGGTAAATCGAGATGTGGGGCGGCTGCAGGGCCAGCGCCTGCCGCATGTCTTGCTCGAGGCTTTCCATGGTCTGGCCTGGCAGCGCGTACATGATGTCGAGGTTGAAGGTGTCGAAGGCCTGTGCGGCTTCTTCTACCGCGGCGATGGCCTGGGCGCGGTCGTGCACGCGGCCGAGGGCTTTGAGGTGCTTGTCGTCAAAGCTCTGCACGCCGACGGACAGGCGCGTGACGCCGGCGCTGCGAAAGGCCTTGAAGCGGTCTTTTTCAAAGGTGCCGGGGTTGGCTTCGAGCGTGATTTCGCAGTCGGCTTCCAGTCTGAGGCGTGCGCGGATGTCGGCGAGCAGGCGGTCTATGGCCTGGGGTGAAAACAGGCTGGGTGTGCCGCCGCCAATGAAGATGCTGTGCACCATGCGGCCCCAGATCAGGGGCAGCGCGGCCTCCAGGTCGGCCACCACGGCGTCGATGTAGCGCTGCTCTGGCATTTCGCCGGCGACCTCGTGCGAATTGAAGTCGCAATAAGGGCATTTCTCGAGGCACCAGGGCAGGTGCACGTACAGCGACAGCGGCGGCAACGCGGCCAGCTGCAGCGTGCCGCTGCGCATGTAGTGCTGGATGTCTTTCATGATGGGTTCTGATCGCTGAACGAATATGGTAGGGACGAAGCCTCACATCCGTTGATGCTCAGGCCAGTGGACACCGCGGGACCGGCTTCGCCGGACCGCAGGTGCCGCCCCTTGAGGGGGAGGCCGCGACACGAAGTGCGCGAAGCCACGGGGTGTTTCATATTCTCCAGCGCTCGCGCAGGAGTTCGATCATTTGCTGTGCGGCTTTGCCGCGGTGGCTGTTGGCGTTTTTGACTTCAACGGGCAACTGTGCAAAGGTTTTGCCGAACTCGGGGATGTACATCACCGGATCAAAGCCGAAGCCGTTGCTGCCGACGGGCGCGGGTGCGATTTCTCCGGCCACGCGGCCTGAGGCGATCAGTGGCTCCGGGTCTTCTGCAGACCGGACCGCCACCAGGGTGCTGACCAGCGCGGCGCGACGCTGGGCGGGCTGGGTCAGGCCGGCCATCTGCTCGAGCAAGGCTTTGACGTTGTTGTCGTCGCCCTTGGCGTAACCAAACTGCGTGGCGTAAAACGCGGTGTCCACGCCGGGCAGGCCGCCGAAAGCGTCCACGCACAAACCGGCGTCGTCGGCCAGCGCGGGCAGGCCGCTGAGGCGCGACGCCTGGCGGGCTTTGGCGAGTGCGTTTTCCACAAAGGTGCGAAAGGGCTCGTCAGCCTCCGGCAGGCCCAGCTCGGCCTGGCTGACCAGCGTCAGGCCCAGGGGAAGAAGCATGGCCTTGAGCTCGGCGAGTTTGCCCTGGTTGTTCGACGCAAGTACGATCTTCATAACGAAAAAATGCTCCAAGCCAATAGGGGTCTGCGCGAGCAGCTATTAATTTGATAGCGACCGTTTCTGCATGCCGACCAGTTCGACGATGCCTTTTTCGGCCAGAACCAGCAGCGCGTCCATTTCCTTGCGTGAGAACGCCGCACCTTCGGCAGTGCCCTGCACTTCCACATAATTGCCGGCGCCGGTCATGACGACGTTCATGTCGGTGTCGCAGGCGGAGTCTTCGGTGTATTCCAGGTCCAGCAGGGGCGTACCTTGCACGATGCCGACCGAGATCGCGGCGACGTGGTCGATGATGGGGGTTTGCTGGAGCTTGCCGCTGGCCAGCAGGGTATTGACGGCGTCCTGCGCGGCCACAAAAGCGCCGGTGATGCTGGCGGTGCGGGTGCCGCCGTCAGCCTGAATCACGTCGCAATCAAGATGGATGGTGCGCTCGCCGAGTTTCTTCAAGTCAAACACCGACCGCATCGACCGGCCGATGAGGCGCTGGATCTCTTGCGTGCGGCCGCTTTGCTTGCCGCGGGCGGCTTCGCGGTCTCCGCGGGTGTGCGTGGCGCGGGGCAGCATGCCGTATTCAGCTGTGACCCAGCCTTCGCCGCTGCCCTTTTTGTGGCCGGGCACTTTTTCTTCAACGGAGGCGGTGCACAGCACCTTGGTGCCGCCGAACTCGATGAGCACCGAGCCTTCGGCGTAGGCCGTGTAGTGGCGGGTGATGCGTACGGGGCGCAGGGCGTCGGCCGCACGCGCGCCGCTTCGTTCAAACTGACTCATGGTGGATGGCTTTCTGGCAAGGCGCCGGATTGAATGGCGGAATTGAGGGGGATGGAACTGGAATGGAGCGGGAACGGGAGAGGCAAGCGGCGCCGAAGGCGCAGCCACCGAAACGGCTAAGCCGGGGTATCAGGCTTTTCTTGCGGCTGAGCGGCGAATGGCTTCGTTGATTTCAGCGATGGAGCGTTCAATGGTCGCTTCGTCAAGGTCGTCCACCACGGTATCCAGCACGCCGGCCTGGATGGTCGAGGCGAAAACGCCGTCCATGATGCTGTCGGTAGACACCCCCCGGGTGGATTCGAAGGCGTCGGGCGTTTCCCACTCCATGGCCAGCACGGTGACGTTGTCGCTGTGTTCGCCGCCGGTACGCAAGGCATTTTCGACCAGGTCGGGGACGGCATCCGAAACCCCTTTGCCGGCCAGCTGGCGGACAATTTCCTCGTCGCTCAGGCTGCCCCAGAGACCGTCGGAGCAGAGCAGCAGTTTGTCGCCCTGCTGCAGGGTCACGGGCCCGGCAACGTCAAAAACAGGTTTTGTCGGAGAACCGAGGCAGGTGAACAGGATGTTGCGGTTGATGCGTTCGAGCTTGATGACGCCGGCGCTCTGCTGCTCCAGGTAGGAGTGGTCGCGGGTGCGTGTCAGCAGTTCGCCGTCTCGCACCACATACAGGCGTGAATCGCCGCAATGGACCCAAGTGGCTCCGGTGCCCTGCAAAATCGCCGCGACCAGCGTGGTGCGGGGCGTGTCGAGCATGCCTTTTTCGCTGGCGTAGCGAATGATCTGGTGGTGCGCCGCCATCAGCGCGGTTGAAAGAAATTCGGTGGTGTCTTCAATGACAGGGCGCGCTTCTTTCTGGTACAGCGCGGAAATGGTCTGCAGCGCAAGCTGCGCCGCCACTTCGCCTTCAGGATGGCCACCCATGCCGTCTGCCAGCACAAACAGGCCCGACTCTCGCGTGTAGCAATAGCCCATGCGGTCTTCGTTCTTCTCGCGCCCGCCTTTTCGGCTTACCTGAAAGACTGAGAATTTCATTTGAATTTAGTCGCGTAGCCAGTGGCTTTGCGCGCTGTTTTTTTCGTGTCAGACACCATGTTGTCAAACTGAAGGCGAACCTTTTCGCTGACGGTGAGTTTGGTGTAACGACGCTCACCTTCCCTGCTCAATTCTTTTTGTAATGCAAATACCGACTGCGGCCGTGACAAGGGGTCAAGGGACATGCACCACTCTACGACCTCAATCAGGTTGTCGGAATACACGCCACGCAAACGGGACAGGGCTAGCGACAAACGGTCTTTTTCAAGGCGCTGCGGCGCATCATTGGGGGGATAGCCCTGCATGGTGGCGTAAATGCAGGCGCCGATCGCATAGATATCGGTCCACGGACCCATGGAGGAGTCCCTGCGGTACATCTCGGGGGCAGCAAAGCCCGGGGTGTACATGGGGCGGATGAAGTTGCCTTCCTTGCTCAGCACCTCTCGGGCTGCGCCGAAGTCGATCATGACGGCGCGGTTGTCGTCGGTAATGAAGATGTTGGCGGGCTTGATGTCCAGGTGGAGCATCTTGTGCTGGTGCACGATGCGTAATCCCCGAAGGATTTCGTCGAAAAGCGAACGGATGGTCGACTCGCGGAAGACCTTCTGCTTTTTCAGCTCACGGGCCGTGATGATGAAATCCTGCAGGGTTCCGCCCTCCAGGTAGTTCATGACCATGTAAACGGTCTCGTTTTCACGGAAGAAATTCAGCACACTGACCACGGAGCCGTGTGAAATCTGGGCCAGCGAACGGCCTTCTTCGAAGAAACTTTTGAGTCCCAGGCGGTACAGCGAGAGTTTTTCAGCCTGGACCTGCGGAAGCAATTCCCCCGGGGCCCGGCCAGCCAGGGACGACGGCAGGTACTCCTTGATGGCGACCTGCTGGCCCTCGTTGTCGACGGCCAAGTAAACTACGCCAAAGCCACCGGCTGAAAGCTTTCGCACAACACGATAGCCACCAATCACGGTGTCGGGCGGCAATGGTGCGGGCTTGACCTTTGACATAATTTGGGATGAGCCAGAATGACTTGGTCAGTCTGGGTCTTGTTCTCTCTCTAGTAAAGCGTATTTTTAAATGTCAGTTTACAGCATGACGGGTTATGCAGCCGTGCAATCGAGCATGGCGCAATCCGCCCCGGAAACTGAATCGGGCGCGGATGCCAGCTCCCGTCTGGGCGTCGAAATACGCTCTGTCAACAGCCGGTTTCTTGATTTGGCGTTTCGCCTGCCCGACGAATTGAGGCAGGCCGAGCCCGCATTGCGCGAATTGCTCACCGGCAAGCTCAAGCGCGGCAAGGTGGAAGTGCGGGTTTCGCTGGAAAGTACCTCGGCCAGCACCCTGCGCGCGCCATCTTCGGCAACCTTGCAACGGCTCGGGTCGCTGGAAGACAGTATCAAATCCTGGCTGCCGCAGGCACCCGCACTCAGCGTGGCAGATATTCTGCGGATCGCCACCAATGAGGACAAAAAACCACACGACTACAGCGATGAGCTGCTCAAGCTGGCCAAAAAAGCCTTGAAAGAGCTGATGGCGGCCCGCGAACGCGAAGGCGCCCGGCTGGCCGACATGCTGCTTGACCGCACGGGACAGCTGCGTGCGCTGGCAGCGCTGGCGGTACCCATGGTGCCCAAACTGGTTGAGCAGCAGAAAACCCGCTTCCTGGAACGCTGGAAAGAAGCCATGGCGCTGTCGGACGGCGCCACGCTGCCGGAAGTTGCACAGGACCGGGCGCTGACAGAGGCCACAGCCTTTGCCATCCGCATTGACGTCGCGGAAGAAATCACCCGCCTCTCCTCGCACCTGGATGAAATTGACCGCCTTCTGGCAAACGGCGGGGAACTGGGCAAGCGCCTGGATTTCCTGATCCAGGAGCTGCACCGCGAAGCCAATACACTGGGCTCCAAATCGGCATCCCTCGAACTGACACGCATTTCCGTCGACATGAAAGTGCTGATAGAGCAGATCCGTGAGCAGGTCCAGAACGTCGAATAGCCCCGCCCCTAGCCTAAAACACCGAAATCACCGCCCAGAACGCATGGACTACCCCGGAAACCTCTTTGTTGTAGCCGCCCCCAGCGGGGCCGGCAAATCCAGCCTGGTCAAGGCCCTTCTGGAACTGGATTCACGCATCCAGCCCGCGGTGTCGCACACCACGCGCCCTCCACGCGGCCAGGAAAAGCACGGCAGGGAGTACTTTTTTCTCTCGCCCGAGGACTTTGACGGCATGGTGCTGCGCGACTCCTTCCTGGAATGGGCACATGTGCACGGCCATCGCTACGGCACCTCGCGGCAGACCATTGAAGAGCGAATAGCCACCGGCGCCGACGTGATTCTGGAAATAGACTTTCAGGGGGCGATCAACATCAAACGGATTTTTTCCAATGCGGTGCTGATTTTCATACTCCCGCCAAGCTGGGAAGAGCTGCGCTCGCGCCTGCAGCGGCGTGGCGAAGACAGTGCCGAAGTCATCGAATTGCGGCTCAAAAACGCGGCCACCGAGATGGCCCAGGCCCGGGAATTCGACTTCGTTATAATTAACGAGTTATTTGAGCGGGCAGTTTTCGACCTGAAAACCATTGTGCATGCCCAAAGGCTCAAGTTTTCGGCCCAGCGGCGAGCCCGCGCCGAAACCTTCCAGGCCCTTCAAATTCCCTGATTTCACCCGCTTTCCCCGTTATCGATCACACCGGAGATCACCATGGCCCGCATTACCGTTGAAGACTGCCTCGAAAAAATCCCGAACCGCTTCCAGCTGGTGTTGGCTGCCACCTATCGTGCACGCATGCTCAGCCAGGGGCACGCCGCCAAGATTGAAAGCAAGAACAAGCCTGGCGTTACCGCTCTGCGCGAGATCGCAGAAGGCAAGATTGGCCTCGAAATGCTGAAAAAAGTGCCATCCTGAGTCAAATCTGGCACCGCAAAAAAGCACCGCAATGCGGTGCTTTTTTCATTTATGGCCTCATAAAGTCCATTTTTTTCATGATTTATTCATGCCGCGATACATTTAAGGCATGAGCGCCATGCTTTCGCCTGTTGTTTCCAGCAAGTCGACCCCCGCCGCCGCCAACGCAGCAGCGGCAAGCTTTGCTGCGCTCACGGCGAAACTCGACTACATGAGCGCTGCCGACATTGACAATGTCCGCCGCGCCTATCGCTTTGCAGATGAGGCCCACTTGGGCCAGCTGCGCAACAGCGGCGAACCCTATATCACCCACCCTATCGCCGTCGCGCAACAATGCGCCGAGTGGAAGCTGGATGCACAGGCGCTCATGGCCGCCCTGCTGCATGACGCCATTGAAGACTGCGGCGTCACCAAGCCCGAGCTGATCGAGCGTTTCGGCGCGCCGGTGGCTGAACTGGTGGACGGGCTGACCAAACTCGAAAAGCTGGAATTCAATACCCGGGAAGAAAACCAGGCTGAGTCTTTCCGCAAGATGCTGCTGGCCATGGCACGCGACGTGCGGGTCATCCTGATCAAGCTGGCTGACCGGACGCATAACATGCGCACGTTGGGCGATGTCCCGCGCGCCAAATGGACCCGAATCTCGCGCGAAACCCTGGACATTTACGCGCCCATCGCCCACCGCCTGGGCCTGAACACGACTTACCGGGAATTGCAGGACCTTTCCTTCCAGCACCTGCACCCCTGGCGCTACGCCACCTTGACCAAGGCGTTGCAGAAGGCCCGCGGCCGCCGACGCGACGTGATCAAGCGGGTGCAGGGAGAGGTCGAATCGGCCTTTACCGGTGCCCATGTGCCGGTGATGATCTCGGGACGAGAAAAGACGCTGTATTCCATCTACCGCAAGATGGATGAAAAGCACCTTTCGTTTGCCCAGGTGACCGATCTCTATGGGTTTCGGGTGATCGTGAAAGACCTGACGGCCTGCTACACGGCCATGGGGGTGTTGCACCAGCTCTACAAACCCCTGCCCGGAAAGTTCAAGGACTACATCGCAATCCCGAAGATCAACGGTTACCAGTCCCTGCACACCACGCTGGTTGGCCCCTTCGGTACCAATATCGAGTTCCAGATGCGCACCGAAGCCATGCATGTGGTGGCGGAATCCGGGGTCGCGGCGCACTGGCTTTACAAGGCCACCGACCCGGATGGCGACGCTTCGCAGCGGCTGGGGACACAGTGGCTGCAATCGCTGCTCGACATCCAGCAGGAAACACGCGATGCGGCCGAGTTCTGGGACCACGTCAAGATTGACCTGTTTCCCGAGGCGGTCTATGTGTTCACGCCGAAAAGCCAGATCATGGCCATGCCGCGTGGCGCGACCATCGTGGATTTTGCTTACGCCATTCACAGTGACGTGGGGCACCGCGCCGTAGCGGCCAAAGTCAACGGCGAACAGGTGCCGCTTCGGTCCGAGCTGCATAACGGCGACGTGATCGAAATCATCACGGCTTCGGTCTCCAGCCCCAACCCCGGCTGGCTGGGATTTGTACGCACGGGGAAAGCCCGCTCCAAAATACGCCACCATCTGAAAACCATGGCGCTTTCCGAGTCGCAGGATCTGGGCGAGAAAATGCTCGCCCAGGCGCTGCGCGCCGAGGGCATCGAACGCGAACGTCTCCCCGACGACGATGAAGCCCACCACGCCACCTGGGAAAAGATCCTGCGTTTTACCGGCAACCGGTCACGTGCCGATCTGCTAACCGACATCGGGCTGGGCAAACGGATCGCCAGCATGGTGGCCAAGCGCATCGTCACCCTGCTTGCCGAAACCGGTGAAAAACCCAATGCCCTGCTCATGAGCCGTGAGCGCTACACCGCCCATGAGTCTGTGTCGCAAGGCGCGCTGGTGATCGATGGGAGTGAAGGCGCCTCCGTACAGTTTGCCCCCTGTTGCCGCCCGATTCCTGGCGACGGCATCGTGGGCTACCTGGGCCGCGGTGAAGGTCTGGTGATACATACTGATGACTGCGCTGTCGCCAAGCGACTGCAGCACCGTGACAGCGAGCGTTTTATCGCCGTGGACTGGTCCGACGAGCCTGTGCGGACGTTTGAAACAAACCTCCTGGTCACCGTCTCCAATGGGAAAGGGGTCCTGGCGCGAGTGGCGGCTGCATTGGCCAGTGCCGAGGCGGACATTACCCATGTCGACATGGGCCAAGAGCCTTCGCATGACGCCACGGACCTGCGCTTCGGCGTGGCCGTGCGCGACCGCATCCACCTGGCTTCCGCCTTGCGCAGCGTGAAACGCACACCTTCCGTACTGCGGGTGCAACGCGCCAAATCGTCCGGCTAATCAGCTGTCGATTTGTCCGGTGCGGGATAGTCCACTTTCAGTACCTCGAGCGCCTGTACACCCTGCGGAGTCACGAGACTGACTTCATCGCCAACACGCGATTTGAGCAGCGCTCTGGCGACAGGTGATATCCAGCTGATTTGTCCTTGGGCGCTGTTGGCTTCGTCAATGCCCAGAATGGTCACGACTCGCTCAACTCCGTCGCCATCGGCATAGGCAACTGTCGCGCCGAAAAAAACCTGGCCGCTGCCATGATGCACCGACGGGTTGCTGATTTCCGCAATTTCCAGTCTCTGCGTCAAAAACCGGATTCGCCGGTCGATTTCCCGCAGCCGCTTTTTACCGTAGTGGTAGTCGCCATTTTCGGAGCGGTCCCCATTGCTGGCAGCCCAATGAACGATTTCCACCATTTTGGGTCGTTCGCTGTCGATCAGGTCCAAAAGTTCGCTGCGCAGATGCTCATAGCCCTGCGGTGTGATGTAATTTTTGCCACCTGCAGGCAGGGGTGCGAGCGTCGGCTCGTCATCCTCCGGCTCGGTTTCTTTGGTAAAGGCTTTGTTCATGCTCCGGCCACCATAGCATTCATGGCTGCCGGCCGTGAATGTCTCTAGAAATCTTCCATTTTCAGCACGAGGGGATTTTCAGGCGTGTAGCTCACGCCCGCCACAACCAGATCAGCGGCCCGGGCGTGAATCATTTCAGCATCCTGTTCATACGCTTTTTTCAGGGAATCCGGCCCAGGCACGGCGCCGAAGAACTCCTCCATCGCCTCGCGCGAAATCCTGACGGGAATGGTGCTGCCCGCGTACGACAAGCCAAAACTGAGCCACTCGCCGTGGTCCTCGACATTCAGTGATCCCATGTTTCTCCTCCGGAATTAGGCTTCCAGAATAGCGGAGCTCTTGTTGGACGTACAGCCCGTCCGGCGCCGCCCAGTCCCAGGAAAACCACTATCGCGCTGGCAACGGTATGAAAAAGGACCCTAAAGCGGCCCCCGGAAAGAAAAATAGCCTAGAGGGATGAGCCTCTAAGCTATTGAAATCACTTAAGAAAGTGGTGCGGCTGGCAGGAATTGAACCCACGACCCCTTGGTTCGTAGCCAAGTACTCTATCCAACTGAGCTACAGCCGCTAAGCCTCAAATTATAGCTTATTTAAATGGTAGGGCGTGAGTGACTTGAACACTCGACCAAAGGATTATGAGTCCTCTGCTCTAACCAACTGAGCTAACGCCCCACTCAAGGGATCGATTGTAAGGGCCTACTTGCTATGGCTGAGCGCGGTGCTCACCAGCTTGGAGGTGATGTCGACAATCTGGATCATTTTTTCGTAGGGCATACGCATGGGCCCTATCACGCCCAGGGTTCCCACTACCTGTCCGTCGACTTCATAAGGGGCCGTCACCACAGACAGCTCCTGATACGGAATGACCTGGCTTTCGCCGCCGATGTAAATCCGGACTCCCTCGGCGCGGCTCGAAACATCAAGGAGCCGCATCAGCTGCGCCTTTTGCTCGAAGAGATCAAAGAGCTTGCGCAGGTTACCCATATCGCTGGAGAAGTCGCTGACGGCCAGCAAATTGCGTTCGCCGGAAATAACCACCTCGTCGCGCGATTCGATGGCCTCCGAGCTGACCTTCACCGCCGCCTGCATCAACGTAGCGATTTCACCGCGAAGGGCTTCCACCTCGTTCTTCAGGCGCTCCCGCACCTCTTCGATCGCCATGCCGGCGTAATGTGAATTGAGGAAATTGGCCGCTTCAACCAATTGGGACTGCGTGTAGTCCGCCTCGGTGAAGATAACCCGGTTTTGCACATCGCCGTCGGGCGAGACGATGATCACAAGAAAGCGTTTTTCGGACAGGCGCAGAAACTCGATATGGCGAAATACCGACGTCCGGCGTGGCGCCATGACGACACCCACGAATTGCGACAGGCTTGACAGCATGTGCGCCGCATTACTGAGCACTTTTTGGGGTTGATCAGGTGCCAGCCGCGGCGCACCGATATGGCCCGACGACGACAAGGAGTCGCGCTGGGTAGTCAACATCGTGTCGACAAAGAGCCGGTAACCCCGCGCTGTGGGAATACGCCCTGCCGAGGTGTGCGGGCTGACAATCAGGCCAAGCTCCTCCAGGTCGCTCATCACATTGCGTATGGTGGCCGGAGACAGTTCAAGGCCGGAAGCTTTGGAGAGCGTACGCGAACCTACCGGCTGTCCATCGGCAATGTAGCGTTCAACGAGTGCTTTCAGCAGCAATCGGGCACGATCATCAAGCATGGTGCCATTCTACGAAGCTTCGGTTGCCATGTTGTGATGTAATTTGCCGATGAAGTCGCAATTTCGCCATGTCGCATTGATCGGCAAGTACCACGCACAAGGTTCCCGGTCAGCACTGGAGGAGATCGCACACTTCCTGGGCACCCAGGGTTGCGATGTGGCGATCGAGCAGGACACCGCCAGCAACACCGGCCTGACCCGGTTCCCGACCCTTGATGCAGCCGGCATAGGGGCCCAGTGCGACCTCGCCCTCGTCGTGGGGGGAGACGGCACCATGCTGGGCATAGGCCGGCTACTGGCCCAATTCGGCATCCCCCTGGTGGGCATCAACCAGGGCAGGCTGGGGTTTATCACTGACATCGCCTTTGAGGACTACCAGAACACACTCATTCCCATGTTGCGTGGCGAGTATGAAGAAGATCGACGCTGGATGATGCAGGCCGAGGTCGTGCGTGACGGCAGGTGCGTCTTCAGCGCCACCGCCATGAACGACGTTGTCGTGAACCGCGGAGCGACCGCCGGTATGGTGGAACTCCGTGTGGAGGTGGATGGCCGCTTTGTGGCGAACCAGCGCGCAGATGGCCTGATCATCGCCTCGCCGACCGGCTCCACGGCCTATGCCCTTTCAGCGGGCGGGCCCTTGCTGCACCCATCGATTGCCGGCTGGGTCTTGGCGCCGATTGCGCCGCATACCTTGTCCAACAGGCCCATTGTGCTGTCGGACTCGGGCGAAATTACCATTGAAATCGTCTCTGGCCGCGACGCCAGCGCCAACTTCGACATGCAGTCGCTGGCCAGCCTGCTGCATGGCGACCGCATCACCGTCAGGCGTTCCGAACACCAAATGCGTTTCCTGCACCCCAAAGGCTGGAGCTATTTCGACACGCTCCGGAGAAAGCTGCACTGGAACGAAGGCGTGGCCTGACCGGCCAGGATTCAAGTTATGAGCCTCAAAACCATATCGCTTCGCGACTTTGTCATCGTCCACAAGCTTGAGCTGGATTTGTCCGGCGGCTTCTCGGTGCTCACCGGTGAAACCGGTGCGGGTAAATCGATCCTGATTGATGCACTACAACTGGCGCTGGGCGCTCGAGCCGATGCCGGCGTGGTTCGCGAAGGCGCCGCACGCTGCGAAATCAGCGCAGAGTTTGACAGCCCCGCAGGCCTGGCCCCCTGGCTGGAACAAGCCGGCTTCGACAGCAGCGAAACCCTGCTGCTCAGGCGCACGATAGACGCGCAGGGTAAAAGCCGCGCCTGGATCAATGGCAGCGCGGCAACGGCCACCCAGCTCAAGGACATCGCCGACCAGCTGGTGGACATCCACGGCCAGCATGCGTGGCAAAGTCTGACCCGCCCCGACGCAGTACGCGGCTTGCTCGACTCCTATGCAGAAGTCTCTACCGGCGAGTTGTCACGCCTGTGGCAACAATGGCGGCTCGCCCAGAAAACATTGAATGACGCACGCGAAGCGCAAGACAGCCTGCAGCGCGAACGCGAGCGGCTGGCGTGGCAAATCGGCGAACTCGACAAGCTGGCACCCGGGACCGCCGAATGGGACGAGCTGAATGCCCAGCATGGGCGATTGTCCAACGCGCAAGCTCTGCGCGATGCCGTACAGGCCGCCGTCGACGCATTGCAGGAGTCCGACGAGAACGCCACCGCACTGCTGGGGCGAGCCATTGCATCGTTGCAAGGCCAGGAACACATCGAACCCGAGTTCAAGGGCATCCTCGAGGTGTTAAATGGCGCTCTGGCCCAGATGGAAGATGCAGTGCATTCGCTCAATGGCTATGCGCGGCACGCCGAGCTGGAACCCCAAAGGCTGGCCGAACTCGACGAACGTCTTTCGCTGTGGGTCAGCCTGGCGCGACGTTACAAGCGCACCCCAGCCGAACTGCCTGAATTGCTGGCCTCCTGGCGGGCCGAGTTGCACAAGCTCGACGAAGCCGCCGATCTGGCTCAACTGGAAAAAAACGAAAGCCAGGCAAAGTCAGCCTACCTGGACGAAGCCGGGCAGGTGTCGAAGGCGCGCAGCAAAGCTGCACCCAAACTCGCCAAGGCCATTACCCAGGCCATGCAGGGCCTAGGCATGCAGGGCGGCAAATTTGACGTTGCTCTCAGCAAACTTGAACAACCAGCCCAGCACGGGCTGGAGCAAGCCGAATTCCTGGTAGCAGGCCATGCCGGCAGCACACCTCGCCCCGTGGGCAAGGTCGCCTCCGGCGGCGAGTTGTCGCGCATCGCGCTGGCCATCGCCGTCACCACCAGCCAGCTGGGGCAGGCGCAAACGCTCATATTTGATGAGGTTGATTCGGGCGTGGGGGGTGCCGTGGCCGAAACCGTCGGACGGCTGATGAAACAACTGGGTAAAGACCGGCAGGTCATGGCAGTCACCCATCTGCCCCAGGTAGCCGCCTGTGCCGACCAGCACCTTGTCGTTGCCAAGCGGGCCGAAAACGGCACCACCCTCAGCACCGTAGACCATGTCAACGGGGAACAGCGCGTGGCTGAAATCGCCCGCATGCTCGGCGGTGAGCGGCTTTCCGGCACTACGCTGGCCCACGCCAAGGAAATGCTGGGACAGTGATGGCAGCACTGGAAATGGTTCTTATCACCGGCATGTCGGGTTCCGGAAAATCGGTTGCCCTGCATGCACTGGAAGACGCCGGTTATTACTGCGTCGACAACCTTCCACCGGAATTGCTGACGCCCTTCGTCGCACTGGAGCAGCAGCACGGCGCCCAGAAAGTTGCCATTGCCATGGACGTGCGAAGCGCAGTCTCGCTTCCCCTGGTACCCCAGCAATTGCGGCAGTTGCGCGCTTCCGGCGTGGCGGTGCAATCCCTCTTCCTGGATGCAAACACGGAAACTCTCGTGCGCCGCTTTTCCGAAACGCGCAGGCTTCACCCTCTGTCGCGCATTGACGCCTCCGACCAGCACCGGGCATTGGTAGACGCCATAGAGCTGGAGCGGGAGTTGTTGGGCGAAATGCGCGAGCAGGCCCACGTGCTCGACACCAGCATGATCCGCTCATCACAGCTACAGGGCTATGTAAAGTCGCTGATCTCCGCTCCCAGCACCCAGCTCACGCTGGTGTTCGAGTCGTTTGCCTTCAAGCGGGGCGTGCCGCTGGACGCGGATTACGTGTTTGACGTTCGCATGCTGCCCAACCCGCACTATGAGTCGGGTCTGCGCCACCTGACCGGGCTTGATGAGGCCGTGGCAAGCTATCTCAAGGCCCACACGGAAGTGGACGACATGTTCCGCCATATCGAGCAGTTTCTCAGCCATTGGCTGCATGCACTGGTACGTGACCACCGGAGTTATGTGACCGTGGCCATCGGCTGCACCGGTGGCCAACACCGTTCCGTCTACCTTGTCGAGGAATTGGCCGCAGCTTTCGGCCAACAATGGCGAACGCTGAAGCGGCATCGCGAGCTCGACGCCGTTTGAGTCCAGATAAGGCTGGGCACGGCCTCACCTTCCAGTACAGCGGGCAGGCCTAGGCGTCCCGTTCCAACAGTTTGCGTATGGGCGCGGGCAGCCCCAGTGCAGGCCATTCGGCGGGGCCGAACCACGCACCGGGCCGTTCATCCGAAACCAGAGACCTGGGCATGGTTTGCCCGGCCCGAAAACCTGCGATCCACGGCGACAGGTGCAAGTCCTTGTGTGTCAGCACGTGGACAAAACCTGGCAGTGGATCGAGCCTTTCCCGCAAGGAAGCCGGCAAATCCGCAGTCAGTGCCTCATCACTCTCGAAAACCGGCAGGCAGTAAAGCCCACCCCAGATTCCCCGGCTGGGGCGCTTTTCAAGCCAGACCGAACCATCCGGCTTCTGCGCCCACAACAGACTCAGCGACTGCGCACTGCGCTTGAGCTTTCGTGTCTTCACGGGATATTTGCCGGGATCACCGGCTGCAAAACCGCGGCACAGGTTTTGTACCGGGCATAACAGGCACTGGGGCTGGCGGCCCACGCAAATCGTGGCACCCAGATCCATCAGTCCCTGCGTATAGCGCGGCATGGTTTCGGGCAGGTCCTGCTCAGGCAGCAGCTCTGCAGCCGTGTTCCAAAGCGCCCGTTCATTGGCACTTTGAGCCAGATCGGCGGAAAAACCCAGAACCCGCGTTAGCACCCGTTTGACGTTGCCATCCAGAATCGCAACACGTTCGCCAAAACAAAACGAGGCGATGGCCGCGGCGGTTGAACGGCCTATGCCTGGCAGGGTCTGGAGCTGCTCGGCCGTCTCCGGAAATTGCCCGGCATGCAATGCCACTACATCCTGAGCGCAGCGGTGCAGATTGCGCGCACGGCTGTAATAACCCAGCCCGCTCCATAGACCCAGCACATCGTCTTCGGAAGCCGCAGCCAACTCCTTCACCGTCGGGAAGCGTGAAAGGAATCGCGCGTAATAATCCAGAACCGTTGCGACCTGAGTCTGCTGCAACATGATTTCAGACAGCCACACGCGGTAGGGATCGCGTGTGTTTTGCCAGGGAAGGCTATTGCGTCCGTGCGAAGCCTGCCAGCGCACAATTTCCCCGGAAAATCCGGGCAACTGGCATGAGGCCGTTTGCTTCACAGCAACCGATTTCCGCCCCGAAGGGGTCTTGGTGGGTCGCGACCGCGTCAACGCTCAGGCAGCCTCGGGCACCGCGGCATTTTCTGCAGTAGCGGCACCATCCGGCGTCTTGGACTGCGTTGAAGAGCCCATCAGATGGGAAGTCAGCTCCGTGAGCTTGTTGTCCAGCTCATCGAGTACGCGCTCCTGGATATCGATTTCAGCGATCCGTTCATCCAGACCAGACGCCGCTTGCTGGATGCGCTCGATAGCTTCAAGCCTGCGGCCGAAATTGCGCCGCCGCTCGCGCAACTGCGCATCAAGCTGCGATGCCGCTGACTTGTTCCAGAGCTCCACTTCGCCAAGGGCGGATTCGTAGACCACCCGCAGGCGCGTGGCGAGGGCACGTACCAGCCTCTCGGAAAATTCCGGCTGGGAAAGTTTCAGAACATTGCCCACACCAAGATATTGCAAATGGCTGCGCTCAATTTGCTCCAGGTCGTGTTCATAGCGGATCAGCTCCGGCTCTTTTGGCGCCTGCAGCGAAAAACTGAACTCGGCATTGAGCTGGCGAAAGGAGGCAGTCAACATGGACTGGATTTCACTGCTCATGATCTGCGACTTCTGCAGTCCCTCGCGAAGGCGGGAAAAAGTCTGGCCATAAGCCTTCTTGACGCCCAGCTTGATGCCCGGCTGCTTCAGGGCATGCGTCAGCTCGGCCAGTTCTGCCTTGAGCGTCGGCGTGCTGAGCAGATTGAATACGTCACGGAGCAATTTGAGGTGGACAGAACGTACCGCGTGAATTTTCGAGCCGCTGGTGTCGAACTCAGCCTGCTCCTGCTCGATGCGGCTGCGCATGTGCTTGATGACCGAGACGTTCTTTCCTCTCAGGCCACGCAACTCAATCATCTGTTCGGCCAGATCGCGCCGGCGGATGTGCATGGCCCGCCCCGCTTCGGTCCGGAGTTCGCTGATACCGCCCGACACCGCTGTACGCAGGATTTTTTGGCGCTGTCCCATCACGCCCTGCCCCAGCGCCAGCTCGAGGGCAGGCAGGTGGCTGGCCTCCAGCAAGGCTTTGTCTCGCGTGACCTTGGCCACCAGCCCTTTTTGGGCCGATACGGGAATGACCTGGGATTCAGGCAGGCCCAGGATTTCGGCAGATGTTGCACGCTGCTTGTCGATCTGCGCCTGTACTTGTTCGGGCGTGCTTAACGCGTCCCAAAGGGTGTCGATCTTGTTGAGCACCACCAGGCGTGCATCGGTGCCATCACCGTCGGTGATCAAATGCTCGCGCCAGATGGCCAGGTCGGACTTGGTGACACCGGTATCGGCGGCCAGTATGAACACCACGGCATGGGCCTGGGGGATCAGGCTCACCGTCAGTTCGGGTTCTGCGCCAATGGCATTGAGACCCGGCGTATCCAGGATGACCAGGCCCTGTTTGAGAAGCGGGTGCGCAATATTGATCAGCGCGTGGCGCCACTTGGGCACCTCTATCAGGCCGTCAGCGCCTACACGCGGGTTGTCCTCCGGGCTGCTGTCATGCCAGAAACCAAGAGAGCGGGCTTCGTCCTGGGTGACATGGCGGACTTCGGCCACTTTTTCGAGCGCCTGCGCCAGTTGCGCCGGGTCATTCACGTCGAGGTCGATCCGTGTCCATTTTTCAGGTACCGCGCGCCACTCCATGAGGGCTTGCTTCTGCAGGCGCGTTTCGATGGGAAGCAGGCGCAGGCAGGGCGGCACATCCGCGTCGTAGCCCAGTTCGGTCGGGCACATGGTGGTGCGGCCAGCGCTTGCCGGCATGATGCGGCGGCCATAACCGGCAAAAAAGATCGCATTGATCAGCTCGGACTTGCCGCGCGAGAATTCGGCCACAAAGGCGACCATGACCTTGTCGGAACGTACCTGTGACTCGAGCCGCTGCAGGCGCTCCTCAACCGCTGCATCCAGCAGGTCATGGTCCTTCATCCACTCTGCAAGCAGTTTCAGGCGCAATGCGAATTCGCGCCGCCACGTGCCGTGCTGGTCAAATTGTTCGTTAAAAGACATCGGTCTACCGTAAAGTGTGTCGGTCAATATAGCATCGCAAACCCGAAAGAACCATTGGCGCGTCTACGGACTCAAGGTTTCTGGCAATTCGCACAGTAAAAAGTGGACCTTTGCCCCTGCCGGAGGGTCTTCACGGGTGCTGCGCACACCCGGCAGGGCAGGCCGGCGCGGTCATAAACCATGGCTTCCAGCTGGAAATAGCCCGATTCACCCTGTGCATTCGAAAAGTCTCTCAGGGTGCTCCCCCCCTTTGTAACAGCTTGGGCCAGTACCTGGCGGATCGCCCCGTGAAGCAAGGCCGCGCGGGGCTTGCTGATCCGGTTTGCCCGGGTGGTCGGCCGGATTCCAGCCAGGAAAAGGGCTTCCGACGCATAAATATTGCCGACACCAACCACGGCCTCCCCGCCCAACAGCACCTGCTTGATCGCCGTTTGCCGCAGTTTCAGCGCCTGGTGAAAGCTTTCCGCGTCAAAAGCGTCAGTCAGCGGCTCGACGCCGAGCCGGCCAAGCAGCTTTTGGGCGGCAGCCGCGCCTTCATCGCTGGCATACACCACAGCCCCGAACCGGCGCGGGTCGTTCAAACGCAAAGTCCCCTGGCTGGTGGCCATTTCAAAGTGGTCGTGCTTGCCCAAGGCGGGGAAACCGTCGCCAAAAGCCACACTGCCGGACATTCCGAGGTGGATCAGCAGCAGCCCGTTGCTCAGGTCCACCAAAAGATACTTGCCGCGACGGCGAACTGCCAGCACCTTCTGGCCGGCAAGCTTGTGCGGCGCGCAGCCCAGCGGCCAGCGCAGGGGCTTGCCCATCTGGACGCGCTCAATGACGGCGCCGGCGATACGGTCCGCAAAGCTCAACCGGGTGACTTCAACTTCTGGCAGCTCAGGCATGGTTTTGTAAATAAGGGCGCTGCTGCATGGCGCAAGAAGGCAGCGGTGGGCCAGCCGAAGATCAGGGCCGCGGCGTAAAGCGGCAGCGCAGCCGGGAAGCTTCAATTATCATGGTTCGATGAAGAAAAAAATTGGCCTTGCCATCAGCGGCCTGTGGCTGGCTGTTCCCCTGGTCCTGGCGCAGACCGAAGAACCGCTCCTGGCTGCGCCCTCAACGCTTGTCGAGGCCAAAGCCGCACAGGAAGCGACTCCATCATCGCAGCTGGATGGGGCCCTTTTTTACCAGCTGCTGGTGGGTGAAATGACCCTGCAGGAGGGCGAGCCCGCCGCAGGATTTGCGCTCATGCTGGACGCCGCCCGCAAAACCGGCGATGCGCAGCTCTACCAGCGCGCTACGGACATCGCACTGCAGTCGCGCTCTGGCGATGCCGCACTGCAGGCAGCCCAGGCCTGGAAGGCAGAGCAGCCCGCCTCGCGCGAGGCAAACCGTTATGTCCTGCAGATCCTGGTGGCATTGAACCGGATTGCCGACACGACCGAACCGCTGCAAACCGAAATCCGGCTTGCTCCGGAAATGGAACGCGCTGCGGCATTGACTGCGGTACCCCGGATTTACGCGCGTGTGCCCGACAAAAAGCTGGCCAGCACGGTGGCCGAAGAAGCGTTGGCCACCTACCTGAACAGTCCCGCCACCGCCAGCGCCGCCTGGACCACGGTGGGGCGTATGCGGCTGGCCGCCGGCGACAGCAACGGCGCGCTTGCGGCAGCCAGGCGCGCACAGGCTGCAGGCCCGCTCTCCGAAGGCCCGGCCCTGGTCGGGCTGGAACTGATGGACCCGAAACAGCCTGAAGCAGAAAATCTGGTCCGCAAATACTTTGAAGGCAACGCCAAAGCCCTGCCCGAAGTGCGGATGGCCTATGCGCGCGCGCTGCTGGATGCCCAGCGCTACGCCGAAGCCGCCGCCCAGCTGCAAGTGGTGACCCGCGAAAAACCCGAGCTTCCCGAAGGCTGGCTGGTACTGGGCTCCCTGCAATTGCAGGACAACCAGCTGGCACAGGCACAAACCTCGCTGGAGCGCTACGTCACCCTGGCCCAGCAGCAGACAGCCGAAGGCGAGCGCAACCGCGGCCTGGCCCAGGCCTACCTCTCGCTGTCCCAACTGGCCGAAAAACGCAAGGACTATGCGGCGGCAGAAAGCTGGCTGGCCAGGATTGAAAATTCCGCTGACCTGACCCAGGCCCAAACCCGGCGCGCCTCTATCCTGGCCAGCCAGGGCAAACTGGAAGAAGGACGCCAGCTGATCCGCAAGCTCCCCGAACGCAACGCTGCAGACGCAAGACTGAAATTGAACGCGGAAGTAGGCCTGCTCCGCGAATTCAAGCAGTACCAGCTGGCCCATGATGTGCTGGCGCAAGCCCTGGCCAGGAACCCCGACGAAACCGAACTGCTGTACGACCAGGCCATGATGGCTGAAAAGCTGGGTTCGATGGATGAAATGGAACGTCTGCTGCGGCGCGTCATCCAGCTCAAGCCCGACTACCACCACGCCTACAACGCCCTGGGCTATTCATTTGCGGATCGCAGCGTGCGCCTGCCGGAAGCGCGTGATCTGATTCGCAAAGCGCTCGAATATGCGCCCGCCGATCCATTCATCAAGGACAGCCTGGGCTGGGTCGAATTCCGAATGGGCAACACCTCGGAAGCCATCAAGATCTTTGAAGCCGCTTACAAAGCCAAACCGGACGCCGAAATCGCGGCCCACTTCGGTGAAGTGCTCTGGACAACAGGCCAGCGTGACCGCGCCGTGGCCATCTGGAAAGAAGGCCGGCTGCTGAGTCCCGAAAACGAGACCCTGCTCGAGACGCTCAAGCGCCTGCGCGTGAAGCTGTGACGGGAATTCGCGTCCTGCCGCCTGTACTGCGTATCCACCTGACCCGTCTGGGTCTGGTGTGCGCCTGCGCTATTGCTCCTTTTTTGATAGCTGGTTGCGCTCAACCACAAAGGCTTGCGGGCACAAATGACTCAAAAAATGAGCTTCGGACAGGCCGTATCAGCCTGCAGGTCCAAAGCGAACCTGTGCAGTCTTTTTCGGCGAGCTTCGAGCTCAAGGGCCAACCCGAGCGCGGCGAACTCTCGCTGATCAGTCCTTTGGGCAGCGTGCTGGGTGTGCTCCGCTGGTCGCCCGGTGAAGCCGTACTCGACTCAGGCAATGGCAAGATCCAGCGATTTTCTTCGGTGGATGAGCTGATGGCCCAGGCGACAGGTGCGGCCGTCCCGGTGACCGCGCTCTTTGCCTGGCTGCAGGGCGACAATGCCAGCGTCAGCGGCTGGTCTGCAGACCTTTCCCGTTACGCCGAAGGCCGCATCACGGCCAGGCGGGTGCAGCCAGCGCCCCCAGCCGACCTGCGTGTTGTCCTTGACCAATAATTCCGGGGTGAATGCCCCGGCTTCGCCGCAAGGCCTCCCGTACTTTCACGCTCCCGGTTCCTGTTATTGCTTTGGCGACACCAGTTCATGACGACTCATACCGCCCCCGTCCCACACGCCGCGCAGCCGCTCAAAGCCCTGTATGACGTGCCGGCGCCCGCCAAATTGAACCTTTTCCTGCACATCACCGGACGCAGGCCCGACGGCTACCACCTGTTGCAATCCGCATTCATGCTGATCGACTGGTGCGACACCCTGCACTTTGAACTGCGCGCCGATGGCCAGATCACCCGGGAAGACCTTCGCCAACTCAACGAGGGCAACCCCGGCGAGTCCCAGGCCTTGCCCGCCGAGGACTTGTGTGTACAGGCAGCCAGGGCGCTGCAAGCGGCTTGCGGCACGTCTTTGGGCGTTCACATCGGCCTGCAAAAAAGCGTCCCTTCAGAAGCCGGCATGGGTGGGGGTTCATCCGACGCAGCCAGCTGCCTGCTGGCGCTGCAGCGGCTTTGGGGTGTGCGCCTGCCGACCCCAACACTGCAAGCCATCGCCCTGTCGCTGGGCGCCGATGTCCCCTTTTTCCTGTCCGGTGGCCACGCCTGGGTGGAAGGCATTGGTGAAAAAATCACGCCGCTGGCCTTGCCGCCAGCCCGTTTTGTGGTGGTTAAGCCCCCTGCCGGTGTCTCCACACCAGGAATTTTCGGTGCGCCGGGGCTCAAACGCGACACAGAAACTGCTACAATCCAAGGCTTTGCTGCAAATGCTGAAGGCCCTTTGAGATCGGTTGATTTCGGATTCGGCCGCAACGACTTGCAGCCGGTAGCGCAGGAGATGTGCCCGCAGATTGGCCAGTCGATCAACTGGCTGAAAACGAAACATCTTCAAGGGCGCATGACCGGCTCCGGAAGTGCTGTATTTGCGCAACTGCCGCATGGCACGGATTTGACGGATCTTTCAGGTTTGCCTGATGACTGGATAGTCCGGACATGCAGCAATTTGGAGGCGCATCCTCTGGCTGGTTGGTAAAATAACCGCTCTTTGAAATGCGCTTTCAAGCGACCTAAATGGAAAAGTTTATAGGTCTGTTGTTGGCAACAACAACTGTCCTGTGTAGGGGTGTCGCCAAGCTGGTTAAGGCACCGGATTTTGATTCCGGCATTCGCAGGTTCGAATCCTTCCACCCCTGCCAAATTACTCGCCGTGGGCCGTAGCCCCGGTGTTGCGGTCCCGCCCGGAGCGGGCCCGTGTGACTCCTGACAGACCCGCGTGATGTGTATCAGCGGGTCTGTGTGTTTTTGGAAACACGCCAGGCAAGCGGCGCTCACTGCCAAGCCCGTTGCAACGTGTTGTCCCGTGCGTATTTTGCTTCGATAAAAATTTCAGCCACGTTCAAGTCCTTGTAGCAGCTGGGCCCCACATGCAAACGCACCATCCCGACTTCATGGTTTTCACCGGCAATGCCAATCCGAGCATGGCCTCCGACATCGCCCAGCACCTGGGCATTTCACTGGGTGCAGCCCATGTCGGCCGTTTTTCGGATGGTGAGGTTACCGTCGAGATCCAGCAGAACGTCCGGGCCCGTGATGTGTTTGTGGTGCAGTCGACCTGCGCGCCGACCAACGACAACCTGATGGAACTGCTGATCATGGTTGATGCGTTGAAACGGGCTTCGGCCGAGCGCATCGCCGCGGTGATCCCGTATTTCGGTTATGCCCGGCAAGACCGCCGCCCACGTTCGGCGCGGGTGCCGATTACAGCCAAGGTGGTCGCCAACATGCTGCAGGCCGTGGGCGTGTCGCGTGTTTTGACGATGGATCTGCATGCCGACCAGATCCAGGGCTTTTTTGATATTCCGGTCGACAACATTTATGCGTCGCCGGTGTTGCTGGGCGACTTGCGCCAGAAGAATTACGCCGACCTGATGGTCGTGTCGCCCGATGTGGGCGGCGTGGTGCGCGCCCGGGCGCTGGCCAAGCAGCTGGGCTGCGACATGGCGATCATCGACAAGCGCCGCCCCAAGGCGAACGTGTCTGAAGTGATGCACGTGATCGGCGACATTGAAGGCCGCAACTGCGTCATCATGGACGACATGATCGACACGGCCGGCACGCTGGTGAAGGCGGCTGAAGTGCTGAAAGAGCGCGGCGCCAAGAAGGTTTACGCATATTGCACGCACCCGATTTTTTCGGGCCCGGCCATTGACCGCATCGCCCAGGGCGACGCACTCGATGAAGTGGTGATCACCAACACCATTCCGCTGAGCGCCCATGCAGCAAGCTGCAAGAAGATTCGCCAGCTCTCCGTGGCGCCGCTGATCGCTGAAACCATTCAGCGCATCGCCAAGGGAGAGTCGGTCATGAGTTTGTTTTCGGACCAGGACAACCTGTTCTGATCTGAAACAAAAAGGTAGCTGCCCTCGCCTCACGATGTTCATCGTCAGGAAAAAGCAGCTTTTTAAACCAGAACGAGACTGGTCGCGGTCCGTTCTTTATTGGAGTTGATTATGAAATTCGTCGCTTTTGAGCGCGCAAAGCAGGGCACGGGTGCGAGCCGCCGTCTCCGCATCACCGGCCGTACGCCCGGTATTGTTTACGGTGGCACCGGTGAACCCACGCTGATCGAAATCGATCACAACGCGTTGTTCCACGCCATCAAGAAAGAAGCGTTCCATGCTTCCATCCTCCAGATGGAACTGGCAGGCAAAGAACACAAGGTTCTGCTGCGCGACCTGCAAATGCACCCGTACAAACAGCAGATCCTGCACATCGACTTCCAGCGCGTGGAAGCCAAGACCAAGATGACCGTGAAAGTGCCTGTGCACTACAGCGGTGAAGAAGAGTCTCCAGCCGTCAAGACGGAGAACTGCCTGGTCAACCACGTGATCACCGAGCTGACCGTGTCCTGCTTCCCTGCAGACATCCCCGAATTCATCGCCGTCGACCTGAAGGGCCTGAAGAAGGGCTCGCCGCTGCACATCAAGGACATCACCCTGCCAAAGGGCGTGAAGTTCGTGGCCAAGGGCCAGGACAACCCGGTTCTGGTGTCGGTGTCTGCCGTTTCCGAAGAAGCCGAGGCCGATGCCGCAGCAGCCGCTGCAGCAGCCGCACCGGTGGATCCGAAAGCCGCTAAAGCTGCGGCCGCCAAGGAAGCCAAAGCCGGCGCCAAGGCCGACGCTGCCAAGCCTGCCGCCAAGAAGTAATTAACCCACTTCACGCTCAGGCCTGAAAAGGCTCGCGGCCCTTGTCCTCCCGCAGGACAAGGGCCGTTTTTCTTGACCAGCCTTATCCCTTCAACCCCAGGGATGCGAAGCACGACAGACACGCCCCTAGAATTGGGCGGATGGAAATCTCCAAATGATCAAATTGTTTGTCGGGTTAGGCAACCCTGGCCCTGAATACGAAGCCACCCGCCACAACGCCGGTTTCTGGTTTATCGACGCCCTCTCGCAGGAGCTGAAAGCCCCGCTGAGCCTGGACAAGAGTTACCACGGCCAGGTGGCCCGCATCACGGTGAACGGCCAGAACGTCTGGCTGCTCAAACCACTCACCTTCATGAACGTGTCCGGCAAGTCGGTGGCGGCGCTGGCGCGGTTCTTCAAGGTCGCACCCGAGGAAGTGCTGGTGGCGCACGACGAGATGGACATCGTGCCCGGCCAGGTCAAGCTCAAGTTCAGCGGCAGCCATGCCGGCCACAATGGCCTGCGCGACATCCATGCGCAGCTGGGCACGGCCGACTACTGGCGCCTGCGCATCGGCGTGGGCCACCCGGGCGTGAAGGCCGAGGTGGTCAACTGGGTGCTGAAAAAACCTTCGCAAGAGCACCGCGTGGCGATTGAAGACTGCATTGCCCGCTGCATCAAGGCCGTGCCGGAACTGCTCAAGGGCGAGATGGAAAAAGCCACGATGATGATCCACACCAGCACGCCACCGCGGCCGAAACCGCCGCGCAAAGTGGATATCGAAGACTGAAATTCAGCCGAGCCGGGCACACCACGCAAAAGGTGGAGTGCTACTATTTTTATAGCTGCTTGCGCTCACCCCTGTTAGTCCAGAGGCCTGTTTGGCTATAAATTTGTGCTGCCGGGAAGGTACCAGGCTCGAAAACCCATGTCCCCGACGGAATCAGGTCACCGGGCCGTGACCACCGGAATAATGGTTTGCAGCCGCTGGTATTTTTCAAACAGGGTTTCCCGCGTTTCAATGTGCTGCGGGTTGATGGGAATGCAGGCCACAGGGCAAACCTGCACGCACTGGGGCTCATCGAAATGGCCCACGCATTCCGTGCATTTGTGCGGATCGATCTCGTAAATTTCCTTGCCCAGGTAAATCGCCTGGTTGGGGCATTCGGGTTCGCAGACGTCGCAGTTGATGCACTCGTCGGTGATCATCAGGGCCATGTCAGCGCCCCTTTGCGGCTTCGTGCGCCGCCGCCAGTGCCGACGCCACCGCCGGGCTCACCATCTGGCTGATGTCGCCGCCCAGCTTGCTGATCTCGCGCACCAGCGTGCTGCTGATGCATTGCAGCGGTGCGTCGGGCAACAGAAACACGGTTTCCACCTCGGGGCGCAGTTTGCGGTTCATGGCCGCCATCTGCGCTTCGTAGTCAAAGTCGGTGATGTTGCGGATTCCGCGCACCACGGCTGAGGCCTTTTGCGCCGTGCAAAAATCCATGATCAGGCCGTCAAACGGCAGCACCGTGACGCCAGCGATGCCCTGGGTTGCCGCCTGTACCTGCGCCACACGCGCTTCCAGTGAAAACAGGGTTTTCTTGTGGTGGGCAGTGGCCACGGCAATGACAAGCCGGTCAAACAACCCGGCAGCACGGCGCACGACGTCGTCATGGCCCAAGGTGAACGGGTCAAACGTGCCGGAATAAACAGCGGTGCGGGAGGTGGCCATAGGAGGAATTATGCCCGCCCCACCCTTTTTGCCGCCAATTGCCGCCCTGTAACCACGAGGCAGGCAAGGCCTGGCCGGCGGTTCAGCCCGCTGGCGTACCCAGAGCGGCCAGCAGGTGGAAATGCACGGCGCCTGCCTTTCCGCTGCGGTGCACCTGCAAACCCAGCGGCAGCAGTTCCTCATCCGTCCAGGGTTTGGGCGCCTCCAGATAAACCACGCCGGTCGGGCCGATGGCCTGCGCTGCGGCTTTGAGCGTGGATTCGTACAGGGTGGATTCAAAAGGCGGGTCCAGCAGCACCAGCTGCAGGCTGCCCGGCGCAACGCGTTTCAAGGCGCTCAGCCCGTCGCCACGCTCGATACGGCACATGTCGGCCTTGAGCCTGGCTTGCACTGTCTTGAGCTGTTGCGCCAGCGCCGGGTCCTGCTCGCACAGCAGCACGTCGGCCGCGCCGCGCGACGCGGCCTCAAAGCCCAGCGCGCCGGTGCCGGCAAACACGTCGATACAGCGCCAGCCCGTCAGGTCCTGGCCCAGCCAGTTGAAAAGGGTTTCACGCACGCGGTCGGGCGTGGGACGCAGGCCCGGCTTGCTGGGCACCGGCAATTTGGTGCGTTTGTACAAGCCGCCGATGATGCGGATTTCGCCCGGCGGCACGGTTTTGCGGCCCACCACTTTGCCGCTTTTGGCGCGCGGGTTTTTGGGGGTGGCGGGAGCTGGGGTGGGAGCGGGCGTGTACTTCATGGTGCGGCGCCAAGGATAACAGTGACCATTTTTTCAGGCTGCAGCTTGCGTGCAAAAGCCGCCTTGACATCGGCCACCGTGACCTTGTCGACCTGCTGCGTCCAGGTATCCAGGTAGTTCAGGGGCAGGTCGTTCCAGGCAATGCTCGACACGTTGTCAAGGAGCTTGCGGTTGCTGTCAATGCGCAAGGCAAAGCCGCCCACCAGGTTGTCCTTCGCCGCCTTGAGTTCGGCCTCCAGCGGGCCGTTGGCCACAAAGTCAGCCACCACTTTGCGCACCAGGTCCACGGCCTGCGCAGCCTGGTCAGGCCGGGTCTGCATGCTGATGGTGAAGGCGCCCGCATGCAGGGCAGGTGAGAAATAACTCGACACGCCATACGTCAGGCCGCGCTTTTCACGCACTTCACTGGCCAGCCGCGAGACAAAACCGCCGCCGCCCAGGATGTAATTGCCCACCGTCAGGGCGAAGTAGTCCGGGTCTGAGCGTTTGTAGCCCGGCTGGCCGATCAGCACCTGCGCCTGCGCTGAAGCAAAGGGGATGCGTTTTTCAACCGGTGCGGCCAGCGGCGCGACCTCGGCCACGGCCGGCAATGGCGGCAGGCCGGCGCAAGCCGTTTGCGGCAGGCGCGACAGCAATTTTGCGGCGATGGCATCAGCCTGCGCGCGCGTCACGGCGCCCACCATGCTGATGCGCGCGCGGCAAGCCGTCACGCCAGTGGTGTGCGCGGCGCGCATGTCGCCCACGCTGATGCGCGTCAGGCTTTCTTCCGTGACTTCATAGCCGTAGGGATGCGTGCCGTACACCGCCGGTGTGTAGGCGCGGCCGGCAACACTGGCCGGGCGGGTATAGGACTCGCGGATCGAGGCCTGCAGGCGTGCGCGCTCGCGTTGCCACACAGCTTCGGGAAAAGCCGGCTCGGCGATCTCACGTGCGGCCAGCGCTGCGGCTTTGTCCAGCAGCGCCGGGTCGGTCAGGGTGCGCAGTGAAAAGCTCAGGCGGTCGGACGTGGTGCCGGCACCGAACTGCGCGCCCAGATCCGCCCAGGCTTCGCTGAGTGCGTTTTCATCGAGCGCCGGCTCGGGAACACACAGCCCTCCACAAATTCCGTCTGGCCCCAAGCCATTGCTGGCACGCACACCTTTTTCCAGCAGGCCGGCCATCATGCTGGCCAGGCCGGCTTTGTCAGCAGGGTCACGCCGGTTGCCGGCGTCCAGGTCGATCTGCACGTCCAGCATGGCAATCGCCGGGCTTTCGACCAGGTAAACCTTGGCGCCATTGGGCTGCGTCCAGTGCTGGATCGGCAGGGCAGCCAGCGCCAGCGAGTGAAAAAACAAACCAAAAAGGCCTGCGACCCCTACACACCTTGCGCGAGCCGCTATTGTTTTTATAGCAATCATGATGTTGTCAACAATTCTGGATGAGTAGGGCAGCTCAACGCTGCAGGTCGCCGGCAGGCGCAGTGCCCTGGCGCGGCTTGCGGTTCGGATCCAGCGGCTGCGGCAACAGCGTTGCCATCGTCATCTGGTCGTCACCAAAATATTTCGCGGCCACTGCCTGCACCTCGGCGCCCGTGATGCTGCGCAGGGCGGCAATGATGCGTTCGCTGGCATCCAGCGGCAGGCCTTGCACCCAGTGGGAGCCGAGCTCGCGCGCCTGGTTGAAGACCGAGTCGAGCTTGTAGGTCTCGCTGGCCACCCACTGCGTCTTGACGCGGTTCAATTCGGCCTCGCTCACGCCTTCGCGCGCCACCTTGGCCACCTGCTCGCGCAGCGCGTCGGCCACCTGCTGGGCGGTTTTACCGGCAGCGGGCACGCCGTCAAGCGAAAAGAGCTGCGGCCCCCGGCCCATCAGGCCATTGGACGCACCGGCGCTGTCGGCCACACGGGACTGCTGCACCAGCGCGCGGTCAAGCCGGGCGCCGCTGTAACCGTCCAGCACGGCGGCCAGCACCGTCAGCGCCAGCGCGTCGCGGCCGGCGCCGGCGACCGGCGCGGCCAGGTCTGCCGGCTCCAGCTTGGGCACCTTGAAAACCATGCTGACATAGGCCTGGCTGGCCGGTGCCTTGAAGTCCATGCGGCGCACACCGGCCTGCACGGGCTCGGTACGCGGCTTGCGCACCGGCACGGCACGCGCCGGAATCCCGCCGTAGTATTTTTCGGTCAGCTTTTTGACCTGCGCGACATCCACATCACCGGCAATCACAACGGCGGCATTGGCGGGCACATACCAGCGGCGGTAAAAATCGCGCGCGTCGTCGGGCGTCATGGCCTCAATGTCGCTCATCCAGCCGACCACCGGGCGCCGGTAAGGCGAGGCGGTAAACGTCATCGCGGTCATCTGCTCATACAGCATGGCGCGCGGTGAATCTTCGGTGCGCAGGCGCCGCTCTTCCTTGACAACCTCGATCTCACGCTTGAACTCGTCGTCGGCCCACTGGTTGCCGGTGAAACGGTCAGCCTCCAGGCGCATGACGTCCTCCAGCTTGCCTGCCGGAATCTGCTGGTGGTAGGCCGTGTTGTCGCGGCTGGTGAAAGCGTTGTCGCGTCCACCCAGGGCGGCTACGCGCTTTGAAAACTCACCCGGTTTGACCTTCGCCGTTCCCTTGAACATCATGTGTTCCAGCGCATGGGCCACGCCCGACGTGCCGTCGACCTCGTCCATGGAGCCCACGCGCACCCACAGCATGTGGGCCACGGTGGGGGCGCGATGGTCGGGCTTGACGATGACCGTGAGGCCATTGGCCAGCGTGAACTGCTCGACCGGTGCCGGCACGGGCGTCTGTGCAAGGGCGGCCGTACCCAGGTACAGTGCCAGCACCAGCGCGGGAAGGTGCCGCACGGCCGACGGGCGAAGTATGGAAGATAGGGGTACTGGGGGTGTCAAAAAGGCTGGCCTGGGGTGTTTCATAGAATAGCTGGGTGGCGCCGCACGGCACTGCAGAGTGCAATTGCCCACTAGGACTCCACAAGCATACCCAATGTTCAGTTTTTTCAAGAAAAAATCCCCTCCCCCTGCCCCACCGGCGTCTTCCGCGCCCGATACGCCCTCCCCGGCCGGCGGATCCACCCCGGACCCGGCAGTACCTGTGCCCGCTGCACCCGCGCCAGCTCCTGCGGGTGGCAGCTTGATTGGCAGCGCGCTTGTAACCCCCATTGCCATTCCGGTTCCCGGCGCTGTGGCCCCCGAGCGGGAACGCTGGCTCGGCAAGCTGCAGGCCGGGCTGCGCAAGACCGGCTCCAGCATCTCGACCGTGTTCACCGGCAGCCGCATCGACGATGCACTCTACGAAGACCTGGAGACCGCGTTATTGATGGCCGACGCCGGCAGCAAGGCCACCGAACACCTGCTGGCCGATGTCAAACGCCGCGTCAAGGAAGGCGGCATGACGCACCCCGTCGCCGTCAAGAATGCCTTGGTGGACTCCATCGCACAACTGCTCAAGCCGCTGGAGCAGCCCCTCGTGATCGGCCAGTACCAGCCCACCGTGATCATGGTGACCGGGGTCAACGGTGCCGGAAAGACCACATCCATCGGCAAGCTCACACGGCACTTGGCCACCGAAGGCGCCTCGGTGCTGCTGGCAGCAGCTGACACCTTTCGCGCCGCGGCGCGCGAGCAGCTCAGCGTCTGGGCCGACCGCAACACCGTCGAGATCGTCAGCCAGGAAGGCGGCGACCCGGCCGCCGTGAGCTTTGACGCCGTGAGCGCAGGCAAGGCGCGCGGCAAAGATGTGGTGCTGGTCGACACGGCCGGCCGCCTGCCGACGCAGTTGCACCTGATGGAAGAGCTGCGCAAGATCAAACGTGTAGTGCAGAAAGCAGACGCCACAGCACCCCACGAGGTACTTCTGGTTATTGACGGCAACACCGGGCAAAACGCATTGGCCCAGGTCAAGGCCTTTGATGACACGCTGCAGCTGACCGGCCTCATCGTGACCAAGCTGGACGGCACAGCCAAGGGCGGCGTTTTGGCGGCCATTGCGCTGTGGGCCCGTGAACGTGCCATTGCCTCACCCACACTGCGTCCGATGTCGGTGTACTTCATCGGTGTGGGTGAGCAGCTGGAAGACCTGGAAACCTTCAACGCGCGTGAATTCGCGCAGGCTCTTCTGGGCTGAACCGGCAGATTCGCCGCTTGCCGCTCAAGGCACCCCAAGCTTTAGCAGCAGTACCGAGATCACCACGAAGGCCACGATAAAGAATGTCTCGGCCAGCAACAGCGCCACAGGCTTCCAGCCCAGCTTGAGCAAGTCTTCAAAACTGGTCTTCACACCCGCAGCGGCAATGGCCGTTACCAGCATCCAGCGCGATGCATCGCTGGCCAGTTGAACCACCGGCGCCGCGATCAGGCCGGCGCTGGCCAGCATGACCAGCACGACAAAAGCGATCAGGAAGCCCGGTACCAGCGGCACTTCTGTTTCCGGCACCTTGACGGCCGGATGGTTGCGGTACAGCACCGCAATGAACAGTACGATGGGCATCAGCATCATGACGCGAAACAGCTTGACCACGGTGGCCGTGTCACCCGCCTGCGGGCCGAGCATCATGCCGGCCGCTACCACCTGCGCCACGTCGTGAATCGAGCCGCCCAGCACAATACCGGCCTGCCCCGGCAAGAGCCCGATGGCCTGCAGGCTGAATGGGTAGACCACCATCGCCAGCGTCGACAGCACCGTGACGCCCACCACGGCCAGCAGTGTGAAGCGTTCGTTTTCTTTCGTCTGGGGCAGCACGGAAGACACGGCTAGCGCCGCCGATGCACCGCAGATGGCCACCGCGCTGCCCGACAGCAGGCCTTCATCACGCGAACACTTCAGCCAGCGCGCCAGCAGCACGCCCAGCAAAATCGTCAGTACCACCGCCAGCACGATAACCACGGCGGTTCCGGCGCCCAGTTGGGCCACTTGCGCAAACGTAATGCGGGCACCAAGCAGCGCGACCCCCACGCGCAGCACCACGCGGCCGCAAAAACCAATGCCCTTGGCCGCCTTGGGGTGGCTATTGAGAAAGTGGAACGCCAGGCCGATCAGCAAGGCATAGAGCAGTTGGGGACCGCCATAGTGCTCGGAGATGAAAGTCGCGGCCAGTGCAATCACCATGCACACCAGCACACCTGGAAAGTGGGACGCCAGCGCCATGCGCCATTTAAAAATCATGGGATATCAGACAGACTTGTTGGATGAATGGGACGGAGGGTTTGGACCACCGGGGTAATGCGTGAGAACTTTTTCCAGCAGCGCCGCACCGGTAGGGCTTCCCGCCACCAGCATCCGGCTTTGCAGCAGGGGCAAGCCGTCCAGGGACCGCATCGTGGCGCCGGCCTCGCGCAGCAGCACCAACCCGGCCGCAGCGTCCCACGCGCCCATGCCGCGTTCCCAGAAGGCATCAGCCCGCCCGGCCGCCACATAAGCCAGTTCCAGCGCCATGGACCCGCTTCGCCGAACCTGCCCAAACGTTCTCAGTACATCACCAAATTCACGCAGGTAGTCGTCCATGAAAGGCGCACCCGGCTTGGGAAACACCGTCGAAACCAGGCATTGCGCAGCAGGGCGCGCGGCAGCACAGGCCAGGCGCTCCCCATTCAGGTATGCACCAAGGCCCGATGCCGCAGTAAAAATTTCGTGGCGGGACGGATCCACGATCACGCCCAGCACCGGCTGCCGGTCCACACACAGTGCAATCGATACCGCATACTGAGGGTAGCCGCGCGCAAAGTTTGCCGTGCCATCAATCGGGTCGACCAGCCAGGTGGGCTGCTCCGTCAATTCGCCGCCGCTTTCTTCGCCGACAAAACCGCTCTGCGGCAAGACTTGCAGCAATGCGCCGCGCAAGCCCTCTTCCACTTCGCGGTCAAAGCGCGTGACCCAGTCACCCGGCGCTTTCTGACGGACATCCGCCGGCTGCAGTTCAGCCTGCGCTTTCCTGATGCGGGCGGCAGCCTCCATGCCCGCGAGCCGGGTTTTCTCCAGCACCACAACAAGGTCCATGTTCATGCCTTCTTGGACAGCACGCTGACATAGTCGTGCGCCTGGGTATTGATGGTAGAGACCCGGTATTCCACGGGCTTGTCGCCGAACGTCAGGGCCAGCCGATGCACTTCCAGCACCGGGGAGCCCACCGCCAGCCCCAGCAGGCGCGCCTGGGTCCGGTCGGCCGCCGCGGCGCGTGCACGTTCCTGTGCCCGCAGCACGGTGATGCCGAAGTCCGTCTGGTACAAGGCATAGATCGTGCCGGGCCTTTCCACAAAACGCTTTTCGGTGAGGTTGCGGAACAGAGCCGCCGCAATGGTCAGCCGGTCATGCATGACCACCCTGCCCTGCAGGGCGAGGCGGTTTTCCGCCCTGAACACGGACTCCCCCGCCTTGATACGCAACGCGGCGGCTTCTTGCTCCGTGGCCCGCTCGCGCCCAAAAGCGATGCAGTCAATTTCCGGGTAGTCGCGGTCCCGCGCCGCATCGTCGTCACCGAAGTTCCAGTGCGGCTCCACGTGAAAAAACTGGAACATGAAGCGGGCATTGTTGTGCGGCGCCACAAAAGTTCCCTTGCCCTGCCGCCGCACCAGCACATGCTCGTGTACCAGCTCGTCAACGGCATGGCGCAGGGTGCCAATGCTCACCTGCAGGCTCGCGGCAATATTCGCCTCGCTGGGCAAGGGTTTACCCGGGCCGCAATGCCCGGCCTCGATGAGTTTTTGCAGCTCGCGCTTGACCTGGCGGTAGAGCGGCATGGCCTCTTCGCTCATCAACGGACGCAATGGAGCCGATGTGTTTTTGACATTCACGGCCGCCATTGAAACACCAACGGGCGAGTCGTACAAGTCATATATATGAGTGAATTGACAAGCGGTTGCCGGCCCATAAAACTGGCAACTCAATTCAACTCAGGCCATTCGGAGACCCCATGATTCATTTTGTATTGCATGACGCCAAAGACACCGTGGCCGTTGTGGTGGTGGAAGGTGTGAAGGCAGGAACCGCCATGACCGGCTGGATCATGGACGAGGACCGCATGATCAATGTGCAGGCCCAACAGGACATCCCGATCGGCCACAAGGTGGCCCTCAAGGACATGGCTGTCGGCGACACCGTGCTGAAGTACGGCATCGACATGGGCAAGGTTGTTGCCAACATCAAGGCCGGCCAGCACGCCCATGTCCATAACATCAAAACCAAGCGCTGGTAGTTGATGGCTTGCCTGGCTACTGCGCGGGCGGGATGCAGCGTTGCAAATCCTCGCCGGGCAGGAGCCCGCCTGCGGTTTGCGCCTTGCCTGCCGCCCGCTCGCTACGCCATCCAAACCATCAACTCAAAAAACTTTAAAAGGATCCCCCATGTCAGTCATCGATAAAAACACCACATTTCTGGGCTACCGCCGTGAAAACGGCCGCGTCGGCGTGCGCAACCACGTCATCATCCTGCCGCTGGACGACCTTTCCAATGCAGCCGCCGAGGCGGTGGCCCACAACATCAAGGGCTGCATGGCGATTCCGCACCCCTATGGGCGGCTGCAATTCGGTGCCGACCTGGAGCTGCACTTTCGCACCCTGATCGGTGCCGGCTGCAACCCCAACGTCGCCGCCGTCGTGGTGATCGGCATTGAAGACAGCTGGACCAAAAAAGTGGTGGACGGCATCGCCAAAACTGGCAAACCGGTCGTGGGCTTCGGCATTGAAGGCCACGGCGACCATGAGACCATCATGAAGGCCTCCAAAGCCGCACGTGAGTATGTGCAGTGGGCCAGCGAAAAGCAGCGCGAGGTCTGCGGCATCTCCGAACTGTGGGTGTCCACCAAGTGCGGCGAATCGGACACCACGTCCGGCTGCGGCGCCAATCCCACCGTCGGCAACGCCTTCGACAAGCTGCACCCGCTCGGCAACTACCTGTGCTTCGGTGAAACCTCCGAGATCACCGGTGGTGAAAAGATCGTCGCCGACCGTTGTGCCACAGATGCCGTGCGCGACCAGTTCATGTTCATGTTCAACCGCTACCAGGACATGATCAACCGCCACAAGACCAGCGACCTGTCGGACTCGCAGCCCACCAAGGGAAACATTGCCGGAGGCCTCACGACCATCGAGGAAAAAGCGCTGGGCAACATTCAGAAGATCGGCAAGGTCTGCACGGTCGACGGCGTCATCGACAAGGCCGAAATGCCCACGCACCCGGGCCTGTGGTTCATGGACTCGTCGAGCGCCGCCGCCGAAATGGTGACCCTGTGCGCCGCCTCCGGTTACGCCGTGCACTTCTTCCCCACCGGCCAGGGCAACGTGATCGGCAATGCGATTGTTCCCGTGATCAAGATCTGCTCGAACCCGCGCACCGTGCGCCTGATGAGCGAACACATCGACGTGGACACCTCCGGGCTGCTGCAGCGCGATATCACGCTCGACCAGGCCGGCGACAAGCTGCTGGAGAACATGCTGCGCACCGCCAACGGCCGCCTGACCGCTGCAGAAGCGCTGGGCCACCGCGAGTTCGTGCTGACGCGCCTCTTTGAATCAGCCTAGAACATGGCCCCCACGCTTTTCACTTCGTGTAATACGCTGCCCCCCGAGGGGGCTAATTTTCCTTGGGGCGGCCCGGCGGAAAATTTGGCCCCCACGCTTTTCACTTCGTGTAATACGCTGCCCCCCGAGGGGGCTAATTTTCCTTGGGGCGGCCCGGCGGAAAATTGTGCTCACATGCTGGTGGCACTGTCATGACGCGGGCGCGCATTGTCATCTGTGAATTCATGGACGAGCGCGCAGTGGCGCAGCTTGAAGCGGCACATGGCGTGCTCTATGACCCGCAGCTGGTGGGCGACGCCACCCGCCTGCGGGCCGAGGCGGGCCAAGCCGATGTGTTGATCGTGCGCAACCTGACGCAGGTGCGCGGCGAACTGCTCGCCGCAATGGCCCGCTGCAAGGTGGTGGGCCGGCTCGGCGTGGGGCTGGACAACATCGACGTGCCGGCCTGCGAAGCCCGCGGCATCAAGGTCATTCCCGCCTCGGGCGCCAACGCACTCAGCGTGGCGGAATACGTCGTTGCCAGCACCCTGCTGCTGTTGCGCGGTGCGTTTGCATCCACCGAAACCGTGGCAGCCGGCCAGTGGCCGCGCGCTGCGCTGAGCAACGGCCGTGAAGCTGCCGGGCAAACGTTGGGCATCATCGGTTTTGGCTCCATAGGCCAGACCACCGCCCGCCTGGCACGTGGCCTGGGCATGCACGTGATTGCCTATGACCCCGCGCTTGCACCCGATGCTCCGATTTTCGCGCAGACCGGTGTGCAGTACGCCGGCCTTGACGACCTCATCAGCGGCGCAGATGCCGTCACATTGCATGTGCCCCTGGTGGATGCGACGCGCGGGCTGTTCAGCGCGGCACGCATTGGCCAGATGAAAAAAGGCGCAGTCCTGATCAATACCTCGCGGGGCCACATCGTGGACATCGCGGCAGTCAGTGCGGCACTGCGGTCGGGGCAACTGGGCGGTGCGGCCATTGATGTATTCGACGCCGAGCCCCTGCCCGCGAGCGCGGCGTTGCAAGGCTGCCCCAACCTGTTGCTTACACCACACATTTCAGGTCTCAGCATGCAGTCAAATGAACGTGTATCGTTCATGATTGCCGACAAGGTGCTGGAGAGCCTGAAGTAAATGGTCCAACTGTCTATTGAAGAAGCAACCCGTCTTGCCACGCAGGCGCTGCGCAAGGCGGGCGCGGCAGAAGCCATGGCGGTCACCACCGCGAGAGCACTGGTTCGCGCCGAAGCGCAAGGCCTTGCTTCGCATGGCTTGAGCCGCGTGCCGCAATATGCCACCCATCTTCGCAACGGCCGGGCCGATGGCCATGCCGTCGCCGTCGTGGCGCACAAAAAAGGTGCGGCGGTGCTGGTGGATGCAAAGCAGGGCCTGGCTTTTCCCGCTTGCGACCTGGCGATCTCCACAGCGATTGCAACCGCCCGGGAACTGGGCGTGTGTTTTGTCGGCGTGACCAACAGCCACCATTGCGGGGTATTGGTGGATCATCTGCGCGCCGCAACCGATGCGGGCCTGGTAGGCCTTGGTTTTGCCAACGCACCGGCGGCCATGCCAGCGGCAGGCGGCAAGCACCCGATCTTTGGAACCAACCCGATTGCTGCCGCGTTTCCCCGCAGAAACGCCGATCCACTGCTGATTGACCTGTCTCTGAGCGAAGTTGCGCGCGGCAAGGTGATGGTTGCGGCCAAGGAAGGCAAATCCATTCCGCTGGGCTGGGCGCTGGACACGCAAGGCCGGCCCACAACGGACGCACAGGCGGCTCTGGAAGGCTCCATGCTGCCGCTGGGCGCCGTGAGCAGCCCTAAAGGTTCCATGTTGGCATTGATGGTTGAGCTGCTGGTGACAGCCGTGATTGGCGCGCAGTTTGCTTTTGAGGCATCATCGTTTTTTGTGGATGAGGGCAATCAGCCGCGAATCGGCCAGGCTTTCATCCTGATCGACCCGGGCGCGCTTGCAGGCACAGACACTTACTTTGAACGCATGGAAACCGTGATCGCCGAAATGCTGCTGGACGAAGGTGTACGTCTGGCCGGTACGCGGCGCATCGCACTTGAAACGAAAGCACTACAGACGGGAATCAACATTCCCGACGCACTCAAATCGCAGTTGGATCAGTTAGTGGGTTAACAGTTATTCAATCAAGAGGAGTAGGCATGAAACGTCGTGACATCGTATTGGCATCAACAGGTGCAGCCCTGACGGGCATTCCGGGTCTGGGGCTGGCCCAGCAGACCTTTCCCAAACCAGGCAGCACCATCAAGTATGTGGTCCCGTTCACGCCCGGCGGCCTGACCGACATGATGGCCCGCACGGTCGCCCAAAAGCTGTCCGAGGCGTGGAAGACTCCCGTGATTGTCGAAAACAAGGCTGGCGGAAACGCGCAGATCGGCGCCGAGCTGGTCGCCAAATCGGCGCCCGACGGCAATACGCTGCTGGCCATCACGTTGACACATGCCGCGAACGTATCCCTGTATCCGAATGCGGCTTACAGCTTCACCAAAGACCTGCGCCCGGTCGCCCTGATGGCCAATTCGCCGATGCTGGTCGTGGTTCCCGCCGCCAGTCCCATCAAGGACTTCAAGGACCTGATGGCCGTGTCCAAAACCAAGCAGCTGAGCGCGGGCTCGAGCGGCAACGGCACCCCAGCACACCTGACCATGGCTTTGTTCTGCGAGTTGAACAAAACGAAGATGATCCATGTGCCCTACCGCGGCGGCGCGCCCTCGATGGTCGACCTGATCGGTGGCCAGCTGGACGTGATTTTTTCCAACTATCCGGAATCGATCGCTCACGTCAAAGGTGGAAAACTGCGCGCGATCGCGATCTGCAGCCTGGGCCGGCACCCGGGGGTGCCTGATGTCCCGACTGCTTTCGAGGCCGGTATGACTGGCCTCTTTGTCGAGAACTGGACAGGGGCCATGCTCCCGGCCAAGACGCCGGATGACATTGTCGACAGATACTCGCGCGAGATCATCAAGATCATGTACAGCGCTGACGTGGAAGAGCGCGCCAAGCAGCAAGGCTTTCGTGTCTCACAAAAGGGTTCAGAAGAGTTCGGCCGCTTCCTGAAAAGCGAAATAGACCGCTGGAGCCGGATTATCAAGACCGCGAAAATCACGCCGACCTGATCGGCAAGCACACCGGGTAAGCACAAAGTCCGCAGGCCGCTCGCGGTCTGCGTTACGTTTTGTAAAACACCGCTCAGGTTCTGGTGGCCTGGCGGAAAATCCGCCCAGAGGCGATCCCCGCCAATGGAGACATACATGAACGACATAGCGGATATTCCCGATACCGTTACCGGGCCGCGCAAGGTTGACCAGCTGTTGGCGCACTACGGCGAAAGCCACCGGAACCCGCGCAACGAACTGATCCACTTCATCGCCATCCCGCTCATCATGCTGAGCCTGGTCGGCATGCTGTTTGCGCTTCACCCCTATATCGCGTATGTGTTCGTCGCGGCCAGCATGGTCTACTACGCGCGCCTGTCGGCGATGTTCTTTATGACCATGGCGGTCTGGTCGGTGCTGTTTCTGGGTCTGGTGTTCGCCATGGGGCCGCTGGTATTGCCGATTTGTATCGGGATTTTTGTGGGCGCCTGGATCCTGCAATTCATCGGCCACAAGATCGAGGGCAAAAAGCCTTCTTTCTTTGAAGATATCCAGTACCTCTGGGTCGGGCCGCTGTTTGTGCTCAGCAAGCTGTTTGGCAAGCTGGGTATACGCTGGTGATCCATCCAGCTTGAAAACACCCGGGCGGCCTCCATCTTGGAGGTTTAAACCTTTTCACAGGTACCTCGCTTGATCAGCAAAATTCTGCGTTTTTTCCTCAAGCTCCTCTTTGGCATCTTCGCGGCTGTGTTTGCCGTCAGCCTGCTGGTCGCAGCCCTGATCGTCGTGGCGCTGAGCCTCCTGAAGTCGCTCGTCACCGGCCGCAAGCCGGCGCCTGCGATGGTGTTTGGCCGCTTCCAGCGCTATTCGCCCCAGGGCATGTGGCCGGGTGGGGCCGCCCAAGGCAACCCGGCCAGCCCCCGTGCCGGCGACGTGGTGGACGTCGAAGTCCGCGAAGTGCGTGACGACAAGCGCCTGCCGTAAATCCATACCTGCAAGCGCCGGTTCAGGTGGCTGGGAACGAAAAGTACGGAACCGCTATTAAATTCGTAGCTGCTTGCGCCCGTCCTACCTGGGTGAAAGGCCAATTTCATTCCATAAAATTGGCCATAAAGCTGATGCACAGCCCACCTGGATTTGGCGTCAAATATGGCTTCAACCCAACAAGAACTTGCGCAGGTAGCTATCAAATAGATAGCAAATCCGCCTTTGGAAGGGCAGCAGCCCCGTACAAATCGATACCGCGCATTTACAAGGCAGAAACCAATCCCCCTGAACCAATGGCCCACAATGCGGCTCATACCAAGGGTTTTCACTTATTAGCCTTGCGCTATCCGAGTCATTGAACCTATTGCTTAGCACTCTCTCCAACAGAGTGCTAATATTTAGCACCAGACGAAAGGAGTCTTGCTGTGTCTTATGCTCTTTCCCCCGCTTCCCTGACCGCTGTCGTGCCGAAATCGGGCGCGTCCACAGCCGTCAACCCCTGGTCGCTGGTGCCCCCGCTGGGCAACCTGGACGCTTATATTTCCGCCGTGAACCGTCTCCCCATGCTCACCCTGGAGCAGGAGCAGGAATTTGCCAAAAATCTCAAGGAAAACAACGATCTAGATTCCGCAGGTAAGTTAGTGCTCTCTCACTTGCGTCTGGTGGTTTCGATTTCGCGCAAATACCTGGGTTATGGCCTGCCGCACGGCGACCTGATCCAGGAAGGCAACATCGGCCTGATGAAGGCGGTCAAGCGCTTCGACCCGGACCAGAACGTGCGCCTGGTGAGCTACGCCATGCACTGGATCAAGGCTGAGATCCATGAGTACATCCTGAAAAACTGGCGCATGGTCAAGGTCGCCACGACCAAGGCCCAGCGCAAGCTGTTTTTCAACCTGCGCTCGATGAAGCAAGGCTACAAGGACGACGCCGACGTGGCGACGCACCGCGACACGCTGACCGAAGGCCAGATCGACTCAATGGCCAAGACGTTGAACGTCAAGCGCGAGGAAGTCATCGAGATGGAGCAGCGCATGTCGGGCGGCGACGTGCTGCTGGACCCAAGCCCGAGTGACGACGGCGAAGACGCCTTTGGCCCGATCGCTTACCTGGCCGACGCCACGCAAGAGCCGACGGCACTGATGGAGTCGCGCCAGCGCGACAACCTGGCGTCAGACGGCATCACTGCTGCGCTGGAAGATCTCGACCCGCGGTCGCGCCGCATTGTGGAAGAGCGCTGGCTCAAGGTGAACGACGACGGTTCAGGCGGCATGACGCTGCACGACCTGGCCGACGAGTACAAGGTCAGCGCCGAGCGGATCCGCCAGATTGAGGTGGCGGCCATGAAGAAGATGAAGAAGGTGCTGGCCGCCTACGCGTAAAACCCGCAGGCTTACGCTCTTTCAAAAAGCCCGCGCAGCAATGTGCGGGCTTTTTCCTTTTCCGGTTGCAGCCGTGCGGAACGGATTCGCTCAGGACTTGAGCAACAGGCGGATGTCGGACGCCAGCGCCTCAGCGCCGCTGCCGTAGCGGTTGTAAAGACGGATGCGCCCCTGGCCGTCGAAGACATAGCTGCCGGCGGAATGGTCCATGGTGTAGCTGCCCGGCGTTTTGCCGTCGACTTTTTTGTAATACACCTTGAAGTCCTTGGCGACCTGGGGCAATTGGTCGAGCGTGGGCCGCAGCGCCACAAAGGTCGGGTCGAAATTGCCCATGTAGGCCTTGAGCAGTTCGGGCGTATCGCGTTCCGGGTCGACCGTGATGAAGATTGCCTGCAGCTTGTCGCCATCGGTGCCCAGCAGTTTCTTGACCTGCGCCAGCTCGGCCATGGAGGTCGGGCAGACGTCGGGGCACTGCGTGAAGCCGAAGAACACCACCACCACCTTGCCGGCAAAGTCTTTCAGCGTGCGCACCTGGCCATTGTGGTCGGCCAGCGTGAAGCCCTGCGCGTAGTCGGCGCCGGTGAGGTCAATGCTCTTGAACTGAGGTTTGTCCGGTGCGCATGCAGTAAAAATGCCTGCAGCACCCACTGCAAAAGCGCAGGCAGCTATTGTTTTAATAGCAGATCGGCGAACGGGTGAGGCAGCCCGGGGCGTGCTGTGGGACTTCATGGTGGGAGCCTAGAGATAGTGGTCAAGCAGCAGCGCTGCGAACAGCACCGAAAGATGAATCAGTGAAAACCGGAAGGTCTTGCGTGCCAGCGCGTCGGAGTAGTTGCGCCACAGGCGAAAGCCATACCAGCTGAAGCCGATGCTGAGCGCGACAGCGGCAACGAGGTAAGGCCAGCCGCTCATCTTGAAGATAAACGGCATCAGGCAGGCGGGGAACAATACCAGCGTGTAGAGGAACACCTGCAGGCGCGTGAACTCATTGCCGTGCGTCACGGGCAGCATGGGCAGGCCTGACTTGCGGTAGTCTTCCACGCGGTAGAGCGCCAGCGCCCAGAAGTGCGGCGGCGTCCAGAGGAAGATGATCAAAAAGAGGATCAACGCCTCCGGGCCGACCGAACCCGTCATGGCAGCCCAGCCCAGCACCGGCGGCATGGCGCCTGAAGCGCCGCCGATCACGATGTTCTGCGGCGTCAACGGCTTCAAGATCACGGTGTAGACCACCGCATAACCGATGAAGGTGGCAAAAGTCAGCCACATGGTGAGCGGGTTCACCCACACATAAAGAATCCACGAACCGAGGGCGCACAGTGCGGCCGAAAAAGACAGCGTGAGCGGATTGCTGAGCTCGCCCTTGGCGGTGGGCCGCCAGGCGGTGCGCCGCATGCGCGAGTCAATCTGCTGCTCGACCAGGCAGTTGAAGGCGGCGGCAGCCCCAGCCACCAGCCAGATGCCGGCGCAGGCGATCAGCGCGAGCCGGACATCCGGCCACGACGGAACACCGGGAACGGCCAGCACCATGCCGATCAACGCGCAAAACACGATGAGTTGCACCACGCGCGGCTTGGTCAGCGCATAAAACTGCGCGAAACGGGAGGGCGCGCGGGGCAAGGCCGGAGCCGGTGCGGCGGAGGGAGTACTGGGGTTCATGGAAAGTCGCTAGGCATTCAATTTTGACGCATATGGCGTAGGGGGCCGCTGCGGCTGGAAAAGACCACGCCGCTGAGCACAATGACAAGGGCCGCGGCACCGCCGGTATGCATGACCGCGGCGAGCAAAGGCCAGCCCAGCACGGCGTTGCTGATGCCAGTGACGGCCTGCAGCAGTATGAGCCCGGCCAGCCAGCGCGCCGACGTGCGAAATGCGGGCACGCGGTGCAGGCACAAGGCAAGCGCCAGAAACACGGCAAACACGAGATAGGCCACCAGGCGGTGCACATAGTGAATGGCGGTGAGTGCCTCAAAGCTGATATTGGCGCCGTCATGGCCCGCACCGAGTTCGCGCCACAGCGTGAAGCCCTGGCGGAAGTCCATGGCCGGCCACAGCGATCCCTGGCAACCCGGAAAGTCCGTGCAGGCCAATACGGCGTAGTTGGTGCTGACCCAGCCGCCGAGAGCAATCTGCACCCAGAGCAGCACGAAGGCTGCGATCACAGCACGCCGCAGGCCGGCAGAAATATCCGTGGCGCTGACGCCCTGCGCTTGCGCATAACGCACCGCCTGCGCGCGCAACAAGGCCAGCAGAACCAGGCCGCCCAACAGATGCAACGTGACGATGGCCGGAAACAACTTCATGGTCACAGTGAGCGCGCCGAACGCGCCCTGCAGGCACACCCAGATCAGCGTGACAGCAGGCCACCAGAATGAGACCGGTGTGCGCTTGCGCTCCAGCCAGCTTGTCACCGCGAGCGTAAGAATAAGCACGCCAACGCCAGTCGCCAGATAGCGGTGGATCATCTCGATCCACGCCTTGGAATGCGTCACGGGGCCGGTCGGCATCGCAGTCTGCGCAGCTTCGATGTGCATCTGGGCGCCAACCGGACTCGCGCTGCCGTAGCAACCAGGCCAGTCGGGGCATCCCAAACCGGAGTCAGTGAGCCGCGTGAACGCGCCGAAGATCACCAGATCAAACGTGAGGAACAGCGTCACCAGCGTCAGCACCCGCAAGCGTTGCGCCACCGGGGCATTCTTGTTGTGTACCCACACCCAGGCCAGCGGCCCGAGCGCCACCACCAGCCCCATGATCATCAGGCGCAGGGCAGGACTCAAGTCGTAAAGATTTTGCGCGGCCATGATTGATTAATGAAAACTGGAGCCCGCAACGCCCTGGAGGTATCCAACCAAGCAGGGGCCGCGGGACTGGCTTTGCCAGACCGCAGGCGCAGCGGCCCCCTCGGGGGCAGGGAGCTACACGCAGTGAGCGACCGTGGGGGCTCTTCACACAAGCAGGGGCCGCGGAACCGGCTTTGCCAGACCGCAGGCGCAGCGGCCCCCTCGGGGGGCAGCGCATTACACGAAGTGAAAAGCGTGGGGGCCATATTCACCTTCCCTCTTTGTCCCAGCTGCTGGAGGCGCGCAACAGGCGCTCCAGGTCGCGCTTGGCCTTGGCAGCGGCGGCGACGTCCATGTCGGCCGGGAAACGCATCATCCAGTTGCCGATGGGGTCGACCAGGTACAAGTGATCCTCCAGGCGCTGACCCGCAGCGGGCTCCAGCCACTTCGCGAGTTCAGCTGGCGCCACACGCAGCACCGCCGACGAAGCCAGCGCGGGGAGCAAGGCATCACGCACCGGCGCTTCGTCCACCACCAGCCAGACACGGTCCAGGCGCTCTTTTTCCTTGCCGAGGGACTCGCGCAGCTGGCGCTGGAAATACAGGTTCTGCTCGCACCGCGCACCGCAGGCGCCGCCGGCCACACTGATGAGCAGCCACTGGTCCTTCAGCGCCGTCAGCGTGCCGGTTCGGCCGTCGAGCGAGCGCGTGGCCAGCGGCGGCAGCGGACGCTGCGGGTCAATCAACTCACCAAAGTTGCGGCGGCCTTCGGGCCGGATCAGGTAGTAGGTGACGTAAGACGCGATGACCGGTGCCGCGCACACCAGCAGCACGGCCAGCATTTTCCAGCGGCCTGCCACGGTGCTGGGTGCGCGCGTACTGGACTGGTCCAGCACGGGCATGGCATGCACGGTCAGGCCCAGGGGCTGGTCTTGCAGTCCGGCTGCAGCAGCGTGGACGGGAGGAGTATCAGGGGTATGAGGGGTAGCAGGCGTATCGTTTGTCACGGCAATTGATCGCGGCGTTTGCCGCGCATGTGGGTACGAAAAGGAAGGACCAGCTGAAACCAGCCATACAAAAGAACCACCAGGCCGCAAAGGCCGAACCACTGGAAGGCATAACCGTAGTGCTTGTCCACGCCCAGGTTGGGCGCAGCCCACTCGCGCAGCAGGCCTTCGCTGGGCGCACCGGTCTGCAGCAATGAGACATCCAGCAGCGGCAGGCCGGTTTGCGCCCGGAAAGCAGGCAAGTCGAGATTTTGCCGTATGCGCCCACTCTCGGTACCCTGGAACTCATAGAGCCTGGAAGGCGGCGGGGCCATACGGCCCTCAACCGTCACGATGCCTGGCGGCGTTGAAACATCCGGCAGGCGTGTGCGGTCGGCAAAGTTGCGCGGCACCCAGCCACGCTGCACCAGAATGGCCTGCTGGCTGCCTTCCAGCAGCAACGGTGTTACCACCAAAAAACCCGTCTTGCCGCTCATGGGCCTGTTGTCGAGATACACGGTGTGCTCGGCGCGCCAGCTTCCCTTGAGCATGGCGGGCCGGTGAATGTCATCAGCGAGGTTTTGGCTGGCAAGCAGTGAACGCACATCCAGCGCGGGAAGCCGTCCTTTGGAATCGACGGCGGCCTGCAGCGCTTCTTTTTGCGCGGCGCGGCGCAGCTGCCATTGCCCCAGCGAAAAAGTCGTGCCGGCAACCACCAGTGCGGCCACCGTGAGAATCCAGAAGCGCGGGGAGTGCAAAGCACGTGTCATGAGCCGATAATCCTGTTCATGACTTACCTGATCGCACTGGCGTTTATCGCCATTTTTGCCAGCCTGGCCTCCGCATTGTTTTTCATGCTCAGGGGCGGCAAGGGCAGTGAAGGCGCCGAAAGCAGCAAACGCAAAAACAGCAACATGGCGCGCGCACTGGCGTTCCGTATCGGGTTTTCGGTTTTGCTGTTTGTCTGCATTCTGATTGCGTGGAAGCTCGGTTATATCCAGCCTACCGGCATCCCCGCTGGTAAATAAAAAACCACTGCGGGTGGCGGAATAAAGAACAAAGGCCGCATCAAGCGGCCTTTGGTTGAGCGGCCTGAGCCGCTGTTGGTTCCCTTACAACCAGTACACCAGGATGTAGAGGCCCAGCCACACCACATCCACAAAGTGCCAGTACCAGGCAGCGCCTTCAAAGCCGAAATGCTTTTCAGGGGTGAAATGGCCTTTGTGCAGGCGCAGCGTGATGAACAGCAGCATCAGCATGCCGACAAACACGTGGAAGCCATGAAAGCCCGTGAGCAGGAAGAAGGTCGAGCCGTAGACACCGGACGACAGCTTCAGGTTCATCTCGTGATAGGCATGGAAGTACTCATAGCCCTGCACGAACAGGAAGACCACGCCGAGCGCAACCGTCGCCCACATGAAAGCGATGGTGCGGGCACGCTTGCCTTCAATCAGCGCGTGGTGGGCGATGGTGATGGTGACACCGGAGCTCAGCAGCAGTGCCGTATTGACCGTTGGCAGGGAGCCCATGATGCTGGCCCAGATGCCGCCGCCGATCGCCAGCGGCTTCATGGCGGTAAACGCTTCGACGATGTCGGCGGGCGATGTCGTGGCGCCGGGCACGATAGAGGGCCAGGCCGCCTTGAAATCAGGCCAGAGCAGCGCGTTTTCCAGGCTGCCCAGTGCGGGCAAGGAGTGCGAGCGGGCCCACCACAATGCAGTGAAGAAAGCGCCGAAGAACATCACTTCCGAAAAAATGAACCAGCTCATGCTCCAGCGGAAGGACATGTCGATCTTGCGGCCGTACATGCCGCCTTCGCTTTCGGCGATGGACTGGCTGAACCAGCGGAACAACGTGACCAACCACCACACCATACCGAAGGCCAACGACCATTTGCCCCAGTCGGCGCCATTGATCCACTGGCCGGCGCCCAAGATGACAAAAAACAGGCCAATAGATGCCATCACCGGATGGCTCGATGGGCTGGGGACGAAGTAGTGGGGGGTTGACCCGTGGGTTGCTGATGACATCGCTCGACTCCTGTTTTTCTCTCGAATTTCCAATAATCTTTTAACTTGTACCGTGGGGCATTGTGAGGATGCCGCGCTTTAGCGCGCGACCATCCACTTCGCCAGCAGCACCAGGACTGCGACAAACACGACCACGGCAATCAGCCCCACCACAATGATGTGGAGAGGGCTCAAATTCTTCACGTCTTCTTCGTAGTCGCCGCGTGCACGCAGGCCTACAAAGGACCAGGCCACAGCCTTGACCGTGCGCCAAAAAGAGGGTTTGCGGGGGGTTGCGGCCATGCTCATGCGCCTGCCTGTTTTTCAGGTGGCACGGCGGCAGTCGTTGCCTTGGGCGTGACGGGCGCAGCCGGCGTCTTGCCGCCCACTTCAAAGAAGGTGTAGGACAGCGTGATCGTGCTCACGTCTTTCGACAGTTTCGGGTCGATCACGAAGGCCACGGGCCACTGCTTTTTCTCACCGGGCGCCAGGGTGTACTGGCTGAAGCAGAAGCACTCAAGCTTGTTGAAATGCGCACCGGCCTGCGCGGGAGCGTAGCTGGGGATGGCCTGGGCGGACATGGTCCGGTCCTGCACATTCTGGAATTCGTACATCACAGTGGTCAGCTCGCCCGGGTGAACCTGCAGCGTGTTCTGCGCGGGCTTGAAATGCCAGGGGCCGCGCGTGTTCGCATCAAACTCAACCGTGATGGTGCGCGTGCGGTCTACCTGCGTATTGGCCGGCAAATTGGGCGTCGCACCAGGGATCTGGCGGTCGGACAGGGCCAGCACGTTGATGCCGGTCATCTCGCAAATCGCCTTGTAGATGGGCACCAGCGCATAACCGAAGCCGAACATGCCGAGCACGATCACGGCCAGCTTGCCCATCATGTTGAAGTTTTCGCGCTTGAGCCGCATCACATCGGTACTGGTTTGAGATTGAGGTCGACCTGGCGGCTCAATGGCTCAGGAAAATCATCTTGGCCATGAAGCCGGCAAAAAAGACCAGAGCGACCGAAGCCAGTATCAGGGCCAGCCTCAGGTTGCTCTTCTTTTGTTCGGGTGTCGTCATGGCGATTACCGTTGAGTTCAATCAGCCGATCACGCGGGTTGCCGAGGCATCCAGCTTGGGCGGCGTTTCGAAGGTGTGGAAAGGCGCGGGAGAAGGAACTTCCCACTCGAGGCCTTCGGCGCCCTTGCCGCCTTCGTCCACCCAGGGATTCTGCCTGGCAGGTGCGCCCTTGCCGCGCATCGTGGGGACCACGATGAACAGGAAGAAGTACAGCTGGGCAAATCCGAAGAAGAACGCGCCCACGCTGGCCACGGCATTGAAATCCGCGAACTGCATGGGGTAGTCGGCATAGCGGCGCGGCATGCCGGCCAGGCCCAGGAAGTGCATCGGGAAGAAGGTCACGTTGAAGGAAATCAGCGACCACCAGAAGTGGATCTTGCCGCGGGTTTCGTTGTACATGACGCCGGTCCATTTGGGCGACCAGTAGTAGTAGCCGGCAAACAGGGCGTAGAGCGAACCAGCCACCAGCACGTAGTGGAAGTGAGCCACCACGTAATAAGTGTCCTGCAACTGCGTGTCGATCGGTGCGACCGAAAGGATCACGCCCGTCAGGCCGCCGATGGTGAACACGAAGATGAAGCCCACCGCAAACAGCATGGGGGTTTCAAAGGTCATGGAGCCGCGCCACATCGTGGCGATCCAGTTGAACACCTTCACGCCCGTGGGCACGGCGATCAGCATGGTGGAGTACATGAAGAACAGCTGGCCCGTAACCGGCATGCCGGTGGTGAACATGTGGTGCGCCCACACAACGAAGCTCAGGATGGCGATGGAGCCGGTGGCGTACACCATGGAGGCGTAGCCAAACAGGCGCTTGCGCGAGAAAGCCGGGATGATCTGGCTGATGATGCCGAAGGCCGGCAAGATCATGATGTAAACCTCGGGGTGGCCGAAGAACCAGAAGATGTGCTGGTACATCACCGGGTCGCCGCCGCCGGCGGGGTTGAAGAAGCTGGTGCCGAAGTGGCGGTCAGTCAGCGTCATGGTGATGGCGCCTGCGAGCACCGGCATCACGGCGATCAGCAGGTAGGCGGTGATCAGCCAGGTCCAGCAGAACATCGGCATCTTCATCAGCGTCATGCCGGGAGCGCGCATGTTGAGGATGGTGACGATGATATTGATCGAACCCATGATGGACGAAGCACCCAGGATGTGCATCGCAAAAATACCGGCGTCCATGGACGGGCCCATTTGCAACGTGAGCGGCGCGTAGAGCGTCCAGCCCGCGGCGGGTGCGCCACCAGGCATGAAGAACGACCCCACCAGCATGATGCCGGCCGGGATCAACAGCCAGAAGCTGAAGTTGTTCATGCGGGCAAAAGCCATATCGGCCGCGCCGATCTGCAACGGGATCATCCAGTTGGCGAAACCCACGAAGGCCGGCATGATGGCGCCGAACACCATGATCAGGCCATGCATGGTGGTGAGCTGGTTGAACAGTTCGGGGTTGACCAGTTGCAGGCCGGGCTGGAACAGCTCGGCGCGGATCAGCAGGGCCAGCACGCCACCGAACATCAGCATGAAGAAACTGAACAACAGGTACAGCGTGCCAATATCCTTGTGGTTGGTCGCAAAGACCCAGCGACGCCAGCCCGTCGGGGCATGGTGATCGTGGTCATCATGTGCGTGATCGTGATGGTCTAGAACTGCACTCATCTTGGCTTCCTTTGGTGGCTTGTGCCTGTAGCTTGTCTTTTGCGGCCGGCAAGGTCACGCCGGCGAAATGATGGAATCTGCGGGTAACGCCTGAGGCTTACTTGCGAGCCGCCTGTATTTCAGCGGGCTGGACGATCTGGCCGGTCTGGTTGGACCAGTTGTTCTTGGAGTAGCTGATCACGGCGGCGAGATCGGTGTCGCTCAGCGCCTTCCAGGAAGGCATGGCGCCACCGGCGGCCCCATTGAGCACGGTCTGAATCTGCTTCTTGTGGTCTGCGTCGAGAACAATCGGCGAGCCGTCCAGCGGCTTGATCGGGCCAGCGCCCTTGCCGTTGGCCTGGTGGCAGGCAGCGCAATTGGCAGCGTACACTTTTTCGCCGCGCGCCTTCAGGTCAACCAGCGTCCAGACCTTGGAAGGATCATCCGCCTTGGCTGCGGCTTCCTTGGCCTTGACAGCCACCCATGCGCTGTAATCGGCTGCGGACACAACCTTCACGTGGATAGGCATGTACGCATGCTCCTTGCCGCAAAGCTCCTGGCACTGGCCGTAGAAGTCGCCGACTTGTTCGGCACGGAACCAGGTGTCGCGCACAAAGCCGGGAATCGCATCCTGCTTGATGCCGAATGCCGGCACCGCGAAGGCGTGGATCACGTCGCTGGCGGTAGTGATGATGCGGATTTTCTTGTTGACGGGAACAACCAGCGGGTTGTCGACCTTGAGCAGGTAGTTGTCGGGAGCTTCGCCGGCCTTGGGGCCGCCGTTGTCGGACATTTCGCGGTGCGTGTTGTCGAGTGTGGAGACAAAGCCGATGCCTTCGCCTTCACCCTTGATGTAGTCGTAGCCCCATTTCCACTGGATGCCGGTGGCCTTGATGGTGAGGTCGGCGGCGGTGGTGTCCTTCTGGGCGACCAGCACCTTGGTGGCCGGCAGGGCCATGGCGATCACGATGATGAAGGGGACGATGGTCCAGGCAATTTCAACAGCGGTAGATTCGTGGAAATTGGCCGATTTGTGGCCGACCGACTTGCGGTGTTTCAGGATGGAATAGAACATCACCCCGAAAACAGCCACAAAAATCACGAGGCAGATGGCCATCATGAACCAATGCAGCCACTGCTGCTCTTCGGCAATTTTGGTCACGGCCGGGTGCAAATTCAGCTGATTGACGGCCGGGCCGCCCTTCAGGTCGTTGACGGCGTAAGCGGCGGTGCTGACCCAGGCGGCCGCAGATGCCAGAATTGCGCCTGCATGCTGCATGCCAAGCCGTGTCATTTTGCTCATGGTGTTGCTTACGTTCATCGTGATCACTTTTTCTGCTTCAATTACCGACCAAATTAACCGGCTGATTATAAAGTTAGCGGCAAGCCCTCCTGCCGCACCTGAACTGACACAAGTCTTTCAGGAACTGTCAAACACTCCGCAACGCCATGCGAATCTCTCGGGCCAGCGCGGGCCGCAGCTCTGGCCGCACATGCCGCCCGACCTGGACAGACCGCCCCTGCCCGGACACCTCAATCAGCGACCCATCCCCATCCCTGGGCTCGATCCGGACCCATTCGCGGTTGAATTCAGCCCGCTCCGTGCGCCCTGCCGTTTCCAGCTCCACCACCAGCCGCTCGCCCTGCAGGACGATTTTTTCACCGTCGCCCGCATGCCTGGCATACGCCACAAAAGCAGCCCCCACCGCTATCAGCTCGATCCAGGCAAAAGGCATCACCATGGTGGCACCCTGCAGCCAGAAAAATCCGGCAATACCCAGTGAAACACCGCACAAAGACACATACAGCCAGCCCAACTGGGCCGGTGTGAGTGAACAGTGACGCTTGAGAAGCCACAGCACAGCATCGTGGCTGTAGGCGCCCTGTGCGGGCAAGGTGGCAAAACGAAACGCTGGTGTTGGCTGCAGCATGTGGCAACCCTCAAAAAAACTGCGGTTAACGCTGGGCATTGACCGCATGAGGCTTGGGAACATACCCAAAAATTCAGCTTTGAATTGTAGCCGGGTTTACCTTGCCGCCCCTTCTGAAAACCCGTCAACACCAGGGATTGGGAGCGCCTGCGCAACACCTGCCGGGCACCTAGCCGCCAGAGCGCTGGCCCTGCAGCATGCTGCGCATATCGGCGACCGACACCGCGCTGAGCGGACTGACCTTGATCCGCGGCGGCGCCTTGAGCGCGTGGCCATAAATGATTTCAAAGGTGAGGCAGAGCCGCCCGTCTTCGCCCCTGACGAGATGGCGGGACAGCGCACTTTCAAGCTGCGCCTTCCAGGCCCGGCCCCTCAGGGAAGAAAACCGCGCCGGGTGAAAATTGCGGCCCAGCTCCCTGATGTCTTCCAGCAGCCGCGCCGAGGTCGCATAGGTGAGGGTGATGCGCTCCATGTCCATCACGGGTTCGGCAAACCCCGTCTGCACCAGCATATCGCCCCAGTCATGCATGTCTGTCAGTTCATGCCCGGCCGGCGGCCAGCCCAGTTGCGCATAAACCTCGCGCAACTCCTTCGCGGTATCCGGGCCCAGGCAGGAAAACATCAGGAAACCGTCTACCTTCAGCGTTTGGTGCCAGTGCGCCAGCAGGGCCTGCGGGTCGGCCGATTCGTGCAGCGCCATGTTGGCCCAGAGCATGTCGGCAGTTCCTGCCGGTGGCGCCTCAAAGCGTATGGGAGCCGCCAGCCAACGGCGCGGATTCCACCACGGTTTTGCTATATTTTTGATAGCTTCTTGCGCACGTCCAGAGCTGCTTTCAACCACAAAACACCTTGATTTTGGGTAGGCCTCGGCCAGTTTTTCCTGCGCCTGGATCCCTCCGCGCAATGCTCCCCAGTGCACCCACGCACGCGGCTGCAGCTTGATCCATTGCAACCGGTCCATCATGCGCCGCGCCACTTCTTCATGAAGCCACGGCGAGGCCAGTGGAGCGGTGCGGTCCCAGCGGCTGACGGCAATCGGGTCGAGCGTGGGTGGGCGCTGTGTAGGGGTCATGGAAGGGAGCAAAGAGGGCAAAGGAAGCGCGGGGCCCGCCGAGGCAAGCGGGGAAGGTACGCGAGTATATTGACACGGTGTTCACACGCCTGCTTGCTCCCGCCACATTCCCGTCCCGGCCGACCGGCCGCTTTGGCGGCTTCCCCGGCCTGGCCAGCCAGTGCGCTGTATGCCGCAGCTGGCCGGCGCGCCAGGTGTGCGGCGCCTGCGTGGCCCGGTTTGCCTTGGCCGTCCCGCGTTGCCCCCGCTGCGCTCTCGCCCTGCCCGGCGACCTTTCCATGGGTCTTCGGGTTGGGCCGCAGCCCTGCGGCGCCTGTGTCAGCCATCCGCCGCCTCTGGACGGCGCCTTTGCCGCCGTGAACTATGCCTACCCCTGGTCCGCGCTGATTGCGGGCTACAAATTCGGCGGGCAGCACGGCTGGGCCGCTTTTTTTGCAAAGCTGCTGGCCCAGTCGCCGGGCGTAGCCGGGCTCATGGCGGAACTGACCCCTGGCGACTGGATCGTTCCGGTGCCGCTGTCGGCGGAGCGCCTGCAGGCGCGCGGCTTCAACCAAGCCTGGGAGTTGTGTGTGGCACTGGCCCGGCAAACACGCACAGAGGGCCAGACCGATGCCAGGCTGCTGCTGCGGGTAAAGCACACGCGCCCGCAAAGCCAGCTCAAACGCAAGGACCGGCTGGCCAACGTCAAGGGAGCTTTCCAGGTGGATCCGCTGCGCACGGGGGAACTGCAGGGACGGCGCGTGGTGCTGGTGGATGACGTAATGACCAGCGGTGCCTCGCTGTATACGGCCGCACAGGCCTTGCGGGATGCGGGCGCTGCACATGTTGGCGCCGTTGTCCTCGCGCGGACCGAATAAAAGCCCCCACGCTTTTCACTTCGTGTAATACGCTGCCCCCCGAGGGGGCGCTGCGCCTGCGGCCCGGCAAAGCCGGTTCCGCGGCCCCGGCTGGTAAAACTCCAAGCAGCTTTCGGTCGCCCGGCGGTATCGGTAGGAGAGAAGCTGGCGGTCCGACAGAAAACCTGCGCCCGCCGCACGACAATCCAGCCATGTTCAATATTGTTCTGGTCGAGCCTGAGATCCCCCCCAACACCGGCAATGTCATCCGGCTGGCAGCCAATACCGGCTGCCGGCTGCACCTGGTGGAACCGCTGGGGTTTTCGATGGACGACAAACACATGCGCCGGGCGGGGCTCGATTACCACGAGTACGCCCAGGTGCTGCGGCATCTCAGCTGGCAAGCCTTCCTCGAAAGTGAGCAACCACCCTCCGACAGGCTCTTCGCCATGACCACACACGGCTCCGCCAGCGTCTATGACACGCGCTTCCTGCCCGGCGACTGGCTGGTTTTCGGCGCCGAAACCCGCGGCCTGGCGCCAGAGTTACGTGAATCCTTTGCGCCACCGCAGCGCCTCAAAGTGCCCATGCTGCCGGGCCAGCGCAGCCTGAACCTCTCCAACACCGTGGCCGTTACCGTGTTTGAGGCCTGGCGGCAAAACGGGTTTTCAGGGTCGCCCGGCACGCCTGGATGAGACATATGTCCGCTTTTGCCAACCTTTGGACTGCCCCCCCTTGCCAGGATCTAAGTAAAAACCCTAAACTCCAATCCTTCAAGCCTAAAGTTCTCGCTGCAGGCCCGAACGTGCGGATTGCCACTACCCGGCCCTTCCTGCGTTATCCCTTCCCACCGCCCAGTCCACAAGACTGGAAGGAAAAACACAGTGAATATGGTCATCCAGCGTATTTTCGGCAACAGCACGTCCCGCCTTTCCAGCACCGCCAAAGCAGCCAACCGGCTCTCGGTCGAACAGATCCAGGAAAGCCTGCGCACCCTTTTGCATGATTGCGAAGATCCGCGCACCCCGCGGGTGATCTACAAGATCAACCTGGCCAAAACGCCCTCCGACCTGTGGCTGCTGCGCAGCGACCTGCACCAATGCATCGCACATGCGCATTCCCAGACGGAAGCCGCCGAACGCATCAATGGCCTGATCGGTGTTTTTGAGGGCTGGCTGCCGGCCAGCCAGCTGACGCGCATCTAGCGCCAGCGGCACATTCAGGGGTATCGCCGCACCAGCGATTCCGCCACGCATACCGGCTTGGGCGAGCCTTCGCGTTCCACGGTCACTTCCCAGGTCATTTGCATGCCGGCGCTGTCAATCGCCTCGGCAGCCAGCAGCTTCATGCGTGCCCGCAGACGGCTGCCGACGGGCACCGGCGCGGTAAATCGCACCTTGTTGAGCCCGTAATTCACGCCCATGCGCGAGCCGGTAATCTCAAACGACGACTCGAAAAAACGCGGCAGCAGTGACAAGGTCAGGAACCCATGGGCGATCGGCCCGCCGAACGGGCCGGCCGCCGCCTTTTCAGGGTCCACATGAATCCACTGGTGGTCGCCCGTCGCTTCGGCAAACAGGTTGACCTGTTGCTGGGTGATTGTGATCCAGTCGCTGACGGCGACTTCCTGGCCGGTGCAGGCGGCCAGGTCGGCCAGGGTTTCAAAGATTTTCATGCCGCCACTGTAGCGACACATAGGGGCGCGGCATGTCGGCTCAGCGACAAACCGGCGCGATGCTCAGAGGTTCAGCGGTCAAGCCACCGGCAGATGCCCTGCCACTGTTCCATGTCTTTTTCAACACGGCTGGGTGCCACGTCAAACACCGTGAGCCCCCGCGCGGCCAGGTGAATGTAGTTCTGCGTGTCGCGCAGGTAGCCCAGCACCGGCAAACCCAGCCCCTCAACGAAACTGCGCAGCTTGTCGGCGGCAATCGTGCGTGAATCCACGCGCATGCCGACAATGCCCACCTGCATCTTGCCGGCGTGCTTGTGTTCGGCCAGCTGGTCCAGGAAGGTGCGCGTGGCAAAGATGTCGAAGACGCTGGGCTGCAGCGGCACGATGACCTTGTCGGCCAGCTTCAAGACATCGTTAAAGCGCGAGCCATGCAACCCGCCGGGCGTGTCGAGCACCACATGCGTCGTGCCCTTGGGGGGTTTGACGATCAGGTCTGCATTCACATCCCAGGTGGCAATCGGCCGGGCGGCGGGCGGCCGCAGCCCCAGCCACAACCGTGAAGACTGCTGCCGGTCGGCGTCTCCCAGCATGACCGCATGGCCCTGGCTGGCAAAGTATCCGGCAACGTTGGTGGCCAGCGTCGTTTTGCCGACGCCCCCCTTCGGATTGGCGATCACAACCACGGGCATGCGAATCTCCTCGGTTTGGAACTTGTCGTTCCTGGGAACTCTTGGTCTTGCTTTTCCGCTATGGTAACGGCATGGACACAGTTCTCACAACCACTGATAAATCGGCGGGCAGCACGGCAAATCCAGATATTTATGTCATTGCGGCCCATCCTGCCTGGCGAGAATCACGGGTCAACCGCCCGCTGATGGAGGCCGCGAAGGCCCTGCCGCGTGTCCAGGTGCAAGACCTGTACTCGAGCTATCCCGACTACGCCATCGACGTGCCCAAAGAGCAGGCCGCCCTGGAACGCGCGCAACTGGTGGTACTGCTCCACCCCATGCATTGGTACTCGATGCCCGCGCTGCAAAAGCTCTGGCTGGACGATGTACTCACCTACGGCTGGGCCTACGGCGAAGGTGAGGAGGAAGGCGCAAAAGGCCGGGCACTGCAGGGTAAGGACCTGTGGCTGGTCGCCACCACAGGCGGCCCCGAAACGTCCTATCACCCACAAGGCTACAACCGCTACTTTTTTGATGCCTTCCTGCCGCCGTACGAGCAAAGCGCCGCGCTGTGCGGCATGCGATTTTTGCCGCCTCTGGTGTTGCACGGCGCCCACAGCGTTGACAGGCAAACCGTTGCCGATCACATCGCAACCTTCCGCCAGCGCCTGCAAAGCTACCCCGACTGGCCCGAGCTGGAAGACCTGGAGCAATGCGCCGCCTGCGTGGTTCCGATGAAGGATCGGCCTGCGCCAGAAGCTGCGGCCGACTTGCCGAACGGACACGCTGCGCGGCTGGCCGTCGGGCCGCCCCAAGGCCAGGCAGCCCCTATTGAAAGTGAAAGGGGCAGCGTAACGCCGAAGGCACACGGAGTGAAAAGCGTGGGGGCTAGATAACATGGAGCACGCACCCGCCTGGCTGACCAACAGCTTTATCTACCTGGCCGCCGCCGTCATTGCCGTGCCGCTGGCCAAAAAACTCGGCCTCGGCTCCATCATCGGCTACCTGGCCGCCGGCATCGCCATAGGCCCCTGGGGCCTGGGGCTGGTTACCAATGTGCAGGACATCCTCCACTTCGCCGAGTTTGGCGTGGTGTTGATGCTGTTCCTGGTGGGGCTGGAGCTGGAGCCCAAGCGCCTGTGGAATTTACGCCGGCCCATCTTCGGCTGGGGCAGTGCCCAGGTGCTGGGCTGCGCCGCCCTGCTCATGGGCGTCGCGATGGCATTTGGCGTGAGCTGGCAGATTGCGCTGGTGGCCGGCCTCGGGCTGGCGCTGTCGTCTACCGCCATCGCGCTGCAGGCCATCGGCGAGCGCCACCTGATGCCGACGTCGAGCGGCCAGGCCGGGTTTTCCATCCTGCTGTTCCAGGACGTGGCGGCCATCCCGATTCTCGCGCTGTTGCCCCTGTTGGGCGCAATCGGTGGAGAAAATGAGGCTGTAGCGCATACCAGTCGTGCGCTGGAAGCTATCAAAATCGTAGCGGCCATCGTCGGCATTATCCTGGGCGGCCGCCTGCTGCTGCGGCCCCTGCTGCGCTGGATCGCCAACAGCGGCACACCCGAAATTTTCACCGCAGCCTCGCTGCTGCTGGTGGTGGGCATTGCGGCGCTGATGCAGTTCGTCGGCCTGTCGATGGCCCTGGGCGCTTTTCTGGCAGGTGTGCTGCTGGCGGAAAGTGAATACCGCCGCGAACTCGAAACCGATATCGAGCCGTTCAAGGGCCTGCTGCTGGGCCTGTTCTTCATTGCCGTCGGCATGAGCATCGACTTCGGCGTGCTCTGGAAATCGCCCGGACTGATGGCCGCCATCCTGGTGGGCTTCCTCGGCCTGAAACTGGTCGTGATCTACGGCCTGGCGCGCCTCATGAAGCTGCCTTTCCAGGAACGCCCGGTGTTCGCGGTGCTGCTGGCGCAGGGCGGGGAGTTCGCCTTCGTGGTGTTCCAGGCAGCAGCCGGTGCGCATGTGTTTTCTGCGGAAACCGCTTCCCTGCTGATAGGTGCGGTGGCGCTGTCCATGCTGCTGAGCCCGCTGCTGCTGGTGGCCGTCGACAAGCTGCTGCTGCCGCGCTGGGCCGGCTGCGACACGCCGCAACTCGAAGAAATTTCCGAGCAGCAAGAGGCCCCGATCATCATTGCCGGTTTCGGCCGCTACGGCCAGATCATCGGCCGCATGCTGCTGGCCCAGGGCATTCCGGCCACCGTGCTGGACCACGACGCGGAAATGGTCGAAACCGTGAGGGCGTTCGGCTACCGGGTTTTTTACGGCGATGCGACGCGGCTGGACCTGCTGCGCACTGCCGGCGCGGCCACGGCCAAAATCCTGGTGCTGTCGGTCGACGACATGGAGCAGTCGCTCAAGATCGTTGACCTGGCGCGCGAGCATTTTCCGCAAATGCAGATCGTTGCCCGCGCACGCGACGTGACACACTGGAACGCGCTGCGTGACCGCGGCGTGATGCAGGTGGAACGTGAGGTGTTCGAGTCCAGCCTGCGCAGCGCGCGTACGGTGCTGGAGCTGCTGGGCCAGCCGCCGCACGAAGCGCGCCAGGCGGCGATGCGCTTTCGCCGGCACAACCTGGAGCTGTTCGAACGCATGTACCCGCATCGCAAGGACCGCACCAAGGTCATCGCCGTAGCCACCCAGGGACGCCTGCAGCTGGAAGAACAGCTGGCCCAGGAACGCCAGCAACAGGCGCAGCGCCGGCCAGTTGCCTGGCAGGGCCAGGAATCTGAATAAAATGTCGCGCCAGCCCTTTAGCAACGGGCGCCAGCAGCTATCGTTTTTATAGCAAAAAAAATGAGGCAGTCGGCGGCCTACCGGTTCGACTGATCCTCGCGCCGCCGCTGCTCCATGACCCGCCGTTCCACACACACCGGGTGCTGGGCGAAGCCCGGCTTGGCACACTGCTCAGACATGCAGATCTGGAAACCGAGGAGGATGCGCCCTTCACAGGCCTGCCGCGGATTGCCGGCCGCTGCCTGCGGCGCCGGTGTGGCAGCGTGGTCGGTCGCCGAAGGGGAAGGGGTAGCCGCGGATTTGGGCTGAGCCTGTTTGGCCTGCCGCTCTTTTTCCAATGCAGCCTTTCGGGTGGCGGCAGCAGCCGCAAGCGCCGCCCTGGAGGCCGCAGACAGGGGTGCCTTCGCCACAGAAGAGGAAGCAGCCGAGGCCGCAGGCTGGGCCTGCGCAGCTGGCACTGCGGGTGCAGCTGCAGCAGGCGCCGCAGACACCACGGGCGAAGTGGAAGCTGCTGGTGCCACCCTCGCCGCGCCGGGCGCTGCCTTGGCCGCTATATTGGCCGGTATGGCAGACGGGGCGGCAGGGGCAGCGCGGCCGGAAAGGGATTTCCATCCAAGGCCGATCACGGTCACCGCCACCAGGCCCGCCAGACCCCACACCAGGTAGCGGTAGGGTGCAGGTGAAGCTGCCTTTGCGGGTGCCGTTGCGACCCCGGGCGACGCCAGGGGACTGCGCCGCCGTGCCGATTTTGACTTTATCGGCGGCAGTGCGGCGTCGTTGGTATTCGCGGCTGGGCTCCTGGCGGGAATTACAGCTGCACCTTGCGTTGGCCGGCCGCTGGCAGGCTCAGGTGCTGCCGGGCTCACGGCTGCCTCGCTAAACACGGTCTCCGGCCAGTCGGTGGATGCGTCATGCGCTTCCTGGTCCGGTTGAGCCGCCGCAACCACCACCGGTGTCCCCAGGCGCGTGGCATCCGGGTCATCGGCGGCGGGTTTCACCGGCACATGAGGCGGCAAAGGCGCCTTGGCTGCCGCCTCTTCAAGGGCCTTCCAGGCCATGTCGGTGTCGGCCGCGGAGGCGGATGCGCTGGCCGGCGCTGGAGGGGCTGGCGGGGCTGGTTGTGTATCGGGACGCGGAACAATCAGCGTTCCTGTACCCAGGCGCCGGCCGATGTCCGAGTCGTCTGCGCCAGGCACGCCGAGTTTTTTGAGGCGGCGGCGCGCCAGGTCGGCATAGATACCCGACGGGAACTTGGCCAGAAAGCCCTGGATGTCTTCCACATCCATGGACTCCTTGATGTCTTTCCAGTAGACGAGCTCGAGCTCCTGCGTCACGACCGAGATGTTGGCGCTGGTGCCCGACGGCTGGTCAACCAGCGCTTCGCCGGACAGCATCGTGGAAGTCCAGGTTGAACTGCTGCCGGGCCCGGGCGGCACGGCGGTCGGAACCACCGAGATATCGGGCGCCTCGCGTGCCGCGGCCTGCAGCGCAGCAAGGAACTCCTGCGCGCTGGCATAACGCTGGTCGCGCGATTTGGCCAGGGCCTTGGCCACCACGGCATCCAGAGCAGCGGGCAATCGGGCATTGAACGCACCCGGCATGACCGGGGTATGCCCGACGATCTGCTGGATGGTGGCGAAGTCGGTGTCACCGTCAAACGGCCGTTTCCCGGTAAGTAACTGATACAGCACGATGCCGGCAGCAAACAGGTCGGCGCGGGCATCAATCGGCCGGCCCTGCACCTGCTCGGGCGACATGTATTTCAGCGTTCCGACCATGGAACCCTGCGTACGGGTGGCTTCGCCGGAATCCTGGATGCGCGCCACACCAAAGTCGGTGAGCTTGACACGCCCGCTCGTCTCGATCAGCAGGTTGGCCGGTTTGATGTCGCGGTGGACGATGCTTTGCCTGTGCGCGTAATCCAGCGCCGAAAGCAGGTCACCCATGATGCCCAGGGTTTGCTCCAGGGTATAGAGGTTGCCCTTGTCCAGGTGGTGCTTGAGGTCGTCGCCGTCGACGAATTCCATGACCAGGAAGGCAATGTCGCCGTCACGGTCGGAGTCATAGACGCTGACAATATGCGGATGCTGCAGGCGCGCCGCAGACCGGGCCTCGGTGCGAAAACGCACTTCGTACTCTGCGGCGGCTTCTTCCGAAAGATTTTCGACCTTGATGGTCTTGATCGCCACGCGACGGTCAAGGTTGGGATCCCGCCCCTCATACACCAGCCCCATCGCCCCCTTGCCGAGGACGCGGATGAGATCGTAACGGCCAAGTTTCTTGAGACTCATGAGGGAATGGAAATGGACGTAACTGGCGGAAACCGTGCTGCGGGCCTGAGGGGGACGCCTACGTCTTGAAACAAAAAACGATTCTAGCCTGCATCATGCAGCGAAAAAGGTCCGGAATCCGCCCTCTTCCGCGGATCAGGTCCTGATGGAAAACGTGACAAGCGGGGCATTTTCGTCGGTACGCTCGCAGCCCGGCACGATCTGGCCGCTGCCAACCAGGTAGCACTCGGTGCGCCGCAGCACCACCGCCTCACTCTGGTTGCCAAGGTACACCCAGGTGCCGTAGCTGGAAGCGTCCGTCAACACAAAATGCCCGCCACGCCATTCGAGGGTGGCATGCATGCGCGAAACACGGGGGTCGTTTAATGTCAGCGCCGCATCGGCGGCCCGGCCCAGCGCCAGCTTGCTGCTTTTCGAATCCAGCCTGACAGTTTGCTCCGCAAAGCTGAGTTCGAGGAAGGCCTGGCTGGGTGAAGAGAACATCGAACGCCCGGCCATCGTGGCATCCTCGTCGCGGCCAGCCTGCCATTCGACCCGGTAGACATGGCTGGCTTCAGCCCTGCCGCGAAGGTACATGGGGCCCATGCTGCGCAGGGATGCCCTCTGGGCGGGCAACAGGGCGGTCCAGACGTTTTCGGTCGTGAGGATCTGGGCGGCACCCGCAAGGTCTGCGAGCCGGGCGGCGGAATTGACGGTGTCACCGAAACAGTCGCCGTCGATTTCAACCACTTCACCCGACTCGATACCCATCTGCATCTGTACCGGGGTGCCGCTGCCGCCCGGCTTGATCGGTTTTTCCTGAAGGCGCTTCTGGATGCTGATGCAGGCGGAAAGCGCGTCGCCCTCGTTGGGAAACACCACAAAGAGGCCGTCACCCAGCAACTTGACCACACGCCCCTGGTGTTGCTGGAAGACCTGGCTCAGGACGCCGATGAGCTGGGTCACGAAGTGCGATGCTGTTTCATCGCCCAGCCGTTCGAACATGCTGGTGCTGCCCACAAGATCCGCAAAAACGACTGTGGTCATGAAGGGCGTTAGCCGCGGTGCGCGCTTCTTGTTCTCATGCCAGCGATTCTCACAGAAATTTGCAGTGAAGAGGCCGGTGAAATTCCCGGGCTCCCCGCAAGAAACCAGCGGATGCGCCGGGTTTCACAAGCCGCAGTAGACGGGAAAGGGAAATACCGGTAAAGCAATTGCAGAGGTTCGCATGGCAATCCGTGCCGGCCACTTCACGCTTCTAGCGGAAAGCGTCCCAGAGCAGCTTGCACCCGGTCAGCAACATGCCGACATACAGCAGACGATAGAAAAGCACCGGGCTGATGCTCCGGGCCATGCGCACGCCTATCCACACGCCCAGTGGCGCCAGCGGCAGCAAAACCAGCGACGTCGCCATATTGCGCAGGTCCAGCAGACCCAGCCAGGCGTATGGAATCCATTTGGAAAGGTTGATGACAAAAAAGAAAGCGGCCATGGTAGCCGTGAACTTCACCGGGCTCAGGCGCATGGGGATCACATAGGCGCTCAGCGGCGGGCCACCTGCGTGAGATACAAAGCTCGTGAAGCCCGAGGTCACCGTCAGAATGGCGCCCAGCCACTTGGGCGGCGGCGGGCTGTCGGGCCGGGGAGGGAACAACAGGCGCTGCGCCAAAAACAACAAGGTGAATATTCCCACCACCCCTGCCACGACTCGGGCGTCCAGCACCTTGAACAACAGCGCCCCCACCACGGTTCCCACCAAACCAAAAGGGATCAGGAATTTCAGAAACTTCACATCGAAGTCCCGGCGAAAAGCCGCCAGCCCCAGCAAGTCCATCAGCAGCAGCACCGGCATCAGGATGGCGGCGGCCTGCGGCACGGTGACCGTCAGCGCCATGACGGGAACCGCAAGAGACCCGAAGCCGGCCCCAAAACCACTTTTGCTGATGCCCAACATCAGCACGGCGGGAATTGCCACGGCATAGAAGAAGGCGTCGGTGATCAGCGGGAAATCCATGGATTTATGTAAAAAACATCGGTTACCCAAAAGGGACGGGCGCAAGCAGCTATTAAAACAATAGCAAACCGGAACCAGGGATGTATTTCACCACAGGCCGTCCATGCAATGGCGATTGCCTCAGGCGCCCCCGCGCGAGGGGATGCCCAGTCACCGGTCTGGGCTAGACACGCTCCAGAATCACCGCGATGCCTTGGCCTACGCCGATGCACATGGTGGCCAGCGCGTAACGGCCACCGCCCTTGTGCAACTGGTTGACGGCCGTGGTGGCCAGCCGCGCTCCCGAAGCTCCCAGCGGATGGCCCAGCGCGATCGCGCCGCCGTTGGGGTTGACGCGCGGATCGTCGTCCCGCACACCCAGCATGCGCAGCACAGCCAGGCCTTGTGCGGCGAAGGCTTCGTTGAGTTCGATCACATCCATCTGCGCTATCGTGAGACCGGTGAGCGCCAGCACTTTTTGTGTGGCCGGGGCAGGGCCGATGCCCATGATGCGCGGCGCCACACCGGCCGTGGCCATACCGACCACGCGCGCCTTGGGCGTAAGGCCGTTTTTTGCGGCGGTGGCTTCGTCGGCCAGCAGCAACGCACAAGCGCCGTCGTTCACGCCACTGGCATTGCCGGCGGTCACCGTGCCGTCGGGCCGCACCACGCCCTTGAGCCTGGCCAGCGCTTCGAGCGAGGTTTCGCGCGGGTGTTCGTCTTTGCTCACCACGATGGGGTCGCCCTTTTTCTGGGCAATCGTCACCGGCGTGATTTCAGCGTCGAAGTAGCCGGCCTTTTGTGCGGCCACGGCTTTGAGCTGGCTGGCCAGCGCCATTTTGTCCTGGTCTTCGCGGCTGATCTTGTAGTCGGTAGCGACGTTCTCGGCCGTCTCGGGCATGGCATCAACGCCGTATTTTTCTTTCATCAGCTTGTTGATGAAACGCCAGCCGATGGTGGTGTCATACACCGCATTAGCGCGGCTGAAGGCGCTCTCGGCCTTGGGCATGACAAAGGGCGCGCGGCTCATGCTCTCGACGCCGCCTGCGATCATCAAGGTGGCCTCGCCCGACTTGATGGCACGTGCGGCACTGCCCAAGGCATCCAGGCCCGAGCCGCACAGGCGGTTGATGGTGGAGCCCGGCACGTCCATGGGCAGGCCGGCCAGCAGCGCCGCCATGCGTGCCACGTTGCGATTGTCTTCCCCGGCCTGGTTGGCGCAGCCGTAGAGCACATCCGTGACTGCCTGCCAATCCACGTTCGGGTTGCGCGCCATCAGCGCCTTGATCGGGATCGCACCCAGGTCGTCGGTGCGCACACTGCTGAGGGCGCCGCCGTAGCGGCCGAAAGGGGTGCGGATGGCGTCGCAGATAAAAGCTTGGGTCATGGTGTGTGCTTTGAAAGAAGTGAGATCAACGATCAGGCGGCCGCAATCGGCAGGCCCACCAGTTTTTCAAGTTCGGCGTGCGTGAGGCCTTCGACGGTGTCGATCAGCTTCAGGCCCTGCGGTGTGCATTCCAGCGTGGCGATGTCGGAGTACACGCGCTTGACGCAGGCGATGCCGGTCAGCGGATAAGTGCATTGCTGCACCAGCTTGCTGGCGCCCTGCTTGGTCAGCAAATCCATCATCACCCAGGTTTGCCGCGCGCCTATGGCCAGGTCCATGGCGCCACCTACTGCGGGAATCGCGCCCGGCTCGCCGGTGCTCCAGTTGGCAAGGTCGCCCGTGGCCGAGACCTGGAAGGCACCCAGCACGCAGATATCGAGGTGCCCCCCGCGCATCATCGCGAAACTGTCAGCGTGGTGAAAGAAGGAGCCGCCCTTGAGCAGCGTCACCGGCTGTTTGCCTGCATTGATCAGGTCGTAGTCTTCCTCGCCCTCGGCAGGTGCGGGGCCCATGCCGAGAATGCCGTTTTCGCTTTGCAGGATGACCTCGCGCCCGGCCGGCAAATGGTTGGCTACCAGCGTGGGCTGGCCGATGCCGAGGTTGACGACGGCCCCGTCAAAAATGTCTTGCGCGACGCGGGCTGCGAGCTGGTCTTTGGTACGGCGTTGGTAGGTCATGGTCATGCCGCCTTTTTAAAACCGCCGGCTTGCGTGGCGGTGCGAGGGATTTTGACGATGTGATGGACAAAGATGCCGGGCGTGACGACGGCTTCAGGGTCCAGGTTGCCGAGCTCAACGATGTCATGCACGGTGGCAATCGTCTTCTTCGACGCGGTCGCCATCACAGGACCGAAATTGCGCGCAGCCATGCGGTAGGTGAGATTGCCCCAGCGGTCGCCTCGCTCGGCCTTGATGAGGGCCACATCGCCATGAATCGGCATTTCCAGCACGTAGTGCTTGCCGTTGATCTCACGGGTTTCCTTGGCAGTGCCGTCGGCGTTGCGCGCCAGTTCGGTGCCGTAGCCCGTGGGGCAGAAGAAGGCGCCTATGCCTGCGCCCGCAGCGCGAATCCGTTCCGCGAGATTGCCTTGGGGCACCAGTTCGAGTTCCAGCTTGCCGCTACGGTACAGGCCGTCAAACACCTGGCTATCGGCCTGACGCGGAAAGCTGCAGATGATCTTGCGCACGCGCCCGGCCTTAAGCAGCGCCGCCAAGCCCGTTTCGGCATTGCCGGCATTGTTGTTGACGACCGTCAGGTCTTTGGCGCCCTGCTCTATCAGGCCGTCGATCAACTCATTGGGGATGCCGGCGGTGCCGAAGCCGCCAATCAGCACGGTTGAGCCGTCTTTCACATCCGCCAGCGCGTCTGCGACGGAGGCGGCAATTTTGTTGATCATTCCAAAGTCTCCAGCTGCGGGCGGCTTGCAGAAATCATCCAGCCACCACTTAAATATTGTTCGACATAAGAACAAGAGTTCGTATAATGAATTCTAGGAGATTTTGATCACCATGGCAAACGCCGCATCCACGCCCATTACCGGCCCCAGGCCCGGAGACGCTTACGTCCAGTCGTTTGCGCGCGGGCTCGAGGTTATACGCTCGTTCAGCACCGAAGCACCGCGGCAAACACTGACTGAAGTGGCCGGTCGCAGTGGCTTGAGCCGTGCGGGCGCGCGCCGCATTTTGCTGACGCTGGAGACGCTGGGCTACGTGCACAACGACGGCAAGCTGTTCAGCCTCACGCCACGCATCCTGGACCTGGGCTTTGCCTATCTGTCCTCCATGCCGATCTGGAACCTGGCTGAGCCGGTGATGGAAGCGCTGGTCGCGGAGGTCAAGGAGTCGTGTTCAGCCGCGGCTCTGGACGGAACAGACATCGTCTACGTGCTGCGTGTGCCGACGCACAAGATCATGAGCATCAGCCTGGGCGTGGGCTCGCGCCTGCCGGCTTACTGCACGTCGATGGGGCGGATGCTGCTGTCGGCCCTGCCTGAGGCCGAAATCATGAAATGCCTGCAGGCCTCAGAGCTGACGGCACGCACCAAGTACACCGTGACCGACATCAAGGAGCTGATGGCCAAGGTCGCGCAAGCCCGCAAGCAGGGGTGGTCGCTGGTGAATCAGGAGCTGGAGGAAGGACTGGTGTCGATGGCCGCACCGATCACCAACCGCGCCGGCCAGACAGTGGCAGCGCTCAACATCAGCGGCCAGGCCAACCGCACCAGCGCCAAAGCCATGCAGGAAACAATGCTGCCGCAACTGCTGGCGGCGGCACAGGCAATATCGCGCATGTTGATCTAGACACACCCCCGTCCGGGCTCACTTCGTGTAGCTTGTTCCCCCCTCAAGGGGGCGGCGCCTGCGGCCCGGCAAAGCCGGTTCCGCGGCCCCTGCTGGTGTGAGACGGGGCCGTCGGTTACGACTTTTTGAAGCCGACGACGAGTACGACGGCGCCCAGCACGATGGCGCCCAGGCTGAGCCATTGGGGAATGTTGACGGACTCTTTTTCTTTCACGGTCAGCTGGATGGGGCCGAGCTTGGCAGCCGTTGTGTCCTTGGTGAAGCTGAAGCCGCCGGTGAAAAAGCCGGCCAGGCCCAAAACGATCAGGATAATGCCTGTGATGCGTGCTGCGTTCATGTGAAATCTCCTCGCCGGGCTTGTGGATGGTTGTGGAATGGCCTTACCCCGGAACTGCGCCACCGTGCCTCGTAATGTAGGCAGCAGCAGGAAAACTGTCTGTAGGACGCAACCAGCGAGCGCTGTGGCCCAAGCGCTGATAAGCAAACCATCACGCCGGCAACGGGAACCGCCTGCGTGATAACCTTTCACCATGTTCACCCCCTCGCAAGCCGACGTACGCCGTTTTTTCTGCTCTGTTTATGCCAAGGTCCGCGCCGGTCAACCGATGGAGGCTATCGAAACCATAGCAAGTCAATGGATTGAAGAGCATCCCGAATACCATGCGGACTTTGCCGACGCCGACAGTGCGCTCGAAAAAATGTACGACGTGGAAGCGGGCAAGACCAACCCCTTTTTGCATCTGTCCATGCATTTGTCGATCAGCGAGCAATGCTCCATCGACCAGCCTCGCGGCATTCGCCAGGCCGTCGAGCTGCTGACGGCCAAACGCAACTCACTGCACGATGCGCACCACGAAACCATGGACTGCCTGGGGCAGATGGTCTGGGAGAGCCAACGCGCCGGACGCCCGCCCGACGGCGCGGCCTACATCGACTGCGTGCAGCGCCACGCCACTAGGGATTAGCCCCCACAGTTCCTCATTGCGCGTGTAGCGCCCTGCCCCGAGGGGGTCGCTGCGCCTGCGGGCTGGCAAAGCAGGATCCGCGGCCTCTGCTTGAAAAGAAAAGGATCCCCTTCCCCCCCCGATTTCGCGTCTGGTAATTGACCACAAAAAAACGCCGCTTGGTCAGCGGCCTTCTGTTTCAGAGTGCCCTCAAAGGCTGCGCCCGTGGCGCGGACGATACGGGCGCACGCTGCGCTCCGCTGTTGTTCTGCGGCACTGGCCTGGAATGGGTGGGCGCGCTGCGTACCGGCGCTTGCTTGAGAACGCCGGGGTTTTGCAGAATCGGCAACGGCAGGTTGTTGCTGGAATCATTTCTCGGTGCGGGGCTCAAGGGCTTATCCGAATGCGGAATGCCCGGATTCAGAACGGGCTCTTTGCAGGTAATGGTGTAAAACTTCTGCTCTGCCTGGGCGACGACTTTGCCTTCCAGGTTGGTGAGGTTGAAACCGATGCGCACTTTCTGCGTCTTCATGGGTGGCTTGCCTCCCGCGGGCGGTCCCGCCAGCGTATCGGCAAATCCGCCTCCCGTCGGTTTCCAGTCGAGCTCGCGCTTGCCGAACACATGCTTGACCTGATTGGCAGGCACTTCAATATCCTGCAAGGCCGTCAAAAAATGATCGCCAAGAAACAAGCCCTTGCCGTGAAACGCACTGCCCGCATTGATCGTGGTGTGCAGCAGCACAGCACTTGGGCAGATTTGTCCATCGACCATAACAGTGGAGGCGGGTTCGATATTCATGTTGACCTTGGGAACCGTGGCGGCCTGCAAGCCCTGTGGGGCGGGTTTGCTGCACTCCATGTCATAGGTCTTCCAGGCCGACTCGAACTTGGGCGACACGCCGACGATGCGGATGCTGCCTGCTTCGCCGCCATTCGGGTTGTTAGGAACATCGTATTTGTACGAGAAGAAAGCGGTTTTCGAATGGTCGGTCGTCACCGTTTTGATGTCGCTTTTATTCCCGTTGGTATGTTCGTAGCGGAATTTCACCTGCGCGTTCGTGACGTTGGTTTCAATCACACCAGACAGATTCACCTTGCATGCACCGTTGGCAGTCGCTGTTTCAATAATGGTGAGCGACGATTGTGTGACACCAACGCCCGCTTGCAAGTCGCTGATGCCTTGGGGCACCTGCGCACCCGCCCACTGCATGCAGACGACTTTGGCAAACGCTTCCGCATCTGGTGGTGATTCAAAAATTTGTGAGGTGTCGGTGTCGGCAATACTGGTATAGGTGATTTTGTATTTGCTGGTGGTTTTGATGTTCAGCGTGTAAGGCTTGTCGAAGATTGCGGTATTGCCTTTTCCCTGGTTACGCAGGGTACCGGCACGCGCGTTACAGACCTCAACAGCGAAGAGTTCAATGAGATACCGGCCGACGTTCATGGTAATGAACTTGTCGACGTTGGTGGGCCGGTCACCGTATCCATAGCTCTTGCTCACAACGCCCCACTCCGCCCCGGGTGGACGGCCGGGGCCGAACTCCCAGCCCAGGGTTTTGCCAAGGGCGCTGAAGCGCGGCGCAACATTCCAGTTTCTGATGCGATCCTGTCCGGCCGCCATTTGCAAATGCGCATCGAACTGAATCGGCTGGCTCCCGTGTTTCGCAGGGGATAACCGGGTGTAACTCGCACCATTGGACTCAACGTAGATTGTTGGGGCCGAGGTATATCTGACCCAGACATCCACATCTTTGGCCCGCAGCGGTGTACACACGGTGAACAAAATTGCCGCAACCAGCAACAACATGAATGCAGGGTGCCAGGCAGGCGCGTTGCGAATTCCGGCTTGGCTCGAAATGAGGGTTTGCATGATGAACTCCTTAAGGTCTTCGCTCGAATTCTTCGCACCAACGCGAAGTGGCTTGTTTCGAAAGCAGGCTTGACTGCCTTCTGAAACATGAGTCGGGATGTGTACCAAAAGGGTTCAAAAAGTTCTTTTGAACCCCATACCGACGTATTCCGACTCACCTGCATCGGGCGGACGCCGGATACCCCATTCAACCGGGTTGGTTGAAAGCTTCTCTAAAGGAGACGCATCATGAAAAAACAAGCCACAGCTCTATTTGCAGGTCTGGCGCTGACCATCGCAGGCGCTGCCACTTCGGGCTCCTGTTACGCGATGGGCGAAACATCGAACGCCGTTGAGGTACCACCAAGATCTGACATGTCTCGGAAATCAGCAACTCAAAAATCTGCACCATCGCTTGAGATGTCTGACTGCAATCACAACGGCGTCGATGACCTGGACGAGTTCTTTCCGCCAGACTGCTACGGAACGCTCACGAGCAGCGGTGGCAAATAAACACCACACGGACTGCAATCACAACGCCTGGCAAGGTGCGCGTCAAAGAACTTTGAACTCCCCTGCCGTCAAGATCGACTCAGAGAGGGCGCGGGATTTTCCCAGCCCTCTCGCTCACGGTGACGCGGCGAGACAATTTCCTCAAGGAGATCCATCATGAAGAAGCCGTTCTCTGTCTTACTCGCCGGATTACTGTTCGCCTTTTGGGGAGGATCCATCAGCTGCGCAGCAGCAAAAAATCCCAGTCCTCTTATGCCAATCGCAGACAAAGCCCAAATCGGACCTGATCCGCAACGCCGTGCAATCGTCTGCAATACAGCGGCATCGCCACAGTGGTGCTGGGGCGACTTCATCATTCATTGCGGGCACTCCAAGGGCGTCATAAGCACCAATCCTGACGGCACCATCACGTGCACCATCAACTGACTGAAGCAAGTTTCAATCCCCTCATCAAGGATGACCATCATGAAAAAATCCGCTGTATTCCATACCGCGCCCGTGGCGCTGGCATTCCTGTTCGGTGCGGGCTGCCTGCCTGCAGCCTATGCTGCCAATCCGGCCGGCACCCAGCACCTGAAGCCATGCCCACCGGGCACAATTGGCGATTGCGACCGCCGCTATGCCTCACCCGGAGAACCAGCAAGGGCTGTCACATCTCCGGCGACCAATCTGCCACTCAAGACACCGGGGTTACCGCCTCCTCCAACAGTGCACCCAGCCGGCGGAAATAATGCTGCGCCGGTTGATCCGAATGCAGTTGAATCACTGCAGGCAAATGGTTTGCCGGATCTTTTCATTTACCGTTTTTACAAGGCCCCACAAGAGGCAGGTCTGCCGGCAGGTTTTCCGTTCGTCGAGTTTTGCGGCTCCAACGACGGCCAGGGCGGGCCTTCCAGGCGCGTCTATTTTGAAGTGCATAACCGCGGCACCGTGCCCTCTCCGAGTAGCAAGGTCCGCGTGCGGTTTGTGAATCCAAACACGCAACAGGCGCAGACGGTGAATGTGTCGGTTCAGGCTCTGACGGCCCACTCGCATGTGGCAAAGAAGGTGACCATTCCCAAAGGATGTTATTCAGCAGGCTCGAATGCGCAATGCAATTTCACCATCACCGCAGATCCCGACACACAAATAGCAGAGCGCTTTGAAAATAACAATGTGCAAAGTGCATTTTGCGTTGGCCCGACGAATTGAGGCGCGGACATCAAGACAGCGTACGGACACTGGCACCGGCTGGAGGCGGCGAGCCAGGACGCTGAGAAGAACAGGAAAGCGACGGCCCGATTGTCAATGCCAATCGGGCCGCAGTTTAATTTTTGCATCGAGGCATCTACCAGTTTCCCCATCACCAGCCACATTCAGGGTGATGCGCGCTGACAGCGGTCAAGCGAGGCGCTGAGTGCGCCTGCCCTGGCAGTAGGTCAGGAACCTCGGCCAGACGAACCTGAGGAAAGCGCGCGAGGCGTCTTCGCATCGGACTTCACACCAGGCGACGCTGCCTCCGGGGGCGGATTGGTGCAGCCAAAATCCCCCCAGGTGCAATGCTCAAAGTCGTCGATCGACGAGGCGGCCCTAGCCTGAAGATTTACGCTCCCCAAGGTAAGCAGTATGGAGATAGCTATTGACGCAGTAACTTGCGAGGTGATTGGTTTCATATGTCTTCCAATGGTTGGGTTAAGCGCCACCGGGCACATTGCCCGGTGACTCCAGTGAGTCAGACACCGCCGCACAATGGTTCAAAGTATTTGCACTCAGCGCGTGACGCGGCTCTTGCCTTCTGCGGTGCGTACCTGCACACGATCACCTTTTTGGAAAACTTCGTCGCCAGCCTGCACGACGGAAATTCGCTGGCCATCGTCGAGTCGCAGGCTTATCTCGAGTCCTTTGGCTTTCGACATATGGGCCTCTACGGCCTGCCCGGCAAAGCCGCCAGCAACGCCACCCAGGACTGACGCCGCAAGCTGTCCATTTCTATTGGTATTGGTGCTCCCCAGTGCTGCACCAACACTGCCCCCGGCTGCAGCACCAGCGCCACTGACCCCACGTTCAATGGTTACAACGCGTACATCGGTCACCGTGGCCATGACAATGCTGTGGGCCTTTTGGGTATCAGCGTCGGTGTAGACATCATTGGAGTAGCTGCGCCAGGCGCAGCCCTGGGTAGACAGCACACTGGCCAGCACGGCAGTAACCAGAAGGTGGCGTTTCATGGTGTTTTCCTTTCAGGTGATGGGTCACCAATGAGTCGGAGTTGTTGCGCGGTCGGTTCAAACACAAAATTCATTGAACCTTTCACCGCCAACTGCCGACTCATCACACGTTGACTTCTCCATACACAAAATACGCCATGCAGGTTTATACTTCCCAAAATTTCGGCGCCATTGATTTGCTCGCCATACGGACATCAATTCGGGAGGTATTGTGGGAGATCGTTCTGATCCATCGACCGACCCGGAAGCGCAGGCCCTGCAAGCCGACCTTGCCGCCATTGTTCGGCGCGACGAGCAAGCCATGAAGCGCTTTTACCAAGCCCTGGCACCGTCGGTCTACCAGTTCTCCATGCGCCGCTTGAGTGACCCGGTGCAAGCCCAGGAAGTGGTTGTGGAGGCGCTGTATGAAGTGTGGTGCCATGCCGCCAGTTTTGCGGGGCAGTCAAGCATTCGTACATGGGTGTTGGGCATTGCCCGTTACAAGCTGCTCGACAAATTGCGTGAACGCTATCGCCATCAGCATGTCTCATTTGATGAGCAACTGGATTCGCAGTCTGACAACCATGTGGAACCAGAGTCCGATGCCCCCACGGGGTTCGAGCGCGTGGTACAGCGCGAACACCACGACATGATTGCGCACTGTGCGAGCAAGTTACCGCCGGACCAAAGAGAAGCACTTCACCTGGCCTTGTACGAGGACATGCTTTTGGCCGATATCGCCCACGTACAAGCTTGCCCGCAGAACACGGTGAAGACCCGCCTGTTTCATGCGCGCCGCAAAATGAAAGAGTGTTTGCAGCGTTTGTTCAAAGATGTCGAAGGTCCAATGACCGGAGTCCGCCATGACTGAACACGACACTGATGCAGTTAACAAGCAACAGTTGCGCGAACTGTTGCCGTTTCATGCGAACCAGACGCTGGATGAAGCGCAAGCAGAGCAAGTACGTGCCGGATTGCAACGGTATCCCGAATTGGCGGCTGAGCTGGCCTGGCTGCAAGGCATGCGAAGGACTGTTCAAGACCTGCCACTGGACCCTCTGCCCGCCGGCGATCTTGGGTGGTCAACGCTTGCTGCGCGCATCGAGGCGCAACGCCAACCCAAGTTGGCCCGCCCTGGCTCAGCCGACACCGCCTGGCCTGAAATGCTGCGGACATGGCTGCAACGCAACCTCATTCCTATCATGGCAACCGCCTGTGCCGTGCTGGTGGCGCAGGCAGTGGTAATTGCAACACTGGTGCAGCAAGATCCAGGCTATGTCGCGGCAGGCGCGCCTGAGCCGGTATTGAGCACTTCATCGGGCGTTTTGCTGCACGCCACCATTGCTCCAACGGTGACACAAGCACAATTGACCGAGACACTGCACCGCCACAAGGCAACTATCGTGCAAGGCCCCACAGCGCTGGGCATCTACACCCTGCAAATCAAACCCGCTGGCGATGGCGAGCCCGAATCGCGCAATGCGGCGGTTTTGGCACAACGTTTACAACGCGAGGCAGCCACCGTTTTTGAGACTGTCACGCCCGCTGGAGACCGTTGACCATGCTCCGCATTGCGATATTCATCGTGCTGCTGCAAACAGCCTGGGTATCCGGGTCTTTGGCTCAACGCACCCCTGACCCCGGCTCATTCAGGGCAGCTCCAGCAATACCCAACCCCGGTTTGGTGAACCGGGGCTCCATAACTCCACCTCCAAGCTCACCGCCAATAACTACGGCGCCCGGGAACCCCCCAGGCACCGTCACGCCACCTGGGCGTGAAATCAATATTCCAGGATACCCGGCACTACCGTCCCCGCGAGCCACGCCCAGCGTCGCTCCGATATCACCCAGCGACGTTGAGACGGGCCAGGTATTGCTTGTGTCGAAAGACCTGGCGGCCATGCAGAATGTACTGAACGCTCTGGCTAACGAAAATACGCAGCCAATTGCCTCCACCAGGTTGAACACACTGGGATGGAGCCTTGCGCTGTTTCAGTTTGCCGACCATGCCGCGGCTGCACAGCGGGTAACCCAATGGCAACAACGGTTTTCGCAGCTTAGTGTGGACTTCAACTATCTGTACCGTACACAGGCGGGTGCCACCGGCAGGGAATATGCGGTGGGCATGCTGGATTTGCCGCCTCAGCCCGCAAAAACCGGTGCAGCATCCAAAGCCAGCTATCAAGCCCTCCGGTCCGTCCGCGTTGGCATGCTCGACACCGAGGTAATGCCCACCGCGTGGCTGCGTGACGTCACGCTCGCCAACAAGCCCTTCGCAGCAGAAAGTCCAACCGCCGCCCTGGATCTGCCAGCTCATCCCGCCCACGGCACCGCTATCGCAAGCCTTATTGCACGTGTTGCGCCGTCAATACGTCTTTTTAATGCTGTCGTCATGTCGGCAAAAGGGGAACAAACTGTTACCACCAGCTACCGGTTGATTCAAGGGGTCGACTGGCTGCTGGAACAGCGTGTGCAAATCATCAATATGAGCCTGTCTGGCCGGTACGATAAAAACGTCGCAATGACAATCGCCGAACTTATGCAGCGGGATGTTTTGCTGACAGCCGCCGCAGGCAACCACGGCAGCAGTGCACCACCCGCTTACCCCGCGGCCTATGCAAACAGCTACACGGGCATGCTGGCGGTTACTGCGATCGATGTTGAAGGACAGCTTTATAGCCAGGCCAATCACGGCGCTTACATTTCAGTGGCGGCCCCCGGTGTCAATATTTGGGTACCCCTTGCGCCGCCCGCGCCACACCTGCCCTCGGGTGTTGCTGCACGCTATGTCAGCGGTACCTCCTACGCCAGTGCCCATGCCGCAGGCGCCGTTGCGTACTGGTTGAGCAAGAGAAAAGTGAGCGTGACCGCGCCTTACCATTTCTGCGAAACCGCAAAAGACCTGGGCCCCACGGGGCGCGACGATGCATTCGGTTGCGGGCTGCTTCAAGTTAACGCGGCGCTCCGGCGACCCGGCACGTAGCCAAACCGCCAACGGTACTGCCCCCCCCCAAAGCCAACAAAAAAGTCGCTGCTCCCAGTGGCCTTTTTGCAGGAGCGACCCGGTCTAACGGAATTTTCTCTGCGGAACGGTTTTCAGGTCACCGTCTACCGACGACAGGTAGTTGGCCAATTGCTTCAGCTCAACATTGGTGTACTGCTTGGCCATGCCGGACATGATGGCATTGCCGCGGCCAACCTTGGGGTTGTTTTCTGTCTTGTAGGCCTTGAGCGCCACGAACAGGTAGTCAGCATGCTGACCACCAATCTTGGGATAGGCCGGATCAATCGGTTTGCTGAAGTTGGCGCCATGGCAAGACGCGCAGTTGGCCTTGTTCAACAGGGCCTGGACTTCCGCGCTTGGTTCTTTGGCCGGCTTGGCCGGCAGCTCTGCGGCGCCGGCAACCACACCGTCAGCACTGTAGTGCGCGGCGAGGTCAGCCATGTCCTGGTCGGTCAGCGAATCGGCAATGGCGCGCATGGTGGGATGTTTGCGGTCGCCTTTTTTGTATTCGTTGAGCGCGGCGATGATGTATTTGGCGCCCTGGCCTGAAATCATCGGGACCTTATAAACCTCGGGGAAAGAGGCCTGGTAGCCCTTGATGCCGTGGCAACCGATGCACATGGCATTCTTGGTTTCGCCGGCTTTGGCATCGCCCTTGATCTCCTGGGCAAGGCTTGCAACCGTCACGCAAGAGACAGTTACGGCGAATATCGTGGTGAACAGCTTATTCATTTTGCGCGCACAATCAGGTGGGAATTCATCGTATAAAACAACCTTGGATTATATCTGGGCCTGCCGAGACCGGGCACCCCTTGCCGGCAACCCGCGCAAACGCCCTTTCAATTTTCACCTCCTCTCCCCAAGAACATGAAATTTCTAGGTTCCAAGAACTACGTCGCCACCCAGGACCTGATGCTGGCCGTGAATGCCGCTGCCGCCCTGAAAAAGCCGCTGCTCGTGAAGGGCGAGCCGGGTACCGGCAAGACCATGCTGGCCGAGGAAGTGGCCGAAGCGCTCAACTTGCCGCTGTTGCAATGGCACATCAAATCCACCACCAAGGCGCAGCAGGGCCTGTACGAATACGACGCGGTGTCGCGCCTGCGCGACTCGCAATTGTCGACCGTGGACGGTGGCGAAAAGGTCAAGGACATCCACAACTACATCGTCAAGGGCGTGCTGTGGCAGGCCTTTACCTCGGAAACGCCGGTCGCGCTGCTGATCGACGAGATCGACAAGGCCGACATCGAGTTCCCGAACGACCTGCTGCGTGAAATTGACCGCATGGAGTTCTACGTGTATGAAACGCGTGAGCTCATCAAGGCCAAGCACCGGCCGCTGGTGTTCATCACCTCCAACAACGAAAAAGAGCTGCCCGACGCGTTTTTGCGCCGCTGCTTCTTCCACTACATCAAATTCCCCGACGCCGACACCATGAAGCAGATCGTGGACGTGCACTTCCCCGACCTGAAGAAAGAGTTGCTGACCGCAGCCATGAAGACCTTCTACGACGTGCGCAACCTGCCTGGCCTGAAGAAGAAACCGTCGACCTCCGAATTGCTGGACTGGCTCAAACTGCTGGTCGCCGAAGACATCCCGCTGGACGCCCTGCAAAGCAAGGACGACAAGGTCGCCGTGCCGCCGCTCGTGGGCGCGCTGCTCAAGAACGAGCAGGACGTGACCCTGTTCGAGAAGCTGGTTTTCATGCAGCGCAACAATCGTTGAACAACATGTACATCACAGAACTGCTAGATCCAAAGACTCTGCAGCCAATCCGCAAAATTATTGTTGTCAGTTAGAGCTAACTCATATGAACCAAAAATCACTGTTGATCGAGGGTATTTCAGACGCGGTGGGCTTTGTCGGCGGTGCGCTCCTTGGTTTTTGGGCCGGCCATCTGCTCGGCTTCGATATTTTTGAAGCCGGCTACGGCAACAGCGCCATCGCCGGCATCGTGCTGGTGGGCTTGGGCGGCGGCGGCGGCTTGCAACTTGCGCGGGCCTGGCGCCGCCGTAAGAAAGCCGATTGACCGCAAACACCTGACTGGGATACGCCCATGCAACGCTCAACCGCCCCCTTCCACCGTGCAGCCCTGCACAGCAGTTGCCTGGCCGCATTGCTGGCCCTGACACTGCTCCCCGCCCCGTCATATGCCTTCTGGGGCCTCCTCGGCAAGGTGGGCTCCACTGCAGGCAAAGGCGCTGCCGGTGCGGCAGGTGCTGCGGGTAAAGGCGCCGCTGGCGCAGCGGGCGTGGCTGGCGCAGTCGAGGTAACGCAGGGCGCCAATGCGGCGGCGAAGGCAGCCAAAGCCGCCGGCGCGGCGGAGCTCGGCGCGGGCGACGTCGCTGCCGCAGCCGGTGCCGCTGAACGCAACGCGGCGACCGGCGCGATGAGTGCCGACGAACTGTCGCGCGCATCAGGCCTGGGCAAGGCCGTGCCCGACGACGTCGCCGCTATGCTGACGGCGCCGGGCCGAAAACTCAGCGATGTGCCTGACGCCGGCACACGCTCCTGGCTGTCGCTCCCGCGCAAGCAGCTGACGGCGACGGATGCCGACCTGATGGTCCATGACTACGTGAAGCTGCTGGAAGGCCGGCCCGCCGCCGGGCCGCCGCGTCTGCGCGCCAAGGCCTCGATCGAATCCGAGAAGGCTGCCGCCGCGCGGCCGGTGCCGCCGCACCGCCCTGTTGCAGACGTTCCCTGGCATGCCGTAGAGCTGCTGGTGCGCGCGGCCCATGCCGGCCACGCCGGCGCCAGAAATGAACTGAACAAGCTGTGCCGGGACAATCCGCGCGGCCAGGCCGCCACAGCCTGCGCCACGCTGCGGTCCACGTGAACACGCTAAATATGAAAAGGATTGCCGGATGGCCTTCGTAGAACCCGTCACCCTCACGACGCGCGGCGTCAAGCTAGTTCCGTTCACGCTCGACCATGAAGCAGGCCTGAAGGCCGCAGCCGCCGACGGCGAGCTCTGGAAGCTGCGCATCACCTCGGTGCCCGAGCCTCACGAAACCCGCGGCTACATCGAAACTGCGCTGGCCACCAACAACCGCCTGGCCTTTGCCGTCACCGACGATGGCACCGGCGAGGTGCTCGGCTCCACCAGTTACCACGACATCGTGCCCAACCTCAAGCGCGTCGAGATTGGCTACACCTGGTACGCCGCACGCTGCCAGCGCACCCATGTCAACACCACCTGCAAATTGCTGATGCTCACGCATGCGTTTGAAACCCTGGGCTGCAACATCGTGGGCTGGCGCACCGACAACTTCAACCACGCCTCCCAGCGCGCCATCGAGCGACTGGGCGCCCGCAAAGACGGCGTACTGCGCGGCCATGCCTTGCGTCGCGACGGCACCATACGCGACACGGTGATGTACAGCCTGGCTGCCGGCGAATGGCCCGAGGTGAAAGCACAGCTGCTGTACCTGCTCGACAAGCCAAGAGCCTGAGGCGTGCGTCGCCAAGGAGTTTTTCATGCTGATCGATTTCTTCTACACCCTGCGTTCGGCCAAGTTGCCGGTCTCCGTCAAGGAATACCTGATGCTGCTCGAGGCGCTGCAGGCCGGCGTTGTCGGCCCGAACAGCGACAAACTCGACGCCCATGAGGGCGAAGGCGCCTGGAAGATCGACGACTTCTATTACCTCAGCCGCACGGTGCTGGTGAAAGACGAGAAAAACTATGACAAGTTCGACCGCGCCTTTTCTGCCTACTTCAAGGGCGTGGAGATGCTGGCTGACTTCACGAAAGACATCCCGCTCGAATGGCTGCGCAAAAACCTCGAGCTGGAACTCAGCCCCGAAGAAAAAGCCAAGATTGAGAAGATGGGCTGGGACGAACTCATGGAAACGCTCAAAAAGCGCTTTGAAGAACAGAAAGAACGCCACGAAGGCGGCAGCAAATGGATAGGCACAGGCGGCACCTCGCCCTTTGGCGCCAACGGCTTCAACCCGCAAGGCATACGCATTGGCCAGGAGAAAAGCCGCAACAAAAGCGCCGTGAAAGTCTGGGACCAGCGCGCCTACAAGGACTACGACGACACCCAGGAGCTCGGCACGCGCAACATCAAGGTCGCGCTGCGCCGCTTGCGCAAGTTCGCGCGCCAGGGCAATGTCGAAGAACTGGACCTGGACGACACCATACGTTCCACGGCGGCCAATGCCGGCTGGCTGGACATCAAGATGGTGCCCGAGCGTCACAACAATGTGAAGGTGCTGCTGCTGATGGACGTGGGCGGCACCATGGACGAGCACATCCACCGCGTCGAGGAAATGTTCTCTGCCGTCAAAGCCGAGTTCAAGCATCTGGAGTTTTATTACTTCCACAACTGCGTCTATGACTTCATGTGGAAGAACAACCGCCGCCGCTTCAGCGAGAAATTCCCGACCTGGGACATCATCCGCAAGTACAACAAGGATTACAAACTCATCTTCGTCGGCGACGCGACCATGAGCCCCTACGAAATCCTGCAGCCGGGCGGCAGTGTGGAATACAACAACGAAGAAGCCGGCGCCGAATGGATGCAGCGCCTGACCAACGCCTTCCCCAAGTTCGCCTGGATCAACCCCGAGCCGCAGGGCGTCTGGCAATACCGCCAGAGCATCAGCGTGATCCAGCAACTGGTGAACCAGCGCATGTACCCGCTGACCATCAAGGGTCTGGAAGAGGCCATGCGAATGCTCTCGAAGTAGCGTTCGCCTCCTACGCCTGAGCGCTGGGGCGCTCAAGTAAACTGCCCTCGTGACCCATCCAAGTACCCACAGTACCCACTGCGCACGGACGGCCACCCCGGCAGGATTGCCGACCAGCGCCGGCTTCATCCCTGCTTTCGCCCTCTTTGCGATATTTCTGGCGCCTTTCGCCGCCGCGCAAACAGCTGCGCCTGCACAGTCCGGCAACACAGCGACACCGCCTTCCGGCGTCATACAAACCGCGCCAGCCCCACCTCCGCCCCCTCAGAAAGTCACGCCGGAGCCCACACCGCAGGGCTCCACCGGCCCAACCGGCGCTCAGCCTGAAGTTACGGCCTTTGACATCGCGGTGCGCGCGCCGCAGCCCATCAAGGAGCTGCTCGAAAGACACCTTGAGCTGCAGCGCTACCGCGCCGTGACCGATCTGGACGAAGCCGAGCTGGCGCGCCTGATCGTTCTGGCTGAGCGCAATGTGCGCAATCTGGTAGGCACGCTGGGTTATTTCAGCCCGACCATCGCCATTACGCGAGAAGGCGGCACTGCCGCGGGGTCAGGCCAGCGGCCGACCATTGTGGTCGCGGTGGAGCCGGGCCAGGCTACAACGGTCGGGCCGGTGGCAATCGACTTTGCAGGCGATATTGCCGAATCCCCCGACCCGGATGCGCAGGCCCAGCGCGCGGAAATCCAGCGCGACTGGCGTCTGCCCACGGGCCAACGCTTTACGCAGGACGCCTGGGACAGCGCCAAGACACAGGCCTTGCGCGACCTGGTTGCCCGCCGCTACCCGGCCGGCAAGTTGGCAGGCAGCCTGGCCGATGTGGACGCACCGGAGCACAGCGCAGCCCTGAGCCTCAAGCTCGACTCCGGCCCCCTCTACCGCCTGGGCCCCATGCAGGTCACAGGTGTCGAGCGCTACGACCCGGTGCTGGTGCCGCGCCTGGCACGCCTCAGTGCCGGTGCCGTGTACGACCAGAAGCAGCTGACCGAAGCACAGCAGCGGCTGGCTTCCAGCGGTTATTTCGATTCGGCTTACATCTTTGTCGATCCCGAAAGCGATCCGCAGGCAGCGCCCGTCCAGGTACAGGTGCGCGAAGCCAAACTGCAAAAAATCATCCTGGGCGTGGGCGTTACCACCGACAGCGGGCCGCGCGCCTCGATTGAGCACACACACCTGCGCGTGCCGGGCACCAATTGGCGCGCCGTCACCAAACTGCAACTCGAAAAGAAATCACCTTTCGCCCAGACCGAATGGACCTCGATTCCCGATGAGGCCAGCTGGCGCTGGGTGGCCCTGGCGCGCACCGAACGTGTCGACGACAACGAGCTCGTCACCCGCTCCGGGCGCCTGCGCTTTGGCCGCACGCAGGCCGGCGAACGCATAGACCGCAACATCTATTTGCAATACGACAGGGCGAGCGTGAGCGGCAGCGGCCAGATCAACAGCTCCGCCGCCGACATCGGCGACGGCTCGGCCCTGACGGCCAACTACGTCTGGACCGGGCGTTACTTCGACAGCCTGCCATTCCCAAACAAGGGCTACGGCCTGGGCTTTGAACTCGGCGCCGGCAGCACCATGGGGTCGCAGCACCTGCCCCTCACCCGCGCCGTGGGCCGCTGGCTCGGCATTGTGCCGCTGGAGCGGGGCCGCATTGCCATGCGCGCCGAGGGCGGCGCCGTGCTGGCCAAAGACTCGGCGCGCATTCCCGGCACCCTGCTGTTCCGCACCGGTGGCGACACCACCGTACGCGGCTACGGCTATCGCGACATCGGCATCAAACTGGACAACGGCGTGACTGGGCCGGGCCGCTACATGGCGGTGGGCAGCGTGGAATATCAGCGCCCGATGCTGCGCGACGGCCGGCCCAGCGAATGGGAGAACACTTTCTTCATCGATGCAGGCGCCGTGGCAGACAATCCCAAAGACATGAAACCTTCCGTCGGCATCGGCACCGGCGTGCGCTGGAGAAGCCCCATCGGGCCACTGCAGATTGACCTGGCCTATGGCGAGAAAGTCAAACAGCTGCGCCTGCACGTCAGCGTGGGATTTGTTTTCTGATGGACACGCCTGATACCCCCGTCACGCCTGTTGTCGTGCCCAAACCGGCGCGCCCGCCACGCCGTTGGCTGCGCGCCATTGCATGGGCCGCCGGCAGCATGGTGGTGCTGGCCGTAGCCGCCACGACAGGCGCCTGGTGGTGGGCCGGCACCGACGGTTCACTGGCCACCGCACTGAACTGGATCGCCCGAACCCAGCCGCTGAGCGCCGAACGCGTGACAGGTTCGTTACGCGCGGGCGGGCATGTTGACCAACTGGTGTGGCAGCAAGATGGCCTGCGTGTGGATGTGAGGGATGTCACCCTCGCCTGGCAACCGTGGTCGCTGCTGCACGGCACGCTGGAGGTCAACCGGCTGGCCGCGGCCAGCGTGCAGGTCACCGACCAACGCGCGCCTTCAACAACACCGTCAGTGCCGCCCTCAGCGCTGGGCTTGCCGCTGCCGGTGGTGCTTGACGGGTTTTCAATCGGGCAGTTTCAATGGACGGGCGGCGCGGCATTTTTTGCCTCCGCCATCACGGGCAATTATTCGTTCAAGGGCATAGACCACCAGCTGGAATTGCTCAGCGCGCAGGTAGCGCACGGCCGCTACAACGGGCGCGCGACCTTATCGTCACACAGCCCCCTGAAGCTTGATGCCAGCCTGGCAGGCGCGCTGGATACGCAGATTCCCGGCACAAAAGCGCCCTTGCCGCTGGCTTTCAAAGCCACGGCCCACGGCCCCCTCACCGAACTGCTGGTGAAGGCCGAGCTGCAAATGAGCGCTCAGCCTTCCGCCACATCACCCCCCAAAAACCAGCGGCAACCACAGGCAACTGCCACTGCCCGTGTGATGCCCTGGGCCGCCCAACCCCTGCCGCAAGCGGATGCGAGTTTTCGCGACCTGGATGTAGCGGCCTTCTGGCCCGAAGGCCCACAAACCTTGCTGACGGGCAGCGCCAACGTACGGCCTGCACCCTCTGCAAGTTCACCGGCAAGCGCTTCATCGACATCCGCCTGGCAGTTGCAACTGCAACTGGCCAATTCCCTGCCTGGCCCCTGGGACCAGCAGAAGCTGCCCCTGGATCGGCTGGAAATCCAAGGCGAGTGGCGTAGCGGCATAGCCATGGTGCGCACGCTCAAGGCTCAGTTGGGCGGCGGCGAGCTGCTGGCCAGCGGCGAGTGGGCTGATGCGCCCGCCACATCCCTTGCAGCACCCGCGTGGAAGCTGCAGGCGACGCTCCAACACGTCAACCCGGCCCTCTTGCACAGCCAACTGGCGCCCCTGCCGCTGGACGGCAAAGCCGACATCCGCAGCCAGGGCCCGGCCATAAGCTTTGACGCAAACGTGCAGGCAGCACGCAATGACGCCAGCGCCAGGAACAATCCGCTGGGCCAGCTGCGCCTGCGCGATGCCAGTGCCACCGGCAGCTGGAATGCCGAACAGGCCGGCGGCACGCTGGTGCTGTCGGCTCTGCGCGTACGCACCGACGACGCCGAGCTGGCAGGTCAGCTTGAGGCCCAACCCAGTGCAAAAAGCGGCAAGGGAAAACTCACACTGACAGCCCCCGGACTGGACGCTCAACTGCAAGGGGAACTGCGGCAAACCAGCGGCAAAGGCGACGTGAGCCTGCGCGGCCGCGACATGGCGCAAGCCCTGCGCTGGCTGCAAAGACTCCCGGGCCTGCCCACATCATTGAAGAGCGCATCGGCGAGCGGCAACGCTGAGCTGCTAGCCAGCTGGCAAGGTGGCTGGCAAGACCCGGCCTTGCAGGCACGGCTGGACCTGCCGTCGCTTGACTGGCGTATGGGGACGCCTGCGCCTGCCGCTGCGACGACTTCCAGCACAGCAGGAACAGCACCAGTCGCTACCGCAGAGGCCCTGAAAATCCGCGCCTTCCAGGCCACGCTTTCCGGCCGCCTGAGCCAGGCACAGCTGGCCACGCAAGGCCGCATGGAAGCAGGCCAGCGCCGCTACACCCTGCAGCTGGCGGCAGAAGGCGGGCGACTCAACAACGGCGCCGCGCGCAACGCCCCGCTCGCTGAATCCGCGTGGCAAGGCCTGGTCAAGCAGCTCAGTGTGAGTGTGGAAGACCCCACGCTGGGCAAGGGGACCTGGCAGCTCAAGACCCGCAGCACCGTGCCGCTCAAGTGGACGCCCGCGCGCAATGGCGACCTGTTTGAAAGCGGCGCGGGAGAAGCCCTTCTGGTCGCGCCGCCTTCGGGCGCATCCACCAGTGCACCTTCGCAGGCCACGCTGGCCTGGCAACCGGTTCGCTGGCGGCCAGGCCGTGAGCTCATCACCGCAGGCAAGCTCAGTGGCCTGCCGCTGGCCTGGATAGAACTGCTGGCCGGCCCGCAGATGGCCGGCGCAGGCCTGGGCGGCACCCTGCTGCTGGATGGCGACTGGGACGCCACGCTGGGTGACACGCTGCGCCTGAAAGTCAGCCTCGCACGCAGCAGCGGCGACATCACCGTGCAAGCCGAAACCGTGCAAGGCATGGCGGCGCGCGTGGCGGCCGGCGTGAAGGAAGCTCGCCTCTCGCTGCAAAGCGAAGGCGAGGCCGTCACGCTGGCGCTGCGCTGGGACAGCGAACGCGCGGGCACGGCCGACGGCCAGCTCAGGACCCGTTTGGCCCGCGCGCCAGCCACCGCCGGCGGTGGCTGGCTCTGGCCGGCCGATGCACCGCTGGCCGGCCAGCTGCGCGCCCAGCTGCCGCGCATCGGCGTGTGGTCAGTGCTGGCGCCGCCGGGCTGGCGGCTGCGCGGCTCGCTGGGTGCTGACGTCGCCATCAGCGGCACCCGCGCCGCGCCGCAACTGGCCGGCGACCTGCAGGCCGACGACCTGGCGCTGCGTTCGGTGGTAGACGGCATCGAATTCGGCAACGGCCGCCTGCGCGCCAAACTCGACGGCACGCGCATGCGCATCAACGAGTTCACGCTGCAGGGCGCAGGCGACAAAGGCACGGGCGGCGTTCTCACGGCCCAGGGCGAAGCCGGCTGGGTAGAGGGCAAGCCGCAGGTGCAGCTCACGGCCAGGCTCGAACGCTTGCGGGCCAGCATCCGTACCGACCGGCAATTGACGGTATCGGGCGAGGTGCAGGCCGGCCTCAAGGGACAACAGACTGAACTCACCGGCAAGCTGGTGATCGACCAGGCCCGCATCATCCTGCCCGACGAAGGTACGCCGCAACTTGGCGACGACGTGGTGGTGCGCACCTCCCGCGGCGCGGCGGCGGGCCAAAAGGCGCCCGCGCAGACCAGCGACGAAATCGCCGACCGCGACGCGCGCCCCGTCAAACTGGCGGTGGAGCTCGACCTGGGCCGCGACTTCCGCATCCAGGGCAAGGGCATAGACACGCGTGTGCGCGGCACGCTGGCCCTGAGCGGTGAAACGCTGCGCGAGCCCCGGCTCAACGGCACCATCAACACGGCGGGCGGCCAGTACCGCGCCTACGGCCAGCGCCTGGATGTGGAGCAAGGCATGCTGCGCTTTACCGGCGCCATCGACAACCCTTCGCTCGATATCCTGGCGATTCGCCCCAACCTCACGCAGCGCGTCGGCGTGCAAATTACCGGAACCGCCCTGCTGCCGCGTGTGCGCCTGTATGCGCAACCCGAGCTGCCCGATGCCGAAAAACTCTCGTGGCTGGTGGTGGGCCGCTCGTCGGCTTCGGGCGGCGCCGAAGCCGCGCTGCTGCAGCAGGCTGCCCTGGCCCTGCTGGGTAGCAAAGGCGGCGGCATGTCGGGCGGCCTGGCTGCCTCGCTGGGACTGGACGAGCTGTCCTACCGCGGCGCCTCCAGCAACACGGACGGCACCACGACAGAAGGCGCCGTCACGCTGGGCAAGCGCTTTTCGCGCAATTTCTACGCCGCCTATGAGCGCACCGTGACCGGCGCACTGGGCACGCTCTACGTGTTCTACGACCTCTCGCAACGCTTCACCGTGCGCGCCCAGGCCGGCCAGCAAAGCGCGGTGGACCTGATCTTCACCGTGCCTTACGACTGAGGTGATTCCTGAGGGCGAGGCCGGCGTTCGCCACCGAATACAATTGCAGCTTCTCCAAGAGAAGTGCCGCCATAGTTCAATGGATAGAACGAGTGCCTCCTAAGCGCTAGATACAGGTTCGATTCCTGTTGGTGGTACCACATGCTCCTGTTTTAATAGCTGCTTGCGCCTGTCAAGTTAACCATATTTCTGCTTTATTCGGCCAATATGCTTTATTGCAAGTTTTGCCGGAAAATGCTTTATTTACACGGCGCTTGCCCTCGACTGGGGTGTACCTACCTGCAGTTTTTTCGAACCGCTTAGCGCCAGTGACTCTCAATCGACTGAGCGCGGACGCGTTTTGAAGCTTCTTCGATCAAATAACGCATATCCGACCCGAAGCGTAGCGAGGGGCACAAGCCCACAAACGGTTTCGTGCCGAAGTCTTCTCTAAGCGTCAAAAAAATTCTTGCGCGCAATTGCCTTGGAAACCAATCCGTCCCGTCCAAGGATCCCGCATTTCGTAGGGTTAACCTCTGTTTATTCCTAATCAACGCCGAGATCACTGATTCGGCCTGATCTAAAGCTTGCTGCCGAATTTCATGGACTCGAGTCCTCCGAGTTGCGGTGCTTTTCGCTTGAATCTGCTCACAAAGACCAGGGAAAATCTGTGCCATACGCTTATAAGTAACTCCAATTTCTTTTTGAAGCCGCAGCAGCGAAGTCGGCGCCTCAGACTTCAGCGCTTCCTCAAGCTGAGTTTTGACCGCAACTCGGTCCACTTTGACGTACACACGGTCTCGCTTCATAAAGCGAGGCTTGACCGGCTTATCTCGACTGGTCAAATCCGCACAAAGCAATCCGGCGACAGACCACCCCTCCCCAGCGGCTAACTTGGTCATTCCTTTAAGTGAAAGTCTTGCGCTCGGCAGGTGCAAAAAGCGCCATAAGGTGGACTTATTCAATGCTGCCCTTGCGGCCATACCAGCGATGCCTCCTTTGGAGCGTGCCGAGTGATTGATTAGCGCAACCTTTAGATCACTCATACTTGTTGATTCGACTTCGGAGAGTCGGGCGACTAGCTCTTGATACTGTTCGGAAAGCCAAATTTCACTTTCACTCGAATGCAAATCTACACTCTCGATACAGTTAAAACCAACTGAACTGCAGCACTGACACACGCCACCCATTTGCCTGCGTAGACGGGCAGGAAGATGTTCAATAGTCGGTTTTCCACAATTGCTCTCAATCAAATTAACATGGTGGATCGGGCAACACGTAACAGTTTTAAAGGACCAAAGGAGCCGACGATATGGAACACGACCCTGCTTGATATCTTCCGAATAACATTTATGGCAGTGACGCAGTGATGTGGCCATCATCCCCTCTCCACTCACATGAAGTTGGAGCGGCGTCATGGTGGTCTTTGCTAATTCCTCGCGCCCAGTAGCTCGCTGCAACACGTCTAACCATTGCCTGGCAAGTTTGTTGACATGCATTAATTGGCCACCCTGCGCACGCCAGCTAAAAGTAAACTGCAGCGGTGAGATTCCTGGCGGCAATAAAGGATACAAAACTTGGCTCACGAGTTGTCTTGGAGCGACCCGGTGAGCGCGAGCGAGTGCGAGCAGATAGCCTTGCAAACTTTCTATCTGGCCTGTCCCAAGTCCCTGTGGCGCAAAGCCGTAGAGCGCTGTTGGAAGAGGTGGCTCTGGCGGCTCGAAATAATAATCCTCACACATCAACCGCCTCCTTAGGGGAGGTGGCCATCTGCCTCACCACTTTTTTTATGGCCTCGTCCGAGGCGAAGAGCGAATCACCATAAGCCGCTCCGCGCAATTCCTCTTCCCCGATCTTGACCTCCCCTTCGATCTTCACGAGCGATTTGGAGCTCTTGACGGCCTTCGCAAGCATCGATGACTCAAAGCGCTCATGGTGATTTCGCATTTGGAGACTCGCGAGTTTCAGCATCGAGGCTTTTAGCAACCCCACTGAGCCCAAAGAAGTCTGCATTAGGAGGTCCGCTATAGCCAAGAGATTTGGAACCTCGTTGCACGGCCAAAGTGACTGCATAACTGACAACACGCGCGCGAACTCGGCCTCGTGCGCCGTTACTCCTCTTTCATAACGCTGGTAATGAATGATTTCGGATCGCCGAGCGACTTGCCCATACTCCTGCATCATCTTGGAAATGTCATACGACCCAATTAGAAGTAGCTTGGTGGCATATATATCTGCCAATGACTTCAGGGTGTCCATGACTGCCTCGTAGTTTTTGAAACGGAGAAGGTGAAGTGCCTCGTCGATGATTAGCACCCGGACATTCCGTTGAACGAGCATCGACTCAATCGCCTCTCTTAGGTCCCCAAGACTGTCTTTTGATCGTTCGAGTTGAAGATGATCGTTTCTGACCACTGAAGCGCGCTTGAGGTTGATCAGCGGCTCATTAGAAGATTTAAGTACTCGCCTATATAGAGTTTTCCAAGACAATGATCGATCGCCATTTGCTGGCGCCTTCACGTACAGAATAGGCGCCTCACTCGGTAGTGCATCCTTAAAGAATTTTTGTCTCAGTGTTGTCTTCAGGCTGTTGGCGAGAGTTGTCTTTCCAATACCAGTCATTCCAATAATGCTGATAATGCTCACCTCGTTGTTGGGTTCAAGCAGCTCAAGCAAGTCAGCAGTTACGCGAGTAAGTTCTTGGTGACGACATTGCACCAAGTAAAACCACCTGAGCCTTAACTCAGGCGCCAACTCAAGGATCTCTGCCCGCTTCAATCGCCGGAGCATGTTGTCGTGGTCGATAGGTTCTTCCACCGTGGCTGACTCTAAAAGCTCGTCTGAGCGCTGCATGCGATGTTTAGTGGAAGCCGTCGACGTCATCGTAGATACTCTTTGTATTGGGGGTCGCGGGTTGCGCTGGGAAGACTGAGATGGCATCGACCACCTCAACAGTAGAGAACTCCTCGGCCAATTGAACCGGCATGTAGATGTCGTTTGACGACGGCGCGAGGAGCTTTGGAATGGGCACCGTGCTCCTGGTGTCACTAGACGAAATTGCCGTCAACGCTTCAGAGGGCACTGGCAAAGCGGTGGTCATCTTCAGCTGGTCAAACAGGTAAAACATTTCCCTCTGTTGCTCGTTAATACGCGGATCGAAGTGCTCCGGCCGAAGCAAATTACTCCGGCTACTGAGGTTGTCTCTGGTGATGGAGTATTTGTTGGCGTTGACGCCAGCCAACCTCTGCTGCTCCTTGAACGCCATCTCAACCTCTTTTCTTCCTTTGGAGTGGTAGCCGCGCGAATTCCCCCCCACGGCCGCACGCCACTTTCCTTCAATCAACACATAGATGACGCTGTGCATCCACGACTCGACGCGCACTTCCAGTTTGGTCCCCTTCTTGACGAGGTCCATGGCAGGGTGCCGATACCATTGGTTGTCGACCCAGATTCCACGCCTATCGTCAAGTTTGTGAAAGGGGCGCTTCGCATGGGGCGATGTCATCAGCATGATGTTTTCGTCAAAAGCCACCAGGCGGTGCGTCCGGCTGCCGGTTTCGGCCATGCGCATCTGCTCGAACTCAACGGGTGTCATGCCGAGCGAAGGATGGGGCCGGTTCGGTCGGGTCTGAAAAAGATACTCCTCCAGCGCCCCAAAGACGGCCGTCAAAGTCCATGCGGCACGCTCGAATGGGTTAACGCTTTTGGTAACGAGACGGGGATCCGCCATCTGGCGGGTGTTGCCCTCCATGACGCCGAACACTTCTTCCTCCGTTGCCCCGATCAGACGCTCAATCATGGCCCCACCCCTTGGCTCTCCAGGACTGCGGAAGCGAAGATCAATGTCGTAGATTTTGCAGAACCATTCCAGTTCTTTGGAGCGAAAGTCGGCGCCATTGTCAACGCTGATGATTTTCGGGA
>NZ_JBFUBB010000009.1:0-192475 GCF_056405975.1 Polaromonas sp. P1_E12 | reverse complement strand
TGGATTATTTGCGGCCTGGCATCAGTGAGTTTTTTGAGTTGCGGGCTGAGGTGATGCGGCTGGGGTCGCGGGTGGCGAGTACGCGGATGGAGTTTTTGGGGGCTGACGGGAAGTTGTTTTCTACTGGGGCTGGGGCTTATATCGTTTCTTAAGTTTTCTTGGCCGGCTCTTGCTCCGGCCTTAGCGCTCTTTGCTGAGGGTTGCTGGCCGGGGGTTGCCCGGCATGCAACTCACTTTTCTTTGCTTCGCCAAAGAAAAGTAAGCAAAAGAAAGGCGACCCTGGTTCCTGCGTCCCTCCGCTTCGCTACGGGCAACCTGCGGTGCTCGATCCAGCCGGGGTCAAAAACAACTCGCCTTCGGCTCAAACAAGTTTTTGCCCTGATCCGTCTGGCCCTGCGCTCCTCGGCGCATCCACAAGGGGTGGGGGAAGGAATACCAACAGCCAAAAACAAGAACCCGAATACGGAAGAAACAAGGACACGCCATGGCGTGTCCTTGTTGGTATTGGAGTTGGTATTTGTCTTTGGCATTTTGTCCCCGTTCCCGATTTGCCCTTCTGGATGCGCCGAGGAGCGCAGGTTCAGGCGGATCAGGGATCGCGATTGTTTGAGCCGAAGGCGAGTTCGAGCGAGACCCCGCCTGGACCGAGCACCGCAGGTTGCCCGCAGCGAAGCGTAGGGACGCAGCCAGCAGGGTCGCCTTTTCTTTGGTGACTTTCTTTTGGCGAAGCAAAAGAAAGTTACTTGCATGCCGGGCAACCCCCGGCCAGCAACCCTCAGCAAAGAGCGCTAAGGCCAGAGCAAGAACCGGCAACTAAGCCGGTCCCTCGTAGCCGAGGGCGTTAAGAAACTCCCTGCGCCACCAATGCACATCGCGTTCCCGGATGGTCTTGAGCAGCTTCTGATGCCGCGCCTGCCGCTCCTCCAGCGGCATTTGAAGCGCACGCTGTACGGTGTCCGCAGTACCGTCGATGTCGTAGGGATTGACCAGCAACGCGTCTTCCAGTTGCTCCGCAGCCCCCGCAAAGCGGGACAGCACCAGCACCCCGGGGTCGGCCGGGTCCTGCGCGGCGATGAATTCCTTGGCCACCAGGTTCATGCCGTCGCGCAGCGGTGTGACCAGCGCCACCCGCGCCACGCGGTACAAACCCGGCAGGCGCTTGCGCGCCACGTTGCGGTGGATGTAGCGAACGGGCATCCAGTCGAGCTCACCGAAATTGCCGTTGATGGCGCCGCACAGGCTTTCCAGTTCCTGCAGCAGATCGGTGTAGGTTCCCATGTCCTCACGGCTGGGCGAGGCGATCTGGATCAGTGTGGCGCTGCGGAGATTTTCCGGGTACTTTTTCAGCAAGATTTCAAACGTCCGCAGCCGCTGCGGCAAGCCCTTGGAATAGTCGAGCCGCTCCACACCCAGCAGCAGCTTGCGGCGTGAATACTCTTCCTTCATGCGTTCGTACATGTCGCGCGCATCCTGCGCGTGCGTGAGCGCCGCGAACTCGTCCACGTCTATGCCGATGGGAAAAGCGCCCGCGCGCACAGTGCGGTGAAAGGCCCTGAAGCGGTTGTCGCCCAGCGCCACCGCGCCGGCTTCGGCCTGTACGTAGCGCGAGAAGTGCAGCAAATCGTTTTCACTCTGGAAACCGACCAGGTCGTAGGCGAACAGCGCACGCATCAGCCATTCGTGCTGGGGAATGGCGGCCAGCACCTGCTGCGGCGGCAACGGAATGTGCAGGAAAAAACCGATGCGGTTGTTGCAGCCCATGGCGCGCAATTCGGCCGCCATGGGGATCAGGTGGTAGTCGTGGATCCAGATGATGTCGTCGGGCTGCAGCAGGCCCATGAGCTTGTGCGCAAACAGCCGGTTCACGCGGCGGTAGGCCTCGATAAAGCCCGTGTCAAAACGCGCCAGGTCCAGCCGGTAATGAAATACCGGCCAGAGCACGCCATTGCTGTAGCCCAGGTAGTAGCCGGCATGGTCTTCGGCCGACAGGTCCACCGTGGCCAGCTTGATGTTGCCCGCCTGCTGCACATGCAGCTCGCCTTCACCGGCGGCACCACCCTCAACGACCGTGCCGCTCCATCCGAACCATAGCCCACCGGTAGCGTTCAGCGCGTCCCCGAGTGCCACAGCAAGCCCACCGGCCGCCGCCTTGCGCGGATCCGCCACGCGATTCGAAACAACAACCAGGCGACTCATAGGCTGCGACCTTCCAGCCCAGCAGGGGCCGCGGAACCGGCTTCGCCGGGCCGCAGGCGCCGTCCCCTGGAAGGGGGGAAGGGGCTACACGCAGTGAGCCACCGACGGGGGTGAGCCACATTCATAGTCATACTTGAGATTCCCAAGACGCAGACAAGCGCACTGCCGCATTGATGATCCCCACCATCGAATACGTCTGCGGAAAATTCCCCCACATCTCGCCGGTCACGGGATGCGTGTCTTCCGAGAGCAGGCCCACATGGTTGCGCGCGGCCAGCATGGTGTTGAAAATTTCGCGGGCCTGCTCCTTGCGGCCTATGCGTGCCAGCGCGTCAATGCGCCAGAAGGTGCAGATGTTGAAGGCCGTTTCGGGCTTGCCGAAATCGTCCGGTGCCTCATAGCGGCGCATGTAGGGGCCGTCGCACAAATGGGTTTCCAGCGCGTCTACCGTGGCGACAAAGCGCGGGTCTTTGGGGTCGATAAAACCCACTTCAATCATCAAGAGCACACTGGCGTCGAGGTCGCGCCCGCCAAAGCTTTCGGCAAAGGCCTGGCGTTCTTCGCTCCAGGATTCGCGCAGGATACGTTCCTGCATCACTGCCGCATGGCGGCGCCAGTAGTCGGCCCTATCCTGCAGCTTGAGCACCAGCGCGATCTTGGCCAGCCGGTCGCAGGCGGCCCAGCACATCAGGGCCGATGAGGTGTGGATACGCGCGCGCGTGCGCAGCTCCCACATGCCGGCGTCTGGCTTGTCATAGCTGTGCACGGCCTGCTCGCCAACTTCCTCGAGCCGCTTGAATTCGGCAATGCCGGCGCGGTGCAGCAGGCGATGGTCGTGAAAGGCCTGGGCCGCGCCCAGCACCACATTGCCGTAGACGTCGTGCTGGAAATGCTCCTGCGCCTGGTTTCCCACGCGCACCGGTCCCATGCCGCGGTATCCGCCCAGGTGCAGCATGGTGGATTCGGGCAGCTCGCGCTCCAGGCCTATGCCGTAGAGCGGCTGGATGTGCCCGCCCTTGGACTGCACCACCACGTTGCTGAGCCAGCGCAGGTAGTCTTCCATGGTGCCGACTTCCGAGAGGCTGTTGAGTGCGCGCACCACAAAAAAGGCGTCGCGCAGCCAGCAATAACGGTAGTCCCAGTTGCGCTGGCTGCCGGGGGCCTCGGGAATGCTGGTGGTCATGGCGGCGACGATGGCGCCGGTGTCTTCAAAGAGCGAAAGCTTGAGCGTGATGGCTGCGCGTATCACGGCCTCCTGCCATTCCAGCGGAATGTGCAGGCGCTGGCTCCATTTTTTCCAGTAGGAAATGGTTTCCTGCTCAAACAGGCGCGCCGTGTCGGCAATGCCGTCGGGCAGCGACTCGTCGGCGCCGAGCAGAAAATTGTGCTCACGTGTCAGCACAAAAGGCTGCTTTGACAGCAGGTGTGAAATCGACACGTCGGTGTTCAGCCGCAGCGTCAGCTCGTCGCCCACATAGCGCAGGTGGTTGCTGCCCTGGGTGATCAGCGGCTTGCGCCGGCCCCAGTCGAAGCGGATGTCCAGCGATACGCGGATGCGCGGCGCGCCGTGGATGGGTTTGACGCGGCGCACGATCGTCATGGGCCTGAAAAAGCGCGAGCGGCTGAAAAAACGCGGCGCGAAATCAGTGATCTCGATGCCCTGGCCATGCTTGTCGAACAGCTGGGTGCGCAGCACGGCGGTATTGGGTTCATACCATTGCTTTGCTTCGGCGAAGTCCTCGATCTCGATGGCGAAGGCGCTGGACTGGGAGTCAGGCGTGCCGGGGAACGTCGCGTCGTCTTGTGCAGGCTGAGGCTCCAGCAAGGCATTGAACACCGGGTCACCGTCATACCGCGGCAGGCAGCACCAGACGATGCGGCCGCGTGCGTCGATCAGCGCACTGAAGGCGCAGTTGCCGATCACGCCCATGGCCAGAGATGGCTGGGCGGGCGGCGCAAAGTGAAGGGAGTCGGCGGCGACGCTCATGAGTGGGCTCCCTGGGTGGCTGCGTTTGCGAGTGATGCGTGCGCGTCGGATGTAAGGGCATCACCGAGCCACAGCCGCAGTGCGGCCGGCGAGGCGCAACGCCAGCGCGCCAGTGTGGCGCCTTCGCCCACCTTGATGCCCTCGCCGCCCATGAACTGGACCGCCGAGAAGCCGGCCTCGTCGGTGGTGTCGTCGCCGACAAAAAGAGGGATGCGCCCGGCAAACGGCGGCTCGGCCATGAAGGCCTCAATGGCCGTGCCTTTGCTGACGCCAGCAGGCTTCACCTCGAATACGAATTTGCCGCGCAGCAGTTCCACGCCTGGCGTGCTGGAAGCGGCCTCCTGCATGGCCTGCAGGCAAAGCGCCTCGAGCTCGGGTGCATGGCGGTAGTGCAAGGCGACCGCGGCGGATTTCACCTCTACGCGCAGACCTGGATGGTGCACCATCAGTTCCGCGGCGCGGCGCGCCACCTCTTGCAGGTCAGGCGCGGCCAGGCTGATGGCAACGCCGCCCGCAACGCGGCGCTGCGCACCATGTTCAGCCGCCGATGGAAGCCGTAGCGGCGCCAGAAAGCCGTCCAGGTCGGCCAGTGTGCGACCCGACACGATCGCCAGCGCACCGTCCAGCAGTGTTGAAAGCCGCGCCAGCGCCGGCACCAGGCCGGCCACCAGTTGCACGGCTTCGGGTTGGGGCGCCAGGTCGACCAGGGTGCCGTCAAAGTCCAGGAAGAGGGCGGTTTGCGCTCCGATGGCCGGCAAATCCAGAAGCGGCGAGGAGGCCGGTGTGTTTGCTGAAGCGGCTGCGGGCGAGGGCGGTGCCAAGGGTTGTGATGAGGATGAATGCATCACTTCTCACCTTAGCAGGGCCTCCGTCAAATGGCTGTAGGCCGGTTTCGCTTTTTCACGGCCCAGCCGGCGGCGGCTGCCCTGTATCGGTGCTCCAGGCCTGCACCGCGTTGACGCGCGCCCTGTGAATGGCCTCGCCGATCTGCTGGCCGCCCCGTCCCGCAGCCTGGGCTTGAAGCGCCAGCTGATGGGTGTCTACCGCTTGTGCCGTGGATAAAGCCTCCAGCAGGCGTGCCCGCTGGGGATAAGGCGAATTCTGCAGGCCCAACCGTCCGCGAGCATCGCATTCGCAGGCCAGCAGAACATCGGAAAAACGCTGCGGCTTGCGAAAGGCGTCGCAGCGCTCCATCAACCGCACCAGGGACGCGGCGTTCAGGCTTTCACTGCGGTGGATGTTGCCGTGCTCACGCGCCACCACGTCGGCCATTTCGCGGCATTCCACCGGCACACGCAGGCGTTCGCACACGTCTCTTAGCAGCTGGGCACTGCGATCTTCGTGGCCGATATGCCGCGGCAGCACATCGGCCGGTGTCGTGCCCTTGCCCAGGTCGTGGCACAGGCAGGCAAAGCGCACGGCCAGCGAGCCCTCAAGCTGCGCCGACATGTCCAGCACCATCATCAGGTGAACGCCGGTGTCGACCTCGGGGTGGTGAGCGGCAGGCTGGGGCACGCCCCACAGGCGCGCTACTTCGGGCAGCAGTTTTTGCAGCGCGCCGCTTTCGCGCAGCACTTCGAACATGCGGGACGGTGTTTTTTCCATCAGCCCGCGTGCGATCTCCTGCCACACGCGTTCGGGCACCAGCGCGTCGGCTTCGCCTTCGGTCACCATCGCCTGCATCAGCGCCATGGTTTCGGGCGCCACGGAAAAATCCGGAAAGCGCGCGGCGAAGCGGGCCAGGCGCAGGATGCGGACAGGGTCTTCGCGAAAGGCATCCGTCACGTGGCGCAACACCTTGTCCCGGATGTCCCGCTGCCCGTCAAACGGGTCGATTAATGCCGAAAAGTCGGGGTCAAAACTGGTGGAGGCTGTTTCTGGACGAGCGGGAGCCGCTATCGAATTGATAGTAAGGTCGCGCCGTGCCAGGTCCTGCTCCAGCGTGACGTCGGGCTCGGCGTGCACCAAAAAACCGCGATAGCCGCGTGCCGTCTTGCGCTCGGTGCGGGCCAGTGCGTACTCTTCCCGGGTATCGGGATGCAGGAAGACGGGGAAGTCCTTGCCCACGGGCAGGTAGCCCCGGGCGACCAGCGCCTCGGGTGTGGCGCCCACGACCACCCAGTCGTGATCCTGCACGGGCAAGCCCAGCAAGGCATCGCGCACCGCGCCACCGACCATGTAAATCTGCATCCAGCCAGTTTAGCGGCTTGGGCTTTGCCTGGGGATAGGCCCCAGGCCTGGACTCAGGAGAACACCGGCCGGAAGAAGCTTCGTTCGTAGCTGATGATGCAGCCTGTGGTCTCCGCGTATTTGAAAGCCGCCAGGCATTCCTGGTCCGCAAAAGAGCTCTGGCGGTAAATCTCGTAGGCCGCCAGGCTCTCAAAGGTGAACAAGGCCAATGCAATGTTGTTGGCGCCTTCGCTGGGCATGAAGTAGCCGTGGTGCGTGCCGCCGAATTTCTCGACCAGCGGAATCCACAGCTTGCCGTAGTGCTCGAACTCCTTGAGTTTGGCGGTGTTGAGCACGTAGCGCAGATAGATGGTGACCATGAAAGGGCTCCTTATCAGCGTTTGGTGCGGTACGGCTCTTCGAACTCGCGAAAGTCGTTTTCGGCCAGTGCGTCGTCGATCCAGGCTTTGACACCAGGCAGCGCACTGACGCGCTGAATGTAGGCGCTTATTTCCGCCGGCACTGGCAGGGCGTACCGGCTCAGGCGCATGCATACAGGCGCGAAGAACGCATCGGCAATGGTGAACTCTCCGAACAAGAAATTGGCCCCCACGGTCGACTGCGTCTCCCTGCCCCCCGAGGGGGCGCTCGCACCTTGGGGCGGCCCGGCGGTGCGAGGGTCCTTGTATTGCTGCAGCAGCTCAGTCCACATCTCGACGATGCGCTGCACGTCGGCACGCACGGCCGATTTGTCGCGCCAAATCAGCTGGCCCATGTCCGACAGGTCTGCTTCGATGTTCATGGGGCAGGCCGAACGCAGCGCGCCAAAGCCGCTGTGCATTTCAGCGCATACGCTGCGCGCCCGGGCGCGCGCTTTCACATCCTGCGGCCAGAGCTTTTTCTCGGGAAAGCGTTCCGCGAGGTATTCAGCAATCGCCAGCGTGTCCCAGACGACAAAACCGTCATCGTCCAGCGCCGGCACCCGGCCGGTCGGGTTCACGCCGCCGATTTTTTCCTTGAAACTCGAGTTGGCATCGAACGAGTCAAAGCGCAGCTTGATTTCTTCAAAGGGAATGCCGGCCTGCTTGAGCAGCACCCAGGGGCGCATGGACCAGGAGGAGTAGTTTTTATTGCCGATGTAGAGCTTGAGCATGGTGTCCCTGTTCTGCTGACGATGAAGGAAAGAAGTCAAAGTGAAACGACTTGCGATGCTACCGCCGCACCAACGCGCTATTGATGCAAAAAATCCCCTGAATTAATGCCCACCCCCGTCCAGGCTCACTGCGTGTAGCCCGTTCCCCCCTCAAGGGGGCGGCGCCTGCGGTCTGGCGAAGCCAGTCCCGCGGCCCCCGCTGGCGAAATAGCCTAGCACTCATCACGCCCATTGCACTCTTCAAGCCAGCGTGAGCCGTGGAACCGGCTTTGCCGGGCCACAGGCACAGTCCCCTGCAAGGGGAAAAGGGCTACACACAGTGAGCCCGATAGGGGTGTGCCTGTTTTCGGCTTTGCCAGGCCGCAGGCGGGCGGCCCCCTCGGGGGGCAGGGAGCTACACGAAGTGAGCGACCGTGGGGGCCCTATTCCACCGTGGGGGCCTAAAAACGGCCGGCGGTTTTGCGTTTAGCCGTCAGCCCGCTGCGCAAGCCCTGCGCTCCCAGATAAGAAGGCCCCACCGCATCCAGCGCGGCAGGGTGAACACCCAGTGCCTGCAGGCCGGGCAGCTTGCCGGTGGCCACGTTGTCGGTGGCCATGGCGTCGAGGTTGTCGCGGCTCAGCAGCGGCTCTCCGGGCGCGAACTCCATGAGGCGCGCCTGCAGGCGCCCCAGGGAATCCGGCAGGCTGATCACCGGGCGACCTTGGCCACCGTTGATACCGGCGTAGCGGCCGGCCAGCCCGACCAGCTGGCGCAGCGTGAACACGTCGGGCCCGCAAACTTCATAGATCTGGCCGGCGGTGTCGGGGTCTTGCAGGCAGTGCACGATGGCGTCGGCGACATCTTCCACCCAGACAGGCTGAAAGCGCGCATCGGCGGCTGCGAGCGGAACCACCGGAAAGATCTGCTGGAGCCGGGCAAAGGTGTTGAGGAATTTGTCTTCGGCACCAAAGATCACGCTGGGCCGCAGCACGGTCACATCCAGCCCGGTGCTGAGCAGCACGGCTTCGCCGCGCGCCTTGCTGCGCTGGTACATCGATGCCGAACCGGGCGAAGCGCCCAGGGCGCTGATGTGAACGATGCGCCTGAGGCCGCTGGCTTCACAGGCCCGGGCCAGCTCCAGCGGCAGTTGCACATGCGCCTTGTCGAACGCGGCCTCTGTGCCGTGAAGGATGGCAATCAGGTTGACCACGGCGTCGTGGCCGGCCAGCAGCGGTGCCAGCGAGGAAGCATCGTGGGCGTCGGCCTCAATCACGTCGACCAGCGGCAGCATTTGCAGGTGGCGGGCGCTGGCCTGCCGGCGTGTGACCACGGTGACGCGGCATTGCAGCCGCGCCAGTTTTTCACAGACGTGCGCGCCGACGAAGCCGGTTCCGCCAAGAAGAAGGATTTTGTTCATAACCCCTAATTTAGCGCTTTTACCGTGCCCTGCGCCCTGTTGGCCCATTCTTTGACCATTCAGGCCTACAGGTCATGCTGGGTGAGCGCAAGCAGCTATCAAATTAATAGCGATTTTTGGCCCTGCAGGATCCGCCCTTGACCTACACGCCAGGGCCTGCACCGTCCCCATAATGGTTGAATGAACATTTTTGAAGCACTGCGAACAAGCCATGTCACCCAGCGCGCCCTGGCGGACAACCTCATCCAAACGCAGGGCGACAGCAAGGAAAGAGCCACACTGTTCAAGGAACTCAAGCTCGAACTCGCGGCGCATGCCGCGGCGGAGGAGCGCTTTTTTTATGTGCCGCTGATCGCGCACGACATGACGCAGGAACCCTCACGCCACGGCATTGCCGAGCACCACCAGATGGACAAGCTGGTGGAAACGCTGGAAGAAACCGATTTCAGCTCGCCCGCCTGGCTGGCCACTGCCAAAGAGCTGCACCACAAGATTTATCACCACCTTGAAGACGAGGAGCAGGGTGTGTTCCAGCTGGCAGGAAAAGTGCTGAGTGAAGCCGAAAAGCTTTCGCTGGCCAAGGGTTATGAAGGCGAGTTCGTCTCGCAGCGCACGAAAAATTAAACCACCACGGCGCCCCTGGACGAGCTTATGAACCGTCCCCGCGCTTGTCGCCGTCAGGCTTGAGCAGCGGTTCGGGTTTTTCCAGAAAACGCACCAGGCGCGGCACCAGCGCCAGGATGCCGAGCGCCAGCAGGGTGCTGAGGACCGCAGTGCTTTCACGGCCCATGCCGGCCGCCACGCCAATGGCCGCCGTCAGCCAGATGCCGGCGGCGGTGGTCAGGCCCTTGACCTGCTCTTCGTCGGGGTTGCCCTTGATGTGGCCCTTGAGGATGGTGCCCGCGCCCAGAAAGCCGATGCCGGCAATCACGCCCTGAATCACCCGGCTCAAGTCGGCGGTGATCATGCCGGACTGCTGCGACACCAGCACGAACATCGCAGAACCCATGGCCACCAGCATGTGCGTGCGCACGCCGGCGGCCTTGCCCTTTTGCTCGCGCTCTATGCCCAGCAGGCCGCCCAGCAACGCCGCCAGCGTGAGGCGCACCATGACGCGCGTGGCCTGCTCGGCATCGGGCAAATCTGAAAACTCCGAGGCGATGGTTTCACCGACTTGCTGCCACCAGGTGGACGCCATGCGGACTCCTTTAGATCGTAAACAGGTTCTTACGTGTTCGGTTGAGGGATGGGCTCGCCCGATTGACTGTAGCGCGTCTGCCGTACGGCGTCACCGAAAAGGCCCTGTCCACTGTCAGGGATGGATTTTTTCACCCCGCTTGAGCATGTCGGCGAACTTCACCAGCCGGCGCTCGCGTGTCTCGGCTTTCTTGGCGGTTTGCAGCCTGAACAAAATGGCGAAGCGATTGCGTGAGTCCAGTGTTTCGAAGAAGGCCTTGGCTTTGGCGCTCTTCGCGAGCAACGCCGCCAGGTCGCCAGGCACCGCCATCTTGCTCTGCGCGTCGTAGGCCGCATCCCAGCGGCCGTCGGCTTTGGCGCGTTCAACCTCGGCCAGTCCCGCCGGCTGCATGTCGCCGGATTCAATCAGTGCCAGGGCCTTGGCGCAGTTGACTTTGGACCAGGTGCTGCGGGCACGCCGCGGGGTGAACTTCTGCAAAAAATACTGCGCGTCCATGGAATTCCTCTGGCCGTCTATCCAGCCGTGGCAGAGCGCCGCTTCCAGCGCTTCGGCGTGGGTGATGGAGGCGATTCCCGAATCCTTCTTGGCGATTTGCAGCCAGACGCCGGTGCTGTCGGTGTGGTGTTTGGCCAGCCACTTCGTGAAGGCCTGGGTGTCTTTGCAGCGCACGGTGGCAAGCGGGGCGGCGGGAGTCCTGGCAGGCGTTTTGGAAGCGGGTTTGGCGGGGGCGGGCATGCCGCATTCTGCGTGATACACGGGGCTCACGGCAAGCCACGAGGCGATCAGTGGAGGGCGAGTGCTATTAATTCAGGAGCTGATCGCGCAGATATTTAAAGGGTCCAGCCACTTTTTTGCATAAAAAAACCACCCGGAGGTGGTTTTTCGGAGTCGCGGCTGGCAGTCGCTGCTGACTTCACTGCGTGATGTAGTCAGACACTACTTTCCAGCGCGCGTCCTGCAACATCGACAGGCGCGACTGGTTGTTGCCCAGGCGTTTTTGCGGGCCAAACTTGCCTTCAGAGCTGCCGAAGATGTCGGCCGGGATCACCATGGTGTCCATGGCCTTGATGAAGCTCTCGGTTGTCAGGCTGGCGCCGGCTTTCTGCGATGCACGGATAAAGCTGTCGACCACCGTATAGCCGTAGACCGAGAACACCGTCGGGTCTTCATTGAAGGCGGTCTTGTACTTGTTGGCCCAGAAGCGGATGGGCTGCGAGGCTTCGTCCAGGTAGGGGTTTTGCACCGTCATGGTGGCGTAAAGGCCGTCCATGGCCTTGCCGCCCAGCTTGTGGATCAGGTCGGTGTAGGCGGCGCTGGAGCCGAGGAAGACGGGGTTGTAGCCCAGCTTGCGTGCGGTACCGATGCCGCCAATGGTTTCGCGGATGATGGTACCCAACACCACCAGGTCGCATTCAGAAGCCTTGAGCTTGGCGATCTGCGACGAGAAATCAGTGGCACCGCGCTTGAAGGAAGTTTTCTCGACCATGGTCATGCCGAGGGTCTTCAGGCCATCATCGGCGCCGCGCTGCACTTCGAGGCCGAACTCGTCGTCCTGGTACATCGAGCAGACCTTTTTGGCGTTCTTTTCCTTCACCAGCTTGGGCACGGCCGACTTCATCTGGTCGTAGTAAGTGGCAGCGAAAGAGTACTTGAGCTTGTGGAAAGGCTCATACATCTCGCGTGCGGCCGTCACCGGAAAGAAGTTGATGACGTTTTTTTCGAACTGTACCGGCATGGCGGCCAGGTTTTGCGCAGTACCAAGGTGGCCCACCATGGCAAAGATCTTGTCCTGGTTCACCAGCTTTTGCGCCGCCAGCACTGCCTTCTTCGGGTCGTAGCCCGAGTCCTCGACGATCAGCTTGACCTTGCGGCCGTTGATGCCGCCTTGTTCGTTAAGTTCGTCCACCCGCAGCGTCATGCCGTTGCGGATCTGTTTGCCGAAGCCCGCGAGCGGTCCCGACAGGTCCTGGATGGAGCCGAGCGTGATCTCGGTTTTGCTGACGCCCTGGCTTTGCGCCAGTGCCGGCGCGGCCGAGAATGCGGCGGCACTGGCTAGCGCGGAAAGGATGGCGGTTGACTTCAGTTTCATGGTGTTGTCTCCTGTAATGATTCTTGGCTCTTGTTCACTCGATACACGGTGCTAACGCAGGGCTCAGTACATGGCCTCTATTTGCGGGGCGTATTTTTTTTCTACGAGTTTGCGCTTGAGCTTCATGGTCGGCGTGAGCTCTTCGTCCTCTGCCGTGAGCTGCGTGTCGAGCAAGAAGAATTTCTTGATCTGCTCGACCCGCGCAAACTTCTTGTTGACCCGGTCGATCTCCGACTGAATCAATTCTTGCACTTCAGTGGCCCGCGTCAAGCTGGCGTAATTACTGAAGGGTATGTCCGCATCCTGGGCGAATTTCTCGACGTTTTCCTGGTCAATCATGATGATGACCGTGAGGTAGGCGCGCTTGTCGCCGATGACCACCGCGTCGGTGACGTAAGGCGAGAACTTGAGTTCGTTTTCCAGCTCGCTGGGCGTCACGTTCTTGCCGCCGGCGGTGATGATGATGTCCTTCATCCGGTCGGTGATCCGGAAAAACCCTTGCGCGTCCATCACGCCAACGTCGCCGGTGTGCAGCCAGCCCTCGGCATCCAGCGTCTCGGCGGTTTTTTCAGGCTGGTTCAGGTAACCCAAAAAAACATTGGTGCCGCGCACCAGGATCTCGCCAGTGGCCGGGTCCAGCCGCATCTCGTTGTAGCCGGCGGCCGGGCCTATGGAGCCGGGCTTCATGCAACTGGCCGGCACGCCGCTGGCGGCGCCGCAGGTTTCCGTCATGCCCCAGACCTCCAGCATGGGAACCCCCAACGCCATGTACCACTTCACCAGGTCGGGCGAAATGGGCGCCGCACCCGTGACGCAAAACCGCGCCTTGTGAATGCCGATCAGCTTTCGCGTGTTGTTGAGTGCCAGCCAGCGCGCCAGCGTGAAGCGGGCCTTGAGCGATGTGCTGACCGGTTGGCCGGCCAGCACGGTGTCGGCGATGCGCATGCCCACGCCAATGCTCCAGGTATAGGCGGCCTGCTGCAGCCAGCTGGCTTCCTTCAGTGCGATCATCACGCCGGAATAAAACTTCTCCCACACACGCGGCACGGCGGTGAACACCGTGGGTGCGATCTCACGCACGTTTTCAGGAATGGTCTCGGGATTCTCGACAAAGTTGAGTTTGGCGCCCGCGTACATCGCAAAGTATTCACCGCCCATGCGCTCGGCGATATGGCACAGCGGCAAAAAGCACATGCGCTCGTCGTCTTCGTTTTGCGCGACGAGTGTGTTGTAGCCACGTGCGGTAAACACCAGTCCGCGCTGGCTGTGCATCGCGCCCTTGGGTTTGCCGGTGGTGCCAGAGGTGTAGACCAGGATGGCCAGGTCTTCAGGTTTGCAGGCAGCGGCGCTGTCTTTCACCGTGTTGGGATGGTCGGCCAGGTAGCTGCGGCCCAGCGCGCGCAGCTCGTCCAGTCCCATCACGCCGGGGTCATTCAGGTCGCGCAGGCCCTCGGTGTCGAACACGATGATCTTGCGGAGCAGGGGCAATTGCGGCCGCACTTCCAGCGCCTTGTCGAGCTGCTCGTCGTCTTCGACAAATAGCGTGGTGGTGCGCGAATCTTCACAGAGGTAGTGCACCTGCGAGGCGGCGTCGGTGGGGTAGATGCCGCTGCAAACCCCGCCGCAGCTGAGCACCGCCAGATCGGCCAGCACCCATTCGATGACGGTGTTGGAAAGGATGGAGGCGCATTCGCCACGCGGAAAGCCCAGGGCGAGCAGCCCGGCGGCGATCTCGCGAACCGCATCACCGGTTTGCGTCCAGGTCCAGCTGCGCCAGATGCCGAGCTTTTTCTGCCGCATCCAGGTTTTGTGGCTGCGCTGCTCCACCGCGTTCCAGAACACCGCAGGGATGGTTTCGCCTGGCATGACGATGGCATGCTCGGGCTGGATGTGTGAAAGATCCCAAAGATTGCTCATTCAGTCACCGCCACGTCTTCTTTTTCTTCCAACGCCGCTCGCCGCGCACGCCGTCTTCTTTCATGCCGAGGTAGAACTCCTTGATGTCCTCTTTCTCGCGCAGGCGGGCGCAGGTGTCTTCCATCACGATGCGGCCGTTTTCCAGCACATAGCCGTAGTCCGACGCGTTGAGCGCCATGTTGGCGTTCTGCTCGACCAGCAGGATAGTGGTGCCGCGCTCGCGGTTGATGCGCACCACGATCTCGAAAATTTCCTTGGTGAGCTTGGGTGACAAGCCCAGGCTGGGTTCGTCGAGAAGGATCAGGTCGGGCGAAGCCATGAGCGCGCGCGAGATTGCCAGCATCTGCTGCTGCCCGCCCGACAGCAGCCCGGCGTCTTGCAGGGCGCGCTCTTTCAGGATCGGGAAGTAGCCGTACACCGCTTCCATGTCGAGCGCCACGCCGTCGCGGTCCTTGCGGGTGTAGGCACCCATCAGCAGATTGTCGCGTACGCTGAGCAAAGGGAATACCTCGCGTCCCTCAGGCACATGCGACAAGCCCTGCTGCACGATATGAGCCGGGTCCTGCGCCGTGATGTCCTCGCCCTTGAAGTCGATGGAGCCCTTGCGCGGATCGAGGATGCCCGAGATGGTCTTGAGGATGGTGGATTTGCCCGCGCCGTTGGAGCCCAGCACCGTGGCAATTTCGCTGCGGCGCACCTGCAGGCTGATGCCGCGTATGGCCTTTATGGGGCCGTAGGAGCTCTCGACGTTGAGGAGTTTCAGGACGGGTTGGTCGCTGACGGGTGGAGGGACCGCACTCATGCTGTCCTCCGTAGTGATGTGACCTCATCCACCGAGCCCAGATAAGCTTCAATCACGCCAGGATCGTTCTGTACCTCGCGCGGCGTGCCCATGGCCAGCACCTCGCCCTGGTTCATGGCCAGCACGCGGTCTGACACGCGGGAGACCAGTGACATATCGTGCTCGACCATCAGCACCGTGATGCCCAGCTCATGCTGGATGTCCTGGATCCAGAAGGCCATGTCGCCGGTTTCTTCCACATTGAGGCCGGAAGAGGGCTCGTCGAGCAGCAGCAACTGCGGCTCGGTGCACAGCGCCCGCGCCAGCTCGACCACCTTGCGCACGCCGTAGGGAAGACCTGCGACCATCGAATCGCGGTGATGTTGCAGGTCGAGGAAGTCAATGACCTGCTCGGCTTTTTCGCGTGCCAGCAGTTCGGCATCTCGCGCCCTGGCGGTAAAAAACAGGTCGTGCAGCAAACCTGTCTGCCGGTGCGTGTGCCGGCCAATCAGCAGGTTGTGCAGCACGGTGGCGTGCTCAAACAGCTCGATGTTCTGGAAGGTGCGCGCAATACCCAGCGAAGCAATCTTGTGGGGCGGCTGGTAGGTGAGCTTTTCGCCGCGGTATTCAATCTCGCCGGTGGTGGGCGTGTAGATGCGGCTGATCAGGTTGAACACCGTGGTCTTGCCCGCGCCGTTGGGGCCGATCAGCGTGAAGACTTCGCCCTGCTTGACGTCAAAGCTCACGTTGTTGACCGCCAGCACGCCGCCGAAGCGAACGCTGAGGTTTTTGGCGGAAAGGAGGGTCGTGCTCATTTCAGGCGATCTGACTTCTGGAAAGTTTTTTGCCGTTTGAACAGGCCCTTGCGGTAGAACGGAAAGAGCTGCAAATAGGTGCGAATCTTCAGCCAGCGGCCATACAGCCCCATCGGCTCAAACAGCACAAAGGCGATCAGCACAATGCCGTAGACCGCCGCCTGCAGGCCGGGGGCCTGGCCTATGGTGGCGGGCAAATAGTCTTTGGTGAGGCCAATCACCTGCGGCATGGAGATCAGGAAGATGGCGCCCAGAAAAGCACCGTGTACCGAGCCCACGCCGCCGATCACGATCATCAAGAGCAGGTCGATGGACTGCAGGATGTTGAACTGGTCGGGCGAGATGAACTGCAGCTTGTGCGCATAGAGCGCGCCGGCCACGCCGGCCAGCGCCGCAGACAGCGCAAAAGACAGCGTCTTGTAGCGCGCCAGGTGGATACCCATGCTCTGCGCCGAAATCTCGGAATCGCGGATCGCGACAAAGGCCCGGCCCGTGGGCGAGCGCAGCAGGTTGAGGATGGCCAGCGTGGCCGCCACGGTGATGAGGAGGCAGAGGAAATAGAAGGACTCGCCGCTGGCCAGCTTCCAGCCGAACATGTCGGGTGCCTTGATGTGGATGCCCGCATTGCCGCCGGTAACACTTTCCCAGCGTGCAAACACTTCTTCAACAATGAAGCCAAAAGACAGCGTCGCCATGCCGAGGTAAATGCCCTTCACGCGCAGGGCGGGCAGGCCCACGACCAGGCCCACGGCGGCTGATAGCCCGGCGGCGCACAACAAGGCGATGGGAAAGGGCAGGCCGGCGTTGGTCATCACCGCCTGCGTGTAAGCGCCGACGCCCAGAAAGGCCGCGTGCCCCAAAGAGAAGAGGCCGGTGAAACCCGCCAGCAACATCAGGCCCAGCCCGGCGATGGCGTAGATCATCACGAAGGTGAGTTGTGCGAGCCAGTATTCGGGGAACAACCACGGTGCCGCTAGCAACAGCAACATCAGTGCGCCGTACCAGAACACATGGCCTGCGTGCTTGGCCAGTTTGATGTCCTGGCCGTAATCGGTTTTAAAGATGAACCTCATGAGAAGGCTCCCCCCCGAAGCGCCTTCGGCGCCTCCCCCTCGGGGGGCGCCACTAGCGGCCCGGCAAAGCCGGTTCCACGGTGGCCTGGCTTTAAGGGATGGCACGCGTTGACCTGCTTGTTCGTCATACTTTTTTTCGGAGCTTCTCGCCGAACAGGCCGCTGGGCTTGACCATCAGCATGATGAGCACTACCACATAGGCGGCGATGTCCTTGAAGCCGTCGGGCAAATAAAAGCCCGAGAACGATTCAACCAGGCCGATCACCAGCCCGCCCACAATCGCGCCGGGCAGGCTGCCGAAACCGCCTACCACCGCGGCCGGGAAAGCCTTGAGCCCGATAAAACCCATGTTGGCATGCACAAAGGTGATGGGCGCGAGCAGGAGCCCGGCAATCGCCGCGACGGCCGAGGCCAGTGCCCACACCAGGCCGTTAAGCCGCTTGACGGGAATGCCCATGTAGTACGCAGCCAGCTGGTTTTGCGACGACGCCTGCATGGCGATGCCCAGCTTGCTGTACTTGAACATCGCAAACAAGACGAGGCACAGCGCTGCGGTGGTGACGATGATGGCAACCTGCTCGACATTGATGACCAGCGCGCCCAGGCTCCAGATCTGGTCTTTGTAGGGCACGGGCAGCACATAGGTTTCGGTGCCTATGCCGGGGATCATGGTGATGAGGCCGCGCGCCGTGTAGCCCACGCCGATGGTGAGCATGACGATGGAAAACGCGGGCTGGCCGAGGATGGGGCGTATCACGAGGCGCTCCAGCACCATGCCGAACAACGCCATACCCGCAATCGCGCTGATCACCGCCAGCCAGAAGGGAAAACCCAGCAAGGTCATGCAGGCCAGGCCGCCGAAGGCGCCCAGCATCATCAGCTCGCCCTGCGCGAAGCTGACCGTCTCGGTGGCCTTGTAGATGAGTACAAAGCCCAGCGCGATAAGGCCGTAGATACAGCCCTGGGCGACGCCGCTGATGAGCAACTGCAGGAATTGCACGAAGCAGTCTCCCCTTTGATGAACTTTGGTTATAGCTGTCGCCTAAAGGTCTGTCGCTAGGGGTTGTTCCGAATACGTGTCGCCTTGGTGATCAAGCGTAATCCCTAGATGGAACGAAATGTTCGAATCGGCGCCGGCCTGGGTTTCTACGGCGACGCATGGGAGCCTGTGGCCGCGAGCATTGAGCGTGGTGGTGTTCACTACATCGCAAGCGACCATCTGGCCGAGCTGACGCTGGCCATCCTGCAAAAGGACCGGCAGCGCGACCCTGCACTGGGCTATGCACGCGATGTGGTCCCCATGCTGATGAAGCTGTGGCCGTTGATGCAGGCGCGCGGCGTCAAGTTCATCTGCAACGCGGGCGGGCTCAATCCTGCGGGCGCCGGCGCTGCCTTGCGCGCGGCGTTTGCGGCCAAGGGATGGAAGGCGCGCATCGCGGTGGTCACCGGTGACGAAGTGTTGCCGCAGCTCGCAGAGCTCGCGCCGCCGCATATGTTCAACGGCCAGGCGTTTGAGTCCGTGCGCGAGCGCATGGTGTTTGCCAATGCCTATGTGGGCGCGCGGCCTATTGTGTCGGCGCTGCAGCAGGGCGCCGATATTGTGGTGACAGGGCGCGTCGCCGATGCGGCGCTGTTCCTGGCGCCGCTGGTGCATGAATTCAACTGGAAGCTGGAGGACGCAAAAACGCCGGCCGAGCTGGATCGGCTGGCGCAAGGGCTGGCGGTGGGGCACTTGCTCGAATGTTCGGGCCAGGGCAGCGGCGGCAACTTTGGCAGCCAGCAGGCGTGGAAGGCCATTCCCGATCTCGCCCACATCGGCTATCCCATCGCCGAGGTCAGCGTAGACGGCACGGCGCTGATCACCAAGGCACCGGGCACGGGTGGCCGCATCAATTTCGATACGGTGCGCCAGCAGCTGCTGTATGAGGTGCACGACCCGGGACACTATGCCTCGCCCGATGTGGTGATGGATTTATCGGCGGTGCGGTTGGAGGACCTGGGTCAGGATGCCGTGCGCATGACGGGCGTACGCGGCCACGCGCGGCCCGCGCAACTCAAGGTGGTGGGCGGGTTTCGCGACGGCTACAAGGCCGAGGTCACCTGGGGCTTTAGCTGGCCTGATGCCTACGACAAGGCACTGGCAGCTGTGGAGATGGTGAAAGCCCGGCTGAGGGAAAAGCGCCAGGCGCATGACGAACTCTTTGTCGAATTCCCGGGGCTCAACTCGGCACATGGCCCACTGGCGCCACTGCCTGCGCCTGCAGTGCTGGCGGAGCTCAACGAGGTCTGGGTTCGTATGGCGATCAGGACGCAGGACAAAGCGGTGGCCGAAGGTTTTGGCCGGCTCTTTCCGTGGATGGCCTTGAGCGGGCCGGCCTATACCTGCGGCTTTCACGGCCTGAACAGCAGCAGTGAGTTGTTGGGCATCTGGCCTGCGCTGATTGACCGGCAAGCGGTTGAGGCGGCGGTGTGTGTGGAGGTGTTGCAGTCATGAGGGTGCAATTGGTGAAGCTCGCGCATGCGCGCAGCGGCGACAAGGCCGACTGGGTGGACTTTGGCCTCTTTGCCTGGAACGAGGCGGGCTACCGGATCATGGAGCGCGAGGTGACGGCCGAACGCGTGCAGGCGCACTTTGCGCCCTGGCTGCCGGGCGCGGTGCAATGCTGGCGCTTGCCCAGTATCCTGGCCCTCAAGCTGGTATTGCAGGGCGCGCTGCAAGGCGGTGGCGCGCGCAACCTGCGCATGGACAACCTGGGCAAGGCCATGGCAGCAGCGCTGCTGCGCATGGAGATCGAAGTCAGCGAGGCAGAGCTGGAAGAAGCTCAGGCTGCCCCTCGTGCGGGCTGGTGGGGTGCCTGACGGGGATTGCGTAAAAATTTAAGCAAAAAAAGCCTGTACGCCTTTTGTATCGGGCGCAAGCAGCTATCAAATAAATAGCATCCAGGTGGCGGGTGAAGGTGCCTGGCACCCGGGCGTCAGGCCTTGGGAATCTTGCGGGGCTTGCCGAAATCGTCAATGGCCACGTAAGTCAGGCTGGCTTCCGTGACCTTGATGTAGCGGCCCTGGGCGCGGAAGCGCTCGGCGTAGACCTCAACCTGGACCGTGATGGACGTGGTGCCGATACGGGTCACGCAGGAGAAAAACGACAGGATGTCGCCGACCCGCACGGGCTGCTTGAAAATGAACTGGTTGACGGCTACGGTCGCCATGCGCCCGTCCACGTGGCGGGCCGGTACCACCGAGCCGGCCAGGTCGACCTGCGCCATGACCCAGCCGCCGAAGATGTCGCCGTTGGCATTGCAGTCGGCCGGCATGGGAATGACCTTGAGCACCAGTTCCTTGTCGGTGGGCAACTGGACGTTCAGGGCGTCCTCGGCGTGAATGTCCGTATGGGTGCTTGATTCGGTAGACATAGGCACAATCTGAAAAAGTTATTACAACAACCTACACGATTGTCCCTCATGCGCTCCCGAGCTTCCGCTGTTGATTCTTCCCTGGCCGTGCCTGCCGCCGCGTCAGCGCCGGGCGCCGGCAAGGCGCTCGCGCTCCAGCGCTCGGACCTTGGCACCCTCAAACGCCTTTTCCCCTACCTGTGGGATTACAAATGGCGCGTGCTGGCGGCCCTGAGCTTCATGGTGGGCGCCAAGATGGCCAACGTTGGTGTGCCGCTCTTGCTGAAGAACCTGGTCGACGCCATGAACTTCAAACCGGGCGACGCACAGGCGGTGCTGGTGGTGCCGGTGGCGCTGCTGCTGGCCTACGGCCTGCTGCGCCTGTCGACCACGCTTTTTACCGAACTGCGCGAACTGGTGTTTGCCAAAGCCACCGAAGGCGCGGCGCGGCGGATTTCGCTGGAAGTGTTCCGGCACCTGCATGCGCTCAGCCTGCGCTTTCACCTGGAGCGGCAAACCGGCGGCATGACGCGCGACATCGAGCGCGGCACGCGCGGCGTGCATTCGCTGATCTCGTACTCGCTCTACAGCATCATCCCCACGCTGATTGAAGTGACGTTGGTGCTGACGCTGCTGGCCGTCAAGTTCGACGTCTGGTTTGCCGGCATCACGGGCATCGCGCTCGTGTTCTACATTTTCTTCACCGTCACGGTGACCGAATGGCGCACACAGTTCCGCAAGGCCATGAACGAGCTCGATTCGTCGGCCCACAGCCGCGCCATCGACTCGCTGCTGAACTACGAAACCGTCAAGTACTTCAACAACGAAGAGTTTGAAGCCGCACGCTACGACGAAAACCTGCAGCGCTACCGGCGCGCCGCCATCAAGAGCCAGAACACGCTAAGCCTGCTCAATACCGGCCAGCAGCTCATCATCGCCATCGGGCTGGTGGCCATGCTCTGGCGCGCAACCCAGGGCGTGGTGGACGGCCGCATGACGCTGGGCGACCTGGTGATGGTCAATGCCTTCATGATCCAGCTCTACATTCCGCTCGGTTTCCTGGGTGTGATCTACCGCGAGATCAAGCAAAGCCTGACCGACCTGGACAAGATGTTTGTGTTGATGGAGCGGGAGCGTGAAATCGCCGACGTGCCGGGTGCCCGGCCCATCGTCATCGACGGTACGCCGGCGGTACGTTTTGAGAATGTGAACTTCGCTTACGACCCGGCACGGCCCATCCTGCACAACGTGAGCTTTGAAATTCCGCCGGGCAAGACCGTCGCGGTGGTGGGCTCTTCGGGCGCCGGCAAGTCCACGCTGGCGCGCCTGCTCTACCGCTTTTACGATGTCCAGCAGGGCTGCATCACCATTGCCGGCCAGGACATCAAGCAGGTCACACAGTCCAGCGTGCGCCAGTCCATCGGCATCGTGCCGCAGGACACGGTGCTGTTCAACGACACGGTGGAATACAACATCGCCTACGGCAAGCCGGGCGCCAGCCATGCCGAGGTCGAGGAAGCGGCGCGTGCGGCCCGCATCCACGGGTTTATTGCCTCGACGCCGCTGGGTTACCAGACCATGGTGGGCGAGCGCGGCCTGAAGCTGTCGGGCGGCGAAAAACAGCGGGTGGCCATTGCCCGCACCTTGCTGAAAAACCCGCCGGTGGTGATTTTTGACGAAGCCACTTCGGCGCTGGATTCGGCCAATGAGCGCGCCATCCAGGCCGAGCTGCGCACTGCCGCGCAAAACAAGACCACGCTGGTGATTGCGCACCGGTTGTCTACCGTGGTGGACGCGCATGAGATCCTGGTGATGGACGCCGGGCGCATTGTGGAGCGCGGCACGCACGCACAGTTGCTGGCCATGGAGGGCGCTTATGCACGCATGTGGGCGCTTCAGCAGAGTTCGGCAGAGGCTTGAGATTTAAGTGAAATCCAGGTTTTAACCCTAACTGACGGGCGCAAGCAGCTATAAAATTAATAGCAGGCTGATGCAGGCACGGTTGGCCGGAATTTGCGGTTTCCAGGTAGCCATGGGATTCCCCGTAGGTAGAAAGACTGCCTGAGCTCGCATAATTGGTTCATGGAAACCAAATGGCTGGAAGATTTTGTGAGCCTGGCTGAAACCCGCAGTTTCAGCCGCTCCGCCCAATTGCGTCATGTCACCCAGCCCGCGTTTTCACGGCGTATCCAGGCGCTGGAAGCCTGGGCCGGCACCGACCTGGTGGACCGCAGCTCATATCCCACGCGGCTCACCCCTGCCGGAGAAACCCTGTACAGCCAGTCGCTGGAGATGCTGCAGGGCCTGCAGTCGACCCGCGCCATGCTGCGCGGCCACACCTCGGCCGGGCAGGACGTCATCGAGTTCGCGGTGCCGCACACCCTGGCATTTACCTTCTTTCCGGCCTGGGTCAGCAGCTTGCGCGAGAAGTTCGGCCCCATTAAGAGCCGCTTGATCGCGCTGAACGTGCACGATGCCGTATTGCGACTGGTTGAAGGCAGCTGCGACCTGTTGATCGCCTACCACCACGATTCCCAGCCTTTCCAGCTGGACCCGGACCGCTATGAAATGGTGTCGCTGGGCCAGGAAGTGCTGGCACCTTTTGTCAGGGCCAATTCCGCGGGTGAGCCCGAGTTCAGCCTGCCGGGCCGCGCCGGCCAGCCCTTGCCTTATCTGGGCTATGCGCCGGGCGCCTACCTGGGCCGCATGGTCGACATGATCCTCAAGCAGTCGAGCACGGCCATCCACCTGGACCGGGTGTACGAAACCGATATGGCCGAAGGCCTGAAGGCGATGGCGCTGGAAGGCCACGGCATCGCATTTTTGCCGCTCAGCGCCGTCAAGAAGGAATTGAGGGCCAAAAAACTGGTCAGCGCCGGCGGCAACCTGGAAATGACCATGGACGTGCGCGTGTACCGTGAGCGGCCCACCTCCAAGGAGTCTGCCAAAACCCATGCCCAGGCCTTGTGGACTTACCTGCAGGCACAAACCGGCGGCAAGGAAAAGGCTGGCGGCCGCGGCGCGGGGGCACCGGCATCGCGCTAGCCGACCGCCCGTTGCCTAAGCGGGCTGGCCTTGCGGTCAAATGCTGGCATCAGACTGACGACTAGTAGTAACCCTAAGTGGTTATAAGAAAAATGCATGGAAGATCGTCGAAACAGCATTGGTGTTTTGACACCTCCAAATTTACAGTTCGTGACGTTCAAATTTTGGTGCTTGCCCGTGCTTGTTGATTCATTTGCTGTCTGCGTTGCCTTCCTTACGGCCCTTTGTGCGGCATCGGTCTGCGCAAGGCACGGCGCCATTCGGGTGATCGCCCAGCCTGTGCGGCCACGAGTGCAGGCGGCCTGACGGTCCGCTGGCACAAAGACTGCTTACATCTGCCGTATAGTTCCGGACTTTTAATGCGTGCACCATTTTGGAAAACCCCAGAAATTGCTGTCAATGCTGCGGGTTTGCAAAACCATCAACCCTTTCACGCCGTCCGCTTTCCCCCATTTTTAGAGGCCGGGTAAACCTAGGCGTAGCCCGGGAACCAACTCTCTAGAATAGTTCGCTAATCGTTTCATTCATTACAGGAGATTCCATGAAACTCAAGCTAGTCGCTCTGTCTGTTGCATTGCTCGCCACCGGCGGTGCGTTTGCCGACACCCTTTCCAAAGTCAAGGCTTCAGGCGTTGTGACCATGGGCGTGCGTGACTCCTCCGGTGCACTGTCCTATACCCTCGGTGACGGCAAATACACCGGCTACCACGTCGAAATCTGCCAGCGCATCCTGGCCGGCCTCGAAAAAGCCGCCGAGCGCAAGCTGGAAGTCAAATACCAGCCCGTGACCTCGCAAAACCGCATTCCCCTCGTGCAAAACGGCACAGTCGACATCGAGTGCGGCTCCACCACCAACAACGCGACCCGTCAAAAAGACGTGGCCTTCGTCGTGACCACCTTCGTCGAAGAAGTCCGCATCGCGGTGAAAGCCACCTCCGGCATCACCTCCGTTGCCCAGCTCAGCGGCAAGACCGTGGCCACCACCACGGGTACCACTTCCGTGCAGACGCTGCGCAAGAACAAGCGCGCCACCGGCGTCGAGTTCAAGGAAATCTTCGGCAAGGACCACTCCGACAGCTTCCTGCTGCTCGAATCGGGCCGCGCCGATGCGTTCGTCATGGACGGTTCCATCCTGGCCGGCAACATCGCCACCGCCAAGAAGCCTTCGGACTTCAAGATCGTTGGTGAAGTGTTGAGCGTCGAGCCCATCGCCATCATGATCCGCAAGGATGACCCGCTGCTCAAGCGCCTGGCCGACGACACGGTCAAGGGCATGATCAAGTCGGGCGAGATGAACAAGCTGTGGACCAAATGGTTCCTGTCGCCGATTCCTCCGAAGAACACCAAGGTGGGCCTGGCACTGAGCGCCAGCACCAAGGCTGCCTGGGACAATCCGAACGACAAGCCCATGGAAGAGTACGCCCAGAAGTAATTCGGGTCAGGTAAATTGAGAACCCCGCCGGACATCATGCTCTGGCGGGGTTTCTCGTTTACCGTGGCATGGAAAAACAACACAACAACCCTTTGCTGGAGCCGTGATGACTTGGGATTGGCAGGTATTTCTAAATGACGACGGTAGTGGCCGAACCTACTTGCAATGGATGTTTGACGCATGGGGCTGGACGCTGTCCGTCGCCGGTGCATCCTGGGTGATCGCCATGCTGTTTGGCGCGCTGGTCGGCACACTGCGCACCTTGCCCAACAGCCCGTGGCTTGTCCGCTTTGCCAATGCCTGGGTCGAGCTGTTTCGCAACGTTCCCTTGCTGGTCCAGATTTTCATCTGGTACTTTGTGGTTCCCAAAATTTTCCCCGCCATGAAGGAGCTGCCCAGCTTCATCCTGGTGGTGTTCGCTCTCGGATTTTTCACCTCGGCGCGTATTGCCGAGCAGGTCAGGGCCGGCGTGCAGGCCTTGCCGCGCGGCCAGCGCTATGCCGGCATGGCCATGGGCTTTACCACCGTGCAGACGTACCGCTACGTGATCCTGCCCATGGCCTTTCGCATCATCATTCCGCCGCTCACCAGCGAGTCGATGAACCTCTTGAAAAATTCCTCCGTGGCTTTCGCGGTGTCGATCGCCGAGCTCACCATGTTCGCCATGCAGGCGCAGGAAGAAACTTCGCGCGGCATTGAGATCTACCTGGCGGTGACGGCCCTTTATGCAATCTCTGCCTTCGCGGTCAACCGGGTCATGGCCTTTGTTGAAAAGAAGGTCCAGATCCCCGGCTTCGTTGTAGCCGGCTCAACGGGCGGAGGGCACTGACATGCTTGGACTCGACATGAGCTTCCTGAACTGGGAGATGATTTCCCAGTTCGTCGTCAAGGGTTTTATTTTCAGCATCGAGCTGACCGTCATCGCCACCATAGGCGGCATTATTTTCGGCACCGTGCTTGCGCTGATGCGTCTGTCGGGCAAAAAATTCCTGACGGTTCCCGCGACCATCTACGTCAACGGCATGCGTTCCGTTCCGCTGGTCATGGTGATCCTGTGGTTCTTCCTGCTGGTACCTGCGTCGTTCTACACGACCTTCGGCGCCTGGGGGGCCAACTACCGCGCCGAGATTTCGGCCATCATCACCTTCGTGGCCTTTGAGGCTGCGTACTTCAGCGAAATCATGCGTGCGGGCATCCAGTCCATCTCGCGTGGGCAGGTCAATGCGGGCCGTGCCCTGGGCATGACCTATTCGCAGAACATGAAGCTGATCATCCTGCCGCAGGCTTTCCGCAACATGGTGCCCATCCTGCTGACCCAGACCATCATCCTGTTCCAGGATACTTCGCTGGTTTACGCCATCGGCGCCTACGACCTGCTCAAGGGCTTCAGCACCGCCGGCAAGATCTTCGGCCGTCCTGAAGAGGCCTACCTGCTGGCCGCCGTGGTTTATTTCGTGATCTGCTTCGGGCTGTCCTTCATGGTCAAACGCCTGAACAGCAGAATCGCCATCATTCGCTGAGATCGCTGTTTCTTAAAACACCCCCTATCTCTCAAAGAGCACACTGGAGAAGAAGATGATTGAGTTGAAAGAAGTTTCCAAATGGTACGGTGAAGTGCAGGTTCTCAATAACTGCACCACCAGCATCAAGAAGGGTGAAGTTGTTGTGGTCTGCGGCCCATCGGGCTCGGGCAAATCCACCCTCATCAAGACCATCAACGCGCTGGAGCCTTTCCAGAAGGGCCAGATCTTTGTCGACGGCAAGGCTGTGCATGACCCCAAGACCGACCTGCCCAAGCTGCGCAGCCGCGTCGGCATGGTGTTCCAGAATTTCGAGCTGTTCCCGCACCTGAGCGTGACCGAGAACCTGACGCTGGCGCAGGTCAAGGTACTGGGCCGCAAGCCCGACGAGGCCAAAAAGCACGGCCTCAAATACCTGGATCGCGTGGGCCTGATGGCGCACAAGGATAAATTCCCCGGCCAGCTCTCCGGCGGCCAGCAGCAGCGTGTGGCGATTGCCCGCGCGCTCAGCATGGACCCGATCGCCATGCTGTTTGACGAACCCACCTCCGCGCTGGACCCGGAAATGGTGGGCGAGGTGCTGGACTGCATGATGGGCCTGGCTGTCGAAGGCATGACCATGATGGTGGTGACCCACGAAATGGGCTTTGCCAAAAAAGTGGGCAGTCGCGTGATTTTCATGGATGTCGGCGGCAAGATTCTGGAAGACTGCTCGAAGGACGAGTTTTTCAGTCACCCGGAAAACCGCCAGGCGCGCACCAAGGATTTCCTCAACAAGATCCTGGCGCACTGAAAGCCATGCGCCCCGGAAAAAAAGCCCCGAACCCCGGGGCTTTTTTCATGGCGGCTCATGATGGTCGGGTGGTGTGACCAGTGCGACAATTCAGGCCATGACTTCAGCCACCCGCACACCCGCCTCCACCCTGACCATCACCCGGCCCGACGATTGGCACCTGCATGTGCGCGACGGCGAGGCCCTGCACACCGTGGTGCCGCACACGGCCGCACAGTTTGGCCGCGCCATCATCATGCCCAACCTGCGCCCGCCGGTGACCACGGCCGCCCAGGCGGCGGCGTATCGGGAGCGCATCCAGGCCGCTGTGCCGGCCGGCGTGCAGTTCGAGCCATTGATGACGCTCTACCTCACCGACAACCTGCCACCCGATGAGATCAAGCGCGCGAAAGACGCCGGTGTTGTGGCGCTCAAGCTATACCCGGCCGGCGCCACCACCAACAGCGATGCCGGTGTGACCGACCTGCGCAAGACTTACAAGGCACTCGAGGCCATGCAAAAGGAAGGGTTGCTGCTGCTGGTGCATGGCGAGGTGACGTCCTCCGACATCGACCTGTTCGACCGGGAAGCGGTATTCATTGACACCCAGTTGATTCCGCTGCGCCGCGATTTCCCTGAGCTCAAGATCGTGTTTGAGCACATCACCACCCGCGAAGCCGCCCATTACGTGCGCGATGCCGGCCAGTTCACGGGTGCGACCGTCACCGCGCACCACCTGCTCTACAACCGCAATGCCATTTTCACGGGCGGCATTCGCCCGCATTACTACTGCTTGCCGGTGCTCAAGCGCGAAACGCATCGTCTGGCATTGGTAGAAGCCGCCACCAGCGGCAACAACCGGTTTTTCCTGGGTACTGACAGCGCACCGCATCCCGCGCACCTCAAGGAGCACGCAACGGGCTGCGCAGGTTGTTACACCGCCCACGCCGCCATGGAGCTCTACGCCGAAGCTTTTGATACCGCCGGCGCACTGGACAAGCTGGAGGCCTTTGCCAGCTTTAACGGTGCGGATTTTTACGGCCTGCCGCGCAATACCGGCCGCATCACGCTCAAGAAGGAAAGCTGGCACCCGCCCGAGAGCTTTGCCTTCGGCGAAGCCGAGCTCAAGCCTTTGCGCTCGGGTGAAAACCTGCCCTGGAAACTGCACACTTCAGAAAGCACCTGATGGACCACAAGCCGCGTGTTGCCCTGCTCATTGATGCCGACAACTCGCCGGCGTCCAAGATCGACCTGATCCTCAACGAGCTGTCGACCTTCGGCGAAACGAACATCCGCCGCGCCTACGGCAACTGGAAGAAGAATGAACTCAAGGGCTGGGAAGAGGTGTTGCACGAGCATGCCATCCGACCCATGCAGCAGTTCGACTACACCAAAGGCAAGAACGCCAGCGACATGGCCATGGTGATCGACGCGCTGGAGCTGCTCTATACCGACCGGCCCGACGCCTTTGGCATCGTCTCGTCGGACGCCGACTTCACGCCGCTGGTCATGCACCTGCGCGCCAAGGGCGCAGCGGTCTACGGCTTTGGCGCGCAGAAAACGCCGGAGCCTTTTGTCAATGCGTGTTCGAGATTCCTGTTCCTCGACAAGCTGCGCCCCATCGCCGTCAGTGATGCGGCGGGCGGTGCCCACGGAGACAGCCGTGACGATGGCGAGGCGGTTGCCGCCGCGCCCCTCAGGGCAACACCCGCCCAGCTCAAGCAGGACGCCAAGCTGGTCATGCTGCTGCGCAATGCCGTCCAGGCCGCAGCCGACGACGAGGGTTGGGCGCGCGTGGGTGCTGTGGGGACACAAATCGCCAACCAGGCCTCGTTTGACCATCGCAACTACGGCTATGCCACGCTGACCAAGCTGCTGGTGGCCACCCAGCTGTTTGACATCGCCGACGAAGGCAAGTCGACCGTCGCAGTGCGCGACAGGCGACTGAACAAGTCGGCCCGGGCCTAGGGGGCCTGCAGGTGCGAGTCGCTGCAGCCCTGCAGCCAGCGCCGGCCATGCCGATGCCGGCATGGAACCAGCCCTGGCTGCAACCCTGGCAGGAGCCTGGCGAACGCGTCGCCCAGGCCATTGCGGCGGGCACTGCGCTGCACCAGGCCCTGAATGCCGAGCAGCGTGCCCCGGTGCGCTTTGTTCCCCAAAGTGCATTGCCCGCCGGTGAGGCTTACGAGAGCTTTATTTTCAGGACAGGTGAATGCCCCACGCGCGAAGGTGCCCATGATTTTTTCAATGGCCTGTGCTGGATGCAGTTCCCCGAAACCAAAAAGAAGCTCAACCAATTGCAGGCTGCAGAGATTGCGCAGGCCGGTGTGCAAAAGGTGCGCGGCCCGGTCCGTGACGCGCTGACGCTTTTTGACGAGAACGCTGCTTTCCTGTCGGCGCCGCAACCCTTGTGGGACGCGTTGGCGGCCCGGGACTGGCAGCAACTCTTTGTAGGTTTGCGCCCACTCTGGCCGCAGGCCCGGCTGGTGCTGTTTGGCCATGCGCTGCTGGAAAAACTGATTTATCCACGAAAACCGATCACAGCCCATGTCTACCGGGCGCAAGCAGCTATCAATTCAATAGCAGATCTGGACCACTGGATTGCTGCCGACCTGAGCGCGGACAAGCTGGCCGGCAAGCCGTTTCTTCCTTTGCCGGTGCTGGGCGTGCCCGGCTGGTGGCCCGGGAACGAGAACTTTTCCTTTTATGATGACTCCCTTGTATTCCGACCGCCACGGCTGAACAACAACAGATAGAAATCAGCCACGGGCTTGCGGCGCAGCTTGAACTGGGCTGGCAAGCCCTCATATCCTGCGCAAGGCGGGCTTTTTTCACCGACCCCACGGAGAACCCATGAAACGTATTTTTCTGTTTGTCCTGACCAACCTTGCTGTCGTGGTGGTGCTGGGCATTGTCGCCAGCCTGCTTGGCGTCAACCGCTTTCTCACGGCCAACGGGCTGAATCTGACTGCGCTGCTCGGCTTTGCACTGATCATGGGCTTCGGCGGCGCCTTTATCTCGCTGCTGATCAGCAAGCCCGTCGCCAAATGGAGCGCCGGGGTGCGGGTGATTGAGTCGCCCCAAAATGCCGACGAGGCCTGGATCGTCGAAACTGTGCGCAAGCTGGCCGACAAGGCCCAGATCGGCATGCCCGAAGTCGGCATCTTTGAAGGCGCGCCCAATGCCTTTGCCACCGGCGCGTTCAAGAATTCGTCGCTGGTGGCCGTGTCCACCGGCCTGCTGCAAGGCATGACCAAGGAAGAAATCGAAGCCGTGCTGGGCCATGAGATCGCCCACGTGGCCAACGGCGACATGGTCACCATGACGCTGATCCAGGGCGTGATGAACACCTTTGTGGTTTTCCTCTCGCGTGTGATCGGCTACGCCGTCGACAGCTTCTTGCGCCGCGGCAGCGACAACAATTCCGGCCCCGGTATCGGCTACTACGTCAGCACCATCGTGCTGGACATCGTGCTCGGTTTTGCCGCCGCCATCGTCGTGGCCTGGTTCTCGCGCCAGCGTGAGTTCCGCGCCGACGCCGGCGCCGCGCAGCTGATGGGCCGTCGCCAGCCCATGATGAACGCGCTGGCCCGCCTGGGCGGCATGCAGCCGGGCGAATTGCCCAAAGCGGTGGAAGCCATGGGTATCACCGGCAGCATCGGCAAGCTGTTTGCCACGCACCCGCCGATTGAAGAGCGCATCGCAGCATTGCAGAACAGCCAGGCTTGAACCATCAAAGGGCGCCCCGCACAGGGCGCCCTTTTTTTCTTCCCGTTTTCTTCACAGGAGTGCAGGCATGAAAAGCTGGATCAGGCAGAACCGCAGTTTTCTGGTGTTGCTGTTGTTGTTCGGGCTGTTCCGTACCGCAATCGCGGACTGGAACCCCATTCCCTCAGGCTCCATGCGGCCCAACCTGCTCGAAGGTGACGTGGTCTTCGTCAACCGGCTGGCCTACAACGTCAAGATTCCGCTGACCGATACCGTGCTGGCGCGCACCACCGATCCGCAGCGCGGCGACGTCGTCACTTTTTCCTCGCCGGTGGACGGCGTCCGCCTGATCAAGCGGCTGGTGGCTGTGCCGGGCGACGTCGTGGAAATGCGCGACAAGGTGCTCATCATCAACGGGCAGTCAGCCCGCTATGAGGCGCTGGACACGGTGCTGGAGCCGGCCGGGCCGGTTGGCGTGCTGGTGGCCACGCACGTGAAAGAAGCCACAGCCCAGGAGCAACATGAAATCCAGTGGCTGGCCGGTGTGAAGGCCAAGGACAGCTGGGGGCCGATCACGATTCCCGCTGACCAGTACCTGATGCTGGGTGACAACCGCGACAACAGCGCAGATTCGCGCTACATAGGCCTGGTGCCGCGCAACCTGCTGATTGGGCGTGCGGAACGGATCCTGGTGTCGGCGGACATCCTGGAGAAGTGGCAACCCCGCCTTGAGCGTTTTGGCCGCTCGCTCTATTGATCAGCCGATCTGCTGATTGACTGAGGCTACAGTGGAAGCCTCAGGCCTGGCGGCTTCTCTGTACCAGCTCTATGGCGTGTGTCACTTGCGCGGGGTCCAGTCCATACATCTCGGCAAATTCCGTAGCCGTTTTCCCGCTGGCCTCAAAGGCACGCATCAGTGCTTCGCGTTTGGCAGTTTGCACTGCCATCTCCGCAAAAGCCTCGTCCAGCAAGGTGTTCGACACCTCATCCTGCGTGCGGGTGCGTTCTGCGTACTCTTCGCGGCTCAAGCCGGACGCTTCAATGGCCTCGATGAGGCGCATACGCACTTTGGGGCGCAGGTCTTCCTTTGAACGTGCCTGGCGCCGGCGGAACACTTCCATGATCGCGTGATGCACATGCTCGGGCGCTACCGGCTCGACGGGCTCGCCCTGCAGGTTGTGGCGCGGGTGGCCAGCCGCCACGCATTCGAGGTAACGCGTGGAACGGGCATGCAGGCCCAGCGCCACTTTCAGTTCGTCGCGCTTGAATGCTTCGGGGTTTTCCGCCAGCAGGTCCTGGAAAGCGCCCAGCTTGAGCGGCAGGAACTGTGCGCCGAACATTTTCGGATAGAGCTCAAACAGCTTTTCCAGCACGGGGTGGACTTCGCGAGTGCGCTGCTGCTGCGGATTGGCCGGCCGGGGGCGCTGCGGGGGGCGGGGGCGTTTGGCACGCGGGGAAGGTGTGGTGGTTTCGGTCATGTGTGTGGGTGAAAAAGATGGTGTGGCGGGGTGTTCAGAAAGCTCAGCGGGGCCTGAACATGCGAAAGAGGTTGTCGGGGGTGACGGCGAAATAATCAGCCGGGCCGCCGCCGCGAAGAATGGGCTCGGCAGCCGCCGTGTCGTAAATGCCGTCTTTGAGCAGATGCCTTGCAATGTACACGCCGACGACCTCGCCCAGGACCAGCCAGGTGGGCACCGGCACGCCGTCGGCGCCCTGCAGCTGCAGGATTTGCGTCAGCCGGCATTCAAACGATACCGGGCTTTCCTGCACGCGCGGCACGGCAATGCGTTGCGAGGCCACGGGCGTGAGGCCCGCGAGTTCGAACTCGTTGACCTCGGGCGGCACCATCGCGCAGGAACGGTTCATGGCCTCGGCCAGCGGCCGCGTCGCCAGGTTCCAGCCGAACTCGCCGGTTTCGCGGATGTTGTGCAGGCTGTCCTTGGCGCCAATGCTGGCGAAGCCGATGATGGGAGGCGTGTAGTTGAAGGCGTTGAAAAAGCTGTAGGGTGCCAGGTTGAGCTGCCCCCTGGCGTCCTGCGACGAAATCCAGCCAATGGGGCGTGGCCCCACCATGGCGTTGAAGGGATCGTGCGGCAGGCCGTGGCCTTTCGAGGGCTCGTAGTAGTGAAAGTCCTGGCCCATCACGCGGCCATCCGCTGTTGTTCGGCGTCCTGCAGCACGCTGCGCGCCAGGGCTTCCGCAACCTTGATGCCATCCACGCCGGCCGACAAGATGCCGCCGGCGTAGCTGGCGCCTTCGCCGGCCGGGTAGAGGCCGCGCACGTTGACGCTTTGCAGGTCTTCTCCGCGGCTGATGCGGATCGGCGAGGAAGTGCGCGTTTCCACCCCGGTCAGCACCGCGTCATGGGTGTCAAAGCCCTTGATCTTTTTGCCGAACACGGGAAAGGCCTCGCGCATGGCCTCGATCGCGTACGCAGGCAGGGCAGACGACAGGTCGCCGATGGTCACGCCCGGCTTGTAGGATGGGGTGATGCTGCCCAGCGCGGTCGAGGGGCGGCCCGCCACGAAGTCACCCACCAGCTGCGCCGGCGCCTGGTAATTGCTGCCGCCCAATACAAACGCGTGCGATTCGAGCTGGCGCTGCAGCGCGATGCCGGCCAGCGCGTCGCCCGCCTCGAAGCCGGGGTAGTCGCGCGGGTCTATGCCCACCACGATGCCGGCATTGGCATTGCGCTCATTGCGCGAATACTGGCTCATGCCGTTGGTCACCACGCGGCCGGGCTCGGAGGTGGCGGCCACCACCGTGCCGCCCGGGCACATGCAAAAACTGTAGACCGAGCGGCCGTTGCTGGCGTGGTGCACCAGCTTGTATTCGGCCGCGCCCAGCGACGGATGGCCGGCATGGCGGCCCCAGCGCGCGCGGTCGATGATGCCCTGCGGGTGCTCGACCCGAAAGCCGATGGAAAAGGGTTTTGCCTCGATGTACACACCGCGCGCATACAGCATGGCGAAGGTGTCGCGCGAGCTGTGGCCCAGCGCCATCACCACCTGGTCGGCACGCATCTCGTGGCTTTGGCCCGTGGCCTGGTCCAGTACCGTGAGGCCGCGCAGCTGTTTGCCTTGCGGGCCGTCCTCGATCAGCACGTCGGTCACGCGCTGCTCGAAGCGGATCTCGCCGCCCAGGGCGACGATCTGCGCGCGCATGTTTTCGACCACCTTCACCAGCTTGAAGGTGCCGATGTGCGGGTGCGCCTCGAACAGGATGTCGGCGGGCGCGCCGGCCTTCACGAACTCGTTCATCACCTTGCGGCCCAGGTGACGCGGGTCCTTGATCTGGCTGTAGAGCTTGCCGTCGGAAAAGGTGCCGGCGCCGCCTTCGCCGAACTGCACGTTCGATTCCGGGTTGAGCACGTTCTTGCGCCACAGGCCCCAGGTGTCCCGGGTGCGCTGGCGCACCGTCTTGCCGCGTTCCAGCACGATGGGCTTGAAGCCCATCTGCGCCAGCAGCAGGGCTGCGAACATACCGCAGGGGCCGAAGCCGACGACGACCGGTCGCAACGGCAAGCCGGCGGGCGCCTGGCCCACCGTGCGGTAGGCCATGTCCGGTGTGGGAAAGATGTGCGGGTTGCCGGAAAATTTCGCCAGCAGTGCGCCTTCCTGGGCCGCATCGGCGAGCGTGACGTCGACGATGTAGACCTTGAGCAGGTCTGCCTTGCGGGCATCAAAGCTGCGTTTGTGGATGTGGACGTTCTGCAGGGCGGCTGCGGCGACGCCCAGTGTCTGGGCCACCAGGGAGGGCAGGGCATCCTCCGCGTGGTCCAGCGGAAGTTTGAGTTCGGTCAGGCGAATCATGAGAGGGGCTCGTGTTGATCAAGCAACCTGCATTTTAAAGGACTGGCGGATAATGGGCCCCGTGAAGCACGCCAGACCGCCGCTGGTGCAATCTGGGAAACCAGGCACTGGAGGAACGTCCGGACTGCACAGGACAGCGTAGGAGGTAATACCTCTCCACCGTGAGGTGAGGATCAGAGCAACAGAGACGAGTCGGCCTTGGGGCAACCCCGGGCCGGGTGAAACGGGCAATCTCTACGCGCAGCAATACCAAGTAGGCCAACGTTGATGTGGTTCCGCAGAGTTGGCGGGTAGGTAGCATTGAGCCGTGGGGGCGACCCCCGGCCCAGATTAATGGCGGTCACGCCGGACTTTCTCCAAGGGGGTCCGGTGCACAGAATCCGGCTTATCGGCGGGCTTCACACTAATAAAAAAGCCCCGTTCAGCAATGAACGGGGCTTTGTCTTTGGGCCTTGCCGGCCCTGCCTGCAGCGTCTTATTTGGCGGGAGAGGCGGCGGCAGCTGGTGCCGGTGCGGTGGCGGCTGGCGCTTTACCGAAGTACTGCGCGAAAATCTTGTCGTAGGTGCCGTCGGCCTTGATGTCGGCCAGGCCCTTGTTCAGTTTTGCGAGCAGCTCGGCGTTGCCTTTTTTCACGGCCAGGCCGTATTGCTCGGGTGCAAAGCTGGCGTCGGCGATGGTCTTGAACTTCGAGCCGGTGTTGTTGTTGACGTAGTGCTCCACCACGCCGTTGTCGGCGACCACGGCGTCCACGCCGCCGGCTTCCAGCTCTTTCAGTGCCAGTGGCGTCGCTTCAAAGCGCTTGATGTTGGCGCTGTCCTTGCCCTGCAGCTTGGTGATGACTTCGTCACCCGTGGTGCCGTTCTGCACGCCGACCTTGAGTTTCTTGAGGTCGTTGAACTTGGCGATCTTCGAATCCTTCTTCACGGCGATCAGTTGCTGCGCGTCAAAGTAAGGCGACGAAAAATCCATGGTCTGCTTGCGCTCGGCCGTGATCGTGATGGCCGAGACCAGCAGGTCGCGGTCGCCCTGGTTCAGGGAGTTAAAGATGCCTTCCCATGGCGTATTCAGGAACTTGACTTCGATGCCGGCCTTCTGTGCCACGGCCTTGACGACTTCGATGTCGAAACCGACGATCTCGCCTTTGTCGTTCTGGGACTCAAAAGGTACATACGCGGCATCCGTGCCGACGACGTACACCTTGGCCGCAGGTGCGGGTGCCGAGGCGGCGGGAGCGGGTGTGCTGGCTGCGGGTGCCGGCGGCTCGGTCTTGCTGCAAGCGGCCAGAACGATACCGGCGACCAGGGTGCCGGCGGTTTGCAGGAAACGTCGCGTTGAGATGGAGTAGGAAGACATGAAGTCCCTCAAAAAAGGTTGAAATGATGGTGATGCCCGTCAAGCCATGCGGTCAGGCACGGCTTCCGGCATACGAACAAAAAGTATAAACCGCAGCCCTGGGGTCAAACAGCCCCTTTCAGTAGCCTTGGTGACTGTTCAAGGCCTTAACGCCGGTATATACCCTTACGTACGGTCCAAGGTTTAGCAACTTTCACGCCACAGTAGTGCGGGTACTCGGTGGTGGCTTGCAAATCAATAGCGATGCCTGGCGCGTGTGCAGAAATCGTTAATGGACAAGGCCCAGCTCACGCACGCGGTCCACGTGCGCCAGCAGCGAGCGTTTGGCCACCGGCCAGATACGCGGGTCCACGTCGTCGTAGGCGCCCGCGACCCAGTCGTCGATCGTGCCTTCCGGGTGGGCCTGCATCACGCGCATGATCTTGGCTTCGCGCTGCAGGCGATGCGCCTTGAGCCGGGCGATCGCATTCTTTGCGTCCGCCAGCACGTAGCCATGCGCCGGGGCGATGAAGCCGATCTGGTGTTCGTCGCAGGCCGCGCTCAGCGCGTCCAGGGAATCCAGGTAGGCACTCATGTCGCCATCGGGCGGGTCAATGACCGTGGTGCTGCCGTTGAGGATGTGGTCGCCGCTGAACAGCAGGCCGTCTTCCACCAGCACCAGGCACACATGGTTGGCGGCATGGCCGGGTGTGTGCAGCACCTTCAGGGTATGGGTAATTTCGCCTTCCGGCCCTTTGCTGGTGAGCGCAAGCAGCTCCTGATTTGATAGCGATCGATCCGGCGAGAAGGCGCTGGCGGCGCGCGCCGTGGGTGCCGAAGGCAGGCCCAGAATCGGCGGCGCAACGCTGCACATGGCCTGCAGCGGTTTGGCGCCGGGTGAATGGTCGGGATGCGAGTGGGTGCACACAATCATGCGGATGTCGCCGCCGGCCGCCCGCCAGAGGCGCTGCAGGTGGTCGTGATCGGCCGGGCCGGGGTCGATGGCGATGTAGCCGCTGCCCGGGTCGCCGACCAGGTAGCTGTTGGTGCCCGGCCCGGTCATCACGCCGGGGTTGGGCGCCGTCAGGCGCATCACGTTGTTGAGCAGCGCCACGGGCTGTGATGTCTGCCAGTCGAGCGCGTGCACGATCTGCCCGTCCGGGCAGGTCAGCGCCAGCTCGCCGTAGGGCGCTTCGTGTTCCATATAGCGCGCTTCCTTGCCGGCCAGCAGCCCGGCGCGCGGGCAGGAGGTCCAGAGCGGGACTTCGGACGCGCAGGCCGCCAGCACCGAGGCCACGTCGGGGTAGTGCTGCAGTCTTTCCAGTGTGCGTATCGTGGGGAAGATGATGAAGAAACCCCCTGCCGCGTGCCGCGCCAGCGCCTCGGCCGGCCGCACCCAGACCGGCTCAAACTGCTCGGCCTCGTCGGCCACCGGGTTTTGCCCTTCGGGCATGCGGGCAACAAGAAAAGGCACGTCAAAGCGGCGCGGCAGGTCGCGGTCGGTGATCCAGTGCGCCAGCACAAACACCTGGTCACCGGCCAGCGTCAAGCCGCGCTCCCGGCATTGCACGGCGAAGGACGCCTTGCGGTCCAGTGCTGCGATGTCGGCGGTCGTGGCATAACTGCCGTCGACGTGGCGCGCCAGCAGCACGCCGAGTTCCTCAAAACTTTCGCGGATAGCCGCGATGGCCTGTGTCAGGTGCAGGTCGCTTTGCGTGGCCCGCCGCGTAGACTGTGCATGCGCCGCGGCATCCGCCGCGTCGATGCCGCCGCCGGGAAAGACATAAGCCCCCGGGGCGAAGCTGGCGCTCGTGGAGCGCCGTGTCATCAGGACTTCGACGCCGTGCGGGGTGTCGCGCAGCAACAGCACGGTGGCCGCCGGGCGTACAGGCGCGGGTTCGCGCGAAGGATGGAGCAATTGGGAAGGACGTGGCATCCGCAAATTATGGCTTCGGGGCTGCGCGGGCGTTGCCGGCGGGTTTGGGCGTATTTTTCTGCCCTGCAAAACCGTGGCAAACCATGCGTATCGCCCTGAATTCCTTCAAAACCACGGCCGGTGGGTGCGAAATGGCCGATTCACCTCTTTAAGTGCCGCCTTCGCACCGCAGATAATTCCCCCATGCGAATCCGATTCACCAAAATGCAGGGCGCGGGCAATGACTTTGTCATGCTCGACGAAACCCGCGCCCCGCTGGGCCTCTCCACCGCGCAATACCGCTTCCTGGCCGATCGCCACTTCGGCGTGGGCGCCGACCAGATTCTCTCGGTGCGGCCGCCGCCTGCGGATGCGGGGGAGGGCATCGACTTCGAGTACGTGATCCACAACGCCGACGGCGGCGAGGTTGAGCAGTGCGGCAACGGCGCGCGCTGCTTTGTGCGCTTTGTACGCGAGCAGGGGCTGACGACAAAGGACGTTGTGAGGGTCAAGACCCTCGGCGGGATCATCGAGCCGCGCCTGCAGGCTGACGGGCGTGTCACGGTCGACATGGGCGCCCCGGTGTTTGACCCGGTACGGATTCCTTTTGATGCTTCGGGCCTTACGCCTGTGACCCAAGGCTCATGGCAAAAATGGCCGCTAGCCCTTGATGGGTCAGCGCAAGCAGCTCCTCTTTTGATAGCGGCCTTGTCGATGGGCAACCCGCACGCGGTGCAACTGGTGGATGACGTCGACGCTGCGCCGGTGCTGCAAACCGGCCCGCTGATTGAAAACCACGTGCGTTTTCCGCGCCGTGTGAACGCCGGCTTCATGCAGGTGGTTTCGCGCAGCCAGATTCGCCTGCGGGTCTACGAACGCGGCGCGGGCGAGACGCTGGCCTGCGGCACAGGCGCCTGCGCGGCGGTGGTGGCGGGCATACGCTGGGGCCTGCTGGATGCGCGGGTGGACGTGATGACGCGGGGCGGCCAGCTCACCATTGAGTGGCCCGGCGGACTCGACGCGCCTGTCATGATGACCGGGCCGGCTACTACGGTGTTTGAGTCCGAGATCAATATCCCCGATGGGATCTGAAAACTGCCTTTCGACGAAAGCGGATGTAACGCGGGCGCAGTATGCCTTTGCGCCTGCTGCAAAACTGAGGACAATGCCCGGATGAATCCAACTGAACACCCCATCACCGAAGACGACATCGCCAACTTCCTGGCCAACACGCCCGACTTCTTCGAGCGCCACGCCGAACTGCTGGCTTCGGTGCAACTGTCCAGCGGACACGGCAACCGTGCCGTCAGCCTGCAGGAACGCCAGGCCTTGATGCTGCGCGAAAAGATCAAGGGCCTGGAAACGCGGATGGTCGACATGATCCGTCACGGGCAGGACAACGTGGCGATTGCCGACAAGATGCAGCGCTGGACACGCAAGCTGCTGCAGGCGACGCAGGCGCGCGACTTGCCGGGCGCCATTGTCGAAGGCATCACCGGCGAATTCCTGATCCCGCAGGCTGCCATCAAGGTCTGGGACGTGAACGGGATTTTTTCGGATGAAAGCTTTGCGACCGATGTGAGCGAGGACGCCAAAACCTTTGCATCGTCATTGAGCGCACCCTACTGCGGCGTCAATTCGGGCTTCGAAGCGGTCAACTGGCTGCCCGAGCCCGCGGTGGCATTGTCGATCGCGTTGATACCGCTGCGCGCTGCGGCGGGGGCGGAAGTCTCGGGCCTGCTCGTGCTGGCCTCACCCGACCCGGAACGTTTTCACAGCGGCATGGGCACGGATTTCCTGGAGCGCCTGGGCGAACTGGCCGGCGCGGCGCTGACGCGGCTGCGGCCCCAGCCGGTCACTGCCGAATAGGCACCGGGGCCATGCACCACGGCCATGACACAAACGCTGCTCCCCGTTTCTGAATCCAGCGGTGGGCAGCCGGCGCTGCCGCCTTCCGATCCGCTGGTCGAGCGTTACCTGGAGCATGTGCGGGTGGAAAAGCGCCTGGCCCAGCGCACCGTGGAGCTCTACGCGCTCGACCTGCAAAAGCTCGAAGTCAATGCACACCAGGCCAGGGTGGCGCTGGTGGCAGTGCAAAACGTTCACATGCGGCGCTGGGTGGCGCAAATGCATGGCGCGGGGCGCAGCGGCCGCGGCATTGCACTGATCCTCTCAGGCTGGCGCGGCTTTTACACCTGGCTGGGCCGCGAAGGCCTGATCAGCGGCAACCCCGTGCAGGACGTGCGGGCGCCCAAAGCCCCCAAGCCCTTGCCCAAAGCCCTCAGTGTGGACGAAGCCGTGCAGCTGGCGGGCTACCAGGCCGATGCCGCCGATGGCGACCCGCAGCTGGAGCTGCGCGACCAATGCATCACCGAACTGCTGTACGGCTGCGGGCTGCGTATCGGCGAACTGGTGGGCCTGGATGTGAAGGCCAGTGCGCAGGCGCGCGGCTGGATCGACACGGATGCGGCCGAAGCTTATGTGCTGGGCAAGGGTTCCAAAAGGCGCAGCGTGCCGGTCGGCCGGGCTGCGCTGCAATCATTGCAGCAGTGGCTTGCCGCGCGGGCCAACTGGGCGCGTGAAGACCCTGCGCTTTTTATCAACCAGCGCGGCACCCGCCTGACGCCGCAGCACATCCGGGTGCGGCTGAAGCAGCGCTCGCTGAAGGCGGGGCTGGCCACGCCGGTGCACCCGCACATGCTGCGCCACTCCTTTGCCAGCCATGTGCTGCAGTCGAGCGGTGATTTGCGTGCGGTTCAGGAGCTGCTGGGCCATGCCAACATCACGACCACGCAGGTCTATACCCGGCTGGATTTCCAGCACCTGGCCAAGGTGTATGACGCGGCGCACCCGCGGGCCCTGTCGAAAGCCGGAAAGGCCGGCGCGGGCGCGCCGGCATCACCAGGAAGCCTGGCGAAGCCCGACAAAGACGCTAAAGACAAAGCCTGAGCCTGGCACCAGCACTGGTGCCAGGCTCAGGCTGGACTGGGGCGGTCGCGCCTTGCCGGCCGTGCCGGTGGCATTTCCCCGAGCATGAACACCGCCCGCTTGCTGTCAGCCGGGGCGGCGGCCAGGCGCTCTTCAAGTTGGGCCAGCAGGCCCTGGGCGTTGGAGCCCTGGTAAGGCACCAGGGCGTACGCGACATGAACCTGTGCGACGCAGTCCACGTGCAGGCCTTTGTAGGGCATGAGGCAGCGCGCCACGATGCGCGGCCCGAGCGTGCCGGCGTCCTCGGCATTGAAGGGGCCTTCGACCAGCATGCCGAAGCGCCGCTCCGACAGCCGCGCAGCGCTGTCGATCTCGCGTGCGGTGGACAAAAGGCGTTCGGCCACATGCAGCGGCAATTCTTCGGCGGCCTTGCGCCCGAAATCGCGCTGGATCTGCTCGGAATTGACCAGGTCGATGATCATCACCGCGCTTTGGTGGCGTAGCCGTTCGGAACGCGCAATCATGCGGATCAGGCGCTCGGCAAACACGTGGCCGTTGATGAGACCCGTGGCCGGGTCCACCCGGTCCAGGCCCTGGATGCGGCGGATGTTTTCGCGCCGGTGCTGGCTGCGCAGCATCAATACCAGCATGGCGATGGGCAAATGCAGCGCCACACCCAGCTGCATGCCGTGCTGCGTCAGGAAACCGATGGGCACCAGCTCGGCATTGCGGGCCATGGTCCATCCAGCGGCGGCCAGCACCGGCACATACGCCAGCATCAGCCAGGGCGCAAACCGGTCGCCGCGGCGCCAGGCCCAGCCCATGACCAGCACGCTGCTGAATTCCAGCAGCAGCACGATGGGGATGAACAGGCCCATGCGCGATGCAGATGGAACCAGCGCCAGCACCACAGCCGCCAGCACGCCCAGCGCGGCCTGGCCCGCCATCAGCCAATGCAGGCGCAATGAGCGTTCGGGCAGGGCCACCACCGCGGAAATGAACAACAGGGTGGCCGACACCGCCAGCATGGGCAGCACGGATGTCGAAATGTCGTTCCACCCCGGCCACGCCGGCCACAGGTGCAGCCCCGCGATGCCGGTGACGGTCGCCTGCGTCAGGCCCATCAGGGTCACGCAGAGGGCGTAGTAACCGTACGCGGTGTCGCGCAGTGAAATGGCGCCCAGCGCCGAGATCAGCGCCGCCAGCCCCGTCAGCCCGAAAAAGATGCCCAGGATCAGGGAAACACGCTGTTCTGAGTGGCTCAGGCGCCCCTCGCTGATGAACTGCAGTGGCGCGCTGAATGCGTGGCCGTTCTCCAGGCGCAAAAGGTAATGGGTGGGTACCTCGGCCGACAGCGCGATGGGCAGCAGGGGATGGCGGTGCGGCACTGGCCACTTGTCTACCGCCACCAGGTCGCCGGCGCGCTGCTCGTTCCACCGGCCGACACCGTCCAGGGTATACAGCGAAGCCCGGTCGATGGACGGGTAGGGAACCTCAAGGTACCAGCGCTCTGTGTCTGGCGCCGGCGGCACGTTAAAGCGCACCCACATGGCCTGGCCGCTGGTCACCGGGTAGATCGCATTGCCGTGTGTCGGCTTCCAGGGGATGTCGGGGGCGGTGGCAACCTGCTCGGGGGTGAACTGGCCGGTTGTGTCTATCCAGTAGTCGCCCCAGTCCTGCAGTGCGACAGGTTCTGTCTGGGTGTCCAGGTCCAGTATGGTGCGCGACCGTGCATCCAGGCTGGTCAGCGCCAGCAGCGAGCCCATGAACAGGCTGATAACCAGCCCCAGCAACAGGGTGCGGACGGGGGCGGGCGTGCGCATGGCCGGGCTTGCCAGCGGCCCGTGTTTCTTCCATCGCCGCGAAAATGAGGTCAAAAACATTAACCTGCGATTGTCGCAAAACTTTCACGAAAATTACACCGAGCTGTCAAATCGCTGTCGGTCGGCTCATTTGTCAGCGTGGACGCTCCGTGCCCAAGAAGGGGGCGATGCCATCAGCCGCGACAATAGCGCCATGAAAATAATTCGACTGCGGGACGGCAAGGAGCGCTCATTGCTGCGGCGCCACCCCTGGATTTTTGACGGCGCCATCGCCAAAGGGGGCGGTGACGCGGGCGAGACCGTGCGGGTTGAAAGCCACGCCGGCGAATTTTTGGGCTGGGCCGCTTTCAGCCCGGCCTCCAGGATCCGGGCCCGGGTCTGGAGCTTTGACGAAGCCCAACGCATCGACGCTGCCTTCTTTTCAGCGCGCATCGCCCAGGCCCTGAAGGCACGGGAGCTGTTTGACATCCAGAGCGACGGGCGGCGGCTCATTCACGGCGAATCCGACGGCCTGCCAGGCCTGGTGGTGGATCGCTATGCGGACACGCTGGTGGCGCAGTTTTCCAGCTGCGGCGCAGAAAAATGGAAAAGTGTGATTGTCGAAGCCCTGCTTGCCCAAACCGGCCTGACGCGCCTGTATGAACGCTCCGATGCGAGCTCCCGTGCCCTGGAAGGCCTGCCCGAAGTGACCGGCTGGCTGGCCGGCTCGGGCGAAACCGGCATCACCATTACCGAACACGACTGGAAGCTCAGCCTGGACGTGGCCGAAGGCCATAAAACCGGCTTTTACCTGGACCAGCGCGACAGCCGGCAGAAGTTTGCCGCCTACACGCGCCGCCTGCGGTTCGGCCAGGTGCTCAACTGTTATTGCTATACCGGCGGCTTCACCGTGGCTGCGCTGGCCGGCGGCGCCGGGCACGTCACGTCGATCGATTCGTCCGGCCCGGCGATCGAACGGGCCCGGGCCAATGTGGCACTGAACGGCTTTGACGCCAGCCGCACCACCCTGCTGGATGCCGATGTCAACGCCTCGCTGCGCCAGTACCAGAAGGAAGGCCGGATGTTCGACGCCATCGTGCTGGACCCGCCCAAATTCGCGCCCACGGTGACGCATGCCGAGCGTGCCGCCCGTGCCTACAAGGACATCAACCGGTTGGCGTTGTCGATTCTGGCGCCCGGCGGCGTGCTGTTTACCTACTCGTGTTCGGGCGGGGTCAGCGCCGACCTGTTCCACAAGATCGTGGCTTCGGCCGGCATCGATGCGGGGGTGGACGCTTTCATCTCCGAGCGCATGGGTGGCGCACCCGACCATCCCATGACGGTCGCCTTCCCGGAAGGCGAGTACCTGAAGGGGCTCGTACTGGTGAAACGGGTGGGCGGCTGATTTTTATATAAATAGTGGCTGCAGGCTAATAAAGACGGGCGCAAGCAGCTATTAAAAATATAGCGGATACAGGACGGAAATTACCGGCCTGCGCTGTTTTTGGGGCCCCTGCGCTTGACACGACCTGTAAAGTAACTGCTGGCCAAGGTGGTATTCACGGGGGCTGCGTGGCGGGCTTGAACCCGCCGCTAAACTCCCCCACCTGTGTGGCTGCGACCTGCTTCGCCCTTCGCGCTACCCCTGCAATTCCTGTTTTTAGGTAACACCATGAGCTTGATCCCCGTCACCATCCTCACCGGCTTCCTGGGCTCCGGCAAAACCACGCTGCTCAAGCGCGTGCTGACCGAGGCGCACGGCCAGAAAATCGCTGTTATCGAGAACGAGTTCGGTGAAGAAAACATCGACAACGAAATCCTGGTAAATGACACCGAAGAAAACATCATCCAGATGAACAACGGCTGCATCTGCTGCTCGATCCGCGAAGACCTGCGCGAAACACTGCAGTTGCTTGCCGCCAAAAAGCGCAAGGGCCTGCTCGACTTTGAGCGCGTGGTCATTGAAACCACCGGGCTGGCCGACCCGGGGCCGGTGGCGCAGACGTTTTTCATGGACGAAGAAATTGCCGAGCAGTACCTGCTTGACTCGATCCTGACCCTGGTCGACGCCAAACACGCCGCGACCCAGCTCAACGACCGCCAGGAGGCGCGCCGCCAGGTCGGGTTTGCCGACCAGATATTCATCAGCAAAACGGACCTGGTGGCCAAGGACGAAGTTGACGCGCTGATGCACCGCCTGAAGCACATGAACCCGCGCGCGCCCCAGAAAGCGGTGCATTTCGGGGAAGTCGCCATCAAGGACGTGTTTGACCTGCGCGGCTTCAACCTCAATGCCAAGCTGGACATCGACCCCGACTTCCTCAAGGAAGACGACCATGCCGGGCATGACCACGATCATGACCATGAGCACGGGGAGCACTGTGATCACCCTTCACATGCGCACGACGCCAAGGACGGGCATGAGGGCCATGGCCACCATCACCACCACGACGATGACGTCAAGAGCTTTGTGTTCCGGTCGGACAAGGCTTTCAGCCCAGCCAAGCTGGAGGACTTCCTGGGTGCGGTCGTCAACATTTACGGCCCGCGCATGTTGCGCTACAAGGGCGTGCTGAATATGGAAGGCACCGACCGCAAGGTGATTTTCCAGGGGGTGCACCAGCTCATGGGCAGCGACCTGGGGCCCGCCTGGGCCGAGGGCGAGAAGAAAAACAGCAAGATGGTCTTCATCGGCATCGATTTGCCCAAAGATATTTTTCTGCAGGGCCTGGAGCAATGCCTGGTTTGAGGTAGGCTGTCCGCCTGTGGCCTGTAAAAGGCGGAGGGCTTCATGTTTGTCTCGATTCTCCAACGATTTGTTCCAAGGGTGCTACGGCAGGCTGCGCAGCCGCTACAATCGCGCGCCGACCAAAATACCCGGAAAATCAATTCGGGAGGCAAGCCAGGCACAAAATCGGCTACAAAGCGGATTGAAAGCCACCCAGGTGTGGTTTTCGAGGCTGGCAGGCGGCAGATAAACCAGGAAATCTGGCAACAGGTAGGGTTGAACTGCGCTGCAGCGGTTTGGCCAGGAAGCTGCCGCGGAGGGCCATGGGCCATTCCGGGGCTGCTTCCCAGAGGAGACACATTGTGAAAGCCCAAGCAAAAAAGACCAAGACACCTGCCAAACCGGCCGCCAAGCCTGCATCGAAAGCCAAGCCGGCGCCAAAGCCCGCCGCCAAAGCTGTGAAGAAAGCGGCCAAACCTGTTGCCAAAGCCAAGCCGGCACCCAAACCCGTTGCCAAAAAAGCCGCCAAGCCGGCTGTCAAGGCTGCTTCCACGAAAAAGCCTGCCACCGCAGCTGTCAAGAAAACCGCTGCCAAGCCCTTGCCCAAAGCAAAGGCCGTCGCCAAACCCGTCAAGCCCGTGCTCAAATCTCCCCCAAAACCTGCGGCAAAGCCTGTTGCAAAATCAGCTGCCAAGCCCGTTGCAAAACCGGCCGTAAAACCTGCAAGCAGCGCCAAGCCGGCCCCCGCCGCCGTGGTGGTACCCGCCCCGGCACCGGTCAGGGCCGGGCTGATGGCCCCGCCTCCACTGAAACCCGGCAGGCGCAGCTCCGCCCGCGTAGCCACCCAGTCACCCCCTCCCGCACCCATGGTGCCAACCCATGCGCCTGACGCAGCCAAAGCCAGTTACTCCACAATGACCGAACGCGTGATCGCGCCGCCACCCCAGGCGGCGGCCAAAAAAGACCCCAAGCTCGCCAACAACTGGAAGACCAAATCCGCCGAGCAGCTGACCGACGACGAAGTCAAGGCGATGCCGGACTCCGAGTACATGAACGAAAAGCAGCTGGCTTTCTTTCGCCACAAGCTGTCGGTGCTCAAGCAGGACATCCACAACAGCGCCGGTGAAACCACCGAGCATCTGCGGGAAGACACCGTTGTGGTGCCCGACCCGGCGGACCGCGCTACGATTGAAGAAGAACATGCCCTTGAATTGCGCACCCGTGACCGGGAACGCAAGCTGCTCAAGAAGATCGAACAGTCGATTGCCCGCATCGACTCCGGCGACTACGGTTATTGCGATGAAACCGGCGAACCCATCGGCGTAGGCCGGCTGATCGCCCGTCCCACGGCCAATTTGTCCCTGGAAGCACAGCAACGCCGGGAACTTAAACAGAAGATGTTTGGCGATTGATCCCAGATTACCGGTTGAAGTTTATTTAATCGTCCTGCCATGTCCAAAGAAGATACCGCTTCAGGCTTGCTCTCCAAGATGGTGAAGTTCGTCCGGAATCCGGCCACGAACTGGTCGGATCTGGACGGCGCGCAAACAGACCGCGACGAAGCCATGAGCAAGCAATTGCTCAAGGAAATGATTGAGCGCAAGCGGCAAAACGACTTCGTGCGCAAGCGCGAATTCGACATGCTGCGCAAGATGCGCAAGCGTGAAGCCATGGTGGGTGTGGGCCAGGACCCAGGCGGCCGGCCTTCGTTCTTCCAGAGCAGCATGCCCTCCAAGCCCGACGACAGGGCCACCACGCTCAAGAAGATCGACGAGATCGAAGCGCAGATGTCCATGCAGTGGTGGAAAACCAAGAATGGCGGCATGCCGGACAACTCGGTGCACGCGCCCTTGCATAGCCCATCGACGCAGGCGCCCCCCATGCTGGACAATGCATTGCCCACCGCATACAGGGCCACGGCGCCGGCAGGTTTGCAGCAGCTGAACGCAGCCAGGTTGGCCGCCGAGCAGCAGGCGGCCCGGGAAGCCGCTCACGAGCCCTCCCAGACCCAGCCCGATTCCCTGTCTGTTGCGCTGGCCGCAGCCCGATCTACGCCTCCCGCCCAACCTCCTGCCAAACCTCCTGCAATCGGCGGCCTGGCGGGTATCGGCGGCAGTTACGACAGCGGCGGCGGTTCCAGCTTTTCTCCTTCCAAGCTCACTGCGGTGGATGTGGAGGAAGTGGTTGCCCATGATGCAGAGCTGGAGGAGGCCGCTATCCGGTTTGCCAATGGCGACGATGCGGGTGCCGAAGCCGGCCTGCTGGAAATTCTTGCCCCCGGTGCCGTACGCGCGGGCCACCCGGATACCTGGCTGACCTTGTTTGACCTGTACCGGGCCACGGCCCAGCAGGATAAGTTTGAAACGGCAGCCATCCAGTTTGTCGAGCGGTTTGACCGTTCGGCACCGCAGTGGTTCTCCATGCCTGACATGGTGAAAATGCTCAGCGTTCCGGCGGCGGGCAAGGCTGCCGCCAATCCGAATGGTCCTGCTGTTGATTGGGTCTGTCCCTCTGTGCTGGGTATACAGACCGTGGCAGCCCTCAAGGCGGCCACCGCCAAGGCGCCCATGCCGTGGCGCCTGAACTGGAACAACCTCAAATCCATCGAACCTGATGCTGTCGAGCCTTTGTACAAGGTCTTCAGCGGGTGGGCGACCCAGCCTGTTCAGCTGCGTTTCATGGGTGATGCGCAGTTGCAGAAGGTACTGCAGAACGCCACCCCTTCAGGCAGCCGCGATACCGCCCAGCAATGGTGGCTTTTGCGCATGGAGGCGCTGCGTGTAACGCATCGCCCCGACGACTTTGAATTGGCCGCACTCGACTTCTGCGTTACCTACGAGGTCTCCCCGCCAGCCTGGGACAGTGCACGTTGCGAATACAAACCGATCGATGCGCAGGGCGGCGTCACGGATGGGTCGGCCATCATTGGCGACGTGTACCGTGATTCCGTGTCCTCCAGTCTGAGCGCCATTGATGGAGACACCCAGATGGATGCACCGAGTTCACAGATGAGCAATGTGCTGTCGGTCGAACTGTCAGGCCAGATCCAGGGTGATGCGATAGCGGTGCTGGACAAACTGGAAGTCAAGCTGATGGGTGCAGACATGATGCTGATCTCCTGTGCCAAGCTCATTCGCGTGGATTTTTCGGCTGCGGGAACGCTGCTGAACTGGGTGTCAGCCCGCGAAGAAGAAAACCGGTCAGTGCAATTCACGGAAGTCAATCGCCTCGTTGCAGCGTTTTTCAATGTGATCGGCATCACTGAGCACGCAAGGGTCACAGTCCGCATCGACTGACCTTGCGGCCTTTCTGCTGGCCGATTTGGGTAGTGTTGTCATGCCATTCGGCGTCTAGTCGGATTGGTCCGACAGGTCTTCCGGTGCCCTGTGCTTTCTGCACCGTATCCCTTCAAAAAAACACGCTATCCCTGCGGTCACGCCCATTCTTGTTATGTGGCGGCCGTTACCCGCTATATTTTTCATAGCTATGCCATGCTTGCACTGTGTAAAAACAGGTCGCTGAGCGTTTGAATGGATGGAAATAGTTCCTCTTTTTTCCATTTTGGCGGGTGCTCAGTTGCTGGCGCTTAAAGCAATACTTTCAGTGCACCGTCTAAGTGCTTAATTTAGAACACTTTTTAATATAGGCCCTGGATCCGAAGATACTCCTAAGTCCTTGATTTCATTGAAAAAATTTGTTTCAAATCCCTTGTTTGCAAATGGTTTCCTGCTAAAGTGGGGAAAAGTGCAATTTAGTGGTGAAAAGTGTTTTTCAAGGGTTTGTAGCAGTGTTTCAAGGCGCTTCATCGTTAGTTCTCGATACCAAGGGTAGGCTCTCCGTGCCTACCAGGCATCGTGACGTGCTGAGCGCCACAGCTTCCGGCCAACTCACCATCACCAAGCACCCGCACGGTTGCCTCATGATTTTTCCCCGCAACGAGTGGGAGAAATTCCGCGACCGCATCGCTTCGTTGCCGATGCAGGCGCAGTGGTGGAAGCGCATCTTCCTCGGCAACGCAATGGACGTCGACATGGACGCCACCGGCCGTGTGTTGGTGTCGCCCGAATTGCGGGCGGCTGCCGGCATCAGCAAAGACACGGTGCTACTGGGCATGGGTGGTTATTTTGAGCTTTGGGACGCCGCCACCTACGCAGCCCAGGAGGCCGAGCAGATGAAGGGCGAGATGCCCGATGTCTTCAGAGACTTCTCGTTCTGAAAGAAGACGGTGAACGGCACATGGACACACCGCACCGTCTTGTTGAACGAAGCCATAGCGGCGCTTCTTGTCAACCCGGACGGCCACTACGTCGACGCGACCTTCGGGCGCGGCGGCCATTCGCGGTTGTTGCTGTCGCAGCTCTCACCCCAAGGGCGGCTTACCGCCTTCGACAAGGATCTCGACGCCATTGCCGAGGCGCACACCATCACCGACCCGCGGTTTTCCATCCGTCACGAGGGTTTCATGCATTTGGGTCTGTTGCCCGTCGCCAGTGCGGCCGGTGTCCTGATGGATCTGGGTGTGAGCTCACCGCAGATCGACAACCCGGTGCGCGGTTTTTCTTTTCGGCAAGAGGGGCCTTTGGACATGCGCATGGACACCACGCGTGGCCAGAGCGTGGCCGAGTGGCTGGTGGATGCATCCATAGAAACCATGGCGGAGGTGATTCGTGAATATGGCGAAGAACGGTTTGCTCAACAGATTGCAAAGGCGATTGATCGTCGCCGACAGGAACGGGGCCCTCTTCGAACCACCGCTGAGCTGGCCGAAGTCGTGGCTGGCGCGGTCAAAACCCGCGAGCCGGGCAAGGACCCTGCAACGCGCACATTTCAGGCTCTTCGGATTTTCATCAACGCCGAGCTTGAAGAGCTGCAACAGGCGCTAGCTGCGTCGCTGAAAGTTCTCCAACCGGGAGGCCGTCTGGTGGTGATCAGTTTTCATTCGCTCGAAGACCGCATCGTCAAGCAGTTCATCGCCGCACATTCGCGCGAGGTGTTCGACCGTCGCGCGCCTTTCGCCGAACCCAAGGCCATGCAGCTCAAGGCGCTTGGCCGCACCAAGCCCAGCGCGGAAGAGGTCGAAGGCAATCCGCGCTCGCGCAGCGCCGTAATGCGCGTCGCCGAACGCACGGGGGTGGCGGCATGAACCCCGTAGTACGCGAAGCGACAAACGTGGGGGACCTACAAAGGGCGACAGGCATTTCATGCCAGCCGGGGCCGCGGAACCGGCTTTGCCGGGCCGCAGGCGCGGCGGCCCCCTCGGGGGGCAGCGCAGTACGCGAAGCGACAAGCGTGGGGGTCATATCATGGCCAGACTAAACCTCGTGTTGCTTCTCGCCGTGTTGGCCAGCGCGCTTTACCTCGTGCGCACCCAGTACGAGTCGCGACGCCTCTATGTCGAGCTGGAAAAAGCGACGGCCGAAGCCCGCAAAATCGAAATGGACAACGAGCGTTTGCAGGTGGAAAAGCGCGCCCAGGCTACGCCGCTGAAGGTCGAGAAGCTTGCAAAGGACAAGCTGCAGATGCGCACGGTGACACCTGCCATCACGCAATATGTGAGCTACAAGGACGCTCCGGTAACGGCGGCTTCGGCGCCGGAAGGGCCCAGGCCATGAGCCGCAGCGTGCTTTATTCGTCCAGCCCCCTGCTGGCCAGCAAGACTCCCGTCTGGCGCAGCAAATTCATCGTGGCCGGTATCGCGTTGGCTTTTGCCGGGCTAGCGGGTCGTGCGGCCTATATCCAGATTTTTGGCAATGAATTTTTCCAGCGCCAGGGTGAGGTGCGCTTTGCCCGCACACTGGAGCTGCCCGCCAACCGCGGCCGCATCCTGGACCGCAATGGGCTGATCCTCGCATCCAGCGTACCGGCATCCAGCATCTGGGCCATTCCCGAAGACGTCGAAGCCAGCAAGTCGCAACTGGCCGAGCTGGCCGTGCTGCTGGAAATGCCGCTGGTCGAGCTCAACAGAAAACTGGGCGAAGAGGACAAGACCTTTGTCTGGCTCAAGCGTCAGGTTGACGAGCCGGTGGCAAAAAAAATCCATGCCATGGGCGTCAAGGGCATCTACCAGCGCAAGGAGTACAAGCGCCAATACCCCGAGGGCGAAACCGTGGCCCACGTGGTGGGTTTCACCAACGTTGAGGATCGCGGCCAGGAGGGCATTGAGCTGGCCTTCAACAAGGACCTGGCCGGCAAGGCCGGTTCGCGCCGCGTGATCAAGGACCGCCTGGGCCGTGTCGTCGAGGATGTCGGCGAACAGATGCCGCCCGTCGAAGGCAAGGACATTCAGCTGAGCATAGACAGCAAGGTGCAGTTCTTCGCCTACCAGAAGCTGCGCGACGCGGTCATTGCGCGCAAAGCCCGGGCCGGCAGCGTCGTGGTGCTGGACTCCACCACCGGCGAGGTATTGGCATTGGCGAACTATCCCAGCTACGTGCCCGACAGGCGGAAAAATCTGACCGGCGAGCAGTTGCGCAATCGGGCCCTCACCGATACCTTCGAGCCGGGTTCCACGATGAAGCCGATCACGGTGGCCATGGCGCTGGAGGCCGGTCGCATCAAGCCGCAAACCGTCATCGAAACCGGACCCGGCCGTTACAGCATCGGCGGCTTCACCATCAGTGACACCCACAACTACGGCACGCTGACAGTGGAAGGCGTCATCCAGAAATCCAGCAACGTCGGCGCGCTGAAGATCGCACAAAAGATGAGTCCGCAGGAAATGTGGGAGACCTACATGGCACTGGGTTATGGGCAAAAGCCGCAGATCCAGTTCCCAGGCGCGGTCACCGGACGTGTGCGACCCTGGAAGACCTGGCGCCCTGTCGAGCAGGCGACCATGGCCTATGGGTACGGGCTGTCGGCCTCGCTGTTCCAGATGGCGCACTCCTACACTGCGTTCGCGCATGACGGTCAGATCATTCCCGTCACCATGCTCAGGAGCAGTGAGCCTGCGGTAGGCGTACAGGTCTTTTCGGCAGCGAACGCGCACGCCGTCCGCCGGATGCTGCAAATGGCCGCCGCACCCGGAGGTACTGGCCCGTTGGCGCAAACGGTGGGTTATTCGGTAGGCGGCAAATCGGGAACGGCGCACAAGCAGGTCGGAAAAGGTTATGCCACCAACAAGTACCGGGCCTGGTTCACCGGCATGGCTCCCATTGAAGCGCCCCGCATCGTCGTCGGTGTAATGATCGACGAGCCCAGCGACGGCAACTACTTTGGCGGCGTGGCCGCCGCGCCTGTGTTCAGTGAAGTGGTGCAGCAGACCCTGCGCATGATGGGCGTACAGCCCGATATGAGCGTCAAGCCGCAAATCACCACGCAGGCCGTGGAGGAGTCGTTTTGAGCATGCAACTCCACACCCCTGAACAAGCCGCCGGCTGGTTGCGCGAACGCGTGAGCGGCAGCCTGTGCACGGACAGCCGCAGGCTGACCCCGGGCGACGGCTTTGTCGCCTGGCCCGGCACCGCGACCGACGGGCGCAAGTTTGTGGGCAGCGCGTTGAATGCGGGCGCCACTGCCTGTCTGGTCGAACAGGAAGGCGCGGCCGCCTTCGGCTTCCAGAACGAAAAGATCGCCGAATACGCCGGTCTCAAGGCCGCGACCGGGCCTATCGCCGCCGTCTACTTCAACCAGCCGAGCCGGCAACTGCGAATTTCCGCTGTGACCGGTACCAACGGCAAGACCTCCACCGCCTGGTGGCTGGCGCAGGCTCTGGGTCGGCTGGATCACAAATGCGGCGTCATCGGCACGCTGGGCATAGGTGAGCCTGGTGCCATGGTTTCCAACGGCCTGACGACGCCCGACCCGGTGCTGCTACAACAGGAACTTCGGCGCTTCGCCGACCAGGGCTTTGTCGCCTGTGCGCTGGAGGCCTCCTCCATCGGCGTGGTCGAACACCGCCTGGACGGGACCGTCATTGAGGTCGCAATTTTTACCAATTTCACGCAGGACCACCTCGACTACCACGCTTCCATGCAAGCCTACTGGGAGGCCAAGGCCGCGCTGTTCGGCTGGCCGGGCCTGAGGGCGGCGGTCATCAATATCGACGATGCCAAGGGTGTAGAACTGAAGGAGTCGCTCGCGGGGAGCGACCTGGACCTCTGGACAGTGTCCTGTGCGCAGCCGGCACGCCTGCAGGCGCGCAAGATCGAGCACGGCACCGATGCCCTGAGCTTTGAGGTGGCTGAGGGTGCCGAAAGCCATACGCTGGCTGCCCGACTGGTGGGCCAGTACAACGTGTCCAACTTGCTCGGTGTGCTCGCAGCCCTGCGCGCCATGGGTGTGTCGCTGGCCGATGCGGTCAAGGCCTGTGCCGGCCTGCTGCCCGTGCCTGGGCGCACCGAGACGCTGGCCGTCCCGGGCCGGCCGCTGGTGGTGATCGATTACGCCCACACGCCCGACGCACTTGAAAAGGTGTTGCTCGCGCTGCGGCCGGCAGCGGCACACCGCAATGGCCAGCTCTGGTGCGTGTTCGGTTGCGGTGGTGACCGCGACACCACCAAGCGACCGCTAATGGCAGCCGTAGCCGAAAAAAATGCCGACCAGGTGGTGGTGACCAGTGACAACCCGCGCAGCGAAAACCCGCTGGCCATCATCTGCCAGGTCTTGCTGGGCCTGAGCCACCGCGATGCCGTGCATGTTCAGGCCGACCGGTCAGCCGCCATCACGCACGCCTTGAGCCTGGCTTGTCCCGAAGACATCGTGTTGCTGGCCGGCAAGGGCCACGAAAGTTATCAGGAAGTGGGCGGTGTGAAGCTTCCCTTCTCCGACCGCGAGCATGCGCAGGCGGCGCTCGATGCCCTGGCTTCGCCCAAACAAGGAGGCCGGCCATGATGCGCCTGCAGCAAGCCCTGGGCTGGTTGTCCGCTGCTCGCCTTGTGGGTGACGGCGGCGTGCAGGCCTTGCGGGTCAACACCGACACGCGCAGCCTGCAGGCGGGCGACCTTTTTGTGGCGCTCAAGGGCGAGCGCTTCGATGCTCATGATTTCCTCGCGCAAGCCAAGGCACAGGGCGCAGTCGCGGCGATTGCCCATCATGGTCTGGTGCAAGCTGGCCTGCCGGGGCTGGAAGTGCCCGACACGCGCCTGGCGCTGGGTCAACTGGCCGCCGGTTGGCGCTCGCAGTTCCGTCTGCCGCTGGTGGCTGTGACGGGCAGCAACGGGAAAACCACCGTCACGCAAATGATCGCGGCCATCTTGCGCGCCTGGAAGGCCAACAAGGCCTTCGCCACTGAAGGCAACCTCAACAACGACATCGGTGTGCCGCTCACGCTGCTGCGCCTGTCGGCCGAGCACGAAGTAGGGGTGGTCGAGCTGGGCATGAACCACCCGGGCGAGATCGCCTATCTGGCTGAAATTACCAGGCCCACCGTCGCGCTGGTCAACAATGCGCAGCGCGAACATCTGGAATTCATGGCCACGGTGGAAGCGGTGGCGCGCGAAAACGGCTCGGTATTTGCGTCGCTGGATGCGGGCGGCACGGCGGTCTTTCCGGCCGACGACGACTACACCCCCCTGTGGCGTGAACTGGTCGGCACGCGCAAGGTACTGACCTTCGCGCTCGCGGGCGCCGCCGACATCACAGCTACCGCGCAATGGGATGACGGCTGCTGGAAGGTGGTGGCTACGACCCCGGCGGGCAACACTGATTTCTCTTTGCACATCGCCGGCCGGCACAACGTCAAGAACGCCTTGGCCGCCGCGGCCTGCGCGCTGGCGGCGGGCGTTCCCCTGGCATCCATCTCCGTGGGTCTCTCGGCTTTTGTGCCGGTCAAGGGCCGTTCCCGTGCCATCGCCGTGGCCCTGCCGGGCCGGGTGTTGACGTTGGTCGACGACAGCTACAACGCCAATCCCGACTCCATGCGCGCCGCCCTGGAGGTCCTCGCCGAACTGCCCGGCCCGCGTCTGATGGTGATGGGTGACATGGGCGAGGTCGGCAACCAGGGGCCGCAGTTCCACGATGAAGCCGGCCGCCATGCACGCGCGCTGGGTATTGAAAAATTGTTCACATTGGGCGAGCAGTCAAAGCAGGCAGCGGCCGGATTTGGCGGTGCGCAGATTTTCGGCGGCATGGACGAACTCGCCGCCGCCGTGCTGGCCGAGCTGCCCCACACCGGCAGCGTGCTGGTCAAGGGTTCTCGCTTCATGAGGATGGAGCGTGTGGTCCAGGCCATCACGGCCAATGCGCAAGATCAAACACAACATCAACAACATCAGAAGGAAGAGCCCCATGCTGCTTAGTCTGGCCCAGTGGCTCCAGTCAATCTCCCCCGAATTCGGGTCCTTCAGGGTGTTCCAGTACCTGACGTTCCGTGCAGTCATGGCCGCGCTCACAGCCCTGCTGATCGGTCTGCTGGCGGGCCCCTTTGTGATCCGGCGGCTGATCTCGCTGAAGATCGGGCAGCCAATTCGGGAATACGCGATGCAGACCCATTTGAGCAAGAGCGGCACACCCACCATGGGCGGTGTGCTGATTCTGCTGTCCATCGGAATTTCCACATTGCTATGGTTCGATTTGTCCAACCGTTTCGTCTGGATCGTCCTCATCGTCACGTTGGGCTTTGGCGCCATAGGCTGGGCAGACGACTGGCGCAAGGTCGTGCTCAAAGACCCGGAAGGCATGCGGTCACGTGAGAAATATCTGTGGCAATCCATCATCGGCCTCATCGCGGCGCTGTACCTGGTGTTTAGCATCTCCGAGAGCTCCAACATGCGCGTGCTCGAACTGTTCTTCAGCTGGGTGCAGTCGGGCTTTGACGTGAACCTGCCGCCCAAAGCTGGCCTGCTGGTGCCTTTCGTCAAGGAAATCAGCTACCCGCTGGGCGTGTTCGGCTTCGTGATCCTGACTTACCTCGTGATCGTGGGCTCCAGCAATGCCGTCAACCTGACTGACGGCCTGGACGGCCTGGCCATCATGCCGGTCGTCATGGTGGGCTCGGCGCTCGGTGTGTTTGCCTACGTCACCGGCAGCTCGGTCTACTCCAAATACCTGTTCTTCCCGCACATCCCCGGCTCGGGTGAGCTGCTGATTTTTTGCTCGGCCATGGCAGGCGCCGGCCTGGCCTTTCTGTGGTTCAACACGCACCCGGCCCAGGTCTTCATGGGCGACGTGGGCGCGCTGGCGCTGGGCGCCGCGCTGGGCACCATCGCGGTCATCGTGCGCCAGGAAATCGTGCTGGCCATCATGGGCGGCATCTTCGTCGTCGAGGCGCTCTCCGTGATGATGCAGGTGACCTGGTTCAAGTACACCAAGAAGCGCTACGGCGAAGGCCGCCGCATCCTCAAGATGGCGCCGCTGCACCATCACTTCGAGAAAAGCGGCTGGAAAGAAACGCAGGTGGTCGTGCGTTTCTGGATCATCACCATGCTGCTGTGCCTCATCGGCCTTTCCACCTTGAAGCTCAGGTAACAGGCATGCGGCATTTACAAGACCAAACCGTGTTGATTCTGGGCCTGGGCGCGTCCGGCCTGGCCATGGCGCGCTGGTGTTCGCGCCATGGGGCGCACGTGACGGTCGCCGACACGCGCGAAGCGCCACCCTTGCTCGCCACCTTGCGCGAAGAACTTCCGGGTGTGGAATTTGTGGGAGGCGCCTTCACGCCCGAGCTGGTGCAGGGTACGGCCGTACGCGCCGTCTATCGCTCGCCCGGTCTGACGCCCGAGACCATCGCGTCCGTGGCTGATGCCGCGCGCGCCATGGGATTGCCTGTGGGTGGAGAACTGGATTTGTTCGCGCGGGCTTTGGCGGATCTGCGCGAGCCACCGACCATTGAGGTAGTCGAAGAATCCGACCAAGCTGTTGTAGCTCCCGAGCCAATGGCTGACGTGCCCTTGCCCGATGCGCCCGAAGCTGTTGACGAAGCCGCTGTAGCCGATGCCGCTGATTCACCCGAAGACCAGGCCGCTGTGGCGGCCGACACTTCAGGCGATCTGCAAGAGACGGTCATTGCCGCACCGGATGCCGCGGACGACGCGCCGGTTCCAGATGAAGCCGGTGAAGATGCCACACTGCCCGCGGCCCTGCTGGCCCTGGTGCAAGTCGAACCTGTGCCGGGCTACCGCCCCGCAGTGCTGGCCATCACTGGCACCAATGGAAAAACCACGGTGACCTCGCTGCTGGGCCAACTGGTGCAGCGCGCCGGAAAAACCGTGGCCGTGGCCGGCAACATAGGCCCGACGCTGCTCGACACGCTGTCGGCCCATATGGACGCCGAAACCCTGCCCCAAGTCTGGGTGCTGGAGCTGTCCAGCTTCCAGCTGGCCGATGTGCAAGGTTTTGAGCCGACGGCTGCCGTGGTGCTCAACATCACGCAGGACCATCTGGACTGGCACGGCGACATGGACGCCTACGTCGCGGCCAAGGCCAAGGTCTTCGGTGTCAGCACCTTTATGTTGCTCAACCGTGACGATGCCCGCGTGATGGCCATGCTGCCACCGCCTGTCAAGGTGCGCCTGAAGCCACCTCAAGTGCGCGCCCATGCGACCTTCGGTGCCGGCGAGCCGCAGCGTCCCGGCGACTACGGCATTGAAACCGTCAACGGCATGACCTGGTTGGTGCGCGCGGCCGAGGCCGACGAAACCATCAAGCGCCGCAAAGACGAAGAGGTAGAGCTGCACGTGCAGCGCCTGATGCCTATCGAAGCCCTGCGCATACGCGGGCGGCACAACGCCACCAACGCCCTGGCGGCGCTGGGCCTGGCTGTGGCTGCGGGCTGCAACCTCGCCCCCATGCTGCACGGCCTGCGCGAATACCGCGGTGAGCCCCATCGCGTGGAGTCGGTGGCTGTCGTCAATGACGTTGAATACTTCGACGACAGCAAGGGCACCAACGTGGGCGCCACCGTGGCGGCTCTGACAGGGTTGGGACTGGAGCGCAAGCTGGTGCTCATTCTGGGCGGCGAAGGCAAGGGGCAGGACTTCTCACCGCTGGCCGACCCGGTGCAACGCCACGTCCGGGCCGTGGTGCTGATAGGGCGCGATGCGCCTCTCATCAAGGAGGTCTTGCCCCGCAATATTCCAGTGTTCGACGCCGTATCCATGGAGGAAGCGGTCACCCTGGCCGCGCAGCAGGCACAGACCGGTGACGCCGTCCTGATGTCGCCGGCCTGTGCAAGCTTCGACATGTTCGACAACTACGAGCACCGGGCCAAGGTCTTTTGTGAAGCCGTGCAGGCGCTGGCGCAAGAACAGGGGCAAGTGCTGTGACGGCTGCCGCACGCTTTTTCGGCTGGTTCTCCGGTTTCGGCAAGGCCGCGTCGGAAGTCCTTCCCGTGCGGCTTGGCGGACACAGCCGGCCACAGACGCTGGCCGCACCTCCTGTTCGCATGGCCGGTTTTGACCAGGCGCTGCTGTGGGTCACCGTGGCCTTGTTGATGTGGGGCCTTGTGATGGTGTATTCAGCTTCCGTGGCCATGCCCGACAACCCCAAATTCGCGCGCTATGCGCATACCCATTTCCTGCTGCGCCATGTGTTGTCGCTGGTGGTCGCTCTCATCGTTGCCGTCCTGGCATTCCAGGTGCCGCTGGCCACATGGGAAAAACTGGCGCCCTGGCTGTTTGTCCTCTCCCTGTTGCTGCTGATACTGGTCCTGGTGCCCTTTATCGGAAAAGGCGTGAACGGCGCCCGCCGCTGGATTTCGCTGGGCATCATGAACTTTCAGCCTTCAGAGCTCGCGAAATTCGCGGTGCTTCTCTATGCGGCCGATTACATGGTTCGCAAGATGGAAGTGAAAGAGCGCTTCTTCCGCGCGGTGATGCCCATGGCTGTGGCCATAGCAATTGTCGGATTGTTATTGCTGGCCGAACCCGACATGGGCGCGTTCATGGTGATCTCGGTCATTGCGATGGGTATTCTCTTCCTGGGCGGTGTCAATGCCCGCATGTTCTTTGTCATCGCGGCTGTGGTGGTGGTTGCCTTCAGCTTGATGGTGATGCTCAGCGAATGGCGGCGTGAGCGCATCTTTGCCTACCTCGACCCGTGGAGCGATAAATACTCCATGGGCAAGGGCTACCAGCTCTCCCACTCCCTGATTGCCTTCGGCCGCGGCGAGATTTTCGGTGTGGGTCTGGGCGGCAGCATTGAGAAGCTGCATTGGCTGCCCGAAGCGCACACCGACTTCCTGATGGCCGTGATTGGCGAAGAGTTTGGCCTGTTGGGTGTGCTGGCTGTGATCGGCATGTTCATGTGGATGACCCGCCGCATCATGCACATCGGCCGCCAGTCGATTGCCCTGGACCGCCTGTTTGCCGGTCTGGTGGCGCAAGGCGTTGGCATCTGGATAGGTTTCCAGACCTTCATCAACATTGGCGTGAACCTCGGTGCGCTGCCTACCAAGGGTCTCACACTGCCGCTGATGAGTTATGGCGGTTCGGCGATTTTGATGAACCTGATTTCTTTGGCCGTGGTGTTGAGGATTGACTATGAGAATCGCCTGCTCATGAGAGGAGGCCGCGCATGAGCAAGCAACACTGTGCTTTGGTGATGGCCGGAGGAACGGGCGGGCACATTTTTCCGGGCCTGGCAGTGGCTGAGGCCCTGCGGGAGCGCGGCTGGCGGGTGCACTGGCTGGGCGGGCGTGGCAGCGCAGTCCGCCCCAGCATGGAAAGCCAGCTGGTGCCGCCCCGCGGCTTCCCTTTCGAATCGATTGATTTTTCCGGTGTGCGAGGCAAAGGGCCGGTCACGCTGGCATTCTTGCCCCTGCGCCTGCTCAAGGCGTTTTGGCAAAGCATCCAGGTGGTACGCCGCGTCAAGCCCGATGTGGTGGTTGGCCTGGGTGGCTACATCAGTTTTCCGGCCGGGATGATGAGCGTGCTGTTGGGTAAGCCCCTGGTTCTGCACGAGCAGAACTCGGTGGCGGGTATGGTCAACAAGGTGCTGGCGAGTGTGGCTGACCGCGTCTTCACCGCATTTCCGGGCGTGTTGCCCAAAGCCGAATGGGTAGGCAACCCCCTGCGGCCAGCATTTACCCGGCAGCCCGGCCCGCAAGAGCGTTTTGCCGGACGCAGCGGTCCCCTGAAACTGCTGGTGGTCGGCGGGAGCCTGGGCGCCCGGGGGTTGAACGAGCTGGTACCCAAAGCCCTCGCACTGATCCCTGAAGCAGAACGACCACAGGTCCTCCACCAAAGCGGCGCGCTGCAGATTGAAGAATTGCGCGCCAACTATGCGGCGGCTGGCGTATCGGCCGAGCTCACGCCTTTCATTGAAGACACCGCGAAGGCCTTCGCCGATGCCGACCTGATCATTTGCCGCGCTGGCGCCAGTACGGTCACGGAAATCGCCGCGGTGGGCGCTGCGGCAGTGTTCGTGCCTTTTCCCGCTGCGGTCGACGACCACCAGACAGTCAACGCGAAGTTCCTGGTCGACCAGGGAGGCGGATGGCTGATCCAGCAGCGCGACCTCAGCGCCGGAATGCTGGCAGAAATGCTACAAAAAACAGAGCGGCTTGCGCTTTTCCAGAAAGCCTTACAGGCCAAAACGATGCAAAAAACTGAAGCCACGGCCCGTGTGGTGGCCGCTTGTGAGGAGCTGGCGACATGAAACACGCCATCAAAAACATTCACTTCATCGGTCTGGGCGGCGCCGGCATGTCTGGCATCGCAGAGGTGCTGCACAACCTGGGATACGTCATTTCGGGGTCTGACCTGTCAGACAGCCCAACGCTGCGACGCCTGGGCAAGCTCGGCATCAAGACCTTCGTCGGCCACACCGCCGGCAACCTTGAGATGGTCGACGCCGTGGTGACATCCACCGCCGTACAGGCCGACAACCCCGAGGTTCTGGCGGCGCGTGAAAAACGCATTCCCGTGGTGCCGCGCGCGCTGATGCTGGCCGAACTGATGCGCCTGAAGCAGGGCATCGCGATCGCGGGGACCCACGGGAAAACCACCACCACCAGTCTCGTCGCCAGCGTGCTGGCCGAAGGCGGCCTGGACCCGACCTTTGTCATCGGCGGGCGCCTCAACAGCGCCGGCGCCAACGCCAAACTTGGTTCCGGCGACTACATCGTGGTCGAGGCTGACGAATCGGACGCTTCATTCCTGAACCTGCTGCCCGTGATGGCCGTCGTCACCAACATTGACGCCGACCACATGGAAACCTATGGCCACGATTTCGGCAACCTCAAGAAGGCTTTTGTCGACTTCCTGCACCGCATGCCTTTTTACGGTACGGCGATCTTGTGCACCGACGACCCGGCCGTGCGCGACATCCTGCCGCAGGTTTCCTGCCCCATTACCAGCTATGGTTTCGGCGAAGATGCGCAGGTGCGCGCCGTCAATGTGCGGCCGGTGGGCGCACAAATGCATTTCACGGCACAGCGCCGCAATGGCGTGACCTTGCCCGACATGGACGTGGTGCTCAACCTGGCCGGCGAGCACAACGTGCTCAATGCCCTGTCGGCCATTGCCATTGCCGTTGAGCTCAACGTGCCCGACGCGGCAGTACAGAAAGCGCTGGCTGAATTCCGGGGCGTCGGACGGCGCTTCCAGAGTTACGGGGACATGCCGGCCAAGGGCGGCGGGCATTTCACCGTGATAGAAGACTATGGCCATCACCCGGTGGAAATGGCCGCGACGCTGGCTGCCGCGCGCGGCGCCTTCCCCGGCCGGCGACTGGTGCTGGCTTTCCAGCCGCACCGCTACACCCGCACGCGTGACTGTTTTGAAGATTTCGTCAAGGTCATCGGCAACGCCGATGCGGTTCTGCTGTCCGAGGTATATGCCGCCGGTGAAGCACCCATCGTGGCCGCAGACGGACGCTCGCTGGCGCGGGCTTTGCGCGTGGCCGGCAAGGTAGAACCTGTCTTTGTGGACGAGATCGATGCCATGCCGCAGGCCATCCTCGACAACACGCTGGATGGCGACATCGTGATGTGCATGGGTGCCGGATCCATCGGCATGGTGCCCGCAAGGGTTGCAGAAATGCTGGAGCCGGCAGGGCATGGCGGCACCAGGGAGGTCCGGACATGAAAGCAGACATGTTGAATTTTGGAAAAGTCGCCGTCCTGATGGGCGGGCTATCGGCCGAACGCGAAGTTTCGCTGATGTCTGGTAACGGGGTACTGAAAGCGCTTCGCTCGCGTGGCGTGGATGCCCACGCCTTCGATCCTGCCGAGCGCGACCTGAGCGAGCTGAAGGAGGATGGGTTCGAGCGTTGCTTCATCGCATTGCATGGACGCTTCGGCGAGGATGGCACGGTGCAAGGCGCGCTCGAATTGCTGGGCATTCCCTACACCGGCTCCGGCGTCATGGCTTCCAGCATGGCCATCGACAAGGTCATGACCAAGCGCGTGATGATCTCCGAAGGATTGCCGACACCTCAATACCGCCTGTTGCGCCGCGGCACTTATGGCGCTGCCGACATTGCCGCGTTGCCGGATGCGCTCGGCCTGCCGTTGATCGTCAAACCGGCACGCGAAGGTTCATCGATCGGGCTGACCAAGGTGACGGAACGCTCCGCCATGGCCGGCGCAGTGGCACAGGCCGAAAAACTCGATGCCGATGTCCTGTGCGAGCAATTCATCAGCGGTGACGAAGTGACCTGCCCGGTGCTGGGTACCGGTGCCGGCGCGCGCGCGCTGCCGGTCATCCGCATAGTAGCGCCCGACGGTAACTACGACTACCAGAACAAATACTTCACCGACAGCACCCAGTACCTGGTTCCCTGCGGGCTGCCCGAGGGCGAAGAGGCGGTCATCCAGCAGCTTGTGCTGGACACCTTTCGCATTCTCAATTGCCGCGGCTGGGCCCGCGCCGACGTGATGATAGACAAGGCCACGCGCAAGCCCTACCTGCTGGAGATCAACACGTCGCCGGGAATGACCGGGCATTCGCTGGTGCCCATGTCCGCCCGTGCGGCCGGAATCTCGTATGAAGACCTTTGCATCGAAGTGCTGAAGACTGCTTCGCTCGATCACCAGAAACACGGAGGAGCCGCCACTTGAGCAGAGCCCTGCCACTGCCGCCTTCCTTGCCGCTGGACGTCAAGCTCATGAACACCTTCTCGGTGGTTCTGGGCCTGGCGTTTGCCGCCATGGTTGCGTCACTGGCTGTGGCGTGGCTCATGCGCCAGTCCCTGTTCAGCCTGAGCGCGATCCGTGTGGAGGGCGACCTGGCGCACAACAACGCGGTGACGCTGCGGGCCAATGTGGCGCCCAGGTTGTCCGGCAATTTTTTCACGGTGAACCTGGGTGCCACGCGCGCGGTGTTCGAGTCTGTTCCCTGGGTGCGCAGGGCGCTGGTGCAGCGCGAATTTCCCAACCGGCTGAAGGTGGTGCTGCAGGAACACAAGCCGGTGGCGTTCTGGGGGGCTGAGGGCGATGCCCGGCTCGTCAACAGCTTTGGTGAAGTGTTTGAGGCCAACCAGGGCGACGTCGAGGCAGAAGACCTGCCGGTGCTCAATGGGCCGCCGGGTCAGGCGGCGCAGGTACTGCAGGCCTACCAGGCGCTTGCGCCGATGTTCGATGAAACAGATGCCACGCTGGAGCAATTGCAGATGACCGGCCAGGGTGGCTGGCGTGCCCAGCTGGACAGCGGCGCCGTGATCGAGCTCGGGCACGGGTCACTGGACGAAATACAGGCACGCACCCGCCGCTTTATTGCCACGGTGACGCAGGTGTCATCCCGGTACGGGCGGGACCTGGAGTCCGCCGACCTGCGTTACGGCAATGGTTATGCGATCAGGCTCAGGGGTGTCACCACGGGAAGCCCCGCTGACAAAGACGACGGAAAGAAAAAAAGGTAAACATATGGCCAAGGAATACAAAGATCTGGTGGTCGGGCTGGACATCGGAACCAGCAAGGTCATGGCGGTGGTGGCCGAGGTCATGCCGGGCGGGGAGCTCAAGCTTGCCGGCCTGGGCATCGCGGCGAGCAACGGGCTCAAACGCGGGGTGGTTGTCAATATTGACGCCACGGTGCAAAGCATCCAGCAGGCCCTGAAAGAGGCCGAACTGATGGCCGATTGCAAGATCGCCCGCGTCTACACCGGCATTACCGGTAGCCACATCCGCGGCATCAACTCCAGCGGCATGGTGGCGGTCAAGGACAAGGAAGTCACGCAGGCCGACGTGGCGCGCGTGATCGAGACGGCCAAGGCCATCAACATCTCGACCGACCAGCGCCTGCTGCTGGTGGAGCCGCAGGAGTTCGTGATCGACGGCCAGGACGTGCGCGAACCCATCGGCATGAGCGGCATACGCCTGGAAGCCAAGGTGCACATCGTGACGGGCGCCCAGAGTGCTGCTGAAAACATCATCAAATGTGTGCGGCGCTGCGGGCTTGAAGTCGATCAACTCATGCTCAATCCGCTGGCTTCGAGCCTGGCGGTATTGACACAGGACGAGCAGGAGCTCGGTGTGGCCATGGTCGATATCGGTGCCGGCACCACCGACGTGGCCATCTTCACCGGTGGCGCCATCCGGCACACCGCGGTGATCCCGATCGCCGGTGACCTGATCACCAGCGACATCGCGATGGCGCTGCGTACGCCCACCAAGGACGCAGAAGACATCAAGGTGGAAAGCGGTTACGCCAAGCAGCTGCTGGCCGACCCCGACACGCAGGTGGAAGTGCCGGGTCTGGGAGACCGGGGGCCGCGCATGCTGAGCAAGCAGGCACTGGCGGGCGTGATCGAGCCGCGCATCGAGGAAATTTTTTCGCTGGTCCAGCAGGTGATCCGCGAGTCGGGCTACGAAGAGGTGTTGTCTTCGGGCATCGTCATTACCGGTGGCAGTGCCGTCATGCCCGGCATGGTGGAGCTCGGCGAGGACATCTTCCTCAAGCCCGTGCGACGCGGCATACCGCGCTACAACAGTGCGCTGTCAGACATGGTGGCCCAGGCCCGGGCAGCCACGGTCATGGGCTTGCTCGAAGAAGCCCGGCTTGCGCGCATGCGGGGCTACAAGGTGTCGCAAAAGGCAGGCAGTGTGCACAACGCATTCGGCCGTGTCAAAGACTGGTTTGTGGGGAACTTCTGATGAAAACCTACTTCACTTTTATCGGCAGACCATCCCGTTGTATGCATTCCGGCGGGGCGGATCCCCCTGCATGAAGAAGCCATGTCAACCATAAATACAAATTTCCGATTATTGGCAACTGCAGTTTATTGATTAGGAGGCTCCCAATGAGCATCGAAATGATTGAAATCGAAGAATTTAACCAGGGCACACAGATCAAGGTGATCGGTGTGGGCGGCGGTGGCGGCAATGCCGTTGGGCACATGATCGAATGCGGCGTACAAGGCGTCGAATTCATCTGCGCCAATACCGACGCGCAGGCGCTCAGCCGCGGCAGCGCGCACAAGACCATCCAGCTGGGTGCCAGCGGCCTGGGCGCGGGCAGCAAGCCCGACAAAGGGCGCGATGCAGCCGAGCTGGCGGTGGACGATATCCGCAGCGCCATTGCTGGCGCGCACATGTTGTTCATCACCGCGGGCATGGGCGGCGGCACCGGTACCGGTGCGGCTCCTGTGATCGCGCGCGTGGCCAAGGAGATGGGCATCCTGACCGTCGGCGTGGTGACCAAGCCGTTTGATTTTGAAGGCGGGCGCCGCATGACCAATGCCGACCTCGGCCTGGCCGAACTCGAAGCCAACGTTGACTCACTGATCGTGGTGCTCAATGAAAAGCTGCTCGAAGTGCTGGGCGACGACGTCACGCAGGATGAGGCTTTTGCCCATGCCAACGACGTGCTGAAAAACGCCGTCGGCGGCATCGCCGAAATCATCAACGTGCCCGGCCACGTCAACGTCGACTTTGAAGACGTGCGCACCGTGATGGGTGAACCCGGCAAGGCCATGATGGGAACGGCCAAGGCCAACGGTCCTGATCGTGCGCGCATCGCCGCCGAACAGGCTGTAGCTTGCCCGCTTCTGGAAGGCATTGACCTGTCGGGCGCCAAAGGCGTTCTGGTGCTGATCACCGCGGCCAAGGGCTCGCTCAAGCTGAGCGAATCCAAGCTGGCGATGAACACCATCCGCGCATACGCTTCCCCCGATGCGCATGTGATCTACGGCACGGCCTACGACGATGAGCTGGGCGACGACATCCGTGTGACCGTGGTCGCAACGGGCTTGTCCCGCCAGGGCGTGCGCCGCCATGCGCCGCCGCTGCAGGTGCTGCGCACGGGTACTGACAACGTGCCGTTCAACGTCCCGACGCTGAACACAACGGCCAATGGCGCCGGCACGGCGCAGACGGCCATGGGATCGGCACAGCCTGACTACGGCAACATGTCGGTGCCCAGCGTGTGGCGCACCAACCGGACCCAGGCGGCGGCAAAAGTCGATGCCCTGGCTTCCGGCGGGATGGACGACTTCGAGATTCCTGCCTTTCTGCGCAAGCAGGCCGATTAAGGTTCTCGCAAGTGGATCATTAAAAGGGTGGACTGGTTGCAGTCCGCCCTTTTTTCTGGCCTTTCCAATTCGGAGCATCTCAGGAAGAAGGAGGTCGCCATGGACATGCGAGGGCTTTGCGCCGCGCTGGTCGTTCTTTTCGCACAACCTGCGGTTGCCCAGACCGCCAGGCCCGAGGCGGCCGAAAAAGTGAGTTGGCCCAGCATGGTGTGTGCGGGTACTCCCTTTGTCTGCAACAAGCTCCATGCGCAGGGCTACCTGTTCAGCCAGCCCGGGCAGACGAAGATTGTGCTGATCTCGCACGGATCGCAGGGTATCGACAGCCGCATGTTCGACTATGTGGACAGCCTTCAGAAGGAGGGTTTCGCAGCGCTGGTGATCGATCACTGGAAGCCTCGAGGCATCGACGTGACGCACAACGACTATCCGGCGGCGTCGCGCAAAGGCGGTAACGAATTCAATATGGCCATTGACAGCCTCGCAGCTGCCGGCTGGTTGCGCGGCCGCGGTTTCGAGAAGGTCGGCAGCATCGGTGAGTCGCAGGGTGGCGGTGCCGCAGTCATGATGCAGCAGAAATTCGCCCACGCACTGATTGAGCGCAACATGCGGCGCTTGTACGCCGACGACTTCAACCTCAAACCCGTCGATGCGGTGGTGGGTTTGTATGGCTACTGCGGTTACCGCAATGCCCGGCGTGACGCCTACGTGAATTCCCCATTTCTTTTCATCACGGGTGAAGTGGACGACGAAACCCCGAGCCGGTACTGTGAACGCCACGTGGGCTGGATGAACGGGCGCGGCGGCAACGCGAAGATCGTGGTACTGGAAGGCGAGGGCCACAGTTTCGACGCGCCTTACAAACGGCAACGCAATGTCTTTGGGCCGCACTATGCCAAATGCGATGTTTTGGTCGACGAATCGGGCGTGACCGAACTTAACAGCGGCATCACCATGCCCGGCGACGACGTCAACGCCATGATGGCCCGATGTGTCAGCAAGGTTTTCCACACGGGCTACTGGAAGAATCGCTTCGTCGCGGTGCCGCACTGGACGGCATTCTTCAGGCAGCACCTGTAGCAGGGCAAGACTTGTAGCACTTTGGCTATGGTGGCCATCAAAGACTCCAACTGCGGCAATCGGCTGCAACACTTAAAATCACCCATATGCTTCAGCAACGTACCCTTAAATCCCTGACCAAAGCCGTGGGCGTGGGCCTGCACAGCGGCCAGCGGGTGGAACTTACCTTGCGCCCCGCCGCGCCGGACACGGGCATCGTGTTTCGCCGTGTGGATTTGCCGCAGCCGGTGGACATCGCCATCTCCGCGCAGGCCGTGACGGACACACGGCTGGCTTCCACCATTTCCAGCGGCAACGCCAAGGTGCACACGGTAGAGCATTTGATGTCGGCTTGCGCGGGCCTGGGGATTGACAACCTGTATGTGGACATCACGGCGGAAGAGGTTCCCATTCTGGATGGTTCGGCTTCCTCTTTTGTATTTTTGCTGCAATCTGCCGGCATTGCGCTGCAGGCCGCGCCCAAGCGCTTTATCCGCGTGATCAAGCCTGTGGAAGTGCGCGAAGGCGAGGGCGCCACGGCCAAGTGGGCGCGTTTGAGTCCCTACGAAGGCTACAAACTCAGTTTTGAAATTGATTTCGACCACCCTGCGGTGGACTCCACCGGCCAGCGCGTGGAGTTCGACATGGGTTCGGGCGCCTACACACGCGACATCGCGCGGGCCCGTACCTTCGGTTTCACCAAGGATGTGGAAATGATGCGCGCCAATGGTCTGGCGCTGGGTGGCGGACTGGACAATGCCATCGTCATGGACGACTACAAGGTGCTCAACAGCGACGGGCTGCGTTACAACGACGAATTCGTGAAGCACAAGATCCTCGATGCCATGGGCGACCTCTATTTGCTGGGCAAACCGCTGTTGGCCGCCTACAGCGCATTTCGCTCCGGCCACGCAATGAACAACAAGCTGCTGCGCGAGCTGCTGTCGCACCAGGACGCCTACGAAGTCGTCACCTTCGAGGACGAGAAAAAAGCACCGCAGGGCTTCGCCACACTGGCGCGTGCCTGGTAGGGCCGGCGGAACACGCCATGCTGCTGTTTCGCTGGCTCATCCTGCTGTTTTTGCTGGCCGCGGTGGTGTCGTTCATGTTTTACGCCGGCACCGGACAGCCACGGTTCAAGCAGTTCGGGCTCACCATTCTCAAGTGGACGCTGATCGCCGCGTTTGGCTTTTTCGGCGTATTGGTACTTGAGCGTCTGGCATAGCGTCAGCCATCGTGACTGCGATGGCGGCCCAGCCGCTGCCTGTTGGCGATTGTCGGCTGGTCCGTTTTATGGTCCTTACCGCTATAGTTCGCTTATAACGATTTGCCCCTGCACCGGGCGGTAACGCTGAGGCGCCGTGTGCATGCGCCTGTGGTGTTCGATGACCTGCCCCCCGGCATAACTCCCGGAGATGACCCATGAGCTTCATCAAAATCCTTATCGTGCTCGGCCTTGCTGGTTTTGGGTATCAATACTGGACCAAACACCGTGAGGGCCAGCCGGTGGTGGCCTCAACTGGCTCTGCGGGAAGCTCAGGTTCAAATGGATTTGTGGCGTTGCCCGGAACGAGCAGTACCGCTTCCAATGCGGTACAGGTTATTGCCGCCGAGGATTGCCCGGAAGAGGCGGCCCAGCGCGCGAATAGCCTGGCCGAGCAACTTTCGGGCAAGGGGATTCCGGTTACCCGCACCCACAGTATCAGCTTCACCGTGACAAGTGGCGATGCCGCCGACGCCCAGCGCATCTCGTCCATCATGAGTGGCGAACTGCCCATAGTGCTGGTGCGCGGAAAAGCCAAGTCGAACCCTTCATTGGATGAGGTGGTCGCTGAATACCGCGGCCGCTAAGGCGCAGATCACCGCGATCTAACGGCTTCGTCCGTTCCTGTAGTTCCCCGTGGGTTTTGCGCCGGTTCCCGCCGCCGCAGCCAGCCTCTGCATCGCGGTACCGACATGGGCGTGGGTAATCGCCAGCCCCAGCGCATCGGCCGCGTCTTTGCCGGGCAGGGAGGGCAGCTTCAGCAGGCGCATCACCATCTCCTGCACCTCGGCCTTGCCCGCCTTGCCATAGCCCGCAACCGCCTTTTTGAGCTGTAGCGCCGTGTATTCGGCCACTGTCAGCTGGCGCGAGACCAGGGCCGTGATGCAGGCCCCGCGCGCCTGGCCCAGCAGCAGCGTCGCCTGCGGGTTGACGTTCACAAAGACGATTTCGACAGAGGCCGCATCGGGCTGGTAGCGCTCCACCACTTCGCACACGCCCTCGAACAGCACCTTCAGCCGGCCCGGCAAATCGCTGCGTTCCATATGCGTGGTCTTGATGGTGCCGCTGGCCACATAACGCAGATGCTGGCCGTCCATGTCGATCACGCCAAAACCTGCGACCTGCAGGCCGGGGTCGATGCCGAGGATTCTCATATGCTATACATTTGATAGCTGCTCGCGCATGGTTTCATTGGGTTACAGGCCAAAATACCATCTAACTGAATGAAAAAATATGGGTGCGCCAAAGCACAGCGCATCCACGCGGTCCAGCAGGCCGCTGGCACCGGTGACGCCCACGCCGCGGTTCCCCCAGTTGGGAATACCGCGATCACGCTTGAGGGCTTTCATCACCAGGTGCCCGAGCGAGCCTGATACGCAGGCAATGAAGGCCATGGCCACCGCCTGCGCCGGCTTGAAGGGCGTGAGGCCCGCGAGCAGGCCGCCCAGCAGGCTGGCCCCAACGACGGCGATCAACCAGCTGGTCCAGTTAAAGCTCTTGCTGACATTGGGCGCGCTGCCCGGCCGTTGCAGTTTGCGGCCCACCAGGTGCTGGACGATCATGCAGCTTTGCACTACAAACACCAGGAAGAACACCAGAAAGGCGTTTTTGCCCTGGTAGTTGGGAAACTTCAGCAGCAGCAGGGCAGGCACATGGCTGATGCCGTAGACGCAGACCATGATGCCCCATTGCAGCTTGGCGTTGCGTTCGAGGAAACGGTGCGGGTCGTCGGCCAGCGCGCTGACCACCGGGATCGCCAGGAACACGTAGACCGGAATGAACACGGTCACCAGGTCAAAGTGCCGCGTGATGACCAGTGCAAACTGCACCGGCAGCACGACAAAAAAAGCCAGCACCAGACTGCGGTGGTCACCCTGCCGGGTGGGTGAAAGCGTGATGAACTCGCGCAGCGCAAAAAAGGCGACCATGCCGAACAGCACGGTCGCCACGGTTTCTCCCAGCGTCCAGCCGATCCAGAACACCGTGGACATGAACCACGAGGTGCGCAGCAGGCCGTTGAATTCTTTCAGCTTCTGGGTGTGCAGGTCGTCTTCATGGGTGTCCTTCAGCGACATCACGAAGGCGGCCACACTGATGAGTGTCAGGATGCCGAACACCAGCACGAACAGCAGGCCGACCTGGTGTGAGGGAGAAAGGTTGCGCAAAAAGGTGTTCATCAGGATTCCAGGCCTTGTGTCAGGTTTCCCTGAGATCCATGACGGCCTGGCGCGCACGCGTCAGGAATTCGCCCCGGTCTTCCCCGGCACCCAGCGCAATCGGCGCGCCGAAGGTGACCGAACAGAGAATGGGCACCGGCACGACTTCCCCCTTGGGCATGACGCGCTGCACATTGTTGATCCAGGCCGGCACCAGCACCACCTGCGGGAATTTGAGTGCCAGGTTGTACAGGCCCGCCTTGAATTTTTGCGGCTCTTCGTGGTTGCCGCGTGTGCCTTCCGGAAAGAGGATGATCGAGTCACCGCTGGTCAGGGCCTCGATCAGCGGCTCCAGCGGGTCCTGGTCGCCGGTCTTGGCACGGTCCACGTAAATCGCATTGAAGACCGCCGTGGTGATCCATTTCTTGAAAGGCGTTTTGGTCCAGTAGTCTTTCGCGGCGATCGGCCGCGTGATGCTGCGAAGCTCTTCCGGCAGCGCCGCCCACATCAGCACCAGGTCGGCATGGCTCTGGTGGTTGGCAAAATAAATACGCTGTTCCGCCTTGGGCGGGCAGCCTTGCCAGCGGGCCTGTGCACCGGTCAGCGTGCGGATCAGCCCCAGCAGGAAAAGCCCCATCAGCTTGGCCAGGATGGGAGAAAATTTGTCGTTCATGGGGTTCGGCCCTTTTTGCTGTTCAGCATTCAGGGCAGTTCCACACCGCCCATGCGGGCCGTGATGGTGCTGGCGCGCGAAGCCAGGTAGCCCGAGCCGGGCCGCGTTTCAAAGTATTTGGGGCGCGGCAGCATGACGGCCAGCCGCGCGGATTCATAGGCGCTCAGTTTTGACGCAGGCTTGCGATAGTAATGCTGCGCTGCGGCCTCGGCGCCAAAAATGCCTTCGCCCCACTCCACGCTGTTGAGGTAAATCTCCAGAATGCGCTCCTTGCCGAGCAGGGCTTCGAGCAGCAGCGTCAGCACCAGCTCCTGGCCTTTGCGGAGCAGCGTGCGCTCACCCGACAGGAAAAGATTTTTGGCGAGCTGCTGGGTAATGGTGGAGCCGCCAATGATTTTCACCGGTCTGGCGGGTGTCGCCGTTGCCTTGGCGGGAGCCAGGCGGCTGGCGGACTGTGCGGCGCGCAGCTCGGCCTTGGCGTTTTTGTCCCAGGCTTTCTCAAGTGCCTCCATGTCCACGCCGTCATGCTCGGCGAAGCTGGCGTCTTCCGATGCGATTACCGCACGCTTGAGGTTGTCCGGCAGGTCGTCGTAAGGCACCCATTGCTGCCGCCATTTGAGGGATCCGGTGTTGCGAACTACCAGGTAGGCTTCCGAGCGCTGAAAAGCGGTGGATTCCGGGTCCACCACGGCCATCATGGCAATGCGCGCCACAAAAAACAGTTGCAGCGCCAGACCTGCCAGCAGCCCGAGGCCGATGAGTCTGAAGAGCGCTTTCATGGCGTGCGTGCCTTCATGCCAGCTGCGCCCGCATTTCCCGCAATACCTGGGCAGAGGGCGGACGAACCCCGCGCCACAGCGCGAAGGCCTCGGCGGCTTGCTCCACCAGCATGCCCAGCCCGTCGCGCGGCGTCGCGCCGTTTTCCCGGGCCCAGGCCATGAAGCCCGCAGCTGGGGGGCCGTACATCATGTCGCAGGCCAGCGCGCCGGGCTTGAGTACGCTCGCCGGAACCGGCACACCCGCGCCCGCCAGGCTGCTTGCGCTGGCATTGACAATTACATCGAAATAGCCCTGCAACCCTTGTAAGTCGTGCGCGAGCAGCTCCGTTTTTTGTAGCAAACCTTGCATGGACGAGTGTGCCCGGTGCCGTGCCACCAGCACGTCGGCTTTCGCCCGCGTGCGGTTGACCAGCACCAGACGGCGTGGCCCGGCCCCCAGCAGGGCGGCCAGCGCGCCGGCACCGGCACCCCCCGCTCCGATCAGCAGCACGTCGCGCCCGGCCAGCGAAACACCGGCGTTGTTCTGGATGTCGTTCACCAGGCCTACGCCGTCGGTGTTGTCGGCGTGGATGGCGCCGCCTTGCAGCACCAACGTGTTGGCGGCCTGGGCCAATTGCGCCCTGTCGGTCCGTGTGCTTGCGGCTTCAAAAGCTTGCAGCTTGAAAGGCACGGTGACGTTGCAGCCTTTTACGCCGCCCCGTACCAGTTCAGCCAGTGTGGCGCCGAACGCCTCCAGCGGCACCAGCAGGCGTTCGTACTGCAGGGATTGCCCCGTGAGCTCCGCAAATCGTGCGTGAATCAACGGAGACTTGCTGTGCGCGATCGGGTTGCCCAGGACGTAGTATTTATCCATGGCGGGGCCGGGTGTTCATGTGCGTGGGGCTGAAAGCAGCAGTCGGGGCTAGCGGCTGGTGAGTTTGGTTTCAAGCGTGTCATCGCGCGTGAACTTGAAGCGCGACACCACCACGATCTGGTCCGCCTTGCTGCGCATCGCATCGCTGAACTTGCCGAAAGGCCCGGTGCCGCGCACGATGCTTTGCGCACGCCGGTCCAGCGTCAGGTTGCCCGAGGTCTGCACGACTTCCGTGTCGATCACGCTGCCGTCAAAATTCACCGTCACAATCATCGTGAGTTCACCGTACAGTTTTTTGCCGGCCAGCTCGGGGAAGTTCACCGTCCCCTTGTCTTCAATCTTGCGGCGCAGTTCGTCGTAATAAACGGCGTAGACCTCTTCACGTGTGGCCGGGCTGATGTAGCGCTTTTTCGGCCGTGCGTTTTCTTCGTTGATGCGCCGCTCGATTTCCGCCAGGATCTTGACGAGCTGCTTGCGTTTTTCCTCGCGCTCGGCCTGCGCCGGGTTGTTGGCGGGCTGTGTTGGGTCGGGCGGTGGCATGGAGGCCAGCTGCTTTTTGATTTGCGCGAGCAACTGGGTTTGCTGCTCCTGCAGAGAATCGACCTTGCGCTGGGCGTCTTCGGTGGCGTCGCCCAGCTCCATCAGGGCCGAAGGCGGCAAGGGGGAGGTGGCGCGGCCTTTTTCCATCTCGCCACCACCGGCCAGCGAGGCCTGCGCGATGGCTTTGGCAAAGTCAGGCTTTTCGTTGGACTTGGCGTTGACCAGGATTACTTCCAGCGGCGTGTCCTGAAAGACGCGGTTGAAGCGGTCCGGATCAACAAAACGCGCCGTCAGCAACACCGCATGAAAGGCGATGGAGGCGCCCAGGGCGATTTGCAGTGTGCTTGGTGACTTCACAGGAAGAGATTATCGGTGTTTATGAGCGTATTGCGGTGTTAACCGGCGACCGGAGCCGCCACAGCGGCATCGGTTTGTGGCTCATTGACATCGACTGCAATCGAGATCGGGCCGGCGGCCATCTCGGACTCGCCATCCTCCTCGCCCAGCGGATCAGGAGACTCATCCATCTCCACGTCCAGCCGCTCGACCACTGTGCCGGAAATATCCAGTGTGATCTCGTCGATCTCGCCCAGCTTTATACGCACTTTCGCGCCACGCGGCAGGCCCTGCGCACCGGCGGCCGGCAGCACCAGCGGCAACTCGTCGGCGCGCACCAGGTTGTCCTTGAAGGCGGTGGCGGTCAGCTCGGTGAGGCTGTTCTGCTGCAGGTATTTGAGTGTCCAGTAGCGCTCGATGCCGGCCTGGAAACCGTTGTAGGCGCTGTAGGCGGCATCAAAGCCCGAGATGATGGAAAACAGCTCGGCGTCCTTGGGCTTGAACGGCGCAGCCAGTGCCGCCGTGCGGCCATGGCGTGCGCAGGCAATGATTTGCCACTGGTTGACCAGGTCGGTGTAGCGGCGCAGTGGCGAAGTGCTCCAGGCATAGCTTTTGACGCCGATGCCCGCATGCGGCAGGGCCTTGGTGCCCATGCGCACTTTCACGCCGGGCAAGAGGCTGGCCTGGCTGCGGTAAATGCCAGGCACGCCGTGCGCGGCCAGCCACTCGCCCCAGGTGCTGTTCGCCAGGATCATGGCCTCGGCCACGATCAAATCCAGCGGTGCGCCGCGCTGGCGCGTACTGATGCTGACCGTCTCGTTGCCCTGGGGCTCGGCGCCTGTGGGGTTGTCCAGCCTGAAGTTGTAGTCTGGCCGGTTGAAGTTTTCTGGCTTGCCGCGCACGATTTCGCGCTGCGCCTTCAGATGTTTGGCCAACCGGTGCAGAAAGGTCAGCTCCACACCCCATTGCACGCCGGTAGGCGGATTGCTTTGCGCGGTTTCAAAAAAAGCCTCGGTGAAGGTGCTGTCCAGCACGTCGTGGCGCAGGTTGCTGACGATGGGCACCAGCTCCAGTCGGGTGGCGCTTTCCTTGATTTCGAGTGTGGCCTCATCCAGCGTGAGGTACAGCGACAGCGCAGGGCAGTTGCGGCCTTCCTGCAGCGTGTAGCTTTTGACGATTTCATCCGGCAGCATGGTCAGCTTGTAGCCGGGCATGTACACGGTGGAAAGCCGCGCGCGGCCCACGGTGTCGATCGGGCTGCCGGGCAATACGGCCAGGCCTGGCGCGGCGATGTGGATGCCAAGCGTGACAGTGCCGCTGCCCAGGCCCTGCACGGACAGCGCATCGTCGATCTCGGTAGTGGCTGAGTCGTCGATGGAGAAAGCCTTCACATCGGCCAGCGGCAGCTCGTCCTTGACTTCAGGCGCTTGCAGCGCCGGAAAGCCCGTGCCCTTGGGGAAGTTCTCAAACAAAAAGCGCTTCCAGTGAAACTGGTAAGGCGAAGCGATGGCGCCGGCCTTTTGCAGCAAATCGAGCGGCGCGGTGTGCGTGGCGCGCGAGGCTTCGACGACTGCCTTGTATTCGGCGCTGTTCTTGTCGGGCTTGAAGAGGATTTTGTAAAGCTGATCGCGCACCGGCGCAGGGCATTCGCCGCGGCCCAGTTCTTCGGCCCAGGCGGTGATTTGCGCTGCGACCTGCTTTTTCTTTTCGATGGCGGCCAACGCCTGCTGCAGGATTTCCGCCGGTGCCTTCTTGAAGCGGCCCTTGCCGGCACGGCGAAAGTAGTGCGGCGCGTCATACAGGCGAAAGAGCGCGGCGGCCTGTTGCTCCAGCGAGGCGGCTTTGCCGTCGGCGCTGAAGTAATCGCGCGCCAGGTCGGCAAAGCTGAATTCGTCTTCGCTGGCGAATTCCCAGGCCAGATCCAGCTCAATATCGTGGCTCAGCTTTTGGCCGGCGGCCACCATCTCGGCAGGGGATGGCTTTTCAAACTTCAGCAGGGCATTAACGCCCTTGACCTTCACACGCTTGCCCGAGTCGAGCTCAACCTGCAGCGACGCATCGCTCTCGGACAAAATGCGGCCGGCCAGGAACTTGCCGGCTTCTTCAAACAATACAAACAAAACGGGATCCCTTTGGTGTCTTTGATGACTTGAGACTAGTGTAATCAGGGCTGCTTCAGAGAGATTTCAGGCCAATGCCAGGAAGTCGAGGATGGTCGGCAGATGCCGGTCAAAGTCGCTCAGTGCATGGTCACCGCCTTCCAGCAGCCGGATGTGAGCGCCCGCATAACGGGCCGTCATTTCACGCCAGTCCAGCACTTCATCCCCCTTGGCAATGATGGCGAGGTAGTTTTGCGGCGCTTTCAGCGGCCCGGCCTGCTGCGCTTTCAGCTCATCCACAAAGCGGGGCTCGAAGAAAAAGTGCTCTTGCGGGTTGTGCCAGGCCGTTTGCTCGCCGATGTAGCGGGCGAGGTCGCGCGCCGGCTCCACGGCCGGGTTGAGCAGCACGGCCTTGCACCCAGCCTGTTCGGCCACCGCAGTGGCGTAAAAGCCGCCCAGCGAAGAGCCGATCACGCCCATGCTTTGGTAGCCCGACTTGCCGGGCCAACCGGCAATTTCGTCCTTCACCATCTGCAGCGCGGCGTGCGGCGAAGGCGGCAGCTGCGGGCACCACCAGTGAACGGCGGGATGGCGCTGCTGCACGGCAGCGGCCATTTTCCGGGCCTTCACGGATTGCGGGGACGAGCGAAATCCGTGGAGATAGAGCAGGTGGGTGGTGCGCATGCCGCATGTTAGACGGGCCGGCCACCCCCAGGTTTTGCCGGAGCCGATTTCCCGGGTTTCGCGGTGTTTGATGCCGGTTTTAAGTGAAACAGGGTTTTTGGTCAATCAGGCCGGGCGCAAGCTGCTATGTAATTGATAGCAATGCCCGCTTTCGCGGGATGCCCGGCCACGCGTTTTCGGCTTCAAGGCTGACGGATAATCCGCGCATGGCCGCCGTTTTCGACAAACCCTCCCTTTATCAGCGAACCTTGCCTTTGCTCCAGGGCTTTGACGGCCTGCTGGCGTTTGCGGTGTTTTTGCTGGCCTGTGCAGGCCTCCTGATCATGTATTCGTCAGGGTATGACCACGGCACCCGGTTTGTTGACCATGGCCGCAACATGCTGATTGCCGGCGCCATCATGTTTGTGGTGGCCCAGGTTCCACCCCAGCGCCTGATGGCGTTTGCCGTGCCGCTGTACATCGCCGGCGTGGCCTTGCTGGTGGCGGTGGCGATTTTCGGCGTCACCAAAAAGGGCGCGCGGCGCTGGCTGAATGTGGGCGTGGTGATCCAGCCCAGCGAAATCCTGAAAATCGCCATGCCGTTGATGCTGGCCTGGTGGTTCCAGAAGCGCGAAGGACAGTTGCGCCCGCTGGACTTCCTGGCCGCCGGGCTGCTGCTGGTCGTCCCGGTCGGGCTCATCATGAAGCAGCCTGATCTGGGAACCTCCCTGCTGGTGCTGGCCGCGGGGCTCGCGGTGATCTTTTTTGCCGGGCTGAGCTGGAAGCTGATCCTGCCGCCGGTGCTGCTGGGCCTCATTGGCGTGTTCCTCGTGGTGTGGTTCGAGCCGCAAATCTGCGCCGACGGCGTGCGCTGGCCCATCCTGCACGACTACCAGCAGCAGCGCATCTGCACGCTGCTCGACCCGTCGCGCGACCCGCTGGGCAAGGGCTTTCACATCATCCAGGGCATGATCGCCATCGGCTCGGGCGGCATCACCGGCAAGGGCTTTATGGCCGGAACGCAGACACACCTGGAGTTCATTCCCGAGCGCACCACCGACTTCATCTTCGCGGCGTACTCCGAAGAGTTCGGTCTGTTGGGTAACCTGTTGTTGATTGCAGCGTTCATCTTCCTGATTTTGCGCGGGCTGGCCATTGCGCTGGAGGCATCGACCCTGTTTTCGCGCCTGCTGGCCGGTGCGCTGACCATGATTTTTTTCACCTATGCTTTCGTCAACATGGGCATGGTCAGCGGCATCCTGCCCGTGGTGGGCGTGCCGCTGCCTTTCATCAGCTATGGCGGCACGGCCATGGTGACGCTGGGACTGGCCATCGGCATGCTGATGTCGATCGCCAAGGCCAAGCGCTTGGTGCAGAGCTAACAAGGAGGTTCATATGGGGTTTTTTGACTGGTTTGATACACGGGCCGCAAGTCAGTGCGGCATTTCGCTGGCGGAACTCGTGATCCGCGAGCTGCCGGCCAAAGAGTCGGTGAAAGAAAAGAAATTTGCGGAAAAAGCAGAAAAAACGCTGATAAAGATGTCGCATGAACTCGCTGCCTTTAAACGGGCCAACAAACTCAATACCTACCAAAAAGCCAAGCTGGGTAATGCCTTTTTGTGGACATTGAAAGACCGCGGCGTTAATGATGCCTATGCCGACGATTTGACGCGGTGGCTTTCCTTGCAGCTGTAGTTTTTCGGTTTTTGGGGCAGTATGTTCGGACTTTTGAAAAAAATCCTGCCGACCTCGTCGAGCGCGGTAGCCAGCGTTGGTGCGCCTGACAAGGATCGTTGCGCTGAACTCAAAAAGAATGGCAATGCCTTGTTGGCAGAAGGCAAGCTTTATGAGGCGGCTTTGTGCTACGGCGAGGCAACGAAGGCCGATCCGGAAGATGTCTTCGCATTGATCAATCTCGGATATGTATTAAGTGAGCAGGGTCACCTTCTGGAAGCCAAGGCGGCACTTGAACAGGCCGTAAGTCTGGATCCCACACAGCATGACGCGCATTTCATGTTGGGAACACTCGCACAGCGGGAGGCAAACGTATCTCAGGCCATTTACCGATTCAAGAAGGTTGTGCTGCTTGCGCCAGAGTTTGAACCGGCCTATCGTGAATTGGGCTATGAACTCTTTCAACATGAGCAGATGACAGAGGCGGAAGAGATCATGCAGGAAGGCATTCGCCGATTTCCCGAATCAGTCGGGCTTCTCTGCAATCTGGGAAACCTGTACAGCGCCCAGAATTTGCCGCTCAAGGCGATAGCGCCCTACGAAAAAGCCCTTGCGCTGGAGCCGGAGAACGCCCAATTCATGAGCAACCTGGGGGCCGCGTACGAGGCCGCGGGAGATTTCGCACGGGCGATTCCGTTGATGCGGCGGGCACTGGATCTCAATCCAGGGGACGCAAATACGCTGGTTCACCTCGGTATTTCTTTGGGTGAACAGGGCTTCCATGATGACTCCATCAAATGCTACCGGACAGCCCTTGAGCTGGACTCCGGGCATTTTGCTGCCCATTTCAATCTCGGTTTTGGCGCCCTGCTGCATGGCGACTATGCAACGGGCTGGACGGAATACGAGTGGCGGCTCAGGAGCGCGAAAGAAAAAGATGTGAAAGAGCGCAAGGTCTTTGCCAAGCCTCTTTGGCTCGGTGGAGAGGTCATCGCCGGTCAAACGATCCTGCTCTCGTGTGAACAGGGGTTTGGGGACACCATCCAGTTTTGCAGATACGCCACGGAAGTGGCCGCGCTGGGCGCGCACGTGGTGCTTCAGGTGCAGGCGGGACTTAAAGAGCTGATGGGTACTCTTCCAGGGGTGACCCGCGTTCTGGAGGAGCATGAGCCCTTGCCGCCGTTTGATTGCTATTGCCCCTTGATGAGCCTTCCATTGGCCCTGGGGCATCATCGGACCGGGTTTGTGCCGGCGAGCTTGTCTTATTTGAAAGCCGATCCCGATAAAAAGGCGGCCTGGCAACAGCGGCTTGCTGCCATGGCTGGATCGGCTACCCCTCGGGTGGGCATTGTCTGGTCCGGCAACGCCAAACAGAAGCGCGACCGGCTACGCTCTCTGCGACTTGCGGAATTTCTGCAAGCCCTGCCCGACGGAATGCCGGCGATATGCCTTCAACCCGTGCTTCGTGAAGTGGACATTCCTGTCATGAAGACGCAACCTCACATCCTCCGTCCGGGCGAGGCGCTGAAGACTTTCGCCGATACGGCGGCGGTGATCGACTCACTTGATCTGGTCGTCACGTCGGATACCAGCGTGGCACACCTTGCGGGTGCTATGGGTAAACCGGTATGGATTCTGGTTCCCTACATCCCCGACTGGCGTTGGCTGCTGGAGAGAAGCGATAGCCCCTGGTATCCGAGTGCAAGGTTATTTCGCCAGGCCACGGCTGGGGACTGGCGTCAACCCCTGGAGCAGGTGCGCGAAGCGCTGTCAACGCGTTACCAGCCGCTAATTGCCTGAGTTCACTGAGGGCCCGCGCAAGGCATCATGACCGCGACTTGCCTTGCGACGGCCGGAACTCGGCGGGCAAAGCCCTGAGCCTCGTACCGGCCTGTGCACAGGCCCTGACGGGGCAGGGCAGACTGCCTACAATGGCCGCATGACCTTCCTTCGCTCCACGCCCGCTTCCACCGCCAACAAATCCACTGTCTCGTCCGCTGCGCGGCCGACCACGGAGTCCACATCCGGACGGCTGGAGATTGCCGAAAAGCTGCTGCTGGCGCCTTTCGGCCTCACGCAGGCGCATCTGAGCCGCGCGCTGGGCGAGATCACCTCCCACGGTGCCGATGATGCCGATCTCTACTTTCAGTACACCCGCAGCGAAGGCTGGAGCCTGGAAGAAGGCATCGTGAAAACCGGTTCCTTCAGCATTGACCAGGGCGTGGGCGTGCGCGCTGTCAGTGGCGAAAAGACCGCTTTTGCCTACTCCGATGACATTTCCGAGGCGTCGCTGCTGGATGCGGCACGCACGGTGCGCAGCATTTCTGCCGGCGGCAAGGCTGCCCGCGTCAAGACGGCCGTCCGCAAGGTGGCCGGCAGCCGCTCGCTCTACCAGGGCCTGGACCCGATCGCCACGCTGGACAGCACTGCCAAGGTTCAGTTGCTGGAGAAAGTCGAAAAGCTCGCCAAAGCCAAGGATCCGCGCATCGTGCAGGTGATGGCCGGGCTGGCCAGCGAATACGACGTGGTGATGGTGGCGCGCGCCGACGGCACGCTGGCCGCCGATGTGCGCCCGCTGGTGCGTCTGAGTGTGACGGTGATCGCCGAGCAAAAAGGCCGGCGCGAAGTCGGCTCGGGTGGCGGCGGCGGGCGTTTTGGCCTGGCCTACTTTGACGACGCCCAGATTACCGAATATGTGAACGACGCTGTGAAAGCGGCACTGACCAACCTGGATGCTCGCCCCGCGCCAGCCGGCGAAATGACGGTGGTGCTGGGTTCCGGCTGGCCCGGCATCCTGCTGCACGAAGCCATCGGCCACGGTCTGGAAGGTGATTTCAACCGCAAGGGCTCCAGCGCGTTTTCTGGCAAGATCGGCCAGCGCGTGGCAGCCAAGGGCGTGACGGTGCTGGATGACGGCACAATTGCGGATCGCCGCGGCTCGCTGAACGTGGACGACGAAGGCAACGCCAGCCAGCGCAACGTGCTGATTGAAGACGGCATCCTGAAGGGCTACATCCAGGATTCGCTCAATGCGCGCCTGATGAAGGTCAAGCCCACGGGCAACGGCCGCCGCGAAAGCTACGCCCATGTGCCCATGCCCCGCATGACCAACACCTACATGCTGGGCGGCGACAAGCAGCCCGAAGAAATCGTGGCCAGCATCAAAAAAGGCCTCTACGCCACCAACTTCGGCGGCGGCCAGGTCGACATCACCTCCGGCAAGTTCGTGTTTTCGGCCAGCGAAGCCTTCTGGGTCGAAAACGGCAAGATCCTGTATCCCGTCAAGGGCGCGACGATTGTCGGCAACGGCCCGGACGCGTTGACCCGCGTCACCATGATGGGCAATGACATGGCGCTGGACAGCGGCGTCGGCACCTGCGGCAAGGAAGGCCAGAGCGTTCCGGTGGGCGTGGGTCAGCCGACGCTGCGCATCGACGGCCTGACAGTGGGCGGGACGGCCTGATCCAGCCCGGATTGCCTCTTTTTTGACCTGTGCTACATTTCAGCTTATGAATTCGGCCAAGTTTTACTTCGGTTACTTTTGGTTCTCAAGCGCTTCCGGCGGTAGAGAGATCAACGCGTGACCCGATAAAACGCACCGATTCTCCAAAAACCGCCGGCCTCCGGCGGTTTTTTTTTGCCCGTTCAATTTTTAAATGCCCTGACTTGTGACGACCTGATTGATATCCCGAAAGAAAAGGAAAACAGCGATGAATGCCAAGCCCATCTCCGCCAGCGACAACTGGTATGCGAACGTCGAAAAAACCAGCCAGACCGACGACGAACGCATCAAGGACATCACCGTGTTACCCCCTCCCGAGCATCTCATCCGCTTTTTCCCGATCCGCGGCACCGCCGTCGAGACGCTGATCAGCAAAACCCGCAAAAGCATCCACAACATCATCCAGGGCAAGGATGACCGCCTGCTTGTCGTCGTCGGGCCGTGCTCCATCCACGACCCGATGGCTGCGCTGGACTATGCCCGCAAACTCGTCGAGCAGCGCAAGAAGTACGAAGGCACGCTGGAAATCGTGATGCGCGTCTACTTCGAAAAGCCGCGCACCACCGTCGGGTGGAAGGGGTTGATCAACGACCCCTACCTCGACGAAACCTTCCGCATCGACGAAGGCCTGCGCATCGCGCGCCAGCTGCTGATCGATATCAACCGTATCGGCCTGCCTGCCGGCAGCGAATTCCTCGACGTGATCTCGCCGCAATACATCGGTGACCTGATTTCCTGGGGCGCCATCGGCGCGCGCACTACTGAAAGCCAGGTGCACCGTGAACTGGCTTCGGGCCTCTCGGCGCCCATCGGCTTCAAGAACGGCACCGACGGCAACATCCGCATTGCGACCGACGCCATCCAGGCGGCGGCGCGGGGCCACCATTTCCTGTCGGTGCACAAGAACGGCCAGGTCGCGATTGTGCAGACCAACGGCAACAAGGACTGCCATGTGATTTTGCGCGGCGGCAAGGCGCCCAACTACGACGCGGCCAGCGTCGCGGCGGCTTGCAAGGAGCTCGAAGCCTCCAAGCTGCCGGCCACGCTGATGGTGGATTGCAGCCACGCCAACAGCTCCAAGCAGCATGAAAAGCAGGTCGAAGTGGCACGCGACATCGCAGGCCAGGTGGCCGGCGGCTCGCGCCATGTGTTCGGCCTGATGGTGGAAAGCCACCTCAACCCCGGCGCGCAAAAGTTCACGCCGGGCAAGGACGACTCGAAAGCGCTGGAATACGGTAAAAGCATCACCGACGCTTGCCTGGGCTGGAGCGACTCGCTGGACGTGTTGGAAGTGCTGTCGGCCGCCGTCCTCAAGCGCCGCGCCGGCAAGTAACCCGGCAAGTAAGCCACCGTGCGGGTTTGTGCGAATAGCCGCCAGGCCCGCAAGTCGCCGACCATGAACCCCTGATCAGGAGCCCATCATGCGCAGCGAAGTCAGTGTGACCTTCAAGGACGTGGCGCCCATCCGCCTGGACCTCAACGAAGTGCAGCCCATGCCGCACGATGTGGCAAGGGGGTGGCTGGACGACCAGTTCACGCAAATGGGCTGTGAGCCGCTTCGGCCCACGGGCAAGCTGCTGACCGCCGACAAGGTGGTGGTGGTGGCCCAGGCGGCTGGGCCGGTGAAGTTTGCCGAAGCCAAGTGGGCTCAGGAATTTGCCCGGGCGTCGAGCGCGGCGCTGGGCAAGCCGGTTGTGCATGTAGATGTCACAACATTAAGCATCAGCTTCTAGGTCCCCACGCCTCGCTTTTCATAAGCAATTTAGGCCTCTAGCCAGTGCCAATCATGCGCTGATTGCTACTAAATTAATAGCAAGATAAGTTTCAGTTCACGGCATTCTCGCCGTCACGCTTTCAGCGCCTGCAGCAGTTTTACGTGAATCCCGCCAAACCCGCCGTTGCTCATGCACAGCAAATGGTCGCCCGGCCGCGCTGCGGCCAGCACCTGCTCGAGCAGCTGGTCAATGGTGCCGGCCACTTGGGCGCGTTCGCCCATGGGGGCCAGCGCGGCGCGCGCATCCCAGTCCAGTCCGCCGGCGTGGCAGAAAGCCAGGTCGGCTTGCTCGAGGCTCCAGGGCAGCTGGGCCGTCATGGCGCCCAGTTTCATGGTGTTGCTGCGCGGCTCGAAGATGGCGAGGATGCGTTCGCTGCCCCGGCCGGCGCTTTGCAGCTGGCGGCGCAGGCCGTCTACCGTGGTGTGGATGGCGGTGGGGTGGTGGGCGAAGTCGTCGTACACGGTGATGTCGCCACCTTTGCGCGGGATCACGCCGCGCACTTCCATGCGGCGTTTGACGTTCTGGAACTCCGCCAGTGCCCGGGCCGCGGCCTCGGGCGCCACGCCCACATGCTCGGCCGCCGCGATGGCGGCCAGCGCATTGAGCTGGTTGTGCACGCCGCTGATGCCCCATTTCACATGGGCCACGGCCTCGCCAGCCTTGAGCACGTGAAAATCGTGCGGCTCGCCGTGGGCCATGAAGCCGCTCTTGTTCAGCAGGCCGTTGCCGAAGAGCAGTTGCTCACTCCAGCAGCCTTGGGCCAGCACGCGCTGCAGGCTGGCTTCGGCGGCATTGACGACCACGCGGCCTTGCGAAGGCACGGTACGCACCAGATGGTGGAACTGCCGTTCGATGGCCGCCAGGTCGTCAAAAATGTCGGCGTGGTCGAACTCAAGGTTGTTCAGGATGGCCGTGCGTGGGCGGTAATGCACGAACTTGCTGCGTTTGTCGAAAAAGGCCGTGTCGTATTCGTCGGCTTCAATGACAAAGGTATTGCCTTCGCCCAGCCGGGCGGATACACCGAAGTTCAGCGGCACGCCGCCGACCAGGAAACCCGGTTTCAGCCCGGCAGCTTCGAGAATCCAGGCCAGCATGGCCGTGGTGGTGGTCTTCCCGTGCGTGCCGGCCACTGCCAGCACATGGCGTGGCCCGGTCGGGTGGTGGGTCGGGTGGTGCAGCACGTGGCCCGAGAGCCATTGCGGGCCGCTGGTGTAGGGTTTGCCGCTGTTCAGAATGGCTTCCATGAGCGGATATTTCGCGCTGCCATCGGCAAGCCGGGCACGGGACACCACGTTGCCGACCACGAACACGTCGGGCTCGAAGGCCATCTGGTCGGCGCCGTAGCCCTCGATCAGCTCAATCCCCAAACCGCGCAGCTGGTCGCTCATGGGCGGATAGACGCCGGTGTCGCAGCCTGTCACTTTGTGCCCGGCTTCCCGCGCCAGGGCGGCCAGGCCCCCCATGAAGGTGCCGCAGATTCCCAGAATATGTATGTGCATGGCCTGTATTCTAGGCAGGGCTATCCGCGGGCCCCACAGACCTGGATCCGGTGGCTGCGCGGAAATTCAAGGAAAAAGCGCCTCCTGGTCAATGTGGACGGGCGCAACCAGCTATTGATTTCATAGCAACAGGGTGTGCCGTGGGCGGGGGTGAACTTTAGCGTCTGGCGGGAACCCAACCCGGGGCACAATCGCTTCGCCCGCACCCGTATCATTTATCCGCATCACCCATTGACCTTCGATTTGGCCTTGCCTGGTCGAAGCCAGCCGATCTTGACACCTCATACCCTTAAATCCGAAATCGCCGCCACGGCCGCCGCGCTGGTGGTGGAAGAAGGGCTGGAATATGGTCCGGCCAAACGCCGCGCCGTCAAACAGATGGCATTGCCCGCCCGTACCGAACTGCCGGGCAATGACGAGCTGGAAGACGCTGTCCGCGAATACATCGCGCTTTTCTGTGCCGACACCCAGCCCGCCGAGCTGGCAGCGCTGCGTGAACTGGCGCTGGTCTGGATGGAACGGCTAGTGCAATTTCGGCCCTACCTGGGCGGCGCCGTCTGGCACGGTACGGCCACGCGGCTGTCCGACATCTATATCCAGCTGTTTTGCGATGACCCCAAATCAGCCGAGATTGCCCTGATTGAGCACAATGTGGACTACGAGCCGCGTACCGTGACCGGCTTCACCGGTGACAGCGTGGAAGCGCTCAGTCTGCGAAGTGTGTGCAAACCTTTGAACGAGACGGTGGGCGTGCATCTGATGGTCTATGACCACGACGACCTGCGGGGCGCCCTCAGGCCCGACGCCAAGGGACGGACCCCGCGGGGGGACCTGGCTGCCGTGCAAAAATTGCTTTCCCCCCAACCCGGAACTTCAGACACGTGAACCGCAGAAACATGCTTTATGGCAGTGCCGCCGCCTTGGCCGGCCTGGCCGGTGCAGGCGTCGCCTGGTGGAAATTCCAGCCTCACGCGGTGGATGAAAAAGTGGTGGCGCCCACTCCCGGCAGTACATCTGGCAGCGCGACCGACGCATTCTGGAGCCTGAACTTCGACACGCCCGACGGCAAGAACCTGTCCATGAGCAGCTTTCGCGGCAAGCTGCTGTTGGTAAATTTCTGGGCCACCTGGTGCCCGCCCTGTGTGGAGGAGTTGCCATTATTGGATTACTTCTACCAGGAAAATCGCGATAAAAACCTGCAAGTGCTGGGTTTGGCTGTCGACCAGCCCAGCGCGGTGCGAACCTGGCTGCAAACCAAGCCGCTGCATTTTCCGGTCGGCATGGCCGGTCTGGGCGGAACCGATCTCAGCAAATCGCTGGGAAATCTCGCAGGCAGCCTGCCTTTTACCGCGGTGTTCAGCGCTTCCGGCGAACTGCTTCATCGCAAGATCGGCAAAGTCCTGCCGGAAGACCTGGCGCTCTGGGCCAAGCTCAATTAGCGGCAGAACATTGCTGATGGGCCGTGCTGCATCGAAACCTTCGGTAACAGTCGGGAACAGCTTCTAACGGCATCTTCCGCGGGGTTTTTGAGGCAGAGCGGCCAGCCGCCAGACGGTGGGGAATGGCCTCCGGCTTGATGTACACTCTGCGCTTTCCCGGGGTAAGCCGCCTGGCTCGTCCCCGCAGTAATTAACTGATAAGCGCTTTAAAGCGTAAAAGCAGAAAGTAAGTGAAAAAAGAAGGAAGATCGGTGGCCGCGTCAAGTGCCTTCCGTTTCCAGCCTTTCAGTCAAAAAAGCTGCGCCGAGATCCCGCGCCAGCATCTACCGTCGTTGGAGAGAACCTATGGATTTAAGAAAACTCAAGACCCTGATTGACCTCGTCTCAGAGTCCAACGTCTCCGAGCTGGAGATCACTGAAGCCGAAGGCAAGGTGCGTATTGTCAAATCCAGCGGCGCTCCCCTGGTGATGCAGCAGCCGGTTGCCATGGTAGCAGCTCCCGCAGCGGCGCCCGCGGCCGGCGCGCCTGCCGCACCGGTTGCCGAAGCAGCGCCCGCAGCCCCCGCCGGCCATGCCGTCAAGTCGCCCATGGTGGGCACTTTTTATCGCTCTGCCAGCCCCGGCGCCAAGCCTTTTGTCGAACTCGGCAGCGTCATCAAGGAAGGCGAAACCATCTGCATCATCGAGGCCATGAAGATCCTCAACGAGATCGAAGCCGACAAATCGGGCACCGTCACCAAGATCCTTTCGGAAAACGGCCAGGCTGTCGAATACGGCCAACCCCTCTTCATCATTGAGTAAGCGGGCGCCTTGCCTCCTTTCCAAACCAGGCTTACCGACGCATGTTCAAGAAAATACTGATCGCCAACAGGGGTGAGATTGCCCTGCGCATCCAGCGCGCCTGCCGCGAACTCGGCGTGAAGGCCGTGATGGTCTATTCCGAAGCTGACCGCGAGGCCAAATACATCAAGCTGGCCGACGAGTCGGTCTGCATCGGCCCGGCGCCTTCCAAAGACAGCTACCTCAACATGCCCGCCATCATCTCGGCCGCCGAGGTGACGGATGCTGAAGCCATCCACCCCGGATACGGTTTCCTGAGTGAAAACGCCGACTTCGCCGAGCGCGTGGAAAAAAGCGGCTTCAAGTTCATCGGCCCCACGCCGGAGTCGATCCGCATCATGGGCGACAAGGTCTCGGCCAAGCAGACCATGATCAAGGCCGGTGTGCCCTGTGTACCTGGCTCTGAAGGTGCCTTGCCCGATGACCCGGTCGTCATCAAGCGCACTGCCAAGCAGGTCGGCTACCCGGTCATCATCAAAGCGGCCGGCGGCGGCGGCGGGCGCGGCATGCGCGTGGTGCACACCGAAGCGGCTTTGCTGCACGCGGTGCAGACCACCAAGGCCGAAGCCGGCGCGGCCTTCGGCAATCCCGAGGTCTACATGGAGAAATTCCTGCAGAACCCGCGGCACATCGAAATCCAGATCCTGGCCGACCAGCACAAAAACGCGGTCTGGTTGGGTGAGCGCGATTGCTCCATGCAGCGCCGCCACCAGAAAGTCATTGAAGAAGCGCCGGCACCGGGCATCCCCCGCAAGCTGATTGAGCGCATCGGCGAGCGCTGCGTCGCGGCCGTCAAGAAAATCGGCTACCGCGGTGCGGGCACCTTTGAGTTCCTCTACGAAAACGGCGAGTTCTACTTCATCGAGATGAACACACGTGTCCAGGTCGAGCATCCCGTCACCGAATGGATCACCGGCGTGGACATCGTGCGCACCCAGATCATGGTGGCGGCCGGTGAAAAGCTGCCTTTTGCCCAGCGCGATATCCAGCTCAAAGGCCATTCAATCGAATGCCGCATCAACGCGGAAGATCCCTACAAGTTTGTCCCTTCGCCGGGCCGTATCACGACCTGGCACACACCGGGTGGGCCGGGTGTGCGGGTGGACTCGCACATTTACGCCAACTATTTTGTGCCGCCCAACTACGACTCCATGATCGGCAAGATCATTGTTCACGGCGATACGCGGGAGCAGGCGCTGGCCCGCATGAGCACGGCGCTGGCTGAAACCGTGGTGGAAGGCATCAACACCAATATCCCGCTGCACCGCGAGCTGATGGTGGATGCCAAGTTCATGGACGGCGGCACCAACATTCACTACCTTGAAGAGTGGTTGTCAAAGCGAGAGCGTTAGCCCCCACGGTGGATGTGGCCCCCACGGTCGCTCACTTCGTGTAGCTTCCTGCCCCCCGAGGGGGCCGCTGCGCCTGCGGCCCGGCAAAGCCGGTTCCGCGGCCCCTGCTTGCAAGGGTTGCCATTGTCGAAACCAACCAGTGCGCCTAAACCATGTTTGAACTGATCCTGCTGGCCCCTGTCGATGAAGTCGAAACCCTCAGCGAGGCGCTTGACGCGCTGGATGCGCTCAGCGTGTCGGTGGAAGACGCTGACGCGCAGACGCCGGCTGAGCAGGCGCTGTTTGGTGAGCCTGACATGCCGCCGCCCAAGCCGGGTTGGGAGCGTTCGCGCATCGTTTCAATGTTTGCCACCGAAGCCTTGGCACGAGACGCGGCCGGTGTGCTGGCGGCGCAAGATTTCTTTGCCGGCTGCAGCGTGGTGGCTGTTCAGCCTGTGCCGGAACAAGACTGGGTGCGCCTGACGCAGTCGCAGTTCACCCCGGTGGACATCACGCCCGAATTCTGGATCGTGCCGACCTGGCATGAGCCGCCTGCCGAGGCCAAACAAGTCATTCGCCTGGACCCGGGGCTGGCCTTCGGCACCGGAACCCATCCCACTACGCGCATGTGCCTGCGATGGATTGCAAGCCAGGGCTCAGACGGAAAAGATCTAGGTCGTGTCCTCGACTACGGCTGCGGCTCGGGCATCCTGGCCATTGGTGCGGCCAAGTTCGGCGGGCTGGACATCGACGCTGTCGATATCGACCCGGCTGCCGTAGAGTCGACGCGCGCCAATGCCGAAGCCAACCATGTGGCGCTCAACGCTGGCTTGCCCGACAAGGCGTCCGGTCAATACCGGACCGTGCTGGCCAACATCCTGGCCACACCGCTGAAAGTGCTGGCACCGCTGCTGTGCGCACATGTCGAAAAGGGCGGCCATCTCGTGTTGGCCGGCATTCTGGAGCGCCAGGCTGAAGAACTGAAAGAGGCCTACGCACCCTATTGCCAGCTCACCGTGCACGATGCGCAAGAAGGCTGGATCTTGATGACCGCCGGCTTCTGAGCCGGCTCAACCCGGTGCCTGGCGGTTTTCAGGCCGTCAGCGGGGGTGAGCCCCCTACAATACAGCGCTAAATGAGCCTGATTACGCGCTGCCCCGCATGTGGCACGATGTTCAAAGTCGTGACCGACCAACTCAAAGTCTCACAGGGCTGGGTGCGATGCGGGCATTGCGCTGAAGTCTTTGATGCGTCCGCGCATCTGCTGCCGCGTGACATGGCATCGCCCGTGCCCGCCGTACCGTTTGCGGTCGCGGACACCGAACCCATGCCGCTGCCGGAATTTGTCCCTTCTGCGCCGGCGCCGCCAGTCGTGGCTGTTGCCGCTGCTGCGGACCCACAGAAATGGGCGCCGGCCAGGTCATTTGCCGACCGGGTGCCGCTAAGGCCTTCCGGCACTGGCCCTGCCGATGATGCGCAGGACAGTGCGGCTGATTTTGACCCTGGACGCTGGAAGCGGGCTCAACAGGAACGTCAGCAGGATCCGATGGAACTGCCCGATAGCGTGTTGCCGGATGAGCCGCCAGCCCGCCGGCCGGTGATGGTGCGTCCGGCGGTCGATGATGATTCCAGTTTTGCCTTTTCGGACGTGGACTCCGGCATGCCGGATTCGCGCGTGGAGCACGATGTGTCTTTTGTGCGGGAGGCCAAGCGCAAGGCGTTCTGGAAACGGCCGCTGACCCGGTGGACTATGGCCTTGTTATCCCTGCTGCTGCTGGCCGTGCTGGTCTTGCAGTGGGCTGTCCAGCAAAGGGACACGCTGGCCGCCCTGGAGCCCCGGCTCGTGCCGGCGCTTCAGGGTATTTGCGGCCAGTTGCACTGTGACATTCGTGCGCCGCGGCATATCGAGTCGCTGGTCATAGACAGCTCCACCTTCAACCGCATCGGCCCTGATGCCTATCGCCTCAGTTTTACGCTCAAAAACACGGGTGTGACGCTTCTGGAAATGCCTTCCCTGGAAGTGACCCTGACCGATTCGCAGGACCAGGCCGTGGTGCGCCGCATCCTGACGCCGGCACAGTTTGGCGCCAAATCGCCGACCCTGGCCCCCCGCTCCGAAATGCCCGGCCTGGTCATCATGAAAATATCCGGTGATCCGGACACTGCAGCTGCAGCGTCGCCGCCGTCTTCTGCGCCGGCGGCTCCCTTGCGAGTGGCTGGCTATCGTGTCCTGGTTTTTTACCCCTGATTGAAACGAGAGAACTGAATGTCTGCTGTTATTTGTGGCTCCCTGGCGTTTGACACCATCATGACCTTTGAGGGGCGCTTTTCGGAGCAGATACTGCCCGATCAACTGCATATTCTGAATGTGTCGTTTCTGGTGCCGGCGCTGCGCCGTGAATTTGGCGGCTGCGCCGGCAACATCGCCTACAGCCTGCAGCAGCTTGGCGGCAAGCCGCTGCCCATGGCCACGGTCGGCAGCGACGGCGCTGAGTACGTGGAGCGCATGAAGACGCTGGGCATCAGCACGGAATTTGTGCGGCAGGTGGGCGACACCTACACCGCCCAGGCGATGATCATGACCGACCGGGACAACAACCAGATCACGGCTTTTCATCCGGGTGCCATGATGCAGGCCCATGTCACCCGCATTGACGCACGCGATGACATCAAGCTGGGCATTATCTCGCCTGACGGGCGCGATGCCATGCTGCAGCATGCCGAGCAGTTCAAGCTGGCTGGTATCCCCTTCGTTTTTGATCCAGGCCAGGGCCTTCCCATGTTTGACGGCAAGGAGCTTTCCCACTTTGTGGAACTTTCCACCTGGGTGACCGTCAACGATTACGAGGCCAAAATGCTGTGTGACCGCACGGGCCTGTCATGCGCCGAATTGTCCCGCCGGGTGCAGGGCCTGGTGGTGACGTTGGGCGCGGAAGGTTGCGAGGTCTGGATTGGCGGCGAGAAAACCCTCGTGCCGCCGGTGAAAGCCGAAACTGTGGTCGACCCGACGGGATGCGGCGATGCCTTTCGCGGCGCTTTGCTGTTTGGCCTGGAAAAAGGCTGGGCGCTGGACCGCTGCGCCGCGCTGGGCAACCGGGTAGGTGCACACAAGATCGCGACGCGCGGCGGCCAGAACTACACGCTGAATTCAGAGAAAATCGGCGATTGAGCGTGACTGGACGGGCGCAAGAAGCTATCGAATTAATAGCTACGCCCCCTTTCGCCTACTTCTCGCGGCGCTTTACGTGGGGCTATGGCTCGCGGTGGTCCAGTGCTTTCAGCCATTCATTCCACGCAGCCTGGCTTGCCGCTGCAGCGCTGACGCGCAACTGCTTGCGCCTTGAAGCCTCTCCGCGGGCCAGCGTGACCGCCTGCTGCGGAACGCCGAGGCAACCGGCCAGCCACTTCACCAGCGCCTGATTGGCTTTGCCGTCCACGGGCGGTGCCTGCAGCCGCAGGCGCAGCGCCTGCTGGCCGGCCTCTCCATGCAGGCCCATCATCTCGGTTTTGGCGGCGTTGGGCACCACATGGATGTCGATCAGAACGTCCCCATTCTTTTCCCGTCGCAGAAAAGGAAGTTCGGGCAGCGCGGGGAACGGTTTCATGGCTGGAGTGGTCCGGCGGCGGTAAACAGGGGTCAGGGGTGTCAATTGTGGATGGCCTCAGGAACGGCCCAGCCATGAAAAAAGCCCGACATCTTTCGATATCGGGCTCTAAGCAGAATTACCTTACTGCTTACGGCTTGCTGGCTGTCGGAAACGGCCAGGCAGCTTGCGGGTTCAGAGTAGTCTGAGCCGCAGGGGCAGCCGCTGCAGCGGGTGCTTTCGCAGCTTTGGCAGCAGGTTTTTTCGCGGCTTTCTTCGCAGCGGGCTTTTTCGCTGCTTTCTTGGCGGCAGGCTTTTTCGCAGCGGCTTTCTTCGCCGCTGGTTTCTTCGCTACCTTTTTCGCGGCCTTCTTGGCTGCTGGCTTTTTCGCTGCAGCTTTCTTCGCTGCTGGCTTCTTGGCCGCTACCTTCTTGGCTGCTGGCTTTTTCGCTGGCGATTTTTTCGCAGCTGGCTTTTTGGCCGCTACTTTTTTCGCTGGAGCTTTTTTAGCCGGAGCTTTTTTCGCTGCTGCTTTTTTCGCAGGAGCCTTCTTAGCCGCTACTTTTTTCGCAGGGGCTTTCTTTGGAGCAGCTTTTTTAGCCGCAGTTTTTTTCGCAGTTGCCATAGTTTTCTCCTTGATCACGTTGCAAAGAGCACTTCACGGTTGGAGTACGTAAAGCGATTCACGGCGTTGGGCCCCGGATAAACCGGTCCCAGCGCCGCGAACACAGGAGCAAAGCCCAACGCGCACTCTTCGGTGCTGTCACTGGTCATTGCAATTCTTGAAATCATTGTTCGCTTGTCTCGCGTATTTTTCTGGTCAATCAATCCCAGGAAAGGGCACCACCGGACTGGTACTCGATCACACGGGTTTCAAAGAAGTTACGCTCTTTTTTCAGGTCGATCATTTCGCTCATCCATGGGAACGGATTCTCCTCGTTGGGGAAGAGAGTTTCAAGTCCGATCTGCGTGGCACGGCGATTGGCAATGTAGCGGAGGTAGCCTTTGAACATGGACGCATTGAGGCCGAGCACGCCGCGCGGCATGGTGTCTTCGGCGTAGCGGTACTCCAGTTCGACGGCTTTCATGAACAATGCCTTGATTTCGGCCTTGAAGTCCGCCGTCCAGAGATGGGGGTTTTCCAGCTTGAGCTGATTGATCAGGTCGATGCCGAAGTTGCAGTGCATGGACTCGTCGCGCAGGATGTACTGGTACTGTTCGGCGGCGCCGGTCATCTTGTTCTGGCGACCCAGGGCAAGAATCTGCGTGAAGCCCACATAGAAGAACAGGCCTTCCATCAGACAAGCAAACACGATCAGCGACTTGAGCAGGGTCTGGTCAGCTTCGGTAGTGCCAGTTTTGAAGTGAGGGTCGGAAATCACTTCAATGAAAGGAATCAGGAACTGGTCCTTGTCCTTGATCGATTGCACTTCGTTATAGGCGTTGAAGATTTCGGCTTCGTCCAGGCCCAGTGATTCAGTGATGTACTGGTAGGCGTGGGTGTGAATGGCTTCTTCAAAAGCCTGGCGCAGCAGGAACTGGCGGCATTCGGGTGCGGTGATGTGGCGGTAGGTGCCCAGCACGATGTTGTTGGCTGCCAGCGAGTCGGCGGTCACGAAGAAACCCAGGTTGCGCTTGACCAGACGGCGTTCGTCTTCGGTCAGGCCGTTCGGGTCTTTCCAGAGCGCGATGTCGCGCGTCATATTTACTTCCTGCGGCATCCAGTGGTTGGCGCAGGTGGCGAGGTATTTTTCCCAAGCCCACTTGTATTTGAACGGCACCAGCTGGTTGACGTCGGTCTGGCCATTAATGATGCGTTTGTCGGAGGCCTTGACGCGTTGTGCCTTGGCGGGTGCGGCGGCAGACGTAGAAGGTGCTGCAGCTTGCACAGGTGCGAACGCGCCGTCGTTGAGCATGCGCACTTGCGCCTGGGGCTGCTCGGCAGTGTTCAAAGAAAGAGGCGGAAGTTCCATCGAGCGGCCTTCAGGCAAGCCGCTGTTGTGAGATGTTTGCAAAGATGGTTTGACTTCTTCGTCCCAGGTCAACATAGAGGTTTCCAATACTTTGGGATTATGAAAGCAGCGATACAAAATGAAAAGTGTTCATTCACATCGCTACAAAATTGTGTTGCTCAATTACATCGAATCGTGCGATGAAGCTCAGCGCACGATTCGGTGTTTTATTGGCAGGCCTCGCAACCTGGGTCATCGATTGCACAGAATTTGATGTCGGTCGCGGGCGATGCACTCATCTGCGCCTGCGCTGCGGCGGCTGCCGCTTCGAGCGCGCTCATGCCGCCGCCTGCCGTCGCGGTACCCGATGACACCGAGTTCATCTTGCCCGCGGTCACGGTCGACTTCTCGGCGTGCGTCGCGCTTTGCGTGCGCAGGTAGTAAGTCGTCTTGAGGCCGCGCAGCCAGGCCAGCTTGTAGGTGTCGTCGAGCTTTTTGCCCGAAGCGCCTGCCATGTAGATGTTGAGCGACTGTGCCTGATCAATCCACTTCTGGCGGCGCGCTGCCGCCTCGACAATCCAGGAAGTTTCAATCTCAAACGCCGTGGCGTAGAGCGCTTTGACGTCCTGCGGTACGCGATCGATCGGGCGCAGGGAGCCGTCAAAGTGCTTCAGATCCACCACCATCACGTCGTCCCATAGGCCCAAGCGCTTCAGGTCGCGGACCAGGTAATGGTTGATGACGGTAAATTCACCCGACAGGTTGGACTTGACCGACAGGTTGCCAAAGCAGGGTTCGATACAAGCATCCACCCCAATGATGTTGGAGATGGTGGCTGTGGGCGCAATGGCCACGCAGTTGGAATTGCGCATGCCGTCTTTGGCAATCTTCTTGCGCAAAGCGTCCCAGTCAAGGCTGGCGGAGCGGTCGACTTCCACATAGCCGCCGCGCTGCTCGGCCAGCATGTCCAGCGTATCCAGCGGCAGGATGCCCTTGTCCCAGAGCGAGCCTTTGTACGTGGCATATTTACCGCGCTCTTTGGCCAGTTCGGTCGATGCCCAGTAAGCGTGGTAGCAGACAGCCTCCATGGATTTGTCGGCGAACTCGACAGCTTCCTGGGAAGCGTAAGGCACGCGCAGCTCGTACAGGCAGTCCTGGAAACCCATGATGCCCAGGCCCACAGGGCGGTGGCGCATGTTGGAATCGCGGGCCTTCTTGACGGCGTAATAGTTGATGTCGATCACGTTGTCCAGCATGCGCATGGCCGTGGTAATGGTCTTTTTAAGCTTCTCGTGGTCGACTGCGCCGTCCTTCAGATGCTGGACGAGGTTGACCGAGCCGAGGTTGCAGACAGCAGTTTCGGTGTCGCTGGTGTTGAGTGTGATTTCGGTGCACAGGTTGGACGAGTGCACGACGCCGGTGTGTTGCTGCGGCGAGCGCACATTGCAGGCGTCCTTGAACGTGATCCAGGGATGGCCGGTTTCAAACAGCATCGACAGCATCTTGCGCCACATGTCGGTGGCCTGCAGCTTGCGGGATGGCTTGATTTCGCCGCGCTCGGCCTTGGCTTCGTAGGCGGTGTAGATTTTCTCGAAGTCCTTGCCGAACTTGTCGTGCAGGTCGGGTGTGTCCGACGGTGAGAACAGCGTCCAGCTGCCCTTTTCCATCACGCGGCGCATGAAGAGGTCGGGAATCCAGTTGGCGGTGTTCATGTCGTGCGTACGGCGGCGATCGTCACCGGTGTTCTTGCGCAGTTCCAGGAACTCTTCAATATCCAGGTGCCAGGTTTCCAGGTAGGCGCAGACGGCGCCCTTGCGCTTGCCGCCCTGGTTGACCGCCACGGCGGTGTCGTTGACGACTTTGAGGAAAGGCACGACGCCTTGCGATTCGCCGTTGGTGCCCTTGATATGGGCGCCCAGGGCGCGCACAGGCGTCCAGTCATTGCCCAGGCCGCCGGCAAATTTGGACAGCAGCGCGTTTTCCTTGATGGCGTCGTAGATGCCGCCCAGGTCGTCGGCGACGGTCGTCAGGTAGCACGACGACAGCTGCGAGCGCAGCGTGCCGGCATTGAACAGGGTGGGCGTGCTCGACATGAAGTCGAAGGACGAGAGGATTTCATAGAACTCGATCGCGCGTTCTTCGCGGTTGATCTCGTTGAGCGACAGGCCCATGGCCACGCGCATGAAGAAAGCCTGTGGTAGCTCGATGCGCTGTTTGCGCACGTGCAGGAAGTAGCGGTCAAACAGGGTTTGCAGGCCGAGGTAGTCGAATTTCAGGTCGCGTTCGGGCTTGAGCGCGGCGCCCAGGCGGGCCAGGTCGAACTGCTGGAGCTTTTCGTCGAGCAGCTCGTTTTGTACGCCCTTGGCGATGAACTGCGGGAAATACTCGGCGTAGCGAATCGCCATGTCTTCCTGACTGACTTCTTCACCCAGCACTTCGCGGCGGATGGTGTGCATCAGCAGGCGTGCGGTGGCGTAGGTGTAGTCAGGGTCTTTCTCGATCAGGGTGCGCGCTGCCAGGATGGACGCCTTGTAGACCTCGTCAATGGGCACACCGTCATAGAGGTTGCGCATGGTTTCCGCAACGATCGGGTCGGGCTTGATATCCGCGCCCAGGTTGGCGCAGGAGGCTTCAATCAACGCCTGCAGGTTGCGGATGTCCAGCGCGACGCGGTTGCCGCGGTCGGTCACATGGATCAGCGGCGCTGCGGGCGCCTGGGTTTGCGGCTGGCGTGCGCGCTCTTGCGTGCGCTTTTCGCGGTACAGCACGTAAGCGCGGGCGATCTCGTGGTGGCCGCCGCGCATCAGGCCCAGCTCGACCTGATCCTGAACGTCTTCTATATGAAAGGTTCCGCCGCCTGGGCGCGAACGCATCAGGGCGCGGATGACCGCCTGGGTCAGGCCGTCAACGGTTTCGCGGACGCTGGCCGAAGCCGCACCCTGCGTGCCATGCACGGCCAGGAAAGCCTTCATCATGGCCACGGCGATCTTGTTGGGTTCGAACGGCACCACGCCGCCATTGCGGCGAATGATCTGGTAATGGGCGAGCGGGTTGCTTTGCGCGTTGGTATCGCCGGTTGCTGGGTTGCTTGCCAGAACGCTCGACGTGACGGGCACCGCGTGTTGTGCAGTTTGCATGACTTCCTCTTTGCTTTGTTTTATGGGTGGTTTGATGTGCTGTTCGGGGTCTCTGGATATATTGAGGTATTGCACAGGCCTATCAACCTGCTCCTTCATTTCCTGACCCAAATTACATCAAACTGAATTAGGGCTTAGACACTATACCTAGGGTATGGAGGGAATACAAGCCACTACAGGTAGTGTATCGCTGACTGAATGCACCGTTACGTTTTGTGGCTTTTTAGGCCCCATTCCAGACGCCTCGATCAGGGCTTGATGGTGGCTCGTTCAACTTCGCTGAAAGCCTGATGCCATCAGGCTTGCGAAGCTGATGCGGCGTTGTGGCGCGGCTTTTCGCGGGCTTGGGTTGAGAGCGCCGGCCACTGCTGGCGCGGTAAAAATAACCGGAAATTTCAACAGCAAGACGCACCGCAATGGTGAGTGCGTGCAGGTGCACCAGTCACATGATTTCGGGAAAACACCTAGCCGGTGACGACAGCGAGTTTTGCAGCAGAGGCCAGTTGAAGCCAGGGCCCGGGTCCTGCTTGCGGCCGGGTGCAATGTGCTCGTGCCCGGCGATGTGCTCAATGGGGTAGCGCTGCAGAAGCGAGGCGCATAGCCCGGTCAGGGTTTCATACTGGGATGCTTCAAAGGTATCTCCCTCAAGGCCTTCCAGTTCGATGCCGATGGAATCGTCGTTGCAGTTGGTGCGTCCGCGGTAGCTGGATTCCCCGGCATGCCAGGCGCGGTCGTCACAGCTCACAAACTGCCACAGAGCGCCGGTTCGGGCGATGAAAAAGTGCGATGAAACCTGCAGGCCGCGAATGCCCTGAAAGTAAGCGTGTGCCTCCCAGTCGAGCTGGTTGGTGAAAAGGCGTTCGACGTTGCCATTGCCGAACTCACCTGGCGGCAGGCTGATGGAGTGGATGACGATCAGGTCGATTTGCGCGCCGGGAGGGCGTGGACCAAAGTTGGGCGAAGCCAGTGCGCGTGCATAGCGGTACCAGCCGTTTTGCCACAAAGGCCGGGGAAGGGCATTGGGGCTTTCAGGCGGGGTCATCAGCAGGGTCAAGTCCATCGGCCAGGTCGTCATTGCCCGGCGTGGCGATATTCAGGCGTGCAATGCGGTAGCGGATCTGCCGCAGGCTCAAACCCAGCCTCGCGGCGGCGGCGGTACGATTGAAGCCGGTCTCCAGCAAAACCTTGGTCAGGATGTTTCGCTCCTGCCCGTCCAGATAATCCTGCAGGTTTTCCGGGACGGCGACGTGCTCTTCGACCGGCGCATCAAAATGCAGCACGCTTCCTTCGCCGAGCGCCACGGCCCGGTGCAGGATGTTTTCCAGCTCCCTGACATTGCCGTTAAAGGGCCTGGACTGCAGCTGCTCCATCACGGCATCCGTCAACTCGGGCATCTTGAAGCCGGACTCCTGGCAGATTCTTGACAGCAGGGCATTGCAGAGTGCCGGCAAATCCTCCCGGCGTTCGCGCAAGGCCGGCACGGCAATTTCAATCACATTGAGCCGGTAATAAAGATCCTGGCGGAATGTTCCTTCCTGGGCTTCCGCCGCCAGGTTTTTGTGCGTTGCGCTGACGATGCGCACGTCAACGGTGTCCTCCTGCGGCGAACCCAGCGGCCTGACGGTGCGCTCCTGGATGGCGCGCAGAAGTTTGGATTGCATGGCCAGCGGCAGGTCGCCGATTTCATCGAGAAACAAGGTGCCGCCCTTGGCTGCCTGGAAGTAGCCTTGCCGGTCCTGCGCTGATCCGGTGTAAGCGCCCTTTCGTGCACCGAAGAACTCCGCTTCGAGGAGGTTTTCGGGTATGGCGCTGCAATTGACGGCTACAAAAGGCCCTGTCGCGCGGTGGCTGCAGCCGTGTACGGCGCGTGCAACCAGTTCCTTGCCGGTGCCCGATTCCCCCTGAATGAGGACCGGCGCCATGCTTCCCGCCACTTTGACGATGCGCGACTTGACGGCGCGCATGACGGCAGATTCACCCACCAGTTTTTGCAGAATCTGGGTGCCGTCCCCGCTTTTTTTCTGGGCGGAGGGGGCGGTGCCGTGTTCCGGTGCGCTTCGATCGCTTTTGGCCTGTAGTGCAGGATGCTTGGCACCCTGCACGGCGGATGCCACGACACTGCGGAATTGTTTGAGGTCGACCGGTTTCGTGAGGTAGTCAAACGCGCCGGCCTTGAGTGCTTCCACCGCATTTTCGGCCGAGCCGTGGGCCGTAATCACCACGCATCGTTCGGGCCTTTGCTGGTCTATCATGTCTCGCAGTAATTCGAGGCCAAGGCCATCTGGCAGGCGCATATCGGTGATCACAGCATCGAAGTGATGCGCCTTGAGCTGCTCCCGGGCCTGCAGCAGGTCACCGGCTGCCTCCACCCGATACCCTTCCCTGAGCAGCGTCAGTTCATACAGGGTGCGCAAATCCGGTTCATCGTCAATGACGAGGATACGTGCCTGCTGGGGAACGGGAATGGGGGTGCTCATGGTTTTCAGGTTGGCATTGTGGCAAAAGAAGCCGCAGGCAAGGTCATAGACGGACTGGAGGGTGCGAATATGACAAAAAATTCGTTTCCCTCAATGCCGCTGCGCTGCACGCGCTGGTAGCCGATCAGGGCGCCATAGCGTTCGCACAATTCACGGCAAATGTACAGGCCCAGCCCGCTTGAGCGGCTTTCAGAGGAGAAAAATGGTTCGAACAGGTGTGTTTGCACGGTTTGCTCCATGGGTTGGCCATCGCTCCATACGGACAGACGGGCCTGCCCGGGCGTAACGAGCTGGGTGGAGACTTCAATGGCGTGAGAAGATGTGCTGGCATAACGCAGGGCGTTGTCCAGCAGATTGACCATCAGGCGGCGCAAATGCTCGGGCTCAAAGCACACAACGGCATTACCTGAATCTGCCGTGATCTTCATGCGTCGGGACGCTTCAGTCTGCCCTGCCCAGTCCGCGGTAATCTTGTGAGCGGTTTCGTCCAGTGCCAGGGTGGTGGTTTGTGGCGAGGGCAGGTGCGCCTGGGCACGTGAAATGTTCAATACCTCATCGACGATTCTGGCGAGACGTTGCGCATTTTGCCGGATCATGCCTGTGAGCTGGCGGTGCGGCTCGTCTTGCAGGTCTTCTTCCAGCAAGGCATTGGCTTGAGAGATCGCCGCCAGCGGATTCCTGATTTCGTGTGCCACTGCGGCCGACATGCGTCCCATGGCTGCCATCTTCTCGGTCCTCACGCGGGCCTCCATTTCACGCAGGTCCTCCAGGAACATTACACAAAGGCTTTCGTGGGTGCCATTTTTCGAGGCGGCAAGACGAGTGCGTACATGAAGCCGCCGGGTATTGCTGCCCGGGTATTCAAGGCTGATGTCCGCTTCCTGGGGGGTTTGCGTGCTGAACGTGCTGTGCATCAGTTCCGCCAGGGGCAACCAGGCCGCCTCCATGACGAGGATGAAAGGCGCGCTGCGAACTGAATCCCGGGCTCCCAGCAGGCGCCTGGATGCCGGATTGGCCGACCGGACGATGCCGTTGATATCGACCACCAGCACGCCGTCGGCCAAGGTTTCAATGACCAGTTCGTTCACCTGCGTCTGCATGCGCGCGGCGGACTGGCTGCGTTTTGCCAACTGCTCTTCACGGGCCAGCCGCAAGGCGAGGTGGTTCGCAAGCAGCGCGACCAGGAAAAAACCGGAACCGCTCAAGCCCGACTGGAGGAATCGGGCATTGAAGTCGCCCAATACCTGAAGTGAGCTCCACCAGGCGTCGGCCAGAAGCAGCAAGGTCACGCTGGCTGCGGTTCCGAAGGCCAGCAAAATCGGTCCAAGGATGGAGGCAAGGAGCACCGGCAGGGCAAACAGCGGCGTGTAGTTGATGCCGCTCGATTGCAGGAAATTGAGTGTGGAGAACGTGATGACGTCCACGCCGATGGTCAGTAACCACTGTGCGTCAAAGGTGCTTCGTGGTGGCCGCGGTTTGGCCCACAGGCGCACGGCCAGTGTGGCGCACAGGTAGGCGATGCATACCCCAATCGACCAGCGGTTGGTGATGTTGCCCAGCGCGTAGATAACCGCCTGAAGGATGACGAGTACCGTGGCGATGGCAACGCGTGCCGTCATGAAGACACGCCACAAACGGCCGAAGGAGCCCAGTTCGGGCACGGTCTCCCACGCGCCTGATGCCTTGCCTCCCGTTTCAAACCAGTGGGATGGCGTGCTCATTGGGGCCTGCTAACACTATGTTTGCAAGATGCGTTGCGCTCAAAAAGGCCTTGAGCAAGGCGCAAAACGCAGGCGGGGTAGACCCCGTCAAGGCTTTGCAACGCCGCGCAAGGCCTTTTTGATCGCAACCCGGAGGGAATGGGGTGAAAACGGCGCCACTCGGCGTTGCGCTCCTCACCCAGACTCCCGGTCTGGGATTCGTCGCGCGCCTTGATTGGCGCCGTTTTCACCCCATTCGCATTTGTAAACATAGTGTTGGCAGGCCCTAGTCTCCTGCCTGGCGGCGATGCGCGTCACTGCAATAAATCCCCTTGCCGCCTGTCAGGGCGTCGGACTTCGGCAAATGCACGTGGCAGACATCGCATGCGATCATCTCCGCAACGGCCGTTTCGCGGCCCGGTGCCTGGCGGGGACGGGCAGCCGCCGCATCGTTTCTTTCCGCATCGCGGTTGTGACGCCAGAGCCAGAAAACCACCAGCACGAATCCCAGGACCAGAAGGTATTTCATGCCCGCCTCAGAATGACTTCAAGTACAAAGCGCGAACCGGCGTAGCCCAGCAGCAGCAGGCCGGAGCCCAGGTACAGCACACGGACGGCCTTGCGGCCACGCCATCCGAGGCGCGCCCGGCCGATCAGCAGGCCGGCAAACGTCAGCCAGGCCAGGACCGAAAACACGGTTTTATGGTTCCATTTCCAGGCCAGGCCGGGCCCGTAGAGTGTTTCGGCGAACAGCCAGCCTACAAACAGCGTGGCCGACAGCAATACAAAGCCGGCCTCCACGAAGCGGAAGGTGAGCCGCTCCAGCGTCAACAGCGGCACACCCGCATCGGTTTGTGCGGCCAGCCGGATGGAGCGCTCGGAGCGCGTCATCAGCCAGCCGTGCACCACTGCGGCGGCAAACAGCCCATAAGACGCGATGCCCAGGGCCCAGTGCAACGGCAGCCAGGGGGACGCGATGGCGTGATAGGTGGTACCGGGGAAAATGACCGTCAGGATGACAGCTGCGCTGCCCAGCCCTGCCAACGCCCAGTGGGCCTGGAGTTGTGGAAACAGGCGGCTTTCGATGGCGTAAACGGTCAGCACCAGCCAGACCGTCATGGACAGCGCCGGTGCAAAGCCGAAACGCGGGGGCTCGCCCAGCAGGCCATCGGCCAGCGCCAGCGCGTGCAGCAGCCAGGCCGCCAGCAGCAGGCCGCGGATGGCGGCGGGGCCGAGGCGCGGGGAGCCCAGTGCCAATGCAGCGTAGGCGACGGCAGCACCGGCTGCCGCTGCAAGACCCCACCAGTCGCTCAAAGCTAAAATCATGGCTAGAGTTTAGCCTTTACTGCCTCTTTTCCCCCTTTCTGGCAGCCTTCCGCTGCAGCCTTTCTTTTCCACCTAACTGCGCCGCGTTCGTGGCGCCTTCCCATGGCCTCAGCTCTTACCGACAAGTTATCCCGTCTCGTCAAGGAAATGCGAGGCCAGGCCCGCATCACCGAATCCAACGTGCAGGACATGCTGCGCGAGGTACGCATGGCCTTGCTCGAGGCCGACGTTGCGCTGCCGGTGGTGCGCGACTTCATTGCCCGGGTCAAAGAAAAAGCGCTGGGCCAGGAAGTGATGGGTTCTCTCTCGCCGGGCCAGGCGCTGGTGGGCATCGTTAACAAGGAACTCGCCGCTACCATGGGCGAGGGGGTGAGCGATATCAACCTGGCAGCCCAGCCGCCGGCGGTCATCCTGATGGCCGGCCTGCAGGGCGCGGGTAAAACCACCACTACCGCCAAGCTGGCCAAGCACCTGATCGAAAAGCGCAAGAAAAAGGTGCTGACCGTTTCAGGCGACGTCTATCGCCCGGCCGCCATTGAACAGCTCAAGACGGTCACCAAACAGGCCGGCGCCGAATGGTTTCCCAGCACGCCTGACCAGAAGCCGGCCGACATCGCGCGAGCCGCCATTGACTACGCCCGCAAGCATTTCTTTGACGTGCTGCTGGTCGATACGGCTGGCCGGCTGGCCATCGACGAGGCCCTGATGGCGGAAATCAAGGAGCTGCATGCGATCCTGAACCCGGTTGAAACGCTGTTTGTGGTCGATGCGATGCAGGGCCAGGATGCGGTCAACACCGCCAAGGCCTTCAAGGAAGCCTTGCCGCTCACCGGCATCATCCTGACCAAGACCGACGGCGATTCGCGCGGCGGTGCGGCGCTCAGCGTGCGCCAGATCACCGGCGCCCCCATCAAATTCTCCGGTACCAGCGAGAAAATCGACGGCCTGGAGGTGTTCGACGCCGAGCGCCACGCCGGCCGCATCCTCGGCATGGGCGATATTCTGGCGCTGGTCGAGCAGGTGGCCGCCGGGGTGGACATGGCCTCTGCCCAGAAGCTCGCCGCCAAGATCAAGTCCGGCGACGGCTTTGACCTCAACGACTTCCTGAGCCAGTTGCAGCAAATGAAGAACATGGGCGGGCTCTCCAGCCTTCTGGAAAAGCTGCCCGCGCAAATGGCGGCCAAGGCTGGCCAGGTCGACATGGACAAGGCCGAGAAAGACATTAAGCGCAAGGAGGGCATCATCCAGAGCATGACGCCGCTGGAGCGCCGCAAGCCCGAACTCATCAAGGCCACCCGCAAGCGCCGCATTGCTGCCGGTTCCGGCGTGCATGTTCAGGAAGTCAACCGCCTGCTCAATGAATTCGAGCAGATGCAGGGCATGATGAAGAAGATGAAAGGCAGCGGGATGATGAAAATGATGAAACGCATGGGCGGCATGAAAGGCATGCCCAAGTTTTGATTGATTCGATCTTTAAGTGAAAAATGGCTGCAGCCCAATAAAGACGGGCGCAACCAGCTCCTGAATTAATAGCGTTTGCCTGTCATGAAAAAAGCCGCTTCAAGCGGCTTTTTTCATGGGTTGCCCTGAAGTCAGGCCATTCTCAGGCCGCCTTCAGCCGTGGCTTGGCCAGCCGGCTTGCATGCAGCCAGGCGCGTCGCAGCACCGCCGGCGAACGGGTTTCTTCCGGGATCAGCAGGTAGTTCTGCGCACGCAGGGCCGTGCCCACGCCTACCTTGCTGGTGAGCACCGTCATCGGGATCGCCAGCAGCAGCGGCAGGCCGACCGGGATCAGCCAGATCAAAGCCCGTGCATCGATCACGGCAATGCCGACAGCCAGCAGCGCGATCACGCCGGACATGGGCGCCAACTGCGCCAGCGCATGGCGCCAGGGCACAGCGGCCGCTTCGCGCGGGGGCGATTTCCATTCAAGCTTCAGGCCGGTGAGGGCCACCACCACAAACAGCGAATGCGCGAGCATGCGGATGGGTGCCTGCAACAGCGCGATCAGGGTTTCAAGCAAAGCGCTGCGCAGCAGGGCGACGGTGCCGCCATAGGATTGCTGCTGGCGGTTGACCAGCACGGCCACGATGCCCAGGATGCGCGGCAGGAACAGCATGCACAGCGTCCAGGCCCAAAGCGACATCAGCTCGCCGGGAAGCAGCGTCCAGTCGGCAATCATCGGCGAGCCGGACAGCCACAGCGCCGTACCCAGCGTGAGAAAGCACAGCCACAGCGGCGCCGACAGATACGCCATCGCGCCCGTGCCGAACATGGAGCGGTGTACCGGGTGAATGCCCGGCTCGGCGATCAGGCGCGAGTTTTGCAGGTTGCCCTGGCACCAGCGGCGATCGCGCTGCAGCTCGGCCAGCAAATCGGGCGGCTGCTGCTCGTAGCTGCCCACCAGGTCACCCACCAGCCAGACGTGGTAGCCGGCGCGGCGCATCAGCGCGGCCTCGACAAAATCGTGCGACATGATGCTGCCCGCCATGCCGCCCGTGCCCTTGATATGCGCCAGCGCGCAATGCTTCATGAAGGGCTCAATACGGATGATGGCGTTGTGGCCCCAGTAGTGGGACTCGCCCATCTGCCAGAACTGCATCCCCAGCGTGAAGAGGCGCCCGGTCACGCGTGAGGCGAACTGCTGCGCCCGTGCGTGCAGCGTGACGTGGCCGATGGCCTGGGTTGCGGTCTGGATGATGCCGGCCCTGGGATTGGCTTCCATCAGCTTGACCATGGAAACCAGGCAGTCGCCGCTCATCACGCTGTCGGCGTCCAGCACCACCATATAGCGGTAATCCTTGCCCCAGCGGCGGCAGAAGTCGGCCACATTGCCGGCCTTGCGGTCGGTGCGGCGTTTGCGCAGGCGGTAATAGACCTCGATCTGCGGCTGGTCGGGGTGTCCGGCCAGCTGGGTGCGCAGGTCTTCCCAGGCGGCGCGCTCGGCCTGGATGATGGCCGGGTTGCTGCTGTCCGACAGTACGAAGACATCAAAGCTCTGTACATGGCCGGTCATCGCGACCGACTCGCAGGTGGCGCGCAGGCCGGCGAACACGGTGCGTACGTCTTCATTGCAGATCGGCATGATGATCGCGGTGCGTGTGGACGCATCCAGCGGGTAGTGCTGAACCTTTTTCGCGGACAGCGCGTGTTTGTCACCAAAGATCGTGACGTAAAAGCCCATCATCGCCGTCATGAAGCCGGTCACTACCCAGGCTGACAGAAGGGCAAACAGGCTGATCTGGCCGTACTGCAGCCAGGCGTTGTCATAGTCGGGCTGCATGTCCGCAAAGATGCTGGTTGCCAGCACGGTGCTGATGACGGTCAGCAGCAGGAACACCGTGCGCCGGCGCCGGGCAGCCTGCTGCCAGCGCTCAAGCCGGGGGGCAGGCAGGCGATGGGATGGTGCCGGCGCGGAAACCCGGAATATCGACAGCATGGGCAGCAGCAGCGCGGTGGCCATGCTGTTCCAGAAGCCACGCCAGGGCCGGGGCACCATGGAGCCGCGATTCAGCGGTGGCGCCGTCACCGAATTGGGGTGGCGTTCCTCGCGCAGGGCGCTGCGTGCAGCGGATGGAATCAGAGTGTGATCAGGTTGGTCCATGTTTCGCTCACAGTGTGGTTGTCATGTTTGAGGAAGGCGCGCAGCTCAACAGGCTGGGCCGGGTTCAGCCGCAGCACGCGCAGCGTCATGCGCCATGCGCCGGTGGCGGGATTCTTGTAGGCCATGCTTTCGAGCACACGGCCATTGGCGTTGGCGCTGGAGATGGCTTCGACCTTGGCGTCCTCGGGCAGCGCGTCCAGCGCCGGGCCGGCAAAGTCGATGACGTACTGGACCTGGCCCGTGAGATCGGTTCCGGCCTTCGAGTACCCGGTGCCGCGGCGTGATTGCGTGACCCAGCTGTTGGGCGGCAGTTGCTGGTTCTTGCCCTGCCAGCTGATTTGCCAGGCGATGTCCAGCGACTGGCCAGGTGCTGGCATTTTTTCGGGTACCCAATAGGCCACCACGTTGTCATGGGTCTCATCCGGCGTGGCAAATTGAAACAGCTCGACCCGGCCGGCGCCCCAGTCGCCCACGGGCGTGACCCAGGCGCTGGGCCGCGTCTCATAGCGAGCTTCGGTGTCTTCGTAGTTGGCAAAGGCGCGGTCGCGTTGCATCAGGCCAAAGCCCTTGAGCGACTTCATGGCGAAAGACGTCACCAGCGGGGAGGACGGATTTTGCAGGGGCCGCCAGAGCCATTCACCGTCACCCGTAGCCATCATCAGGCCGTCGGAGTCGTGCACTTCGGGCCGGAAATCGCCGGGGCGGGGCTGGTTTTCGCCAAAGAAAAACATGCTGGTCAGGGGCGCGATGCCCAGCGAGGTCACGGGCGCGCTGTTGCCGGAGGTTGTGGCCGGGCGCATGAAGATGCGCGCCTGTACATTCGTGGTGGTTTGCTCGCCGGCCTGGATGTCGAACCGGTAGGCGCCTGTCATGCGCTCCGAATCCATCACGGCAAAGACGGTCAGCTGCTTGCTGTCGACTGCAGGTTTTTGAAGCCAGAAATCCGTGAAACGGGGAAACTCTTCCTTGGCTCCGCCCGCACCGCCTGCGGTGTCCACCGCCAGGCCGCGTGCCGAAAGGCCGTAGCGCTGACCCGATCCCAGCGCCCGGAAGTAGGTGGCACCGGTGAATACCACCAGTTCATCCTTGTAGGTGGGTGAGTTGAGGTTGCTGAAAAAGCGCGCGCCGCCGTGGCCCAGGTCACCCCAGGTCTCGGGTGACAGTTTGTTTTTTCCGAAATTGAATGTGGCGGGGTCGTAAGGCAGACGCTTCACGCCCACTGTCGTGATTTCGTGAATGCGAACCGAATCACCGTGCCGGCCGACATGGAAAAAATTCGCTTCAAAGGGAAGTTTGTCGGTACGCCACAGCGTGCTGGCGGCGTTGAACCGGATGTCGCGGTAGTCGTCGTACGCCATCCTGGCGAGCTCGGTGGGCACCGCGTGGGACGCTTCGCGCCAGGGCGCTTGCGAGCGCTGGCGCGCGATAGCGGCCACATCGTCCAGATCGAAGGCATGCGCCTGGCCCGCCGCGAGCGTCAGTGCTGCAAGGCTCGCGCAGGCCGCGATACGGGCCCGCAGGAGAAAATTGAAGCGGCGCTTGGGGCCGCCGGAGGATGCCAAAAAAGGCAGGAAAAAAGCTGGCATGCCATGACTAGGGCAAACCCTGTGCCAGCTTCGAAAAATTGTTTTAAATCAACAAGTTGGGCGTGATACTTGATTTAACCAAATGTAATCCGGCTCAAAAGCGCCCAGAATCGCGGGTTTTGTCGCCGGTGAGCGACAACTTCCGCAGATGGCTCGATTAAATCCTTTTAAATCAAAGGCTTAAACCTGTCGCCAACCAGCGACGGCCCACGGCGGCACAGCGACAAACCCAGGTCGAACCGGAGCTCCTGGAACCTTTTTACGGTCTAAACCTTGAAGTGTCCCGGCGTGAGCCCGTGCTTTTGCATCAGGCGGTAAAACTCCGTGCGGTTCCGGTCGGCCAGCCGGGCCGCATCGGCCACGTTGCCGTCCGTCAATTTGAGCAGCCCGACCAGGTAATCCCGCTCGAAGTGTTGCCTGGCTTCCGCATAGGTGAGCACTTGCACGCTGGGTGAGCGCAAGGCCCGCTGCACCAACGCCAGCGGCACCAGCGGGGTGGTGGACAGGGCACAAACCTGCTCCACCACGTTGTAAAGCTGGCGCACGTTGCCTGGCCAGGCGGCCGTGGTCAGGGCCTTGAGGGCCTCGGGTGCGAAACCGCTCAGGCGCTTGTCGTACTTGGCGGCCAGTTTGAGGAGAAAGTGGTTGGCCAGCAACGGGATGTCTTCGCGGCGCTCCGACAGCGGGGGCAAGGTCAGCGTGACGACGTTGAGCCGGTAATAAAGGTCGGCGCGGAACTGGCCCTCAGCCATGGCAGCGTCAAGGTCGCGATGTGTGGCCGAGATGATGCGCACATCCACCGGAATCGACTGGCTGGAGCCCAGCGGCCGCACTACGCGTTCCTGCAACACGCGCAGCAGCTTGACCTGGAGCGCGGGCGGCATGTCACCGATTTCATCGAGCAGCAAAGTGCCGCCGTCTGCGGCCTGGAAAAGGCCTTTGTGATTGGCCACTGCGTCGGTGAAGGCGCCCTTGACGTGGCCAAACAGCTCGGATTCCAGCAAAGCCTCGGGGATGGCGCCACAGTTCACGGCAATAAAGGGCTTGCTGGCCCGTGCGCCTGCCTGGTGGATGGCCTGGGCCAGCAGCTCCTTGCCGGTGCCGCTTTCACCGCGCAGCAGCACGCTGGCGTCCGACTGCGCCACCATGCGCGCTTCAGCCAGGGCTTCGGCCATGCGGCTTGAGCGGCTGATGATCTGGTTTTGCCAGGCTTCGGGGCTGCCCTGTTTGGCCGGGTTCGCGGGGGCACTCAGCGCCAGCGCCTGGGCAATCTTGTCGAGCAGGCTTTTGCCGTCAAAGGGCTTGGTGAGATAGGTGAACACGCCGCGTTCGGTGGCTTCCACGGCATCAGGAATGGTGCCATGCGCAGTCAGCAAAATCACCGGCAGCGAAGGATGCTGCTGGCGTATGTCGTCGAACAGCGCCAGGCCGTCCCGGCCGGGAAGCCGCACATCGCTGAGTACCAGCTGCGGCCGTTCAATATGAAGCTGCGTCAGCGCCGCTTCGGCCGACGTGACCGCCGTGACGCGATAGCCCGCTGCAGTGAGCCGCATGGTGAGCAGGCGCAGCATGTCGGCGTCATCATCAACGACGAGCAGGTGGGGCGCTGTCAGGGCGGAGTCGCTCATGGCGCGGTGGGGCGGGCCCGGCTGGCAGGGGGGATGGGCGCCGAGGCTGTTGCCGCCGGCTGCCGGCTGGTGAGGCTGCGCTCAATGGCCTTTAGCGCCTCCAGCCGCTCGTTGGTCTGGTCCAGCCTGCGCTGCGCATCGCGCAGTTGCTGGCCTTGTTTGTCAAGCTGCTCTTCCAGGCGGCGCTGTTCGGCATAGCGTGACGCCAGCAGCCTTGCCAGCGGATGCAGCGGCTGGGCATCGGCATTGCCCAATACGCGGGCCAGCAGCTCCTGCGCACGTATCAGTTCGGGCAGCTGCCGCAGTTGGGCCAGCACCAGTGAGAGCTGGAGTTGGGCCTCGGGGCTGGCGGCGTCTCCGAGCCGCCCGGTTTCCTGGGTGAGTTCCGGCGGCTGCATGAGGCGTACGCGCTCGGCGTAAGCCAGCATGCGCAAGGTCATGCCGCTGGCAAAAACGACCGATTCCGGGAGCGGCGCAGGTTGGCTGGCGCTGGCCCGCGCGGCTTCGGCAGCAGAGGCCGCAGCCCGGGCTGCCAGGACGGCTGCGGTGTTGGTGCCACGCTCGGGGGCGGGGCCACCGCTGCTGCACGCGGCCAGCAATGCCGACGTCACCAGGGCCGGCAGCAGGCCGCGCCCGGAGAGGTGGGTCGCAGGCGGAGGGGGAAGAAAATCAGTACTTGGAAACATGAGGAAGCTCTATTCTGAAGTGTGCGCCAGGTTGATCGGGCATCAGGACGATGTTTCCGCCATGTGCGGCAATGTATTCGTGAACGATGGACAGGCCGATACCGCTGCCCCGAACCACGTCGACCGGCTGGCGTTCACCGCGGTAAAAGGGCTCGAAAATCCGTTCGCGGTCGGCCTGCGCCACACCGACGCCCTGATCGTGGATGTCGATGCGGACGAAACCCCGCAGCGGACTCAGTTCCAGCCGGATCTGCCCTTTGGGTGGTGAATAGCGGATGGCGTTGGACAGCAGGTTGGCCAGCGCAGTGCCGATTTTTTCGGGATCGATTTCCATCACAACGGGTTCACCGACGACGCTGACCGTCAGTTCCCGTGCGCGCCACTGCAGGCGCTGCGCGTACACCTGCTCCTCGAGGAGTTGCAACAGGTCGACATTCTGGCGATTCAACTGGCGCGCCTCGAACGCGGCCGTATTAAAGCGCAGCAGGTCTTCAATCTGGCTTTGCAGTACGCCGGTGTTGTGCCTGAGGATTTGCGCTATTTCGCGCTGGTCATTGCTCAGCGTGCCGGCTACGCCGTCTTCCAGCAGCGACACCCCTTCGCGCAGCGATGCCAGCGGTGTTTTGAGTTCGTGCGAAATATGGCGCAGGAAACGCGATTTGTCGGCGTCCAGCTCCACCAGCCGCAGGCGCAGCCAATTCAGCCGCTGCCCCACCAGGGCCAGGTCGGCCGGTCCCTGGATGGTGATGACCTGGTCGAGCCGGTTTTCCCCCAGGCCCACGATGGCGTTCTCCAGGCGCCTGAGCGGCAGCGTGAACCACACGCCGAATGCCAGCGCCATGGCGATAGCCAGCACGATGGCCCAGGTTACCTGCTGGGTCAGCCGCTGGCGGCTGGCCTCAAGTTTGCCTTCCAGCGACCTGTTGCGTTGCTGAATCGCCTGTTGCACCTGCACGGCGATGGCGGCATTGACACTTTCCAGTTCACGGAATTCCTGCGCCAGCTGGCGCTCCCGGTCCAGCGCGGTACCCGCCGGGCCGGTCAGCAGATCGCCGATGCTCTGCATGTGCGCGCGCCATTGCCGGGCTTTGGCAACCGGTACGTCTTCTCGCGCCAGACTGGTCAGGATGCTCGCGGCTTCACGGGCCTCGTCACCGAAGCGCTCACGCAATACCCGGTCATCGAGGACGACCGACTGGCGGGATGTGCGCTCCATCGATACGCTGCGCTCGGCCAGGGACTGCGCCGCGCTGCTGAGTTCGAGGGCACGTGCGGCATTGCTGCGGCTTTGCAGCGAAAGGTCTTCCAGGGTAAACAGCGCCCGCAGCGAGGCGGCGCCCAGCAGGGCAGCAATCAGCAGGAAAGCGATCACCAGAAGTTGCCGGAACGAAAATCGTTGCAGCATGCGTGTCGAGTGCTTGAGCAACGCGGGCGGTCTCAGGCCGCCACGGCGACGTCCTGCGTCAGGACTTCGCCGCGCAGCGAACGCTGCGTGGCCTGGGTGATGGTGATGTCCAGCATCTGGCCGATGAGGCGCGGTTGGCCCTTGAAGTTGACCACGCGGTTGCACTCCGTGCGGCCCATGAGTTCGGTCGGGTCCTTGCGCGAAGCGCCTTCAACCAGGATGCGCTGCACCGTGCCCTGCCGGCTGGCGCTGATGGCGCGCACGCTGTCGTCAATCGTGGCCTGCAGGTGTTGCAGACGCTTGAGCTTGACCTCGTGCGGTGTGTCGTCATGCAACGCGGCGGCGGGGGTGCCGGGGCGCGGGCTGTAAATGAAGCTGAACGAGGTGTCGTAGCCGATCTCGTCGATCAGCTTCATCATCTTGCCGAAGTCGTCTTCGGTCTCGCCGGGGAAACCCACGATGAAATCGCTGCTCATGGCCAGATCCGGGCGGATGGCGCGCAGCTTGCGGATGGTGCTCTTGTATTCCATGGCGGTGTAGCCGCGCTTCATCGCCATGAGGATGCGGTCGGAGCCATGTTGCACCGGCAGATGCAGGTGGTTTACCAGTTTGGGCAGCTTGGCGTAGGCGTCAATCAGGCGCTGCGTGAACTCGTTGGGGTGGCTGGTGACATAGCGGATGCGTTCGATGCCGGGGATGTCGGACACGTATTCAAGCAGCGTCGCGAAGTCGGCGATCTCGGCCGTGCCACCCATGGGGCCACGGTAAGCGTTGACGTTTTGCCCGAGCAGCGTGACTTCCTTGACGCCCTGGTCGGCCAGACCGGCGACTTCGACCAGCACGTCCTCAAAGGGCCGGGAGACCTCTTCGCCACGGGTGTAGGGCACCACACAGTAGCTGCAGTACTTGGAGCAGCCTTCCATGATGCTCACGAAGGCGCTGGCGCCCTCGACGCGCGCCGGCGGCAGGTGGTCGAATTTTTCGATCTCGGGAAAGCTGATGTCGACCTGCGGCTTGCCCAGCCGGGTCCGGTTGGCCAGCAGCTGCGGCAGGCGGTGCAGGGTTTGCGGGCCGAAGACCACGTCGACATAAGGTGCGCGCTGGATGATGGCCGCGCCTTCCTGGCTGGCTACACAGCCGCCGACGCCGATCAGTACGCCTTTTTCTTTCAGGTGCTTGACGCGACCCAGGTCGCTGAAAACCTTCTCCTGGGCTTTTTCGCGCACGGAGCAGGTATTGAACAGGATCAGGTCGGCCTGTTCCATGTCCTGGGTAGGCTCGTAGCCTTCGGCGGCATGGAGCACGTCGGACATCTTGTCCGAGTCGTACTCGTTCATCTGGCAACCGAAGGTTTTAATGAAGACTTTTTTGCTCATGATGCTGGCTGATTTGCGGTTTGTCCGCGGGCTGATGGCGATTGCTATTAAATTAATAGCTGCTTGCGCCCATGTTTAAAGGGCATCAGACTGATTTTGCTTAAGGCTGTGAGCGTTACTGCTTGTAGGCAGGTAACTGGTCGTACGGCGTCTTGCCGTTGTCTACTGCCTTGGCAGGGGTGCCGCTGCTGAAATTGAACACCGTGCCGGTGCCGCCCGCCCGCTTTTCCTTGGCCTCTTCCGCGTTGAGGATCCAGACCTCATGCACCTCGCCGGTGTTGCTGCGCAGGTAGTTCACCACCAGCTTCTGGTTCAGGAGTGCGCCGGACAACACGAAATTGTTGTTGATGTCGCGTATGCGTGAGCCTACGGAGAGCCTGTCCTGCTTGCCGTCCATGGAGATCACCGGCGGCGCCACCACCACCATTTCGCCGCGGACGGCCTTGGGAGGGAATTTCCGGATGTTGGGTTTGACAGCCTCGGCGGGATCGGTCTGGGCCAGGGCTGGCAGGCTCATCAGGCCGGCAAAAGCAGCCAGCATCATCAGGAGTGCGGCCAGGCGGGAAGTGCAGCGGTTCATGGTATGTGTCCAGAGGCTGTTAATAAATAGGAGAATAACAAAGAACAAAGCCTCAGGGGGAAGGACCCTCTGAGGCTTTGACGCATTCTTGGTGGTCGTAGGTGGACTTGAACCACCGACATCAGCATTATGAATGCTGCGCTCTAACCAACTGAGCTATACGACCGAAACCCAAGATTATAACTATAAAAGCACCCCCGTCCAGGCTCACTGCGTGTAGCCTGTTCCCCCCTCAAGGGGCGGCGCCTGCGGTCTGGCAAAGCCAGTCCCGCGGCCCCTACTGGTTGGGGCTCACTTGTGTTTAAACAACGGTTTGCGCTTGTTCACGAAGGCGTCCATGCCTTCTTTCTGGTCTTCGGTGGAGAACAGCGAATGAAACAGGCGCCGCTCGAACATCACGCCGTCGCTGAGGCCGCTTTCAAATGCCCGGTTGAGGGCTTCCTTGGCGGCCATGACGCTGGTCTGGCCGTAGCTGCAGATCATCAGCGCGGCGCCCAGGGCCTCGTCCATGAGCTTTTCCAGCGGCACCACACGGCTGACCAGGCCTGAACGCTCTGCCTCCTGGGCATCCATCATGCGGCCCGTCAGGGTCATGTCCATGGCTTTGGCCTTGCCCACGGCACGGGGCAGGCGCTGTGTGCCGCCAGCACCGGGGATGATGCCCAGCTTGATTTCAGGCTGGCCGAACTTTGCGTTGTCGGCAGCAATGATGAAGTCGCACATCATGGCGAGCTCGCAGCCGCCGCCCAGCGCAAAGCCGCTGACGGCGGCAATCACTGGCTTGCGGATGCTGCGGATTTGCTCCCAGTTGCGGGTGATGTAGTCGTTGTTGTAAACATCGGCAAAACTGTAGGTGGCCATGGCGCCGATGTCGGCGCCTGCGGCAAAGGCCTTTTCGCTGCCGGTCAGGATGATGCAGCCGACGGTCTCATCGGCATCAAACGCCTTGAGGGCCCGGCCCAGCTCATCCATGAGCTGGTCGTTCAATGCATTGAGTTGCTTGGGCCGGTTCAGCGTGACAATGCCCACCTTGCGGGAGTCCGGGCCTTCGGTGCGGGTCTCAATGGTTTCGTAGGTCGTGGAAGACATGAAATAGGTCCTTTGGCTGGAAATGCGTCCGGCAATGATGCCACGGGCTCGTGGCCGCCCATGGCTTGCCGCAATGCTAGATTCGGGAACAGGAGACCGCCGCCATGACTGCTTCCCATCCCGGCCCCGCTGCCGATCCCACCGTGCTGTATGCCATCGATGGTGCCGTGGGCATCCTTACGTTGAACCGCCCTCAGGCGCTGAACAGCTTTACGCGGCAGATGCACCGGGACTTGTGGGTCGCCCTGGACAAGGCGCACTCTGATCCACAGATTCGCGCCCTGGTCATCACTGGCGCCGGCCGCGGGTTTTGTGCCGGTGCCGACCTGTCCGAATTCGATTTCGCGCCCGGCCCCAACCTGGTTGAGCGGGCCAACCCAGGTCCCGTCATTGACCAGGCCTTCAACCCCACGGCCCGCAAACTGCTGGGGCTGCGCATGCCGACGGTGGCAGCCGTCAACGGCGTGGCCGCAGGTGCCGGCGCATCGTTGGCCATGACGTGCGACATGGCCGTGGCCGCCCCGGGCGCCAGTTTCATTCAGGCATTCAGCAAGATCGGATTGGCGCCCGATGCGGGCAGCAGCTGGCTGCTGGTGCAAAAGCTGGGGCTGGCGCGCGCCATGGGGCTGGCGTTGACAGGGGACAAATTGCCGGCGGCGCAGGCGCTGGAGTGGGGCTTGATCTGGCAGGTAGCGGACGACCCCGTGGCGGCGGCTGTTGCCTTGGCGCAGCGGCTGGCCAGCCTGCCGACTCTGGCGCTGGTGGCCACCCGTCAGCTGATGCGTGAAGGCGCCACACGCACGCTGCATCAGCAACTCGATGCGGAACGCGACATGCAGGCCGCCCTGGGGCGCAGCCACGATTACATGGAAGGCGTGACGGCCTTTCTTGAAAAGCGTCCCGCGGTATTCAAGGGCGAATAACCTTCTGAAGAAGTGAGTCGCGCCAGGCCGGGTCAGGTCTTCTGGCCGAGCCAGTGGTCCATCAGCGCGGCATCCCGTACCGCCAGGCGCCAGGTGGTCAGTGCGGGCGGCATGGACAGCTCCAGCCGCAGCAGTCGTTTGTCGCGTGCGACCAGGGCAATGACTTTTTTGGCCGTGCCTGCGTAGTGCAGCAGGTCATCGAGCCGGTTCATGCGCCAACCGCCCTCCGGCTGCCGTGCGCCTGCGGCAATGGGTTCCACCGCCAGCCATTCATCTCCCGCCGCAAACCCGGCACGCTCGGCAGCGCCGCCGCGCAGCACGGTCTTGACCTGCACCACGCCCTGGTTTTCGCTGGCGCGCAATCCCAGCCGCTGGGCCAGTTGCGCAGGTTCTTCGGCGACAGTCACGCCATGCTGTTCCAGCAAGGCCTTGAGCGGGAGTTCTTCGCGTCCGTGCACCCATTGGGCCAGCTCGGCGGCAAACGGGCGGTGTCCTGCGGCTGCAAGCTCCTCTGCAAAATCTGCCTCGCGCAGGGGGCCGGCTTTACAGCGCTGCCAGAGTGCGCGCATCACGTTGTCCAGTGTCGCGCCCCCGGCAGCTCCGCCTTCTGCCCGAAGCGTCAGATCAAAACACAGCGCCACCAGCGCTCCCTTGGTGTAGTAGCTCACGGTGGCGTTGGGCGTATTTTCATCCTGCCGGTAATACTTCACCCAGGCATCGAAGCTCGCCTGGGCGACGGACTGAACCAGCCGGCCCGGGGTCTGCATGACCTGGTTGATGGTCTTGTTGAGCAGCTTGAGGTAGCCGGCGTTGTCCAGCAGGCCGGCGCGGCGCAGCAGCAGGTCGTCGTAGTAACTGGTGAAGCCCTCAAAAAACCACAACAGCCCGGTGTAATTCTCGGCGCCGTAGTCGTAGTGTTCAAACTCCGCGGGACGCAGCCGCTTGACGTTCCATGTGTGGAAATATTCGTGGCTGATGAGGCCGCGCAGCGTGGTGTAGCCTTCTGCCGTGCGGGATTCACCCAGGCGCGGCAAGTCCTTCCGGTTGCAAATGAGTGCCGTCGAGTTGCGGTGCTCGAGCCCGCCATAGCCGTCGTCCACCGCGTTCAGCATGAAGAGGTAACTCTTGAAGGGAGGCTTTTTCGCGCCATGCCAGAAACGGATCTCCGTTTCGCAAATCTTCTGGGTGTCCGCCAGCAGCCTGGCGCCGTCGAAGCTCGGGGCCGCGCCCGCTACCACCATGCGGTGCGGCACGCCGCGCGCCGTGAAAGTACCGCTCCAGAAAGCGCCCATTTCCACGGGGCAGTCCACCAGCTCGTCGTAATCGGCCGCCAGGTAGGTACCAAACCCATGCTTGTTGACTGCCTGCGGCGTGAGCCCTGTGGCCAGTGACCAGCCCTTGGCGGCTTTCGGCGCAGGGATCTCCAGTACATGCACGGCTTTTTCCTGGCCCTGCACTTTCAGGCACAGGCTGGTGCCGTTGAAAAAGCCGCGATGGGCGTCCAGCCAGGCGCTGCGCACGGAGTTATCGCAGGCGTACACCTCATAGCGCAGTACCAGCGGTCTGGCAGGCGAGCACTGAATCTGCCAGGTGCATTTATCGAGCTGCTCTGCCCTAAGCGGCGTGCGGCCTGTCTGGCGGGCTTCCAGGTTCTGCAGGTTTTTGGAGAATTCCCGCACCAGGTAGCTGCCGGGGATCCACACAGGCAGCGAGACCCTTTGCAAGGCGTCAGGCTGTGCGATCGTGAGAGTCACGCGAAAGAGGTGGGCGTATAGATCGCCTGTTTCGACGCGGTAGTGAAGGGGGGGGGGAGTGTTTTTGGGGGTGCCTGGCATCTTGCGCAAAGAATACTCCACGTCTGCCGCCAGCTGCATGGCGGCGCCCGACGGATCGAGTCGATCGGGCTGTAGGTGCTATGAAAAAAGGAGCTGCTCGCGCAAATGGTGTGCGGGCTGGAGGTCGATTTTGTGTCTAAACAGGGCCTTCTGGCCCGTTTTCAGGGAGTTTTTGCACTGAGCAGCATTTTTTCGACTTCCTGGGCGCTGACCGCGCCTGGCGCGCGGGATCCGTCAGCAAAAATCAGGGTGGGCGTGCCGGTGATATTGTATTTTTGGCCAAACTCGCGGTTTCGCTTGATGGCCGAGATGTCGCATTCGGCAGCCGCAGGCACGGTGTTGCGCAGCATCCAGTCGTTCCATGACTTTGCCTTGTCCTTGGCACACCAGATGTGGCGCGACTTGGCGACGGAGTCCGGTCCGAGCACGGGGTACAGGAAGAGATAAACGGTGACATTGTCGACGTTGGTCAGGTCCCGTTCGAAGTGTTTGCAGTAGCCGCAATTTGGGTCTTCAAACACCGCCAGCTTGCGTTTCCCGTCACCGCGGACAATCTTGAAAGCGTCCTTCAAAGGGAGTTTGTCGAAATCGACTGCGCTGAGTTTCCCGATGCGTTCCTCGGTCAGGTTTTTTTTGTTTTTTACATCGAGAAGTTGACCCTGCAACAGGTAGTTACCTTGCTCGTCGGTATAGAAAATTTCGAAGCCAATACGTACCTCATAGAGGCCGTTCATCGGTGTTTTGGTGACTTCATCGATTTTTGCAAAAGCCGGAAATTTCTCGGACAGGTTTTTGCGGATGACGGCTTCCTGCGCAAAAACAGGAACCAGGCTGAACGCCGCCAGACTGAGCAGGCCGATCAATTTCACTATTTTCATTTCAGTTCCAGTCTGTTTCTCAGTCGTTCATAAACCCGCTGCTTGCCGCGTCAGCCAGGCCTTGAGCAAACCGCTGCGCTCGAACCCCTTCATGCCCCAATTGCGCAGGGCCTGCCAGCGCCCATCGGTTTGCGCAAAAATGCCGTGCAAACCGTCGGTGACCGCGCCCATTGCCGCTACGTCGGCCTTGCGGGCCCTTTCGTAGCGCCGCAGCAGTTTTTCATCACCCAATCCGCGCCAATACTCACGTTGCGAAATCACCTCGGCCAGGCAAGCCGCATCGGCCAGGCCCAGGTTCAAACCTTGACCGGCCAGCGGGTGCACCGTATGCGCTGCATCGCCCGCCAAAGCCCAGCCGGGGCCGACCCAGTGCCCGGCGCTTGACAGGGAAAGCTGCCAGCTTGCCCGCTCGCTCGTCAGGCGCAGGTTGCCTGTCTCTTCGCCGCACACGGCCTTGAGGGTGTTACAAAATTCTTCCGCGGGCATTTTTTCGAGCATGGCGGCCCGCTGTACAGGGACAGACCACACCAGCGCCGCCAAGTTCCCGTTGGCACCCGATAAAGGCAAAAGAGCCAGTATGTCGCCGTGGGTAAACCACTGGCGGGCAATGCCGCCATGGGGCTTGTCCAGCTCAAGCCGTGCTGCGACGGCCTTTTGCGGATAGGGCTTGATGGTCCAGTTGACCGGCCGGATCTGGGCGAACTCATCACGGCTGGCGCTTTTCTGGCCTTCGCAGATTACGTTGAGCGCGGCCTTGGCAGGCGCGTCCACCGTCTCGATTTGCGGCTGGTAGCGAACCGCCTGGCTCAATTGCTGCTCCAGCGCCGGGACCTCCACAATCCAGGCCAGCGCTTCCTGGCCGACACTGCGCGCCGTGAAATCCAGCTTGCCGCCGTTGTCTCCCCAAACCTGCATTTCGACCACCGGCGTGGCAAAGGCCGCGTCGGGCCAGGCGCGCAGGGTTTCCAGCACGCTGCGAGACGCGCTGTTGAGGGCGTAAGCACGCACGTCGGGCATGGTGTGCATCCCCGGCGGCCTTTCAGGCCTGGTGACCAAAGCTACGCGCAGGCGCTCGCGCGCCAGCAGCAGGGCCAGCGTGCGGCCTACCACACCATCGCCGCGAATACAGACATCAAAGGTCTTGGACATGGCCCATTTTAGGAGGCAGGGCAAAATTGACGTCTTGGGCAAACAATTACTGCGCGGTTTCTGGCCGTGCATCTGAACCTAAAGGCTTGAAAAGTGAGCGATCCATTGAACGAAACATTACCGGCCGACGCACCTTCTGACCTCAGGGCCGTGATTTCGCGCCTTTATGTGTATCCGGTGAAATCCTGTGCCGGCGTGCAGGTGCAGGAAGCCCTGCTGACTGAAACCGGGCTGGAATTTGACCGTGCCTGGATGGTGGTGGACAGCAAGGGCGAATTTCTGACCCAGCGTGAATTGCCGCGCATGGCATTGATCAGGCCCCAGCTGAGGTACCACGACATGGTGCTGCGTGCGCCCGGCATGCTGGCCCTTCACATTGCGCTGGACCAGGTGGAAGAGCCCGTTCGCGTGCAGGTCTGGAAAGACGAAGTCCAGGCGTATGACATGGGTGCCATCGCGGCGCAATGGTTCACCGACTTCCTGGGCCAGACTGCACGCCTGGTGCGGTTTGACCCCGAACACAAGCGGGTTTGCAGTCCGCAGTGGACCGGCGATGTGGAAGCGCTTAACCAGTTCAGCGACGGTTACCCGTTGCTGGTACTCAGCGAAGCCTCATTGGTGCATTTCAACGAAAAGCTGGTGGCCGCCGGCACTCCCGCGGTGGGCATGGAGCGCTTTCGTCCAAACATCGTCCTGGGCGATGCCGCTGGTGCCGACAGTCTGGCGCCGCACGATGAGGACCGTATTGAGGTACTGCAGGTTGCCACGGCGCAAGGCGTGGTCCAGCTCAAGCCGGTCAAGCCCTGTCCGCGTTGCCCGATTCCGAATATCGATCCCGCGACGGCTGTCAGCAGCCCGGAAGTGGGCGACATGCTGCAAACCTATCGCCAGGATGCGCGGGTGAACGGTGCGCTGACGTTCGGCATGAATGCCATTGTGCTGACGGGCATTGACCACCAGCTCAAGGTGGGCCAGCCGGTGGGTGCGAGTTATCAGTTTGAATGACTTTTGACCGCCCGCAGGGGCGGCGTGGCGTGGGCGGCCGTGGACGCAGGGAGCGCCTCCGGCGCCTGCGGACCGCTTGAGAGGCTGTCCAGCGTTGATTCGGCGTCCAGCGGCATGGGGTGTGTCAACTCCGGTTCGAGAAAGCGGATGGGGCGGCGGGTGCGAGCCGCCATGCTGTGCAGCAGGTCGGCCAGGGCCGTGGAAATTTCCTCGTGGCTGCCAAGGCGCTCGCTCAACAGCACGCCCGCGACATGAAATTGCAGAACGACCTCCGGTTTCAGACCCTTGAGCGGCATGAGGCCGGCCGCGATCAGGCGTGCCGCCAGGTCGGTGACTGGTGGGCGTGATGCGACGCCTTCAAGAATGAGGCCGAAGCGCGCCTCGTCGATGCGCCCCACGGTGTTGACATCGCGCAGAAGCCGGCGCAACTTGATCACGCTTCGCAGCAGGCTTTGCTCGGCCACCGCTGTGCCCCAGGTTTTCTTGATATACCGGTAATTGACCAGCTCGATGTACACCACGGCCGCCGGCTCCTTGTGGCGCTGTGCCCGGCCCACCACCTGTTTGAAGCGGTCGTGGAAAAGATGTGCGGCAAGCAGGCCGGTGAGGGCGTCCTGGCTGGACATGGCCTGCTCGCGCGCTTCCACTGCGTGGCGCTCATGTGAACGCGTGTTCAGCGCCACCAGCAGCAGGGGCACCTCAATGGTCAGCGCTGCCATCAGGCCGTAATGAGACAGCCACGACAGGGAAAACAGGCCCAGGATGCTGATGACGGTGAGGAGCGTTACCAGCCCCAGCGGGGAAAAAGCCGCCAGTACCCAGAAACCCACGACATCGTGGCGCCGCCACGTCATGTAGGCCCGGCTTGTTCCCAGTGCGACAACGGCAACCAGGTAAGTCGCGAGGAGGCCTATGCCCAGGCCGCGCTCCAGCACGAGATAGGCCAGCGCCAGCGGCGCTCCGGCCATGCCTGTCCAGTAGGCCAGCCGCTCAAACCACTTGTGGCGTGAACCGGTGCCGCACAGGTGATGCACGACCAGCAGCGCCGAGCCGCCGCCCAGGATGGCGAGGAAGCCCTGCGCCATGTTGTTCCAGGTGCTGAAGTTGCCCCAGAGGAAATGGCCTGCCACTCCCGTCCACGCCGCTACGACGAGGGCCATGATGACGGCGTACACGGAATACCACCCATAGGCCCGGTCGCTGTAAACCCAGCTCTGGACAACGCAGGCAATGATCAACAGCACCAGTGCGCCGAATACCACGCCAATCGCGAGGTATTCCAGCTGAAGTCGCTGCGTCAGGTTGCCTCGCGTGCTGACCCGAACCGGAATGCTGACCTCCGTCTGGTGCTGTATACGCACATACACGTCATGCACGCCGTTGTCCGGCAGGTTCAGGCGGAAATGCCCGTAACGGCCGGGTTCCGGCCAGCTGGAGACAGGCACGGTGTCCCCGGCAGTTTCGGCAATCCACCCTCCCGACGGTGCACGCTGGTACACCGTCGCCAGGTCCAGCAGGGGCAGGGGAAACTCAAGCAACCAGTCCTGGCGCGAGCCGGATGACCTGGCAAAACGGTAATGCAGCCAGAGCGCCGCGTGCGGGCCGAGCGAATGCACCGTATCGGCAACCGAGGGGACGAACAAGGCCCCTGGATGGCCGCCGGCCAATTGGTCGATGCCGGCCTGGCCGTCGCTGTCAATCCATGTCAAACTCGCTGCAGCCACGTCCAGGGTCGGCTTGGCGTCGTTTAAAGCCACGATGGGCTGGGCCTGCGCAGGATGCGCCAGAACACCCAAAAAACCGGCCAGCACAAAGATGGCGAATGCCTGCCACAAAGCGCTCCAACCCCGGCCGGGCGCGCATCGAATACACTTCTCAGCCTGTTTTTGAAGGTTTCTCATGAGTTTGAAGTGCGGCATTGTAGGCTTGCCTAACGTCGGTAAATCCACCCTTTTCAATGCGTTGACCAAAGCGGGGATCGCGGCTGAAAACTACCCCTTTTGCACCATTGAGCCCAATGTTGGCATCGTGGAAGTGCCCGACCCGAGGTTGGCGCAATTGGCTGAAATCGTCAAGCCTGAACGCATTGTTCCGGCGATCGTCGAGTTTGTGGACATTGCAGGCCTGGTGGCGGGCGCCAGTACGGGCGAGGGACTGGGAAACAAGTTCCTGGCCCATATCCGCGAAACCGACGCCACAGTCAATGTGGTGCGTTGCTTTGAAGATGACAACGTGATCCACGTTGCCGGCAAGGTGGACCCGATTTCCGACATCGAAGTCATCCAGACGGAGCTTTGTCTGGCCGACCTGGCAGCAGTTGAAAAAGCCCTGCACCGCGTGACCAAGACGGCTCGCTCGGGCGACAAGGAGTCTGTCAAGCTGGTTGCCATCCTGGAGAAATGCCAGGCCGCGCTCAATGAAGGCAAGCCGGTGCGCACTGTGGACTTCAGCAAGGAAGAACTGCCGCTGCTCGGCCAGTTTTTCCTGATCACCGCCAAGCCGGCCATGTTTGTGGCCAACGTGGCCGAGGACGGGTTTGAGAACAACCCCTTCCTGGACCGCCTCAAGGCTTACGCGGCAGAGCAAAAGGCGCCGGTCGTGGCGATCTGCGCCAAGATGGAAGCCGAGATGGCCGACATGGAGGAAGAGGACAAAAAGATGTTCCTCGCGGAGATCGGCCAGGATGAGCCGGGGCTCAACCGCCTCATCCTGGCGGCATACAAGCTGCTAGGCCTGCAGACCTATTTCACCGCGGGCGTGAAGGAAGTGCGCGCCTGGACCATCCACGTGGGCGACACCGGCCCGCAAGCCGCGGGCGTCATTCACACCGATTTTGAAAAGGGCTACATCCGCGCCCAGACGATTGCGTTTGCCGATTTCATCGCCTACAAAGGCGAGCAGGGCGCCAAAGATGCCGGCAAGATGCGCAGTGAAGGCAAGGAATACGTTGTGAAGGATGGCGACGTGATGAACTTCCTGTTCAGCAGCTGAGTTGCCAGGGCCCCCGGGTAACCTGGGGCCGATTTACTGCGAGGCCTGGACATCACGGTGGCGGCATCATGGAAGAAGTCGCGCCACAATACCTCACGACGACCCGCACCATCGGGTGGCGGCCCCGTTACCGGCTTGCCAGAGCAGGCCATCCCCCCCGAAACCCTCGCTTTGAGAAAGAAAGAGAACACCATGTCCATCCAGCGCATCGAAACCGGCCCACGCATGTCCCAAGCCGTTATCCATAACAAAACCGTTTACCTGGCAGGCCAGGTGGCCGGCAACGATGCCGGCTCCGGCGTGTACGAGCAGACTCTCAGCATCCTGGCCAATATCGACCGCCTGTTGGCAGCAGCCGGCAGCGACAAGTCGCTTCTGCTCAGTGCCACCATCTGGTTGACCGATATGGACAGCTTCGGTGAAATGAACCGTGCCTGGGAAACCTGGGTGGTGCCCGGCGCCACGCCCGCACGTGCCACGGTCATGAGCCCGCGCCTGGCTGCGCCGCAGTACCACGTGGAAATCGGTGTGGTGGCGGCCCAAGGCTGATCTCTCATCCACGCTTGACCCGCCATGAAGGCCACGCCGCGATGACAGAACCCGTTCGCCTTGCCAAACGCCTGGCTGAAATGCTGTCCTGTTCACGCCGCGAAGCCGAGCAGTACATCGAAGGCGGGTGGGTTACTGTTGACGGGGTGACTGTCGAAGAGCCCCAGTTCCGGGTGTCGGACCAGGCCATCGTGCTGGACAAGGATGCGAGCCTGCTGGCGATGACGCCGGTGACTTTGCTGCTGCACAAGCCGGCCGGTCAGGACGCGAGTTCCGATGGCGGCGCGGCGCAGGTGGCCCGGTTGCTGTCGGCCGCCACGCAATCGCCCGACGACCGCTCCGGCATCCGGCCGCTCAGGAAGCATTTCTCCACGGCGGAACTGGTGACGCCGCTGGCAACACCTGCCAGCGGATTGGTCGTGCTGACGCAGGACTGGCGCGTGGTGCGCAAGCTGCGCGAAGATACGCGCGTGATGGAGCATGAAGTGATCGTCGATGTCAGCGGTGACATCAAACCCGGCGGGCTGGACCGGCTGAACCGGGTTGACCACGGGTTTACCTTCAAGGGTGTTTTGTTGCCGCCGGCCAAGGTGAGCTGGCAAAGTGAAAAGCGCTTGCGCTTTGCCCTCAAGGGTGAAGTCCCGGGGCAGATTGCCTACATGTGCGAGAGCGTTGGCCTTCAGGTGCAAGGCATGAAACGGCTGCGTATCGGCCGTGTGGCGATGAGCCAGCTGCAACCCGGTCAGTGGCGCTACCTGCTGCCACATGAGCGCTTCTGATCCTTCTTCTGGTGCCTAGCCGGTCACCACGCCTGGGAAGGCCCAGATCAGGCTGCCGGTCATCAAAAAGTAGCGCAAAAATTTGCCGACCGCCATGTAAGCCAGGCAGGGCCAGAACGGAAACTTGAGCCAACCCGCGACCGCGCACAGCGGATCTCCGACCACCGGCAACCAGGCCAGCAGGCAGGCTTTCGGGCCGAGTTTCTCCAGCCATCGCACTGCACGGCCGTGATGCGATGAATGCTGGTATTTGTCCACCACCTTGTGGGCGCCGTAACCCATCCACCAGTCCAGAGCGCCGCCCAGCGTGTTGCCTGCAGTTGCTACCAGCACCGCGGGCCAGAACATGGCGGGGTTGAGCTTGACCAGGCCGAAGACCACCGGCTCCGAGCCCAGCGGCAACAGCGTGGCCGAGATGAAGGAAACCACAAATACCGTGCTCAAACCGTATTCGGGCAGGGCCAAAAGTTCTATCAGGCGGTGAATCCAGGCTTCCATATATCTATTTGAGTATAGGCAAGACGGGCCAGCCACCGTGTCGGGAAGACGCTTACAACTCCGTGTGCAAATTTCAATTGCTGAAATTTTGAGCAGGTACAATCGTGCCTCCTTTTTCAGCAACCTCGCAGCGCTCACTTCCCATGAACATCGGCCCCTACGCTTTGGCAAACAACCTGTTTGTCGCGCCCATGGCCGGTGTCACGGACAGGCCGTTCCGCCAGCTCAGCAAGAAGCTCGGTGCGGGCTATGCGGTCAGCGAGATGGTGACCTCTCGCCGCGACCTGTGGAACACACTGAAGACCTCTCGTCGAGCCAACCACGAGGGTGAGGCCGCGCCGATCGCTGTGCAGATCGCCGGCACCGACGCGCAGATGATGGCCGAGGCCGCCGCCTACAACATCGACCGCGGCGCGCAGATCATCGACATCAACATGGGCTGCCCGGCCAAGAAGGTTTGCAACAAGTGGGCGGGCTCGGCGCTGATGCAGGACGAGCCCCTGGCGCTGCAGATCGTGGAGGCCGTGGTCGCCGCCTGCGTGCCGCACGGCGTGCCGGTCACGCTCAAGATGCGCACCGGCTGGTGCCAGGCTGAAAAGAACGCCCTGGCGATTGCCCGCGCCGCCGAAAGCGCCGGCGTGCAGATGATCACCGTGCATGGCCGCACGCGCGAGCAGGGCTACAAAGGGTATGCCGAGTACGACACGATTGCCGCCGTGAAAGCCGCGCTGCGTATTCCGGTGGTGGCCAACGGTGACATCACCAGCCCTGAAAAGGCCCGCGATGTGCTGGCTTACACCGGCGCTGACGCCGTGATGATCGGCCGTGCAGCGCAGGGGCGTCCGTGGATTTTTCGCGAGATTTCGCATTTCCTTTCAAGCGGCACGCATCTTGCGCCGCCGCTGGTGGCAGAAGTCGAACGCCTGCTGCTGGACCATTTGCGCGACCACTACGATTTGTACGGTGAATACACCGGCGTGCGCACGGCGCGCAAACACATCGGCTGGTATGTGAAGACCTTGCCCGGCGGTGAGGGGTTTCGCGCGCAGATGAACCTGCTGGAAGACTGCGAAGCGCAACTGAAGGCGGTGAGTGCTTTTTTTGAGGAGCTGGGCGCGCAGATGGACCGGATTCCGGCCGCTGCCGCCGAGGTGGATGACGAGGGTGCGCCTATGCAGGCACGGGCGGACAAAGATAAAAATCAGGAAAATCAGGAAGAAGCTGCTGCATGAGCAAAAAACATATCGAAGAGTGCGTACGCACCAGCCTGGAAGGCTATTTCAAGGACCTGCGTGGCACCGAGCCCGACGGCATGTACGAGATGATGGTCAAGGTGGTGGAAAAACCGCTGCTGGAAGTTGTCATGCAACATGCCGAGCAAAACCAGTCGCGCGCCGCCGAATGGCTGGGCCTGAACCGCAACACCCTGCGCAAGAAGCTGGTTGAGCACAAGCTCATCAAATAAAAAACACGCTCCCATGGTCCGGCCCTTTCGCCGGCCATCCTCTTTAGAGAAGACAAAATGAACGCACTGATTTCCGTTTCGGACAAAACCGGCATCCTCGAATTCGCGCAGGCGCTGCATGCCCTGGGCATCAAGCTGCTGTCCACGGGCGGCACGGCCAAGCTGCTGGCTGACGCCGGCCTGCCTGTGACCGAAGTCGCCGACCACACCGGGTTTCCGGAAATGCTCGACGGCCGTGTCAAGACGCTGCACCCGAAGATCCACGGAGGCCTGCTGGCCCGGCGCGATGTGCCGGAGCACATGGCCGCGCTGAAAACCCACGGCATTGACACCATCGACTTGCTGGTGGTCAATCTTTATCCGTTTGAGTCGACGGTCGCCAAGCCTGGCTGCACGCTGGAAGATGCGATTGAAAACATCGACATCGGCGGCCCCGCGATGGTGCGGTCGGCGGCCAAGAACTGGAAGGATGTCGGCGTGCTGACCGATGCCTCGCAGTATGAAGGTGTGCTGGCCGAATTGAAAACCGGTGGAAAACTGACCGACAAGACCAAGTTCGCCTTGTCGGTAGCGGCATTCAACCGCATCAGCCAGTACGACGGCGCGATCAGCGACTATCTCTCGGGCATCCAGGCCGACGGCAGCCACGGCATGTTCCCCGGCCAGGCCAACGGGCGTTTCGTGAAAGTGCAGGACCTGCGCTACGGCGAAAACTCGCACCAGCAAGCTGCGCTGTACCGCGATCTGTATCCCGCACCCGGCTCGCTGGTGACGGCCAAACAACTGCAGGGCAAAGAGCTCTCTTACAACAACATCGCCGACGCCGACGCCGCCTGGGAATGCGTCAAGAGTTTTGACCTGCTCAAGGACGGTGCGGCCTGCGTGATCGTCAAGCATGCCAACCCCTGTGGCGTGGCCGTGGGCAAAGACGGCCTGGAGGCCTACAGCAAGGCCTTCAAGACCGATCCGACTTCGGCCTTCGGCGGCATCATTGCCCTCAATTGCCCGCTCGACGAGCGCGCCGCGCAGCAGATTTCCAAGCAGTTTGTTGAAGTATTGATGGCGCCCGCCTTCACACCCGAAGCGCTGGAAGTATTCAAGACCAAGGTCAACGTGCGGATTTTGCAGATTGACCTGCCGCCCGGCGGCGACACGGCCTGGAAGCAGGGCCGCAACCTGATGGACGTCAAGCGCGTTGGCTCGGGCCTGTTGATGCAGACCGCAGACAACCACGAACTGGCCATCGGCGACCTGAAAGTCGTCAGCAAGCTGCAGCCGACGCAGGAGCAGCTGCATGACATGCTGTTTGCCTGGAAGGTCGCGAAGTACGTCAAGTCCAACGCCATCATCTTTTGCAAGGACGGCATGACACTGGGCGTCGGCGCCGGCCAGATGAGCCGCATCGATTCGGCGCGCATCGCCTCCATCAAGGCCGCCAACGGCGGGCTGACGCTGCAGGGCTCAGCAGTGGCGAGCGACGCTTTTTTCCCTTTCCGCGACGGCCTCGACGTGGTGGTGGACGCCGGCGCGACCTGCGTGATCCAGCCCGGTGGCAGCATGCGGGACGACGAGGTTATCGCGGCAGCCGACGAGCGCGAAGTGGTGATGGTGCTGACCGGGGTCCGGCACTTCCGGCATTAAGTCACGTTTTAAGGGTTTTTGATCGATAGCTCAATGGGAATGGGCGCGAGCAGCTATCAAATTGATAGCAATTGGTGCTTCTTTCCCGTTCTTGTGAGCGGACCAAAGGCGGGGCAAGAACCTGCCACGCGCCATCAACCCTCATGTCAATGAATACTTGCTATTGATTTAATAGCTGCTTGCGCACGTCCCCATTGGCCTAGAGCCCGAGTAGGCAAGAAATGGCCGGCGTGAAGCCGGCTTCAGCCAGCAGCAAAGAACTTCGCTGCTGCGGCCACGGTGGCCTCTATATCCGCGTCCGTATGCGCCGAACTCACAAAGCCCGCTTCATACAGCGCCGGCGCGTAATACACCCCGCTGTCCAGCATCGCATGAAAGAAGCGATTGAACGCAGGGCTGTCGGTCGTCATGACCGTGGCGTAGTTCTGCGGCAATTGGCCGAGCAGGAAAAAGCCGAACATACCGCCTTCGCTGTCACCGCAAAACGGCACACCGGCCTTGCCGGCAGCCTGCGTGAGGCCGGTGACCAGGCTGCGGGTTCGGGCGCCCAGGGCTTCGTAAAAGCCGGGTTTGGCGATCTCGCGCAAGGTTGCCAGGCCGCAGGCGGTGGCCACGGGGTTGCCTGACAACGTGCCCGCCTGGTAGACCGGCCCCAGCGGTGCCAGTTGCTCCATCACGGCACGCGTGCCGCCAAAGGCGGCCAGCGGCATGCCGCCGCCTATCACCTTGCCCATGACCGTCATGTCGGGCTTGAAGCCGGGAATGCTGCGGGCGTAAACGCTTTGGGCGCCACCCAGCGCCACGCGAAAGCCGGTCATGACCTCGTCGAACACGAGCAGGGCACCGTGCTGCGTACACAGTTCGCGGCAGCGTTTCATGAAGGGCACGCTGGCTCGCACAAAGTTCATGTTGCCGGCAATCGGCTCGATCATCAGGCAGGCGATGTCCTTGCCGTGCAGGGCGAAGGCTTCTTCGAGCTGGGTGAGGTGGTTGTACTCGAGCACCAGGGTGTGTTGCACCACTTCGGGCGGCACGCCGGCGCTGGTCGGATTGCCGAAAGTGGCCAGGCCCGAACCGGCCTTGACCAGCAACGCATCGGCATGGCCGTGGTAGCAGCCTTCAAATTTGATGATCTTGCTGCGGCCCGTGGCGCCGCGCGCCAGGCGGATCGCGCTCATGGCCGCCTCGGTGCCAGAGCTCACCAGGCGCACCATTTCGAGCGAAGGCACAAGGCGCACAATTTCTTCGGCGAGCTCGACTTCGCGTTCGGTCGGTGCGCCGTAGGAAAAGCCTTCCAGCACGGCTTTTTGCACGGCTTCTACCACCGCCGGATGGCCGTGGCCCAGGATCATGGGACCCCAGGAACCGATGTAGTCGATATAACGCTGGCCGTCCGCATCCCAGAAGTAGGCGCCCTGTGCGCGCTGGATAAAACGGGGTGTGCCGCCTACCGCCTTGAAGGCCCGAACCGGGGAGTTGACGCCGCCGGGGATCAGTTTTTTGGCGCGCTCAAACAGCGCGTTGTTGCGGGAAAGTTCGGCGGAAAGGGGTTTGGCAGGGGGCTTAGTGTTTGGTTGTTCCATTGGGGGGCAGGTCAATTTCAGTCTTCAAAACCAGGGCGGCGTCATCGCCAGTCTCGGCATCGGCCGCTTCGTCTTCGGATTCATCGACATCAGCCTGTGCCCAGAACAGGCGGTCCGGCACGATATTGCCCATGCCGGGATGAAAGCCGGCATCCAGGCTGTGGTCCAGGTAAGTCAGTGCCTCGGAGGTGGCCGCCTGCAGGTCATGGCCGTTGGCCAGCAGTGCGCAAAGGGCCGCAGACAGCGTATCGCCTGCACCGGCAAAGACCGCCTCGAAACGTTCGAATTTCTCGCTGTAAAGCACGGCTTGCGGCGTGGCCAGCACGTTGTCGATGAACTGGTCGGGCATGGGGATTCCGGTGACCAGCGTGTAGGGAACACCCAGGTCGGCGGCGGCCTTGGCAATGTCCCGAGCCGAGGGATTGCGCTCCCCGGACCAGTCCGGCAGCAGCCAGCGCCACAGGCTGCTGTGGTTGCCGACCAACACTGTGGTTTGCGGCAGCATCAGCTCGCGAAAGGCGTCCAGATAGCTGTCGATTTCGCTTTCTTCCCACCACGACAGGTTGGGCATATAGGCGATCAGCGGCACATCGGCATAGTCCGAGGCGATCTCGGCAATGGTGCTGATGTTCTCGGGGCTGCCGACAAATCCGACCTTGATGGCGGATACCGCCATGTCTTCCAGCGCCGAGCGGGCCTGGTCGGTTACAGCCTCTTCGTCGAATGAAAAATGGTCGAAAATTTCGGCCGTGTCGCGCACATAAGCACCTGTTACAACTGCCAGCGCGTGGGCTCCGGCAGAGGTGATCGATGCAATATCCGCAGTCAGTCCGCCCGCTCCGCTGGGGTCGTTGGCGTTGAATGTCATGACGCAAGCCGGCGATGCGTCGGTATCCTCGATTTGGAGTTGTCGGCTGTCCAGTTGAGGATTTTTGGGGTTTGCCATAGGCTGCGATTTTGCCTTGTACGCGAATAAGCAACGCCGCCTCGATACAATTGTTGCATTCTATTCGAAGGCAACTTAAGCTGTGACTCAATCAATGACGTGGATGTGTTTAATTTGTGGGTGGATTTACGACGAAGCTGCCGGTGCGCCCGAACACGGGATTGCCGCCGGGACGCCATGGGCGCAAGTGCCCATGAACTGGACCTGTCCCGAATGCGGAGCCCGCAAGGAAGACTTTGAAATGGTTCAGATTTAAGCGTCTTAGGCACTTGCCTGGACAATCGCAGGCCGGCATTTGCCGAGGGCCTGCAACATGAGGAGCATAGGCAGTGAGTATTCCCAGTTCCGGACTGAAGGTTTTGGTCATCGATGACAGCAATACCATTCGGCGCAGCGCCGAGATATTCCTGAAGCAGGGGGGGCATGAAGTATTGCTGGCCGAAGACGGGTTTGATGCCCTGTCCAAGGTCAACGACTACGAACCCAACCTGATTTTCTGCGACATTTTGATGCCCCGCCTGGATGGCTATCAAACCTGTGCGATTATCAAGCGTAACGCAAAGTTTGCTGGTGTCCCGATCGTCATGCTGTCCTCAAAAGACGGCGTTTTCGACAAGGCGCGGGGTCGTATGGTGGGTTCGCAAGACTACCTGACCAAGCCTTTTACAAAAGATCAGCTGCTGCAGACCGTACAGGATCTCGGCAGCGCTAAACAAGGAGTAGTGTGATGGCAATCAAGAAAATACTGGTAGTTGACGACTCCAAAACCGAATTGATGTTCTTGACCGATCTGCTGGTCAAAAATGGTTTCACCGTCAAAACTGCTGAAAATGCAGAAGACGCATTTCGCCGCCTGGCGGAAGACAAGCCCGAACTGATCCTGATGGATGTGGTGATGCCGGGGCAAAACGGGTTCCAGCTGACGCGCGCCATCACGCGTGACCCGTTGTACTCGGATATCCCCATCATGATGTGCACCAGCAAGAACCAGGAAACTGACCGTGTCTGGGGTATGCGGCAGGGCGCCCGCGACTACATCACCAAGCCGGTGGATGCTGATGAGCTGATGGCCAAAATCAAGGCCCTTGGCTGATTTACGGCGTAAAACCAAAGCATGGCGAACAGACAAGCACTTAGAGAGCTACAAACCCGGCTGGCCGACAGGTTGCAGATTGCGCGGACGCAAGGCGTTGCCGCGTCCTGGCTGGCCGTGGAGGCCGGCGGGAAGAAATACCTGTTTCCCCTGAGCCAATCCGGTGAGATTTTCCCTTGGGTCAGTACGCAGCCTGTTCCGTATACGCAAGCCTGGTTCGCCGGTGTTGCCAATTTGCGCGGTGGCCTGTTTGGCGTCGTGGATCTGGCGAGTTACGTCAGCGGCAAAGCACCCCCTCCCAAAAACGAACTTGCACGCACGGATTCCAGGCTTGTTGCACTCAACAGCGCCCTGGAAGTTAACTGCGCATTGCTGATCGACAAGCTGTCCGGGCTGCGCAATCAGGAGGCGTTCAGTGATTTTTCCGAAAAAGCGCCCGACGCGCCCGATTTCTTTGGCAACCAGTACGTTGACCTCAATGGTGCAACCTGGCAGGAAATCAACCTTCAGTTGCTTGCCCAGCAAGCGCATTTTTTGACGATAGGCGCATAGCGCACACTGTTTCTCTCCCGGAAGGCTCACCATGTCTGTTATTGAAAATATCCAGAAGCTATTTAAAACCAAGCCCGATCAGCCTGAGGACAGCATGGACATGGCTTCCGTCGGTACGCCAGATCCTCTTGCGACCGGAGCCATGGATCAGGCTTCGCTTCAGACCGCGGCGGTTCGGCAGCCGGGCGGTAGTGACGATGCTTTCGCGCCCAGCCGCATGGCGACCGCCGAGGACGGCGCACCTGCGGTAAATCAAGAGCTGCTGCGTCTGCCTTTATTGGGCCGCAGGACCATCGGTCAGCATCAGCGGGTGCTGGTGTTTTTCCTTGCCGTCGCGGTGGCTGTCCTGGGTACGGTGACTTTTCTGGCGCTGAGCCAGGCGGACAAAGTAGCCCAACAGGTGGCGGCTACCGGACAGTCATTGATGCAGTCGCAGCGTCTGGCGAAATCGGTGTCTCAGGCGCTGGTGGGCAGTGCCCAGGCCTTCCCTGACGTGCGTGAGAGTTCTGATGTACTGGCCAAAACCGTGCGTGGCCTGAAATCCGGTGAAGAAACTCTGCGTCTGGCGCCTGTGAGCGATGATCTGCAATCTGACGTGGAAAAGGTCACGCCTTTCATGGAGCGCGCTGAAAAGAACGCGAAAACCGTGATGGGCCAGCAAAATATTCTGACCCAGGTGGGCAACGCCCTGCGCACCATTAACCGCCAGTCTTCGGATTTGCTGGAAATTGCAGAAACTGTGTCATCACTCAAACTCCAGCAGAATGCGGCGCCGGCTGAAATTTCGGCATCCGGTCAGCTGGTGATGTTGACCCAGCGGATTGGTAAGTCTGCCAATGAGTTCCTGACCATGGAGGGCGTGAGCCCTGAAGCCGTGTTCCTGCTGGGCAAGGATTTGAACTCGTTCAAGGAAATTGCTCAGGGTTTGCAAGAAGGCAGCCCCGAGTTGCGCCTGGCCGGCTCCAAAGATCCGCAAACGCGCGAGCGGCTGGAAGCCCTGATGGCGCTCTATGAGCAAACCCGTGTGCAAGCCGGTGCCATTTTGGGTAACTTGCAGGGTCTGGTGTCTGCTCGTGAAGCGCAATCTTCGATTATTGCGGACAGCGAGCCCCTTCGTCGAGGCCTTGAGGATTTGCAGGGCAAGTTGTCGTTGCAGACCGGCCTGAGCGTTTTGTCGCTGGCCATCCTTGCGGGTGCTGCTACCTTTGCGCTATTGTGCGCAGCCGGCCTGGCCAAGCTGCAGGTGGAGGACAGCAAGCAGCGCCAGGCGGTTGCTGAAACCCAGCGACAGGAAGCTAAAGGACAGGAGCAGGACGCCAAGCGCGTCAACGACGCCAACCAGGCCGCCATTTTGCGTTTGATGAATGAGTTGCAGACAGTGGCTGAAGGTGACTTGACGCAGGAAGCGACCGTGACCGAAGACATTACCGGCGCTATCGCCGACTCGGTGAACTACACGGTTGAAGAGTTGCGGCAGCTGGTGGGTAACGTACAGAACACGGCGACCCGCGTTGCGCAAACGACGGCCCAGGTGGAAAGTACCTCGACCGAACTGCTGGCAGCGTCCACTGAGCAGCTGCGCGAGATTCGTGAAACCGGCCAGTCGGTGCTTGACATGGCATCCCGAATTAACGAGGTGTCCACGCAGGCGCAGGAATCTTCCCAGGTGGCGCGCCAATCGCTGACAGCCGCCGAATCCGGCCTGCAGGCTGTGCAGAACGCCATCGGCGGTATGAACTCCATCCGCGACCAGATTCAGGAAACCTCCAAGCGGATCAAGCGACTCGGTGAGTCCTCGCAGGAGATTGGTGAAATTACCGAACTGATTTCAGACATTACCGAACAGACCAACGTGCTGGCACTGAACGCCGCCATTCAAGCCGCGTCGGCCGGTGAAGCCGGGCGAGGCTTCTCCGTGGTTGCGGAAGAGGTGCAGCGACTGGCTGAACGTTCCGCAGATGCTACGCGCCAGATTTCGGCCCTGGTGAAAGCCATTCAGACCGACACGCAGGATGCCGTGGCCGCTATGGAACGCTCCACGCAGGGTGTGGTTGAAGGGGCCAAGCTGTCCGACAACGCGGGTACCGCGCTGACCGAGATTGACCAGGTGTCACGCCGGCTTGCTGACCTGATTGAGCAGATTTCAAACTCCGCCTCCCGCGAAGCCGCATCGGCGAACGTGGTGGCCGGCAACATTCAGCACATTTTCGCAGTGACGGAGCAAACGGGAGAAGGTACCCGTTCCACGGCACAGCAGGTGCGAGACCTTTCCCGCATGGCTGAAGAGCTGCGCCAGTCGGTGTCCCGATTCAAGATCGCCTGATGCCAGCTTGTCGTGCGCTGAACGCAGCTTTCGCCCCTGACACCGATTCCTGAACCGGCCCGTTATCTATGCAATCCAACGTCCCGAACTCAACAGCTGCCGAGCTCGACCTCGCTGTCAATGACCTGGGCCCCCTGGCCTGGGTACTTGACGAACTTCGCAAGTCGCTGGACGGTGCTGCCAAAGCGCTGAAGCGTTTTGTGCGGGACGCGGAAGCCGCGCGTGGGTCCGATCTTGCGGCGCTTGATGCCAGCCAGTTGCGCATCGCACGGCAGCAACTGCATCAGGCCGTGGGCGCGCTTGAAATGGTGGGCCTTGCCGGGCCAGCGTTGGTGTTGCGGGCGATGGAAGCTGCGGTGCAGAAATTTGTGCAGCAACCTGAGCAATGCAGCCAGGACGCTGCCGGCAAAATCGAACGCGCCAGTTTTGCGCTGACCGAGTATCTGGAAGGTGTGCTGGCCGACAAGCCCGTGTCGCCCGTTTCGCTTTTCCCCCAATACCGTGATGTGCAGGAATTGGTGCGGGCCGACCGCATTCATCCGGCTGACTTGTGGCCGCTTGAGTGGCGCTGGCTGGAGCCGGAACTGGCGACGACAGCGGAGCCCCGCAATTACGATGATGGTGCTCGCGCTGTCATGGATCAATCGGTGCTTCAAATCATGAAGGGTAAGGCACCGCAGGCAGCCAAAAAAATGAAGGAGCTCAGCCTCGGATTTGCGGCCAGACAGGCGGACCGCCAACCCAGGATATTCTGGAAGATCGCGGCGGCTTATTTCGAAGCGGTCGCGCATGAGTTGCTCGGGTCGGACATCTATGTACGGCGAGCTGCATCACGAATCCTGATGCAGTATGCCTCGCTTGCCAAGGGTGATACGGGGGTATCTGATCGGCTGGCGCAGGATTTGCTCTTCTTCTGTTCACAGGCTGTTTCTCCCCGTGCCAGCGACACGCCTGCGCTTTCGGCAGTCCGGTCAGCCTATGGTCTCAACCGCTTCAAGCCGGTGGACTATGAGCTCGTTCAGTTCGGACGTTTTGATCCGGCTCTGCTCGCCCAGGCCCGCAAGCGCATCACGTCTGCGAAAGAAACCTGGTCGTCGCTTTCCGCCGGGGACGCCAATAAATTCAAGTCCGTGACGGACCAGTTCAGCCTCGTCACGGATTCTCTGCTCAAGCTTCATCCGCCCAGCGAACCACTTGCGCAGGCATTGACTCGCGCCGTGGATACGACGGTCCGGTCTGGTCAGGCCCCTGGAATAGAACTGGCCATGGAAGTGGCCACCTCCGTGCTTTACCTTGAAGCCGCTTTTGATGACCTGGATCCCAACGATCCCCAGCTGGCTGTGAGAACAGCCAATCTTGCTGAGCGGCTGGAAGGCGTCCGTGCAGGCGGTGAGCCACAGCCCCTGGAAGGCTGGATGGAAGAACTGTATCGCCGGGTCAGCGACAAGCAGACCATGGGCAGCGTAGTCGGTGAGTTGCGTGTGTCGCTGGGTGAGCTTGAAAAATCACTTGATGTGTTTTTTCGCAACCCGCAGGACAAAGTCGCGCTTCAATCCGTGCCCGGCCAGCTTTCACAAATGCGTGGCGTGCTGTCGGTACTGGGGCTTGACCAGGCCTCGCACGCCGTGCTGCGCATGCGAGACAGCGTCGAGCAGATGCTGGTCACTGAAATTGATGAACAGCTCGCGCGTGCGGCTGGAACATTCGAGCACCTCGGAAACAACCTTGGCGCCTTGAGTTTCCTTATCGACATGTTGAATTACCAGCCGGCGCTGGCGAAAAAACTGTTTGTTTATGACGCGGAAAAAGGCGAGCTCAAACCTTTGATGGGCCGTACCCAGAACGCCGCCAGTGCGGCGACCTCTGTCACGGTCAACAATGATGTGCTGTCACAGGAAGTGATTTCTGTTGTGCAGGATGCGGGTCTTGGCGAAACTGACCACAACCTCACGCTCAAACTTGACACGCTGGCCACGCATGCGGCGCTGGCCGAACAGCCTGCGCTTGCCCAAAGTGCGCGCGAAGCCGCCGTCGCTGTTTCCGGAAGCAACGCGAGTGTTGCCGCGGAGGCGCTGACGACCTTGGCATTTGCCGTAACGCCGGTGCAGGCGGCGCCTGAGAGCCCGGCCGCGTCGGATGATTTTGAAGAAGACGATCTCCGTGACATCTTTCTTGAGGAGGCACGCGAAGTTGTCGGCAACGGCCAGCAAGCTTTGGCTGCACTGGTCAATGATCCGGCCGATGTATCTCAACTCACGGTTTTGCGGCGTGCTTTTCATACGCTCAAGGGCAGTTCCCGCATGGTGGGGCTCAACGAGTTCGGCGAGGCGGCGTGGTCGCTTGAGCAGATGCTCAATAGCTGGCTGGCGGACCAGAAGGTTGCTACGGATGAATTCCGGGCTTTGTCGCTGGAAGCCATGGGCGGTTTTGCAAAGTGGATTGAAGACATTGCAGGAAATCGCGATGGCTCGTGGTCGGCGTCTACTTTCCGTGCCAGCGCCGATGCAATGCGCACCGAGGGCCGTTACAGCCCCTTGGTGACTGCCGTAGTCGATATTGCCGAGGTTCCTGTGGTCGCCGTGGCGGCAGCAATGCCAACAGCGCTGGCACCTGAGCTGGAGCTGGATTCAGGTGTTCCCGAGACTGCTGGTGCTGAACCTGTTGCCGACCCGGCCGTCGTGACGGATTTGGATTTTGACCTCATGTTTGAGTCGGAAGGTACAGCTGCGATTGCGAGCCCTGTGGAGCCTGCAGGTCCGTCTGTGGCAGAAATTGAAGGCATTGATTTCGGCAGTCTGTCCGCGGTTTCTGCGACGGCTGGTACAACACCTGCGTCAACGCAGCCCGCTGCGGCGGAGCCGTTCGCGTCCCCGGAGATGGATGCAACAGAAGCGATCGAACTGTCGGACGCGGATTTCGACAAGCACTTTCAGGCTGAGCCTGTGGCGGCCGAACAGTCGGCGCCTGTGGTTTTTGACTTCACCCCTGAGGGGCAGCAACAATTGTCGACAGCGGCCGAAGGCGCCGATCTGGCCGGGCAACCGCAACACCTGCAGGCTGCCGAAGTTCTGAAGACGGATGATGTCGATGCAACTGACAGTGTGCTGCCATTGGATGGCAATGGTGACGAACAGGTCAAGGTCATCGGTGCCTTGCGCATTGGAATTCCGCTTTACAACGTCTATCTGAATGAAGCTGATGAATGGTCACGCCGGCTTGTGACTGAAGTGGCCGAATGGGCGCTCGAGCTGAACCAGCCGGTCAGCGACTCTACCGTCGCCCTGGCCCATTCCCTCGCGGGAAGTTCCGCGACTGTCGGGTTCCATGCCCTGTCCGGAATGGCTCGGGCGCTTGAACAGGCTTTGCAGCAGTCCAGCGTTCATCACAGCAATGGCGCTGCCAGGTATGGCCAGGTATTTGTTGATGCAGCGGAAGACATCCGCCGGCTTCTGCACCAATTTGCCGCCGGGTTTCTCAAGGAGGCGGATGCAACCATCCTTGACAGGCTAAAGCAACTCGATTTCTCTGATTCGGTTTTGCCCCCGGGTAACGATTTTTCCGACTTTGACTTCTCCCCCGAATCGGTGGAGGTTGAAACGGTCTCTGTAGAGCCAGTGCGCTCACCGGAGCCAGAACCAGAAGTGATCCTGGCTCAGGCAATTGAAATGCCGGTCCCCGCTCAGGTCACGCCGGTGCCTCCCCCTGCGGCTGTCGTCTCCCCGCCTGCCCGGCTGGTAGCGACCGTGGCTGCACCAGTGAACTCGAACTTCGAGGAAGACGAGGACGACGAAATCGATGCGGTCGATGCGATTGATCCCGACCTGTTCCCGATTTTTGAAGAAGAGGCTGCAGAACTCATGCCCCAGCTGGGGGGCGCACTGCGGCAGTGGTCTTCACGTCCTGATAATCAGGGCGCACGCATGGAAGTCCTGCGCGCACTTCACACGCTCAAAGGCAGCGCCCGGCTGGCAGGTGCATTGCGGCTAGGCGAAATGGCTCACCGGATTGAGTCCGAAATCGAACATCTCGGCTCTGATGCGGCTTCAACCCAGGAATTCGAACCCCTGATGACGCGTTTTGACGCCATGGAAGCGACATTTGAGGCCTTGCGCCGAGCTGATGCGGCTGCTGCGGCTGCCCCCGTCACGCTTACGCCTATTACGCCTGTTGCGCCTATTGCGGCCGTTGAGCCCGTACTGAAGTCGACCACGCAGGACAAGCCCGCTCCAATTGTGGATGCGCAGGAAACTCCAGCCGAGAGCGCCGCTCCGGTTGCCGTGGGTGCGGGCCGCAAGCTCACGGTGCCTGCGCCGCAGACCATGGCCATGCAGCCGCTGCGACAGGCGGCCAACGCCTCGATCCGCGTGCGCTCCCAGTTGCTTGACCGCATGGTGAATCAGGCTGGTGAGGTCATGATCACGCGCTCCCGGCTGGAAGCCGAACTCAGCCAGCTCCGGGGCTCGCTGAACGACATGAGCGGTAACTTGAACCGCTTGCGCCAGCAGCTGCGGGACATTGAGTTGCAGGCTGAAACCCAGATGCAGTCGCGATTGGCTCAGGCCAAGGAAGCCCAGGCAGGGTTCGACCCGCTGGAGTTCGACCGCTTTACCCGCGTGCAGGAACTGACGCGAATGATGGCCGAGTCGGTGAATGACGTGGCAACCGTGCAGCGCACCTTGCAGCGCACGGTGGAAGCCACCGAAGACGACTTGATCGCTCAGGCTCGCCAGACCCGAGAGCTGCAGCGCGACTTGCTCCGTACCCGCATGGTGGAGTTCGAAGGCATCTCCGAGCGTCTTTACCGCGTGGTGCGCCAGGCTTCCAAGGAAACCGGCAAGCAGGTCCGCCTGGACTTGCTGGGCGGCACCATGGAAATGGACCGCGGCATGCTGGACCGTATGACGCCGGCCTTTGAGCACTTGCTGCGTAACTGCGTGGCCCACGGTATTGAAAGTACGCAGGTTCGCACCGATGCGGGCAAGGACCCGGTCGGCCTGATCACCGTTCACTTGCGCCAGGAAGGTAACGACGTTTCGGTTGACTTCAGCGATGACGGCGCCGGCTTGAACCTGGCACGTATCCGCGAAAAGGCCGTCAGCCTCGGGATGATCACGGCTGATCAACCGCTGGAAGACGGCGACGCCGCGAACCTGATTTTCATGCCCGGCTTCTCTACGGCCGCGCAAGTGACCGAGCTGGCAGGACGCGGCATCGGTATGGATGTGGTCCGCTCTGAAGTCAACGCGCTCGGTGGCCGGATCGAAACCTCCACCGTCGCCGGTCAGGGAACGCACTTCAAGCTGGTACTCCCGCTGACTACTGCTGTGACGCAGGTGGTGATGATCCGCTCGGGCAATCTCTCAATCGGCGTACCTGCCAACGTTGTGGAAACCGTCAGGCGCGCTTCGGCCAAAGAACTGCAGCAAGCCTATAACACCGGCACACTGGAGATTGCCGGTGAGTCGATGCCCTTCTTCTGGTCCGGCGCATTGCTGCAGGCCTCGCACCACAGCGCCGAAGCCCAGGGCAAAACCACACCGGTCGTGATCTTCCGAAGCGCCGCACAGCGCATTGCCCTGCACGTCGATGAAGTGTTGGGCAACCAGGAGGTTGTGGTCAAGAACCTGGGCCCCCAGTTGTCCCGTTTGCCTGGCCTGGCCGGTATGTCAGTGCTGGCTTCCGGTGCGGTCGTGCTGATTTACAACCCGGTTGCGCTGGCTTCCGTGTATGGCCAGCAGGCGCGCGCATGGAGTTCAGACCGGGCCGAGCCGCACATGCTTGAAGGCTCCGGCGCTACCGCGGCAACCACCGACGGCGGCAGCGGCAGCGTCGCGAAAACGACGATGTCGGCACCTGTCGCCCCGCAGATCCCGTTGATTCTTGTGGTCGATGACTCCATTACGGTTCGCCGGGTTACGCAACGCCTGCTTCAGCGTGAAGGCTACCGTGTCTCCATGGCGGCCGACGGTCTGCAAGCGCTTGAACGCCTGCAGGAAGAGCGGCCAGCCGTGGTGCTGTCAGATATCGAAATGCCGCGTATGGATGGCTTTGACCTGGCGCGCAACATCAGGGCTGACGTGCGCCTCAATAACCTGCCCATCATCATGATCACGTCCCGCATCGCCGAGAAGCACCGTGAACATGCCAAGGAGCTGGGCGTCGACCACTATCTGGGCAAACCGTTCTCTGAAGAAGAGTTGATGAGTCTGGTGCGCCACTACTGCGCCGCCGAAACCGCCGCTTCTGCCTGAGAAAAACAGCCAAATCAGGCTGTAGTCCAGGCAGAACGTGCGCAAGCAGCTCCTAAAATAATAGCAAGGCCTGAGAGTTCCTCTCAGGCCTTTTTTACGACCGCATAGCGCTGCAGCGTCAGCGCCCGCGCTTCGTCGTGCTGCACGATGGGCGTCGGGTAGTTTTGGCCCAACACCACGCCCGCGGCGGCCAGCTCCAGCGGGTTCGCTAGCCAAGGGCTGTGCAAAGCCTTGTCTGGCAGCTGTGCCAGCACCGGCAGGTATTTGCGAATAAATTTACCCGCGGCGTCGAACTTCTCGCTCTGGCTGACCGGGTTGAAGATGCGAAAATAAGGCTGCGCGTCACAACCAGTGCTTGCCGCCCACTGCCAGCCGCCGTTGTTGGCCGACAGGTCAAAGTCGTTGAGCTTTTCGGCAAAGTAACGTTCGCCCCAACGCCAGTCGATGCCAAGGTCTTTCACCAGAAAACTGGCAGTCACCATGCGCAGGCGGTTGTGCATATAGCCCGTCTGGTTGATCTGGGCCATTGCCGCGTCCACCAGCGGGTAGCCCGTCCGGCCTTCGCACCAGGCCTGGAAAAGCACTTGGGCTTTATCGCCGCTCTCCCACTGTATCGCGTCATAGTCCGGCTTGAACGCGTTGCCGACGGCGTGCGGAAAATTGGCAAGGATCTGCGCGTAAAAATCACGCCAGATCAATTCGCTGAGCCAGGTGGCGGCACCTTCATTCCCTCGCTTTGCAGCGTTTAAAGCGAACGCAGCCATGTGCCGTATCGACACTGTGCCGAACCGAAGGTGCACGCCCAGGTAGCTCGGGCCCTTGACGGCAGGGAAGTCGCGTACCTCCTTGTACTGCGCCATGCGGCCAACGAAATCCCCCAAAAGCTGGGCACCGCCTTCGCTGCCCGTGGGAATTTTCAGCGCCGTCAGGTTGTTGACCTCAAACCCCAGGTCACCCAGTGATGGGACCGGACGTCGGCTTGTCGATACGGACGCCAGGGCCGCAGCATACTTTTCGACGGGATAAGGCTTGAGATAAAAGTCGTCCACCTTCTTCAGCCAGGCATTTTTGTAAGGCGTGAACACGGTGTAAGGCTTGCCCGCCTGGGTCAGCACCTCCTGGCGTTCAAAAATAACGTGGTCCTTGAAGCTGTAAAAGCCCTTGCCCCCGGCCTCGAGCGCCGCTTGTACTGCGGCGTCGCGCGCCAGCGACCGCGGCTCGTCATCGTGATTGGCAAAGACGGCATCGGCGCCCAGCTCTGCCGCCAGCCGCACCACCGCGTCCACGGCATCGTGATGGGCCGTCAACAGGCCGACGCCTAGGCTGCCAGCCGCTGCGCCCAGCTTCTCCAGTTGACCATCCAGGCTCAGTGCCGATTCCCGTATGAATTCCACGCGGCGGTCAGTTCGAGGCAAAGCCTCCAGAATGGCTTTGTCAAAAACAAGTGCGCAATACACCTGCTTACATGACTTCAGCGCGTGGTACAGAGCGGCGTTGTCCTGAACCCGCAGGTCGCGCCTGAACCACATTAACCCCGTTTCATACTTCTTGTGCATCCGGCCATCGTAGCGAAAAGCGGCTATCCGGCCTTAGATCCCCCGCGGATTGGCGGGCGGCTGGCAGGGTGGGCTCCCCGCGCCGTCCCGTCCGGCGTAAAATCCCGCCATGGCCACGGATTCTGCATCGATCAACCTCACGCACCACTTCCTCATTGCCATGCCGGGGATGGATGATGAAGCTTTTGCCAAGAGCGTGGTGTACATGTGCGAACATAGCGACCGGGGTGCGCTGGGGCTGGTCATCAACAAGCCCAGCGATATCAATCTCAAGAACCTGTTCGACAAGGTCGAGTTGCCTCTGCGGCGCGACGACCTGACCCAGTCCCCGGTATTCCAGGGCGGCCCGGTCCAGACCGAACGGGGCTTTGTTCTCCACGAATCCATGATGCCGGGCAACGAATCGGTCTATGCCTCGACGATGACGATCCCCGGCGGCCTCGAAATGACCACCTCCAAAGACGTGCTGGAAGCGCTCTCCACGGGCGCCGGCCCGCGCAGGGTGTTTGTCTCCCTCGGATATTCGGCCTGGGGTGAAGGCCAGCTGGAATCGGAAATCTCGGACAACAGCTGGCTCACGGTCGCTGCCGACGTCGGTGTGATTTTCGACACACCGGTAGAGCAACGCTACGACAAGGCGCTCATGCTGCTGGGCCTGCAAAGCTGGATGCTCTCTCCCGAGGCCGGTCACGCATGAGCCTTGCGGCCATGCCTTCCCCTCGGGCCACTGGCCTCCAAACCTTTCTGGCTTTCGACTTCGGTCTCAAGCGCACCGGCGTTGCCACCGGCAACGTGCTGACCCGTACCGCCACCCCCCAGCCCACCATCAACGCTGAAGGTGGCGACGCCCGCCTCAAGGCCGTCGAGACGCGCATCAAGGAGTGGCAGCCCGACGCCCTCGTCGTCGGCGTGCCCTTTCACCCCGACGGTGCCAGCCACGACAATACCGCGCGGGCGCAGAAGTTCGCCCGCCAGCTTCGCGGGCGCTTCGGTCTGCAGGTCTTTGAGGTGGATGAGCGCTACAGCACCACCGAGGCACTCGCCGGCGGCGCAGTCGATGCCGACGCGGCCTCGGCCTGCATCATTCTCGAGCAGTTTTTAAGGAGTTTCCCATGAGCAGCCTGACCCTTGACGCCGAGGCGCTATACAACGACCTGCTGCGCGGCATGCGCCAGCAACTGGCGTCCTATCCCTTGCCGCCCAAGCTGGTCGGCGTGGCCTCCGGCGGCGCCTGGCTGGCACAGCGCCTGCAAAAAGACCTGGGTCTGGAGGGCGAAGCCGGCGTGCTGTCTTCCTCCATGCACCGCGACGATTTCTCGCAGCGGGGCTTGGCCTCCAGCGGCCAGACCCTGCTGCCCTTTGACGTGAACGGCGCCCACCTGGTGGTAGTCGACGACGTGCTCTACACCGGCCGCACCATCCGCGCGGTGCTCAATGAGTTGTTTGACTACGGCCGGCCCGCCAGTGTCAAGCTGGTCGTACTGGTGGACCGCGGCGGGCGCGAGCTGCCGGTGCAGCCCGACCTGGCGGTGGCGCGCGTGGCCTTGCCCGCCTCGCAGTCGCTTGAGCTGGCCCGCGCAGAGGACGGCAAGTTCAGCTTCCAGGTTCAGGGCTGATCGTCACCATCACTATTACTGCCAGGCCACCCCCAAAAAACCAAGAGACCCCAAGGAGTCCATCACATGCTGTATCGACGAAATCCGCAACTCAACAAAAACGGCGAGCTGATCCACCTGCTGTCGATTGAAGGCCTGCCCAAGGCCACCTTGACGCAGATACTCGACACCGCCGCCAACTTCGTCAGCGTCAACAACCGCGAAGTCAAAAAAGTCCCGCTGCTGCGCGGCAAGAGTGTCTTCAATCTTTTCTTTGAAAACTCCACCCGCACCCGCACCACCTTCGAAATCGCCGCCACGCGGCTGTCGGCCGATGTCATCAACCTGGACATCGCGCGCTCATCGGCCTCCAAGGGCGAGTCGCTGCTCGACACCATCGCCAACCTGAGCGCCATGGCCGCCGATCTTTTTGTGGTGCGTCACAGCGAATCGGGCGCACCCTACCTGATTGCCCAGCACGTCGCACCGCATGTGCACGTCATCAATGCCGGCGACGGTCGCCACGCGCACCCCACGCAGGGCCTGCTCGACATGTACACCATCCGGCACTACAAGAAAGATTTCAGCAAGCTCACGGTCGCCATCGTCGGTGACGTGCTGCACTCGCGCGTGGCGCGTTCCGACATCCATGCACTCACCACGCTGGGCTGCCCCGAAGTGCGCGTGGTCGGCCCCAAGACCCTCGTGCCCGCCGACATGGCGCAGATGGGCGTGCGCGTCTGCAATACGCTCGAAGAAGGTATCAAGGACGCCGACGTAATCATCATGCTCAGGCTGCAGAACGAACGCATGTCCGGCGCGCTATTGCCCAGCAGCCAGGAGTTCTTCAAGAGCTTCGGCCTCACCACCGAAAAATTGAAACTGGCCAAGTCAGACGCCATTGTCATGCACCCGGGCCCCATCAACCGCGGTGTTGAAATTGATTCCGCCGTGGTCGACGGAACGCAAAGTGTGATCCTGCCGCAAGTGACTTTTGGTATCGCGGTCCGAATGGCGGTGATGAGCATCGTCGCTGGGAATGAAGCCTGAACGCGGAGAAAAAAAGAATGAAGATACTCATCAAGAACGGCCGCGTTATCGACCCGGCTTCCAAGTTCGACGAGATCTGCGACGTGGCAATTGCCGCGGGCCGTATCGTCTCGCTCAAAGGCACGCCTGCTGATTTCGCGGCCAACAAGACGATTGATGCCACGGGCTGCATCGTCGCCCCCGGTCTGATCGACTTGTCCGCCCGCTTGCGAGAACCTGGGCACGAGCACGAAGGCATGCTCGAAAGCGAACTGGCCGCGGCCGTCGCTGGCGGCGTGACCAGCCTTGTCTGCCCGCCTGATACCGATCCGGTGCTCGACGAGCCCGGCCTCGTTGAAATGCTCAAGTTCCGCGCTGAAAAGCTGCACCAGTCGCGCGTGTTCCCGCTGGGCGCGCTGACGCGTGCTCTCAAGGGTGAGACGCTGACCGAGATGGTCGAATTGACGGAATCGGGTTGCGTGGGCTTCAGCCAGGCAGAGGTGCCGCTGGCCAACACGCAAGTCATGATGCGCGCCCTGCAATACGCCTCGACCTTCGGCTACACCGTCTGGCTGCGCCCGCAGGAGATGTACCTGGGCAGCGGCGTCGCCGCCAGCGGCCCACTGGCCACACGCCTGGGCCTGAGCGGCGTATCGGTTGCCGCTGAGACCATTGCGCTGCACACCATCTTCGAACTGGTGCGGGCCACCGGCGCGCGCGTGCACCTGTGCCGCATCAGCAGCGCCGCGGGTGTGGCTCTGGTGGCCAAGGCCAAGGCAGAAGGCCTGGCCGTGACCTGCGATGTCAGCATCAACAGCCTGCACTTGACCGACGTGGACATCGGCTACTTCGACAGCCGGATGCGGCTGGACCCGCCGCTGCGCCAGCAGCGCGACCGCGACGCCATCCGCCAGGGACTGGCCGACGGTACTATCGACGCACTGGTGTCAGACCACACGCCCGTCGACGAAGACGCCAAAACCCTGCCCTTTGCCGAGGCTGAGCCCGGCGCCACGGGGCTTGAATTGCTGCTGGGCCTGGCCTGCAAATGGGGTACTGACAGCGATGTTGGTCTGCAGCGCGCGCTGGCAGTGCTCACGAGTGAACCCGCGCGAGTGCTGGGCAACGCGCTTGGCACGCTGCAGGCCAGCGCGGGGCAGCTCGTTAAAGGCGGCGTGGCCGATATCTGCGTGTTTGACCCCACCGGTGAATGGACAGTCGAGCCCGCCGCCTTGCGCAGCCAGGGCAAGCACACACCGTTCTCAGGTCACCAGATGCCTGCGCGTGTGCGCTGGACCATCGTGGGCGGACAGCTCGCTTATGAAGCTCCTGACGCTTCGCACTGAGGCGCTGCTTCCTTATGAAATGGCTTCACTTTTGTGGGACCTTGTTGCGCGCCACCGTGCATGCCGTCCAGGGTTTCTGGACGATCAAGACTGCTTTCCCCAAACTACCCCAGGCTGAGCAGGAGGCCCGCGTACAGGCATGGGCCGGGGCCATGCTGCGCATCGTGGGCATTGAACTGGTGGTCAATGGCACGCCGCCGGCCACCGGCCCGGTGTTGCTGGTGGCCAACCATATTTCGTGGCTGGACATCCTGGTGATGCATGCCTCGCGTCATTGCCGCTTTGTCTCCAAGGCGGATGTGCGGGACTGGCCCTTCGTGCGCACGCTGTCCGACGGCGCAGGTTCGCTGTATATCGAGCGCGAGTCCCGGCGCGACGCCCATCGCGTCGTCACGCAAATGGCGGACCGCCTTCGCGCGGGCGACATCCTGGCGGTGTTTCCTGAAGGCACCACCGGCGACGGCATCACCCTCAAGCACTTTCACGCCAACCTCATCCAGGCGGCCATTGAAGCGTCTGTGCCGGTGCAGCCGGTGGCGCTGAAGTTCATCGACGCCGCCAGCGGCGCAACCAGCTTCGCCCCCAGTTATGTGGATGACGAGACGCTGGTCGGATCGATCTGGCGCACCCTGACTGCGCCGCCGCTCAAGGCGGTCGTCACCTTTGGCCAGGCGCAGGCCCCGCAAGGCCAGACCCGGCGGGTGTGGGCACAGACGCTGCGCGAGGACATTGAGCGTCTGAGGCAGACGCAAGGACGCTGAAACGTCAGGCTGGTGTTATAGCCGGCGCCGCGCCAACTTCGCGCGGAAAGGTCACCACATGGTCGACCTCGGCACGTATGCCTATCCACTCGCCCAGCGCGTGGTTGTGGTGCGACGGCACATGCGCCATCACCGTCTCGCCAGTCTGCAGCTTGAGCGTATACAAAAACTCCGAGCCGCGAAACGCCTTGCGCACGATCTGCGCCTTCACCGGGGCGTTGTCATCATGCACGATGTCGTCGGCACGCAGCAGCACATCGCACAAGCCGCCGGCGTACGCCCCGGGCAGCGGGCACTCCAGCATGTCCGTCAGGTCACCGAGCGCGGTATGCACCACCACGTCGTCACCGTGTTGCTCGATATGGGCTTGTGCGAAGACCCCATGGCCGATGAAGTCAGCCACAAATCGGGTGGCAGGGCGGTGGTACAGCGCATAAGCCTCATCCCACTGGTGCAGTTTGCCCTGGTGCATTACGCCGATGCGGTCGCCGATGGCAAAAGCCTCCAGCTGGTCATGTGTGACGAACAGCGCTGTGGCGCCAGCCGCCTTCAGGATGCCGCGCACCTCGTGCGCCAGTCGCTCGCGCAGGTCCACGTCCAGGTTGGAAAAAGGCTCATCCAGCAGCAGCAGGCGTGGCTGCGGCGCCAGCGCGCGCGCCAGTGCCACGCGTTGCTGCTGGCCGCCTGAAAGCTCATGCGGAAAGCGCTTGTGCACATTGCCCAAGCCGACCAGCTCCAGCACGTCTCCGACGCGCTGCTTGCGCTGAGCGGGTGTTAGATGAGTGAGCCCGAAGGCCACGTTGTGCGCGGCATCCAGATGCGGAAACAGCGCGTAGTCCTGAAACACCATGCCAATGCGGCGGGATTCGGCCGGCACATGCAAGGCGGCGGTGCTCACCACATCCTTTGCCAGCGTAATGCTGCCGGCATTGGCCCGTTCAAGGCCAGCCACTGCGCGCAGCAAGGTGGTTTTGCCGCAACCTGAAGGCCCGATCAGAACGCCGATTTCCCCTGCCTGGAGGCTGAACGACACGCCGTCCACGGCGGGTTTTGAGCGGCCGGCGTAGTGCACGCCCAACTGGGAGATATCCAGAAACATGCAGACAATTGTAGATGCTTACAATTCTCATTTGCAGTGACTGACTGCAAAAGCGTGGCGAACGCAGGCGGGGGCAGGGCTCCTTCCCGCGAGAGGCCTTTTTGCTGAGGCTTTCCGGGGCTCCATGTTTCGCCGATATTTCCCTTCTGTTGTGCTGTTTTTGCTGGTTGGGCTGCTGACGCTGCCGGTGCTGGCCGTCGCCTTGTCCTGGCTGCAGTTCAACAGCGATGCGCAATCCATCCTGCTGCAGATGCTGCAGACCGTGTTGCCCGATTACACGCGCACATCACTGCTGCTGTGCCTGTGCGTGGCCTTTGGCGTGGCGGTGGTGGGAATGGCCACCGCCAGCATGGTCACGCTGTTTGATTTCCCCGGGCGCCGGGTGTTTGAGTGGGCCTTGCTGCTGCCGCTGGCCATGCCGGCCTATGTGCTGGCCTATGCGTATACCGACTTTCTCCAATACGCCGGCCCGCTGCAGACCTGGCTGCGTGCCAGCTTCGGCCTGCAGGGCCGGCTGCTGCCCGAGGTGCGCAGCCTGGGGGGTGCCGTACTGGTCTTCACCGTCGCGCTCTACCCCTATGTGTACCTGCTTGCGCGCACGGCCCTGTCTGAGCGCGCCGTGCACCTGATGGAAGCGGCGCGCCTGCTGGGCGCACCGCTGTCGCGCCGCATCCGCGGTGTAGCGCTGCCGCTGGCGCGGCCTGCCGTGGCCGCTGGTGTGGCGCTGGCGCTCATGGAAACACTGGCCGACTTCGGCGTCTCCAGCTATTTCGGCATCCAGACCTTCACCGCCGGCATCTACAAGGCGTGGCTCTCGATGGACAACCGCATCGCTGCGGCGCAGCTGGCGACCGTGCTGCTTTTCTTTGTCGCGCTGCTGCTGTGGATAGAGCACAGCGCGCAAAAGCGCATGCGCTTTGCCACCGGCCGCGGTGCACGCGCGGGCGCGCAAGACGCGGCCCCCGCGCAGTTGCGCGGCCTGCGCGCCGTTTCGGCCTGGCTCGTGTGCGCCGTGCCCATCGCGCTGGGCTTTGTGCTGCCGGTGCTCTTTATGCTGAGCCCGCTGGCGCTGGGCTGGGACAACCTGCTTTGGGACAAATTCATTGGCTGGACGCTCAGCAGCATTGGCCTCGCAGGCTTGAGCGCGCTGTTGGCCACCGCGCTTGCCTTGGGCTTGGCCTTTGCGGTGCGCCGGCAACCGGGCCTGCTCACCCGCGCTGCCGTGCACCTGGCGGGTCTGGGTTATGCCGTGCCCGGCGCGGTGATTGTGGTGGGCCTCTTGCTGCCTGTGAGCTGGCTGCAATCCGCCGCGCCGCAGACAAGCGCGGGCTACTGGGTCACCGCCACCATCCTCGGCGTGGTCTGGGCTTACCTGGTGCGCTTCAGCGCCGTGGCACTGCAAAGCCTGCAAAGCGGCTACTCGCGCATCCCGGCCAGCTTTGACGACAGCGCGCGCATGCTGGGCACCAGCGGTATGGGCATCCTCAGCCGCGTGCACTGGCCGCTGCTCAAGCGCTCGGTCGCGGCGGCCGGCTTGCTGGTGTTTGTCGATGTGATGAAAGAGCTGCCCGCCACGCTGGTGCTGCGGCCCTTCAACAGCGACACCCTGGCCGTGATCACCTACCAGCTCGCGCGCGACGAGCGGCTCGGTGAGGCCGCCTTGCCCGCGCTGGCGCTGGTGCTGGTGGGTTTGCTGCCCGTCGCGCTGCTCAGCCGCACACTGCGGTCTAAGTAAACGCAACCAGCCTGTCCCCGTCACCCGCACTCAGGCCTTGGCCTTGATGTAGCGGTATTCCTGTGTCGGGCCACCAAGCCGCAGGCTTCGGCGCGCACATCGTGCACATTGCCCAGCAGCTTGCAGAAGGAGGAAAAGGCTTCGCGACGTACTGCGCTTTTTCATCTTTGGTGTTGGCACCTCGCACCCCCTTGATGTCGAAAGAAAAACCGTTCTTGCCTTGGCTGGCCAGCGTGCTATGCAACTATGTTCCGGCCAGGAAGCCGTTGCGAATTTTGTTGCTTTCCTTCGCGCAATGGCGCGCTCTCGCAGCGCGGCACACAGCCCTGTAAGCATGAACCTACGCTCATCAAATACGGGGACCTACGGTGGGAGAAAAAGAACGAACTTATGGTGTGAATATGCCGCCCGGGAAGTAGCACGCAGCGAATAGGACATCAGTGCCACGGGCGAATTTATCAATTGACGTTCAGGAGGACACCATGAACAAAGACCGCGTGGAAGGCAACTGGCTTCAATTCAAAGGCAAGGTCAAAGAACAGTGGGGCAAGCTCACTGACGACGACCTTGATGTGATCGCCGGCAAACGCGACCAGTTGCTGGGCCGCATCCAGGAGCGCCACGGCCTCAGCAAGGATGAGGCTGAGAAGCAGGTCGCCGCCTGGAAGGACCGCAACCCGACCGATTTTTTTGAGCGTTATTGATCCGCCGTTGAGCGCTCCAGGGTCCATCCCCAACCAATCCATAACTCCAACTCATCCAAAGGAAAATCCATGAAAACCAAATTGCTGATGCTGACAGCCGTGATGTCTTGCGCTTTTGCCGGCCAGGCCCTGGCTATGACCAAAGAGGAACATAAAGCCCAGAGCGACCGCATCTCGGCCGACTACAAAGCCGGTCGCGACAAGTGCGCCACCTTGAAAGACAATGCCAAAGACATCTGCGTGGCCGAAGCCAAAGGCGCTGAAAAAGTCGCCAAGGCCGAACTGGAAGCCCAGTACAAGCCCAGCCCGCGCAACACCGAAAAGGTGGCTCTGGCCAAAGGCGATGCCGCCTACGACGCCGCCAAGGAAAAGTGCGACGACCTGAAAGGCAATGACAAGGACGTCTGCGTGAAAGATGCCAAAGCGGCCCACGTCAAAGCCAAGGAAGACGCCAAGGTCGCCAAGACCTCAGCCGACACCAGCAAGAACAAGACTGAAAAAGTGACCGAAGCCAGGAAGGACGCCAACGCCGAAAAGCGCGAGGCCGATTACAAGGCCGCCAAAGAGCGCTGCGATGCCCTCACCGGAACCGCCAAGGACAGCTGCCAGAACGATGCCAAGGCGAAGTACGGCATGAAGTAAGCTGCCCACCGGTTGGCCTCGGCAAGGCCTGTCGGAATGGCAACCCCAATCCCGGTCCTGCATTTGCAGCCCGGGATTTTTTATTCCTTGCTATCAAATGAATAGCTGCTTGCGCACGATGCGAATGATCTGTCGGCAATTTGTGCAAAAAATGGCACGAAGACCGCGAAAAGCCACCGACCGCAGGCCATGCGCCTGAGCCCGCGCGCGGCATTTTCCCTCAGCGGCCCCCGCGCTGCGCATCCCATCCTGCGCCCGTAAAATCGGGGCCTTTGGGATTCAGCGGCTGCCTTCATGGCGACTGCCCTGATCCCCATCAGTTCCAGCAAAGGTACGCATGATTGTTCAGGATGGTTTGCCCGCTCGCGAACGCTTGCGTGCGTTGCTGGTCATCGTTCTCGGTATTGTCATGGCGGTGCTCGACGGGACCATCGTCAACCTGGCGCTGCCGGACATCGCCCGAGAACTGAACGCCGCGCCCGCCCAGTCCATCTGGGTCGTCAACGCCTACCAGGTCGCCACGCTGGCGCTCTTGCTGCCGCTGGCCACATTAGGCGACATCATCGGTTACCGTCGCGTTTACCTGGCGGGCATGGCCGTGTTCACGCTGGCCTCGCTGCTCTGTGCGCTGGCTGATTCATTGACCACACTGGCGCTGGCCCGCGTGCTGCAGGGCTTGGGCGCGGCTGGCCTCATGAGCGTCAACACCGCGCTGGTTCGGCTCATCTACCCCAAACACCTGCTCGGCCGCGGCATCGCCATTAACTCGCTGGTGGTGGCCACCGCCTCGGTGGCCGGCCCGTCGATTGCGGCCGGCATTCTTTCCGTCGGTTCGTGGCCGTGGCTGTTTGCGCTCAATGTGCCATTCGGCCTGATGTCGTTGTGGTGGGGTCGAAAGGCCCTGCCCGAGAACACCGCCAAGGCAGAGAGCCTCAAGCTCTCACTGGTCGATGTGGTGCTCAACGCCCTGATGTTCGGCCTGGTGTTCCTGGGCGTAGACGGCCTGGGTGTACGTGTGGAAGCTGTGCCGGGTGCTGCATCATCCTTGTGGCTGCCGCTGGCCGAGCTGGCCGCCGGAATCGTCATCGGCGTGATCTACGTGCGCCGCCAGCTGGCCATGCCCGTGCCGCTATTCCCGCTTGATTTGCTGCGCATTCCCGTGTTCGCGCTGTCCATGGGCACGTCGATAGGCGCCTTCTGCGCGCAGACGCTGGCCTATATCTGTCTGCCCTTTTTGCTGCTGGGCAGCTACGGCTTCAGCCACCTCGAGGCGGGCTTGCTGCTCACCGCCTGGCCGCTGGCGATTGTGGTGACTTCGCCGCTGGTGGGCCGGCTCATAGGGCGCTATCCAGGCGGCCTGCTGGGCGGCGTTGGCATGGCCATGCTCTGCCTGGGGTTGGTGTTGCTGGCCGTGTTGCCCGTGCATCCGGCGCAGGCCGACATCGTCTGGCGCATGGCGCTGTGCGGCATCGGCTACGGCCTCTTTCAGTCACCCAACAACCACACCATCATCACCTCGGCGCCCGCACACCGCAGCGGCGGCGCCAGCGGCATGCTGGGCACGGCGCGTTTGACGGGACAGACATTGGGCGCGGTTTTGCTGGCGATGATTTTTGCCGTGTCCAGTCCCGGCGAAGGCGGTCAGGGTCCCTTGATTGCCCTTTGGCTGGCCGCTGCCTTTGCCGCCACGGCCGGTGTTTGCAGCGCCTTGCGCATGACGCAGGCAGCACGAACCAAAACTCAGACGGATTAAACGACGGGCGCCTGCAGGCCCGCCGCCCGGTGCACCTCGACGCGGATTTCTTCGGTAAGTTTTGCCTTGAGATCCGTGAAAACCGGGGTCGTCTTTACCGAGTAATGCCGTGGATGCTCCAGGGGCACCGCAATGTCGCACTTGATGCGGCCCGGTCTTGCGCTCATGACGACCACGCGGCTGCCCATAAAGATGGCCTCATCGATGTCATGCGTCACGAACAGCACGGTTTTCTGCTCGGCCTCCCAGATGCCTTGCAGCAGCTCCTGCATCAGCTCGCGCGTCTGATGGTCGAGTGCGCCGAAGGGCTCGTCCATCAGCAGGATGCGCGGGTTGTTGGCAAGGGCACGAGCGAGTGCTGTGCGTTGTTGCATGCCGCCCGAGAGCTGCTTGGGGAAATGGTTCTCAAATCCCTGCAGTCCGACCTTCTTGATGAATTGGTGCGCGATATCGTGCTGCTTTTCCAGTGGCATGCCTTTTTCCCGCAGGCCAAAGCAGACGTTTTGCAAAATCGTGAGCCACGGAAAGAGCGTGTAGCTCTGGAACACCATGCCGCGGTCCGCGCCAGGGCCCGCTATGGGTTTGCCGTCCAGCACGATGGTGCCGCTTGTGGGGATGTCCAGCCCGGCGACCATGCGCAGCAGGGTGGACTTGCCGCAGCCTGAAGGGCCGAGGATGGTGATGAAGTCGTTCTCGGCAACCGCCAGATCAGTTGCTTGCAGCGCGACGGTGCCGGGGCCCTTGTTGGCGGCAAAGGTTTTCGACAGCTGGTTGACGGTCAGGATCGGTGTGGAGGAAGAAGTCATCGGCCTAACTGAGCCCACGGGAAAAGTTTTCTATTGAGCGCTTTAAATACCAGGTCGGTGACCAGGCCGAATACACCAATGACGATAATGCCGAAGATGATCTGGTCTGTCGCTAGCAGTGCCTGGCTGTCAGTGATCATGTGGCCGATGCCGCTGGACGCGCCTATCAGCTCCGCGACGATCACATAGGTCCAGGCCCAGCCCAGTACCATGCGCAAGGTCTCGGCAATCTCGGGCGCTGCACTGGGCAGCAGCACGCGCACCACGATGCCGCGGTCGGCCGCGCCCAACGTGTAGGCCGCCTCGACCAGGTCGCGCCGGGTATTGCCGACGCTCACGGCAATCATCAACACCAGTTGAAAGAAGGAGCCGATAAAAATCACGGCGAGCTTCTGTGCCTCTCCGATACCTGCCCAGAGGATGAGCAGCGGAATAAACGCAGAGGCGGGCAGGTAACGCGCAAAGCTCACAAAGGGTTCAAAGAACGCTTCAACCGGTTTGTAGGCGCCCATCATCACCCCCAGCGGAACGGCCAGCAAGGCGGCAATCGCAAAGCCGCCCAGTACCCGCCAGACCGTCATGCCAATGTCCTTGGCGAAACCCTGGTTGGCCAGCAGGTCGTAACCTGACTTAACCATGGTGATGGGGTCGGCCAGAAATGTCTTGGAGACATAGCCGCCCAGCGTGAAGATGGCCCACACCACGAAGAAGAGAACGAAGAAACTCACACCCAGCGCGATGCGCGCGCCGGGCGAGACGGGTTGTAGTGGCCGCATGCTTTCGCGTGCTTACTTGAGAAAACGCGTGTCGGCGAGCTTGCTCATATCAGGCAGCGCCTTGATGATGCCGGCTTCCAGCAGCAGGTCAGCCGCTTCCTTGCTGAAGGCGGCATGTTCGCCGGCAAAGAATTTCTGGTTGGCCGCGCGGTCTTGCCAGCGCAGGTATTTGGACGAGGCCTCAAAGGCTTCGCCGGTCTGCTTCACGTCGGCGCCCATGATTTCGAAGCTCTTTTTCGGTTCTTTCTGGATCATCTCGACGGCCTCAAAGTAGCTGTCGGCCAGGGCCTTGGCAGCCTTGGGGTTTTCAGACAGGAACTTGGGCGTGCAACCGAAGGTGTCCATCACCATGGGGTAGTCAAGTGTGGTGGCGAGGATCTTGCCGGCCTCTGGCTTGGCGCGCACTGCGCCCAGGTAGGGCTCGTAAGTCATCGCGGCATCCACGCCGTCGGTGCCGGCAATCATGGCGTTTGCCGCGGCCTGCGGCTCAAGGTTGACTACCTTCACGTCCTTGGTGCTCATGCCGTTTTTCTTCAGCATCCACGCCAGGGCGAAATAGGGCGAGGTGCCGGGCGCGCTGGCGGCCACGGTTTTGCCTTTGAGGTCAGTGATTTTGGTGATGGCGGGCTTGACCACCATGCCGTCTGCGCCGTAGCTCTTGTCGAGCTGGAAGATCTGCGTGGTGGCCACACCGTTGGCGTTCCACACCACCCAGGTCTCGACTGTGGTGGCGGCGCACTGCACGTCACCTGAAGCAATCGCCAGGTGGCGGTCTTTTTGTGGAATCTTTTTGATCGACACATCAAGCCCGTTCTTCTTGAAGATGCCGGCTTCTTTGGCCAGGGTCAGCGGGGCAAAACCTGTCCAGCCGGAGATACCGACGGCGACTTTGGTTTCTTGCGCGTGGGCGCTGCCCATGGCGAGAGCTGCGACGCCGGCCAGCATCGAAAGGGCGAGTTGTTTCTTCATGAAGTTGCTCCTGTTGGGGGTATCGACTGAGGTATTGCTAATGTATGCAGGCTTCATGCCAGCCGCAAGGCGGTCAACTCGGTGATTTGGGCTTCTCCGGCCAGGCCAATACGTCCACCCGCTACCAATTGGTGCACCTTCTCCATGTCGGGTGCAAGGCTGCGGTCATGCATCATGGCCGGAGAGGCTTGGCGCACCAGTTGCAGCACGCCTTCCAGCACAGCGGAGCTCTTGAGCGGGCGCAAGAATTCAATGCCCTGCGCGGCGGCCAACAGTTCGATGGCGACGATGTATTCGGTATTGCGCAACATGGGCTGAAGCCGGCGCGCCGCGAAGGTGGCCATGCTCACATGGTCTTCCTGGTTGGCCGAGGTCGGCAGGCTGTCGACGCTGGCGGGGTGGGCCAGTGATTTGTTTTCAGAGGCCAGCGCGGCGGCTGTGACATGCACGATCATGAAGCCAGAGTTGAGGCCCGGCTCGGGTGTGAGGAAGGCCGGCAAGCGCGAGGCCACGGTATCGACCAGCATGGCGATGCGGCGCTCGGTAATCGCGCCGATTTCGGCAATGGCAACGGCCAGTGCGTCGCAAGCCAGCGCAACCGGTTCTGCGTGGAAGTTTCCCCCTGAGAGCAGCGTTGCGTCATCGGCAAACACCAGCGGGTTGTCGGTCACGGCGTTGGCTTCGCGCATCAGCACCTGCGTGGCATAACGCATCTGGTCCAGGCAGGCGCCCATCACCTGCGGCTGGCAGCGCAGGCAGTAAGGGTCTTGCACGCGGTCGTCGCCCTCAAGGTGCGAGCGGCGGATCTCGCTGCCCACCATGATGGCGCGGTAGGCGGCGGCGCAGTCGATCTGGCCCGGCTGGCCGCGCACCGCGTGAATGCGCGGATCAAACGGTCCGTCGCTGCCGCGGGCGGCGTCCAGTGTGACAGCGCCCGAGATCACGGCGGCTTCAAACAGTCGGTCGGTGGCGAGCAGCGCATCCAGCGCCAGCGCGGTCGAGACCTGCGTGCCGTTGATCAGTGCCAGGCCTTCCTTGGCCGACAGCTTGACCGGCGTGATGGCGGCTTGCTTGAGTGCCTCAGCTGCGGCGATGCGCTGGCCCTGATAGAAGACTTCGCCTTCGCCAATCAGCGGCAGGCACAGGTGAGCCAGTGGCGCGAGGTCGCCCGAAGCGCCGACCGAGCCCTGGCAAGGGATCACGGGTGTGAGGCCCTTGTTGTAGAGCGCCATCAGGGTGTCGATGACGACCTCACGCACACCTGAGAAGCCGCGCGCCAGGCTCGCGGCCTTGAGCAGCAGCACCAGGCGCACCACGCGTTCGGGCATGGGCTCGCCCACACCCACGGCATGTGAGCGCAGCAGGTTGAGCTGCAGTGTTTCAAGATCAGCCTGAGCGATGCGCTGGTTGGCCAGCTTGCCGAAGCCGGTGTTGACGCCGTAGACAGCGTCGCCGCCCTGCGCGGCCTTTTGCACCAGCGCGGCGCTGGCGCGAATGCCTGTCGTGGCGGCTGGATCAATGGCAAGCAGCGGGCGGCTGGTATGGATATCCCGCAGCTGCGCCAGCGTCAGCAGGCCGGGTTGGATGGTGATCTTCATGGTGTTGTATCTGGAAAAGGAGGAGGTTGCGGTGTCATAGGTGCCTGGCGGCGCTATGGATATGACTACCGCTATCGCGCATCTGTTCAGTCGCCCAGCATGGGCAGGTTCAGCCCGTTGTCTTTGGCGCATTGTTTGGCGATGTCATAGCCTGCATCGGCATGACGCATCACACCGGTGGCCGGGTCATTGAACAGCACGCGGCTTAATTTTTCGAAGGCCTCGGCAGTGCCGTCGCACACGATGACCACGCCCGAGTGCTGCGAATAGCCCATGCCGACACCGCCGCCATGGTGCAGGCTGACCCAGGTCGCTCCGCTGGCGGTGTTGAGGAGCGCGTTTAGCAACGGCCAGTCGCTCACGGCATCGCTGCCGTCTTTCATGGCTTCGGTTTCGCGGTTGGGTGAGGCGACGGAGCCGCTGTCCAGGTGGTCGCGGCCGATGACGATGGGGCCCTTGAGTTCACCGCTTTTGACCATCTCGTTAAAGGCGAGGCCCGCCAGATGCCGCTCACCCAGGCCTATCCAGCAGATGCGTGCCGGCAGGCCCTGGAAGGCGATGCGCTCTTCGGCCATGTCCAGCCAGCGGTGCAGGTGTTTGTTGTTGGGGAAGAGCTCTTTCATCTTCGCGTCGGTTTTCTGGATGTCCTCCGGGTCGCCTGAGAGTGCCACCCAACGGAAGGGGCCGACCCCACGGCAGAACAGCGGGCGAATGTAGGCGGGCACAAAGCCGGGGTAGTCAAAGGCGTTGTCGACGCCGAAATCCTTGGCAACCTGGCGCAGGTTGTTGCCGTAGTCCACCGTGGGAATGCCCATTTCGTGGAAGGCCAGCATGGCTTTGACGTGCGCCACGCAGGATTCGCCGGCGGCTTTTGTCAGTGCGGCATGCTGCGCAGGGTCTTTTTGCGCGGCGCGCCATTGCGCCACCGTCCAGCCGGCGGGCAAGTAACCATTGATGATGTCGTGGGCCGAGGTCTGGTCGGTGACGATGTCGGGGCGAATGCCGCCCGCCTTGGCGCGCTTGACCAGCTCGGGAACAATTTCGGCCGCATTGCCGCACAGGGCGATGGAAACGGCCTCCTTGCGTGAGGTGTGGTACCTGATCATCTCCAGCGCTTCGTCAAGGTCTTTGGCCTGCTTGTCGACATAACGTGTGCGCAGCCGGAAGTCGATGCTGGACTGCTGGCACTCGATGTTGAGCGAGCAGGCGCCGGCAAAGGTAGCAGCCAGCGGCTGCGCGCCACCCATGCCGCCCAGGCCGGCAGTCAGCACCCAACGGCCGGCCAGGTCGCCGTTGAAATGCTGGCGGCCCGCTTCCACAAAGGTTTCATACGTGCCTTGCACGATGCCCTGGGTGCCGATGTAGATCCAGCTGCCGGCCGTCATCTGGCCGTACATCATCAGGCCCGCGCGGTCCAGTTCGTTGAAATGCTCCCAGGTCGCCCACTTGGGTACCAGGTTGGAATTGGCGATCAGCACGCGCGGCGCGCCGGTGTGGGTGCGGAACACGCCAACCGGCTTGCCCGACTGCACCAGCAGGGTTTCGTCGGCTTTGAGTTTGCGCAGGGAATCAAGGATGGCGTCAAAGGCCGGCCAGTTGCGGGCCGCCTTGCCGATGCCGCCGTATACCACCAGCTCGTCGGGGTTTTCGGCGACTTCCGGGTCCAGGTTGTTCTGGATCATGCGGTAGGCCGCCTCGATTTGCCAGTTGGCGCAGGTAAGGGTGCTGCCGCGGGGGGCGCGCACGGGGCGGGCCTTGCTATCCAGAAAAGGGGTTTGGGAAAGATCGGACATGAGACTGCTCCGGAGAAGACGGGATAACAGGGGAATTTCACAGCACCAGAAAAAGAAATCAACCGGCGATGGGATAAATCGTAGTTGTCTATACAACTTGTGTCAACTGCGGTAATCTATGGTTTGTGCGCAAAAGCCGGCCCGGCAACCCTGACTGGCCGATGAAGGGTCGGACTTTTGCGGTGACAATGTTTTTTTACACACGCGAGCATTCCGCTGAACCATGGCCACCACACCACTGCCTGCCTACGGTCAGGTCAAGGCATTCATCAAAAAACGCATCAGCACCGGCACCTGGAAGCCCGGCGACCCGGTGCCCAGCGAAGCTGTACTGATGGAGCAGTTCGGCGTGAGCCGCATGACGGTCAACCGGGCGCTGCGCGAGTTGATGGGCGAGGGCATGGTTACGCGCATCCAGGGCTCCGGCACTTTTGTGGCGGAGCTGCACCGCATTTCTTCCACCCTGACCATTCGTGACATTCACGAGGAGGTTGTCGAACGCGGGCATGTGCATACCTCGCGCGTGCTGCTCGCTGAATCTGAAAAAGCCAGCGCCGACCTGGCGCGCACCCTGGGCCTGCGGGCGGGCGGGCGGGTGTTTCACACCATATTGATTCACCTGGAGAACGGCGTGCCGATTCAGTATGAAGACCGCTATGTGAACCCGGCAGCGGCACCCGACTATTTAAAGACCGACTTCACCCAGACCACACCCACCCATCATTTGCTGGAACAGGCGCCGCTCACCGAGGCCAGCTATTCCATTGAGGCCTGCCTGCCCTCGGCGTTGGAGGCCAAACACCTGGACATCAAGCCGGCAGAGGCGTGCCTCGCCATGATGCGGCGGACCGTGAGCGGCAGCAACATCGCCAGTGTGGCGCGCCTGGTGTACCCGGGATCGCGCTACAGCTTTGCGGGAAAGTTTCAGGCGTGACATCTTCGAATGGTTCCGGCTGGAACGTCGTGCGGCTGGCCGACATTGCGGCGACGCCGTGGCGCAATGGCGGCGGTGTGACGCGCGAGCTGGCCATGTGGCCCAATGCGGGTGACTGGGTCTGGCGCATGTCGGTGGCCGATGTGGACAAGAGCGGGCCTTTTTCGAAGTTCGATGGCATCGAGCGATGGTTTGCGGTGCTCGAAGGCGCGGGCGTGCAGCTGGATGTGGCGGGTGTTCCGCACCGTGTGACGGCCGAGGATGCTCCGCTCTTCTTTGATGGGGCTGCTATAACGAATTGCGAGTTGATAGACGGCAAGACGCGGGATTTCAACCTGATGGTGCGCCGTGGGAGCGAGCTATCCCGAATGGTTCGAGTGGCCGGGCGTTTCTCGGAAACGTTACGTGCTATGAAAATGATAGCTGTCTACGCTCATCAATTGGGCGCTACCGTGCTATTTGATGAAGAAGTTTTGCAGCTGGAGCCCGCCAGCCTGGCCTGGCGCACGGTGACGGGCAGTGCGGCGGTGCGAATTTCCGCACAGCACGCCCTCTGGATGGAGATCCCCGCATGAGCCTGAAACTCTGGACAAACTGCCGCGTGGCCACGCTGCAAGCCGGTGCTGCGCAGGCTTATGGTTTGATAGAAGACGCTGCATTGGTGGTGGACGGCGAATCCCTTGCGTGGGTTGGCCCGCGTGCCGATGTGCCCCCAGATCTTCTGGCTCGCTGCACCACGCAGCACGATGCCGACGGTGCATTGATCACGCCCGGCCTTATCGATTGCCACACCCACCTCGTTTATGGCGGCGACCGCGCCCATGAATTTGAGTTGCGGCTCAACGGCGCGACCTATGAAGAGATTGCTCGCGCCGGCGGCGGCATCGCCTCTACCGTGAAAGCGACCCGGGCTGCCACTGCGCAGCAGCTGCAAGCGCAGAGCGCAGCCAGGCTGCAGCGCCTGATCGCCGAAGGCGTGACCACACTCGAGATCAAGTCCGGCTACGGCCTGGCGTTGGAGCACGAACGCAAGACGCTGTCAGTGGCGCGCGCGCTGGGCCGGACCCATGCGGTGGATGTTCGCACCACTTTCCTGGGTGCACATGCGGTGCCGGCTGAATTTGCCGGCCGCACAGACGCCTATGTCGACGCCGTACTGGAAATGCTGCCAGTGCTGCATGCCGAAGGACTGGTTGATGCGGTCGACGCGTTTTGCGAGCGCATTGCTTTCAGCCCCGCGCAGACCGAGCGGGTCTTTGCCGCGGCCAAGGCCCTGGGCGTTCCTGTCAAGCTGCATGCCGAGCAGCTCAGCGACAGTGGTGGCGCGCAGCTGGCGGCGCACTATGGCGCGCTCAGCTGCGATCACCTGGAATGGTTGTCGGCCGAGGGCGCGCAAGCCATGGCGGCGGCGAGTTCGGTGGCAGTGCTGCTGCCCGGCGCGTTTTACTTTCTGCGTGAAACCAAGCTGCCGCCCGTGGCCTTGCTGCGTGAGCACGGCGTACCGATGGCGATTTCTACCGACTGCAACCCGGGCAGCTCGCCTTGCACCTCTTTGCTGCTGATGCTCAACATGGCGTGCACGCTGTTCCGCCTGACGCCTGAAGAAGCGCTGGCTGGCGTCACGCGCCATGCTGCAGCGGCCTTGGGCCTGCGGGATCGGGGCGTGCTGGCAGCCGGCGTGCGGGCTGATTTTGTACTGTGGGGCGTTGAGCGGCCGGCGGAGCTGAGCTACGCCTTTGGTGCGAACCCGCGCCTTCAAACAGTTTTCAAGGGACAGGTCTTATGAACGAACGCTCGAGCGAAGTTTTTACATTGCACCAGGGTATGGTTCCCCTGCTGGTCAGCATGCCGCACATCGGCACCGAGATGCCGGCCGAACTCAAGGGCGCCTACACCGATGAAGCCCTCCGGGTCGAGGACACCGACTGGCATCTGCATCTGCTTTACAACTTTCTGCCGGCGCTGGGCGCCAGCGTGTTGCGGCCGCGTTATTCGCGTTATGTGATTGACCTGAACCGCCCGCCCGACGATGCGCCCATGTACCCCGGTGCATCCAACACCGAGCTGTGCCCCACGCGGTTTTTCAACGGTGCGCCGCTCTACAAACCTGGCTATGAGCCAGCGCCCGCTGAACGCGCGCGCCGTCGCGAGGCCTACTGGCAGCCCTACCATTCGGCGCTGGCCGGTGAGCTGGCGCGGCTGAAAGCCCAGCACGGCTTTGCCTTGTTGTGGGATGCGCACAGCATCCGTTCGCAAATTCCCTGGCTGTTTGAAGGCAAGCTGCCTGACCTCAACATCGGCACGGCGAGCGGCGCGAGTGCGAACGCAGCCATCACCGATGCGGTGGTGAAAGCCTGCGCCACGGCGCCCCGCATCACCACCGCCGTTAACGGCCGCTTCAAGGGTGGCTACATCACGCGCCACTATGGCCAGCCGGCCAGCGATGTGCATGCCGTGCAGCTTGAGATGTGCCAGAGCCTCTATATGCAGGAAGTGCCTCCCTACGCGTACGACGAAATTCTGGCATCAAAAGTTCAGCCCTTGTTAGAGAAAATGGTCTCCAGCGCGCTGCTGGAATGCGTGAGCAGCTATGAAAAGTGAAGCAAGGCGTTTTTTCGCCGAAGCAGCCTGGGTGAAAGGTGCGTGGTCCAAAGACGTTTTACTGACGGTCGCCGGCAACGGCACCTGGCAAAGCGTGGAGCCCGGGGCTACGGCGCAGCAGCAGGAAGGCGCCACGCGTCTGTCTGGCCCGGTCCTGCCTGGTCTGGTCAACGCGCACAGCCATGCCTTTCAGCGCGCGATGGCGGGCCTGACGGAGCGCCGCAGCGGGGGCGCCCATGCATCCGACGATTTCTGGAGCTGGCGCGACCGCATGTATACCGCAGCCAACCGCATCACGCCCGAACAGCTCGAAGCGATTGCAAGCCAGCTCTATGCCGAGCTGCTGGCCGGCGGCTATACCCAGGTCTGTGACTTCCATTACCTGCATAACGACGTCAGCGGAACGCCCTATGCCAACCCAATTGAGATGTCGCTGGCGCTGGTGCGCGCCGCGCAACGCACGGGTATTGGCCTCACTTTGCTGCCCACGCTCTACATGCGTTCGGGCTTCAAGGCTAGCGGCCTGCGTGAAGACCAGCGCCGGTTTTCATCCACGCCCGAGAGCGTGATGCGCATGGTCGAAGACATCCAGCGCCAGACAAAGGGCGATGCGCGCATCAATGCGGGTGTGGCTGTTCACTCATTGCGTGCCGCCAGCCCGGCCGCGCTGCACGAGCTCACAGGCGCGGCCAAAGCAGCGGGTCTTCCGGTGCACATCCATATCGCCGAGCAGACGCAGGAAGTTGAAGACTGCATGGAGCACACCGGCCAGCGCCCGATTGAATGGCTACTCAACAACGCCGATGTCGATGCCTGCTGGAACCTGGTGCACGCCACCCATGCCACGCCGGCCGAGCTGCAAGGCGTGCAAGGCAAGGGCGCATCCATCGTGATCTGCCCGGCGACTGAAGCAAATCTGGGCGACGGCGTGTTTGATTTGCCGGCCTACGCAGCCGCAGGCGGCAAGTGGTCCATAGGCTCCGACAGCCACGTCACCCGCAGCTGGCCCGAAGAGCTGCGCCTGCTCGAATATTCGCAACGCCTCACGCTGCGCCAGCGCAACATTGCCGCCCGCATCCTGGGCCACGAGAGCAGCGCGGCCGGCTTGTTCGAAGCCGCACTGGCGGGCGGTTTCCCCGCAACTGGCCTGATGCAGGGTGGTTTCGCGCCCGGGCATCGGGCGGACTTCATGACGCTGGATCCCGGTTCGCCCGCGTTGCTGGGTGTGCCGGTTCACCATCTGCTGGATGCGCTGGTGTTTTCGAGCCCAGGCGGAGTGGTTGGCGAGGTATTTGTAGCCGGGGAGCGTGTACTGGCCAGCGGGCCAGGTGCAGAGAAAAGGCGGCAGCTCGCAGAAAACTTCAGCCAGACCATGCGCGAACTATGGCGTTGAAAGGCCAAAGGTCGCCAAGTGCACCGTTATGTGCGAAATAGCGTTCCGGGCCAATAGTGACGGGCGCTGTCAAGTTAAGGACTTATTCGCCGGAATTAAAGCATATGAACAGCTTAATTTCTGGTTTATCACCTAGTGCGCGCACCGACATTAAGCATGTTAATGCTGAATTTCCGCTTTATAAGCATAAGGGGCGCCTGCTTTCCGAATTTCCGTAACTCATTGATTACTAAAGAAGTTCAGGTGTTAAAAAAACCAGTGATTCAAACCATATTGGTTGAGCTCAGCATTTATTTGGAAGTTAAGCGAGGTTATGCTTTATCGGGCTTGCCTTTGGGATGCTGTAGTAACTCCAAACGGCCGTGCTGAGCTCCCTCAAAAAGCCTTGCTGGGTAATCATTATGTTGGCAACTTCTTAAGCGTAAAGAATCGCCGACTGGCAACGTCCGCGCAAGATGTTCACGAGCAAGTAGCAAAACCCGAGGAAGGGTTGTCAAATGGAAAATAGGGCGCTGGGGCGGCAGTCACACCGCAGCCGTTTAGTGATGGAGACGTGCTGGGAAGCAGCGACCGAGGATACCGAGCCTGCACGAAAGCTCTTCCTGAGAACGTACAGGTTCGCCAACGCCCAGGCTCGGACCTAGCATGCAATGCCTGAGGAAGACTGGCCGCTATTGGCGACCATCCTTCCAAACAGAATCATCATGCGGTCGATCCATGTAAATTCTCACGCGCAGCGCTACCTGACACCCAAGAACGGACGTTTCACTACGGTTATCTACATCGATGACTGTGGCGATGAGTTGCTGGATGATGCAGAGGCCGCGGTAGGCGGTTTTGCCGGCCGTGAATGCCCGCGTGGGTTCCAAATTTCCGCCTTGGTCGGCTTACTGATGGATGCACGGTCAGAGCCTTGCCTGGTTAGATCCCAATGGCCATCGTGAGTTTGATGTGATAGTTATCCACACGGTGGTCTCCTAAAAAAAGAGGGTCGAAGGTAGGTCAGCCATCACAGCTCATCGACGATCTACGACGTTTCGCTGCTGTTCCTCGTCTCCTCGCTCCCCAAATTGCCTCATACTTATCGACGGGAACCAAAGAATAGTGACAAAAGATTCATCTATTCAGCGGGTCAACACGGCAAAGACGGTTAAACCAATCTAGCCGAGCTGCGCACCCCGAGCCACGATCCTCAAAAACCTATAAACGGGCACGGTGATACCCAGGCCAGGAGGCGAAACTTTGAAAGATGCAATGGAGTCGGGCTATAAACCCGCACAAGATGACGTTTTGAGAACGTTGGGCCTTGCCGTCATTACAGGGCAAGGTGTGGAGCTGTTGATGAGCACCTGTCTCACCTACGTGTTGCACGGTGAGCCACTTGCAACCGTGCCACAGCTTGAGTCAATCTTGCGCCTACATACGAAAGCTACCCTAGGCCAATTGCTAAAGGCGCTACGGAAAAAGGTCGATCTACACCCAGCGTTTGATACGCGCTTCGAGCGCTTTCTGGAGAGTCGAAATATCATTGCTCATCGACTGCATGATGTGCCAGGCGACCTCGACCTTCATTCAGATGAAGGCCGAAGTCGCTTGAAAGCTTTTCTCCTGCTTTTCATGGAAGACGGCGAAATGCTTTCAATGGTCTTCCTCGGATTGCTGCGAGACTGGTCTCAGCAGGTAGGAATAGAACTTCCCGGTGCCCCTCACGCGACTCCCGCTATGCTTGATCACATTGATGCGAACGTGGTCCCTCATTTGAACATTCTTCTCAGGACGAAGCGTTAAGACACCGATGGAAATAGCACTGACCCAGATCATTGAGTGGTGAAAGCCTTTTCAAGTAGCTGACTAGCAGCGAGCGGCTTAAAAGTTCGCTACGCAAAACGGCTTTCTATTTGTTCATCCAGGAACGACCGCAACCGACCCAGACCAAATGTTTGATAGTTAACGACAATGTTCGATAGTCAGATTGTTTCGGCGTGACCATCAAGCTACTCATAATCCTTTGGTCGAGTGTTCAAGTCACTCACGCCCTACCATTTATCTTTAAAGTTCGCCTCAGCATTCAGTTTCTGGGGCGTTTCTGCGTCTGGGATCCTGAAAAACTGGGGTTCTGCGGAGCTCTCTGGCTGTTTTACGCTTTGATGTTGATCTCGATCTGATCTGGGCTGATGCCGAAGGTCGCGGCCAAACCCAATTTCGCTTCGGCAAGCGAAAGGGGGCGTACATTTTCGGAGAGGGCGGCTTTATCCGGCGCGGGCGATGCGGGGAACGGCGACCACGTCAACTTTTCCGGATCAATATTTTCGTGATCCAGGTCCGTGTACCCAACAGGATTTCGGCTGCCATCCCAAGAGTTAGGAATGCTCAGAGGCGCGTATTCACTAAAGTGGATGACAAAGCGGTCCTTTGCGGCTGTGACGCCCGATACCTTGCCAAGAAGAAACGCCGTTCCGTGAGGGTGACCCGGCTCGCTCCAGTCGGCATGCATGTTGCGGACGAGTAAGACAAATTTGCATTTCGCAGCTCGGGTCTTGCTCAGCTTCCAATACGCGGACCCGCCTTCCGCAATCATGGTTTTCAGAGATTTCCCGGTAAAAATTTTGATAACGTTTTTCATAGAGTGTTTTATAGTTGATTGACAGTATGACATAAAGTTATCTAACTGTTTAATTTAATTTAAAAGACTCCGTGTGGTTTTCGGCAGGTGCTAACAAGAAAAGATCTGCCGTATCCAAAGATTTCGGCCCGCTCGAAAATTAGGGGTGGCAAGTGCAGGACCTGGGAGCGAAGTAGCAACATGCCCAAACCTTTTCCGGCTATAACAGGCTAGATCATCCCAATCCGCAGCGTGGGAACACCATAAAAAGAGGGGGGGCAGAGTGCTTGATGTTAAGAATCTGAAAGGGACGACGTTCCGTGGCTGGGCGGTCTTGGAGGAAATCGGACGAGGCGCGGACGGAATTGTCTACAAAGCCGCACAGGGTGATAGGCAAGTGGCTTTGAAGATGTTTTTCCCGGAAGCAGTAGCCAAGAACGGGCTTGGGGAGGAACGGGAGCGCTTAGAACTCCAGCTAGGTTTGGTCGGGGCTAAGCATCATCCCAATCTTGTGGAGATCTACGAAGGTGGCTTTGAGGAAGAACTCAAGACGTTCTATCTGGTCATGGAATATGCTCCGGGCCGCTCGTTGGATAAGCTGCTGGATACGCTCCCTCGCCCAGCGATAGCGCCGCTTTTAAAGCAATTAGCCGAGGCCGCAAGATTTTTGCATGGGAAGGGACTTGCGCATCGAGACATCAAGCCCGCGAATATCGTGATCAGCGAAGACTTCTCTACGCTGACACTCTTGGACCTCGGGATTGCCACTCGTGATGTCGACGGTGCTGACGATAAGCAGTTATCCGGGGAAGAATTTGTTGCCTCAGTACGTTATAGCCCCCCAGAATTTGTGTGGAGAACAGAGGTAAGGACGGACGAAAGCGCTTGGACCGCGATCAGCTTCTACCAGATTGGCGCCACGCTGCATGACATGCTGATGCAAAAGCCTATATTTCAAGGCGTTGATACCCCCAGGGCCAAGCTATACGACGCTGTGCGTCTGACGACACCAGAAATACTTGCACACGATTGCGAGCCATGGCTGGCCCAGGTGGCAAGAGCATGCCTAGTCAAGAGCTGGCGTGAACGCGTGCAAATTGTCAATTGGGACCTGTTCCTTGGACCACCAGCCGATAGCGGTGATTCTTCAATCAAGTTATTGGATATTAGATTGCGGCAGATCCTTGCCGACCAGGAGAAGGTGCGGATTTCGGAGGAGAAGGTTAAGCAGCCACAGCCAGATCGAACGCAGGAATTGTGGAGACTGCAAAGTGAGACATTTCTTCGAGTTCGGCAATTCTTGATGACTGCCAATGTTTTCCCTCGGTTTAGCGGGAACCATGAAGCGAATGCCGACGGGGGCTATGTTCTCAAATATCGATTTGATGAGAACGAAGACCTACTGTTTCGGAAACAGCTGCAGATCGAAATAAGTTTAAAGGCAAGCCCAGCAACGCAGCTAACAACGGATTTGACTTTCGTGGCATTGATCGCTGATCAGGAGATTTCGCGCTCATCGTGGACTGAAGCTTTCACAGTGGAGTCAGCAGCAGATTTGTGTCAACGCGCCCTTATCGAGGTCGCGGGTCAAGTGGTTGACATCGAAAAAGGGTAGCTATGGCACACACATTTTGGATAAACGATAAGCAACTTGATGCCGAACAAGGAAAGGCTATTCAGGGGCAGAAGGCGGACGCGAGTTTTTTACTGCGCGGGCCAGCGGGTTCCGGAAAAACAAACGTACTTCTGTTGCGAGCTAGATGGCTGAAGTTTAAGAAGCTGAGCGATATCCGCATTATTGTTTTCACTTCGAGTCTCAAAACCTTTCTACAGGAAGGCTGCACGCAGTACGGCATTGAGCCAGAGTGCGTAGTTACTGGAATGCAGTTCTTTCGCAACCTTCTTATTGAATACGGTGTTGAAATTGAAGGAAAAGGAGACTTTGAAGAAGATCGCGTTCTTATTGCGGGGAAAGTTAAGGCGTTGATTGAGTCGAAGAATATCCACGATATACATGAAGCAATTCTTGTCGATGAGTCGCAGGACTATACGGATACTGAATTAGTGATCTTTCGCCAATTAACAAAGCGTTTGGTGCTCGCGGCGGATTCGCGGCAATCCATTTATCGGGTTACGCACACCGCTGGCTTACCAGAGCAGCTTGTACAGAACGACGTAATCACACTGCAATACCACTACCGCAGTGGATTCAAGTTATGCACCGTCGCCGATGCAATACTAAAAGACAACGTTAACTTCCCTCCAATGAAAGGAGAGTGCAAGTACGATGAGGATGCCAAACCGTCATCTGTGGAATTACATCCTCACGCCACGTTTTCAGAGCAAGTAAATGCAATACTGCAGAAAATCCCTGGACAGCTAGATCTCTATCCAGGTGAAAAGATAGGCGTTCTATTCCCTAAGCGGGAGCAAGAGGCCGAGTTCTCTCAGGCGCTAGCTCTCTCTGGCATACCCATGGACCGCGTGTGGAGCGATACATTGCATGGAGGAAAGGGCTGGGAATTCCGGGCGGTACACATTGGTGGCTGCGAGGCTCTTTACAAGATGGGGCCAACTCAGAAAAGACTTGTCTACACTGGTATTCTGCGCGGCCGAACATCCGTCAATCTCTACTACTCAGGCAGCATTCCCGGGTATCTAGACAGCGCTATTGCGCAGCTTGCGCCTCCTCCGGCCGACCCAGAACTCTTTCAACTGTTCGATAAAACATGACAGTACTACAACATCATTCTTTGCAGCAAATATTTGAGCTAGGAAAATCTAGCGGAATAAGGCGTGAAGATCTATTCTCCGCATCCAAACTCAACGATACCGCAATTCATTTTTGCATTTACGAAGATACGGATTCGCTTGAGTTGCCAACCATAGTAGTTCCGGCTGAAGATGATCTGGAGAGTTTTTTCGCGGATGTTGCAACTTACTTTCCAGAGCGGGCGCCTATATCAGCCTTTATGCATGTCTTAAGTGAATCTTCTTATCGCGCGTTGAGCACAACGCCTGATGCTAAGAATGCTGGGAGGGGATTTGACCTTTCAGTGTATGTCGGGCTTATCTTGGGGGATGCTCTCTCTGTGCTAAGGGCCGTCGGCAATAGAGCTACGCTCCCCAGCTACTCGGCCTGCAAGAGAACACTTGCATATTGCATAGCGCGAGCGACAGTCCTTCATCCTGATCTCTCATCACGCGAAATTTCAGAGCGATGGCTTCGGATTCGAGAGCTTTCCGGAATGGACGCGTCAACCAATGCGGCCGCATCGACAGTTTGGGCTGCCGAACTAGTTGCCGGTAAAGCACCGTCGATCAATGATCCTAAGATAGGCGGTTTCATAGAAACACTGAGCCGCTACTTAAAAAAACTTGCTGGGCGGGAGCAAGTGACAGAAAGTCTGATCGCTCTATATCCCAACCTTAGTCGAAGCGCACCCTTGCTGCATCAGGCATTTGACAAGAGAATCGATGCCTTTGGTGCAATCGTTAATGCGGTAAAACAGGACAGCCGAGGCTCAGGGCTAGACTCAATGTGCACCGCATATTTTTGCAACCTGATTCTGCCTGGTTCGATGGCGCATTCTGGGCTTATCGATAGACTTCTGCCAGATATGCCCGATGGCATGCTTTGGTATGGATTGTTTGCTGGTGCCTCGGAGGAGTTCTCTCTGACCTCATCGGTTGGCGGGATCGGGCAAAAGATTCTTCGCGACTTAGTTGCGCCGTTTGATTTGACTCAAAGGCCCACTTGCGATGTGTCCTTCGATGAATATGATGTGCTCGCTAGAGTTCCGCTTCGTTCCGAGGTGCTTAAGCCGACGCAAGCTAAGGCCATCTTGGTATCCCTATACCCAGGTGTCGACGTATACGTGAGATCCACAACGGAGGAGGACGAGGTTGATAGGCCTTCCATGGCCAGTATCTTGATTGAAAGGGATGAACGCGCCCATCAAGTTCGTCAGTTGCTCTGGCAAGCCGATAAACTTCTGGGCATGAGTGGACCAGTGGCTCAACCTGAGCGCGCTCCGGCGAAAACTCCTAGAAAATCTCGACAGAAATAAAGGCCGGTCATGCGCTCATTTGAAACCCTTTCTTTTTACCGGGGCGTCTCAGATAAAGTCGCGCGCGACCATCCTTCCATAATTCACACTCGGAAAGACCGAAAGCCGAGGGACACCCCCCTTCATCTTCACGAACATGCCGATAAGTGGTTTGAGGCCTCCTTTGGGGTTGGCTATCGTAGTCAGGCTGTTTTTTTAACTCCGAACCGGATCACCGCTCAGTTTTATGGAGACCACTGCGTACGAGTGCTGCCGCTGGGAAACTATACCTTTTGCTGGTCACGAAAATATGCGGATTTTCTACATCTGGTAAAGGATGATCCCGCCCTTGATGTGCTCACGAAAAGACTTAGTGATGCCTGTTATGGAACGGCCGATCTCGCACTGGCACACGACAGCGGAAATGAGCTCATGCTTTGCTGTGACGCATATGTCGCGGTTCCAATTGGATTACTTGGCGAAGACCCTACTTCCACAACGAACTCGACAATTATTCTCGGTACGAATGKTGGCTTCTAATATAGGTGGAACCCTGAAGCAGTTGAATAAGAAACTGGGCATCTGGCCAAGCATCGAGGCGGCGAAATCGCGAAGTCCCGTGACCATTTAAAGTAGGTCCGCACAAGAATGACTTCCCGCTGTATTTTTTGCAAAACTGACTCTTCCAAATCAAAAAGCGTAGAGCACGTCATTCCAGAAAGCCTTTGGAATACTGCACACATACTTCCACGCGGAGTGGTTTGTGATTCTTGTAATAACTACTTCGCGCGCCAGGTGGAGAAGCCCTTTTTGGAATCTGCCGCGATAGTTCAACTTCGTTTCTTGGAAACAATTCCAAGCAAACGAGGCCGCGTACCTTCGATAAAGACTAAGTTGCTATCTGGTCACTCGGTGGAACTGCGAAGTGATGGTGAAGGTCGAAAGAGTATGGAGGTGCCGATTGAAATATTGAATCAATTTCAAACAGGGGACCCAGCACGCTTGATTGTTCCAATTGACAATGCAGAGCCAGCCGAGAGAGTGGCCTCTCGGTTTTTGGCAAAAATGGCGATCGAGGCGATGGCTCTTCGTCTCGTTAGATATCCAGAAGGCATTGCTTACATTGCCGATGAGCAGCAGCTTGATCCCCTGCGCAACTATGCGAGACGGGGGTATCCTGCAAGTTGGCCGCATCACGCAAGACGCATATATGCAAGTGATAGAAAAAACTACGAGAAAGACGGATCGCTCTCGCAGACGGTGCACGAATTTGACTTCTTAGTGACACCTGCTAGCGAGTGGTATTTTGTATTCGCACTCTTCGGAATTGAGCTTGTCATAAATATGGGAGCGCCCGAACTTGATGGTTATCTCCATTGGTTGGAGGAAAACGGCGGTCGCAGTCCGCTTTATCCAAGTGCTCCTGATGTTAAGTAGTTCAATCTCTTCTTGATTTTCTAAGTAGGTCACCAACCAGCGCACAAAACATTTCTTGATCTGGGCTCTCTATCTGCGCCAAGGGAACTCCCAATGCTTCACAAATCGCAATGGCTTGCGCTAGCTCCGCTTGACTCAGTTTGTGAATCTCATCCATTGACCATGAAAAGTCCCCTCGGTGGGTGAGACGTTGCTGAACGATGTCTGAAGGTGTGGTTAGAAGAATAACTGCACTGCAGTTCAATTGTTTAAATACGTTTTCCCCGATGGATGAAAAATTGCCATCAGCATCGCGCAGAACAAAATGGCCATCCAAGAGGATGGGCGTGGATCCTTTGCGCAACTGGTTTAACGCCGCAATCAATGCCAACTGATTGCGGTCGATGTCAGCGGTTCGCTTTTCTTTGTCCCAATTCGCGCCATTCTCCCACTCTCTTATGAGCGCGCTTGCGGATGCGTATCGCATTCCTAACAAGGTTGCGGCTGAAGAGGATAGATAAGACTTCCCAACACCGTGCGCACCAGCTACAAAGACAATTTTTGCCATGAGACTGATTATTGGAAAAAGGCTCTTTTGGAGATTTTCTGAAGTTCAGTGCTGGTCAAGTAGCGGAACGATTGAGGGGCCGTGAAATTCTCAATCACGCCCGCAGGGCTAAAAGGAATTTTGAAGCGTTTTACCTTGCCCAAGATCACGGCGTAGCCTTTTTCCTTATCAGAGAAATATTCCGTGAGCTCTGCGCGCGTTAAGCCACCACCGAGGGTCGAGCAGTATGTCCAAAGCGCTGCTGAACCACAGTGAACAATTTTGTCGACATCTACAACCGCAACAATCTTTTGTATTGGCGAACTGGCATAGATCGCGATTGAACTCACACCTTCCGCCGCCCAAGCTCGCCTGAACTCGACACGCTTGATTGCCGAAACGATCATGTCGGCATAGTGCGGCTTCACGGATAGCAATATCGCTCTATTTGAACTGGGCGATTTCGAGGACTTTGGAGAATGCATTATTCTGTAATTTGAGAATGGATTGAATGGGACCTTGGACCACGTGGCTTGCAAGGAGCTCAGAGTAAGAAACTGGTCTTGGCAAATGACCTGTTAGGCGGAATAAGATGACTTTTGTTGCGCGACATGCCATGGCTTCTATCTCACTATGGCTATATACCGTTCTTCTGCTAACTAATCCGGCAATTTTTGATGCGTCGCTCAAAACCTCAAAACGATCCACGATTCCAATGGATGTCACGGACATTTCATCTGTGGTTCGATAAAAAAGAACGATGTCTCCAATCTTCAGTGATTTTGTTTGGGAATGGCACAGGTAGGCAAGTTTTATCGCGTTGCCTACATTGCCCAAACTAAATAGGCGGGATTGCAGTCCATAGTCTGGGAACAGCGCTTCATGAAATTGAGGTTGAATAGGTATCAGGAATTTTTGTACTTGTTGATCTTGCCTGAAATGTGGAAAAAATCGTTTTGAGTACTCGAGAGGCGTCAGTTCCAGTGTGGAGGGCGGTTTAATGGGATGGGGCTTAACTAGAACGCTATCACCGTTATACGTACCATGCGCTGAGAATCCAAAATCTTCAAGAAGTTGAATTAGATATTCATGGCGCGCCGCGTTCGCATGTATAAAAATATTCTCGCAGCCATTGTCAGATGCGTAGCGAAAAGCTGCTTTGAGAAATAGCTCTCCGATCTTGTGGCCTCGAACAGGCTCCGCTACTTTAAAAGTGCATAACTTGAGAGCCCGTCCATTGAGACGATCACCTGTATCGGTAATGGGTTCATCGACTTGTGGGTGGTAAACGCATAGGGCACCGAGTGCCTCGCCTTCCCTTCGATAGGTCCAGGCCCGACGATCTTCGCGTGCTTTCTTGCGAAACCAGTCCTCAAATCCGGGATACCCGTCGCGAAGGCTATCAAAGAAATCAGTTTCCAATGCCGGCGTCAGGCTGTGCATGGGAACATCTTCGATGTTTGGCAGTTCTATTTGCCTTGGCTGGTGAAGCCTGCGAAGCCAGTCCTCGGCAGTCTGAATCGTGTATATGCGCCCCGCCAGCCCTCGTACTTTGGCTTTCGCGTGCATTCCCCGATCTTCTGTGACCAGCGCGTGAACCGCGTCACATTCAAGTGCATAAAGAATTTCGTTGTCGCAAGCCTCATTGGCTGACACTGCAGAACTGTTCCAAGGACAGGGCGCCGGGTGGTCAAGTGCCGAATACTGCTTGAGCCGTTGCAGATTTCGTTCACGTCGATCTCTATCTGGATCTCTTTGGAAGTCGCTGACTGTGGCCGGGTGATAGAGGATTTGATGGCCTCCAGCTCCAGCCAGGCGAATGAAATTGGCAAGATTCGCTTCTAATATTTGATAGCTATCTTGAAGCGGTATCAGGACATTTGTATCCAGCAGGAAGCGAAGTCGTAGCGTCAACGGTAGTCCCCCCTAACACCAGATTACCCAGCCAGCTAGGCCATTATGTGTTTGCTTATCTTAAGGCATGGGGTCAGCTGGATAAATGGTGGTAGCCCGCGGATTACTGAGCCTCCGATTCCTGGCCCCGCATCCGTCGCGGCTCAAAGGCTTGTGTTGGCCGTGTTGCCCAAGAGGCTGGGATTGTCAGCGGTTAGTTTCGGGGTGCACTTGGGCGTCTCGGGCGCGGCAATCTCCGCGCGGGAATGGTTAAGGCGTGAGCATCGGTTTTTCCGACGAATCAGCTACAGTGGCCGCTATAACTTCGAGGAGGCAATATGGGATATGAATCGAACCGGTGGGAGGCAACGCCATGGGGCTGATCGTCTCTAGGATTATTGTGGGAATAGCCACTCTTTGTTTTGCCGCAGGCTGGGTCAAGGGTATCGCTCACTTCGACGCCTATTTTGGTATCTCGGCGTTTGTATTTGCCGGCCTGTTCTACGACTACAGGGGCATCAAAAAGAGCTTAACGCCGCACGATGAACAACTTTTTCAGAAATTCAGAGCGCTCTTTGCCGATCACGGATATATACGTGCCTATAGGGAACATCATTTTCTTTCAATGTTCCCCCGCGTATACGTTACGCCTCTATTTGAAGTAGTCGAAACGTGGTCCGATGCCGCACATACTTTCTCCAATAAAGCACTAGAGGGCAAGAAAATAGAATTTGTAAAAGCTGCTAATGATCTTGGAGTGAAAATTTCTCAGTACACGACTCCGACAGACAGTAATTCACACGTTACCGTTTTACCGCGAAACACCGATCCAGAAAATCCGCCTKACTGGATACGCCAGGAGGCCGAAGAAATTAATGCGTCTGTCCCCTTGTTTGTGAAAACACACGAAGACTTGTTAAAGCTGGGGAATAGGTTGGGTGCGCGGCCGGTCCAAAGTATTGGGCACAAAAAATGAATGATTCATCTAAATTGCGAGAGGCAATCGTTGCGGGTATGAAGCGAGCGTGCGAAGACATGGTCAGCTTTTGCGATCAACCTCAAGTTCAATTCAACGCCGAATACCTATTCACAGTCGCTACGGCAGTTGCTATCAATAAACTCAATGGGCCATCTGCTGATCCTTATGAAATTCATATAGAGCATGCCACCAAGTTCCTAGAACGTGATTGTCTACCTTTGATATCGCGAGGGCGTGATCCTTTAAAAAGAGGTGGTAGCGTATTTCGTCCGCATCATCCAATACCCAAAGTTTCTAGGAAAGGGCGAGTCGATATAGCTGTGTACGTCGATGGTTCAAAAGCGGGATATTTCGGGAACAAACCTCACTGTGTGATTGAACTCAAAGGGTTTAATCCCGGCAGGAAATTGATCCTCTCCGATATCCGTCGTAATCTCGAGTTTCACAGATTGAGCGGAGCCACAGGGAAAAGTACTTTGAATTTGTCTTTTTTCGGAGCGCTTCATTCGAAGAACCCCGATCAATTTGAAATGAATGAGGGGCATATTAAGAAAAAGTATGAAGGTTGGCTTGCTGAGCTAGGCCCGCTGCCAGATATCGTCGCGGAGATCCATACCTTCAATGTGAGCCATGATATTCACGGCCGCATATTTGATGAGGTTGACGAGCAGGTAATCGATAACAGTTCAAGGCATCACTTCATAGGCGCAATTGTCAGTCTGACTTCACTGCCACGTGTATGAATGCACCGACCACAACCCGGATGCCTCGTATGGTAGAAATTAAGAACAACGCAAGTACCCATAAGTATGAGGCGTTCTTGGATGAAAAAAAGGCAGGGGTTTGCCATTACCATCTGGATGGCAAAACGATCACATTTACTCACACGGTTGTCGATCCGGAGTGTGAAGGAAGGAAGTGGGGCTCTCGGTTGGCAAAGCATGTGCTGGATGAGAGTCGCGCTAACGGCTTGAAGGTAGTCCCTACCTGTACGCCGCAGCGCTCCCCGAACTCAGTTTGGCCGCAGCCGTGAACAGGTGAACATCCTCATACGGCGGCTAACGTAAAGGAACAGCCAGATCGAGGCGCTACTTCCACACCGCTGAACGCCACAAATCTCATAGGTGGCCTGTCAACCTGTGTTGGCTGCTGCTTGCGCTGAAATCCTGAAATTAGTAGGCGGTAGCTGGAAAACTAAGGTCACGGCTTGCGACAAGGGGCGTTTACGGAGCCTGCTAGGCCCTTCTGGTGGTGCGGTTCCGTTTCCACGCGCAGCAAGATTTTTGGCGGAGGAACCATTGCCGATGGCAGGCGCGGCCTGGGCCACGAAGTTGCGCTGGCTATCGATAAGTAAGTACTATCGCTTGTCAGTGAGACGACTGCTTGTCGCTCAAAAATACACAAATTGCAGAGCTTTAGGTGGCTGGTCCTGTCGCACTTAAGGTGAAGTCGGAACTAGCGGCATGTGACACATTCCTTTGGTGGATGGCCTTGTGTTCGGGCTTAGGGATCGTGAATATTGCCAAAACTAGGGCGGCTGCACCCTTTACGTCGTCCTAGTGACGCCACAGCAACTTGAACTAGGGAGACGACAAGATGCCGCCTCGTCGCGCCCCAGAATTTGTCCGGTCGAAAACAATACTGCCGGCGCATCGGCGATATCTTCTCGCTCTACTACTACGTGCACCTCTAGCAAATGAGAAGCTATGCACGACCGACAGATTTCTGCCATGAATGACAGTGCTGCAAATAGCATACGACCATTGATGTGTCTCCCCTATTCGGAGGATGCTAAAAAATCTCCTCGTAGATCACGATAACTAGGGCTACGAATCATCAGTCGATCAGGTTAATTTTCACACGCTCTAATATCGTCGAGAGAGATTGACAACTACCTTGGCCGCAATCTATAAACTTAACGGCGCGCTATTGCGTCGTAACTTGTAGAGGAAATTATGCAATTCATGCAGAAGCAAGCGCCCAGCGCTCAGGCTGAATCCAGCCGTCTGAAGCAAAAGACCTTTTCGCTGTCACCAGCGCAAGAGGGCAGCGCCAAGGCAGAACGCAGCGACGGCATCGCCGTGCGTGCTGACGCACTCCGTTATGACGGTCGCGTCATGCTCGGTGGCAGTAGCGGCAACGGTCACTGTTAATTAGTGGCTGCGGACCTATGATGCACCAGGTCCGTTAGAGCTCTGCGATGCCGTTCGGCAAGTAGAGCCGAAAGGTCTCTCATCCGAGAGGCCTTTTTTCAAGCTCATACGGCGTAACAGGTTTTGCGTCAGCAAAAAAACTCAAGACGAGTAGTATCCCGCTTGTCTTTACTGGGAACACACTTGGAATCGTACTTCGACCAACATCGCTTTGACATCAAGCTTGAGTGGGGACCTGAGGGTGTGAGGGCGTTGGCACCTCAATGCGAATGTCTTGTTATTGTGGATGTCATGTCTTTCTCAACCTGTGTAGAGATTGCCACTTCTAGGGGTGCCTTGATCTTTCCGTTTCCTTGGAAGGATGAGCGAGCCATTCCATACGGTGCCGAGAAAAATGCGCTCGTCGCAAGCATCAAGCGACGCTTTGGTAAGAGTGGATTCTCTTTGTCTCCCCATTCGCTGCTAGATATCGCTGCAGGAACTAGGCTCGTACTCCCGTCACCTAATGGATCGGCCTCGGTATTTCTGGCCGAGCAGCTTGGTGCTCGGGCGGCCATTGGATGCTTGCGCAATGCAAGTGCTACAGCGAAATATTGTGGGCAGTTCAAGTCCGTTGGAGTAATAGCGTGCGGAGAGAAATGGACGGGAGGTGAGATGCGCCCGGCGCTAGAGGACTACATTGGAGCGGGTGCCATCATCGCCTCTCTCAATGGAATTAAGTCTCCGGAAGCTCAGATGGCGCAGGCGGCCTTTCATGCAGCGGCGCATGCTGGCTTAGCTGATGTTCTTGAGAAATGCAGCTCCGGCTACGAGTTGAGAGAGAGAGGATTCCAGGATGATGTTTCGCTGTGCGTTCAGTTAGACGTGAGCGATACGGCATGCGTGCTTCATAAGGATTGTGTGCGTGCTTGGGGCGAGATATAACCTCACTTCCGGTCGCAAGAGTGGGCGGCACTCAATGAGCTAGCGGAACTGTTCGTATTTAAATCCGACTAACCGCTAGTAGCTTGACTCATTCTCAGCTCTCAAATGGTCCAGCTATCGTATGGCGGCGGTCTTCTATATCTTCAGACAAGATAAAGGTACGCAGATGAATAAGCATGCACAGCCCGTGCGTACCTCACCCGAAAGGGGTGAARGTGAACCGCTAATCAAATTCCTCGCCCTGCTTGCGGATTGTCCGTCTCCTGAGCCTGCTGACCGGTCCCTCAATGAACAGGCACCTTTGCGGGCGTTACGCCACTGCGTTCCGTTTAGCGAAGCTTCAGGATTTGGTTGGTGGCTGCGGTGTCCCTTGGATTTCCAGATTCTTTGGGAGGGTCATCGAATGGTCTGGCGCTTGGCGCCAGATGACGAATGGGTCGAGTTGAAACACGGTCAGATTCCTGGCTCAGCGGCACAATTCAATCAATTCGCCCCCCCGGAGCTTCGGGACATGATTCCCCCTTTTCTCAGTGCCTTACCAGAAAGAGGTGTTGTGCAGATATGGTCAGGTTGGACCGCCCAAACCAGAAAGGGGTGGAGCCTTATTGTCCGTGGCATAACCAATAAAATCCCCCATCCCAATTACTTCACGATGGAAGGAATTGTCGAATTTGATGTGTGGCCCGGACCCATCTTTACGAACATCCAGCTGCTACATACGGACCAGGTAGTGAGTTTCGCTAAGGGTCAGCCTATCATGCAAGTGCAACCTGTATTAACCCCTGCAAGACTACGTGAACGCATGAAAAGTAGTTTGATCATGCGACTGGAAGAAGAGGTACCCGCGGCAGTTTGGACCGCCTATCGCGATGCCGTAGACAGTAGAAGAATCGCGGCGGGTGCCTATAAGAGCAAGGTGACATCGAATCGAAATAGAAAGTAGCCCCTGTGAACAACTGGGCACACAATCACGCATCTTGAGCGCTTCTTTCAGTCGCACCTTTGATAGGAAAAGAAGGCATTGCATCGAACAACAGCTGCATGATGTAAGAAAATGAGCGGTTCGACTCCTCCTTGAGGGACTCTCAGTTGTCATATCTTGAGCCAATGAGAATATAGCTTCACTAATCTGCGCGGCGAAGTCCGCGCTTAGCCTCCGCTGTTTTCTCTTTCACAGACTTGACATAATTCGACTGTGGAAAAAGACCCGAATCAAGCTTAAGAATTGACGCGGCCTCTGCGTAATGCACGGAGACGTATCCAGCGCCTGCACGCTTCGCGCGGTGAATAATCTCCGATTTCAGGCTGCCGGCGACACCCCATTCGAAGCCAGGCGGCAATGACTGCGGCACCATATCAATAAGGCGCCAAAGTGCAGTGTGCAACTTCAATTCGTACGATCCTCGATCTCTGCCCAATGTCAAGCAAGAAAGGTCGTTCATACCTATGAGTAAGTTCGAGGCGCCTGCTTGGACGAATGAATTGGCATCCAGGAGAGCGGAGGGAATCTCAAGCATGGCTCCAACACGACCTTCAAATCGAGCCAGCCGAATTTGCTCTACGGCGCTCTTAAACTCGCTGGCATCCTGGACAAACGGAACAAGTAGACAGAGATTGCTGTGATTCGCGCTCACCTCACTTAGTAGATTCAATTCGATCCGCATCAGTTCCAGGTCGGCTAGGCATCGTCGAATCCCTCTACTGCCCAGTATCGGATTGTGCTCGCGCTCCTCTGTTGGGCTTCCAGAAAGAACCGCAGCTTCGTCGCTCCAGAGATCCACAAGCCTGTACCAAACTGGTCTGCCGGCGAACTCCGCACATACGTCCCCCACATATGTTTGTAAAGCGCTAACTGCGCTCGCGATTCGCAGCGATGCAAGTCGATCTCGAAGCAGGAATTCACCGCGGATAAGCCCAACGCCTTCCAGGTCTAACGATCCAAGACCACTACAATCCTCGCCACTCAGGGAGAGTCGGTACTTCATGGTTGATCCGTTCTTTCGTGTGTCTGCACTTGCTTTATTTCTGCAAAGATGACACATGACCGAGGGTCATCTGTCAGGCCACATTTTTCATTGACTCGCCTCGAGGCTGATCCTTCTTTTGCCGTGATCTCCATCACCGTTGTGGCGCCGCGGCCAAGCGCGTCATGAGTGGCCCGGGCATTGAGCCATGTACCAAGCCCCGTACCCACGAGTGCGCCATCAATGCAAAACGCGAATCCCATCGAGCTAGGCTCGTCGCCTACGAATATCGATTGCATGCAGATTCCGCCGCGCACAGCGCCACCGTAGTCAACCAGGATGGTGGTGGAGGTAACTCCGTCCAGCCCGCGCAGTATCCAACCGGGAATTGGCACAATTCCTTGCGCCTGCTGCAGTGCTTGCAGCTCCGCGATGGTGCGGGGCGGACTGTCTTCATGCAGACGTTGCAACTCGCAGCAAGCCGCCTCTGGTGGCACAAGTAATTTCTCTATTCGGCCGGAAATATGGTTGCGATGTCCGACTAACAGGTCGAGGGCTTCCTTACAGTCGTAACCGATAGAGGCTAGGCGACCTGACATTGCTATCTTTTGGGCCGAGGCGCAGTGAACAAGAATTCGCGACGGAAACCCAGCCGCTCGCAACCTGTTCGCCATCTGATGAATTCGGACCTGCAAAAATCCGACGGTACGCCCTTGTGAAAAAATCCCGGGCATGCCCTCGAGGCGATCGCGATTTAGAAAGCATGTTAACTGCGCAAGGCGAATATTCTCAGGCCCAGCCAGTTCAACTGACGAGTGCCCGACGGCCGGTTTCACCTTGAGGTGCGTACTATGAAGCATGATATGCCGCCACTACATGCAGTTGTTGCTCCTCCCACAGTCCAAGAGGAAAGCCGACTTGCGAAAAGCTCTTTGCCAATAATGTACTCACTCCGACGTCAAAGTGTTTCCTTGACAGGCAATCCTGAAGAACTCTGGAAAGTTGGAGGAACGCAATCGCCCGGCAATAGCTTGTGATATCGGTCTTGCCTGAAAGTGACAGCGACACTTGTGCATGCAACTGCCGTGCGAATGGTTTCAGCGCGGAAAGTCTTTCCCACATCAATGAATTTTCATTGAACCTCTGGCAATGCTCACCCGGCAAGTCCTCGCTGAATAACTGATCCAGGAGCTCGCTGGACAGGAGACTGTCAGGGGCCGCAATAAGCAACGCGTAACCACGCCTGACAAGACTGTAGAAGCCGGTGAGAGAATTGCTCAATGCCTTCCCTCCTATATGGGAGTGAAGCGCGCGAAAAATCCAACCCGGAAGGGGGCCTCCGCGGTGTGAGCGTGCTTGCTCCTGAACACTTTCGCCGAAAATTAGCTGCAATTCGAATGCCATCGAAATTTCGTCATCTGGGCTATGTACAAGGGACATGCACCTATCGCACGCCGGTGAAAGTGTGCGCAATTGGCCTAGCAGGGATTGCTGGAACCGACTACTACCTTTGAGTTCGGACACGAACTTCTGCAGGTCATTTCGTGTCCTGTCTGATCTTACGAACAGGCACAGGGACGGACCAGCAGTTAATAGTCGTGGCGCCAGCCATTGAGAGTGGTGGGGATCGTCAGGATGTCTTGGGTTGCTCTGTCGGCCTGCGTAGAGTCGATGGGTTTCGGCATCTGAAAACACATGACTTAAAGCTGCGAACACCTTCAACTCTTGCTGACCTAATCGCTTAATAAGGTCATCAAGCAGGTTCTGTGCTAACAGATCAGGTGTTGCGATGAGGACAGCAAAGTCAACGCCGCTCGTCATCGCGCTTCTTCGCCGGTAAGAGAGCCAAGCGCGCCAGAGAATATTGCTTGAGGGTTAGAGATCGTTGCACTTACATCGTTCAACATCGTACGGACATCATGGACATCAAGATCTCTTGCAATGTTCTCTAGATACTGACGAACATATTTGTAGGAGTCAGGGCTGTCCTTGAACCCATACTTTCGGATCACTGTTGAAATGGCAAAGTAGTCTGGCCGATCAGCCAACGCAGCGTCCTGTACGAGACCTCCCACGCTGCGATCCAGAAATGGCATGTCTTGATCGGATGTGGCCTTCAATAGCTCGAACGTCCGGTACAGCCTCTTGTGCAATGAACCACCGCTTATTCCAAGGCGAGAAAGCACTTTTCTCATGGAGGAAAACTCGGCCGCCCCCAGCCCATCGGCCAATAGAACATCAATGGAGTATTCAATAATGCTGTGCGAAAAGTCCAAATGTTCACGCTTGGTCCAGTTGATCGGCAAAGCAGTATTTGCAAATAGCAGATTTTTCGATTTTGCATTGGCGAAGAACGTGTTCGCGGTTTTTTTTGCCGCAGCCATTCTTTGATACGCCCATCCGCATTTCTTTTTAATGGTGGTGTCGTTCTTGCCGTAGTGGATTACCCAGTCAGCCACGATATGGGACCGAATGAGACTTGGTGCTGCACCAAGCTCGGCCGGAAATTCATCTATGGTCCACATGTTCGCGTAAGCCCAATCATGACAATGCAGCATATTAGGTAGCATAAGATCAATCAAACCCTCTCCATAGATGTCCTCATGACTATGAAGGCCGCTTCGCAGGGCGACTTCACAATGGCCCAGCATGTCCATATGGCATCTCCTAATGTGCTGTTGATGTGTGTAAAGAGATGAATTCGGCCATCATGGACACGACAGTGTCCAGCTCCTGCGAAGGGATTTTCATAAGGCCTAGTTGAATGGTTCGATCGACCAACTTGAGTGACTCATCGCAGCTTTGCAATCCGAACTTCTTCACGCCTGCTCTTATGGCGAACTCGTGCGCAGATTGGGAGGCTGCTACACGCGATCGAAAAGACTCGACATCGTGATCTAGATGCCCGAAGTCACCTTGGACACCGAGTTTTTGCAACACAGATTTCAGATGCGGAATTGACCAACGTTCTCCCTCTAGACCAAGTCGACAGAGTGAATCTCGCAAGGCGTCAAACTGCTCATGGGGCATTGTTCTTGCTAGATGGCTGTCGATGCAGTACTCCATCATGGTGTGAGAAAACCCTCTGACGCTATCGCGCCCTCGGTCAGGATCAGCCAGACCCAATCTCTCAGCCTCGTCGAAGAAGGCTTGATACGAACTGGAAAATATCGACATGCGCTTATAGGCCCAGCCTTTGCGCTTTGCGAGGTTTCCGGATCCGTAGTGCACCCACCAATCGCCCAACATGTGTGCCTTGATGAAGGCCTGAACCAGATCTGAGTCAGGCATCGAGAAACAGTTGGAGTAACCCCATTCATGACAACGCACGAAGTCTGGCAAGTACAGCGCAGGGCCATCGCTACCAAGGAGTGCGGAGCTAGAGTATCGTCTGCTAAGCGACGAAGTAACGTAGTGGCCGATGATGTACATACATCAAACTGCTTCGGAAACTTGCATTTCGTGATCGTTCACGATAATTCCGTATTTCAGTCGCCACTCTTCGTTGTAGATGGTACTCACGTATGAGCGACCACTGTCGGGCAACATGGCAATGACTGTCTTCCCCGAATTTTCTGGCCTCTTGGCATAGACAGTTGCTGCGGCCAAAGTTGCGCCGGCAGAGGCACCGACAAACATGCCCTCGGTCCTGAAAAGTCGCAAGGCAGCTTTGATGGCTTCTGTATCTGAGACGGCGATGGCTTCAGTGACTACGTCAAGTCGAACATTCTTCGGAACGAAGTCGCCGCCGATTCCTTCTACTCGATACGGGCGAGCCAATTGCTCGGTCCCGTCCCTCGCGCCCTTGAGCACACTTCCTATTGGGTCAGCCATGATGATGTCAATGTCGCTTTGCTTCTGGCGCAGATAGAGGCCAATCCCGCTAAGTGTTCCACCGGTACCCATGCCGGCGATGACAGCATTCACCTTTCCGTGGGTTTGCTCCCATATCTCTGGGCCGGTACTGCTGTAATGTGCTTGCACGTTCTCGGGATTAAAAAACTGATCCGCGTACCATGCTCCCTCTATCTCCATGGCCAGAGCCTTGGCGCGACTCATGAAATGCTCTGCGTGCCCGTAAGGTATTTCGTAAGGACACATAACCACCTGTGCACCTAGGGCTTTAAGCAAGTTGACTTTCTCGGAGCTCATCTTTGTTGTCATCGTGGCAACAAGCCCGTAACCACGGGTGGCTGCTGCCATCGCCAGTCCCATTCCAGTATTGCCGGCAGTTGCCTCGACAATCGTTCCCCCAGGCCGCAGCAATCCAGCGGCTTCGGCCCGGCTTACCATGTGAAAGCCAATTCGGTCCTTGACCGAGCCGCCAGGATTCATGAACTCGCATTTGCCCAGCAAATTAACAGAGGTTTGAGTTGAAAACCGTGACAACCGCACCAATGGCGTGTTGCCAACGGTAGCCGCAACACTCTCAAATATTTTCATCATTACTCTCCAATGAGCGCCGCCAAGTCGCTGGCAGTGATTCGGTTTGCGTAATCTTCACCCACGACACCTTCTTCTCTCAACCGCCGTATTGCATGCTGGCGTGCGGATTCTTCCAGCGCTTCCAAGCTCATGCCAGCACTGGCGGCAAGTTTTGTTAACCATTGCCGGCCCACGCGCAGATGCATCATCTCGTCTGCATGCGTGTAGTCAAAGGCTCGCGCGCTGTCCCTGTCTCCCTCCTCGTAACAGCGGTCCGCTATTCTTTTCAGCGTACCGACTTGGTTAAGCTCTCCAAATATACTGATCTGCGCAAAAGCTATCAGCGGTGGAAGGGGCGAGCGCACGTTGATCCCGATAATCCCGCAAGGGATAGAAAACGGCTCATAGCCAAGGCGCTCCAGATTCTGCTGGCCCATCTCCGCGTGGCGCGCTTCATCCCAAACCAACCTGGCCAGCATTGCTTCAAGCTCAAAGGACGGGCGAAGATCAAATATGACGTTAGCGAAGGTCTCAATGGCATCAAGTTCGTCACGCTGAACGCGGAACAACTCAAAGCACTCCGATGCAAGCGTTTCGTCCGTCTTTGCGACCGAGGCCCCTTCAGCGTCGTAACTGCGAGTGTGATGAAAAGTAGAGAAGCGGTCATCTCGCTCACACTGGTCAGGCCGCACATAAGTGGGGCATTCAGTGGGCAATATACCTTCGCGCTGCACCTGAGTGACTTTAATGCTTATGTGCTTCGCCAGCTTCGACCAGGCTGCCGGTTCATCGCCAGCAGCAGTCGCCGCTTGCTCGACTTTCTCGTGCCATGCCTGCATCGATTCAACATCTCCGTGCACTCGCCTGAGGATACGAATGGAGGGTTGATCAAGAAGCCCGTCTGCGGCAAGCAGATACGATTTCAGATGAATAACAAGAGGATCCAGTAGCACCTTTCTCAGACAGACCACGAGACTAACCGTATCCTCAATTAGCAATATCTCGTTGATAGCTACCTCTAACCAGGAAGGCGACCCTTCGTCCAAGGACTTTTCTGATACGCGAAGTTCCCGTAGTCTGCTTCGCAATGCAACTGCGGCCTCAGAATGCTGATAAAGGTGGTGCGCCAGCTCTAACTTCAGTTCCTGATGACCAATTCTGATAAGACCGCCAGCCAAGGTTCGCACACATGCCCTGTGCATCCAGTATGTGCGCAGTAGATCTGCCGACGCCTCAGTAACCGTCATAGAGCCGCCAATTCTCCGACCACTCTGGGGAAAGTGATAGCGGTGTGCACCGGGCTGCGCGCGCGCGGTACGGCTCTTGGCGGTTTTCGGAGACGTTGAGTGACTCTCAAATCCGTAGCTATCAGACATGGCAAACTTCCTTAATTGATGCAGCAAGAGCACGTCCCAACGCTGTGATGTCGGAGGCTATTTGAATCCCCACCGATATACGCATATAGTCTTCAACCCCTGTTTGCTTGAGTGCCAAACCCTCATAGCAGCGTGCGGTCGTCTCGTCCCATCCGTATCCTGCACGGATACTGATGTGCAGGCCTAGTCGCGAAGCCCTGTCACGCCAAGCCCGAAGAATTTTCCGGTGCAACTCGGCTGCCGAAATATCGGGCAGAGGCCGAACTCGTAGGAATACAAGGCAACCTGCCGGAGCGGCTGTCGCCACAGTCTCGAAATTCGGTGTTAGTAGCGTGCACATCTTCAGAAACGGCAGATCACAAACCGATTGAATCAATGCTTGCGCATTGCGTGAATGGATTTGAAGTCGTAGCACCGCAGCATCGAGCTCACCCGTTCGAATATGATGAAATGCTGAAGCCTGCAGCTGTTGTCCCGAGCTTCTGGCAATGCCGCGCACTGCGGTGATAGCTTCCCGCGCACCATAGATGACACCGCCCATGACGCTTCGGCACAAAAACTTTGCCGTGCTCTCCACAAATAGAGCTGAGCGATGTGCATGAGCAATTTGACACCATTGCACAGCCGGCCCATAGAAAGAGTTGTCGACAATCAGGCGAGTCTTTGATCCAATTGAATCCAGTAGGCGAGAACTGTGTCCGCCCGACGCGCCGGGTGTGGCGTTAGCCGCTTCCAAGATCGCGACCTTAGGTTCATCCGCGTTGGAGGCCACCCTGTTTTCGGGGTGTACGACGATTACCCCGCGGCACCGATACACTTGATTGAGTAAGTCAGTGGTTTCGAAATAACTCGAAGCCTCAGCCAGAATACTGTCGCCTTGTCTCAGTGAAACGCTCTCTAAAGCCAAGGCTATTGCAGACATTCCGCTGTTCACCAGAATCGCGTCCTCGGCACCGTACAGTTCTGCGATTCGCATTTCAAGCCGGCGGCGAGCGCCATGCTCGTAGACGTCCCAGAATGTGTTCAGGCTTTCGCCTCTGGCTTGTCTACCCGCATCTTCCCAGAACTGTTCCATGCTCTCATAAGACATGGCGATGGTCTCATCGGCTATGAGGCATAGTGCGAGTTGCTTCGCAACGGTTCTGTATTGACCTTGCAGTTCATACTCATCATCTATTGCATGGTCCGCCCGTTTCGAGAAGGTCTCCAGCAGGGAGCAGGCGGAGGCGGCGACGGCGGTAAGGCTGGGCCGTTCTTTAGCCCAACTTTCAGCTTCGCTCACTAGGCCAATTAATAGCTTCCGCCAGTATTGTCGAACTAGCCCATCGGCGGGTGCGGGAAGCTCAGAAAGTTGGGTCATTGACCATCCTTCGCACGTCGCGCTTAATGGCCATTAGGTCCATCACTCCATCTAGATCTGCATACCGATCTGGCCAACACTCGTGCAGGGCACTGTAGTGAACAACCGAGCTTTCCACGCCAACTTCCCCCAAGCGCCGAATAACTTGCGCGGAGAGATAACCAGCGGCTGCTAGGTCTGCACCCGCGGCGGCCGCTTGAGCTACAGCGCTACCGACCAAAGACAACACGCTGGGATGATCCTTCTGGTGGGAAGCGCTTTCGCGGGATGCCCCCAAAGTCAGACTGGTAAGGTCATTCATGCCGATGGTGACTTGATCAATCCCTTCGGCAAGTATTGCTCGAAGATCAATAATGGCTGATGGAATTTCGGCCATAACGCCGAAGCGTGTGATGAGTGACTCCGACTGTGCAATCTTGAGAAATGCCCTCACCTCGTTCGCGTCTGTCACAAACGGTAAGAGAACGCAAAGATTTTTATGTCTTGAGAAAATCTTCCTTAGCACGGAAAGCTCGCATCGAAGGGAGCCAGTATGAAGTAATCCCCGACGCAATCCACGCAACCCAAGCATCGTTGTCTTCTCTTTGATCTGTACGTCACAACCAGGAAGAACGTTGACCTCATTGGACTCCATGTCGATAAGCCGGTACCATACTGGTCGACCGGAAAACATGGAGCATATGTTAGAAACGTACTGCTCAACATATGCTTGGCAGCCGGACTGAGATACCCATTCGCCTGCCTGTCTGCACAAGTACTCGCCACGGATGAGTCCCACACCGTCGAAGTCTTGCACAACCGAGGCGGCTGGAATTTCTCCATTAAGCCCTAGCAGCAGTCTCATGAGCAATCCTCCAGATCGACGACCATTAGGGTGTGGCCTAGCGGTATTCCCGGAACTTTAGTCGTGTGGTGGATCTGGCTGACGCGTCCATGCTTCTCACACAATTCCCGCCATTCATGCGCCGTACGGTGCTGACCGGGAATGGGTAGCTGGGTCCTGTAGAGACTGCAGTTAAAGATTGCGTCCACGAGTAAGTGATAGTCGGCTTCGTAGACCTCCTCTATACAGTTCTCAACGATGAGAATGCGCCGCGCAGCGCGCTGTGCGGCAAGCTCGAGTAATTGCACGGGGTCAGTTTCATGATGCAACACGGTGCAAAGCAAAATCGTGTCGTGCTTGACCGACGATTCATGTGTGGTGATGAAAGTTTCAAAGTCTTCTATGTCACGGATCCAGTCCCGATTCATAACTCCGCGCTGAAACTGACGTTCGACCAGATGTACGTTTGCGCTGCATGCTTTCCCGAGCTGATTACCAACAGCCCCATCACCGCACAAGAGATCGAGCACGCTTTCTCCGGTCACATGGGGAGCGATCCAATTGGCTAGCACCTTCGCCCGGTCAATCGCCAACGCGTCACCCCATGGACAGACGACCTGCTCCTCCCGAAGCAGGTTTCCAATAGCATCTAGTACGTCATGGCTGTTTCGCCGCAGATGCGAATGTAGTGCTTCGGTTAAACGCGTGGAGCGCTGCGCCGCAATTCCGAACGACAGGAACAGGGCAGGAAAGTGCCGTAACAACCCTTCCTGGGCCGCGGTACTTTTGATTCTTTGAAGAAATCCCATGTCYATCATTCATATCTCCTAAGAAGCTCTTTGTGGTACACCTGACCTTTGACCAGCATATGTTTTGCAAGGTCTGTTAGGTGCAAATCGGTTCCGTGCGAAAACTGAACGGCAATATAGTCGTCATGCAATTCGTCGGCTGCAAGCAGCCGCAGCTTAGGTAATCTCCACTTCCATCGATCCAGACTTTGCCCCGCATCGAACAACGTGGCATCGACGAGGTTGTCAAAAAAATATCTCAACTTTAGACATGCGCTTTGTGCATCGCCTTCGCGCAGGCTCCGATTCGTCCCTTTAGCGTAGTCTTCACACTCCATCAAACAGAACATTGCGTTCCATCTCAGAAATGTCTCTTCGTCGAAGCAGGCTCTCAAACGTTGGTAACTGTCGAAGTTCCCCAATGTCCAACTGCATCTGAAACGATGAAGAAGCTCAAGTGCGTGCGTACGCTCAAGTCCCCCAAGTGACCGAAAACTTTCCCACAGCTTGACGCGATTGACGGGTCGCATTTGGTTAAGTGCATTGAAGAGTGCATGAAACTTCTCCACCGCGTGAAATTCCACGTCAAGCTCTACGTCGCCAATTGTTAAATATGAAATTCCAAACTCAAGGCGTTCCTGGAGTTCACGCCTTTCAGAATCGAATTCGCCACGTCGAGCTGCAATGTTCTCGCGGCTTGTCAGAACAAAAACATCCAAATCTGATGAGTTGTCGCCTAGACCCTCCACGAGGGAGCCACCTACATAGACGATGTCATCTGGATAGAGTTTGGCTGCCGCCAGGATTGCTGTGGCATCCAACCCTCGCCGTGACAGAGCAGAATTCAGCTGCGAACCCTGCACTTGCCAAACCAGGTTGTTTTTCATGCTTCAACTCTTTTTTGATTAATTCTGACCACATGCAGTCGTATCCGCTGTCCCCTCGGTTGCTTCAAGTGCCCCCGAATCGAATCCGATCGGAAATGGCTCAGTCTCGCCGAACAAGCGGTAGAGCTGCCAGCCATAGTCACGAGCTCGATTTCCTTTCCATGGCTCTAGTTGAGTGAGTGTCTCAGCGGGTACCCGAACTCCAAATGTTCGCTGCAGAAAGCGCAGGAAGTAATAGACGTTGGGTCGGATCTCCAACGCAATGCAGATGCGCACGAACTTGTCCCAGTCGATGAGATTTTCTTGACTAAGCATTCGTCCTATTTCCGCAAGGCGGGTTAGTCGTGTTGTAGCGCCGTGCCAGGATATTTCTAAGTAGTACAGCGCTAAGCAATACCACAAGGTGTCGGTGGGGCTTACGCCTAGTCCCTGGTCAAGCAGACTGGGCTCGGCATCATCAAATATTTCGGATGCCGGAAAAACTGCATCCAAGCCGGTGGCGAAGTCAAATGTAATAGCCGCGAATACCGCTCCCTCATACACAAAGACGGGTTTTCGCCAACCACTTTCTGGTAGGACCAAGGAGGCCTGAGAGGACGAAATTCCATGTAGTTTTTTTACCTTGCCAAATGACGGAAGACTGTAATTCCCATCCTCTCGGCGGTCGATATAGTCCTGCGTGAATGGCTCGATCTGACAGGTCTCAATATTGAGCTGACCTTGCATGTAGCCCAACTCACACATCAAATCCTTGACTTTCGTGCGATCAGCCTCCTCGATGAGAACATCGATGTCACCGCGAAAGCACAGCGGCATCTCCGCATACCATCGTGCGGCGATGTCCGCGCCTTTTATGACGGCGAATTTGTAGCCAGCAGATCTGAATGCCGCAAGAGTTTTTTCAATCTCTAGACGTTGCTCCTTCCAGAGCGCCGCGGAGAGCTGTTGATACTGGACTAGCTCAGGCGAGGTGAACGCACCCGTAGCGCCCAAACCTTTCTCGATAAGAAGAAGCGCGTGAATGCTATCCAAAAATATGGGATCGGTGACAACGCCTGGCTTAGGGTGAGGGTTAATTGCACTGTGCAAAGCGGACAGAAGAAATTTTCCTTGATCACTCAGCATCTTTGCTCTCCGAATTTCGCTAACCTGTTCGCCGTAGGTTTCGTTTGCCGTGCTTCATGGGCCAAGCGTCCAACAACCCATCCCAACAATACCGATGCATCCCAATTTGGGGAGCTTGTTGCACCGGAGGTCGCGACCTCACCAGGACGAGACAAAGTTATTACCAGTGCGGTGAGCGACATCACTGAACGGCTAAGACAAGCTTGGACAATCTCAAGACTCTAATGTCAATCGTCATTGCGACGACGACCGCTGGAGCGGGAAGCATTCCCAGCGCGGGCCCTCGCCGAAGGCATATGGCTTGATCACGAACTGCTTTCCGCGCTACCGCCGATCGACTTAAGAAGTTAGCCGTTTTCTCGTCAATAAGGCTTTGCTTGGTGGGGCCATTGCCCCCGAGAGAGATTCGGTAGAAAAACTGCGCCAATGTGGAGCTTCTGGCCATCGCCTTCAACTCTGAATGCTTTCTCGTATTGGTCATCTCTGTCCTTCAC
>NZ_JBFUBB010000008.1:0-199767 GCF_056405975.1 Polaromonas sp. P1_E12 | reverse complement strand
ATGTTGGCGCAACCATCTTCAAGTGGGTGTGTGGCCCCGGATCGACGGGTACCGCAATGCCTACGAAATACCTCCCAGGTTCTTGCCGGGGCTAAAACCTGATTGCTGCGTAACGCAGCAATTCATGGGTTAACAAGCGGCGCGTCTTTGACGCGCCGCTTTTATTTGGGCAAAAGTTGTCCGATGGAGTCCGACAGTTGATTTCTGAAACTTCAGTGCGAGTCAGGCTATTTGCATGGTTGTCTGTGTTGGCATTCCTTGCGTATCTGTTGCCGAATCATTACTCTCCCTGGCTCTCTGCGCATCAGGAATCGGCGATGGCGGTGGCTTTTTTGCCTCTGGTTATGTGGGTGGCCTTTTACAGAACAGTGAATGTGCCAATACTGGCGGTGGCCGCTTGGGCCCTGGCAGTAGTTCCATTTTTTCAATTGGGTACGGGGCTGATTGTTTATCGCAGTGATGCCCTGATGGCGTTCCTCTACCTGTCTGGGTTCGGGCTGGTCGTTTTGACGGGTTTTCGCTACGCAAGGTCGAGCGATAAAGATTTAATCGACCTCACCCGCATTACGGCGTTGTGGGTCGCCATTCTGCTGGCTGGAATTGTTTCCATGGGAATTGCATTTCACCAGTGGCTGGACCTTCGGTTGCTGGGACTCTTTTTGATCGAACTCCCCCCGAATGCCCGTGTTTACGCGAATTTGGCGCAACCTAACCATTTCGCAACGCTCCTGCTCCTCAGCCTTACAGGGCTTCTGTTTCTATTCGAAGCCGGGAAAATTCGCCCATCTATAGGTCTGATAGCTGCTTTCCTGCTGGCATTTGGGCTTGTCATGACTGGCTCTCGCTCCGTGTTATTGGCGTGGTGCTGGTTTCTGCTTCTGTTCATAACGCTACGACGACGATGTCAATTGCGCGTCAAGTGGGAGGGCATTGCTGCGGTCGCTTCGTTTTACCTGGTTATCTCTTTGATGTGGTCTTCGATTAACGAATGGCTACTGCTAGGCGATGGAGTGACCAGTGCGGTGGATCGGCTTAACCCCGGCGTAAGAACCATTTACTGGGAGTCCATGCTGAAAGCAATTTCTCTGGCGCCATGGCAGGGGTATGGTTGGGGGCAGATACCTGCGGCGCAACAAGCTACCGCATTGGCCTATCCGCCAACACACACCTTTTTTGAGAGCTCTCACAATCTTTTTCTTGACTTGATATTGTGGAATGGACTACCTATAGGGCTCGCTGTTGTGCTGTTGCTCTCGGGCTGGTTTTTTTTGCAATATCGCAAAGTTCATGACGCCTTGTCTTGGTGTCTTTTGCTCGGTGTGGGTTTTGTGTTCAGTCACGCCATGGTTGAATTGCCCTTGAACTACGCTTACTTTCTGTTTCCTGTCGGCTTTTGGATGGGAGTTTTGAATGCTAACTCCGGTTGGGTCCTGCGTGATTGGCGCCCGTGGGCTGCCAAGCGGATAGTACGTCCGGCATTGATTTCTATCGTTATCGCGACGGCGGTCCTCTTTATTCTTGTTTTAAGGGAATATCCGGCATTTGAAGAGGACTGGCAAAACATGCGCTATGAGGAAGCGCGCATTGGGAACAATGTATCCCCGCCGGCACGGGCGCTATTGTTAAACCAACTGGAGGAATTACTCCGCTTTACGCGAACCCAGGCTAGCCCCGGTATGACAGCAGAGCAGTTGAACTGGATGCGAGAAGTATCAAGGCGATATGCATATTCCTCCGCATTGTTTCGCTATGCTACGGCTGCGGGTTTGAATGGAGATAAAGTGGAAGCAAAACGTGCGCTGCAACTTCTTTGCAGCCTGCATCCGGTTGCAACATGTTCTGAGGCAAGAATGTCGTGGACGGAGCTATCCAAAAGTAAATGGCCACAACTTTCGGATATCCAGTTTCCTGCGATGCCCCCGGAAAAATGAATTTACCATCAGCTGTACCAGTTAAAAAAACAACGAGATATGCCAGAGAAGCTGACCTATCCAGTGCAAGTGAACGCGTGCTATAGAGCTAAATCGCCTGTGATGGATTGCGACAGGTGATGGTGACAGGAAAAGGGAAGCTTCTTGCTGGCACATGGAAGGGGCTCGTTACCTTACTCATCACGTTGCCCTGGCTTAATCCAATCGCGGGAGGGCCCTCCCCCAATGTTGTTCCGTTGCTGATGAGTCTCGCCGCTGGTGCTGGCCTGATGTTTCTTCACTCCTTCTTGCCGAATATATATAAGGATAAGGCGACGAGCGAGGCTCCGTTTTGCGGGTACTGGACAGCCCCGGTTTCCCTGGCATGGCTTCTGGCGGGGACGATCAGCAGCATCTTTGCCTTGTTGCAATACTCCGGGCATGCCGATGCCCTCGCCCCCTGGGTGGCCAATGCCGGACTGGGTGAGGCCTTCGCAAACTTGCGCCAGCGCAATCAATTTGCCACCCTTAGCAATATTTCCCTGGCTGCCGTGATTTGGTGGGTGACGAAGGATACGGGGCCCCGTGGCCCCGCTGTGAAGGCCTACAGCTGGCGGTTACTTGCACTTGTCTCGGCTGCGGGAGTACTTGCGTTGGGAAATGCCGCTTCTTCCTCCCGCACGGGAATGGTTCAGCTATTTTTCGTAGCTGGATTGTGGTGGTACTGGGGGGCGATGCGACTACCCCGCGTTCGCCGGCTGCTATGGGTATCAGTGGCTGTGTACGTGTTGGGCATACTCTTCCTCCCATGGATGGCCGGGCTGGATCCCTTGTTGTACGGGGCGGCAGCCCGATTTCTGGCCGGCGATGAACTCTGCGTTAGCCGCTGGACGCTCTGGTCGAACGTGTTGAATCTGATTGCCCAAAAACCGTGGTTTGGCTGGGGATGGGGTGAACTGGATTACGCGCATTACATCACCCTTTACAACGGTCCCCGGTTCTGTCAAATACTCGACAACGCGCACAACTTACCTCTGCAACTGGCTGTTGAGCTAGGGCTTCCCGCGTCGCTATTCGTTTGCGGTGCCTTTGCGTATTGGACAATCCGCCGTGCACCATGGCGCGAAACTAATCCGACACGCCAGCTCGCATGGACCGTGCTTCTAGTGATTCTGCTCCACAGCATGCTCGAATATCCGCTATGGTATGGCCCATTTCAGATGGCTTTCTGTCTTTGCATCGCAATGCTCTGGAGGCGGGAGAATGCGGCCCCGATGGCGGCGAATCTGCCAAAACCTGTATTAGCCCGCCGTGTATCGGTCATAGGCATGCCTTTGCTGGGAGGTGCTCTGGCAATAGCCGTTGTCTATGCTGCGTGGGACTATCGCCGCGTCAGCCAGATCTATCTTCCCGTGGACGAACGATCTGCCGTCTATCGCAGCGACACGCTTGCCAAAATTGAGGGCTCGTGGCTATTCGCCGATCAAGTGCGCTTTGCCCAGATATCTCTCACGCCTCTGACTCCGGCAAACGCCCAATGGACATTTAATACCGCAAGCGCATTGCTGCATTATTCGCCGGAGCCACGAGTTATCGAAAAGCTCATTGAAAGTGCAGTGATGCTCGGCTCTGATGATGTAGCTGTCGAGCATCTGGCGCGTTACAAGGCCGCTTTCCCGACGGAATACGCACAATGGACGCGGCAAAACAGCAAATTTGTACCGGGGCAGGCGCCACCGACGGGAGCGGCGGCCGCCAGATGAGGACGGTACTACAAGGGCTCGTGGACGAAACTGCCTGATTTACCGCCGTGTTTCTCAAGCACATGCACGTCGGTGATGGTCATGCTTCGATCTACGGCCTTGCACATGTCATAGATCGTCAAGAGAGAAATTTGCACCGCAGTCAGTGCTTCCATTTCGACGCCCGTTGGACCAACGGTCTCTACTGTTGCGGAACAGGCGATGCAGGAGACTTTCTCATCCGGGGTGAATTTGATGGTTACCCGTGTCAGAGCCAAAGGATGACATAGCGGTATCAGGTCGCTGGTTCTTTTGGCCGCCATGATCCCGGCGACGCGAGCAATGCCCAGCACATCCCCTTTTTTTGCGCTACCGGCAAGGATGATGGACAGCGTCGCTGAATTCATTACTATACGGCCCTGCGCGATGGCCACACGGTGCGTGGCAGTTTTGCCGGATACATCCACCATATGGGCCTGGCCCTGAGCGTCAAAATGAGTGAGTGTTGGGTCGGACATCTTGCGGCAAGAACCTTTACATGTATCCATCATCATAAGACCATGTTCAAAAATCCAAAGTTTTGGAGGAGCCGGCTTAAGGCTTCCGGTATTCATCTAGGTGTTAGCCTGGCAATAGCCTTGTGCGCGGCTTTGCTGGTTTTTATCATTTGGTATCCCTATCCCTATCGCGAGATATCCGGGGGGCGCGAGCTCTTCCTGTTGGTCATTGTGGTGGATGTGATCATGGGCCCGCTGATGACCCTTGCCGTGTTCAACACCGCCAAGCCGCGTAAGGAGTTGTGTCTGGATTTGTGTGTGATCGGGCTGTTGCAGTTGGCCGCGCTTGCTTACGGTCTCTGGACGGTTGCAGTGGCCCGTCCTGTGCATCTGGTTTTTGAATTCGACCGTTTTCGGGTGGTTCATGCCATTGAAGTTGACCCGGGGCTTCTTTCTCTTGCGCCTGAAGGGCTGCGGCAACTGCCGTTGACCGGGCCGACACTGTTGTCAGTGCGGGAGTTCAAGGACGCCAAGGAAAGTTTCGACGCAACCATGGCGGCGCTGGACGGCGCGCCTCTGGGTGCTCGTCCCGATCTATGGCAAAACTATGAAATGGCCAAGCCCCAGATCCTGAGACAGGCCAAGCCTCTTGCAGAACTCAAAACCCGTTTTCCTGCGGACATTGTTGGTATCGATAACGCATTGGCATCAGCGTTGGCATCGGGTCGCAAGATTAGCGATATTGGCTATATTCCAATGATCGGGCGCAAGACTTTTTGGACTGTCCTCATCGATACCAAAACCGCAGAGGTAATTGCATTTGTACCCATTGACTCCTTCTAGGCGAACTGTGTCCGTGAAGCCGCGTCCGGCCCTGAACCGCCTTGCTCTGGCCTGCATTGTTTTCATGGCTTTGGGCGGTTCCTCGCTGGCTCAGGCGCCCGTCGGTACGACCGGAGGCTCAACGGGTTCATTGCCATCGCTGGGTGAAACTTCCGACCTCGCAGCGGCAGCAGAGCGCCGTATTGGAGACCGCATCGCCGTCAGCATCTACCGCGACCCTGACTACATTGATGATCCGGTGCTCGGCGATTACCTCCAGAGTATCTGGTTGCCGCTGGTAGCCGCCGCAAGGACCCGGGGCGAGCTCAATGCCGAACTTGAAGAGCGTTTTGCCTGGCAGGTTTTTCTGATCCGGGACCGCAGCATCAATGCCTTTGCATTGCCCGGGGGCTACTTTGGCGTACACCTGGGCCTGCTGGCCGCGGTGAGCAGTTCCGATGAGGTGGCCGCAGTGATGGGCCATGAACTCAGCCATGTGACCCAGCGGCACATTGCGCGCATGCTGACGCAACAGTCGCGCCAGACCCCCTGGATGATTGCCGCCATGATTCTTGGCGTGCTGGCTGCCGGGAAGAGCAGCAATGCCGGCAGCGCCGCCGTGGTCGGCGGGCAGGCGGTCGCGATGCAGAACCAGCTCAACTTTTCCAGGGACATGGAGCGGGAGGCCGACCGCGTGGGTTTCGGGGTCATGACCGATGCGGGTTTTGAAAGCCGCGGTGTTTCGGCCATGTTCGAAAAGCTGCAGCAGGCCTCGCGCCTGAACGACAACGGCTCCTTTCCCTATTTGAGATCCCATCCGTTGACGACCGAGCGAATTGCCGAAGCGCGGGCGCGCGTGCAACTGTCTTCAACGGACGCGGCAAAACCCTCGCGCGAAAAAGAAACCGAGGCCGGCAGAGCCCGCGTGTTACACGCCATGATGGCATCGCGGGCGCGTATCCTGGCAGCCCCGGGGGTTGATGTTCTGCGCTCCATGGTGGCGGAGGCCCAGCGCCAGACAGGCCCTGTTGCCGCACTGCAACCGCTTCCCACGGCCGACAATGTGCGTGATGCTGGAGTTGTGTATGGTGGCGCTTTTGCGGCGGCCCGGCTGCGCGATTTCACCACGGCGAAAAGCTTGCTGGAACGGTTGAAACCGCTTGCTGTGGGTGCGCCGCATGCCGCCAATGCGGTGGATCTGCTGGCCGTTGAAATTGACTTGATGGCCGGCTTGGTTCCCCCGACAGCGGCATCTGCCGACATTTCCAGGGCGACATCTCGCGCTGAGGTACTGCTGCAGTCCCAGTCGTTGATGGCCGCGAACCGTGCGCAGGACGTTTCGGGCCGGCTACAAAGCTGGGTGACGCTGCATCCCAAGGACGCGATGGCCTGGCAGCTGCTTGCGGTCGCGTACGGCAAGCAAAACAAGCAGGTTCAGGCGATTCGCGCTGATGCGGAAAGCCGCGCCGCCCAGCTGGACTACCCGGCGGCGCTGGACCGCTTCAAGGCGGCGCAGGGCTTGATGCGCAGCAACCCCGGCAACGCAGATTACGTGGAGGGTTCGATCATCGACACACGAACCCGTCAGACCGAACTACTTGTTAAAGAGCAGGCGCTCCAGGACAAAGTCGATCGCTAGCTGCAGCACCGAATAAATCAGTGAGCCTATCAGCGCTGCGGCAAAACCCGTGACGTTCAGACTGCTGATCAGGCTGGCCGCGGCCCAGAACATCAGCGCGTTGATGACAAACAGGAACAAGCCCAGCGTCACCAGCGTGACGGGCAGCGTCAGCAGAACCAGGATCGGGCGCACCACCATGTTGAGCGCACCGAGCACCGCCGCGGCAATCAGCGCGCCGGTGAAGCTGGTCACCACGACCCCGGGGTAGAGATAGGCAACGGCCAGCAAGGCCGCTGCGCTTAAAAGCCATTTGAGGATAAGTTTCATGGGCAAAGAATACCACCGGCCTGCCCGATTCGGCCCCCATCCCTCTGGCAAGCAGAAGCCGCGTGCCCGGGGTTGTACACGGTCTTTTGTGTCCGTGTGCAACCCGATTCAGCGGATCAAGCCGGGGAGGTGGCCCTCCCGACTTCAGCACGAAGTGAAAGCCGTCAGTCGCTTGCGACCAGCAGCCCGGCACCTGCCAGTGCCGTGGCATAACCCAGGATGCCGTGGCTTTCCTGGGCCTGCGTTGCCGTGACCGGTTGCATGTCCTGGCCGAATTTCGGCCGCCGGGCATCCAGCACGCGTGCAACGCCATACTGCTTGATGAGGCCCTCGGTCTGGGTGATCAGGGTGGCCTGCGCCAGCTGGGTCAACACGGTGTTGCCTTCTTTTTGAAGAAGAGGCGTCAACTGTGCGAACACCTTTTCGGCCCACTTGCCGCGCCAGCTTTCCCGCGCACTGTGTGTTACCCATTTGCTGACGCGGTGCGTCACGCGGGGTGCGCAGCCGACCACGATCCAGCGAGTAGGGCTGTGGGCCTCGCCGGCCGGCAGCATGGGTTGCAGCATCTGCAGGGCATATGCGGCATCGTCAATGTACACAATGATGTTGTCCATAAAGTTCTCCTTGAGTTGTCGTCGTTTTAGAAGCTTGCTGGCTGAAAGAGGGGCATACGCCCCCCACGGGTTGCTGGTTTCAATGTGGAATCAGGTCGGCATCCTGCGCGGACCGTGAGCGTCGTGTGGCCCACCACCCTGCGCCCAGCACGCCCGCCACCGCAAGGGCGTAGGTTGCCCACTGCGCTGCAAGGTGCAGGGTTTCAGCCGAAGGCATGGTGCCCGGGCCGCCGTAGATCGGGTCGAGCAGCTGCTCGCTCACAATCATCTTCGCGGCGGTAAAGGCCAGAACGGCGGCGCCGATATTGATGATCATGGGGAAACGCTCCACCAGCTTGAGCACCATGGTGCTGCCAAACACCACGATCGGGATGCTGACCAGCAGGCCGATGACCACCAGGTCAAACGAGCCGTGCGCAGCACCGGCCACGCCCAGCACGTTGTCGATGCCCATCAGGGCGTCGGCCACCACGATGGTTTTCATGGCGCCCCAGAAGGTGTGGGCAACCGGGCCGTCGTGCTCCTTGTCGCCCTGGTCGGCCAGCAGCTTGTAGGCAATCCACAGCAGCCCCAGGCCGCCCACCAGCATCAGGCCGGGAATTTTCAGCAGCCACACTACGCCAACCGTCATGGCAGAGCGGACCACAATGGCGCCGACCGTACCCCAGACGATGGCTTTTTTCTGCAGGTGGGATGGCAGGTTGCGCGCGGCCAGTGCGATCACGATGGCGTTGTCGCCGGCGAGCACCAGGTCAATGAGGATGATCGCCAGCAGGGCGGACCACCAGGGGGTAGTAAATAGTTCCACGTCACACTCCATGTCAAGTTTCGACTTGGAAATCCGCGCGACGGCGCACGACGGATTCCCGGCTTCGTGAAACCGGAACGGGTGTGATGGGTGGCTGGGGTCGGCGCCAATGGACGCCGCAGATACCTCGATCAAACCTGTTCAGGTTTCAATCGAAGGTCTGGCTCGACATGCAGTGTCGCTGCATGCCCAACAAGCCGGAAGTGTCAACTTCGTAATGACGACTTGTTGTTAGCGATTTTGCTGTGGTGTCTGTTTTCGTATATTGCAGCAAAACGAGGGAGTTACTCCCCTTCGTCTGGGTATTTGACAATAAAAAAAGATTTTTTGCAACCCGGTCTTTGCCGCGCAGCGGCGCGATGCGGGGACATGCCCCAATTTCCCCCATAGGCGGCTGGCCCGCCCGTCTGGCCGATAATGAACGGCCCGGCGCTGCCTCTTTGCTTCCTCGCCTTGCTTCGCCTCCTTGCGCTCGCTCCATCCGCTCAGCGGCAGCCCCTTAGACCCACCGTTCCATGCCCGGCATCCACATCACCGATATTGAAGCCGCCATCAATTACTGGCGTGACAAAAAACCTTCGCCCGACGGGGTGACGCTGGCGCCCGAGTTGCGTGCGCTCGCCGAGGTCTACGCGCTCCTGGTTTTTTACCATGAGGACGAGGCCGACGAAAAAAGCTTTCCGCCCAAGGCACTGGCGGCGTGGCGGACCTGGTATGACACAACCGCCGACACGCCCTGCATTGCCATTTGTTCAACCAGCCAGGGAGATGCCCTGTGCAAGGGTTGCGGCCGCACGTTTGACGAAGTACAGCACTGGCCCGAGATGACGCCCGCCGAGAAACGCGGTACCTGGCGGCGCATCACGCAGGAAGCAACTGCCTGGCGGTTTGGCCGCTACGCTGACCGCGCCCTTGAAAACAAGGACAAGGACGCACAGAAAGATGCCACCGCGGAGGCGCCGGCTGCCGCGCCAAAAAAATAAGCCTTTTTGGCTCCTGGCCCATACACGGCAAGCGCAAGCAGCTATGAATTTGATAGTGATCCCGCTACACTGACGGCATGCTCCGACTGACGCGCGCCCCTAATATCGCCATCGCCGCGCTGTGGGTCGACGTGTTGCAGCAGGCCGGTATTGCCGCCAGTGTGCAGCGCTATTTTTTGGGCAGCGTCGCCGGGGAGCTTCCACCCGACCAATGCCAGCCCGAAGTCTGGCTCACCCACCACGAAGAAGAACCCCGCGCGCGCGAGTTGCTCGACCACCTGCAAAATATGCCGCAGCGGCGCTGGCTGTGCGTCTGCGGTGAAGTCGTTGAAGGTGGCTTTGAGCAGTGCTGGAATTGTGGATTAGCCCCCACGGTGGGGTAAGCACCCCCACGCTCCCCCACTTCGTGTGGGTCGCTGCCCCCGGAGGGGGCCGCCCGCCTGTGGCCCGGCAAAGCCGAACAATGGGCGCACCCCTATCGGGCTCACTGCGTGTAGCCCTTTTCCCCTTGCAGGGGACGGCGCCTGCGGCCCGGCAAAGCCGGTTCCGCGGCCCCTGCTTGCTCGAAGAGTTCTGGGGGCACAACCAGAGGTGCCGCGGGACTGGCTTTGCCAGACCGCAGGCACCGCCCCCTTGCAAGGGGGGAACAGGCTACACGCAGTGAGCCTGGACGGGGGTTAGACCCTCTTGGCCAGTTCGGCAGCCATGCCGACATAGCTGCCGGGCGTCATCTTCAGCAGGCGTTCCTTCTCCGCTGCAGGAATTTCCAGCGAACGGATCAACGCGTGCAGGTCTTCGGCCTTCACGGTTTTGCCGCGCGTGACTTCCTTCAACTTCTCGTAAGCGCCCTGCACGCCGTAACGGCGCATCACCGTCTGGATCGGTTCGGCCAGCACTTCCCAGGAGGCGTTCAGGTCGTCGCCCAGCGCTTCGCGGTTGAGTTCGAGCTTGTTCAGCCCCACACCCATTGAGTTGTAGGCCAGCACGGCGTAGCCCAGCGCCACGCCCATGTTGCGCAGCACGGTCGAGTCGGTCAGGTCGCGCTGCCAGCGGGAAATCGGCAGCTTTTCGCTCAGGTGGCGCAGCAACGCGTTGGCCAGGCCCAGGTTGCCCTCGGCGTTTTCGAAGTCAATCGGGTTGACCTTGTGCGGCATGGTCGAGGAACCGATCTCGCCGTCTTTCAGGCGCTGCTTGAAGTAGCCCACGCTCACGTAGCCCCAGATGTCGCGGGCCAGGTCGATCAGGATGGTGTTGGTGCGGGCTACCGCGTCAAACAGCTCGGCCATGTAGTCGTGCGGCTCGATCTGGATGCTGTAGGGCTGGAAGGTCAGGCCCAGGCCCAGTGGTTCCGGCGTTTCGATCACGTTGCGGCTGAAGGCCTCCCAGTCGAAGTCGGGCCAGGCCGAGAGATGCGCGTTGTAGTTGCCCACCGCGCCGTTCATCTTGGCCATCAGCTTGATGCCGGCGATCTTGTCACGCGCATTGGCCAGGCGCACCACCACGTTGGCGATTTCCTTGCCGACCGTGGTCGGGCTGGCCGTCTGGCCGTGCGTGCGGCTCAGCATGGGTTCTTCGGCATAGATGTGGGCCATTTCGCGCAGCTGCGCAATGACCTTGTCCAGCGCCGGCAACACCACCAGGTCGCGGCTGCTTTTAAGCTGCAGCGCGTGGCTGGTGTTGTTGATGTCTTCGCTGGTGCAGGCAAAGTGCACAAATTCGCTGGCGCCCTGCAGCTCCGGCCGGGCTTCGAATTTCGACTTGATCCAGTACTCGACGGCTTTCACGTCATGGTTGGTGGTTTTTTCGATTTCCTTGATGGCCGACGCATCGGCCTCCGAGAAGTTTTTGACCAGACCCAGCAAATAAGTGCGGGCGCCCGGGCTCAGCGGCTTGAATTCGGCGAATTTGGCATCGGAAAGCGCGATGAACCACGCCACTTCGACCTGAACGCGGCGGTGCATATAGCCCTGTTCGGACATCAGGGGACGTAACTGGTTCAGTTTGTTCGCATAGCGGCCGTCCAGCGGGGACAGGGCGTTGATCGTGGAAAAGGGGGGGGAAGAGCTCATGGCCCAATTGTAGGCCGGGTGCCTGCCGCGCCAGCCGTGCCGGGAGCCGCTGCCGCGAGCCCGAAAAGATGTGCATATTTGCGAATCTTCTTGCCCGGCGCGTTACACCCCCGTCAGCCCGGCTGCCGGCTTACTCGATAGAATGCTCTTCCCCCGGACCACGATCTCACACCATCATGAAACTCATCGGATCCGCTACCAGCCCCTATGTGCGCAAAGTGCGCATAGTGATGGCCGAGAAAAAGCTCGACTACCAGTTTGTCCTGGAAGATGTCTGGGCAGCCAACACCACCATCCAGGCCTCCAACCCGCTCGGCAAGGTGCCCTGCCTGGTCATGGAAGGCGGCGAAGCCGTATTTGATTCCCGCGTGATCGTCGAATACCTCGACACCCTGTCACCTGTCGGCAAGCTCATCCCCAGCCAGGGCCGCGAGCGCGCTGAAGTCAAAACCTGGGAAGCCCTGGCCGACGGCCTGATCGACGCCGCCATCCTGGCGCGCCTCGAAGCCACCTGGGCCGGCCGCAGCGTCAAGCAACGCAGCGACGCCTGGATCGACCGCCAGATGGGCAAGATCGAAGCCACCCTCAAGGCCATGAGCACCGGCCTGGGCGACAAGTCGTTCTGCAGCGGCATTCACTTCAGCCTGTCCGACGTCGCGGTCGGCTGCGCGCTCGGCTACCTCGACCTGCGGTTTGCGCAAATCAACTGGCGTGAGATGTATCCGAACCTGACCAAGCTGCAGGACAAGCTGATGCAACGGCCCAGCTTTGCGGAAAGCATTCCGCCGGGCTGATGCGGTGCTGAATGGTGGAGGCGACAACATTTCTCGCTGACGCCAAATCACCAAATCGCATACAAACTCCAGACGCCGCCGGATATTGCTATGTATTTAATAGCTGCTTGCGCCCATCTTTATTGGGCTCTGGCTACTATTGGCGTTTGAAAGCAGTTCAAAAACAGGCTCAAGGCCTCTTTCAACGCCTCTTTGGGCGGTCCTTTTCAGGTGTTTTGAGGTCGAGACAGCCTGATTTCAGGCATCAAAATGGCTCCTGACCCAATCAGAACAAGCGCAAGCAGCTATCAAAATAATAGCTCTTGCGGGGGCTTCACGGGTTTCACGCTCATCACGGTGAAAGTCCACCAGGCCATCGGCGGTGAACTTCAGGCGGGCGCAACGCATGCGTTGGCCCTGGCCCGGCAAGGGGGCCGGAATATAAAAATGCTGCGAAGCGCCCCGGCGCGAACGAGGGAGGGAGGGAGGAGGAGGAGCGCCCCGGGATTGCAGCTGAACCTGGACGGCTCAGAAGGCTTCGCAACAATGAAACTGTTCTCTTGCCAGCGCTACCGGTGAAGGCAAATCGCGCTTGCAGAAGTATGAGAGCACAAGTGCGGGGTAGTTCCCGCAAATAAAAGATCCCTCAGGTAAATTTTTGTTAACGGGCCGCGGGCTTGATGGCCAGCTGTTTTTCGATTTCTTTGACCAGCGCGCCGCCGGCCGGGTCAGCCATGGAGTTGAAGCTGGTGACGCCGACACCATCGCGTGCAATGACGTATTTGTAAAAATTCCAGCGCGGTGTGGTGCCTGTTGTGGCCGCCAGCTTCTGGAACAGGGGGTTGGCGTCCTTCCCGGTCACGCTGGTCTTGGTGAACATGGGGAACTTCACGCCGAAGGTGTTTTCGCAGAAGTCCGCGATCTCCTTGTTGCTGCCCGTTTCCTGCGAAAAATCATTGGACGGAAAACCCAGCACCACCAGGCCCTGGTCCTTGTATTTGGCATAGAGCGCTTCAAGCCCCTGGTACTGCGGGGTAAAGCCGCAAAAGCTGGCGGTGTTGACCACGACCACCACTTTTCCACTGTATTGGCAAAGCGTCTGGGGCTTTTCATCCTGCAGCCGAAAAAACGTCTGCTGCAGCAGCGCGGGGCAGGTTGCCGGTGCGGAGCCGGCGGGCGCTACGGCAGGTGCCGGTGGCGCTGCCAGCGCGCCGCGGGAGGCCAGCAGCGCAGGGGCAGCCAGCATGATCAGCAAAAGGAACTGGGCCGCCTGACGAGGGGCGCAAAAAGAGGCAGTGGCAGTCATTGGCTAAACTCGCGGGCTGGTGATCGGGCCGATTCAGGTTTATTTGGCGCTGTCATACATGTTTCACAACATGCCCTGACGATACGCCCGTATCGCGGTGAATGGATTCAGCGGGAATTCAGCCCCGGACTATCCGGGGTCTGCATGGCTTTATTTGGCACAATGCAGTCCGAAAAAGAGCACTTGTGTGGTCCAACACGCCGGAATGGGGTCCGAATTACCCTGATTTGCCGGTAAATAGCGCATAAGTCGCCCGTTGTCACATTAGCCGCCTAAAATCGTTACAAGTACCCAGGATGCTCCCGCAGGACATCCGAGGCAGATATATCTGCATATCCCTTGCGAAGGAGTTCTCATGCTTTATCCCGAACTGTTCAAACAACTTGAATCCGTCCGCTGGGACATGGACAAGGACATTCCATGGGCAAGTTTTGACGCGTCCAAGCTGACCGACGAGCAGGCCCAGACCATCAAGATGAATGCCATCACGGAATGGTCTGCGCTGCCCGCCACGGAAATGTTCCTGCGCGACAACAAGGACGACAGCGATTTCTCGGCCTTCATGTCCATCTGGTTCTTTGAAGAGCAAAAACACTCGCTGGTGTTGATGGAATACCTCAAGCGCTTCCGCCCGGACCTCGCTCCCACGGAAAAAGAATTGCACGAAGTGCGTTTCGAGTTCGAACCCGCACCCGCGCTGGAAACGCTGATGCTGCATTTCTGCGGCGAGATCCGCCTGAACCACTGGTACCGCCGCGCCAGCGAATGGCATACCGAACCCGTCATCAAGCAGATCTATACCCAGCTGAGCCAGGACGAAGCCCGCCATGGTGGCGCTTACCTGCGCTACATGAAGCGCGCCATCAACAACTTCGGCAATGAAGCCAAGTCCGCCTTCACCAAGGTGGGCGTGCTGATGGCCAGCGCACGGCGTACCGCCCAGGCGCTGCACCCGACCAACCTGCATGTGAACAAAAGCCTTTTTCCGCGCGACACCATCCAGAGCCGCCTGCCCAACCCCGAGTGGCTGGAGCACTGGCTCGACACGCAGATCAAGTTTGACGCGGTGTGGGAGGGCAAGGTGGTCGAACGCATCCTGCACAACCTGAGCCTGCTGTTGAACCAGAGCTTCAAGACCGTGCAGGAACTGAACCGCTACCGCAAGGAAGTCGCCAAGGAACTGGCGGAGTCCATCGCCGCCAAGCCGGCACCTGCCGGCGCCTGATGCACGACGTCCGCTGGCCGGGTGCCTCGGGCGGCAGAAGCCGGGTGGTGGTCCAGGCCTTCCGTTAAAGTGGCGGGATGCCCAGCGAGCCCCCTACCCCCTCCTCTATCCACTTCCTGCAAAAAATAGTCCCCCGCGAAGAAGCGCGGCAGCGGCTTGCTTTAATGCCGCATCCCATTGTCTTTACCAATGGGGTGTTTGATGTCTTGCACCGCGGGCATGTCACCTACCTGGCCGACGCACGCGCGCTGGGCGCAAGCCTGGTGGTGGCGCTGAACACCGATGCCTCGGCGCGGCGGCTGGGCAAGGGCCCTGACCGGCCGCTCAACAACGAACACGACCGCGCCGCCATGATGGCTGCGCTGGAGTCGGTGAGCCTGGTCACCTGGTTTGACGAAGACACGCCGCTTGAACTGATCCGTGAGCTCCAGCCGGATCTGCTGGTGAAGGGCGGAGACTACGACATGGACAAACTGGCAGAGACCGCGGTGGTCAAGGCGTATGGCGGCAGCGCCCGGGCGATCCCGTTTGTGGATGGCTATTCGACGACGGCCCTGGTGAAAAAAATCCGCGCCACGCGCTGATCCGCTGATATCAGCCGGTATCTGGGAGAGCCCGGCCGGCTCTTCTTCGGAGGGTGATGATCGCCCTCAGGCGGACTTCGCCACCAGCACGGCGTTGGAGCCGCCAAAGGCAAACGAGTTGGACATCACCGCGCGCAGGCCGTTCGCATCGCGCGCTTCCAGCGGTATGTAGTCCAGGTCACAACGCGGATCGGGGTTCACCAGGAATGCTGTTGGCGGCAGCTGCCCCGCGCGCAGTGCCATCACACTCGCAATGAATTCCATGGCGCCCGCAGCGCCCATGGCGTGGCCGTGCACCCCTTTGCTGGAGCTGATGGGCAGGCGCCCGGCCAGGTCCTTGAAGGCCAGCTTGATGGCGCTGGTTTCGATGACATCACCGACATCGGTGGCGGTTCCGTGGGCATTGAGGTAACCGATGTCGGCGGCCTGCAGTCCCGCGTCTTTCAGCGCCAGCGTCATGGCGAGTGATTGCCCCTGGGCGTCGGGCTGCGTCAGGTGATGGGCGTCGGTGGTGGATGCGTAGCCGCAAAGTTCGGCCAGGATATTGGCGCCGCGCCGTTTGGCGCTTTCCCATTCTTCCAGGACCAGCATGGCGGCGCCTTCGGCCAGCACCAGACCGGAGCGGTCAACCGAAAATGGACGGCACGAGGTTTCGGCGCCTTCGGCATGGGGCTTGGCCAGCGTGTGCATGGCTTGCCAGGCCTTGATGGTGCCGCGGTTCAGCAATGCCTCGGAACCTCCGGCCAGCATGGCGTCGGCATAACCGTGGCGGATCTGCCGGAAAGCTTCGCCAATGGAGGTGGCCGACGATGCGCAGGCATTGGAAACTGTGCTGCTGGGGCCCTTCAACCCGAACTCCATGGACACATGGGCGGCAATGGCGTTGTGCATGGCCAGCACGACCGTCATGGGGCGCAGCCGCGCCACTTTTTGCTCCAGCAATGCCGTGTAAGCCACATCCGTCGATCCTGCGCCGCCGCTGCCTGTGCCCAGCGAGACGCCGAAACGCTCGGGTGCGAAGCCGCCCTCAGGGCCCCATCCAGCCTGCGCCATGGCTTCGCGGCCAGCCACCACTGCGAGCTGGCTGACCCGGTCCATGGTCAGAAGACGGGCGCGAGGGAAATGCTGGTCCGGGTCGAACTGGACGGCGCCGGCCAGCACGCTTTCGCTGCCGGTGGGAAAGCCAATGTCAATGCCCCGGATGCCGGAGCGGGCGGAAAGCAGGGACTCGAAGAATGCGGGAGTGCCGGTTCCAACGGCGGAAACAACGCCAAGACCCGTGATGGCTACGCGACGCATGGGCGGTCTGGCGGGCCCGGCAGGGCTCAGGCGGCAGGCTTGCCTGATGGCAGCAGGGGCTCAATCAGCTGGACCATTTCGGCGAGGGTGCGCGGCGGGCTGGCCTGGTCCGGAATCTGGATGCCAAACTGGTCTTCAATCTGGAACAGAAATTCGATGACGGCGAGGGAGTCAAGGCCCAGGCTCTCCAGCGTGGCATCCGGCAGCAGTTTTTCTTCGCTGATGCCAAATGTCTCGGCAAAAAGATTAATCAAATCAGAATTCATCACGAACCAGTAAATATGTAATGCGAACCGCCATTGTCCCACCATCGATATGACGGTCGGCCTCTTCGGGCCTGTAGGGGCATTTTACAAAAGCAGCCGCGTTGTTTTCGTACCTCAGGGCGTGTACATCTGCCTGACGGCGTCCGACAGGCTGAAGGTCCCCAACAATTCACCCAGATAACTAATGGGCGCAGGCGCGACAGCTGCCGCGCCAATTTCCGCCCGCAGGCGCGCATTGCTGAACACCGCATCTGCCGTAAGGAAAGGCAAATACGGCTGCAATGCTTCAAACATCCAGCGTTGGCGGGCAAACTTCGGCGTGGGCACGAAATCCCTGCCGCGCATCACCATCTTGCCGATGCCGGGCATGCTGGCTTTCAATTCTTCGGCCAGCGCTGCGAAGGTCATGGAGTCTTCGCCCGTGGACACGTGGTAGCAATCGTGCCGGAGCTCGTCCTTGAGCAGCATTTCGGCAAAGGCGCCCGCGATGAAATCCACCGGCGCGAAATCGAGTTTGCCCAGGGAATCCAGCGGCACATCACCGAGTTCGGCCATGACCGGGATGGACCACAACATGTTGCGGGCCAGTTTGGCGTCGTCAATCCCGCGCGACAGCACAATGCCCGGGCGCAAACTTACAAAAGGATGGCCTTTGCCGCGCAGCAGTGTTTCGGCATCGCGTTTGGAGCGGATGTAGTCGTTGGCATAGCCGGCAAACGGCATGTCTTCGGTAATGACGCCGCGCGGCTCGGTGGTCACTGCCGCCGTCCCGACAAAAAAACCGCGTTGTGAGGGCCGCAGGTCTTTCAGGATGCCGGAAAAATGCTCGGCGGCCCTGAGATTGATGGGATAAACCCCGGCACCGGGCTTGAACGAGGTACTGGCCGCCGAATGCAGGATGACATCGGCCGATTGGAGAACTGCCGCGCTGAGGCCAAAACCGGGCTCGACCACATCGCCGGCCTCGGCAGACACCATGTCGGCAAATTCGGGCTTCCAGAGGATGCTCTTTTTCAGGCGATCCAGCAGACGGTCACGGGCCTGGTTCGAATCGGCAGCGCGCACCACAGCAGTGCTGTAAACGCCGCGCGCAGCCAAAAGAAGCATTAATTCGCCGCCAATCAGGCCTGTTGCGCCCGAAAGCAGTACGCGTTTTGACATGTTAAGAAATGTAAAGCTGAACCTGCAAGTATAAGCGAGGGGTATTGGACGGTCAGCCCTAATTCACTCGGACGGACCTGTCCAAATCAGCAAAATTACACGTCTGATCCGCCTTTTACAAAGCGGTACGCGGCTGTATGTGCATTACTTTGCAGCTTATGGGGCGCCTGATTCAGCGGCGGGCTGGCCGTTTTCAGGCTTTTCACTGCCGTGGCCGCGCAATCTTGCCGCCATGCGCTTGATCAGCCGCTCCAGGTCGTCGATATAGGTAAACACGGCAGGCACCACCAGCAGGCTGAGCACGGTGGAGGTGATCAGGCCGCCGATCACCGCGATCGACATCGGTGAGCGAAAGCTGGAGTCGGCCGCGCCGAAGCCCAGGGCAATCGGCATCATGCCCGCCCCCATGGCCAGCGTGGTCATGATGATGGGCCGCGCCCGCTTGTGGCAGGCGTCCAGCAGGGCGTCCCAGCGCGACAGGTTGTGGTCGCGCCGCGCGACGATGGCGTATTCCACCAGCAGGATGGAATTCTTGGTCGCGATCCCCATCAGCATGATCAGCCCGATCAGCGAGGGCATGGAAAAACTCTTCTGCGCGATCAGCAGGCCGACAAAGGCGCCGCCCAGGGAAAGGGGTAGAGCGGCAAGAATGGTCACCGGGTGCAGGAAATCCTTGAACAGCAGCACCAGCACGATGTAAATGCAGAGCACGCCTGTCAGCATGGCCAGGCCGAAGCTGGCAAACAGCTCGCCCATGACCTCGGCATCGCCGACCTCCACCACCTTGACGCCGGCCGGCAGGTTCTTGACGGACGGCAGCAGTTTCACGGCTTCGGTGATGTCCCCCAGCGCCCGGCCCGACAGCTCGATCTCGAACTTGACATTTCGGGAACGGTCGTAGCGGTCAATCACGGCCGGGCCGGCTGTGATTTCCAGGCTCGCCACCTGACCCAGCATGACGGGCCCGACACCCGGCTTGACGCTTGGAACCGCGAGGCGCTCCAGCACGCTGAGGTCCTTGCGTGCTGCTTCGTCCAGCTTGACGACGATAGGCACCTGTCGCTGCGAAAGGTTGAGCTTGGGAAGCGACTCTTCGTAGTCGCCTACCGTGGCGATGCGCAGGGTTTCACCCATGGCTGAACTGGTGACACCCAGGTCTGCTGCCCGGGCGAAATCCGGCTTGATGGCAATCTCGGGGCGCACCAGGCTGGCGCTGGACGAGATATTGCCCAGGCCGGGAATGGTTCGCAGGTCTTTTTCAATCGCGAGCGCCGCAGTTTGCAGGGCATTGGAGTCTTCGGCGGTCAGCATGAGGATGTAGGCCTCTCCCGAGCCGCCCAGCCCCACCTTGCTGCGCACGCCCGGAAGGGTTTCCAGCGCTGTCCGCATCTTGCTTTCAATGCCCTGCTTGCGCGGCCGTTCGCTGCGCTCGTCCAGCAGCACCGTGAGCGTGGCTTTGCGGGTTTCTGCCGCCCCCTGCATGGCAAACGGGTCTGTACCAGCTGAGCCGCCACCGATGGTGGTGTACACGCTCTTGACGTGCTTTACCTTGCTGATCAGCAGGCGCGCATGTTCAGCCGAGGCCTTGGTCTGCGCCAGCGAAGCGCCCGGGGGAAGCTCGAGATAAACCTGGGTTTGCGAATTGTCATCGGGCGGGATGAAGCCGGTCGGCAGCAACGGGATCAGCATGACCGAACCGAAGAAAAAGACCGTAGCCGCCGCCATGGTCACTACCCGGTGTTTCATGCACCAGGCCGCTGCGCGCATATAGGTGTTCATCCACTTTGGGTCGGAATGGGCTCCTACCATGGGCTTGAGGATGTAGGCTGCCATCATGGGGGTCAGCACGCGTGCCACCACCAGTGAGGCAAACACCGCCAGCGAGGCCGTCCAGCCGAACTGCTTGAAGAATTTTCCCGCTACGCCGCTCATGAAGGCGGTGGGCAGGAACACGGCGATCAGCGTGAACGTGGTGGCCACCACGGCCAGGCCGATTTCGTCGGCCGCCTCCATGGCGGCTTCGTACGGCGACTTGCCCATGCGCAGGTGCCGCACGATGTTTTCGACCTCCACAATGGCATCGTCGACCAGGATACCGATCACCAGCGACAGCGCGAGCAGGGTGATGACGTTGATCGAAAAGCCGAGCAGGTGCATGCCGATGAAAGCCGGGATCACCGACAGCGGCAACGCAACGGCTGACACAAAGGTGGCGCGCCAGTCCCGCAGGAACAGCCACACCACCAGCACCGCCAGAATGCCGCCTTCGTACAGCAGGTGCATGGAGCCGTCATATTCCTCCTGCACTGGCGTGACGAAATTGAAGGCTTCGTGGACTTCCACTTCAGGGTACTGCTGCTTCAGTTCGGCCAGCGCCGCCTGCACGGCCGCGCCGACCGCCACTTCGCTTTCGCCCCGGCTGCGGGACACCTCAAAGCCAACGACAGGCTTGCCGTCGAGCAGCGCGGCGGCGCGCGGTTCGGCGGTCGTGTCGCTCACGGTGGCGACCTCGCTGAGGCGGATACGCCGTCCGTCGCTGAGCGCCAGCTCAAGCTGGGCCAGCTCCTGCGCGGACTTGACCGTCGCCAGCGTGCGCATGGGTTGTTCGCTGCCGCCCAGGTCGGCGCGCCCACCTGCGCTTTCGGTTTGCACCTGCCGCAACTGGCGGGAAATGTCGGAAGCTGTCGCGCCCAAGGCCTGCAGCTTGGAGGGATCCAGCGCGATGCGGACTTCGCGTGAGACGCCGCCCACGCGGTTCACCGCACCGACGCCGCGCACCGCCAGCAGCTTGCGCGAGATGTCGTTGTCGACAAACCACGACAGCGCCTCCTCGTCCATGCGCGGTGAGCGGATGGTGAAAGCCAGCACCGGCTGGCTGGCCAGGTCCATCTTGCTGACCACCGGATCGCGCACGTCGCCGGGCAATTCGCTGCGCACTTTCGACACGGCCGCGCGCACATCGTCCACGGCTTCCTGTACCGGCTTTTCAAGCCGGAATTCGGCGGTCACGGTCACGCCGCCGTCCTGCACCTTGGTGTAGATGTGCTTGAGGCCCTGCACGGTGGCAATGGAATTTTCAAGCTTGCGGGCCACTTCCGTCTCGAGCTGGGCGGGGGCGGCGCCCGGCAGCGATGCCGCAACCGTCACCGTCGGCAGGTCGATGTCGGGAAAGTTCTGCACCTTCATCGCCTTGAACGACAGCATGCCGGCGAATGTCAGCAGCACAAACAGCATGACGGCGGGTATCGGGTTCTTGATTGACCAGGAGGAGACGTTCATCGAGTCGCTCCTTATTTGATAGCTGCTTGCGCACGACTGGCGGGCGCTACGGCTGGATTTACCGTAATTCCAGGGGTGGCGTCGCTGACCCGGACCAGGTCGCCGTCATTGAGGAAGCCCGCCCCGCTGACGATCACCCTTGTATCGGCGGTGAGGCCGGAGGTAATTTCGACCCGGTCGCCCGCAAGCCGGCCGGTCTGCACCTTGAGCTGGCTGATGCGGTTGTCCGGGTTGAGGCGAAAGACGTAGTTGAACCCGTCGCGCACGACCAGCGCAGGTTGCGGGATGGTCAGCGCGGAGGTGCTGCCCAGATCGAATTCGCCGCGGGCAAACATGCCGGCCTTGGCCGGAGAGGCCATGCCTGCCGAAACCGGAAGGTCCACATAGACCAGTGCCGCGCGGGTCTGCGGGTCCACGCTCGGGGCGATCATGCGCACCCGGCCTTTGAGTTCGGCGCCGCTGGCCGCCACCACGCTGGCAACCGTGCCGGCCTTGATCCTGCCCAGCTCGGCCGAGGTGACTTCCGCGCGCCATTCGAGGCGGCCGCCCCGGATCAGGCGGAACAGCTCGGTGCCTGCCGGCACCACCGAGCCTACCGTTGCGGTGCGTGCGGAGATCACGCCGTTGTCGGGCGCCAGCACCTGCGTGTTTTTACCGCGTACCTGCTGCACCTCAAGGAGTGCCCTGGCTGCCTCGACACGTGCCTTGGCGGTTTGCTCGGCGGTGTTGTACTGGTTGATCTGCTGCTCGCTTAAAGCGCCCGAACTCGCCAGCGTGCGCGCACGCGCGGCGTTGTCCGCCGCATCGGCCGCGTTGGCCTGGGCCTCGATCAGGCTGGCTCTGGCTTGGGCCGTGTCCGCCTGCACGCTGTCGCCCGAGAACACCGCCAGCACTTGCCCGGCCTTGACCTGGTCGCCCACATTGGCCTGCACCTGCACCAGCCGCAAGCCGTTCGATTCGGAGCCGATCACGGCCTCCTGCCAGGCGGTGATATTGCCGTTGGCGCTGAGTTTCACCGGCAAGGTCACTTGAGACGGCAGCGCGGTGGCGACAGTCAGTGCCGGCTTTGCGGTGACTGCCTTGTCTTCTTTTGCGTTGGCCTTCAGAAGAAAAAAAGCTGCGGCCCCGGCAACGAGCACGGCACCGGCGATCACAGCGAGAGCGACGGGTTTTAGTTTGAAGTTTGGCATGGTGTTCAAAGGATCTGTCAATAGGTGTGGCAGGGTCGGCAAACCGCGCCTCAGGGGGCAGTGAGGGCAGCAGGGGTGAAAGGTGCCGGCACATCGGAGACCAGCGGCGGCACAGGGGGCTCGGCGGTGGTCCAGCCGCCGCCGAGCGCCCGGTACAGCGCAACCCAGGCGCTGCGCCGGTCACGTTGCAGCGTGACCAGGGCGCTTTGTGCGGCCAGCAGGGTGCGACGGGCGTCTTCAAGTTCGACCAGGCTCGCCAGCCCGCTCTTGTAACGGGCTTCGGTGCCGACGAATGACGCGCGGTAGCCTTGTGTGGCGACCAATGCATCCTGGCTGCGCTCGGCCGTGCTTTGCAGATTGACCAGCGCTTCCTCGACTTCCCGCACGGCCTTTCGCACGCTGCCGCGGTATTGGGCGGCGGCGTCCTCGTAGCGCGCCTTGGCGGCTTCTACGTTGGCCTCGCTGGCGCCGCCGTCAAAGATCGGGATGGTCAGCTGCAGTGGCCCGACGGTCCAGGTGTCAAAGCGTTGCGTGGTGCTGGCCGTGTATGACTTGTTGGCCGCAACCGAGCCGCTCAGGTTGAGCCTTGGAAAGCGCTGCGCGCGTGCACTGCCGACTTCCAGGTGGGCGGCGTCCACTTCGCGTGCCGCATTGAAGATATCGGGCCGCTGGGCCAGCACTTCCGCCGGCACGCTGATGACAGGCGCTACCGATTCCAGTGTCAGGTCGACCGGTGTGCTGGCCAGTTTTTGCCGCAGTGCGGGTTCATCGATGGCAGTCAGGGCCACCAGTGCCTTGACATCCAGGTCGCACAGTGCGCGCTGCTGGATGGCGTTGCTGTTGCCTTCGGCCGCGCTGGCCCTGGCCAATGCCGCGGTGGCGGGCGCCTGAAAACCTGCCTTGGTGCTGAGTTCCGCCAAACGCGCAGTTTCACCCCGGGATGTGGCATCGGAGCGCGCTACCTCGAGCAGCTTTTCGCAAGCGCGCAGGCTGTAGTACTGGGTGGCGACCTCGGCGGCGACCGATACGCGTGCCGAATGCCACAGCGCCTGGGAGCCTTCCAGCCGCTGCTGATCGGCATCCCGGCTCGCGGCGTACTGACCGAAGAGATCGATTTCCCAGGAGGTCTGCAAACCCGCCTGGGCGGTTGTGGAAATAGGTGGCGCTGCACGGTTCACGGGCGCCGAGCGTCCGCGGCTGACGCTGGCGGTGCCATCGAGTGTGGGCAGCATGGCCGCGCCCGAGGCCACGCGTGAAGCCCGCGCCTGTTCGATGTTGGAGCGTGCGGTGGAAACAGTCGGACTGACCGATTCCGCCGCCATGATCAGTTCCACCAGCAAGGGATCATTTTGCTGCTGCCACCATTGCGACAGCCCTTTCAGGCTGCCGCCGTGGGGCAATGCGGCTGTGGTGCCCGCCGCCGGCAAGGGTGTTTGCCAATGCGCGGGAATCGAGACAGAAGGTGGCGTGTGCGGATTGTCGGAAGCGCAGCCGCCCAGCAACAGCGCGCATGCGCCGAACAGCGGCGCCGCTGTCAGCAAGCGCAAGCGTTCGCGTCCGGAGTCAGTTTTTTTCATGGTGTGCTGTTTTCAATCGCGGCGTGGCGGCCACGGGGTAATCGGAAAGGTGATTTCGGCGTGCCATTTCGACGCCCACCATGGCTTCGGCATACGCCACCAGGCTGACAGCCCACTGCTCCAGGGCTTCAGGTGTTCCGAACAGCTGGGGCCGGATCGCTTCCACGACCTCGCGGCTGAGGAACATCTGAAGTGCCAGACCGGTGATGGAAAACGCCAGCCTGTGCACCTCGTCGTCGGCTTTTGTGACGTCTAAATGGCGGCACAGCACAATAACCAGCGCGGTATGCGCCGGCTTGATGCCCTGGTCGATTTCTTCGGCCCACAGGCCTGTGGGTTCCAGCATCTCGCGAAAGTGGAGCTTCATGCACAACTGCACCAGTTCACCCTGGCGCAAAGGTTCGAGGAAGCTCGAAAAAAAGCCTTCAAGGGACTGCCGCAAGGTGAAATGGGGCTGGTTGTACAGCGCAATGTCATCGCGCGCGCTGCCCAGCGGTTCGGTGAAAACGGCCCGGTACAAGCCGGCCTTGTCGCCAAAGTAATAGCTGATCGCCGCCACGTTGGCCCCCGCAGCATGGGCGATATCGCGAATCGAGGTTTTGGCAAATCCTTTTTCGGAAAACAGCCTGAGTGCCGCGAGCAACAGGTGCGCCCTGGCGTGCGCGCCGTCGGAGCGCTGTTTTCGGCTTTCGCCTTCAGGCTTGGCTGAGCGCGAAGGTGTTTGAGAGGGCAGGTCGGGTGTCATGTGCCCGGATTAGAGCACATTAATCAAACAGTCGATTGAATTAAATCAATTGTTTGATTTGAAGGTGGCGACCCACAGTTGCTGGATCGCGCCGCGCTCTGCCTCAAGCGCAGGCGGGTTGACCTGGGTGGGTTCTTCGTTGAGGCGTGCGCGGTGCTGCACACGCCGCAGTTCGCGGTAGGCGCTTGCCGCCCGCTGGCCGACGCCGGTCGGCAGCAGGCCGGCCGTTTCTGCGCGTTGCAGGAGCGAGATGTTGCCGACGTTGTCCCTCAGTTCCGGGTGCCGGGCTGATTGGGAAAGCACCAGGAACTGCACGGCGAACTCGGCGTCCACCATGCCGCCCGCACTGTGCTTGACGTCAAATTTTTCAGCCTTGAGCGGAGGCGGGCCTGAGACGGATCCGCCTGTGGGGCTTGGCGTTGCGTGGAGGCTTTTGACCGGATGGGCGTCGCGAACCTTTTCGCGCATGGCCACAATTTCGTTGCGCAGCGCAACGATGTCGCGCGGGGCGGTGATGACGGTCTGCCGGACTTCGTCAAACCGCTGGCGCAGCGACTCGTCACCCAACACGAAGCGCGCACGTGTCATGGCCTGGTGTTCCCAGGTCCAGGCGGTATTGCTGCCGCGCTGCTGCTGGTAGCGGGTATAGGCCTCAAAACTGGTGACCAGCAAGCCTGAATTGCCGTTGGGGCGCAAAGCGGTATCGATTTCAAACAGGTCGCCTTCGCCGGTCTTGATGGTCAACCAGTTGATCAGCTTGCGCACAAATGCCGCATAGACTTCGGGGGCCCGCTCGTCGTCGTCCTCATAGACGAACACGATGTCGAGATCGCTGCCGTAACCCAGTTCTTTGCCGCCCAGCTTGCCGTAGGCAATGATGGCGAACTGCGGTGTTTCACGGTGCCGGTTCTTCAGGCGCTGCCAGCACCAGTCGGTGGTGATGCTCAGCACCGCTTCGGCGAGAGCCGTCAGATCATCGGCCACCTGCTCGACGGTGAGTACATCTTCCAGGTCGCGCGCCAGGGTGCGGAACACTTCCGCATGGTGGGCGCGGCGCAGCAGGTTCAGGCAGGTTTCCTCGTCGTCCTCGCCGGTGCTCCTGAGTGCGGCCAGGCGCTGTTGCAGGTCACGCGCGAAGGCTGTGCCGTCAAAGCGTTCCCTGAGCAGCTCGTCGCTGGCCAGTTCATCAATGACGCCGGGGTGCTGCAGCAGGTAGCGTGCAGGCCATTTGGCGGCCCCCAGCAGGCGCAGCAGGCGCTCATGCACCGCAGGCCGTTCCAGCAGCAGCGCCAGGTAGCTCTCCCGCCTCAGGAGCGGCTCTATCCAGTCGATGATGCGCACCGCCGCTTCCTCGGTGACCGTGCCTTCCGCCAGCCAGGCGGCGGTGCGCTGCACCAGCCGCGCCAGGCGGGCGCGGGAATCTTCGCGCAAGGCCAGCACCCGCGGATGCTGGCGCCACAGCGCCAGGCGCGCGCGAAACTGTTCCGGCCATTGTTCCGACAATTGCTCCAGCAAGTCTTCGAGCTGCTGCGGCGCTGCCTTGGCCGTTTTTCCGCAGCCTTTGCAGTCGGGCTTGCCGCCCAGCAATTTGTCGAATTCCCCGGCCACCAGCTCCCGGTGGGTGTCCAGTTCGCTGAGGAAAAGGCAGCAATTGCTGTAGCCCAGCGTTTCTGCGATCCACGCCAGGTCGTCATCACGCGTGGGCAGGACATGGGTCTGCTGGTCATCGAGGTACTGGATGCGATGCTCCACGCGGCGAAGAAAATCATAGGCCCGTGCCAGCGCATCGGCGGTTTCCTGCAGCATCAGGCCCGCGCGCGCCACACGCTGCAAGGCGTCGACCGTGGGGCGGGTGCGCAGCTCGGGAAACTGCCCGCCGCGCACCACCTGGAGCAATTGCACGGTGAATTCAATTTCGCGAATGCCGCCGCGCGACATCTTCACGTCGTTGGCCCGCTCCGGGTGGCCGGCGCAGCGCTTGGCGGCATGCTCGCGGATTTGCCGGTGCAAGGTGCGCAGCGCATCGAAGACGTTGTAGTCAAGGTAGCGCCTGAAGACGAAGGGCAGCACGGAGCCGCGCAGGGCCTGCGCCGAGCCGTCCTGCACGCATTCAAGCGGCGCCACCACCCGGCTCTTGAGCCAGGCAAAGCGTTCCCATTCACGACCCTGTGCCTGGAAATACTCCTCAAGCGCGCTCAGCGAAATGGCCGCCGGCCCGGAGCTTCCGTTGGGCCGGAGCGCCAGGTCCACCCGAAACACAAAACCATGCTCCGTGGCATCACCAATCAGGCTGAAGACGGCCTTGACCTGGTGCGCGAAGTACTCGTGGTTGGATATCTGCCCGCGGCCATCGCTGCGCCCCCGGGTTTCGCCGTCGTGGTCGTAGACATAAATGAGGTCGATGTCGCTGGAAACGTTGAGTTCGCGCGCACCCAGCTTGCCCATGCCTACGACCCACATGCGGGCACGCTCCCCGTCGGGGCCTTGCGGTGCGCCATGCAGCCCGTCAAGTTCGGCGCCCGACTCGCGCATGGCGACATCCAGGGCCAGCTCGGCCAGCTCGGTCATGGCGCAGGTCACCACGGCAAGCGGGGCCTGGCTTTCGAGGGCACCGTCACAGTCGAGCACCACCAGCCTTTCCATGACCAGCTGGCGAAGCACCCGCAGCGCCGCGCCTGTCGCCATGCCCTGCGCCAGCAGCGCGTCCAGCGCGACCTGCATGGCGGCGCGCACGGGGGCGCCCGCAGGCAGGAGGAAAAGTTGATCGGCGTAGCGGCGGCGGATGCGCTGAACGAACCGTGAATAGTCCGACGCGGCCGGCCCGGCGGCGAGTAAGGTATCAGGGCAGGCGGTTTGGGCGACGGTCATCACACTACTTCACAAAACTTCATGGTTCACCGCCGGGCGAACACTGGCCCCGGCGGTCATAATTCTCATGTCAATGGAGCCAACGATCCCCAGCCTGCCTACCCCGCCGCCGCAACGACTGCGATGGCTTGCTCTTACCCTGCGCGTGTTGCTGTGGCTTGTTGCCACGGCCTGGGTGCTCTTTGGCCTGACCTGGTTCGTGCTGCATGGCTGGATTGTGCCGCGAATCGGGGAGTTTCGTCCGCGCCTGGAAATAGAGGCCAGCAAGGCTTTGGGGGTGCCTGTTCGCATTGGCGGAATCACCGCATATTCCCAGGGGATGATTCCGTCGTTCGAGTTGCGCGACGTGACCCTGCTCGACGCCCAAGGGCGCGAGGCCCTGCGGCTGCCGGTGATTCTCGGCGCCCTGTCTGCCTCTTCGATCTGGGGGTTGGGCTTTGAGCAGCTTTACATCGACAAGCCCGAGCTGGACATACGCCGAACCGCTGACGGGAAGATCTATGTCGGCGGCCTCGATGTTTCGCAGGACCGGGCGGCCGGCGAGAGCGCCGCTGCCGACTGGTTCTTCTCGCAGACCGAGTTTGTCATGCGAGGCGGCACCGTGCGCTGGACAGATGAAATGAATCCGGCCCCCCCCCTGGCGTTGACGCAGGTTGACTGGGTGATGCGCAATACGCGGCGGCGCCACCTCATGCGCCTGGATGCCACACCCCCTGCAGAATGGGGTGACCGCTTCACTGTCAGGGGCATATTCCGCCAATCGCTGCTATCAAGCAGCGCCGGTGATTTTGATGCCTGGACAGGCCAGCTATTTGCCGGGTTCGACCGGGTGGATGCGTCCCGCATCAGGCCGTACCTCAATCTGGACGCACTGGGCATTGAGCTGACCCGCGGGAATGGCGCGCTCCGCGCATGGGCAGATATTTCCCAGGGCCGGGTGACCGGCGGCACGGCCGATGTGGCACTGCAGGATGTAGATGCTCGCCTGGGTGCCAAGCTGCAGCCTTTGGCCTTTGATTTTGTCGCCGGGCGTGTGGGCGGCGGCCAGCGTACCAATGGGTTTGATTTCAATACCGAAGGCCTGCGCTTTCGCACCCGCGATGGCCTGCAGTGGCCGGGCGGCAATGTGGCGCTGGTGCATACGGGGGACGAGGCCGGCGTTGCGCAGCACACTGAACTCAAGGCAGACAAGCTCGATCTTGCAGCGCTCGCGCAGATTGCCAATCGCCTGCCGCTCGATGCTCCCGTCCATGGGCTGATCACTTCTTTTGCCCCGAAGGGACTGGTCGAAAGCGTAGAGGCCCGCTGGCAGGGACCGCTGGATGCCCCCACCACCTATGCCGCAAAGGGACGCGTTGCCGGGCTGAGTATTGCTGCCCTGCCCGCGCCGCCCAGTCCGGCGTCAGCGCATCCCAAGCCCGGCAGGCCGGGAATCAGCGGCGCCACCATTGACTTTGACCTGACGCAAGCGGGTGGACGGGCCGGCGTCAAGATACTCAACGGCTCGCTCGACCTGCCGGGGGTGTTTGAGGATTCGCTGGTGCCGTTTGACCAGCTTTCCGCCGAGACGCAATGGAAGTTTGCGGGCCGGAAAATCGAAGCGCAGCTGAACAACCTGCGATTTGCCAATGCCGACGCGCAGGGAGAAGCGCAAGCCGCATGGCATACCGACGACGTGGTTTCCAGCAAGCCGCATGCTGCAGATGCAGCAGACCCCAGATTCCCGGGTGTGCTGGATCTGCAGGGCGTTTTGAGCCGCGGTGATGGCGAGCGGGTACACCGTTATTTGCCGCTGGTATTGCCGGACCGGGTGCGCCACTATGTGCGTGACGCGGTCGTGCAAGGCCAGGTCAGCGACGTGAAGTTCAAGGTCAAGGGGCCGCTGGCGCAATTGCCTTTCACCAACCCGGCACAAGGGGACTTCCGGGTGACCGCCAAGGTGCGGAACGGGCACTATGCCTATGTGCCCAAATCCATACAGCCGGCCGGAGCCGCGGGGTGGCCGGCCTTGACTGAACTCAACGGCGAACTGGTGTTTAACCATGCGGCACTTGAGGTCAACGACGTCACCGGCAAGGTCAATGGCCTGCCGGGTTTGCAGCTGGTCAAGGGTAATGCGCGCATCCCTGACCTGACCCATGACACCACTGTCGAGGTGAACACACACCTCAAGGGGCCGCTTGCTGATGCGCTGGGGTTCGTCAACCAGTCCCCGGTTGCCGGCATGACGAACCATGTGCTGGCCAAGGCGGTTGCGGCCGGGCCGGGCGAATACCGGTTCCGGCTGGACTTGCCTATCCACACCATCGATAAATCCCGGGTGGACGGAACCGTCACGCTGCCCGGCAATGACGTGCAGTTTGGTGCGGATACTCCAGCGTTGACAAAACTCAAGGGTGTAGTGACCGTGAACGAGCGCGGCTTCACCGTGGCAGGTGCCCAGGCGCGGCTGCTCGGCGGTGACGTCCGTTTTGACGGTGGCACGCGGGTGCAGGCGCGATCATCCGGCAATGCTGAACAGGAAAGCCAGGTAGCGTTCAAAGCGCAAGGCGTCGTCACCGCGGAAGGGCTGCGCCAGGCCAGGGAGCTCGGCGCGCTTTCGCGCATGGCCCAAAATGCCACGGGCAGCGCGGCTTACACCGCCTCGTTGGGTTTTCGCCGTGGCGTGCCTGAGCTGGTTGTCGCCAGCAGCCTGCAAGGCATGGCGCTCAACCTCCCCGCGCCCCTGAGCAAGACCGCAGAAGCGGCATTACCACTGCGGTTTGAGAATTCGCTTTTGCCGGCGTCCATGGGGCCAGGGCAAAAACTGGAGGACCAGTTATCGGTAACCATTGGCCGTGTGGCGTCCATCATGTATGTGCGGGACGTCAGCGGCAGCGAACCTCGTGTGATACGGGGCGGAATCGGCGTCGGGCTTGAGCCCGGGGAGACGGTGCCTGTGCAGGAAGCCGGTGTGGCGGCCAATATCAACCTGGCCCACGTGGACCTCGATGCCTGGCAAAAAATACTGGCGGATTCTTCTTCCGGCAGCGCGCTCCAGACACCTCCGCCGGTGGCTGCCACTGCGGCGACCAATCGGGCGGCCGCGAACGCGTCCCTGACTTATCTGCCGACCTCCATGGCCATTCGCGCAAAGGAGCTGGTGGTTGAAGGGCGCAAGCTGAACAACGTGGTGGTGGGCGGCTCCCGTGAAGGCCTGACATGGCGTGCGAATATCGACGCCTCGGAGCTCAACGGATACGTCGAATTCCGGCAGCCTGGCGGCATAGGCGCGGGGCGGGTCTATGCGCGGCTTTCCCGTTTGAGTCTGGCCCCAGGTACGGCCAGTGACGTGGAAGCGATCCTGAACGAGCAGCCCGCCAGCATCCCTGCCCTGGACATCGTGGTGGAAGACCTGGAACTGCGCGGCAAAAAACTGGGGCGGGTCGAGATCGACGCCGTCAACCGCGGAGCGTCTGCCGCGGCCCGCGAGGGCGTGCGCGAATGGCGCCTGAACAAGTTCAATGTGATCCTTCCCGAGGCGGTGCTGACGGCAACGGGCAACTGGGTGGCGATCAATGCCCAGAGCGTTGCGGCAAATGCGCCGCGTGCCGCGCGCGCGGTTGCCGAGCGCCGCCGCACCGTGATGAATTTCAAGCTGGACATCGCCGACTCGGGTGAGCTGCTCAAGCGCTTTGGCATGGGTGAGGTCATTCGCCGCGGCAAGGGCAAACTGGAGGGGCAGGTCGCGTGGATGGGGTCACCTCTCAGCCTGGACTATCCCAGCATGAGCGGACAGTTCAATGTCAATGTGGAGTCGGGGCAGTTTGTCAAGGCTGACCCGGGCATCACAAAACTGCTGGGCGTGCTGAGCCTGCAGTCTTTGCCCAGGCGGCTGACCCTGGATTTCCGGGACGTTTTTTCCGAAGGCTTTGCCTTTGACTTTGTCCGCGGCGACATCAATATCAACCAGGGCGTTGCCTATACCAACAACCTGCAGATGAAGGGCGTGAATGCGGCCGTGCTGATGGAAGGCAGTGCCGATATTGCCAAGGAGACGCAGAACATCAAGGCGGTCGTGGTGCCGGAAATCAATGCCGGTACGGCTTCCCTGATTGCCACAGTCATCAATCCGGCCATCGGCCTGGGCAGCTTCCTTGCCCAGATGTTCCTGCGCAGGCCTTTGATGCAGGCGGCGACCCAGGAATTCCACATTGAAGGAACCTGGTCTGACCCGAAAATCATCAAGGTGGATCGCAAGGCACAGGCTGCAGCAGAGCCTGTTCAGGAGGTTCGGTAACCATGAAGATAGCTGCCATCCAGATGGTCTCAGGTGCGCGCGTGCAGGACAACCTTGCCGCAGCCCGCAGCCTGCTTGAGCAGGCTGCGGCGCAGGGCGCCGAACTGGCCGTGCTGCCGGAGTATTTCTGCATCATGGGCTTCAAGGACACCGACAAGCTGAAAGTCCAGGAGAGCGCCGGGACGGGCTTGATACAGGACTTCCTGGGCCGGTCGGCGCGTGAGCTCGGCTTGTGGATCGTGGGCGGCACGCTGCCCATGGCCACGTCTGATCCGGCGCGCGCGCGCAACTGTTCGCTGGCCTTTGCGCCGACGGGTCAATGCATCGCGCGGTACGACAAGATCCATCTTTTTCGCTTTGCGCAGGGAAAGGAAGACTATGACGAGACGCGTGTGCTGGAGCCCGGCGCGCAGCCCGTCCGGTTTGATCTGGCTTCCCGCGATGGCCATGTCTACGCTGTCGGCATGAGCATTTGTTATGACCTGCGTTTCCCGGAGCTTTACCGCGCGCTGAAGGCCGATGTGCTGCTGGTGCCCAGCGCGTTTACCTACACCACCGGGCAGGCGCATTGGGAAGTGCTGCTGCGTGCACGCGCCATTGAAAACCAGGCCTATGTCATTGCGGCGGCGCAGGGCGGCACGCATGAAAACGGCCGCCGTACCTGGGGCCAAAGCATGCTGGTGGATCCCTGGGGTGAGGTGATGGCTCAGCAGGCTGAAGGCGCAGGCGTTGTTCTGGGTGAAATCTCCAGCACTCGCACGGAAGGTGTGCGAAGCCGTTTGCCTGCATTGAACCATCGTTTCCTATGAGGCCGGCCGCGTGAGGCTTCCGTTTGCAAACGGCGTCAGCCGCGCCAGCAAGCGCTGGTCCCTGTGGGCGCTGCTGGTGGCGCTGCTGGTGGCGCTGCTGGGCATTCTGGTGTGGCTGGCGGGACGTTATGAGTCCAGCATGGTGCAAAGCCGGCTGGAGCATGACGCAGCGGAAGCCGTAACAGACATCCGCTCGGGGCTGACGCGCAATATCCAGACCTTGCAGGCGCTGCAGTCCAGCGACCGCACGCCGGAGCCGTGGCATTCATCCGCCGCCGAGCTGCTTCGCGAGCGCCGTGAAATCATGCGGCTTGAATGGCGCAACGAAGCGCTCGATGTGCTCGGGTTTGTTGAGACGCCCTATCGCACCTCGGTGTTCGAGCGGCTCGGGCGGGGCAGTTTGCAAACCGACGTGGGCCTGACCTGCACCACGGCCCGGCGCCTGAGCGGTGCGGCTTACTCCATCAGTTATTTCATGCCGCAGCGCGATGGCCTGGGCCTGGAAGTGCTCGACATGTGCCTGCCCGTCGTGGTGGCGGGGCGACTCACGGGGTATAGCGTGGTCACCTATTCGCTGCAGGACATTCTGGGGGAACTGGTTGGCCGCCAGCTCGCCCGGGGCATCGGCCTGTCTTTTACCGAAGCTGACGGCACGCGCCTGGCCCTGCAAGGCGTGCCTTCGCGCGGCAGCCGTATCTATATTGCGCAACAGCTGCTGGACCTGCCCGGCAATACGCTGGTGGTCAGGATGGAAAGCCGGCTGGGCACGCCGGCCCTTTTCCCCAATGTGCTCACCGCGCTGGTCACGGCCATGTCACTGGCGCTGCTTGCCGTGCTGTACCTCCTCGCCAGGGATATGCGCCGCAGGCTGAAAGTCGAGCATGACCTCGGCGAGGCCCTGGCTTTTCGCAAGGCCATGGAGGACTCCGTGCTGACCGGCCTGCGCGCGCGCGACCTGCAAGGGCGCATCACTTACGTGAACCCGGCGTTTTGCAAGATGGTTGGCGTGGACGCCAAGGACCTGCTCAACCAGAGCTTTCCCTCACCCTACTGGCCACCCGAACTGGCCGGCGTGTACCAGCAGCGCCAGGAAATCCGGCTGGCAGGTAACAGCCTGCCCAGGGAGGGCCACGAGTCGGTGTTCATGCGGCGCGATGGCACGCGGTTCCCGGTGCTGATCATGGAGGCCCCGCTGATCAATGCCGTGGGCAAGCACACCGGCTGGATGAGCGCGATTCTGGACGTCAGTGAACAGCGCCGGGTGGAAGAGCTTTCCCGTGCCAGCCAGGACCGCCTGCAGGCCACCGCACGGCTGGCGATGGTTGGCGAGATGGCCTCGCTGCTCAGCCACGAACTCAACCAGCCGCTGGCCGCCATTTCAAGCTACGCCACCGGCTCGCTCAACCTGCTGCAGGATGGCATGGACCATGACAAGCCGCTGGCAGCGAACGCCAGCTCAGCGGTGGCGCCGTTGTCGGAAGATTTGCAGCTGGCCATGCGCCGCATTGCGGAGCAGGCCGAACGCGCGGGAAAGGTCATCAAGAGCGTGCATGACTTCGTGAGGCGCCGCGATCAGGTGCGCGAAGCCGTGCAGCCTCGCGCCCTGCTGGACGCCATCATGCCGCTGGTGACCCTTCAGGCACGCAAGCTCGGCGTGCGCGTGGTGATCGAGGTCGACGAGACCTGCACGCCCGTGCTGTGTGACCGCACCATGGTTGAGCAAGTGCTTCTCAACCTCTCGCGCAACGGCATGCAGGCCATGCAGGCTGTGACCCATGAAGGCGGGGCGGCGGAGGCGGCTTCGCGGGAAAAAGTGCTGACGCTGCGTATCCGTCCGGCCGCATCGAACGCGCAGAGCCGCTGGGTGGAATTTTCGGTGACGGATTGCGGTGAAGGCATTCCCAGTGAAGTGGCCGAGCAGCTCTTCACGCCATTTTTCACCACCAAGGAAGAGGGCATGGGGCTGGGCCTGAGCCTGTGCCGCACGGTGATTGAGCAGCACGGCGGCTTCCTGGGGTTTGAGCCCGGCCAGCCGCGGGGTACGATTTTCAGTTTCACCTTGCCGGCGGCCCTGCCGCATGATGCAGGTGCGGATACAGCCTGAAGGACACAGCATGGAACCCATTCAAAATGCCACGGTATATATCGTCGACGACGATGCCAGCGTGCGCGACGCGCTGGCCTGGCTGCTGCGCTCGCGCCGCCTGTTGAGCGAAACCTTCGACAGTGCAGAGGCGTTCGATGCGCGCGTATCCCAGCAATTCGCGGTCAAGTCGCCTTCATGTGTGCTGCTGGATGTACGCATGGCGGGCCTGAGCGGTCTGGCCATGTTTGAGAAGCTGATTGCTTACGGCTTGCTGCCCACGCTGCCGGTGATCTTTTTGACGGGCCATGCGGACGTTCCAACGGCGGTCGACGCGGTCAAGCGCGGTGCTTTTGATTTTTGCGAAAAGCCCTTTTCAGACAACGCATTGGTAGACCGCATTGAACAGGCGCTGAACCATTCCGCCGGGGCCCTGGCGCAGCACAGCGAGTCGACGGGCCTGCAGGCCCGTCTCGACGGCCTGACAGACCGTGAGCGTGACGTGATGAAGCTGGTGGTGGGTGGGTTGCCCAACAAGCTGGTGGCGGACCAGCTTGACATCAGCGTGCGCACGGTGGAGGTCCACCGTGCCCGGGTTTTTGACAAAATGGGTGTCAAGTCGGCGGTGGAGCTGGCCAATCTGCTGCGTAACCTGTAATTGCAGCGCTGCGCCGGGCTTATTTTTTTTCGGGCTCTGCCGGGGTCTCTGAGTGGACCGATTCCTTCAATTCGCCATTTTTACGGCCCGAAAACATCGTCCACCACACAATGAACACCAGCAGCAGCAATGCCCCCAGGGCTTCGAGCAAAAGTAGGGCCATGACATTTCCTTGGATTTCAAAAGAGGCTTCGATGCCTGTGCTGCCGTCAATGCGTTCCATGCGGCTTGTCCCAATTATCGCCATTGCGGCGCTGCTTGCTTCCTGCGCAAGCCCGCCCCGGCCGCCTTCGACCGTCCCTGCGGGCGAGCCCACAGCCCCGGGTGTGCGCGCCGGCGATACCGGCCCATTGCCTGCGCCCATGGTGCAGGGGAAAAGCCGCTGGGTCGCGGTCCGCTGGGCCGAGTTGCCCGGCTTCGAGGAAGACGCGCTGTTTGAGGCCTGGAACGCCTGGCTCAAAAGCTGCGAGCGTCCCGGCCCAGGTTTTGCGCCGCTATGCGGCGATATCCGGCGCCTCAGCATTGCGTCTGCCGATGAGCAGCGCAACTGGATGGTCAGGCGGCTGCAGCCCTACCGGGTGGAGAGCCTGCAAGGCGTAACCGAGGGGCTGTTGACCAGTTACTACGAGCCTGTGCTCAGGGCCAGCCGGCAGCCCGTTGCGGGTTACGAGGTGCCGCTGTACCGTCCTCCCGCATCGCTGGGCAGCCGCAAACCGTGGTTCTCCCGGCAGGACATCGACACCCTTGCTGAAGCCAAAGCGGCGCTGCGCGGGCGCGAGATCGCCTGGCTGGCCGACCCGGTTGAGGCGATGTCGCTGCACATACAAGGCTCGGGCCGGCTGAACATCACCGAAGCCGACGGCTCGCAGCGTGTCGTGCGCGTGGCCTACGCAGGCACGAACGAGCAGCCGTTTCGCAGCGTGACCCAGTGGCTGCTGGAGCAGGGCGAAGGCCGCATGACGGCGCCCTGGGTGGAGTCCACCAAGGCATGGGTTGCGAAAAATCCGCAGCGCGCCCAGCAAATGCTCTGGAGCAACCCGCGCTACACTTTTTTCCAGGAGCAGCCGCTGAGCGAACTGGATACCGCCTTTGGACCCAAAGGTGCGCAGGGCGTGGCGCTGACACCGGGCCGTTCCATTGCAGTTGACCCGGGAAGCATTCCCTACGGCACGCCGGTGTGGCTGGCGTCCCGCGGCGGCGCGGCCAACCTGCAGAAGCTGGTGCTGGCGCAGGACACCGGCAGCGCCATTGTGGGTGCGGTCAGGGCCGATTACTTTGCCGGAACCGGCCCCGAAGCCGGCCTGCTGGCGGCACGTGTCAACCAGCCGCTGCGGCTCTGGGTGCTCTGGCCGAAGTGAGTGCTCAAAACGTTGGGCAAGCTGAAGGAGATTCCATGAAACAACTGTCGGCCCGAACCGGGATGGCCTTGGTGGGGGTGACCGGAGCGCTTGTGCTGGCAGCCTGCGCGGCGGGTGGCGGGCCTTCGCCTGCCGCGCAGTACCGCTGCGAACACGGCGCTGACTTCAAGGTGAAGTTTGTGGACGACACCGCCGTGCTGGATAGCGCCGGCGGCTCGGACCTGCTGTTTCGTGACGCAGGCGGCCAGGGTGCGCAGCAGACGGTGTACAGCAATCCGCGGATGCGCGCCGAGTTTGGCCTGGGCGCCAGCGGCCGCGAGGCGGTGCTGCGTTATCCGCTGCTGCCGCTGACGGCACACTGCGTGCGCGACTGATTCCCTGTAAAACCTCTTTGCGTTGTTGTGCGGACCTGCCGTGCCAAAACCGCTTCACCGCGATTTGTGGGCGGCTTCTTCTAGCGCACGGAGAGGCGGACTTCCACCCTCATACCGTCCCGACGGGTCGATTGCCGGCTGTCGGCGATGCCGCTGCTGCTGCCGGCGCTCGCATCGTCCGACTCGGCCACGGTGACCCATTCCCCGAGGCGAACGGTCAGCGAGGTGCTGGTGGACGATGAGGACAGGGGAGCCTGCGGCGACGAGCCTGTGCGGCTGGCCTGCCCCGCGGCCAGTTCCAGCTCCACGCTGTCGCCGCCGTACCAGGTGGGCCTGGCTGAAAAGCCGCTGTTAGCCTCGATGAACACGGTGCCGGCCTGGCGCGCCTGTACCAGCCGCAGCGGCTGGCTGTTGCCCAGGTTGATGTTGGCGTTGCGGCCATTGAGTACCAGCACGCGCTGCACCAGGTCGCGTGAATCGCTGCGCTGGCTGTCCTGGGCTGTGATCTGGGCATTGAGGCCCGAGCGGCCCGGTTGCAGCACAACACCGCCCTGCGCGCCCAAGGCACTCTGGGAGCGCAGGCTGCTACCGGCCTGCCGCACTTCGATCTGCAGGTTGCGCATGGGTAGCGCCTCCGGACTTGCTCCTGAATTGATAGCGGGTTGCGCTTGCAGGGCGGGTGCCAGGGCCATAAAAAGCATAAAGGCCAAAGAGGCGGGGCTGGAAGATGGTTTCATGCGGGGCTCCTTGAAGCGTTGTCTTGCAGGTGTTTCATGCGCTGGCTGTTGTGAACAGCGAGCGAATTTGGTGCTATTAAATCAATAGCTGATTGCGCCCGTCAGTAAAGGGTTGCAAGCACTATTTACTTGAATTTTAGACTGTAACCCGCGTCAGGTGCCCGAGCGGCAGTGCGCTGCTCGCCTTGACCTCACCCAGCGAAAAACTGGTGTGCAGGTCTTTCACATTGGGCAGGTTGATCAGGTTTTGCAGCGCAAACTTGCTGAAAGCCTCCAGGTCTTGCGCCACCACCTGCAGCTCGAAAGTGCCGGTGCCGCTGATGTAGTGGCAAGAGACGATCTCCGGCAGCTTCTTGATGGCCTCTTCCAGCTGGCGCGTTGCGTCGCCACTGTTGCGGTCAGCGTCCAGCCGCACAAAGGCCAGAACGCCCAGCCCGATCTTGTGGCGGTTGATCTCGGCACGGTAGCCGGTGATGAAGCCCGATTCTTCCAGCGCCCGCACCCGCCGCCAGCAGGGCGCGGCCGACAGGCCCACACGGGAGGCCAATTCCGTGTTCGTCAACCGGGCGTCGAGTTGCAACTCATTCAGGATCGCGATGTCAAACTTGTCTAATGTTTCCATGTTTGCCACTTTACAGCAATATCCTTTCTGGAAGTGCCATAAATCGGGCAAACAAAGCAAAGACATATCACGGCTGGCGGCATACACTTTGCATGCAACTAGAGGGCGCCCCCTATCCGGGGGTGACCCTTCTGCCGGCCTGCCCACAAGGCGGTACTAAAAAACAGTCCTGGAGACCCACGAACATGAACGCGCCCCTACCTGAACACATCCGCAAAGCGCTAGAGACCGTCACGCTTGACGATAAATATTCTTTAGGCCACGGCCGCGCTTTCATGAGCGGTGTCCAGGCGCTGGTCCGCCTGCCCATGCTGCAGCGCACGCGCGATGCGATCGAGGGGTTGAACACGGCGGGTTTTATCAGTGGCTACCGCGGCTCGCCGCTGGGCGGCTATGACCAGGCCCTGTGGGCCGCCAAAAAGCACCTGGCTGCACAAAACATCGTGTTCCAGCCCGGTGTCAATGAAGAGCTGGGTGCCACGGCCGTCTGGGGCACGCAGCAACTCGACCTGTATCCGCAAAGCAAAAAATTCGACGGCGTATTCGGCATCTGGTACGGCAAGGGCCCAGGCGTGGACCGCTGCTCCGACGTCTTCAAGCATGCCAACATGGCGGGCACGGCCAAACACGGCGGCGTGATCGCCATTGCCGGCGACGACCATGTCTCCAAAAGTTCCACCGCCGCCCACCAGAGCGACCACATCTTCAAGGCCTGCGGCCTGCCGGTGTTCTTTCCTTCCAATGTGCAGGACATCCTCGACATGGGGCTGCATGCGTTTGCCATGAGCCGCTTTTCCGGCGTCTGGTCGGGCATGAAAACCATCCAGGAAGTTGTCGAGTCGTCCAGCTCCATCCTGGTCGATCCGGACCGCGTGAAGATCATCATTCCCGAAGATTTCGAGATGCCGGCCGGCGGCCTGCACATCCGCTGGCCCGACGCGCCGCTGGAGCAGGAAGCGCGGCTGATGGACTACAAGTGGTACGCGGCGCTCGCGTACATTCGCGCCAACAAGCTGAACTACAACGTCATCGCCGGCCCCAAAGACCGGTTCGGCCTGATCGCCAGCGGCAAGGCCTTCAACGACACGCGTCAGGCCCTGGCCGACCTGGGCCTGGACGAAGAGACCTGCCACCAGCTCGGCATTCGCCTGCACAAGGTCAACGTTGTCTGGCCGCTGGAGGCCACCATCACGCGCGACTTCGCCGAAGGCCTGCAGGAAATCCTGGTGGTCGAGGAAAAACGCCAGGTCATCGAATACCAGATCAAGGAAGAGCTCTACAACTGGCGTGCCGATGTGCGCCCCAATGTGCTGGGCAAGTTCGATGAACCTGAAGGCGACCAGTCGGGCGGCGAATGGGGCCGTTCCAACCCGAGCGACAACTGGCTGCTGCGCGCCAAGGCCGACCTGACGCCGGCCATCATCGCCAAGGCGATTGCCAAGCGGTTGAAGAAACTGGGCGTGCCCGCAGACATCATCTCCCGCATGGACGAGCGCCTGGCCGTCATCGAAGGGCGCGAGCGCGCCCTGGCCGCCGGCAAAGCCGACACCGGCGAGCGCGCGCCCTGGTTTTGCAGCGGCTGCCCGCACAACACCAGCACGCGCGTGCCCGAAGGCTCGCGCGCCGTGGCCGGCATCGGCTGCCACTACATGGCAACCTGGATGGACCGCTCCACCTCCACCTTCACCCAGATGGGCGGCGAGGGCGTGACATGGGTGGGCCAGGCGGCTTTTACGACCGACGAACACATCTTTGCCAACCTGGGCGACGGCACCTACTTCCACAGCGGGCTGCTGGCGATCCGCCAGGCCATCGCCTCGGGTGTGAACATCACTTACAAGATCCTCTACAACGACGCGGTCGCCATGACGGGCGGCCAGCAGGTCGGCGAGCGGCCCGAAGGCCATTCGGTGCTGCAGATCATGCAAAGCCTGCGTGCCGAAGGCGTGGCCAAACTGGTCATCGTGACCGATGAGCCGCAGAAATACGACGGCGCGCCGCTGCTCGAAGGCGTGACGGTGCACCACCGCGACGAGCTGGACCGCATCCAGCGCGAGTTCCGCGAGATCAAGGGCACGACCGCGATCATTTACGACCAGACCTGCGCGACCGAAAAGCGCCGCCGCCGCAAACGCGGCACCCTGGTGGACCCTGAAAAGCGCGTGGTGATCAACGAGCTTGTCTGCGAAGGCTGCGGCGATTGCTCAGTGCAGTCCAACTGCCTGTCAGTGGAGCCGCTGGAAACCGAGTTCGGCCGCAAACGCCGCATCAACCAGAACACCTGCAACAAGGATTACTCCTGCGTGAAGGGCTTTTGCCCCAGCTTTGTCACTGTCGAAGGCGGGCAGCTGAAGAAGCCAAAAAAAGACAAGAAAGGCGCACCCAGCAGCCTGTTTGTGGTTCCCGAGCCCGTGTTGCCGGTGGCGGAAAACGCCTGGGGTATCGTGGTAGGCGGCGTGGGAGGCACCGGCGTCATCACCATCGGCCAATTGCTGGGCATGGCAGCCCACATTGAGGGCAAGGGTGTGGTCACGCAGGATGCGGGCGGCCTGGCGCAAAAAGGCGGCGCCACCTGGAGCCACATCCAGATCGCCAACCGGCCGGAAGCCATTTACACGACCAAGGTCGACACCGCCAAGGCCGACCTGGTGATTGGCTGCGACCCGATCGTGGCGGCCAGCAAGTACACGCTCACCGTCATGCAGCCGGGCCGCACCTACGTAGCCATGAACTCGCACGGTGCGCCGACGGCGGCCTTTGTGACCAACCCTGCCTGGCAGTTCCCTGGTGGCAATTGCGAGACGGCCGTGACTGCTGCAGTGGGCGCTGACTTGCTCGGTAGCTTCGATGCAGAGCAGGTGGCGGTGCAATTGGTCGGTGACTCGATCTATACCAACCCGCTCATGCTCGGCTTTGCCTGGCAAAAAGGCCGGGTGCCGCTGTCGCATGCTGCGTTGATGCGGGCCATTGAACTCAATGGCGTGCAAATCGACAACAACAAGGCAGCTTTTGAGTGGGGCCGGCGCTGCGCGCACGACCTGGCTGCTGTGCAGGCCTTGTTCAAGGCAGCCCAGGTGATCGAGTTCGTCAAACGGCCCGCACTGGCCGACATGCTGGCCAAGCGGATTGACTTCCTGACGGCCTACCAGAATGCGGCTTATGCGCAGACCTACCAGGCCTTCGTCGAGAAGGTGCGCGCCGCGGAAGCGCCGCTGGGCAAGACGCTGCTGACCGAGGCGGTGGCTCGCTACCTCTTCAAATTAATGGCTTACAAAGACGAGTATGAAGTGGCGCGCCTGCACACCGACACTGGTTTCCTGAACAAAGTCAACGGCATGTTTGAAGGCGACTTCAAGCTCAATTACCACCTGGCGCCGCCCATGATTGCGTCCAAAAACGACAAGGGCGAGCTGCAGAAGAAGCAGTTCGGCCCCTGGATGCTGGGCGCATTCAAGGTGTTGGCTCGCCTGAAAGGTCTGCGCGGCACGCCGCTGGATGTCTTTGGCCGCACGGAGGAGCGGCGCACCGAGCGGGCCCTGATTGAGGAATACAAGGCGAGCCTGCAGGACGTGATGGCAGGCCTGACGGCCGAAAACCACGCCACGGCGCTGGAAATTGCCCGGATTCCGGAAATGATCAAGGGTTATGGCCATGTCAAGGCACGCCACCTGGCCGCAGCGCGGCCCCAGTGGGCCGCGTTGATGGAGTCCTTTCGTACCCCCGGATCTACCGTTCAGCGGGAAGCGGCTTAAAGCCTGGACCGGCGCCGGCCTCGCCGCCGGTCCGGTGTTTCCTTCATGGGACGGCTTTGCTGCGGAGCTTGCAGCGGCCCTTTGCGCGCAACCCGGCTTGAAAAGCCCCTGGCGCGCGCCAGTTACCCCCTTCTGCGGATGCCCCGCCGCATACAATCGTGAACTCTGTGCGCTGTCCGTGCCGGATGGCGCGCGCCAGTGTGTCTTTTAAATCGTTGTGGAGTTAGCCGTGTTCATTTCTTCTGCCTTTGCCCAAACCGCTCCCGCTGCTGCCGCCGGCGGCGACATGATGTCCTCGCTGACGGGCATGCTGCCTCTGGTGCTGATGTTCGTAGTCCTGTACTTCGTCATGATCCGCCCGCAGATGAAAAAGCAGAAAGAGCATCGCGCCATGATTGAGGCGCTGGCCAAGGGCGATGAAGTCGCCACCGCTGGCGGCCTGCTGGGCAAGGTGACCAAGCTGGGCGACGTGTACCTGACCCTCGAACTGGCGCCAGGCGTCGAAGTCCAGCTGCAGCGCAGCGCGATCATTCAGGTGCTGCCCAAAGGCGCTATCACCCCAGCCAAATAAGGCTTTCGCCGGCCGCACCGGCCGGCAGGCCTGACTTTGTTCATCCGTCCATCAGGAACAGCCCTCTCATGAATCGTTATCCGGCCTGGAAGTACGCCATCATTGTGATCGCGCTCATCGTCGCAGCCCTGTACACGCTGCCCAACTTTTTCGGCGAAGCGCCTGCGGTCCAGGTTTCCAGCGCCAAGTCCACCGTCAAGATCGACAGTACGACGATGGCGAAAGTGGAGCAAATATTGAAGGAAGCCGGCGTTACGGCGGATGTCATCGCCCTGGACGGCAATTCCGTCAAGGCGCGGTTTGGCGATACCGACACGCAACTCAAGGCCAAGGACGCGATTCAGAAAGCGCTGGCCCCTGATGCGGGGGACTCCGGTTATGTGGTGGCGCTTAACCTGTTGTCCCGATCGCCTGCATGGCTGACATCGTTGCATGCAAACCCCATGTATCTGGGGCTGGATTTGCGTGGAGGCGTGCACTTCATGCTGCAGGTAGACATGCAGGCCGCGCTGGCCAAGCGTGCCGAGTCCCTGGCCGGAGATGTCCGGATGTCGTTGCGCGAAAAAAATATCCGGCACGGTGGCATCGCCCGCAACGGCCAGGCTATTGACATCAAGGTGCGTGACTCGGCCACGCTGGCATCTGCAAAAGGCCTGATTCAGGACCAGTTTCCAGACCTGCAGACGGTGGAGGTGCCGGAAGGAACCGAGTACAAACTGACGGCCACGATCAAGCCCGAGGCTGCGCGCCGCATCCAGGACCAGGCCCTCAAGCAGAACATGGTGACGCTGCACAACCGGATCAACGAGCTTGGGGTGGCTGAGCCGGTGATCCAGCAACAGGGCGCAGACCGTATCGTGGTACAGCTGCCGGGCGTGCAGGACACGGCAAAGGCCAAGGATATTCTGGGGCGCACGGCGACCCTGGAAATGCGTCTGGTGGATGACAGCGCTGAGGCCCGTGCAGCCATGACCGGGGGAGGCATGGTTCCCTTCGGCTCGGAAAAATTCCCTGATATCAGCGGCAATCCGGTGATTGTGAAGAAGCAGGTCCTTGTCACCGGCGAGAGCCTGACGGATGCCCAGGCCGGCTTCGATTCGCAAAAGCAGGAACCCAATGTATCCCTGACGCTGGATGCCAAGGGTGGACGGGTGATGCGCGAAACAAGCCGCGAGAACATGGACAAGCCGATGGCCATCCTGCTGTTCGAAAAGGGCAAAGGGCAGGCTATTTCGGTGGCAACCATTCGCGGGGAATTGGGTACACGGTTCAGCATCTCGGGTGCCATGAATATCAACGCAGCCAACGATCTCGCCCTGTTGCTGCGTGCGGGCTCGCTGGCCGCTCCCATGGAAATCATTGAAGAGCGCACCATTGGCCCGACGCTGGGCGCCGATAACATTGCCAAGGGCTTTCACAGCGTGTCGTGGGGCTTTGTCGTGATCGTGGCGTTTATGGCGATCTACTACATGCTTTTTGGCCTGTTTTCCGGCCTGGCGCTTGCCGTCAACCTGCTGTTGCTGGTCGCGGTGCTGTCCATGCTGCAGGCTACCCTGACCTTGCCTGGCATGGCGGCGATGGCGCTTGCGCTGGGCATGGCCATCGACTCCAATGTGCTGATCAATGAGCGTGTGCGCGAAGAATTGCGAAACGGTGCCTCCGCGCAAGCGGCGATTCATGCAGGCTATGAGCGGGCCTGGGCAACCATTCTGGATTCCAACACCTCGACATTGATTGTGGGTCTTGCGTTGCTGGCTTTTGGGTCCGGCCCGGTCCGCGGCTTCGCCGTGGTGCATTGCATCGGTATCCTGACCAGCATGTTCTCGGCGGTGTTTTTCTCGCGCGGCCTGGTCAACCTCTGGTATGGCCGCCAGAAGAAGCTCAAGACGGTTTCCATTGGCACTGTGTGGCGGCCCACCACTTCGGGTGCGGTGGCGAAGTAAGCCCACGCCCGGCCCTTTTCCTGAATTTCCCAAGGACTCCAGATGGAATTTTTCAAAATCCAGCGTGACATTCCGTTTATGCGGCACGCCCTGATCTTCAATGCCATCAGCTTTGCCACGTTCGCCCTGGCCGTATTCTTCCTGTTTTCGCGCGGCTTGCACCTGTCCGTCGAATTCACCGGCGGCACCCTGATGGAGGTGAACTACACCCAGGCTGCCGATGTCGGAAAAATCCGCGATACGGTGGCGGGGTTGGGCTTCGCCGATGTGCAGGTCCAGAACTTCGGCACCTCACGTGACGTGATGATTCGCTTGCCGGCACAAAAGGGCGTAAGCACTGCGCAGCAAAGCGACAAGGTGCTTGCGGCCCTGAAGGCTGCCAGCCCGGATGTGACGCTGCGGCGCACCGAATTCGTCGGCCCACAGGTGGGCGAGGAGCTTGCCCACGACGGGCTGAAGGCGCTCGCCATGGTGGTTTTCGGCATCATGGTCTATCTGGCTTTCCGCTTTGAATGGAAATATGCCGTGGCGGCCATCATCGCCAATTTGCACGACGTCGTGATCATTTTGGGGTTCTTCGCTTTCTTCCAGTGGGAGTTTTCACTGGCTGTGCTGGCTGCTGTGCTGGCGGTGCTGGGCTACTCCGTCAATGAGTCGGTAGTGATCTTTGACCGGATCCGCGAGAACTTTCGACGCTATCGCAAGATGAATACCACCGAGATCATCGACAACGCGATCACGTCCACCATCAGCCGTACCATCATTACCCACGGTTCCACCCAGATCATGGTGCTGTCCATGCTTCTCTTTGGCGGGCCGACCCTGTTTTACTTTGCCCTGGCGTTGACCATCGGCATCCTGTTCGGGATCTATTCGTCGGTGTTTGTTGCCGCTGCAATCGCCATGTGGCTTGGCATTCGGCGTGAGGACCTGATGAAAGGGCCGGCCAAAAAAGACGAGGATCCCAACGACCCCAACGCCGGGGCCACGGTGTAAGCTATGACTTAATCATCCTAGGGCGGCTGTGGCTCCAAGTAACAAAAATAGCAGGGTTCTGGTCGAGCAGGCACGTGCGCTGTTTGCGGAGCGTGCTGTACGCGTACTGCCTGCACTGGCGAAAACCATTCAAGACAGGCTCACTGCCGCAGTTGATCAGCCCGGCGGTGTCCGGGAAATGCAGGACCGGCGTGATGCCTGGATGGCTTTCCAGAAAAGTGGTGCCACCTGGGTTCGTGGCACAACCGCCGCATGGACCACTGCCCAGACGATTCCTGCGCCAAACTCGCCCTCGAGGTTTGCCGACAGCGGCAAATTTGAATTGATGGGTAACGACGTGATGGAGGACAAAATCCTTGCTTCGCGGCTCGCGCTTCGGTTGCTGGACTTCGCAAGCTGGGAGTTGAACGACCTCCGGTTGCGCATCCAAAACCTGGAGGCCGTCACGGAATTGCACAAGCAGGACATTCTTCGCCCCGAGGTGCTTGCCCAGCACATGGTTGAGCAATGGAGTCTTGCATCGCTGCCACGGGATGTCTGGCTCGTTGTCCAGGATGTCATCCAGAAGGACATGGGCACACACCTGCTGGAGACTTACCATGCCACCAACGAGTTTTTGGTGCAGCAGGGGGTGATGGCGGAAATCGACTTACGGCCGCTGGTCAAACGCACTCCCTCCGCTGCGGATGCCGGAGCGTCTGCCAGGAAAGCCTCCACTTCCGAGAAGGAACGCGGCAAATTCGGCGGCGAAACCGGCTCCAGGACCGGCGGGTCTGAAGGCGGTGGCGCACGTGGTTTTGGCGGAGGCCAGGGCGATGGGCCTGATAGCCGGGTTCAGGGTGTGGGTGGCGGGCGATCTTCAGCTTCTGCCGGCCGTCAGGGTGCAGCTTCTCCAGGTGCGGCGTCCGAAGGAGCAGGGTCGCAGCCAGGCGTATCCAGGCAAGGCGGCGCAGTCTACGATGAAACCCGCATGCAAACGGCGACGACGCCGCTCGCCAGGGCACGCATGAGGGCCCAGGGTGTGATGGGGCACCTCAAGCGTTTGCTGTCGAACCAGGTCGCAGGCTTCGACGATACCCACCCCACACAGGCGTCGCCTCAGCTCGCGCAGGCCATGGTGAGTGTGCAGAAGCAGGAAGAAACCGGTGCAGAGCGTACCTTGCTCGCAGATGCGCAAGGGCAGATCTATGGCCAGGTGCATGTCGACAATGCTGCTACTGCCTTGCGGGAACGAACCAATACGCTCAAGCAGGCGGCGTCCACCTCATCCGAGAAGGCGACGATTGAAATCGTCGCCCTGATGTTCCAGAGCATTCTTGCCGAAGACCGCATTCCGCCTGTGATCCGGGTCTGGTTTGCCCGTTTGCAGATGCCGGTATTGCGTGTGGCGATTTCCGAGCCAGAGTTCTTTGAGTCGCTGCAGCATCCTGCACGCCGGTTGATCGACCGCATGGGCTCCTGCGTATTGGGCTTTGACGTCACGGTGGCCGGCGGCGCCATGGAATCTGAAGTCAAGCGCATTGTGCAAGTGATAGAGCAGTATCCCGAAACAGGGCGCCGGGTGTTTCAGCTGGTTTATGACGAGTTCGAAAAGTTTTTATCCAAATTCCTTTCCGAGCATGGCAGCGCCGCCCGTGTTGTGAGCGTCGCGCAACAGGTCGAACAAAAAGAGACCATGACGATCCAGTACACCATTGAGATGCGGAACATGCTCAATGACATGCCGGTTCGAGACGAGATCCGCGAATTCCTCTTCAAGGTATGGGCCGAAGTACTGGCCATCGCCGCGATGAAGAACGGGCCGCAGCACGAGGAAACCATCACGCTCAAGCGGGCTGCCGCTGATCTGGTGTGGGCCGCGAGTGCCAAACCGAACCGCAATGATCGCGCCCGTGTGATTGCAGACCTGCCGAAATTGCTGCAGCTGCTGCGCCTGGGCATGTCCATGCTGGGCTTGGGTGTGTCTGACCAGGACGGGCACCTGAAGACCATCAGCGATACGCTGGCCGATGCATTCATGTCCAAAACCGACACCATTTCCCAGGAGCGGGTGGAGATCATGGCCAAACGGCTGATGAACCTGGAAGACTATCTTTCCGATGAGGACGTCGGCGACCTGCCGCTAGATACTGACAGCCTGGTCACCATGATCGGGATCGATGCTACCGACATTGAAGTGATCGCCGATGGTGGCAGCCAGCCCACGGAAGCCATGCGCGCATGGGCCCGGGAGCTCCAGGTAGGTACATGGTTCAGCCTGGACCACAACGGCAAGATCAGTCATGTGCAGTTTGCCTGGTGCAGTGATCGCAAGCAGTTGCACCTGTTTGCTTCTGCCGATGGCCGGAACTTCCTGATCCAGGCTCGTCGGCTCGCGGCCTACCTGCAGTCGGGTTTGCTGGTGCCTACGGAAGAGGAAGCGCTCACGGTACGTGCCACGCGCGACGCGCTTGCCAAGCTGGATGCAAATCCCGAGCGGTTGCTCGGCTAAGGGCCTCGTTGTCCGGCGTGCCCGGGCAACCGGTTCAAAAATGTCGTTTTTGTGCCGCAGTGCTATTCAGTGAGCAAGGCGACCTTCCGCGTCGTCGCACAATTCGTCCAGAACCAGCGCATCGGGTTCTTCGCCGAAGCTCCAATAGACCATCAATACGATGATTTTCAGGTCATCCAGCGTGACGGGGTCGCCCGGTGCCGCCATGGCACGGTCAATCACAATCTCGCGCATGTGCGGAGGCAATACGCCGGACGACTCAAGGAAGCTCACAAATCCCAGGCTCTGTGCGCCGAGTTGTGTTTGCTCGGCAACCGAATAAACGCGAAGGCTGTCGGGGGATTGGGGCTGAATGACCGGATGCGCACCGGGCTCGGTGAGCTCTGACGGGGCACTGGCCGGCAGACTGATTTGCGTGCCTTGGGCGGCGATATTCAAGCCGTCGAGCCAGACGAGGGCCGCCTGGATTTCTTCCGCCTCAAAACCCGCTGCTGTCAGTTTGCGGCCGAGCCGCTGAAGTTCGGGGCAAGCGTCACCTTGCCAGTAATTTTCGTAGACGTACACGAGTACTTCGAACATGCGTCCAATATAACGCAGTTGGCGGCAGCATTGTCAAGCCGGTGAAAAGAGTGCGGTGTTTATGCGTCAGCGCGTCGCTGGAACAGGCCGCCGGGAAGCCTGAACACCTGTCCGTCGAGTTCCAGCTCAAGTAGCTGTGCCTGCAGCATGGCTGTTTCGATCCCGGTTCGCGCCTGTAGTGTGTCCAGGCTCACCACGTCGAATCCCAGTGCGGCGATCAGGGCGGTAGATGAGGGGGACTCGACCAGGAGACCGGTTTCTTTCTCTGTTGACGTATATGCCGCTGCACCCGGCGCCACACCCCGCGCAGGGAGATTTAATTCCTCCAATATGTCCTGCGCAGTTTCCACCAGCTTGGCTCCCTGCTTGATCAGTGCGTGGCAGCCGCGTGACTGGGGCGAATGGATGGAGCCGGGTATGGCAAACACCTCTTTGCCCTGTTCGGCCGCCAGCCGCGCGGTGATCAGCGAGCCGGATTGCAGAGCCGCCTCGATGACCAGAGTGCCCAGCGACAGGCCGGAAATGATGCGGTTGCGTCTCGGGAAGTTCGCGGTCAGCGGTGGCGTGCCGAGCGGGAATTCGCTGATGATCATGCCTTGCTGCGCAATACGGTGCGCCAGCTCGAGATGTTTTTTGGGATAGACACGGTCTAGTCCGGTACCCACCACGGCAATGGTATCTCCGCCGGCTTGCATGGCGCCGTCGTGCGCCGCACCGTCGATACCCAAGGCCAGGCCTGACACAACGCAGAGTTTGGCACCGGCCAGGGCCTTGGCGAATTGGCGCGCATTAGCTTCGCCCTGCGGCGTCGGGTTGCGGCTGCCTACGATGGCTATATGGGCCACGGGGGATGGCGATAACGCCTGCGGCTGGGGTGCATGCTTGCCGAGCATGTAGAGCATCAGCGGGGGATCGGCGATGTCGAGCAAGGCCGCGGGGTAGGCCGCGTCTCCAATCGCGACCACCCGCCGGTGCTCGCCGGCCTGCAACCAGTCCAGCGTCATTTGCAGCTGGGCTGCCAGATTTGGAGGCTCTGCCCTGAGTGCGCGGGCCAATTTCTCCGAACCCAACTGTTCCAGCGCGGCTGAACTCTGGTCAAAAATCGCCTGCACTGATCCAAAAGCGGCTAGCAGCTTGCGGGAATTCTCATTTCCTACGCCCGTTGAGAGGGTCAGGCGCAACCAGGCCTGGAGCTCATGTTTTTCCACGTGATAGCCAGAGCTGAAAGGAAGAAAGGGTCAACGACTTCGAGAACTTGCCCCGAATGTAGGTGGGCTCGGATTACCGACGCCGGTGCGTTGCTTGTCCGCCGGTTAATTGGGGTTGGCGAAACGGTCCCCTACCTTCACGCCGTCAGTCACCTGAAGGACGAGAGCATAGGAAACGGCATCAAAAGTGCGAAACACCATCAACAGGCCATTTCGTTCGTTGGGCAACTTGATCTGCGTGCGGTTACTGTCGGTTTTGTCTTTCAGTCGTTCCCCGTCCTTGAGAATGGCCATGACATGGCCACGTTCCAGGCCATCCCTGGCGCCACGATTGATGACCACGACCTGGTTCTCCGCAGCATTGGTCACGGCACTTCCATAGATAGACACAATCTGTCCGGCAACGGCAGAAGAAGGCGCGTGCGGTATGTAATTCAGCAACTCGCGTGGCGGTTCAACCAACAGCCGGTCACCCACACGCATCTCTTCTTTGGTAGCAACGATGTCGATCGTCGCCGGCACGATTTCGGATTGCAGCTTGCCGTCTTTACCGGCTATTTCCGCAACCGATTCGCCGCGTGCTATTTCCGCCTTGCCGACGTATTGCGCCTCGTAGCCCAGAATCGCCTGGGTCGTCGGATCTTTCAGCGGCGTTGCGTTGCGAAACACCCGGTAATTGACCGGTTCGCCTTTTTCAATGCTCAGGGGTTTGCCGGTGGTGCTGCCGGTGCCGTATTGGCTACGCGCATAGGCGCGATCTCCGCGGCTAAGCAGAACGCGGCCTTCCTGGGCCGCCACAATGCGGGGCGCATTGGAAAGCATGGCCTCGTCGACGATCAAGGCCTCATTCAGGAAGGGCTCGATCAGGTTGGGCGCGATCGTGGGAATGGAGGTGTCTGCCAGGGTTTCAAAGCGGGTGCGCGGAGAAACTCGTACGGTGTCTGTCGGCGGGCCATCGGTTTGGGCCTGGCGGGTTCGCAAAACGGCACGCCCATCGGATTTCTCCAGATAGAGCTGTTGCCCCGGGTAAATGCGGTGAGGGTTGCGGATGTCCTGGAGGTTCATGCCCCATAGCTCGGGCCAGCGCCAGGCGTTTTTCAGAAATAAACCGGAAATTGCCCACAAGGTGTCGCCGCGCTTCACGGTGTAGGTATCGGGCGCATTGGGAGCCAGATCGCCCAGGGGAACGCCTGTCTGGGCCACTTGGGCTGCCGTGGCTTTTTGGTCGGCCGTGATGGGGAAGTTCTGAGCATGCAAGCCGACCGAAATGCCCAAAAGAGCTGCAGCGGCTATTGAAATTTGACTGAAACGACCAGAAATTGTTTGCATCTTGTAGGCCTTCGGCGCTTTTATGGGGCTAGGACGGCGTTTTCGGGGTGCAACCCCGCGAAAAAAACCGTGTTTATATCTTGATAAATCACTAACGATTTTGTACCTAAGCCCTTGATTAAGCAACGAATACACGATTCTGGGAATATCAGGATGCCGAAAAACAGAGAAAAGTGGCGAAAATAGCGACATCTCACCCATTGCCCAGCCTTCCTCCATGAGCCAGTTAACCATTCTTCGTTACCCCGACCCCCGCCTCCACACCGTTGCCAAGCCTGTGGCGGCCGTTGATGCGCGCCTGCGCAAGCTGGTCGACGACATGCTCGAAACCATGCACGAAGCGGCGGGCATCGGCCTGGCGGCAACCCAGGTGGATGTGCATGAGCGCCTGGTCGTGATTGATGTCAGCGAAGACCGGACCCAGCCCCTGGTGCTGATCAATCCCGAGATTGTCTGGGCCAGCGAAGAAACACGCGTGGGCGACGAAGGCTGCCTGTCGGTGCCTGGTATTTATGACGGCGTGGAACGCTCTACCGCCATCAAGGTACAGGCGCTGGATCTAGACGGGAAGCTGCAGGTGCACGCAGCCGAAGGCATGCTGGCGGTTTGCATCCAGCATGAAATGGATCATCTGATGGGCAAGGTGTTTGTGGAGTACCTGTCCCCGCTGAAACGCAACCGCATCAAAACCAAGATGATCAAGCAGAAAAAGGACGAGGAGCGCGACTCGCCCCGTTAACCTGTCCGTACGTACGGACGTCGGCCGTCAGTACCGCGTGCCGGAACCACGGGATTTCCCTAGGAGTCTTTAGAATCGGACTCCATGCGTGTCATTTTTGCCGGTACCCCTGAGTTCGCCCGTGTGGCCCTTGAAAAGCTGCATGCAGCCGGTTTTGAGATTCCCCTCGTACTGAGCCAGCCTGACCGCCCCGCAGGCCGCGGCATGAAACTGCAGGCTTCGCCCGTCAAGCAATGGGCCGAAACCTCACACACGCCCATCGCCCAACCCAGAAGCTTGCGGCTGGACGGCAAATTCCCTGACGATGCCGCCGCGGCGCGCGAAGCCATCACCGCAGCACGCGCGGACGTCATGGTGGTGGCGGCCTACGGACTCATTCTTCCGCTGTGGGTTCTGGATGTACCGCGGTTGGGCTGCCTCAATATCCACGCGTCGCTGTTGCCGAGATGGCGCGGTGCCGCGCCGATTCACCGGGCCATCGAAGCCGGTGATCCGGAAACCGGCGTCACCATCATGCAAATGGATGCCGGGCTGGACACGGGCGACATGCTCCTGACGGAAAAGCTGCGCATCGCACCCGGCGACACCACGGCTTCGCTGCACGACAGGCTGGCCAATCTGGGCGGGCGGCTCATCGTGGAGGCCCTCGAGATCGCTGCGTGCGGAGGCCTGCAGGCGGTCTCTCAGCCCGCAGAGGGCATCACTTACGCACACAAAATTGAAAAACATGAAGCATTGCTGGATTGGTCGCAAAGCGCTGCCGTACTCGAGCGGCGCATCCGGGCGTTCAACCCGTTTCCCGGCGCGGCCGGTGTTGTAGACGGGCAAACCCTCAAGTTCTGGCGTGCCGAAGTTCTGGCGGATGTGCGCCGGCCGGGTGGGGCCGAGGCCGGTGAAGTCCTTGCCGCAGGGCCACAAGGTGTGGACATTTGTGCCGCCGATGGCGTTCTGCGCATGAGCCGGCTTCAAAAAGCCGGCGGCAAGGCGCTGGATGCATCCGAATTTTTGCGGGGATTTGAGATCCGTCCCGGCATGGTCTTCATTCAACCGGATATCGCCAGACAGGGGTGAAAAAAATGACGGGACAGAAAAGGGTGGGGTTTTTGTGAAGACATTCTTCAAGCATCCGGACTTCCGGCTCGGGGTGAGTGAGCTCGCCACCGTCGCGCCGGGTATCGCCGCCTGGGGCCTGATGACAGGCGTGGCGATGGTCAAGTCGGGCATGAGTCTTATCGAGGTGCTGCTGATGGCGGTGCTGGTTTTTGCCGGCAGTTCCCAACTGGCAGCCTTGCCACTTATCGTGGCTGGCGCACCCATGTGGGTGATTCTGGCCACCTCGTTTTGCGTCAACCTGCGCTTCATGGTCTTCAGCGCCCACCTGCGCCCCTATGTGATGCACCAGAGCTTGTGGCGCCGCATGGCTTTTGGCTACGGCATGGCCGACCTGAACTATGTGCTTTTTACCAAACGCTTCCCGCACCCGGCCGCCGATGCTGCCGGCATTGAAGCCCAGGACGCCTACTGGGTAGGCAGCTGCGGCATGAGCTGGGTCAGCTGGGTGGGCGCCACGCTGGTGGGAATCGCGCTGGCCAATTCCATTCCGCTGTCCTGGGGCCTGGGCTTTGCCGGCATCCTGGCGCTGCTGGGCATCATGTGGTCGCTGGCCACCACCCGACTGCGCGCGGTGTCTGCAGCCATCGCGGGTGCCGCCGCTGTCGCCACCTTCGCCTTGCCGCTCAAGTTCAATATCCTGGTGGGCATTGCCGTGGCCGTCATCGTCTGCCTGGTGCTGGAAAAATCAGCGCCGGCCAAGCCTGCGGTATCCACTCCCGGAACCGGAGACGCAGCATGAACCAGACGGATCTCTGGACGGTGGTGACCATCATCGGCATGACGCTGATGACCGTCCTCACGCGCTCCTTCTTTTTTCTCTCCAGCAAGCCCTGGACGCTGCCCGGCTGGGCGCAGCGCGGCCTGCATTACGCGCCCATTGCTGCGCTGGCCGCAGTGATCGTGCCGGAAATGGTGATGACGCAGGGCCACTTCATCGCAACCTGGAAAGACGCGCGGCTCTTTGCAGTAGTCGCCGGCACCGCCTGGTATTACTGGCGTCACGGCGTGCTGGGCACCATCCTGGCCGGCATGGCGGTGTATTTGCCGTTGCATATGGGGTTGAATTGGTAGCCCCCACGGTCGCTCACTTCGTGTAGCTCCCGAGGCCTTGCAGGCCGCGGCTCGCGAGACGCTGCGCCTCTGTCGCCCGTCCAAGCCTGCGCAGGCAGGCTTGGAGCCGCGGGCTCCAGCCCCTCGGGGGCCGCCCGCCCTTCGGCCCGGCAAAGCCGGTTCCGGGGCTCATGCTGGCCTGGTACGGCTCGCTTCGCATCGCGGTTGATGGTGGGCGCTATCAAATCAGTAGCTGCTTGCGCACGTTTTGCATGGGCGGGAGGCATCATTTGATGCTTCAATTTACGCTTTTCCGGCTTTGTCTGACGGGCCCAGGCACATACAGGCACCTACAATTTAGGGCTTTGGGCGCTGTGGCCCAAAGCATTTTTTATTTTGCGAGACATCCATGAACTTCATCCGTTTCTCCGACCTGTGTGCCAGCGGCAAAGTTGCCGGCAAGCGCGTGTTCATCCGTGCCGACCTCAACGTGCCGCAGGATGACAGCGGCAACATCACCGAAGACACGCGCATCCGCGCCTCGATTCCCTGCATCCAGATGGCGCTGGATGCCGGCGCCGCCGTGATGGTGACTTCCCATCTCGGTCGGCCGGTGGAGGGTGAATTCAAGCCTTCGGATTCGCTGGCGCCTGTGGCCAAACGGTTGGGCGAGCTGATGAAACGCGATGTTCCGCTGGCGTCGGGTTGGGTGGACGGTGTGGATGTCAAACCCGGCCAGCTGGTAATGCTGGAGAACTGCCGGCTGAACAAGGGCGAGAAGAAAAACAGCGAAGAGCTGGCGCGCAAGATGGCTGCGCTCTGCGATATTTTTGTGCACGATGCGTTCGGCACGGCGCACCGCGCTGAAGCCTCCACCTATGGCATTGCGCAGTACGCGCCCGTCGCCAGCGCCGGCCCGCTGCTGGCCGCCGAGATGGACGCCATCTCCAAAGCCCTTTCCAGCCCGCGCAGGCCGCTGGTTGCCATCGTGGCCGGCAGCAAGGTCTCGACCAAGCTCACCATCCTCAAGTCGCTCGCCGCCAATGTTGACCAGCTCATCGTGGGCGGCGGTATTGCCAACACCTTCATGCTGGCCGCCGGTTTGAAAATCGGCAAAAGCCTGGCCGAAGCCGATCTTCTGGCCGAAGCCAAAGCAGTGATCGACGCCATGAAGGCGCGTGGCGCCGAGGTGCCCATCCCGACCGATGTCGTCACCGCCAAAACCTTTGCCGCTGACGCGCCGGCTACCGTCAAGGCGGCCACTGACGTCGCCGATGACGACCTGATTCTTGATATCGGCCCGCAAACCACCGCGAGACTTGCGGCGCAGCTCAAGGCGGCCGGCACCATCGTGTGGAACGGCCCGGTCGGCGTGTTTGAGTTTGACGCGTTCGCCAAAGGCACCGAAGGCATTGCGCGCGCCGTTGCGGACAGCAGCGGGTTCTCTATCGCCGGAGGCGGGGACACGCTGGCCGCCATTGCCAAATACGGCATTGAAAAGCAGGTCGACTACATCTCGACCGGCGGCGGCGCTTTTCTGGAAGTGCTGGAAGGCAAGACGCTTCCGGCCTTTGAAATCCTGCAAAAGCGCGCGGGCCATTGAGGCGCTACTTGCAAAATACGGCAAACCGCGGTTTGCAGGTTCAGGGCGCGACACGTTGCATGCAGCGGGCCACCCTCCGGCTTCTGGCCAATACCCCGGCTGCGGCGATGGCTTGGTAACCGCTACGTAACTCATTCGTGTAAAAATAAGAAACTAAATTACAGGAGACAGACATGAAGATGCAGCGCCGCGGCACCAAAATCGTTGCCACCCTTGGCCCCGCCTCCAGCGATCCGGCCTTGCTGGAGCAGATGATTCGCGCTGGCGTCAACTGCGTGCGGCTGAATTTCAGCCACGGCACGGCGCAAGACCACATCGACCGTGCCAGGCTGGTGCGGGAGGCCGCCACCCGCGCCGGGCGCGAGGTCGCCATCATGGCCGACCTGCAGGGCCCGAAAATCCGTGTCGGTAAATTTGCCGAGGGCAAGGTGCAGCTTGAGCAAGGCATGAAGTTCGTGCTCGACGCGTCCCGCACCGAGCTGGGTGACATCAATGGCGTGGGCCTGGACTACAAGGAACTGCCGCGCGACGTCAAGGCCGGCGACACCCTGCTGCTCAACGACGGCCTGATCGTCATGACCGTGGACAAAGTAAAGGGCGAGCAGGTCCATGCGACGGTCAAGATTGGCGGCGTGTTGTCCAACAACAAGGGCATCAACAAGCAGGGCGGCGGCCTGACGGCGCCGGCGCTGACGGCCAAAGACATGGAAGACATTCGCACTGCGATGAGTTTCCAGGCCGACTATGTCGCAGTGAGCTTTCCGCAGAACGCCAGTGACATGGAAATGGCGCGCCAGCTGTGCAATGTGGCCGGCGCCGAGCACCGCCACAAGCCGGGGTTGATCGCCAAGATCGAGCGTGCCGAAGCGATCCCGAACCTGGAAGCCATCTGCAGGGCCAGCGACGGCATCATGGTCGCGCGCGGCGACCTGGCCATCGAGGTCGGCAATGCCGCTGTGCCGGCGCTGCAAAAACGCATGATCCGCATGGCCCGTGAGCTGGACAAGGTGGTCATCACCGCGACCCACATGATGGAATCCATGATCACCAACCCGGTGCCCACGCGCGCCGAGGTCAGCGACGTGGCCAACGCGGTGCTCGACGGCACCGACGCCGTCATGACCTCGGCCGAGACCGCCGCCGGCCGTTATCCGCTGGAGACCATTGTCGAGATGGCCAATATCTGCGCCGAAGCCGAAAAAGCCGAGGACGTGAAACTGGATGCCGACTTCACCGGCATGACCTTTGACCGCATTGACCAGTCCATCGCCATGGGCGCCCTGTTCACGGCCCACCACCTGGGTTGCAAGGCCATTGTGGCGCTGACCGACTCGGGCTCTACGGCGCTGTGGATGAGCCGCCACCGTATCCATATCCCCATCTACGCACTGACGCCCAAACTGGCGACCCAGCGCAAGATGGCGCTGTACCGCAATGTCAGGCCGCTGCTGATGGACCAGAGTGTCGAGCGCGACACTGCGCTCGGCGATGCCGAGGCTCACCTGAAAAAACGCGGCATCGTCGAAAGCGGTGACATTTATGCCATCACCTGCGGCGAACCCATGGGCGCGCCAGGCGGCACCAATATGCTGAAGATCTGCAGGGTAGCTTGAGCCCCCACGCTTTTCACTTCGTGTAATGCGCTGCCCCCCGAGGGGGCCGCCCGCCCTACGGCCCGGCAAAGCCGAAAAATTGGCACACCCCTATCGGGCTCACTGCGTGTAGCCCTTTTCCCCTTGCAGGGGACCGCGCCTGCGGCCCGGCAAAGCCGGTTCCGCGGCCCATGCTGGCATGAAGAATCAGTAGCGTAACCAGCGGGGGTTTTCACCAGTGGGGGCCAAGGGTCCGGCTTCGCCGGCCCAAGGCGCCGCCCCCTCGAGGGGGGAACAGGCTACACGCAGTGAGCCCGGACGGGGGTGGACGATGCTTACACGCAGTTACGGCATGCATTCAGACACAAGTTCGGTTATCCCACCCTATTCGGGTAAACGTTAGAATCAAGGCTTCGGTTACTTCGTGGTTACGGGCGTTTCCAGGCGGCTTTTACGCCGCACGGCCCTCGCGAGGAACCCGCCTTTTGGCAGTGTTTTTCTAACTTCTGGGGATATCACACATGGCACTCGTTTCTATGCGCGAGCTGCTGGACCATGCGGCAGTCAACGGCTACGGCATTCCGGCTTTTAACGTCAACAACCTTGAGCAGGTGCAAGCCGTGATGGAAGCGGCCAAAGAGACCGGCGCGCCCGTCATCCTGCAGGCCAGCGCAGGCGCCCGCAAATACGCCGGTGAACCCTTCATCAAACACCTGATCGAGGCGGCCATCGAGATGTATCCCAACATCCCGCTGGTCATGCATCAGGACCACGGCCAGAACCCTGCCGTTTGCCAGGGCGCCATCGACCTTGGTTTTTCGTCCGTGATGATGGACGGCTCGCTCGAAGCCGACGGCAAGACCATCGCCAGCTATGAATACAACGTCGAGGTGACGAAGAAGGTCTCGCAGCTGGCCCACAAATACGGAGTTACCGTCGAAGGTGAGCTCGGCTGCCTGGGTTCGCTGGAGACCATGAAGGGCGACAAGGAAGACGGCCACGGCACCGACGCCACCATGACGCGCGAGCAGCTGTTGACCGACCCCGAGCAGGCCGCCGACTTCGTCAAGCGCACGCAAATTGACGCGCTGGCGATTGCCATCGGCACCAGCCACGGCGCCTATAAATTCACCCGCAAGCCCACCGGCGACATCCTGGCGATTGACCGCATCAAGGAAATCCACAAGCGCATCCCGAGCACCCACCTGGTGATGCACGGCTCGTCCTCGGTGCCGCAGGAAATGCTGGCTGTCATTCGCCAGTACGGCGGCCAGATGAAGGAAACCTACGGCGTGCCCGTCGAGGAAATCCAGGAAGCCATCAAGCACGGCGTGCGCAAGATCAACATCGATACCGACATCCGCCTGGCCATGACCGGCGCGGTGCGCAAGTTCCTGGCTGAAAACCCCGAGAAATTCGACGCCCGCGAATGGCTCAAGCCCGCCCGTGAAGCCGCCAAGGCTCTGTGCAAGCAGCGCTACATCGAATTTGGCTGTGAAGGCCAGGGCGCCAAGATCAAGGGTGACGCCCTGCAGGTCGTGGCCGCCAAGTACGCCAAGGGCGAGCTCGCCCAGGTCGTGCATTAAAAAGCACCGAAAATTCCCGCCGCCCGCCCGCGCGGATTGGCGATAATTCAAAGCCCGTGGACTCTTTCGAGTCGCGCGGGCTTTTTACTTTGACTCCCTCTGCCACCCTGTCATCCTGCCTCCCACCATGACCCAAGCACTCCATACCTCCGCCCTGACCTCCCTGCCCCTGCTGGCGCGCGGCAAAGTGCGCGACAACTACGCTGTGGGCAAGAACAGGCTGCTGATGGTGGCCAGCGACCGGCTGAGTGCATTCGATGTCATCCTGGGTGAGCCAATCCCCGGCAAGGGCGCGCTGCTCACGCAGATGGCGCTGTTCTGGTTTGGCAAGCTCGGCCACATTTGCCCCAACCACCTGACCGGCGAGACACCCGAAAGCGTGGTCACCCCGGCCGAGGTGCCGCAGGTCGTCAACCGCTCCATGCTGGTCAAGCGCCTCAAGCCCATCCCGGTCGAGGCCGTGGTGCGCGGTTACCTGGCCGGCAGCGGCTGGAAAGAATACCAGGAGAGCCAGGCCGTCTGCGGCGTACCGCTACCCGCGGGCCTGAAGAACGCAGGCAAACTGCCGGAGCCCATCTTCACACCGGCCGCCAAAGCCGAAGCCGGCGAGCACGACGAAAACATCAGCTACGAGCAGGTGGTGAAAGTAGTTGGCGCCGACATGGCCGCGCAGATCAAAAAGATCAGCATCGAGATCTATAGCACCGCCGCCGCCTTCGCCTTGACCAAGGGCATCATCATTGCCGACACCAAATTCGAATTCGGCCTTGATGAGAATGGCGTGCTTACGCTGATGGACGAGGTGCTGACGCCCGACTCCTCACGCTATTGGCCGATCGAAGGCTATGAAGCGGCGTATGCCGCCGGCCAGAACCCGCCCAGTTACGACAAGCAGTTTGTGCGCGACTGGCTTGAAAGCGTGCGCATCAACGGCAAGCCCTGGGACAAAACCCCGCCTGCGCCGCACCTGCCGGCCGATGTGGTTGCCAAGACTGCTGCCAAGTACCAGGAAGCCTTGGCCCGCCTGACGGCCTGAGGCACGGCAGCAGTCGCCGGCGCCCTCCATGGAGTTCCTGCTCGAGTTGCTGTTCGAATTTTTCGGTGAACTGTTTTTGCAGCTCTTCGGTGAGTTTTTTGGCGGTGTTTTCAAGGCGGCCTGGTACAAGCTGCACGGACGCGACCATGAGCTCACTCCCGTGCAGGAAGCTGCCTGGTCTGTGGCTACAGGTGTTGGCGCCGGCCTCCTCACCGTGCTGGTGGTGCCTCATCTGGCGATTCGCCTGCACTGGCTGCAAATTCTCAATCTGCTGCTTGCCCCTTTGCTGGCGGGGCTGCTGGTCGAAAGGGCTCGTGCGTGGCGCGAATCGCGCCGTGAATTCAGCGTTGAGGTGGCAGGCTATGCCGCGCTGTTCGGGTTTGCTTTTGCCTTGACGCGCTGGCTGTTTGGCCAATAAGCCCTAGCTCAAGACGACGCTGCTGAGGCGCCGACGATACGTCGCCACGGTCGCATCTTCCGGCGGGATTTGCCCATCAGCCACCTTGGGCTTGGGCGCTTCCATGACGTCGAGCACGGCGATGTAGGTCTTGCGTGCCAGGTCTTCGTTCCAGGCCTTGTCGCGCATCAGGATTTCCAGCAACTCGTCCAGCGCCTCAGTCCAGCGCTGCTGCGCCATGAGCCAGCGGGCTTTGTCAAAACGTGCTTCGAAATCGCGTTTGTTGGCCGTAATCCTTGCATCAAAACCGGCTGCAGCGCCCACTCCATGAGCGCCGGTAGCTACAAAATCCATAGCATCCATCCAGCGCTTGAGCGAGTCAAAACGCCGTACCACCGTGGTTTGCGCAATCACCGGTGCAAACGCCACCTTGGCGTCGTCTTCGCGGCCCAGCTGCAGCAGCAGCTTCACATAGTCAAAGCGGGCGTTGTCGTCGGCCGGGTTGGCGGCGACGGCATGCTGGAGTTTTTCCAGCACGGCAGTGGGGTCCGTGTTTTCTTCTTCGAGCGCGAGTTCCTGTTCTTCGGGCTGCTCTTCAGCCGGCGGCAAATGCTTGTCGAGGAATTCCTTGACCTTGCCTTCGGGCAGGGCGCCGGCAAAACCGTCCACCGGCTGGCCGTTCATCATTAATATGCAGGTGGGGATGCTCCGGATGCCGAAAGCGGCACCCAGTTGCTGCTCCTGGTCGGAGTCGATCTTGACCAGCTTGAAGCGCCCGGCATATTCCACTTCCACTTTTTCAAGGATGGGCCCGAGCGACTTGCAGGGGCCGCACCAGGGCGCCCAGAAGTCGATCAGCACAGGCGTGGTCATGGATGCGGCAACGACTTCCGCTTCAAAGTTGGCAATGGTGACGTCGATCATGGTCTGGCAGAGTTGGGGTATCGGGGCCGGTTTTCAACCGGGTCGGCGCAGCTGGACGCCTGAGAGGCAAGAGCGTAGCACGCACGGCACGGCCCTTGCGGTGGCCTGCCCTTAAAATCATGGGGTTAGAACCTGCAACCCCGGCCTTGAAGGTCCCCGCATGACAACAAGCAACAATTCGGCAAAACCCCTGGTGGGTGTGGTGATGGGCTCCAGCAGCGACTGGGAGACCATGCAGCACGCCGTGCAGATCCTGACGCAATTCGGCATTGCGCACGAAGCCCGGGTGGTGTCGGCCCACCGCATGCCCGACGAGCTGTTTGCCTATGCCGAAGGTGCCGGCGGTCGCGGCTTGCAGGCCATCATTGCCGGCGCCGGCGGCGCAGCGCACCTGCCCGGCATGCTGGCCGCCAAAACCACTGTGCCGGTGCTGGGCGTTCCCGTGGCCAGCAAGCATTTGCAGGGCGTGGACTCGCTGCACAGCATCGTGCAGATGCCCAAGGGCATTCCGGTCGCCACCTTTGCCATCGGCAACGCCGGCGCAGCCAATGCAGCCCTGTTCGCGGTGGCCATGCTGGCCCTGCACAACCCGGCGCTGGCCACCCAATTGCAGGCTTTCCGTGCAGAGCAAACCGCTGCCGCGCACGCCATGACGCTGCCGCCCGCATGACCGCCTCCACCTCTTCCCGGGCCGCCTCCAGCCTGCCGGAGTTGCCTATTTTTCCCGGCACGGCCTCGGCCTCCGGCCAGCCCGCTACCCTCGGCGTGATGGGCGGCGGCCAGCTGGGCCGCATGTTTGTGCATGCCGCGCAGCGCCTGGGTTATTTCACGGCGGTGCTGGACCCCGATCCGCAAAGCCCCGCGGGCCTGGTGAGCCATCACCACATCCAGGCCGGCTACAGCGATGAAAAAGGGCTGACCCAACTGGCCGCACTGTGCGCCGCCGTCACCACCGAATTTGAAAACGTGCCCGCCGGCGCGCTGCAGGCGCTGGCCGCCAGCCGCCCCGTGGCACCCGGCGCTGCCGCCGTGGCCATCGCGCAAAACCGCATCGAGGAAAAATCCCACTTCACCGCCAGCGCCGCCGAATCCGGCGTGCTGGCCGGCGTTACCTGCGCACCCTACGCCGTGATTGAAACAGCCGGGCAGCTGAAGGCGGTGCCCGCCGGTTTGCTGCCCGGCATCCTCAAGACCGCGCGCATGGGCTACGACGGCAAGGGCCAGGTCCGCGTCAAGAATGCGGACGAACTGGCCACCGCCTGGGCCGGCCTGAAGCAGGTGCCCTGTGTGCTCGAAAAAATGCTGCCACTCAAGGCCGAGTGCTCGGTCATCGTGGCGCGCGGCTGGGACGGCAGCGTCGTGAGTTTTGCGCCCCAGCTGAATGTGCATGTCGACGGCATTCTCGCGGTGACGCAGGCTTATGAAGGAAATATGCCTTCAGCGCTTGCTGGTCGTGCGCAAGCAGCTACTAAAACCATAGCAAAACACATTGACTATGTCGGCGTGCTCTGCGTCGAGTTTTTCCTGGTGGACGACGGCAGCGCCGATGGCGCGCTCATCGTCAATGAAATGGCGCCACGCCCGCACAACAGCGGCCACTACACGATGGACGCCTGTGACGTGTCGCAGTTCGACCTGCAGGTGCATGCCATGGCCGGCCTGCCGCTGCCGCAGCCGCGCCAGCATTCACCGGCCATCATGCTCAACCTGCTGGGAGATGTGTGGTTTGACACCCATGGAAAGATGCGCACACCCGACTGGCAGGCCGTGCTGGCACTGCCCGGCACGCACCTGCATCTCTACGGCAAAACCGAAGCCCGCATCGGCCGCAAGATGGGCCATCTCAACATCACGGGCCCCGACGTCGCTTCAGTCAAGGCCACGGCACGCCAGGTTGCATCCATCCTGGGCCTGCCCGGCCTGGACGCCCTCTGATGATTCTTCCCGGTACGGACCCTGAAGCCATTCTTGAAGCCGCACGCCGCATCCGGGCCGGTGGGCTGGTGGGCTTCCCGACGGAGACGGTGTACGGCCTGGGCGCCGACGCTTCCAGCGATCAAGCCGTCGCCGGAATTTTTGAAGCCAAGGGCCGTCCGTCCGACCATCCGCTCATCGTGCACGTGGCCGATGCGGCGCACGTAGACGCTTACGCCAGCAGCGTGCCGCCGTTTGCCGCGCGCCTGATGAAAGCCTTCTGGCCCGGGCCGCTCACCGTGATCCTGCCGCGCAAGGAAGGCGTGGCGGCGGCCGCGGCCGGCGGCCAGGATTCGATCGGCCTGCGCTGCCCCTCACACCCTGTCGCGCTGGCTTTTTTGAAAGCATGTGACACGGGTGTTGCCGGCCCCAGCGCCAACCGTTTCGGCCGCGTCAGCCCCACCACTGCGCAGCATGTGCAGCAGGAGTTTGGCGACAGCCTGCTGGTGCTCGACGGCGGGCCCTGCGATGTCGGCATCGAATCCAGCATCGTCGACTGCACGCGCGGGCGGCCTGTGTTGCTGCGCCCGGGCATCCTCACGCGCGCGCAACTCGAAGCCGCGTGCGGCGAGGCCGTGCTGGGGAAAGACGAATTCGAGCAAGAGGCTCCGGGCGATGCGCCGCGCGCTTCCGGCACGCTCGAAGCGCACTACGCGCCCGACGCCAAGGTGCGCCTGATGGACGCAGGCCCCATACAAACCGCACTCGATTTGCTGGGCGCCGAGGCCGCCCACATCGCCGTTTACGCGCGCAGCATCGCGCGCATCAAGTCAGAAAAAGTGTTGTACCGCCGCATGCCCGACGACGCGCTGGCCACCGCGCAGCAGCTCTTTGCCGTGCTGCGCGACTTTGATGCCAAAGGCGTCAAGCTGATCTGGATTGAAAACCCGCCGGCGGCCGCCGAGTGGGATGGCGTGCGCGACCGGCTGCAACGGGCTGCCGCGAGCTGAAGCGTCAAGAATCGGCTGCCATGTTGGATGGAACCATCGCTTGTCTCCTCATCGGTGCCGCCGTCGGGTTGTGGATGATGTGGCGCGAGCGCAGGAGCGACCGGCGGAACACTGGCGGGTGTTGCTACCAATGCGGAAGAGCGCTTGGCTTTGACTTCAAGACCGTCACGCGAAGGTACGAAGGAGGGTCAACCAAGCGCGTTGACTTCTGCGCGAAGTGTGCACGCCACCGGCTTGTCTGGGGCTGGCTCGTCCTTGGGCTCGTGATCATTTTTGTTGGGCTAATGTGGTATCACTTGCATCACTCGGGCTGATGCATACCGGCGCATCACATCGAATTTGTCCCCATGTACCTGGGACATCAGGAAAGAGGTAACCCATGCTCTCCATCCTCCTCACCATCTGGTTCCTCCACGTCGCGGCCATGATGAGCCCCGGCGCCAATGTGCTGCTGGTCTCGCAACTCGCTGCCAGCGATAGGGCGCGTAGCGCGGTGTTCGCGGCGCTGGGTGTGACGGCCGGGGCTGCCATCTGGGCGCTGTGCGCGGTGCTGGGCGTCAACGCCATCTTCCAAATTTTTCCGGGGCTGCGCCTGGTGCTGCAGGTGGCCGGTGGCCTGTATCTGCTCTATGTGGCGAGCCGGCTCTGGCGCTCGGGCGGCCTTGCACTGGGCGATGGCGGCCCGGCGGTGTCATCGGCAGCGGCGTTTCGCCTGGGGTTTCTCACCAATATCACCAACCCCAAGTCGGCGCTCTTTTTCGGCAGCGTGTTTGCCGCCTCGTTTCCGGCCGCTCCCAGCCCGGCATTGCAGGCCGCGGCCGTGGCCATGATCGTGGTCAACGCGCTGTGCTGGCACACGCTGCTGGCCTATTTGTTTTCGCGCGAGCGGGTGCGGTTTGCGTATGCCCGTACGCGGGGCACGGCGGACCGCATCGCCTCGGTGGCTGTCGGCGCATTGGGCCTGGGGCTGCTGGCGGCATCATTGCGCGAAGCGCGCTCCTAGAGCCGGTTCTCAGGGCAGCGCGAATTGCCCGTCAGGCTCCGTGACGGGCCAGGCAGGCAGTTGCCCAAATTTCGGGCATTGTGGCGCAATGCCGCGCCAAGTGGTGTTTTCGTCCACAAGTCCCGCCGCCATCAACAGCCTTGTCCACAGGCGGCAGGGATAACTTGCAGGCACATTGATGAAGCATCCGTGCCTGCCGCGCTGGGCGTCTGTGGTACCGGGCTATTCAGTCGCCGCGCCCGTATACCAGCTTCATCACCAGAATGGCCAGCGCCAGGCCCAGCGTGACCGCGTTCGCCAGCACGATGGGCCAGGCGCCCGCCAGCACACCGTAGGCCAGCCACAGTGCCACGCCAACCGTAAAGGCGCTGTACATCGCCAGTGAAATGCCGCTGACATCGCGGCTGCGAAAGGTCAACCAGGCCTGCGGCGCAAAGCTCGCCGTGGTCAGCACGGCCGCCAGAAAGCCCACGATGTCTGTTGCGTTCATCGCTTGCCCTCCTTGACGGCCCATTCCAGCATCGCATCCAGTGCCGGGCGCGCAGCGGGCGCGTTCGCGTGGTTGATCAGCCCCACCACGATGTAGCGTGCGCCGCTGTCGCCATTGGCATAACCGGCAACCGCGGTCACGTCGCGCAGCGAGCCGGTCTTGACGAAAGCCAGCCCGGCCACCGGCCTGGCGCGTTCGCGCATGGTGGCGTCGGTGCCGGCCACCGGCAGCGAATCGGCGAGATCGGCGGCAAAAGGGCTTTTGGCGGCATGCTGCAGCAGGGCCGACAGGCTGGCAGCACTGATGCGCTCCTCGCGGCTCAGGCCCGAGCCGTTGTCCATCAGCGGGGGTGTGCTGCCGGGCAGGCTTTTGCGCCACCAGGCGGTGAGCGCTGCGCGGGCGGATTCAAGCGTGCCGGCTTTGGGCTGGCCCAGGCCGGCCCAAAGCCCGAGTGTCAAAAAGAGGTGTTGGGCCATGATGTTGTTGGAGTATTTGTTGACGTCGCGCACCATTTCCAGCAACGGCGGCGACTGGTATTCAAACCGCACCGCGGCCTTTTCGCCCGAGAGGGTACCGGTCCTGCGCAGCATGGCCAGCTCTGCCGGCGTGGCGTCGCGCACCGTTCCCGTCAGCAGGCCACCCAGTTGCCGCCACGACCCTTCGATGGCGCGCGCCGCAAAACTCGCGGGGTCGGCATAGGCGCTGGGCCACACTTTTTCGCCGCAGGCCGAAGAATAGGTACCCAGGAATTCGATGTTGACGGGGTTTTCAACGCTGGCACGCAGCTCGCTGCGCCAGTCGCCGCAGCGCGCCACACGCACGATCGGTACCGTCGCGCCCACCTGCACACCCGCCAGCGGCGGCTCATAGCGCACCAGCGCACGGCCATTTGGAAGGTCCGGCGTGAATGTCATCACAATGGTTTTGAAATTGATCAGCAACGCATCGGGCCGGGCGTTGTAGGGCCGCAGCGGCTCGCCGTCAAATTCGCCCGGATCGGTGGGCGGCACGCTGAAGGCGCTGCGGTCCAGCACGATGTCGCCGCGGATCGCCCGCGCCCCTCCGGCCTGCACCTCGGCCAGCAAGGCCTGCAGGCGTTCAACGACCAGCTTGGGGTCGCCGCCGCCCTGCACCACCATGTTGCCGTTGAGCAGGCCGCCCGAGGCGCTGCCGTCCAGTATCACCTTCGTCTTCCAGGTGAAGTCGCGGCCCAACGCGTCGAGCGCCGAGTACGTGGTCACCAGTTTCATGACGGAGGCAGGGTTCATTGGCACATCGGCGCGCCAGCTCAGGCGCGGCACCGGTTTGCCGCTGCCGGCTTCCACCACCAGCATGGACACCGCATCGCGCGGCACCCTGGCGCGCGACAGGGCTTTTTCAATCGGGGCCGGCAGGCGTGCGGTTTGTGCCAGGCCGGGGCTTGCGGCCAGGGCTGCCATGGCCGCCAGGGCAGCCAGCGCAACAGTGTGTGTCGTGCGCGGGCGCAGCAAGTCGTGGGTCATGCGGGGATTATCGCGGTTGAGCGTTCTGCAAGGCGCTGCCGGTGGGCGCCGGGGTGGCCGGCCATTGGCGCGGATAATCAGGGCTTACCCATCGGCCCCAGCCTCCGGGTACTCGCAGATTGCTATGAATTTAATAGCTGCTTGCGCCTGATATATAAGGGCTTGAGCCCGATTTAATGCCTGAACTTGTGAAATTCCTCGCTTTTGACACCAGCACCGACCGCATGTCCGTGGCGCTGACCGACGGTGCGCACGTCTGGCAGCACAACGGCCCAGGCGGCGCGCAGGCTTCCACCACGCTGATCCCCGCCATCCTGGCGTTGCTGGCCGAGGCTGGCCTGGCGCTGGGCGAGCTGGATGCCATCGCCTTCGGGCGCGGCCCCGGCTCCTTTACCGGCCTGCGCACCGCCTGCGCGGTGGCGCAAGGCCTGGCCCTGGGCGCCAACCAGGGTGCCGGTATTCCCGTGCTGCCTGTCGACACGCTGATGGCTGTGGTCGAAGAAGCGCGCTTTCAGCAGCAGGGTGATGGCGAAGCGTCCCTGCGCGTCACCGCGCTGCTGGATGCGCGCATGGACGAAATGTATGTGCAGGGTTTTGAGTTCAGCGGCGGGCACTGCCGGGCGCTCGGCGAATGCGTGCTGGTCCGGCCTGAAAACCTGGTGCCGGACACTGCGGCCGGTTTGTTCGCGGGCAATGTTTTTGCGGTGTACGCCGGGCGTTTGCCGGGCAGCCTTGCGGCATTTGCGCAGGCCGAGGCCTTGCCCACAGCCACCGCCATGCTGCGCCTGGCGCCGCAACTGGCTGCTGCCGGGCAATACGTCAGCGCCGACCTCGCCCTGCCACTCTACGTTCGCGATAAAGTAGCGCTGACCACCGAAGAGCGCGACCAGGTCAGGGCCGCCAAGCTGGCCGCCGCTCCACCCCTTTCATGAACGCCATCCTCAAGCCCCTCGAAGCCCAGTTCGAAGCCATGACACCTGCATGGCTGGATGAGGTGGTGCGCGTGGAAAAAACCGCGTATGGCCACCCCTGGACGCACGGCAATTTCAACGATTCGCTCAATGCCGGCTACCAGGCACAACTGCTCACCGCCGGCAATGCGCCCGACGCCGTGCTACTGGGCTATTTCGTGGCCATGAAGGGCGTTGACGAAGTGCACCTGCTCAACATCACCGTGGCCCCCGAACACCAGCGCCAGGGCTGGGCCCGCATCATGCTGGATGCGCTGGCCCTCTGGTCGCGCGGGCAGGGCGCGCAGTGGCTGTGGCTGGAAGTGCGCGTGAGCAATGTGCGGGCCAAGGCCATCTACGAACGATACGGCTTTCGCCATGTTGGCACGCGCCGCAACTACTACCCGGACGGCGCTTCCACGCGCGAAGATGCGGTCGTCATGAGCCTGGCGCTATGAGCCTGGACCTCGACAAACGCCAGCGCGCCATGCTGCGCGAAATGGGTGTGCGCGTGTGGCTGCCGGTTGCCGCTGCGCCTGTTGAAACTGCCACTGCTACTGATTTGGTAGCTGCTGGCGCACGGTCAGTAACGCCTGCAAGTGAATTTGATCAAAAAGTCAGTGCGCCTTCCACGTCCGCTGCACCGCGAGAGGCTGCGCCGCTCGTGCGGCCTGTGCAGGCGCCGGTTCGCCCGCAGGTCGAAGTGCGCGAAACCGCTGTACCCGGCACAACGGCTGCGTGGCGGATGGGCGACGCGCAAGCCCTGTACGCTGACGCCGCCCATGCCGAAGGCGCGCGCTGGCTGGTGCTGGCCGAAACGCCGGCGGCTGCGCTGCAGCGGCAGTCTTTCAACCCCTTTGAAGGCGATGCCGGCAAGCTGCTCGACAACATGCTGCGCGCTACGCGCCTGCACAAGGCCGGCATGGTGCTGCTGGCCCCGCTGGTCCGGCAGGCGGCATCCGGTGCGGGCGCCGGCCTGCCTGAAGCGCTGCCCGCCCTGGTGGCCAGCGCGCAACCCGATGTCGTGCTCGTCATGGGCCGCCTGGCCGCGCAGGCGGTGTTGCAATCGACAGAGCCTTTCGGCAAACAGCGCGGCCAATTGCACAGCCTGCATGGAGCCCGCATGGTCGTGACCTACGACGCCACCTATTTACTGCGCAACCCGGCCGACAAGGGCAAGGCCTGGGACGACCTGTGCCTGGCCATGAGCTTGGTCGTTACTCCCGGCGTCGCCTGATTTTCCTTCAGGCCTTTTCAGGTACTGTGCGGCTGGGCGCCAGCACTGAAGCAATCGCCACCACCATCAGCACCACGGCAGCCCAGTCTTGCCAGTGCAGCACTTCGCCCAGGCCCAGAGCGCCTGAAAACACCCCGAGGACGGGAATCATCATCACGCTCAGCGTGGAAGCCACCGGCGGCAGCGCGCGCGCCAGCGTGAACCACGCCGCATGCGCGAAACCGAAGATCAGCACCGCGTTGTAAAGAATCGCGCCCCAGGTCGTGGGCGAAGGTGCCTTCCACTGCGGCATCTCAAACACGACACCCAACATGGTCAGCATCACGGCAGTCATCACCGTCATCCAGAACGACAACGTCAGCGTCGCGGCCGGTATCGTGGTCTTGCGCAGCAGCTGCGTGCCCAGCGCCCACACCGCGGCCGCCACCAGCGCGCACAGCACACCCAGGGGGCTGCCCGACAGGTTGGTCATTTCATTCCATAGCAGCAGCGCCACGCCCAGTGCAGCAGCTGCCACACCCAGCCAGTTGCGGGGCTTGAGCTTCGCGCCAAAAAACCACGCGCCCAGCAGCGCCGAAAAAATCGGCATGGTGTAGCCCAGAATCGCCGCGCGCCCGCTGCTGAGGTTTTTCACGGCGAGGATGATCAGTGCATGCCAGACAAACATGTTGGCCGCAGCCAGCCAGAAGAGCTCACGCCACTTGCCCCGCGGCACCCCAAACGGCACCTTCAGCACCACCATGGCAATGCCCAGCACCGGAATGCCCAGCCAGATCGACATCGCCCGGAACGTCAAGGGTGGAAAGTCCGCAATCCCCAGTTTCATCACCGGCCAGTTCAGGCCCCAGACGAGGGTGAGCAGAACCAGCAGGATGAGTTGGCGTTGCGAGAGTTGCATGGAGTTATTGTGCCCCCACGCTTTTCACTTCGTGTAATGCGCTGCCCCCCGAGGGGGCCGCCCGCCTGCGGTCTGGCGAAGCCAGTCCCGCGGCTCATGCTGGGTTGAAGAATTCTTTGGGCACTACCACAGAGGGTATTTCGCCAGCGGGGGCCGCGGGTCCGGCTTCGCCGGCTCCAGGCGCCGCCCCTTGAGGGGGAACAGGCTACACGCTACGCGCAGTGAGCTGGGTCTGGCATGGCTGCGCAACACGGGTTGAACACTACGCCGCTTCTGGCTCAGCGGCAGACCCTGTTCGTGCGGGCACCCCGTCGTCTTCTGGAATGGCGTAGCGTGGTGCCAATGCTGCAAGCGACCTCAATACCGGGACGGGGACCCAGCGAAATAGCGGCGTGAGCCAGGGATAGGGCACTCTGGATTTCAGAATGGCGCCGTAATCACACGAGGCTTCGTGGGGGAAGTAGTTCTCACGCACGGCCACAAGCTCACAAAAGCCCTTGCCGTGGTAGTAGCGCAGCTGTGGATCAACCGGCAAACCGGCCCGCGTAGCCTGTGCATAGGCCTCTACCGATGCGCCTGGTTTGCGCTGCAAATGACGCCTGAGCCCGGGCATGGGAGAGCCCAGAAACACTTCGCGATTGCCGCATTTCACCGCATACAGATAGTTAAAGGCGATCAGCTGCAAGGCCGCGCCGGCATCCACGCTGGTCAGGCTGATGCCGAACAGGCAGCGGGAGGCGTGCTTGTTCGTTGGCACCTTGCCGTCCAGAGCGGCACTCTTTTGCCAGTCGCCCGGGTTGACCCACTCTGCCTCCGTGGTGGGCTTGCAAAAGAGCGACGCCAGCAATTCACCCGTTTCTGCGCAAAATGCACCCCCGCTCAAATCGGGATGCGCGGCAATGCGTGATCGAAAGTCTTCTGCGGTGGCTTGCTGCTCTTGCGTCCATTGCTTGCGCTCCAGATCCAGCAAGGCTGGAATATCGCCAATACGCAAATTGCGGGTGATGTAGCTGCGCTTTTTGATGGTCGGTTTGGTTGTCATGGGTAACGGTATGCGTGGGTGTTAAAGGAGTTGACTGCCCGGAACGTCGGGGACTGGTGGCGGGTGTGCGGTACCCGAATGGCAGGCGCAATTGCGAGTGCCCAAGGGCTGGAAGTCATGCATCAGCTGCACAGCACCTGTGGTGAGCCACAGCCGGGTGACCCGGGCCTTGTTGCCGAAAAATCCGCTCAGAAAAATGCTGGCTTGCAAATTCACCACCTCATGCCACCAGCCATGAGGCACGTAGATGGCATCACCCGGATACAGATCGACGGCAAACAGTGCGTCTGTTGGCACATCGCTTTGTGCCAGGTCGCGCATGCCCACCGATGCCAGCTTGGCCCAGCGGTCATACTTAGTTGACAACGCACCCAGGTGTTCCACGGTGCCGGGGCGTGCCAGGTAAAAGCGTTTGACTCCGCGCGTGAGCACCGCCAGGTTGTCCAGCAAGTCGTAATGCAAACCCGTGTGTGCACCTTGCGGGCCAATCCATGCGCTGCTGGAGACGATGTTGCCTGGCGGGAATAATGCGTCTTGCTGCACGTCCTGGCGCAATGAGGGTATCTCCTTGAGCAGATCAAACTCTTTGAGGTAGCCGATATGCGAGCCTTCTTCCTGCGCGGCTGTCTGCAACTCCAGCTGTGCCACATAGCGGTCAAGTGTGGACGTCACAAACCGGGTACTGGACCTCTCCCGATTCCCCACTACCAAGGTCACAGGCCTGGCCCCGCCCAGATGGGCAAGGTGCTGAAACGTCCAACGCTCCAGCGCGGCCCAGTTGCGCCCCATGCCCCGCAAAACAACAGGGCCATGACCTATCCACTCATGCCCCCGGGGGGACACCATCTCTGGCACAGCCCCGAGCCTGGAGCGAGGTATTCCTAGCGGGCATTCGCCTTGGGTAATCCACAAATTCACAACGACCTTCAGCACTTGCAATGCGGTGATCGTAAAAATCCACTGTGAAATCCTGATGACGCTAGCGCTTGTTTTTTTGTTGCATCGTGTAAAACGCCGGACAGGTAGCCGCTGGAGACAATCGCGCGTTTGGCATACAGGGGGTTTTCCATCGGGGCCCGGTGCAAGCTGCGGAGATGGTGGGAGCTTAAAATGGGACATGACTTTTCTCGACATGCTGGGCGCCGCAGAACGCCAGAACCGCTCCATGCTCTGCGTCGGCCTGGACCCTGAACCTACGAAATTCCCCGGCAAGCTCAAGGGCGATGCCAACAAGATCTACGATTTCTGCGCGGCGATTGTTGACGCCACCGCCGACCTGGTGATTTCCTTCAAGCCGCAAATCGCCTACTTCGCCGCGCACCGCGCCGAAGGCCAGCTTGAACGCCTGATGGAACACATGCGCCGCGTGGCGCCGCAAGTGCCCATCATCCTGGACGCCAAGCGCGGCGATATCGGCAGCACGGCGGAGCAATATGCCAAGGAAGCCTTTGAGCGCTACGGTGCCGACGCGGTGACGCTCTCGCCCTTCATGGGGTTTGATTCGGTCGCACCATATTTGAAGTACGAAGGCAAGGGCGCATTTTTGCTGTGCCGCACCTCCAACCCCGGCGGCGACGATCTGCAGAACCAGCGCTTCGCCTCGATTGAAGGCCAGCCGCTGTTGTACGAGCATGTGGCGCGTCTGGCGCAAGGTCCCTGGAACCTCAATGGCCAGTTGGGCCTGGTGGTGGGGGCGACTTATCCGGCCGAGATCGAGCGTGTGCGTTCGGTGGCGCCGACCTTGCCGCTGCTGATTCCGGGTGTGGGGGCGCAGGGTGGCGATGCCGTCGCGACCGTCAAAGCGGGCTGGCGGGCCGGCGCGCCAATCATCGTGAACTCGTCGCGTGCGATTATCTATGCCTCTTCGGCGGATGATTTTGCGGAGGCTGCGCGGCGCGAGGCGGTGAAGACTCGGGATATGTTGGAAGCGGCTCGGGGTGAGGCTCTGAAGCTGTAGTCTTTCTTGTTCCAGCGCTTTTTGCTGAGGGTTGCTGGCCGGGGGTTGCCCGGCATGCAACTCACTTTTCTTTGCTTCGCCAAAGAAAAGTAAGCAAAAGAAAGGCGACCCTGGTTCCTGCGTCCCTTCGCCGCGCTACGGGCAACCTGCGGTGCTCGGTCCAGCCGGGGTCAAAAACAACTCGCTTCGCTCAAACAAGTTTTTGCCCTGATCCGTCTGGCCCTGCGCTCCTCGGCGCATCCACAAGGGCCAATCGGGAGCGGGGACAAAAATACAAAATCAACACAAATACCAACAAGGACTCGCCACGGCGAGTCCTTGTTTCTTCAGGTATTCGGATTCCTGTCTTCGGCTGTTGGTATTCCTTCTCCCCATCCCTTCTGTATGCGCCGAGGAGCGCAGGTTCAGGCGGATCAGGGATCGCGATTGTCTGAGCGAAGCGAGTTCGAGCGAGACCCCGCCTGAACCGAGCACCGCAGGTTGCCCGTAGCGAAGCGGAGGGTCGCAGACAGCAGGGTCGCCTTTTCTTTTGCTTACTTTTCTTTTGGCGAAGCAAAAGAAAAGTGAGTAGCCGCCGGGCTACCCCCGGCCAGCAACCCTCAGCAAAGACCGCAAACACCGAAACAACAACAACCAAAAAAGAAAATAGCTATTAATTTAGGAGCTGCCTGCGCCCGTCCCTATTGGGCGTAAGGCCAATAAGACGATTAATTGGCAACCGTGAACCGGCGCCGAACATGCCGCGCGTTTTCAATCTCGTCCACGATGGCCACAGCCAGGTCAGGCACCGAAATACCGGCCGGCTTGTCACCCTGGCCAGGCAGCAGGTCGTCCGCACCCAGCCGGTATTTGCCGGTGCGCTCACCGGGTGCCAGGCCAATGGGAGGCGAGACAAAGCTCCAGTCCAGTGAGGTTTCGAGCTTGAGCTGGTTCAGCGCCTCGCGTGCGGCGAGCGCGCCCTGCTTGTATTGCGCGGGAAACTCCGGCGTGTCCACGAGTTGCAGGCCGGGCGCCACATACAGGCTGCCGGCGCCACCCACCACGAGCAGGCGTTTGACGCCCGCCTGCTTGACGCCATTCACGATGGCTTTGCTGGCCTCAAGGTGCAGGTCGTGGATTTTCGGCTCGCTCCAGCCGGGGTTGTAGGCGCTGATGACGGCATCGTGGCCCGCCACGGCTTTGGCCACCTGGCCGGCATTCAGTGCGTCGGCGGCGACCACGGTCAGGCCGGTTTGCGGGTTGACCTTGCCAGGGTTGCGGGCCAGTACGGTGACCTTGTGGCCGCGGCTCAGCAGTTCGGAAAGAATGGGTGCGCCGATAAAACCTGTGGCGCCGATCAGTGCGATGTTCATAAAAACTCCTATGGGTAAAAGAGTCTCTAGTTTCATTACTTCACAACGGCCTGAATAGACGGCAAAATTCGCTAACACTGTGAAGTAGAGCTAACTAATGAGCGATAAATCCATGGACCAGCTCAAGCGCATGGCCATTTTTGCCGAGGTGGTTGCCAAAGGGTCCCTGACCGCGGCTGCTCGGCAGCTGGGCATGACGCCTTCGGCCGTGAGCCAGCATTTGCGGCAGCTTGAGCAGTCGCTCGGCCTGGCCCTGCTGCACCGGTCCACGCGGCGCCTGACGCTGACAGAAGCGGGGGAGCGCTACCACGCCGGTTGTGCCGCCATGGTGGCGGCTGCGCGCTCGGCGGAACAGGCGCTGGTGCGGCTGCGCGACGAACCCGAAGGCGAGCTGCGCCTGGCCGCGCCGGCCGGCTTTGGCAGCCTGCTGGCAGCGGCGCTGGCGCCGCTGCGCGGCTACCCCCGGCTCACGCTGCGTCTGCTGCTGGACGACAAGCTGGTGGACCTGATCGGCGAACGCGTGGATATCGCGGTGCGCGTGGGGGAGTTGGCCGACTCCAGCCTGGTGGCACGCAAGCTGGGCGATATGACGCGCCAGCTCTGCGCCTCGCCGGCCTACCTGGCCGAACGCGGCTGGCCCGCCACGCCGCAGGATTTGCTGCGCCACGACTGGCTGGCCAGCAAACCCAACAGCAGCAACAGCGCGGACATGCTGGAGCTGCTGGGCCCGTCCGGCGAACGCGAAACCCTGAGGCTGGAAGGCCGGGTGCAGGCCTCGCAGGTCACGGCGCTGCATGCGCTGGCCATAGCCGGCTGGGGCATCAGCATGGGTGTGAGCGAGGACGACCGCAAAGCGATGGCCGAAGGCCGCTTGCTGCCGATACTGCCGGGCTGGCGCATGGCGGATGTTCCGGTCTACGCCGTCACGCCGCGGCGCGGCGAGCAGCCGGCCAAGGTGCGGTACACGCTGGAGTTGCTGGCGGCCTGGTTCGTAGGTGTCAGGCCTGTTACGGACGCGGCCTGAGCACCAGCCCGCCCAGCATCACACAAGCCAGTGCGGCCGTCAGGTCAAGGCGCATCAGGCGTTGCTTCGCATCCGGTAGCGTTGTGCGGCGGGCTCAGGTCAGTTGCATGGAGCGCGCGGCATCCAGGTGCGCCTTCACACGCTGGGCCAGTGCGACGTCGCCGGGGGTCTCCGGCCGCCATTCCTGGGCGGGCAAGGCCTTGCCGTCCAGGTCCACCGCGACAAACACCACCAGGCATTCGGTGATGACCTGCATCTGCCCGACTTTCATGTCGCCGGCGCGCACTTCCACCGAGATGTTCAGGCTGGTCGTGCCGGTGTAGGCCAGGCGGGCTTCGACTTCGACCAGGTCGCCGATCATGATGGGACGCTGAAAACGTATGCTGCCCACCGACACGGTGACGCAATAGCGCTTGGCCCAGCTGGTGGCGCAGGCGTAGCCGGCTTCGTCAATCCATTTCATGACGGTGCCGCCGTGCACTTTGCCGCCGAAGTTGACGGTACTGGGTTCGGCCAGGAAGCGGAGGGTGATGGAGGACATGGGGGCTGCCGGTGTGTTGTGGGTTGTTCAGGCGTGCTGCCAGGCGACGGCGGCGACACGCATCATATTGTCGCCCATCACGCCCTCTACCTCAGTTGCGCTCAGGCCCACCCGGCGCAGCGCTTCGGGCAGCAGTTGCCAGGTTTCAACCGGCGTGTAAGTCATGCGCTGCACGGCGCGGTCGTAGCCGGCCGACCTGGGCCACCAGTAGGTGGGGTCATAGTCGCCCGGCGGGTTGTCATTGAGCTCATCCTGCCGGAAGCTGATGTCCAGGCCGATGCCCGCATGCTGCGCGCCGACCAGGCCCGCCACATGGGCCACATGCCGCGCCATATCGTCAGCCGTAGGAGTGCGCGTACCCAGGAATGCAGAGACGCCCGAGACGCACACCACCCCGCCGGTTGCGGCGCAGGCGCGTATTTGCTCGTCGGTGATGTTGCGCCCGTGCTCGACCAGCGCCAGCGGGTTGGCGTGGCTGAAGATCACCGGCTTGGCCGAGGCGGCCATGATGTCGAGGCTGCAGCGGCGGCCGGTATGGGAGCAGTCCATCAAGAGGCCCGCCTCATTCACGGCCTGCACCATGCGCACACCCAGCGGCATGAGGCCGCGTGCTTCGTCGTGGCAGCCGTCGGCCACGCTGTTGTTGCGGTTGTAGGCGAAATGGATTTGCCGCACGCCGAGTTCGCGGTACAGGGTCACCATCTCGGGCCGCTCCTGCAAGGGCATCGCACCTTCCAGGTCAAAGCCGATGGCAAGCTGGCTCGCCGCCGCGGCTTCGCGGATCTCGTCCACGCTGGATACCAGCCGGTAGCGCCCGGGGTTCGCGGCGATCTTCGCGCGGAAGGCCGCAATGACCGCCATGATTTGCGCCACCGGGTTCATGTCCATGCCGACATTGACGGATACATAGTTCACGCCCGCGGCGCGCAACGCGTCCATCGGCGAAAAATCGGCTGCCGGGTGCAATGGCAGGCAGGCGTGGGCTTCCCAGTGGATCATGGCGTGGCGTGTGGTGTTGAAGAGAAATTAAAGCATGCGGCGCTGCGGCGCGCCAGACCTGCCTGGTAACGATTTACGCCGTAGCGGACACGTCGTCCGCTGCGCGGCGTTTGAACCCGGTGGAAGCCTCCATCAGGCTCAGCGTATAGGCATTCGTGACTTTGTGTGCCGCCAGGTCGGCCGCAGGCAGCATCTCCACCGTCTGGCCGCGCTGCATCACCATGAGCCGCTCGCACAGGTGGGTGACGACGGCCAGGTCGTGGCTCACCATGATGAAGGTCAGGCCGCGCCGGCGGCGCAGTTCCTCGAGCAGGTTGAGCACCTCGGCCTGCACTGAGGCGTCCAGTGCCGAAGTGGGCTCGTCCAGCAACAGGATTTGCGGCTCGAGGATCAAAGCGCGCGCAATTGCGATGCGCTGGCGCTGCCCACCCGAGAGTTGGTGCGGGTAACGGAAGCGAAAACCCGTGCCCAGGCCGACTTCTTCCAGCGCACGTTCGATGCGCGCTTCCGCATCGCTGATGCCGTGGATGGCCAGCGGCTCGGCGAGGATGCGGTCTACGGTGTGGCGCGGGTGCAGCGAGCCGTACGGGTCCTGGAACACCATCTGCACCTGCCGCCTGAAGGCCTTGCTGCCGGGCGCGCTGTCCTGGCCCAGCAACCTGACCGTGCCGGCCGTGCGCGGCGCGAGCCCGCAGATGGCGCGTAGCACGGTGGATTTGCCGGAACCCGATTCGCCGACGATGCCGAAGCTTTCGCCGGGGTTCACGATGAAGGAGGTATCGGCGACGGCGACAAAGCTGTCGTACACCACGCGCAGGCTGCTGACTTCCAGGCCCAGCGATGCGGATGAAGCCACTGGGTTCACAGCGCCCACTCCGGTTGCCTGTCCAGCGTCGCCAGCGGATGCGTGGACGCGCCCAGCTGCGGCAGACAAGCCATCAGGCCGCGTGTGTACGGGTGCTGCGCATTCGCCAGGCCGCCGGCGGCCAGCTCTTCCACCACCCGGCCGGCATACATCACCAGGATGCGGTCGCAAAAGGTGGACACCAGCCGCAGGTCGTGCGAGACCAAAATCAAGCCCATGCCGCGCTCGGCCACCAGCGTGTCGAGGATGGACAGCACCTGTAGCTGCACCGTCACGTCCAGCGCCGAGGTCGGCTCGTCGGCGATCAGCAGGTCCGGGTCGGCAATCAGCATCATCGCGATCATCGCGCGCTGACCCATGCCGCCCGACACCTCATGCGGATACAACTTGTAGACGCGCGCCGGGTCGTCGATGCGCACGGATTCGAGCGCGGCCAGTGCGCGCTTTTTGGCTTCGGCCGACGAGACGCGGGTGTGGGCCTGCAGCGTTTCCACGATCTGTGCGCCTATCGTCATGACGGGGTTCAGCGAAAACTTCGGGTCCTGCAGCACCATGGCAACACGGCCGCCGCGCAGCGCACGGCGTTGGGCGGGCGGGCAGTTGAGCAAGTCCACACCGGAAAATTCGAGACGCTTGGCGCTGATGCGGCCTTCGGGTGCGGTCAGGCCCATGATGGCGCGGCCGGTTTGTGATTTGCCCGAACCCGACTCGCCCACGATGCCCAGGCGCTCACGGCCCAGCGTGAAGGACACGCCGCGCACCGCCTCCGTCATGCCGCCGTCACGGCGCGGAAAGCTGACGCGCAGGTCGTCAACCACCAGCAGGGGAGCGTTGGCGCCCGTCATTTGGCGGCCTTCGGGTCCAGCGCATCGCGCAGGCCGTCACCCAGCAGGTTGAAGGCCAGGCTCACGACAAAAATCGCCGCACCGGGCGCGGCCGCCACCCACCACTGGTCCAGCACATAGAGGCGGCCGTTGGCGATCATCGCGCCCCACTCCGGCATGGGCGGCTGCGCGCCCAGGCCCAGAAAACCCAGCCCGGCGGCGGTCAGGATGATGCCGGCCATGTCCAGCGTGACGCGCACGATCACCGACGACACGCACAACGGCATGATGTGGCTGAGCACGATGCGCCAGGGGGAGGCGCCCAGCAATTGCACGGCCGCGATGTAGTCGGTCTGCCGTATTGTCAGTGTCTCGGCCCGCGCCATGCGCGCATAGGGCGGCCAGGAGGTGATGGCGATGGCAATCACCGCGTTCTGGATGCCGGGCCCCAGCGCCGCGACAAACGCCAGCGCCAGGATAAGGCGCGGAAACGCCAGAAAAATATCAGTGATGCGCATCAGCACTGCGTCGATCCAGCCGCCGGCATAACCGGCCACAGTGCCGACGATGAGGCCGAGCGGCGCGGCCAGCACCGCCACCAGAATCACCACCATCAGCGTGATGCGCGAGCCGATGATGATGCGTGAGAGGATGTCCCGCCCCTGGTCGTCGGTGCCGAACCAGTGTGCCCACGAGGGCGGCAGCAGCCGTGTGGTGCGCAGGTCGCCGGTGTAGGCCGAATACGGCGCGAGCAGGTCGGCAAAAATCGCCACGAGGACCAGACCCAGCACGATGAAGAGGCCCAGCATCGCCAGCCGGTTGCGCGAAAAATCGTGGCAGCCGTGGTACATGCGGCCCATGAAAGCCTGGCGGCGCGAGGCAGGGCGGTCGGTGTTCAGCCAGTCGCGCAAAGATGCAACCTTTGAAGTCATCGGATTCGCGTCCTTGGGTCCAGCAATTTGTACAAGACATCTGACAATAAATTCAAACCGACAAAGATCGACCCCACCACAATCGTGCCGCCCAACACCGCGTTCATGTCGGCGTTCTGCAGCGAGTTGGTGATGTACAGGCCCAGCCCCGGCCAGGCAAAGACGGTTTCGGTCAGTACCGAGCCCTCGAGCAGACCCGCGTACGACAGCGCGATCACCGTGACCAGCGGCACCATGGCGTTGCGCAGCGCATGGCGCCAGATAATGCGCGACTCCGACAGGCCCTTGGCGCGCGCAGCAATCACGTATTCCTGGGCGAGTTCGTTGAGCATGAAGGAACGCGTCATGCGGCTGATATAGGCCAGCGCGAAATAGCCGAGCAGCGAAGCCGGCAGGATGAGGTGCGAAAACACATTGCGAAAAGCCTCCCACTCGCCGGTCATGGCCGTGTCGAGCAGCAACAACCCGGTGATGGGCTTGAGTGTGTATTCATAACTCACGTCAATGCGGCCCGGCCCGGAGACCCAGCCCAGCCGCGCATAAAACACCACCAGCGCCATCAGCCCCAGCCAGAAGATGGGCACCGAATAGCCCACCAGGCCGATCACGCGCACCACCTGGTCCACCAGCTTGCCGCGCCGCACTGCGGCCCAGACGCCCAGCGGCACGCCCAGGCCCGCGCCTATCAGGATGCCCAGGCTCGCCAGCTCCAGCGTGGCCGGAAAGGCGCGCTTGATGTCCGTCATCACCGGGTTGGCTGTCAGCACCGAGACGCCGAAGTCGCCCTTGAGCACCTTGCCGATGTAGATGTAGAACTGCTCATACAGCGGCTTGTCCAGCCCCAGCTCCTGGCGCGCCCGCTCGATCACATGCGCCGGCGCGCGGTCGCCCACGATGGCCAGCACCGGGTCGATCGGGATCACGCGGCCGATAAAAAACGTGACCGCGAGCAGGCCCAGGTAGGTGAGCAAAATCACCACCAGGAAGTTGCCAAAGCTTTTGGCGTGCGGCGTCAAGCGCTGGCCTGCCGTGCGTGTGGCTACCGCGCTGAGCGGTGCCACGCCGGCAGCCGTGGGGTCGGGGATGGCCAAAGTCGTGGAGCTATCAGCGCTTGGAGGCGTTGAACATGTAGTTGGTGTCGAAGGTGGGGCCCAGCTTCAGGCCGTCCACGTTGGTGCGATAAGCCGCCACCTCGGTCTGCTGGTAGAGCATGACAAAGGGGCTGGTCTTGCGGAACTCGGCCTGCAGGTCCTCGTACATCTTCTTGCGCTTGCCGGCGTCGCGCTCGAGCACGGCGGCATCCGACTGCTTGGTCAGCTCGGGGATCGCCCAGGCGTTGCGCCAGGCCAGCGGCTTGGCCTTGGCATCGTCGGCGTTGTCGGGGTTGCGCGTGAAGGTGTCGGCGTTCGAATGCGGGTCCCAGTAGTCGGCGCCCCACTGGCCGATGTACATGTCGTGGGTGCGGGCACGGTACTTGGTCAATGTTTGCTTGCCGTCACCGGGAATGATCTCGACGTCAATGCCGGCCTGCTTGGCTGTTTGCTGGAAGGCCTCGGTGATGCCTTGCACCGGCTGGATGGTGCGCATGTCGATGGTGACCTTGAAGCCGTTGGCCAGGCCCGCTTTGGCCAGCAGCGCCTTGGCCTTGGCCACGTCGAGCTTGTACGGCTTGACGGTGCTGGCGCCCAGCAGGCCCTGCGGCAAGAAGTTCTGGTTGATCACGCCGATGTTCTTGACCAGCGTGTCGCCGATCGCGTCGTAGTCGACCAGGTATTTCAGGGCCTCGCGCACCTCGGGCTTGGCCAGGTTGGCGTTCTTCTGGTTCAGGCTGATGTAGTAGACCGTGCCTTTGGGCGTGGAGGTCATCTTCACGTCCTTGTTGGCCGAGAGCGCCGCGATGTCCTGCGGGCTCAGGTTGCGGGCGATGTCGATGTCGCCTTTTTCCAGCAGCAGGCGCTGCGTGGCCGATTCCTTCACGTGGCGGTAGATCACGCGGGCCAGTTTGGGCTTGGCGCCGTAGTAGTTGTCGTTGCGTTCCAGCGCCACGATTTCATTGGCACGCCATTCGCGCAGCTTGAGCGGGCCGGAGCCGGCGTAATTGGTTTTCAGCCAGGCGTAACCCCAGTCACCGTTGACCTCTTTCGATTGCACCAGCTTCATGTCGACAATGCCGGCCACGTTGGCCGTCAGGCAGTTGAAGACAAAGGTGGGTGCATAAGCCTTGTCGGTTTCCAGGGTCACCACGGTCGGGCTGGTGGCCTTGATCTTGTCCTTGACGTTGGTCTTGGAGAAACCGAACTGGGTCAGGATGAAAGCGGGGGACTTGTCGAGCATCACGGCGCGCTGCAGCGAATACGCCACTTCTTCAGCCGTGAGCGGATTGCCGGAGGCGAACTTGATCCCGGGCTTGAGCTCGAAGGTATAGGTCTTGCCGTCGGCCGAGACGGTCCAGGATTTGGCCACGTCGCCCACCAGTTTGGACGGGTCGTTCACATCCAGGCGCAGCAGGCGGTCATAGGTGTTGCCCATGATTTCGCCGGCGGACAGCTCAAAGGCCTCGGCCGGGTCCATGGTGATGATGTCATCGAAACCGAAGGCCAGCACCAGGGTGTCTTTGGGCGTGGCGGCCAGCACGGCGCCGGCGCTGCAGGCCAGCATGGCGGCTGCGGCAGTGGCGCAAAGAACGCGGCGGCTGAGGTGGGGAAGCATGTGGTTCAAGATGATTTCCTTCGGTTGGACAGTCAAACAAACATTGCGCCTGACCGCTTGTGGCGGCCGCGCCCGGGGGTCTCAGGGGTGAGCAGGAATCATGCCCATACCGCTGGTGGTTGCCGCCGGTAACTTGTACATACAAGTCAGGGACCTGTTCACGGTCCAGGGCGACTGATGCATTCTGCGCCGCCGACCGCGCGCGTCAAGACCCGGGTTTTCCGCGATTGCTGACTTCATGAAAACCGGCGGTCCGGCGGCGGACCGCCTGGCCGTCGCCTATGTAGCCAACACCGTTGCCCCAAAAAAGTGTCCAGAAGCCGCCTTCCAGGGTGAAGCGTTACGACCTGCTGCTCGGCGGAATATCCTGGTGGACAACCGGCTGGACTCTGCGGGTTTTACCGGTGTTTGTTGTTGCTATTAAAAGCATAGCTGCTGGCGCCCATCCATATTGGGCTTAAGGCCGAAACCTCCCCTGAAAACAGCCTGAACCGGGTCTGGTTTCAGTTTGGGGGGAAGTCCCTTCTTCTGGCGTGCGTTCGGGGGGGGGGGGGCGTGGGCCTTGTTTTTTCGGGTCAAAAGTGGCTAGAGGCCAATTAAATCGGGCGCGACAAGCTATGAAATTGATAGCGATTATTCAATGCGCCCGAATCCGGCAAAGGACACATGCCGTCAGATCACCGGCCTTTACCCCGCCCCGTGACATTTCTTGTACTTCTTCCCGCTACCGCAATAACAAACGTCGTTGCGCCCGGGCGTGGCCTCCACCCGCACCATCTCGACTTTGGGGCCCATGGTCTTCCACAGCTCACGCAGGTCATACACCGCCCAGATGGCCTCGCCAAACGCGTTGAGCCTGGCAATGCTGGTGCTGGGTGTGCCGTCTTCGCTGAGGGGTGACACCTCGGGCGGGGCGTTGTCGTCTTCGGTCATGGCGACCACGGCCTGCAGGGCGCCATCGAGCCACCTGGCGGCGTCTTTGTCACGCGGCGCCATCCACTCGTCGGGCCAGCTTTCGACGGCAAACATGAAACCCAGCGCCCAGACCTGCGCGAATGCGGGCAGGTCTTCGCCCTTGAAGGCGGCACGTTCGTCGGGCGGCATGTCGGCCACGGCGCCGCGTATGTCCATGACCTCGGGGTGGTAGCAGTTGTCGTCTTCGAGCGAGTCCACTTCGGCGTCCAGCGCCGTTTCGACTTCCTGCCAGCGCTGGTTCCAGAGCATGAGGAAGCGCTCACGCTGCGCCTCGCTGGCGAACGAGCCGCCTTCCGGATCCGGTGCCTCGCCCTCAGCGGGGACGGCGAGCAGCACGGGCAGGTATTCGGCTGCCTCGATGGGCCGGCGCGAGCAGATCACGGCGGCCATGAAGCCTTCGCAGAATTCCCACTGCGGTGTTTCGTCGTAACGGATGCGCAGGTCGTCGAGGATGGCATCGAGCTCGTCGAACGCCTCGACTTCCAGGAAAACCGGCTCCGGCGAGGGCTTAGAGGGGATGACGGATTTGGGGGTTGGCTTCATGAAAAAAACAGTTCTGAGCGTCACGTGAGGCTCTTATGATGCAAAGTGTATCTGGCGCGTCGCGGCTGCATGCCTGTGTTTTGTGCCCTTTTGTGACCCCTCCCACGGAAGCCCCGTCATGTTTCTTCAGCGCCTGGATGCCTGGTTCCCCGTCCGTTACACCTTTATGGCCCTGTGCGGGCTTGCTGCGCTGCTGGGGCTGCTCGGCCTGATGGTTTTTGGCGTCGGGAAGCTGGCCCTGGTATCCCTGGTGGCCGGCGTGGTGCTGGTGTGCGTGGGCGTGCGCGACTTGCGGCAAACGCGCCATGCCGTGCTGCGCAACTACCCGGTCATCGGCCACATGCGTTTCCTGTTTGAGTACATCCGGCCCGAAATGCGCCAGTACTTCATCGAAAGCGACAGCGAGGCCACGCCATTTTCACGCGCCCAGCGCTCGCTGGTGTACCAGCGCGCCAAGGGCGAACCCGATAACCGGCCGTTCGGTACGCAGCTCGACGTGGGCGCGCAGGGTTATGAATGGGTCAACCATTCGATGTCGCCGACCAAACTGCCAACCCACGACTTCCGCGTCTGGATAGGCGGCACGCCCGATCACCCGTCGCCCTCGGTGGAGCCCTGCACGCAGCCTTACCACGCCAGCGTGTTCAACATCTCGGCGCTGAGCTTCGGATCGCTCTCGGCCAATGCCATCATGGCGCTGAACAAGGGCGCCAAACTCGGCGGCTTCGCGCACGACACGGGCGAGGGCTCGATCTCGCAGCACCACCGGTTGCATGGCGGTGACCTGATCTGGGAGATCGGCTCGGGCTATTTTGGTTGCCGCAACGAGGACGGCACGTTCAGCGAAGAGCGCTTCGCCGCCAACGCATGCGACCCGCAGGTCAAGCTGATCGAGCTCAAGATGAGCCAGGGCGCCAAGCCCGGCCACGGCGGCATCCTGCCCGGCCCCAAGGTCACCGAGGAAATCTCGGCGGCGCGCGGTGTACCGCAGGGCAAGGACTGCATTTCGCCCTCCAGCCACAGCGCATTTTCCACGCCGGTCGAGATGATGCATTTCATCGCCAAACTGCGAAAGCTGTCGGGCGGCAAGCCGACGGGCTTCAAGTTCTGCATCGGACACCCGTGGGAATGGTTTGCGATTGTGAAAGCCATGCTGGAGACCGGCATCACGCCGGATTTCATCGTGGTGGACGGCGCCGAGGGCGGCACGGGCGCTGCGCCCGTCGAGTTCACCGACCACGTGGGCGCACCGCTGCAAGAGGGCCTGCTGCTGGTGCACAACACGCTGATCGGCGTGAACCTGCGCAGCCGCGTGTCCATCGGTGCCGCCGGCAAGGTGGTGAGCGCTTTTGACATGGTGCGGCTGATGGCGCTGGGCGCCGACTGGTGCAATGCCGGGCGCGGCTTCATGATGGCGCTGGGCTGCATCCAGGCGCAAAGCTGCCACACCGGCAAATGCCCGACGGGCGTCACCACACAAGACCCGGTGCGCCAGCAGGCACTGGTGGTGCCCGACAAGGCCGAACGCGTGCGCAACTTTCACCGCAGCACGCTGCATGCGCTGCAAGAACTGGTGCAGGCCGCGGGCCTGTGCCACCCGCGCGAAGTCAACGCGCATCACATCGTGCGGCGCCTGACCGATACCGAGGTGCGGCTGCTGAGCAACCTCATCATGCAAGTCGAGCCCGGTGCGCTGCTGGGCTCGCTGGAAAAGCAGAACACGGTCTTCAGCTACTACTGGCCACTGGCCAGCGCGCACAGTTTTCGCGCCAACGGCGCCGCGATGCAGGCACCCGCCGGACCCGATGGCGCCGCGACTTCAGGCACCCGCGTCGCAGTGGCCTGAATACGCCTGGCCACGGCCAAGCGACCAGTCGATCGGCGAATTTTCCGTCAGCGCGATCATGATGTCGTCCGGCGAAAAGCCGGCGGCGACCGCCTTAGCGACCACGCGGGCGTAGAGCTCACGCTTGCGCGCGTCGTTGCGGCCACCCAGAAAAGTGATTTCCACAATGCAGGCGCCGGCCGAGCGGCTCACGTCCGGAAACGTCGGATCCAGGATCATCGCGTCGGGCTGGAAACGCGAAACCAGTTGAAACCGGTCACCGGGCGGCACACCGCATGTCTCAACCAACCCCTGGTGAACAGCATCAGCAAGGGCCATGATGAACTCCTGCGAAAGGTGCGCGGGCACCGAAATACGGGCGAGTGGCATGGTCAGGACTCCTTGAAAATGTGGAAATCCGACTTTATAGAGACCAAAAATTAGATAAATATGCACATTGGTCAGTCATTGCGACTGAAAACGACATAATGAGGGATGCAGTACACCGATGACATCGCCATCTTTGTTCGCACGGTGGATTTAGGGGCATTTGCTGCGGCCGGCAAAGAGGCGGGGCTCACCGCTTCGGCGGTCGCGCGTATCGTGTCGCGGCTCGAAAGCCGGCTTGGCGCCAAGCTATTGCATCGTTCAACACGGCGGCTTGTACTCACGCAGGAAGGCGAAACCTATCTCCACCATGCCCGCGCGATCATTGCCCGGGTTGAAGAAGCACAGGCCCAGATCGGGGCGGTCAAGGGCCGCCCGCAGGGCTTGATTCGCATCAATACCGGTACCGCTTTTGCGAAACACAAGCTGGTGCGCCTGCTGCCGGAGTTTCAGGCCCTATACCCGGATATTTCTGTCGCACTAACCGTCGGTGATCAGCGCATAGACCCCCTGCTCGACCAGACCGATGTCACCATCCGGGTAGGCCCCTTGCAGGATTCCGGACTTGTGCTGCTGCAGCTGGGAACTGTTCATCGCGTCATGGTCGCCAGCCCAGGCTACCTGGCCAGGCACGGAGTTCCGCAGCATCCCCGTGAGCTTCTCGCGCACAACTGCCTGCAATTAAGTGGATTCACGCGTCTGGCGGAATGGCCGGTGCTGGAGGACGGCAAGCGTGTCATGCTGCCGGTCAAAGGTTCCATCACATGCGACAGCGCCGACCTGCTGCTTGACCTGGCCCTGGCCGGCGTTGGCATTGTCCGCCTCGGTGATTTCCTGGGGGAACAGGCGCTCGCTGACGGACGGCTGGTGCCGCTACTGACGACGCTCCACGACAGCGACCCGACGCCCCTGTCAGCCCTGGTTCTTCCCGGCCGGCAGAACATTCCTCGCGTACGCGCCTTCCTCACCTTCCTGAAGGCTGCTTGCCGTCAGACATCGAGCGCTGCACCCTGACGCCGAGGTTGCCGAGCCGTTTGGTCATGGAGAGAACATGCCGGTCCTTGCTGAGCAGCAAGGCCTTGCCGGCCACCGCCAGGTCGATGAACTTCTGGTCGTCGGGGTCGCTGCAAGTGACACCGGCCTTGGCTGCCACATCCGTCAGGCGAGCATGCCGGTCAAAGGCAGCGAGCACGTCACCGGCGCTTAATTCGTAAAACGCCAGGCGGGGAATGATTTGCGGATAAGCCAGCACGCGCTCAAGTTCGTCGCGCATGGCCTGCGTGGCCAGCCAGTCGAGCTCGCCGGCCTCCAGCGCTTTTTTCAGTGGCTGCGCTACCGCATCGTTGAAAACAAACACGTCGAGGACGATGTTGGTGTCCAGCACGACAGGCTGGCGCACTGAGGCCGTCACGCCGCCGGCTCGTTCGGTGGGGTGGGGGTGGCTGCGCCGGGCTTGCCGCGTGCGGAGCCCGCCACCATGTCAAAGCGGAACAGGCGGCATTCGATGGGGCCGTTCCACATCGGCACGCGCCGCGATTCTTTCAGGCGCATCTTGCCCGGCAGTTTGAGGTCGGGCGTGAGCACGTGAGCGGTCCAGCCGGCGTAGTTTTTCTTCCAGTGCGCGGCCAGTTGCGGAAAAAACTCCGTCGCTTCTTCGCCCCAGGCGTTTTGTGCCTGTTCGCGGCCGGGATTGGCCGAGCGGTCGCGCGATGTCTCGAAGGCGGGTTCTTCACGTGTGTCACCCCGATCACCGCTGTCCCGGTTCAGCGGCTGGCCGAATTCGTCAATGGGTTGGTTGCGGTGGTCCTGCTGCACGCGTCCTTCGGCATGTCCTTGCTGGCGGCGCTGGTCGCGTCCCTGCAGGCCGGTGATGCCGGCCACGCCTGCCACATCGATCCGTTCGCCGTAAGGCGGGTTCACCAGCATCACGCCCGAAGGCGCAGGTGGCATACGCTGCAGCGCGTCGCCGCCGCGGAATTCCACCGCATTGGCCACACCGGCACGTTCGGCATTGCGCTCGGCAAAGTCAACCATGCGGAAAGACACGTCGCTGCCGAACACCTTGGCCGTGGGCTCGGTGATGGCGGCTTCCGCCTGGTCGAGGAGGCCGTCCCACACGTGGCCCTGAAAGGGCAGGTATTTCTGAAAGGCAAAACGGCGGTTGATGCCGGGTGCGATGTTGCACGCGATCTGCGCGGCTTCAATCGCGATGGTGCCCGAGCCGCAGCAGGGGTCATAGAGCGGCACGCCTTCTTTACAGAGCTGATCCCATCCGCTGGCGGCAATCATGGCGGCGGCCAGGGTTTCCTTCAGCGGGGCATCACCCTTGTCTTCGCGCCAACCGCGCTTGAAGAGCGGCTCACCCGAGGTGTCGATGTAGACCGTGACGGTGTCCGTCGTCAGGTGCACGTAGACGCGCACGTCGGGCCAGCGCGTGTCGACGCTGGGGCGCACGTCGTCGAACTTGGCGCGAAAGCGGTCGGCGATCGCGTCTTTGATCTTCAGCGCCGCGAAGTTCAGGCTTTGCAGCGGGCTGTGCTGGGCGGTGATCTCGACCTTGAAGGTCTGCTTGGGCGTGAACCAGATTTCCCAGGCCACGTTGGCAGCAGCGTTGTAGAGGTCTTGCTCACTGCGGTACTGGTTGTGCTGCAGCTCGATCAGTACACGCTGCGCCAGCCGGCTGTGCAGGTTGAGCTGCAACGCGTCGCGCCACGACGCCTGCAGCTGCACGCCGGCGCGCCAGGCTTTGCCGTCGATCCCGGTGACACGCTTGACCTCGGTGGCCAGCAGGGTTTCGACGCCTGCGGCGCACGGTAAAAACAATTGGAGTTGATTCATGACTGACTTTGAGGGACGGGCAGCGCGGCCTGATTGGGCGGCTAGAGTGATTTGCGCAGGTTGGCGGGCGCTATGCGCAGGGCTTCGCGGTACTTGGCCACGGTGCGGCGTGCGCATTCAATGCCCTGCTCCTTGAGCATTTCGGAAATCTGGTTGTCGCTGAGCGGTTTCTTGAGGCTTTCGGACGAGACAAATTGTTTGATGAGCGCGCGTACCGCCGTGCTGGAAGCATTGCCGCCGGTTTCGGTGCCGAGCGCGGAGCCGAAGAAATACTTGAGCTCAAAGGTGCCGAAAGGGGTGCCCATGTACTTGGCCGTGGTCACGCGGGAGATGGTGGACTCGTGCAGGCCCAGCTCGTCGGCGATTTCGCGCAGCACCAGCGGGCGCATGGCGAGTTCACCGTGCGTGAAGAAATTTTTCTGCCGTTCCACAATCGCACTGCTCACGCGCAGGATGGTGTCAAAGCGCTGCTGGATGTTCTTGATGAACCAGCGGGCCTCCTGCAGGCGCTGCTGCAGCGCCTGGCCGCCCTGGCCCTTGTGCTGCTTGAGGGCATTGGCATAAATGTCGTGCACGCGCAGGCGCGGCATGACGTCGCCATTGAGCGAAACCTTGAAGCCCCGGCCCGACTTGATGACGATGACGTCGGGCACGATCAGGTTGCGCTCCACGTTCACGAAGCGGCGCCCGGGCTTGGGATCGAGCCGGCCTATCACCGTGATCGCGCCCTTGATGGCGGCTTCGGTGAAACCGCACAGGTGCGACAGGCGTTTCACGTCGCGCTTGGCCAGCAGCTCCATCGGTTGCTTGCACATGGCAATGGCTGCGCGGGTTTCTTCGCAGTCCTTGCAGTCCAGCAGCTGCAGGCTCAGGCATTCCGCCAGGTTGCGCGCACCGACACCGGCAGGCTCCATGTGGTGCAGCAGCTTGAGCGCCATCGCAAAACGCTGCTCCAGTTCTTCCGCCTGCGCCATGTCATCTCTTGCAAGACCGGCCGCGAGCGACGCCAGGCTGTCTTCAAGGTAGCCGTCGTCGTTGAGCGATTCAATGAGGAAGTGCAGCGCGGCACGGTCTTCCTCCGACAGGCGCAAGCTCAGCGATTGCCGGTGCAGGTGGTCCTGCAGCGACTCATGGCTGCCCGTGAGGTCGGAGGCCTCGGCTTCGCTCTCTTCATTGTTGTTCTTGCGCGCCGGTGCGTCGCTTCCCCACTCGCTGTCGTCGGGCGTGGTTTCTACCGTGCCATCGCCTTCCCAGCTTTCCTCGAGCTTGGGCTCCGCACTGACTTCTGCGTCATTCGGGGCTGTAGCGCTAGTCTCGTCTGCGCCGCCAGCTATCGAATCCGTAGCAGATTCAAACTCGCGGCTGTCCTGGCTTACCGGCGTGTTGATGTGCTCCAGCCCAAACTCTTCGCGCACCGCCGTCTCTTCCGACACTTCCAGAAACGGGTTTTCGTCGAGCATCTGCTCGACCTCCTGGCTCAACTCAAGCGTCGACAGCTGCAACAGCCGGATCGACTGCTGTAGTTGAGGTGTCAGCGCAAGATGCTGCGAGACGCGGAGTGACAGACCTTGTTTCACTGGATTTTCAAACTTGCGGAAGGTTGAGGCAATACGTCTTTAACCAGCGGGCGCCGCGGAACTGGCTTTGCCAGGCCGCAGGCGCCGTCCCCGGAGGGGGAGAGGGAGCTACACGAAGTGAGCGACAACAGGGGGGAACCATGTTCTACATCTTGAAGTGTTCGCCGAGATAGACGCGGCGCACATCGGCGTTATTCACGATCTCGGACGGTGTGCCTTGCGCCAGCACGTGGCCGTCGCTGATGATGTAGGCGTGGTCGCAAATGCCCAGTGTTTCACGCACGTTGTGGTCGGTGATCAGCACGCCGATGCCGCGCGATTTGAGGAAACCGATGATGCGCTGGATTTCGATTACGGCAATGGGGTCGATACCGGCAAAGGGCTCATCCAGCAGGATGAAGCGCGGCTGGGTTGCCAGCGCCCGCGCGATTTCGACCCGGCGGCGCTCGCCGCCCGAGAGCGCCGGTGCCGGTGAGTTGCGCAAATGATCTACCCGCAAATCCTGCAGCAGGGCGTCGAGCCGCGACTCGATGTCTGCGCGCCCCAGCGGTTTTCCGGTTTTGTCGAGCTGCAGCTCCAGCACGGCACGCACGTTTTCTTCCACCGTGAGCTTGCGGAAAATCGACGCTTCCTGCGGCAGGTAGCTCAGGCCCAGGCGGGCACGCAGGTGAATCGGCATGTGCTCGACCGACTCGCCGTCGATGGAAATTTCGCCTGCATCGGCGCGCACCAGGCCCACGATCATGTAGAACGAGGTCGTTTTGCCCGCGCCGTTGGGGCCCAGCAGGCCCACGACTTCGCCTTTTTGCACGGACAGCGAAACGTCCTGCACCACCTTGCGGCTGCCGTACGATTTTTGCAGACCTTGCGCAACAAGGCGGCTGGGGGTCAGGGCAGGAGCGGCCGGGGCCGCTGAAGTGTCAGTCACCACATCCATCTGTGCAGGTCTTTCTAGTTCTTTTCATTGCCCAGCGTCGTGCTGGGGCGCAGAACCGGGGCTGGGCCCGCGGGCGGTGCCGCAACGGGTGCCGAGGCTGTCGCGCGGGGTGACAGCATGGCGCGAACCCGCCCCGTGGGGTTGCTGGCCGTACGGTTTTGCGCGCCCCCATCCACGGTGAAGACGTCGGTGTTGTTGTCATAAACAATCAGGCTGCCGGTGGTTTCGTCCACCAGGGTGGCACCGTTGTAGCGGCGCACCACCGCCCGCTTGATGAACTTCACCAGGTCGGCGCGGCTGTCATATTCAATGCGTTCGCCTTCGCCTTCGATGTACTCGTCTACGCCGTCACGCTTTTTCCGGTAAAACGCCAGCTTGCCGGGCGCCGCGACGGACACCGCCTGCTGGTAGCCCTCGGGATCCTGCATGACGTCAACGCGCTCGCCGCGCACGATGGTCGTTCCCTTGGTGATCACCACATTGCCGGTAAAAACGCTGGTTTGCTTCAGGTCGTCATAACGCAGGGCATCTGCCTCCGCGTTCATGGGTTTGTCCCGATCAGCTTTTTCGGCAGCGGCCGGGAAAGCCGACCCCAGCGCCAGGATGACCGGCAGGATGAGGGAAAAAATGGGGTGTTTCATAAGGCACGAATCTTGCTGCTTGGTGTTGGGTCATTGTAGCCATGCCAGCTGCGGGAATGGCTTGCACGGGGAATATTAGGGGCATAAAAAAACCCGCCGGAAATCGGGCGGGTTTTTTGAGCCGGTGTTTGGCGCGGCGCACGGCCGCGGGCGCTTTCTTTATTTGGCCTTGCGGGATTGGGCGATCAGGTGATCTGTGACCTGCAGCGCGCGGGTCATGGTTTGGGTTTGGTCCGACGAGGTGTAATAACGCCCGGCGATACCCAGCGACGGCACGCCGGCCACTTTGTAGCTGTCCTGCAGCTGTGTGGCCTTGCGCGCCTTGGAGGCGACCGAAAAGGAGTTGTAGAACTCAACGAATTTGGCCTTGTTGAGGCCCTGCTTTTCAGCCCATGCAGCTATCAGCTCGGGCGTGTTAAGCGGTTGTTTTTCCACATGAATCGTGGCAAACACCTTCTTGTGAAGTTCCTCAATTTTTCCCATGGCCTCAAGCACGTAATACAGGCGCTGCTGAGGTTCGAAATCGGGCCGGAAGGACACTGGAACACGCCGCACGGACACGTCCTTGGGGATCTGCTTCATCCAGGCTTCGAATTGCGGCTCGAAGGCGTTGCAATGGGGGCAGTTGTACCAGAAGAATTCCACCACCTCGACCCGGCCGGCGGCGGCTTCGGTCGGCGCCGGCTTGTCCAGCGTCAGGTAATCCTCGCCGTCCTTGAAGGCCTTGGCCTGGGCTTGTGCCAGGGTGGGCAGGGCGGCGATGCCGCCCAGGGCGGCGGCTGAAAACGAAAACTCACGGCGTTGCATCAGATTTTTCTCCTGGAATGACAGAAATAGCCCGGAAACCGCCCCTCTGGCGGATGCCTCGTGGCGCGGGGTATAGGGGTTTGTACACCAGCCTCGTGAAAAGTTCAGCCTATCGTTGGATGAGGGCTTCAGCGCTGGACCCGGACCAGCGCGGTTTCAATGGAATTGTTGTCCAGGCGCTCCTTGGCCTTGTCGGCATCTTCCTTCTTGTCGAAAGGGCCAAGACGCACGCGGTACACGGTGCGGCCAGCCTGCTCGCGTTCCGTCACTTTGGCCTGCATGCCCAGCAGCAGCAACTTGGCGCGTTGCTGTTCCGCATCTTCCGGCGTGCGAAAGGCACCGGCCTGAATGAAATAGCTGAAGGGATCCGCTCCCGGACCGGATGACAGGCCTTCGACCTTGGCCTTTGCCAGATCGCCCAGCGGATCGGCAGGCGCTGGTTTGGCCACTTTGGCCGGCGCTGAAGCGGCGGCCTTGGGGGTGGCTCCGGCGGAGGGGTCGGGTACTGGAACACCAGGCACTTCAACCGCTGCCGGAGGAGGCGGCTTGGGCTGGTTTTTGCCGGCCAGCGGGGCGTTCGGGTTCCAGTCCTTGTTTTTCTTGGCTTCAACAGCATCGCTGTCGGGGTTGCGTGCCTGGCTCTTGTTCATGAAAGGAACCGGCACCTTGGTGATGTAAACCGCTACCGCCAGCGCCGCGCCCAGGCCGATCAGCGCGCCAATGATCAACCCCAACAGGGTTCCGCCTCGTTGTGTATTCATACCTTGCCCACGTTCATTGCCTTGTCCTGAAATTCGCATGGTTTTCGCCACCGTTTACATCTTGCGCGGGGCGCTCACGCCCAGCACCGCGAGGCCATTGTGCAACACCTGCGCAGTCGCGGCGACCAGCGCCAGACGGGCAAGCTTCACAGCTTCGTCGTCCACCAGGATGCGCTCGGCATCGTAATAGCTGTGATAACTGGCCGCCAGCTCACGAAGGTAAAAAGCCACGTCGTGCGGTGCAAATCCGTCAGCCGCGTTGGTCAGCATGTCGGGGTACTTGGCCAGCAGCAGCATCAATGACTGCGCCTGCGGGCTGTCCAGCGCCGAGAGGTCGACAGCTTTGAGGCTGGCTTCGTCGCCACCCTGGCCGGCCCAGGTGGTGAGGATGGAGCAGATGCGCGCATGCGCGTACTGCACGTAATACACCGGGTTTTCATTGTTTTTGGCCAGCGCCAGGTCAATGTCGAAGATGTATTCGGTGTCCGGCTTGCGGCTGAGCAAAAAGAAGCGCACGGCGTCGGCGCTGGTCCATTCGATCAGGTCGCGCAAGGTGACGTAGCTTCCGGCGCGCTTGGAAATTTTGACCTCTTCGCCGTTGCGCACCACGCGCACCATGGTGTGCAGGACGTAGTCGGGGTAGCCCTGGGGAATGCCTTCGCCGGCGGCCTGCAGCCCGGCGCGCACGCGGGCAATGGTGCCGTGGTGGTCCATGCCCTGGATGTTGATGGCCTTGCCGAAGCCGCGCTCCCACTTGGCCAGGTGGTAGGCCACGTCGGGGACGAAGTAGGTGTAGCTGCCGTCGCTCTTTTTCATCACGCGGTCTTTGTCGTCGCCGTAGTCGGTCGACTTCAGCCACAGCGCGCCATCCTGCTCGTAGGTCTTGCCGGCCTCTTTCAGTCTGGCCACGGCGCTATCGACACGGCCCGAGCTGTACAGGCTGGACTCAAGGTAGTAGTTGTCGAACTTCACCGAGAAGGCCTTCAAGTCCAGGTCCTGCTCGTGGCGCAGATAGGCCACGGCGAACTGGCGTATCGAGTCCATGTCTTCCACGTCGCCCGAGGCGGTGTATTCGCGGTCGTCCGACTTGACGGTCTTTTTGGCCAGAAAGTCGGCCGCGATGTCGGCGATGTAGTCGCCGTTGTAGGCCGACTCGGGCCAGCCGGCGTCACCGGGCTTGATGCCTTTGGCGCGCGCCTGTGTGCTGGTGGCCAGGGTCTGGATCTGCACGCCCGCGTCGTTGTAATAGAACTCGCGCCAGACCTTGGCGCCTTGCGTGGCGAACAGGTTGCAGATCGCATCGCCCAGCGCGGCCTGGCGGCCGTGGCCCACATGCAGCGGGCCGGTCGGGTTGGCCGAGACGAACTCGACGATCATCTTGCGGGCCGGGTCGGCCGGCTGCACGCCGAACTGCGCGCCGGCGGCCAGCACTTCGCGCACGGTCTCCTGCTTGGCGGCGGGCTTGAGGCGGATGTTGATGAAACCGGGGCCGGCGATTTCGATGGCGTCTACCCAGCGTTCAAACGCGGGCTTCTTGAGCAGGTTGGCGCGCAGGCTTTCGGCCACCTGGCGCGGGTTGAGCTTGAGCGGCTTGGCCAGCTGCATGGCGGCCGTGCAGGCGAAGTCGCCATGGGCCGCCACCTTGGGGGATTCAAAGGCAGCTTTGTCGCCTGCGCCGGGGGAAAGTTCATCCAGCCCCGCGGCCAGAGCCGCGAGCAGGTCTTTTTTAATCGAGAGCATGGTCTGATTTTACGGTTAAGCCATCTGCCGTTCGGACCCCTCAGATACCCGGTCATCGAATTTGCCCGGCGCGGCGTTATGTGTTGGAATTCCAGCCGGAACTCAAACCTGTTTCCCAACCCAATGGAGCCACCATGAAAAAGCTGTTATCCCTGATCGCCGCCGTTTTTGCCGTCTCGATGGCCTTGTCTCCGGTGGCGCACGCCGCGGACGCTCCAGCCAAAACCGCACAGCAAACCAAAATGGGCGCCTGCAACAAGGACGCTGAAGGCAAGAAGGGCGATGAGCGCAAGGCATTCATGAAAGAGTGCCTGAGCGCCAAGAAAGAAGCACCAACGCAGCAAACCAAAATGAAAACCTGCAACGTCGACGCCAAGGGCAAAAAAGGCGACGAACGCAAAGCCTTCATGAAAGAGTGCCTGAGCAAGTAAGCCGGTCTTTTCAGATCAAACCAGCCCGCCATGAATGTCATGGCGGGCTTTTTTTGTGCCAATATTCCTCCTGGGCGCTATTAATTCGATAGCTGTTTGCGCTTGTCTACAAAGCGCTAGCGGTACTTTTCATCTATAAACGCACCGTCACACCTGCAGCAGCTGCCCCTGCGCCGCCTGCTTGACCGCCTGTGTCAATCGCTGCGCCGCAACGGATTCACGTGCCCAGTGCTGCCAGTACAGCCGCACGTCGACCGTGCTGCCCGGCAGCACTTCCTGCAGCGGCGGCTTGCGGGTGCGCGCGGCCAGCAACAGGTCGGGCACCATGCCCCAGCCCATGCCAAGCTCCAGCGCAAGCTCGAACGCATCCACCGCCGGCACGAAGTGGCGCGGGTACAGCGCGTCGCGCAGCCCGAAATGCTGTTCAAGAAAAGTATCCTGCAGCGCGTCCTTGCGGTTGAAGATCACGGCAGGGCTGGCTAGCAGGCGATGGGCCAGCCGGTTCGGTGCGGCCTTGCCACCCGCCGCGGGCTCGTTCCACTGCGCCACCAGCGCGGGCGAGGCCATGCAGCGGTAACGCATCACGCCCAGCGGTTCAGCCACGCAGCCCCGCATGGCCTGCGCCAATGCGGTGACGCAGCCCGTGACATCCCCGCTTTTCAGGGCTTCCTGGGTGTGGTCCTGATCGTCCACCACGACATCGAGCAGCAGGCCGTTAGTGTGCAGGGCTGAGGCCACGCCCGGCAAGAACCACGTGCTCAGGGAGTCGGCGTTCACCGCCACGCTGAGGCTTTGCAGGCGAGCGGGCTTTCCCCCGCCCTGCAGCCCGGCCAGCAGATCACCCTCCATGAGGCGAACCTGCCGGGTGTGCCCGAGCAAAGCCTGGCCGGCCGACGTGGCGCGTACCTGTTTGCCGCGCACCAGGAGCCGCTGCCCCAGTGCGGTTTCAAGTGACTTGATGCGCAGGGACACGGCAGCCAGCGTCAGGCTCAGGGCCTTGGCGGCTTCGCCGAAACTGCCGTGCTCAATCACGGCGGCCAATGCTTCAAGTTGTCGGGCATCGAGCATGTTGTTAGGCGCCTACTAAATCAATTAATAATTGACTAAAGCTAATTTTAGTTAATTCTATTTAACTATTATGAGCCCTGGCACACACTTGCGGCCATGAACCCGCTCACCGCCCCCGCCTTCCTGACTGGCATGGTCCTCAGCCTCTCGCTCATCATGGCCATAGGCCCGCAGAACGCCCACGTGATCCGCATGGGCCTGCTACGCCAGCATCTCTGGCTCACCGTCGCCGTCTGTGTGCTGACCGATGTGGCCCTGATCGCCGCAGGCGTTGCCGGCCTTGCGCAACTGGGCGGTCTTTCCGACAAGCTGCTGGGCGCCATGACCGGCGCGGGCGCGCTGGTGCTGCTGGTGTATGGCGCCCAGGCCATGCGGCGCTTTCTGCAGCCTGCGCACGCGTCTGCCCAGAACCCCGATATGGCCGGCGCAGAGGCCATGCCGCGCCGCAAGGCCATCGGGCTGGCACTGGCGCTGTCGTGGCTCAACCCCCATGCATGGCTGGACACCGCCGTGGTCATCGGCACCGCATCACTGGCTTACGCCCGGCCGGACAACGCCGTCTTCGGCCTGGGCGCCATCACGGGTTCATTGCTGTGGTTTACCGGCCTGGGTGTGGCGCTGTGGTGCGTGGGGCGCAGGCTCAACACACCGGCCATATGGCGCGCGATGGACCTGTTGGTAGCGCTGATGATGTGGGGCACCGCCTTCTGGCTGGTGCATGGCCTGTTTTCAGCCTGACGCTGCAGCGCGGGTGTGTGCCTAACCAAAGCCTCGGGCCAGAAAGACGGCGGCCAGCGGAATGAACGGCAGGATGTGCGCCTGCACCATCACCAGCCGCCGCGCTTGTTTGACTTCCAGCGCATCGGGCAGGGCGCCGCTGGCGCGCAACTCACGGCGCCAGCGCAAAAACATCATGGTCGGCTTGATGGAAATCAGCCCAATCGCCAGGAACATGACGAGCTTGACGTACAGCAAGGGGTTGTGGGCGTACCAGGCCGCGCCCTTGCTGCCCAGAAACACGCGCGCCAGGCCGGTCAGGAAAACCGCGCCGGCCGAGATGCCGTAGACCATGTCGATCTTGCCGAGCCTCTCGATCACGGCGGCGTTCAGCCACTCGGTGCGGCACAGCGCCGCCTCGCTCGCCAGAAAAACCACCATGGTGAGAATCGCCAGCAGGTGGGCATAGGCCAAAAGAGATTCGAGAACCATCGTCGGGATCCTTTCCAGTCAGGGTTTTGTGGTGGTGGCGGCTGGCGACGAGCACCAGAACTCCGGTTGGCTGTAATGGTGTTTCAGAAAATCCAGCCAAAGGCGAACCCGCAGCGGCAAGTGTTTGCGTTGCGGAAATACGGCGTAAATACCGTTGGGCGGCGCGGCAAAATCCTCCAGCACCGCCACCAGCTGGCCGGCGGCAATTTCTGCCTCGACCTCCCAGGTGCTGCGCCAGGCAATGCCGTACCCTCCCAGGCACCAGTCATGCAGGACCTGGCCGTCCGAGCAGTCGAGCGGCCCGCCCGGCTTGAGATGGATCAATTCGTCCTGGACCCGGAACGCCCAGCCCCGCGTTTGCGAGGCGTCGCTGGACAGCGTCAGGCAGTCGAATTTCGCCAGCTCGCTGGGGTGCTGGGGCGTGCCGTGGCGGGCCAGGTAGACCGGCGTGGCCACGCACAGCCGGCGGTTGTCAGCCATGCGCACGCTCACCAGCGAAGAGTCCGGCATGTCGCCGACGCGCACTGCGCAGTCAAAACCCTCGCCGGCCAGGTCAACTACCCGGTCGCTCAGGTTCAGCGAGATCGTGACATCGGCATGCACTTCGCGAAAGCGTGTGACCAGTGGCGCCACGTGGCGGCGGCCAAAGCCGGCCGGCGCGGTGATGCGCAGATGCCCGCTGGCCTTGACGCCGCCGGCCGAAACGCTGGCTTCGGCGTTGGCAAAATCAATCAGCAGACGCTGGCAGTCTTCAAGAAAAGCGCTGCCTTCGTGTGTGAGCGTGATGCGCCGGGTGGTGCGTACCAACAGCTTGACGCCCAGGCGGCCTTCCAGTGCATCAAGCCGACGCCCCATGATGGCCGGCGCCACGCCTTCGGCGTTCGCGGCAGCGGTCAGGCTGCCGCGTGTCGCAACCGACACGAACGATTCAAGCTGCTTGAGTTTGTCCATGCTGGATTATGTCCATGAACGTCTGAAATCAGCCGTTTTTAGCATTGATTCCAACACTTCCCACCCAGGACGCACGGTGCGCGTGTCCTCTTACACTTTTTTAATAACTCAGCCGGGCCACCGATCGCAAGACGTCCGGTGTGGTGGTCGGCAGGCCAAAAAACTCGAGGTAGGCCGGGATCTGCTCGAACAGCATGTCGGACCCCACTTGCACCGTACAGCCACGCGCCTTGGCCGCTGCCAGAAACGCGGTCATCTCCGACTTCATGACCACTTCGCCCACAAAACTGTTGGCGGCGATACGTGAAACGTCCATGGGCAGAGGATCGCCTTCGTTCATGCCCATGGGCGTGGCGTTGACCACCAGGTCGTAACCCGCCGGGTCGTTTGAGCCTGTGAGGAGTTCCAGCGTTGCGTAATGCTGGCGCAGCCGCCCAGCCAGCGCCTGCGCGGAGGCCGCATTGACGTCGCACAGCCCTAGCGCGCGCGCGCCGGCCTTGGCCAGCGAAGCCGCGATTGCCGAGCCCACGCCGCCGCTGCCGACGACGAGGGCACGTTTTCCGCGCGGATCAAAACCCTTGCGTTGCACGCCGCGCACAAAGCCTTCCCCGTCGAACATGTCGCCCACGAGCTTGCCGTCCGCGTCACGCCTGACGGCATTGCAGGCGCCGGCGATGCGTACTGTGGGTGTGGCTTCGTCCAGCAAGTCGACTGTTGTGACCTTGTGCGGCATGGTGATCAGCGCGCCCCGGAAGTTCTCCAGGCAAGACACCGACCGCAGAAAGGCCGGGTAGTCTTCGGCCTTGCAACCCATGGGCACGACCACCGCGTTCACTCCCGCCTGTTCAAAGTAGGGGTTGTAGATCATCGGCGCCTTGAAAGAATGCGTCGGGTAGCCGATATGGGCGATGAGTTCGGTATGGCCGTTGATCATGGAAGTTCCAGAAATTTGCAGTTAAACCGCTGTTGAAAATAACGCCGAATGATCGGTGCTGACGGTCATTCGCCGGCAACAAAAAAAGCCTTTGGCGATCAATACAGGCCTGGGGTGCCACCGCCGTCCACAGCGATGGCCGTACCTTGAATGTGGCGGGCACTCTCCGAACACAGGAATATCGCAAGTGCGGCGACATCCTCGGGTGTACCCAGCCGGCTGAGTCCCTCGCGTGCGATTTGTGCCTGTCGTTCTTCTTCGACGGGCTTTCCACTTGCGGCTGCACGCTGCTGAAACAGTTGCGCCACACGGCCGGTTTCAGTCAAGCCCGGAAGAATGGCGTTGACATTGACGCCGTCCCGCTTTCCAAGACCGGACAGGCCCTTGGTGAAGTTGTGCATCGCAGCGTTGACCGACCCACCGATCAGGAAGCCCGGGTCGGGCGTACGGGCAGCGCCGCCAATGATGTTGACAACGTGCCCACCCGCAGTTTTCAGCATCGGCCAAAACAGGCGGCACAAGTTCACACAGCCGAAGAACTTCAATGCAAAGCCGTCATGCCATGCGTCCTCCGGAAGGTCCAGAAACGCACCGGCGCGCGTGGCACCCGCGGAATTAACCAACACGTCACAGCGTCCAAATTTTTCGGACACCAGGGTGAATACCGCTTTGCAACCTTCTTCGCCTCGAAGATCCGCAGCACATACCTCAGGGCGGAGTGCTCCAGTGCCTGCAATTGCATCTGCGGCAGTCTTCAGGTTCTCAATGGACGATGCGGCCAAAACGGTTTGCGCACCGCGTGCGGCAAACGCAGCGGCGATGCCATGGCCGATGCCCCGGCTGGCGCCACTTATAACGATGACTTTTCCAGCGAACTCCTGTGACATGGCCGCTCTCTTTCTGATGATTTACGAAACCCTTGCGGCATTGATCGCCGAAACAGCGGCGCGCAAAGCCAGCAGGTAGCTGTCAGCGCCAAAGCCGCAGATCTGCCCCTTGACGATTTCGGCGAACACCGACACATGGCGGAAAGGCTCGCGGGCATGGATGTTCGACATGTGGAGCTCGACAACCGGCACGGTGAGGATGGCCAGCGCGTCGCGGATGCCGTAGCTGTAATGCGTCCAGGCGCCGGCGTTGATCAGCACGGCGTCGACCTTGTCGGTGAATGCCTGGTGAATCCGTTCGCACATGTCACATTCGCTGTTGGTCTGGAAATGTTCCACCTCGGCGCCGAGGTCCCGGCCCAAAGCCTGCAGGCTGGTGTTGATTTCGTCCAGCGTGATGGTGCCGTACTGCGCCGGGTCGCGTTTGCCGAACATGTTGTGGTTGATGCCGTGAAGCATGAGCACTTTCATGGTGATTTCTTTCCTGGTTGTTGACGTTGTTTGTCGTGGTTTGATTTGTATGTGGGAGGGTCGAGCTGCTTAACCAACGGGCAACTCGATCACCTGGCCGGTTTGGGCGGCCTGCGCGATGGCTTCGGTGATGCGCAGGTTCAGCAGGCCGTCGCGGGCACTGACCAGCGGCGGTGCTTCACCACGAATGACGGCGCCGAAGTGCTCCAGCTGGTGCTTGAGGGGATCGTCGCGCACCATGTCGGCCACGCTCTCGTCAAATGGCTTCCACCAGGAACGGTCTTCCGGGCTGGGATAGGTTTTCAGGCGCATGGTCGGAACCGACAGGCTTCCGTTGGTGCCCGAAATCACGTAGCAGTCTTCGTCGCCATAGCTTGGGTAGGCCTTGTTTTCCTGGGAGGTCTGCTCCCAGCTGCGCGCGCATGCGGCGGTGTCCGACAGCATGAAGCTGCCCAGCGCACCGTTGGCAAAACGCAGATTGATGGCCACCGTGTCTTCCACCGGAAAACCGCGTGTGGCATTGGAGGCAAAGGCCTGCACTGCCACGATGTCACCGCACAGCATGCGCAGGTTATGCACCTCGTGAATCATGTTCAGGAGGATGGGGCCGCCGCCGATCTCGCGGCGCCATGACGCGTCTTCGTAGTAGCGGTCGGGCTTGAAGAATGTGGCACTGCCCGTCACGGCAACCAGCTTGCCAAGTTTTCCCGAATCCACGATTTCTTTCGCTTTGGCCATGATGGGGCTGTGCGCGCGATGGTGGCCGATCAGTACCTTGGCGCCCGTCTCAGCGACCGCCTTGACCAGCTGCTCGCCTTCGGCCAGCGTGGGTGCAATGGGCTTTTCCAGCAGGATGGGCACCCCGGCCTTGATGCATTGCAGGGCCTGCGGCACATGCAGCTGGTTCGGCGTCGCAAGGATCACGCCGTCAGGGCGGTCCTTGCTGAGCAGCTCATCCAGCGATGGGTACAGCGGAACACCCGCCCTGGCGGCGATAGCCTTTGCCGCCGGCGCAGGATCGACAATGGCCGAAAGGACGCAGGTTGGGCTCTCTTGAGCCACATCCATGTGGGCCAGGCCGATGTAGCCGGCCCCTGCGACAGCGATGCGGATTTTGCTCATGAAGGAAAGATACCCGGAACCGGAATGAAAGAACAGGCCAGCCCGGCGCTCCGGTGCGCTGGGCCGGCCGGGGCGTGAAGTCCTATTTACGCAGTTTGGCGAGCTCTGCCTGCAGTGCGCCGACCACATCGGCACCCACGATGGCCGAGTGCTTCTCGATAACGGGCTTCATCTTCTCGCGGAATTTGGCCATTTCTGCGGGGCTGAACTCGCTGACCTGCATGCCGTTCTTCTTCAGGTTTTCGAGCGCGGTGCCGGACTGTTCACGCGAGGCCTTTCGCTGGTACGCAGCAGCTTCGGCGGCCGCATCCGAGAAGATTTTTTTCTCATCATTGCTCAGGGTGTCCCACAGCTTTTTGCTGACGATCACGGTTTGTGGGTTGTACTGGTGGTTGGTCACCGCCAGGTACTTTTGCACTTCATAGAACTTGTTCGCGTTGATGACCGTGAACGGGTTTTCATGGCCGTCAATGGCTTTCTGTTCCATCGCGGCATAGACCTCGGGAAAAGCCATGGGCGTCGGGTTGGCGCCCAGGGCGGTCACCCAATCGATGTTGATGGCATTGGGAATCACGCGCAGTTTCAGGCCGGCAATGTCGTCCACCTTGGTGATGGGGCGCTTGCTGTTGGTGATGTTGCGAAAACCGAGTTCCCAGTAGGCCAGCCCGTGGATGTTTTTGGCGTCAAGCCTGGAAAGCATCATTTTCCCGAAAGGCCCATCCACCACGGCATCGGCTTCCTGCGAGCTTGCAAACATGAACGGAAAATCGAAAACGGCAAATTCCTTGGCCTGGCTGGCCAGGATGCCGGAATTCATCACCACCATTTCCAGCGTGCCGCCTTGCAGCGCGGAGATGTTCGGTGCATCGCCGCCCAGCACACCGCCGGGGAAGAGGTTGACCTTGATCTTGCCGCCCGATTTCGCTGCCACGGTTTCAGCGAATTTTTTCATGCCCAGCACAATCGGGTGGCCGTCCGGGTTTTGCGTGGCGAACTTGACGGTGCGTTCCTTGATGTCCTGGGCTGAGGCCATGCCGAAGGCCGCCAGGGCGACGGTAGCGAGGACGGATTTGATAAACAGGCGTTTCATGGTTGTCTCCGGTTTTTTGAGGGGATGAGGTGTCACGGTACGCTTTGACGTGGCTGCCGGCCGTGGCGTACCCAGCACGCCCGGCAGCGCGGAAAGTTGTCAGCCGCCGTAGAACCAGCGCGCCGGAATGATGACGATTTGCGGGAAAGCCACCATCAGGAACATGATGGCGAACTGGGCCCACATAAAGGGCAACACGCCCTTGGTGACTTCGTCCATGCTCACCTTGCCCACCCCGGCCACCGTGTTCAGCACCGTGCCCACCGGCGGGGTGATCAGCCCGATGGCGTTGTTGATGATGAACAACACGCCAAAGTACACCGGGTCAATGCCGGCGGCCTTGACGACCGGCATGAGCACCGGCGTCAGCAGCAAGATGGTGGGTGTCATGTCCAGCGCGGTTCCCACCACCATCACCAGCACCATGATGGCCAGCATCAGCAACTTCGGGCTGTCCAGAAGCGGCTGCAGCAGGGCAACCACCTGGCCCGGTATCTGCGCTACCGTGATCAGCCAGGCCGACACCATGGCCGCAGCCACCAGGAACATCACGATCGCGCTGGTCTTGGCGGCGCCCACGAACAGCGGATAGAGCTTCCTCAGCGTGAGCTCCTTGTAGACGAGTACTGAAACCAGCGTTGCGTACACCGCGGCAACCACAGCGGCCTCGGTCGGCGTGAAGATGCCGAACTTCAGGCCGAACACCACAATCAGCGGCAGCACCAGCGCCCAGGTCGACTCCTTCAACGCCACCAGGACTTCTGCACGGCTCTTGCGCGGCGGGGCCTTCACCACTTCCTTGCGCACCAGCCACCACCAGGTGAGCCACAGCGACAACCCCAGCAAGAGACCTGGAAAGATGCCGGCCAGGAACAATTTGGAAATTGACACATTGGCGGCCACACCGAAGATGACAAAGGCGATCGAAGGCGGGATGACCGGCGCGATAATGCCCGCCGACGCGATCAGCCCTGCGGAGCGCGCCTTGTCATGGCCGGCGGCCACCATCATGGGCAGTAAAAGCGACGCCAGCGCAGCCGCATCGGCCACGGCAGAGCCCGACAGTGCAGCCATGATGACTGCCGCCACAATCGTGACATAGCCCAGGCCGCCCTTGATGTGGCCGACCAGGGCCATGGCGAGGTTGACGATGCGGCGCGACAGGCCACCTGCGTTCATGACCTCGCCGGCGAGCATGAAAAAGGGCACGGCCAGCAGCGGAAAGCTGTCGGCGCCGTTCACGACGTTCTGTGCCAGGATCTGCGCGTCAAACATGTCGAGGTGCCACATCAGCGCCGCGCCGCACAGCAGCAATGAAAACGCGATCGGGATGCCCAGCGCCATGGCGGCAAGCAGCGATCCGAGGAATATAGCGATGGTCATGCCGGACCTCCTTCATGCGGCTGGTCTTCGGATTCCCTGATCATCATCAGCTCACCGTCCCCGGTCTTGCCGCTGAGCAGCCGGACCAGATCCCGCAGCAGCAACAGGCCGCCGAGCACGGCGAACACCATGCCCGAGCCGTAGAACCAGCTCATGGACACTTCCATCACGGCACTGGTGGTGGTCCAGTTGATCTTGACCTGCTCCCACGCACCACGGAACATCAGCCAACAGGCAAAAAGCATGAGCAGGTAACTGATGCCGAGGCAAATTTTCTTGCCCCTGGGGCCCAGGCGACCCACCAGCATGTCGGTGCCCAGATGCCCGCGCTCGTTGATCGCCACCACGGCACCGAGAAAGGTCAGCCAGACGAACAGCCAGCGAGACAGCTCCTCTGACAGATTGATGCCCGAGTTGAAGCCATAGCGCAACACCACGTTGCCGAACACCAGCACCACCATCAGCGCCAGGAACAGCGCAATCACGCCGTCCAGCACCCGGCAAAACCGGTCTATCCACTTGTCCATGTTGTCTCCTTTTTATGCGTGGCTGCGCGCGCAGCCGTCCAGCCCTGAGCCTGTTGAAGATTGCTTTAATCCATAATGTACGAACTAGTTAGTTTTAAACGAATCGGTAGAAACCCGACATGCCGGCCCCCCGGCCGGCGCGATCCGGAAGTTACTTGCGCACGAAGCGCACGATCATTTCGATGATGCTGTCGCGCCGCGCCGTCATGGCGCGCCCCGACTGGGTGTCGCTCTTGAAGATCAGTCCGAAGGTGTGCTGGTTGGAGACATTGAAGAATGTCAGCGCAGAAATCGACGCATGGATGTCGATCGGGTCCAGGCCCGTACGGAATATGCCCGCCGCCACGCCGCGCTCGTAAAGCTTGCGGATGGCATCGATGGCCGGCACATTGAGCTGCTGGATGATCTTGCTTTGGGCCAGGTAGCTGCCGCGCTCCATGTTCTCGGACATCACCAGCCGGATATAGCCCGGATTGCTGTGGTGATGGTCGAAGGTAAAGCCCACCAGGCGGCGCAGCGCATCTTCCGGCAGCAGGTCTTCCAGGTGCAGTTCCGCCTCGATGCTGCGCATGCGCCGATACGACTCCTCCAGCACGGCGAGGTACAGCCCCTCTTTGCTGCCGAAGTAGTAATAGATCATGCGCTTGCTGGTCTTGGTGGCCGCCGCGATCTCGTCGATGCGCGCGCCGCTCAGGCCCTTCTCGGCGAATTCGGCCGTTGCCACTTCGAGGATGCCGGCCATCGTGCGTGCCGGGTCGTTGGTGCGCGTGGCCGTCTGCACAGCCGGGGCCTTGCTTTTGCGCCCACGCACCTTGGTCGAAGCTGCCTGCGAATGTACTGTTTCGTCCATTCGCGCAGTATAGGGGGCAGGCTGAGGTCATGTCATACCAGCGCAATGGTGATGCGTTCAATCGCAGCGCGTGTATCGGGCCGCACGCCGCGCCACCATGCAAAGGCTTCGGCTGCCTGCTCCACCAGCATGCCCACGCCATCGGCCAGCCGCCGGGTTCCCGCGTTTTGCGCCAGGCGCAAAAACGGCGTGAGCCCTTTTCCGTACGCCAGTTCGTAGGCCAGGCAACCAGGAGCAAACACGCTTGCCGGCACCGGCGGCAGTTCTGCGCGCAGGCTTGCCGAGGTGGCATTGAACACCACGTCAAAGGTTTGCCCCGCCAGATCCGGATAGCCGCAGCCGCGGACGTTTGCCTGGGCCGCGCCCATGGCCTGCAGTTCATGTGCCCTGGCAACCGTGCGGTTGGCAATCACCAGTTCGGCCGGGGCCTGCGCCAGAAACGGCAGCAACGCGCCCCGGGCCGCTCCGCCGGCGCCCAGCAGCAGCACGCGTTTGCCTTGCAGCTGGCAGCCCAGGTTGTGCGTGACGTCGCGCACCAGGCCCACGCCGTCGAAGTTTTCGGCAACCACGCGTGTGCCGTCAAACCTCATGGCATTGGCCGCCCCCGCGAGCTGCGCCCGCTCTGAGCGTTCGGTGGCATAGGCAAAGGCGTCGAGCTTGAAGGGCGCGGTAATGTTCATGCCTTTGCCGCCCAGGGCGCGGAAGGCATCAACGGCCCCGGTGAATCCGCCTGGCGGCCCTTCGATGGCCGTGTATTCCATGTCCTGCCCGCTAGCCTGCGCGAACATGCCGTGGATCAGCGGCGATTTGCTGAATCCTATCGGGTTGCCGATGACGGCATAGCGGTCGGTCATGGCTGCACCTCTGCATACAGCACGCCGTCGTGCTCCATCGCCTCAATGTCGGCAGCGCTATAACCAACGCTCGCGGCGATCTCGCGGTTGTGTTGACCCATGCCGGGTGCAACGCAGGCAGGTGAGGTGTCGCACTCCGAAAACCTGAAAGGCAGGTTGGGCAGGCGGATCTTGCCCAGCACCGGGTGGTCCTGCTCAATCACCATGTTGCGCGCCTGAATTTGCGGATCGTTCAGCACTTCCTCGATGTTCTGCACCTTGGCGCAGGGCACGTCAATCGCATCCAGCGCAGCCAGGCACTCGGCCACAGTACGGCCCGCTACCCAGGCTTTCGCCAGGGCAAGTATTTCGGTGCGGTTTTCGTTGCGCCCTGCGGCGCTGTGAAAGCGCGCGTCAAGCGCCAGAGCTTCGCCGCCTATCAGCAAAGCAAAACGCTTCCATGCGTCGTCGACCTGCGCGGCAATCACGAGGTAACCGTTGCTGGCGGCAAATACGCCGTACAACGTGCTTTGAGGCATGTCGTGGCCGGTTTGCTGCGGAATTTCCTTGTCGCCTGAGAGGGTGTAACACTGCACCGCATAGTCATGCATGGACACCAGGCAGTCGTAGAGGGACAAGTCAATATGCTGACCCCTGCCCGACTTGATGCGGCCCAGCAGTGCGGCACATACCGCCGCCACGCCGTGGATGCCGGTGTACATGTCGCCCAGTGAAACGCGCAGCAGCGGCGGCACGCCGCCGGGCTCGCCGACCATGGCCATGATGCCGCTCTTGGCCTCGGCAATCAGGCCGAAGCCGGCACGGTGCGCGTCGGGGCCGGTATGGCCATAGGCGGAGATCGAGCAGTACACCAGGCCAGGGTTGCGCCGGGACAGCTCTTCGTAGCCCAGGCCGAGCTTTTTCAACGCACCGGGGCGGTAGTTCTCGACGAACACGTCAGCTGTGTCGGTGAGCTTGTGCATCATTTCCAGGCCGCGCGGGTCCTTGAGGTTGATGCACAAGCCCTTCTTGCCCATGTTCTGCTGCAAAAAGTAGCCGCTTTGTCCCTTGATGAAGTAAGCGTGAGCGCGTCCCGCATCCCCGTCCCTGGGCCGCTCGACCTTGATGACGTCTGCACCCATCGCTGCCAGGCAGCGCGACAAATAGGGCCCGGCCAGGAAATGGCTGTAATCGACGACGCGGATGCCCGCCAGCGGCAGCGCTTGGGTAGCTTTATTCATAAAAACCTGAATTCATCTTTGTATATCGGGCGCAAGCAGCTATGTTTTTGATAGCAAATCATTTTTCAGATGATGGCCGGCGCGGCACCATCAGGCGGTGCTCGCCCTTTTGCACCACCTGCCCGGCCTGGTTGATCAGCTCGGCCGGCAGCACCACGATGCCCCAGCCCGGCCTGCTTTTGGAGGGCCGCATGCTGGCCACACGAAATTTCATGTGCAGCGTGTCATTGATCTTGATCGGCAGCAGGAAGTCCCAGGTCCAGCCCAGCGACATGCCGGGCAGGAAGCGGTATTCGCTCTGGGTTTTCAGGCCGTCGGCAACCGACAGCCCCATCAGGCCGTGCGCAACACGGCAGCCGAAGTGCGAGGCATTGGCGTAGGCTTCATCCACATGCACGGGCGTGAAGTCGCCCGTGAGTTCGGCGTAGGCATCGATGCGCGCGGCGGTGAAGGTGTAGGACGGGCTGGTGCACTCGTCGCCGACCTGGGCGTCGTCCCAGTATTTTTCCGGCGTGGCGAACTGGATGTTGGGGTTGGGCATGAGGCGCCTTTCAGGCAGTGGTGGCTCTGGGATTGACTGCCAATACAGCAGACACGCAGCCGGTGCTGGCCTGGATCAGCTCGACGGCCAGGCCATCGGGCAGTTGCAGCCAGTTGCGGCCCTGGGGCAGTTGCTTCACGCCCCATGTCTTCGCCCCGGCCAAGGCGGCCTCCAGGTCGTCCACCATGATGCCCAGATGCGCCAGCCAGCCGGCGTCGTTCGACGGCGGCGCTGCAAAGCCTGGCGTACTCATGAGCTGCAGGCCGCCGATCGTCCAGTACTGGTGCGGTGCATCGGCGGGTCCGTCGATCTCGCGCACATCCATGCCCAGCACCTCCAGGAAGAAGTTGATATGCCACCGGATGTCTTTGACGCGCACCGCAACGTGTTCTACATAGGATTTTTGTTTGTGGGGGGCCAAGGTGTGCTCTTTTGAATCGCGTTGACGCGGCTGTGCGCGCTCAATACCCTTGATGCAGGCCACCAGGGCCTGGTTGACGGGTGTGGGTACGCCGCATTTCGCGCCCTGGCGCACCACCGCGCCGTTCACAAAGTCGATCTCGGTGATGGAGCCCTTCTCCAGGCTTTGCAGCATCGAGGTCTTGAACGCGTAGGGCAGGCCTTCGCCCGCCTTGACCCACGGCTGGCGCGGGTCAGTGGTGGCGAGCGTGATGCCGCTGGCTTGTGCCACCGCCATCGCTTCGGCCACGGCCGCAATGCCGCAGGCCTCAAGCTCAGGCACCTGGTACATATCGCCGTAGGTCAGGCGCGTGATGGCGCTCACGGCGCCGGTGGCCACATTGACCAGCAGCTTGTCCCAGATGGTGCCGATGATGTTGCGGCTGACGATGGTGTCGAGCCCGGCGGCGTTGAAGGCGGCGGCGATGCGCTGTACGCGCTCCGTGATGCGGCCATCCAGTTCACCCAGGTGGGTGTCCTTGCCGCGCGTTCCAATCAGCACATGCCCGGCGCCGAGCTGCGTGCCGCCCGCATAGGTTTTGCCGGCCAGCACGCGCTCGCGGCCCACGATGCTGCCCAGGATGTCTTCGTGTCCCAGCCCGTTTTGCAGTGACAGCACCACCGTGTCCGGCCCCAGCAGCGACAGGGCTGCCTCCATGGCCGGGCGGGTGTCGAAGGACTTGACCAGCACGATCACCAGGTCCACCGCACCGGTGTTCATGGCCACGCCTGCGGCGGAGGTCGCGGCATGCACCTGCACGCAGCGGTCTACACCGCCGTCGCGCAGGATCAGCCCGCGACTGTTCATGGCCTCGACCTGGGCAGCATTGCGGTTGATGAGCCAGACCTCGTGACCAGCCTCCGTCAGCACGCCGCCTAGTGCACAGCCCAGCGCGCCGGCGCCCAGAACACAAATCTTCACTGCACAACTCCTTCGTGATTCAGGAGCGAATTCTGGGTGGGTCCGACCATGTCGTCCATGCAATGAGGGCAATACCAATCATTGCGTATCACAATAGAGGTATGGAAAAGGACCTGGATCTGCTGGACATCAAGCTGCTGCGGCTGCTGGACCAGCTCTACACCACCCGCAGCGTCACCCGGTCGGCCGAGGCCTTGGGGCAAAGCCAGCCCACGGTCAGCATCTGGCTGGCGCGCCTGCGCAAGCAGCTTGGCGACCCGCTGTTTGTGCGTACGGCAGGCGGCATGCTGCCCACGCCGCGCACCGATATGCTGATTGCCACGGTGCGCGAGGTGCTGGGCGGATTGCAGCGACTGGCCCAGTCAGAGGCTGCCTTTGAACCGTCTACGGCGCAGCGGCGCTTTCGCATCTGTATGACCGACGCCAGCCACGTCACGCTGTTGCCCCGGCTGCTGTCCCACGTGCGGGCGGTGGCGCCGGGCGTGGCGCTGGAAGCCGCGCGTATCGATGCCGGCCTGGCGCATGCCCTGCAAGCAGGTGAGGCCGATCTTGCCGTCGGCTTTCTGCCCTGGCTCGACACGGGCTTCTACCAGCAGACGCTGTACGGCCAGGACTGGATTTGCCTGGCCAATGCCCGGCATCCGCGGGTGGGCAGCGAATTGGGTGCCGACTGGAGCCTGGCTGTCTACCAGGCCGAGGCGCACATCGGCATCAGTTCCGGCACCGGCTACCAGCTGCTGGACAGCGCCCTGGCGTCACAAAACATCTCGCGCCGCGTGTTGCTGGAGCTGCCGGGCTTTCTGGGCCTCTCGGCCATTTTGTCCACCACCGACCTGATCGCCACGCTGCCGCGCCACATCGGCGAAACCCTGGCCCGCGCCGCCGGCCTCCAGGTGCTGCCCTGCCCGCTGGCGATTCCCGGATTTACCGTGAAGCAACACTGGCATGCCCGCTACCACCACGACCCGGCCTCCCGCTGGCTGCGCAGCGTGTGTGCCGAGTTGTTTATGAAAAGTGCCCCCAGCCCTTTATAGCTTTGCGCGAGCAGCTACATTTTTTATAGCAACAAAACTCAGCGCGTCACCCGGTTGGCTTGCAGAGCCTGGATGGCGTCGTCGTCATAACCGAGCTCCCGCAGCAGTTCGCGCGTGTGCTCGCCCAGCCTGGGCGGGTTCAGGCGCACCCCGGGACGTTTGCCGCCCAGGGTCAGCGGCAGCAGGACGGTGGCGCTTGTTTGCCCGGTGCGGGCGCCGTCGGTCAAGGTGATGGGCGCCAGCCCGCCCGTGGCCTTGAGATGCGGGTCGTCAAACAAATCCTGCGGCCGGGTGATGGGCGCAAACGGCAATGCATGTTTTTCGAACACGGCACCCAATTCGGCCGCGCTGTGCCCAGCCAGATGTGAGCGCAGCAGGGGCATCAGCCACTCGCGCGCAAGTACCCGGTCGTTGTTGGTCAGCAGCCGTGCGTCGGCCCGCAGGTCTTGCAGCCCAAAAGCCTCGCAAAAAATGGCCCACTGCGTGTCGCTGACCACGGCCAGGAAAATCTGCTCACCGTCCCTGACCGTGAACACGTCGTAAATCGCCCACGCCGAAATGCGGCTCGGCATGGGCGCGGCAGGCTGCCCCGTCACCGCGAACTGCATCATGTGCTGGGCGACCAGGAAAACATTGTTTTCAAACAGCGCGGCCTGCACTTCCTGGCCCTTGCCCGTCTTCTCTCGCGCGGCCAGCGCGGCCATGGCGCCGATGGCGCCGAACATGCCGCCCATGATGTCGTTGACACTGCTGCCGGCGCGCAGCGGATCGCCGGCCCGGCCTGTCATATACGCCAGCCCGCCCATCATCTGCACCACTTCATCGAGCGCAGTGCGATGGTCGTAAGGGCCGGGCAAAAAGCCTTTGTGGCTTACATAGATCAAGCGCTCGTTGAGCTGCGAGAGGCTGGCGTAATCCAGGCCAAGCTTCTTCATGGTGCCGGGCTTGAAGTTTTCGCTCACGATGTCGGCGGTGGCAACCAGCTTGAGCACCAGCTCGCGGCCCTCGGGGGTCTGCAGGTCGACGGCGATGCTTTTTTTGTTGCGATTGAACAGGGGGAAAAATCCCGCACCGGAGCCGAGCAGCTTGCGGGTGTTGTCCCCCGAGATCGGCTCGACCTTGATGACCTCGGCCCCCAGGTCGGCCAGCAGCATGCCGCAGGTCGGCCCCATGACCATATGGGTGAATTCGACGACACGCAGCCCTGCATAGGGCAGGCTTTGTTCGCCGGATACGCTGGCTTCAGGCATGCAAACGTCCTTGTACAAAATCTTTGGGGAGGCCCGCCTCGGGTGTCATGCCATAAAGCGGTTCGCCCGGCAATCCGGCCTTGAGCGGCTCGCGCGCAGCCATCAACTTGACGAGATCCACTCCCGTGGAAATACCCATGGCCTCAAACATGAAAACCAGGTCTTCAGTGACCACATTGCCTGACGCGCCCGGTGCATAGGGGCAGCCACCCAGGCCGCCCAGCGAAGCATCGAAGGTGCGCACGCCCTCTTCATACGCAGCCAGGCAGTTGGCCAAGCCCAGTCCGCGCGTGTTGTGCATGTGCGCGGCGCCTGCCTTGTCGCCAAGCTCGGCGCGCAGGCGCCTGAAGAGGCGGCGCACCTGCGCGGGGTTGGCATAGCCGACCGTGTCCGACAAACCCGACTCATCCGCGCCGGCGGCAACACATTGCGCGGCCAGGCGGATCACGTCGTCCTCAGGCACTACGCCCTGCAGCGTGCAGCCGAAAGCCGTCGAGACGGCGGCCTCGAGTTTTACCTGTGGTGCAAGCTCACGGCGCAGCCCGTCAATGGCCCGCACTTCTTCGACCATCTCTTCGCGCGTCTTGCGCACATTGGCCAGCGAATGCGCCGCGCTGGCCGACACCGGCATGGTCAGCTTGTGCACGCCGGCCTGCAGCGCTGCTTCAGCGCCGCGGCGGTTGGGCACCAGGGCCATGACCGTGAGGCCGGGCAAGGTGAGCGCATGCCGTACCACCTCCGCCACGTCGGCCATTTGCGGCAACAGTTTGGCGGGGACGAACGAACCCACCTCGATTTCGCGCAGGCCGGCCGCGTGCAGGGCGGTGATCCAGCGCAATTTGTCGGCGGTCGCCATCGTGCGGGAAACACTTTGAAGACCATCGCGTGGGCCGACTTCACTGATCAGCACCTGGCTGGGCTGGGTGGTTTGCATCATTCTCAGGTGTTCTGTAAGATAGAACTATATTCTTTCTAATGAAATGATGAAGCAGGTTGCCGGCACTGTCAAGCAGGCAATCGACACGTAAGCCCAGGAGATCGAGCCATGCCGCGCAAAGCCCAGACCGAATCCGTTGCAGACGCCCATGCCGCTCCCGGCGGTGCCGCGGCAGTGGACCGCGCCCTGTCGCTGCTGTCGGCGTTCAGGGCGGGTGACATCTCACTGGGCCTGAGCGAACTGGCGGAACGCACGCAGCTTTACAAGAGCACGGTGCTGCGGCTGCTGGCTTCGCTGGAGCATGCGCGGCTGGTCCAGAAACTCGGCGACGGCCGCTACGCGCTGGGCGCCGAGGTGGCGCGCCTGCAGGGTGTTTACGCCGCCTCGTTTTCGCTGGACCGGGTGGTGCTGCCGGTGCTGCGCGAGCTGGTTGCGGCCACCGGCGAGAGCGCGGCCTACCATGTGCGCCAGGGCGAGGCTCGCCTGTGCCTGTACCGCGTGGACTCGCCGCACCCGATCCGCGACCACATCAAGGCCGGCGATCTGCTACCCGTCGACCGCGGCACGGGTGCTCGCATTTTGATAGCGTTCGGCGCAGGACAGCTAAGGGTTGGAGGCCAAAAAGACCGTCAGCTATACGCCAAAATCCGCGAACAGGGTTACTACACGGCTGTGGGCGACCGGCTGGCCGAGGTGGCCGGCATTTCGGCCCCGGTGTTTGGGGCCGATGGCGCACTGGCGGGCGCACTGACGCTGACCATGCCCGGCAACCGCTACAGCGAACGCCATGTCAAGCCGGTACTGGAAGCCGCCCGCCGCCTGACAGGCCGGGTTTAAGGGCTTCCCCCGGTTCAGCCTTGCGCCGAAGTGGGCTCGATGCGCCACTGGATGTTGAGCGAAAACTGTTCCCCTGGGCCCAGCACACGCAAGCCGGGCTGCCCTGGCAAATGAAAGGCATCGATAGGCTGCGTGATGGGCTCAAAACAAAACGCGGGCCCTTGCGGTGGGCGGTAAACCAGGCAGAAGTGTTCCTCGGCACCGCCGTTGCGCGCGAAGTCCGGCATGCGGGCCGTGACCTGCAGGCCCTGCTCGGGCCAGGCAACGCAGGCCTTGCCGCCCCAGCCGGTGTAGCCGTTGTCGATGAGCGGGCCGTTGGCCGGCGCACCCTTGTTCAGGTCCCAGCCCGCCGGAAAGTCGGTCGTGTGCGCAACCGGCAGCGGGTCGTCGCCGCAGAGCCAAAGGCCCTCCACCGGCGCGGTAATCCGTGTTTGCGGGGTGCGGGGAAACCAGGGATGCACGCCCAAGCCATATGGCAGCGGCTTGACGCCCAGGTGGCGCACCTGCACCTGCTGGTCCAGCCCGCCTTCGACCAGCCGGAAGGTCTGCACGGCTTCGTAGTCGTACGGGTTGCCGTCGAAGCCGTGCGACACCAGCGTCATCACCAGGGTGTCGTCAGCCGGCTGCGAAACCTGCCACGGCTGCAGCCAGCCGTCGCCATGAATGGGATAGGGTTCGCCCGCGCGATTCGGGCGCATGGCGTGGAATTGCCCCTCATGCGTGAAGCCTCCGCCGCTGATACGGTTGGACCACGGCACCATGGCAAATGAAGCGGTCTGGTAGAGATCGTCCGTTTTGCCGTCCCAAGGCCGCCAGAGGTCCAGCGGCCCTTGCGGACGGTCAAGCTGCCAGGCGGCCACACTGCCGCCGAGCGAGGGAACCAGTCCCAGGCGCTGGCCGGAATGGCGCAGCCAGACTACAGGATGTGCGGAATCGGTCATTGAAGGTCTTTCACGGTGAGGGCAGGTAGATGGTGCTTTGTCCGTGGCATCAGCCGGCGAACAAACCGGCAGGCGCACCTGGGCTGTCGATCGCGACTGCGAACAGGCCGCCGGCCAGCGGCTGGTCGGCGAGCTGCCCGGGCGTGAGCCCGGTGCGTGCCGTGCTGATAAAAAGCGTGCGCATGTCCGGCCCGCCAAAGGCGCAGTTGGTCACATGGCTTGTCGGCAGCGGCACGCGGCACAGTTCCTGCGCAGTGACCGGGTCATGGCAGCTGATGCAGGCACCGCCCCAGTGGGCAATCCACAGGCGGCCGTCGGCGTCGGTGGTCATGCCGTCGGGAACGCCGTCGCCGGCCGCAAAGGCCAGCCACAGCCGCTTGCCTGACAAGGTTCCCGCCGCGCTGTCGAAGTCATACGCATGGATGCGGCCATTGACGGTATCGTTGAAATACAGGGTGCGTCCGTCGGCGGACCAAGTGGGGCCGTTGGTCACCGCAAAACCTTCTTCATGGCGCGTGCAGCGGCCATCAGGGTCATAGCGATACAGCGAGCCGGTGGGGGCCACGCAGTCAAAGTCCATCGTCCCCGCCCAAAAGCGGCCTTGCCTGTCGCACTTGCCATCGTTGAAGCGATTGCCCGGCAACGCAGCCTCGGGTTGGTGCAGGTAGCGTGGTTCGCCGCCCAAAGCGGGGTCAAACAGCGCGAAGCCGCGCCGCAGGGTCACGATCAGACCGGGCGCATGCGCCCGCTCGGCCAGCGCGGAAATTTCCTCGTCAAAGGCCCAGCTGCTGCGCGCGCCGGTAGCGGGGTGAAAGCGGTGCAGGCGACAGCCAAGAATGTCCACCCAATACAGGGATTGCTCCCGCGGCGACCACAAGGTACCCTCACCCAGCAGGGCCCCCGCCGGATGGACGCAATGCACCTTGCCAGGGACCGGCATGGCCAGCCGCTGCTGATACACGCCTGCGCGCGTGTCTGGAATCAATGTCACTAATGTCTCCGTATTGCGGGGCTGTGCGGTGGCCTCTTGACGCGGTGGATGATATCAATGCATAGTGATGTTGGAAACTTATTCTTTTTATATTAATTGATACACAACTTGCAATGTCAAACATTTCCAGCTCTGCCCCCATGCGTGCCGCTCCCGCAAGCGAGACCCTCTCCGTCTTTCCCAGCCTGAACAAGCGGTCGGTATTTGTCACCGGCGGAGGCAGCGGCATAGGCGCCGCCATCGTGACAGCCTTTGCGCAGCAGGGCGCGCGCGTTGCCTTCATCGATGTCGCGAAGGAGGCCAGTGAAGCGCTTGCGCAGGAACTGGCGGATGCGGGGCACGCCCGCCCATGGTGGCGCGCCTGCGATGTGCGGGATGTTGCCGCGCTGCAGTCGGCAATCACCGACGCAGCAGGCGCGCTGGGCGACTTCTCGGTGCTGGTCAACAATGTGGCCAGCGATGACCGCCACAGCCTGGAGTCTGTAACGCCCGCCTACTACGATGACCGCATCGCGATCAATGAACGGCCCGCTTTTTTTGCAATCCAGTCGGTGGTGCCGGGCATGCAACGCCTCGGTGCCGGCTCCATCATCAACCTGGGTTCCACCGGCTGGCAAGGCAAGGGCGCAGGCTACCCCTGTTATGCCATCGCCAAATCGTCGGTGAACGGCCTGACGCGTGGACTCGCGAAAACGCTGGGCCGGGACCGCATCCGCATCAACACCGTGTCGCCGGGCTGGGTCATGACCGAGCGGCAGATCAAGCTCTGGCTGGATGCCGAAGGCGAGAAGGAGCTCCAGCGTAACCAGTGCCTGCCCGACAAGCTGCTGCCCCACGACATCGCGCGCATGGTGCTGTTCCTGGCATCCGACGACGCCGCCATGTGCACCGCGCAGGAGTTCACGGTGGATGCCGGCTGGGTGTAGACCTCCCCCCCGAAGCGCCTCCGGCGCCTCCCCCCTCAGGGGGCGACACTGGCGGCCCGGCAAAGCCGGTTCCGCGGTGTCTCTGGCCTAAGTCCGCTGGGGCTCTCAGTCCATCTCGAGTTTCCGCCCGTAGAGTGTGAGACTTGCAGTCTTCAGGGCCTTCATCATGACCTTGGCGGCTGGCGATGGCAGCCGGTCGGTACGGGTGATGATGCCGAAGGCGTCCATGTGGCAGGGCATGTCCAGCGGCAGCACCGAGACGATACCGTGCGCGGCGTAATACCGCGCCACATCGGCGGCGACCACGGCCACCATGTCGCTTTGCTGCAGCATGCGCGTGATGAAAAGCAGGGCTGAAGACTCCACCACGTTGATCGGCGGTGCAAGCCCATCCTCCCGGAACATCAGCTCGAACCGGTGCCGCAGGACACTGCCCGCGGGCGGCACAATCCAGGCGGCCGCCACCACGTCGCGCAGGGTGAGGCCAGACACACCCAGCAGCGGGTGCCCCGGCCTCGCCATGGCGCACACCGGCTCCTCGACCAGGGGCTCATAGCGCAAATTGGTCTTGTCATGTTCGGCAAAGAGGCGTGCCACCAGGATGTCGAGCTTGCCCTGCTCCAGGCGCTCGAGCAGTACCGGGCTGGTTTCGATGTCCAGCGAAATGCGCAGGCTCGGGTGCTCCTGTTTGACCACGGCCACCGCAGACGGCAACAAGGCCAGCCCCGGCGACGTGATGGCGCCGATGCCGACCTGGCCGAAGTGCCCGGTTTTGAGGGCGGTGAGCTCGTCATGTGCCTGGTTCAGGCTGGCCAGTGCCATGCGCGCGTGCCGGATCATGGTTTCGCCATACCAGGTTGGCCGCATGCCGCGGGGCAAGCGCTCAAAAAGCTGTACCTCCAAGACATCTTCCAGATCCTTGAGCAACTTGGACGCCGCCGGCTGGGTCATGCTGAGAACCTGTGCTGCGCGATGAATATTGCCTTCTTCGGCCAGTGCAACCAGCAACAGCAATTGCCGTGTTTTGAGCCGTGCGCGTATGAACCAGTGGTTGTAGGTGCTCATCGGGGTTTTCCAGAATGCGTAGAACGATATCTATTTTGTCAAAAAAACGATTGGATTGATATCAAAATTAATTCTAGACTGCAGCGCTATGAAGACGAGGCTCTCACTCTCATGAAATTCGGCGAACTGCAACAAAACGCCCGGCATTACATCAATGGGCGCTGGGAAACCGGCACCACCACCGGCACCAGCACCAACCCCTCGGATACCCGGGAGGTGGTCAGCGAGTACGCACGTGCCGACCGCAACCAGACCGAACTTGCGATCCGGGCCGCGGCCGAGGCATTGCCGCACTGGAGCCACAGTACGCCGCAACGCCGGGCCGATGTGCTTGACCAGATCGGCAGCGAGATCCTGGCGCGCAAGGATGAGCTGGGCATGCTGCTGGCACGGGAAGAAGGAAAAACCTTGCCCGAAGGCGTGGGCGAAGCGGCACGGGCCGGCCAGATATTCAAGTTTTTCGCAGGCGAAGCATTGCGTGTTCAGGGGGAGACCATGGCATCGGTCCGGCCCGGCATCCAGGTCGACGTGACGCGTGAGCCTGTCGGCGTGGTGGGAATCATCGCGCCATGGAATTTCCCGTTGGCGATTCCGGCCTGGAAAATCGCGCCGGCACTGGCCTATGGGAACACGGTGATTTTCAAACCGGCCGAGCTGGTGCCCACCTGTGGTTGGGCTCTGGCCGAAATCATCAGCCGCTGCGGGCTGCCTGCGGGCGTCTTCAACCTTGTCATGGGAAGCGGCCGGGAAGTCGGGCAAACGCTGGTCGACCATCCCCTGGTCAATGCGCTGAGCTTCACGGGCTCGGTGACAACCGGCGAACGCATCCTTCAGTCGGCTTCCGCGCGCCGCGCGAAAGTGCAGCTTGAAATGGGTGGCAAAAATCCGCTGGTGATACTGGCTGATGCCGATCTTGACCAGGCCGTCGAATGCGCCGTGCAAGGCTCGTACTTTTCGACCGGCCAGCGCTGCACCGCGTCAAGCCGGCTCATCGTGGAAGCGCCTGTACACGATGCATTCGTTGCGCGCCTGCGCCACCGCATTGCCGGGCTCAAGGTGGGCCACGCGCTGGAGCGGGGCATCGATATGGGTCCGGTGGTTGACCGCAGCCAGCTCGAACAGAACCAGTCGTATCTGGACATAGGGCGCAACGAGGGCGCCGAGCATGTCTGGGGCGGCGAATTGCTGGAGCGCCCGACACCGGGGCATTACATGAATCCGGCGCTCTTCCTGGCCCGGCCGGAACACCGCATTGCGCGCGAAGAGATTTTTGGACCCATAGCGTGTGTGTTGCAGGCCGATGACTTTGAACACGCACTGGCCCTGGCCAACGACACCCCCTTCGGCCTCTGTGCAGGCATCTGCACGACGTCCCTCAAGCACGCCATGCACTTCAAGCGTCACGCAGAAGTCGGCATGACCATGGTGAACCTGCCTACTGCGGGTGTCGACTTCCACGTTCCGTTCGGCGGGCGCAAAGGGTCGAGTTATGGCTCACGCGAACAAGGCCGCTACGCTGCCGAGTTCTACACCACCGTCAAGACCGGTTACGTGCTAGCCTGAGCCATTGAAGATCACCAGAGAGCTGTCAGTTCCATTTCAACCAAGGAGACAAAATGAAAATCCATCGCCGCACCCTCGCCGTCGCACTCGCCTGCGCCCCCCTTGCCGGCCTGTTGCCGGTTTCAGCATGGGCACAAAAGCCCATCGTGCTGGGCTTTAGCCAGGTCGGCGCAGAGAGCGAATGGCGCACCGCCAATACCGAATCCATCAAATCGGCCGCCAAGGACGCGGGTATCGAACTCAAATTCTCCGATGCCCAGCAGAAGCAGGAAAACCAGATCAAGGCGATTCGCTCCTTCATTGCCCAAAAGGTGGACGTGATCGCGTTCTCGCCCGTGGTCGAGTCGGGCTGGGAAACCGTTTTGCGTGAAGCCAAGGCCGCCAAAATTCCGGTGGTGCTGACTGACCGCTCCGTGAACGTCAAAGACACCTCTCTGTATGTTTCCTTCATGGGCTCGGACTTTGTGGAGGAAGGCCGCAAGGCAGGCCGCTGGCTTGTCGAAAAAATGAAGGGTACAAGCGGCCAGGTCAACATCGTTGAGTTGCAGGGAACCGTGGGTTCCGCACCGGCGATTGACCGGAAAAAAGGATTTGAAGAAATCATCAAGGCCGACCCGAAGTTCAAAATCATCCGCTCGCAGACGGGTGATTTCACCCGGGCCAAGGGCAAGGAAGTGATGGAAGCCTTTCTCAAGGCCGAAGGCAAGAAGATCAATGTGCTTTTCGCGCACAACGACGACATGGCTATCGGTGCGATCCAGGCGATTGAAGAGGCTGGCATGAAGCCGGCCAAGGACATCACCATCATCTCGATCGATGCCGTCAAGGGCGCTTTCGAAGCCATGATGGCCGGCAAGCTTAACGTCTCCGTGGAGTGCAGCCCCTTGCTGGGCCCGCAACTGATGGCGGCAGTCAAGGATATCAAGGCCGGCAAGTCCGTTCAGAAACGTATCGTTACCGAAGAGGGTATTTTCCCGATGGAAGTAGCCGCCAAGGAATTCCCCAAGCGTAAATACTGATCAGCATCCGGGCCGGCGCCTCGATACTGGGGCGCTCTTTCAAACCTCCAGAAGGAAACTATTTCATGAAGCGTACATTTCTCCAGACTCTGCTCGCCGGCCTCGTGCTGGGAACCCTCGGTATTGCACCGTCAGTCCAGGCGCAGGACAAAGGCAGCATCGGCATTTCGATGCCCACCAAATCCTCTGCCCGCTGGATCGCCGACGGCGACAACATGGTCAAGGTACTCAAGGAGCGCGGCTACAAAACCGACCTGCAATATGCCGATGACGACATCCCGAACCAGCTTGCCCAGATCGAGAACATGATCACCAAGGGCGCGAAGGTGCTGGTGATCGCCTCCATCGACGGCACCACGCTGTCCAAGGCGTTGCAGAACGCGGCCGACAAGGGTGTCAAGGTCATCGCCTACGACCGTCTCATCAAGGGTTCGAAGAACGTGGATTACTACGCCACCTTCGACAACTTCCAGGTTGGCGTGCTGCAGGCTACTTCCATCGTCGACAAGCTGGGCCTGAAGCAGGGCAAGGGCCCTTTCAACATTGAACTCTTCGGCGGCTCCCCGGACGACAACAATGCATTTTTCTTCTACGACGGTGCCATGAGCGTGCTCAAGCCCTACATCGACAGCGGCAAGCTGGTGGTGCGCAGCAAGCAAATGGGCATGAACAAGGTCGGCACGCTGCGCTGGGACGGTGCGGTGGCCCAGGCACGCATGGACAACCTGCTCTCGGCCTACTACGGCAAGGAAAAAGTCCACGCAGTCCTGTCGCCATATGACGGCCTGTCCATCGGCATTCTGTCCTCGCTCAAAGGTGTCGGCTACTGCACGGCGCAGCAGCCTTGCCCGGTGGTCAGCGGGCAGGACGCCGAAATTCCTTCGGTCAAGTCCATCCTGAAAGGCGAGCAGTACTCGACGGTGTTCAAGGACACGCGCGAGCTGGCCAAGGTGACGGCCAACATGGTGGACGCCACCCTCTCTGGCAAGCAGCCCGAGATCAATGACACCAAGACCTACAACAACGGCGTGAAAGTGGTGCCCTCCTACCTGCTCAAACCGGTGGCTGTGGATGCCTCTAACTGGAACCAGGTTCTGATTGGCAGCGGTTACTACAAAGAGTCACAAATCAAGTAACCCCGGCTGAAGGGTGAAAGCACGACGGTCCCGTGCCGGGGAGGCGCGGGACTGTTTACGCCCATCGGTGTCAGTCGCCGTCGGAGCGATTTTTGTACCAAAGGACAGGCATTGGAAACGATTCTCGAGATGCGCGACATCCGCAAAACCTTCCCAGGGGTGGTCGCGCTGAACAAGGTCAACCTGCGCGTGCGCGCGGGTGAGATTCATGCCATCGTCGGTGAAAACGGCGCCGGAAAATCGACCTTGATGAAAGTGCTCTCGGGGGTCTATCCGCACGGCTCCTACAGCGGGGACATCGTCTACGAAGGCCAGGAGCGCCAGTTCCTCGGAATCCACGACAGCGAGCAGCTGGGCGTCATCATCATCCACCAGGAACTGGCGCTGGTGCCGCTGCTATCCATTGCCGAGAACATTTTCCTCGGCAACGAGACTGCACAGCGCGGCGTGATCGACTGGATGGCTGCGCACAGCAAGACGCAGGACCTGCTGAAAAAAGTGGGCCTCAAGGAATCGCCCGCCACGCTGATCACGGACATCGGCGTGGGCAAGCAGCAACTGGTGGAAATTGCCAAGGCCTTGTCCAGGCAGGTCAAGTTGCTGATCCTTGACGAGCCGACGGCGAGCCTCAACGAAAACGACAGCCAGGCCTTGCTGGACCTGTTGCTGGAACTCAAGGGGCAGGGCATTACCTGCATCCTTATTTCACACAAGCTCAACGAAATTTCACGCGTGGCGGACGCCATCACCATCCTGCGCGACGGCAGCACCGTCGAAACACTGGACTGCCGTGCCGAAGCCATCAGCGAAGACCGCGTCATTCGCGGCATGGTGGGCCGCGAGATGGCTGACCGATATCCGCCGCGCCAGCCGAAAATTGGCGAGACCGTGTTTGAAGTGCGCGACTGGAACGTCTACCACCCGCTGCACACGGACAGGAAATTCATCAAAGGCGTCAGCCTGCAGGTGCGGCGCGGTGAAATCGTCGGCATTGCCGGGCTGATGGGGGCGGGGCGCACGGAACTTGCCATGAGCATCTTTGGCCGTTCGTGGGGGCGCCGCATCAGCGGCCAGGTCCTTCTGAACGGCCAGCCTGTTGATGTCGGCACGGTAGAGAAAGCCGTTCGCCATGGTCTGGCCTATGTGACCGAAGACCGCAAGGGCAACGGGCTGATATTGAACGAAGACATCCAGTTCAACGTCTCGCTGGCCAACCTCAAGGGCGTTTCAAGTGCCTCCGTCATCGACAGCGGCCGCGAATACCAGGTCGCGCAGAGCTACCGCGAAAAACTCCGCATCCGGTGCTCAAGCGTCGGCCAGAAAGTCCTCAACCTCTCGGGCGGGAACCAGCAGAAAGTGGTGCTCGGGAAATGGCTGTTCACCAGTCCCGAAGTGCTCATCCTCGACGAGCCCACGCGCGGCATCGACGTGGGCGCCAAGTACGAGATTTACACCCTGATGGCCCAGCTCGCGGCAGAAGGGAAATGCATCATCATGATTTCCTCGGAAATGCCGGAATTGCTGGGCATGACGGACCGGATCTACGTCATGAACGAAGGCCGCTTCATCGCCGAGATGCCGACGGCCGAAGCCTCCCAGGAAAAGATCATGCGCGCGATCATGAAAGCAAGCTGAAATGAACAACGAGTCCTCCAACGCCACCGCGATTGCGGCAAAAACCGCCGCTGCCAGCGGCAAATCGCCGCTCGACTACCTGAAGCACAACTTCCGCGAGTACGGCATGCTGATCACGCTGGTGGCCATCATGGGCTTCTTCCAGTACATGACCGAGGGCACGCTCATGCAGCCCCTCAACCTCACCAACCTGGTCCTGCAGAACAGCTACATCGTCATCATGGCGCTGGGTATGCTGATGGTGATCGTGGCCGGGCATATCGACCTGTCGGTCGGTTCGGTGTGCGGCTTCATCGGCGCGCTGGCGGCCGTGCTGATGGTGGAGTACGGCTGGCATTTCGTGCCGGCCTCGCTGGTGTGCCTGCTCTGCGGCGCGCTGATAGGCGGGGTTCAGGGCTGGTTTGTCGCGTTCTTCCGCATCCCTTCTTTTATCGTCACGCTGGCCGGCATGCTGGTGTTCAAGGGGCTGGCGCTGGCACTGCTGCAAGGCCAGTCGGTCGGCCCCTTCCCCGATTCATTCCAGATGCTCAGCTCGGGTTTCATGCCCGACCTGCTGAGCAGCGAAGGCCTGCGCATGACTTCGCTGCTGCTGGGCGTGGCGCTGGCCGCCGTGCTCGCCGTGGCCGGCATACGCGCGCGGGCCAAGCAGCTCAAGCACGGCATCCAGGCCGAGCCCGCCGCCATTTTCTTCGTCAAAACGGCGATGTTCTCGGCACTGCTGATCTATTTCAGCTACCTGCTAGCTTCCTACAGGGGGCTGCCGAATGTGCTGATCGTGATGGCCGCGCTGATTTTCCTGTTCCACTTCATCACGGGTCGCACCACCATCGGGCGGCGCGTCTATGCGCTGGGCGGCAACGAAAAGGCAGCCAAGCTGTCGGGCATCAAGACCGAGCGCCTGGCCTTCTACACCTTCGTGAACATGGGCGTGCTGGCGGCGCTGGCGGGCCTGGTGTTTGCCGCGCGCCTGAACACTGCTACACCCAAGGCCGGCCTGGGCTTTGAACTCGATGTCATCGCCGCCTGCTTTATCGGCGGGGCCTCGGCTTCGGGCGGTGTCGGCAAGGTCATGGGCGCGGTGATCGGTGCGTTTGTGATGGGCGTGATGAACAACGGCATGTCCATCCTGGGCATCGGCATCGACTACCAGCAAGTCATCAAAGGTGTGGTGCTGCTGGCCGCCGTGTTTGTCGACGTCTACAACAAGAACAAGGCATGAACCTCCTGGCCGTTCTGAAGGCGAATATCGTGGCGCGTGGCGCGAAGGCCGCTCCATGACCGTGGCCGACGCCGCCCCCGTGCTGGAGCTTGCGGGCATCCACAAACAGTTCGCGGGTATTCCGGCCTTGCAGGATGTGCGTTTGCGCCTGTTTCCCGGTGAAATCCATGCCTTGATGGGGCAAAACGGCGCCGGCAAGTCCACGCTCATCAAGGTGTTGACAGGCGTGCTGGAAGCCAGCGGCGGCCAGATGCAACTTGCCGGAAAACCGGTATGGCCGGACTCTCCCCTGGCCGCGCAGCGGCTGGGCATCAGCACGGTCTACCAGGAAGTCAATCTCTGCCCCAACCTGTCGGTGGCGGAAAACATCTTCGCGGGCCGCTATCCGCGGTACGGGTTTGCGCAGGGGTCTCGCATCGACTGGACCACCGTGAACCGCCGTGCGCGCGAACTGGTCGCGCGCATGGGCCTGGACATCGACGTCACGCGCCTGTTGTCCAGCTACCCGGTCGCCGTGCAGCAACTGGTGGCCATCGCGCGCGCCATCGGCATTGAATCCAAAGTGCTGATCCTCGACGAGCCAACCTCCAGCCTCGACGATGACGAGGTGCAAAAACTCTTTGAGGTGCTGCGTCGCTTGCGTGGCGAGGGGCTGGCCATTGTTTTTGTCACTCATTTCCTCAACCAGGTGTATGCGGTGTCGGATCGCATCACCGTTCTGCGCAACGGCAGTTGGGTCGGCGAGTGGCGTGCCAGTGAACTGGGGCCGCAGGCACTGATCGCGGCCATGCTGGGCCGGGAACTGGCCGCGCAATCCGCCACCGCCGCCGTGCCTCCGGAATTTGACGATGCTGCGCCGGCGCTTTTGCAAGCTGAAGGTCTGGGCCAGGCCGGTCAGTTGCAGCCTGTGGACCTGCGCGTGCGTGCCGGCGAGGTCGTGGGCCTGGCCGGGCTGCTGGGCTCGGGCCGCACTGAACTGGCGCGCCTGCTGTTCGGCCTGGAGACGCCGGACCGCGGCATGCTCAGAATCGACGGCGAGGCGGTCACGTTTTCCAATCCCGCCGAGGCGATCCGGCAGGGCCTCGCCCTATGTCCCGAGGAGCGCAAGACCGATGGCATCGTGGCCGAGCTCTCAGTCCGGGAAAACATCGTACTGGCGCTGCAGGCCCGCATGGGCATGCGCCGTTTTTTATCGCGTGCCGAACAAACCGCATTGGCCGAACGCTTTGTCCAGGCGATGGGTATCAAGACCGCGAGTGTGGACACCCCCATAGGCCTGCTGTCGGGCGGCAACCAGCAAAAGGCCATGATCGCGCGCTGGCTCGCGACCGAGCCGCGCCTGCTGATCCTGGACGAACCCACGCGCGGCGTCGACGTGGCCGCGAAGCAGGAAATCATGGAGCAGATCCTGCGCCTGGCTGAGGCTGGCATGGCGGTGATTTTCATCTCTTCTGAAATGAGCGAGGTGGTTCGTGTGGCGCACCGCATCGTGGTGCTGCGTGACCGCCGCAAGGTGGGTGAGTTGCCGGCAGGCAGCAGCGAAGACACCGTCTATGAACTGATTGCGGCTGAACATGCCTGAAGAGAAACACCACCCCTCGCCTCTGGCCACTGCCATGAGGCACCGCCTGGCCTGGCCGCTCATCACACTGTTCCTGCTGCTGGCTGTGAACACAGTGTTTAACGCCAGTTTCCTGCACGTCGAGTGGCGTGACGGTCATTTGTACGGCAGCCTGATCGATATTCTCAACCGTGCCGCGCCGCTGGTGCTGGTGTCGCTCGGCATGACGTTGGTGATCGCCACCCGCGGCATCGACATTTCCGTGGGCGCCGTGGTGGCCATTGCTGCCGCAGTGGCCGCCTGGATGATTGGCGGGTCGGTGGCAGGGAGCGTGAGCCGTTTCCCGATGCCGCTGGCAATTCTGGCGGCATTGGCCATCGCGCTGCTGTGCGGACTATGGAACGGGCTGCTGGTCGCCAGGGTAGGCATGCAACCCATCATCGCCACACTGATCCTCATGGTAGCGGGTCGCGGCATCGCGCAGCTGATCACCGGCGGGCAGATCATCACCATCTACTACGCGCCATTTTTCTTCCTGGGCAGCGGTTACCTGCTGGGCCTGCCGTTCTCGCTCTCTATCGTGGCCGTGGTCTTTGCGTTGCTGTACCTGGCGGTGACGCGCACCGCCCTCGGGCTGTTCATACAGGCTGTGGGCATTAATCCAACCGCAGCACGCGTCGCGGGCGTGCAGGCCAGGCGCCTGATGGTTGCCGCCTACGGCTTCTGTGGCTTGTGCGCGGGCATTGCGGGCTTGCTGATCAGCTCCAACGTCAAAAGCGCCGATGGCAACAACGCGGGTCAGTTGCTCGAGCTGGATGCCATCCTGGCCGTGACGCTGGGCGGCACCGCCCTCACCGGTGGGCGTTTCAGCCTCGTGGGCAGCGTGATCGGCGCGCTGATCATCCAGACGCTGACTTATGCCATTTACTCGCTGGGTGTGCCGCCTGAGATCAACCTGGTGGTCAAAGCTGTGGTGGTATTTGTGGTCATGCTGCTGCAATCGGCTGAATTCCGGGCCGAGATCGGTATCTGGATGCGGCGGCCGGCCGCGCGGGGGATGCGGCCATGAACACAACCGTCACCCGGCCCCCCGTAGAGGCCGCCTCCAGCCAACGGGCACCTGCTGCGCCGGCTTCAGGTTTTAATCCCAAATACCTGCCGCTGGCGGCCACCATATCGCTCTTCGTTGCCATGGCGACCATGGGTTCGGTGCTCTACAGCGGGTTCTTTTCGGCTCAGGTGTTTCTCAACCTGCTGATTGACAACGCCTTTCTGGTCATCATCGCCGTGGGCATGACGTTTGTCATCCTGTCGGGCGGCATTGACCTGTCCGTCGGCTCCGTGGTCGCACTCACCACCATGGTGTCTGCCGCGCTGGTGGAGCACCATGGCTGGAGTCCGGCCGCGGTGATTCCGCTGGTGCTCCTCATGGGCACGGCGTTCGGCGCCTTCATGGGTTTTCTGATTGAGCGTTTTCGCCTGCAGCCTTTCATCGTGACGCTGGCCGGCATGTTTCTGGCGCGCGGCCTGTGTTACCTGATCAGCGTCGATTCCATCAGCATCACCAACGAGTTTTATTCAGAGGTTTCGCAGCTGCGCATTCCCTTGTGGGAAGACGCTTCCCTCTCGATCAGTGCCGTGATCGCCATCGCGGTGCTGCTGGCGGCGGTGTTCATTGCACACTGCACTCCCTTTGGCCGCGCGGTGTATGCCGTCGGCGGCAACGAGCAATCGGCACTGCTGATGGGTCTGCCGGTGCGCCGCACGCTGGTGGGGGTTTACACGCTGTCGGGTTTTTGCTCGGCGCTGGCCGGTGTGGTCTTCACCTTCTACATGCTTTCGGGCTACGGCTTGCACGCCACCGGCATGGAGCTTGACGCCATTGCCGCCGTGGTCATTGGCGGCACCTTGCTCAGCGGCGGCGTGGGTTATGTGGCCGGCACCCTGTTCGGGGTGTTGATGCTCGGAATCATCCAGACCCTGATCTCTTTTGACGGCACTTTGAGCTCCTGGTGGACGCGCATTGTCGTCGGCGTGTTGCTGTTTGTTTTTTGCCTCCTGCAACGGCTGCTGGCAAATCGCACACCCAAATCTTCCTGAAACCTTAATGGCCAGACCATCATGACAAGCACCAAACGAAAACTACGTTCCACCGAGTGGTTCGGCACGGCCGACAAAAACGGCTTTATGTACCGCAGCTGGATGAAGAACCAGGGCATTCCCGACCATGAGTTCGACGGCCGCCCCATCATCGGCATCTGCAATACCTGGTCGGAGCTCACGCCTTGCAATGCCCACTTCCGCAAGATTGCCGAGCATGTGAAGCGCGGCATCTCAGAGGCGGGCGGCTTTCCGGTCGAGTTTCCGGTGTTCTCGAACGGCGAGTCGAACCTGCGTCCCACCGCCATGCTCACACGCAACCTTGCCAGCATGGACGTGGAAGAAGCGATTCGCGGAAACCCCATTGATGCCGTGGTGCTGCTCACCGGTTGCGACAAGACCACGCCCGCATTGCTGATGGGTGCTGCGAGCTGCGACATTCCGGCCATCGTGGTGACCGGCGGGCCCATGCTCAACGGCAAGCTTGAAGGCAAAAACATCGGCTCGGGCACGGCGGTGTGGCAATTGCACGAGTCACTGAAGGCCGGCGAAATCCAGCTGCACCAGTTCCTGGCGGCCGAGGGCGGCATGTCGCGTTCGGCCGGCACTTGCAACACCATGGGCACGGCCTCCACCATGGCCTGCATGGCCGAAGCGCTGGGTACTTCGCTGCCGCACAACGCCGCCATTCCCGCGGTGGATGCACGCCGCTATGTGCTGGCGCAGATGTCGGGCGCGCGGGCCGTCGAGATGGCGCGCGAGGGCCTGACGCTGTCGAAAATCCTCACACGCGAAGCCTTCGAAAATGCGATCCGCGTCAATGCCGCCATTGGCGGTTCCACCAATGCAGTGATTCACCTCAAGGCGATCGCGGGCCGCATTGGTGTGCAGCTGGACCTGGAAGACTGGACACGGATTGGCCGCAACACGCCCACCCTCGTTGACCTGCAGCCTTCCGGCCGTTTTCTGATGGAAGAGTTTTACTATGCCGGCGGCCTGCCCGCCGTGTTGCGCCGGCTGGGTGAAAACAGCTTGCTGCCGCATCCCAATGCGCTCACCGTCAATGGCCGGTCGATATGGGACAACGTGCGTGAGGCGCCGCAGTACAACGACGAGGTGATCCGCCCTCTCGACAACCCCTTGATCGCCGACGGCGGTATCTGCATCCTGCGCGGCAACCTGGCGCCGCGCGGCGCCGTGCTCAAGCCCTCCGCGGCCTCGCCCGAACTGCTCAAGCACCGCGGCCGCGCGGTCGTATTCGAGAACCTCGAGCACTACAAGGAACGCATCGTCGACGAGAACCTCGACATCGATGCCAGCTGCGTGATGGTGATGAAGAACTGCGGGCCCAAGGGCTACCCCGGCATGGCCGAAGTCGGCAACATGGGCCTGCCGCCCAAGCTGCTGCGGCGCGGCGTCAAGGACATGGTGCGCATCTCGGACGCACGAATGAGCGGCACCGCTTACGGCACCGTTGTGCTGCATGTGGCGCCAGAAGCAGCGGCCGGCGGGCCGCTGGCCGCGGTACGCGACGGCGACTGGATCGAGCTCGACTGCGATGCGGGCCGCCTGCACCTGGACATCAGCGATGCCGAACTGGCTGAACGCCTTGCCGCCCTGCAGAAGGCCCCTGCAGGCATGCGTGGCGGCTACCAGCGCCTGTATGTCGACCACGTGCTGCAGGCCGACGAGGGCTGTGATTTCGATTTTCTGGTCGGCTGCCGCGGCTCCGAAGTTCCTCGGCACTCCCATTAAACCGCTCAAGCAGTGAACTACTGAACTTTATCCAACCTGATCCAGTCCCCATGAACACGCTCCGCCAGCCGCGTTACCGCGGTATCTTCCCCGTTGCCCCCACCACCTTCACCGAAACCGGCGAGCTTGACCTTGAAAGCCAGAAGCGCTGCGTCGACTTCATGATCGACGCCGGCTCCGACGGCATCTGCATCCTGGCCAACTTCTCCGAGCAATTCGTGCTTTCGGACGAAGAACGTGAAACCCTGACCCGTACCGTCCTCGAACATGTGGCCGGCCGCGTGCCGGTGATCGTGACCACCACCCACTACGGCACGAAGGTTTGCGCCGAACGCAGCCGCCGGGCGCAAGACATGGGCGCCGCCATGCTGATGGTCATGCCGCCGTATCACGGGGCCACCTTTCGCGTGAGCGAGCCGCAGATTTACGAGTTTTATGCGCGGCTGTCGGACGCGGTCAACATTCCCATCATGATCCAGGATGCGCCCGCCAGCGGCACCGTGCTTTCAGCCTGCTTCCTCGCGCGTATGGCCCGTGAGATTGAACACGTCGCCTATTTCAAGATCGAAACCGCCGGTGCAGCATCCAAACTGCGCGAACTGATCCGTTTGGGAGGCGACGCGGTGGAAGGGCCCTGGGACGGCGAAGAGGCCATCACACTGCTGCCCGACCTTGATGCCGGTGCCACCGGCTCCATGACCGGCGGCGGTTACCCCGATGGCATTCGTCCGATCATCGAGGCGCACCGCGCCGGTGATCACGACAAGGCCTATGCCCTTTACCAGCAGTGGCTGCCACTGATCAATTACGAGAATCGCCAGGCAGGGCTGCTGGCCGCCAAGACCTTGATGAAGGAAGGCGGCGTGATCGCCTGCGAGGCGCCGCGTCATCCTTTTCCGGCCATGCACCCGGACACGCGTGCTGGGCTGCTGGCGACCGCCAGGCGGCTTGATCCGCTTGTGCTGCGCTGGGCGCGGTAGACGGCGGGAACAACTTAGGCGGCATGGCGCGCGCCGCACGGCCTCTGCCGCATCGGTATTTGCGCTTTCCGCCTGAGTTTTTGCTTCTTTTTTGATAGCAGCTTGCGCTTATATCTGTTGGGCTGCACGCCTATGAGGCCATTAACGAGGCGTTCCAGACCCGATCTGGCGCGCCAGGTGCATTTGGTGCAGGGTGATCTTGCGCACCTCGGCCTGGCTGGTTTCGATGTGGGCGCGCAGCAGCATGGCGGCCTGGTCGCCACGCTTGGCGCGCACCGCCTTGAGAATCTTGGCGTGCTCTTCATAGGTGGCCTCAATGCGCGGCTGCTTGATGAAGTCAAGCCGGCGAATGATGCGGATGCGGTCGGTCACGTCGCGGTGCACACGCGCCATCTCGGCATTGCCGGCAGCCGCCACCAGCGCGCAATGAAAAGCTTCGTCCCACTGGGCGACCCGAACATGATCGGTGCTGCGCTCGCCCACCGGAACCAGCCAGATGGCCGCCAGTTCATCGAGCAGCGCCGTGTCAATCGTCTGGCTACCGGCGCACAGCCGCTGCACGGCCGTGGTTTCCAGCACCATGCGCAGGTCGTAGAGCTGTTCAAACTTGTCGAAATCAAAGGGCAGCACACGCCAGCCACTGCGAAACAGCACCTCGACGAAACCTTCCTGCTGCAAGCGAAACAGGGCCTGGCGCACGGGCGTGCGCGAGACGCCAAGACGTTCGCTGATTTCGGTTTCGGTGAAGCGGTCGCCCGGCACCAGCTTGAACTCGGAGACGTCGCGCTTGAGTTCGTCGTACACCTCGTTGGCCCGCGAACGGTGGACGAGCGCAGCGGCAAGGCTCGCGGGAGGGTTGGAGGCAGTGTGCATGGTGAAACTCTAGCAGTGTTGGGGCTGTGCCGGCAGTGCCGCCAGCAACTCGCCGCTGGTGGCGGTCCAGCCGACGATGGCGCCCTGGGCGCGGATCATCGCCACGGCCGCCGACTTGAAGACGGGGAAATAACTTTCAGTGCAGTCTTCCAGCAGCAGGCTGTCATAGCCGCGGTCGTTGGCTTCTCGCATGGAGGTCTGCACGCAGACTTCCGTGGTCACGCCCATGAACAGCAGGTGCGTGATACCGGCATGCTGCAGCCGCTCGTGCAGGCCGGTGGCATAGAAGGCGCCTTTGCCGGGCTTGTCGATGGCGATCTCGCCGGGCAGCGGCGCCAGCTCGGGGATGATCTGGTTTCCCGGTTCACCGGCTATCAGGATGCGGCCCATCGCTCCCATGTCGCCGATACGCAGGGTCGGGTTGCCGCGGCTGCGCTTGGCGGGCGGGCAATCGGCCAGGTCGGCCCCGTGCGCCTCGCGGGTGTGCACCACAAGCCCGCCCGCGCGGCGCCAGGCCTCCAGCACGGCCTTGCAGGCCGGCACGATGGCCTGCAACAGCGAGACGTCATTGCCCAGCGTTTCACCGAAGCCGCCGGGCTCGATGAAGTCGCGCTGCATGTCGATGATGACCAGCGCGGTGTGCGCCAGCTCGAACTCGTAGGCGAAAGGAGCCGCTGCGATTTTCATAGGAGTGCTCCTTCGTGGGCCACCGCGGAACCGGCTTTGCCGGGCTGCTGGTGGCGTCCCCTTGAGGGGGGAGCGGCTGCAGGCCGCTTCGGGGGGGAACTCATCGTCCCCCGCCCATGTGCGCACCCAGCACCTGCCGCTGGGCCCCGGAGGCCGCGGTCTCGAAGACGATGCGCCCCTCGCTCATCACCACGATGCGGTCGGCCAGTTCAAGCAGTTCGTCCAGGTCTTCGCTGACCAGCAGCACTGCCGCGCCCTGCTGCGCCACGCCCCGCAGGCGGGTGTGGATTTCCTTCACGGCGGCGAAGTCCAGGCCGAACACCGGGTTGGCGGCGATCAGCACCTTGATCTCGCCATGCAGCTCGCGCGCCAGCACGGCACGTTGCACGTTGCCGCCAGAGAGGCTGCGAATGGGTGCGTTCTCCCCCTGCGTCTTGATGCCGTAGCCCTTGATCCATTCGCGCGCGCGGCTGCGCCAGAGCCCGAATCGCAAGCGTCCCGCGGCGCATAGCGGCGGCCGGTCGAAGTCGCGCAGCGCCATGTTTTCGGCCACGCTGAAGTCACCCACACAGGCATTGCGCAGCGGCTCCTCAGGCAGGCTGCGCACCTTCAGGCGGTGGTTCTCGCCCCGCGTAGCAGCGTAAGGCTCGCCGCCCACCCGCACCATGCCGGCGGCGCGCGCCCGCTGGCCGACCAACGCTTCGACCAGCTCGCGCTGGCCGTTGCCGGATACGCCGGCGACGCCGAGGATCTCGCCCGCGAGCACCGACAGGCTCAGGTCGCGCACCGCTAGCGTGCCGCGGTCGCCCATGACCTGCAGGCCGTGAACATCAAGGGATGCGGTTTGTGCCGCAACATCGACAGCCCGCACGGCGCTGGTGGCAGGCACCTTGGGTTCCGTGGCCTGGTTTTCGGGGTGGGCCGCGGCCGCATCACCCACCATGGCCTGCGCGAGCCGCGCCGGGTCGGTCGCCGGCACCGATGTGACGTGTACCGCCTTGCCGCGGCGCAAGACGGTCACGTCGTCGGCATAGGCCATGACTTCGCGGAACTTGTGGGTGATGATGAGCACCGTGCAGTGGCCGGCACGTGCGAAGTCGCGCACATGGCCCAGCACTTCGTCGGCCTCCTGCGGCGTCAGCACCGAAGTCGGCTCGTCCAGGATCAGCAGGCGCGGCTTGAGATAGAGCTGCTTGAGCAGTTCGAGCTTTTGTTTCTCGCCGGCGGCCATGTCCAGCGGACGCGTGTCCAGGTCCAGCCGGAAGGGCGTGGTTTGCACAAAGGCCTCCAGCTCCGCGCGTTTTTGCGTCCAGTCGATCAGCGCCGGCGTCTTGCCGCCGGCCAGCAGCAGGTTTTCGGCGACCGTCATGCCGGGCGCCAGCGTGAAATGCTGGTAGACCATGCCAATGCCCAGCGCGCGAGCCACCACCGGATTGGCGATCGTCTGCTCACGGTCGTCGATGACGATGCTGCCTTCCGAGGGCCGCTGGAATCCCGCCACGCACTTGACCAGTGTGCTTTTGCCCGCGCCGTTTTCACCGAGAAGCGCATGCACGGTTCCCGGCGCCACCTTCATGTTGACACCGTCGAGCGCCGTGAAGCTGCCGAACCGCATGCTCATGCGGTAGATGTCCAGCGCCAGCGCGCCGGTGGCGGGCGGCAGGCTGCCGATGGTGATGCCTGGACTCATGGCGTGGCCAGTGCGTCCAGCACCGCCGCCGATGAAGCATGCGCGCCGAACACGCCGCCCTGCATGGTGATCATCTTCAGCGCTGCCTCATGGTTGCCGCGGTCGGTGGCGGCGGTGCAGTCCGACAGCAACAGGCATTCGAAGCCGCGGTCGTTGGCGTCGCGCATGGTGGTGTGCACGCAAACGTCGGTGGTGATGCCGGTGAGAATCAGGTTCTCGATGCCGCGCGTTCGCAGCACCATCTCCAGATCGGTGGCGTAGAACGAGCCTTTGCCGGGCTTGTCGATCACCACCTCGCCGGGCAGCGGTGCCAATTCGGGAATGATCTCCCAGCCCGGTTCGCCGCGCACCAGGATGCGCCCGCAAGGGCCGTCGTCGCCGATGCCCGCGCCGTGGGCGCCGATACGGCGCGAGCGCCAGCGCTTGTTGGCCGGCAGGTCCGACAGGTCGGGCCGGTGGCCTTCGCGCGTGTGGATCACGTGGTAGCCCGCGGCACGCATGCCGGCCATCAGGGCCCTGAGCGGTTCAATCGGCGCGCGCGTCAGCGAGATGTCATAGCCCATCTTGTCCACGTAGCCGCCTTCACCGCAGAAGTCGGTCTGCATGTCGATAACGATAAGCGCGGTGTTGCCGGGCCGCAGGTCGCCGTTGTACGGCCATGGGTAGGGGTTGGCGTTGACGAAGCGTTCCATCTGGATGTTTTCCTTGTCAGTGCTTGCAGTCACTAGCGGGTGGCGGAAAGCTCGCCCGGGCTGCCACTCACGGTGCTGCCTGGCCGGCAGGTGATGACCAGGATCAGCAGGGTGAGCACATAGGGAACAATGTTGAAAAGGTGGTATCCCCAGTTGATGCCGACGGACTGCAGGGCCGGGCCGATGGCGCCGGCGCCGCCGAACAGCAGCGAGGCGTACACGCAGCGCAGGGGGCTCCAGCGCGCGAAGATCACCAGCGCCACCGCGATCAGGCCCTGGCCGCTGGAGATGCCTTCGTTCCAGCTGCCGGGATAAAACAGGGTGAGCGAAGCGCCGCCCAGGCCGGCAACCAGGCCGCCGGCGGCGGTCGCGGCAATGCGGATGGCGGACACCGAATAACCGAGCGAGCGAGCGGCGTTGGCCGAATCCCCCGCCATGCGTACCATCAGGCCAGCGCGTGTGTTGGCAAAGGCCCACCACAAGGCCACGGCCAGCGCCAGCCCGATCGGCACCAGCACATTGATCTGCAGCGCCGAGCGGACGGCGGCCGAGCTGCTCCAGCCGCCCAGCGCGATGGCGGGCAGTTGCGGCGCCTGCGGCTGGATCAGCGGCTTGCCCAGGTAGAAGGCCAGGCCCGTGCCCAGCAGCATCAACGCAATGCCGGTGGCAATGTCGTTGACCCGCGGTAGCGAGCAGAGAATGCCATGCAGTGCGGCCAGCAGCGCGCCGGTGGCCGCCGCCGCCAGCACACCGACCCAGGGCGAGCCCGAGAGCCAGGAGGCGCCGAAGGCCGACATGGCCGACAGCACCAGCACGCCCTCCAGCCCCAGGTTAATGCGGCCGGATTTTTCGGTGATGCATTCGCCCAGGCTGACAAAGAGGAAGGGCGCGCCGACGCGCAGCGCGCCGCCGACGATACCGGCGAAAAAGATCAGGAGCTGGTCGGTGGTCATGGCTTTTCCTCCGGCAAAGGAATCGGGCTCGGCTCCGAAGGGCCGAAGCGGCTGATACGCTCAAAAAAAGTTTTCCAGTCCACATCGCGCAGAGCCTCGCTGGCCAGGATCAGCACAAAGGCGATGCCCTGCAGCACCAGCACCGAGGCATCGGGCAGGCCCAGGCGGCGCTGCAGCAGGCTGCCGGCCGCGCCAAAGCCGCCGAACAGGATGGCCACCGGGATGATGGCCACGGGATGCTGGCGTGCGATGAAAGCCACCAGGATGCCGGCGTAGCCGTAGCCCGCGATCAGGGCGGCGTTGGCATTGGTGTGCACGGCCGCGACCTCGATGGCGCCGGCCAGGCCGGCGCAGGCCCCGCCCAGCGCACAGGCCAGCAGGATCAGCCTGGAGGCCGGTAGCCCGACGAGTTGCGCCGCACGCGGGTTGCCGCCGACCACGCGCACCGCGAAGCCCGAGGGCGTCATTCGAAACCACAGGCCCGCCGCCAGGCAGGCCAGCACGCCGATCACCAGCCCCCAGTGCACATCGGAGCCGGCGATGCCGCCGATGCGCAGGCCTTCGGCCAGCGAAAAAGTCGACGGCTTGTTGAGGCTGGACGGATCGCGCAGCGGCCCTTCGACCAGGTGCTTGAACAGGCCGACGGCCACATAGGCCAGCAACAGGCTGCTGATGGTTTCGTTGATGCCGCGGTATTGCCGCAGCCAGCCAGCCAACCCAATCCACAAGGCACCGGCCAGCGCGGCGGCGAGGCAGACCATCACCGTGCCTGCCATGTTCGCGGGCAGGGGCAGGCTTTGCGCGAGGCCGGCGCAGGCCAGTCCGCCCAGCACCACCGCGCCCTCGCCGCCTATGACTGTCAAGCCCGCGCGCGCCGGAATGGCGACACACAGGGCTGTGAGCATCAGCGGCGCGGCGCGCTGCAGCGTGTTCTGCCAGGAATACCAGTCGCCGAACGCGCCCTTGAACAGCAGCAGCCAGACCTCCAGGGGGCTGACACCGGCGAACCAGGCGAAAACCCCGAACACCCCCAGTGCCGCGATGATGGCGCTGCCCGGCAGCAGGAAGTTGGCGAGGGAGTGGCGCATGGATAAGGAAAGTCTCAGGCCCGCAAGGTCAGCCGCCGGCTCACACGGAGCCGATCACGCCTTCGACCAGGTAGTTCATCTTCTCGAGCTCAAGGTCGGTCTGCTTGAAGACCTTGCCGGAAGGCACGATGGTGCCGCCCTTGTTGTCCTTGAGCGGACCCTTGAAGATGTCGAAACTGCCCGCCATCATCTGCGCCTTGACACCGTCGGCCTGCTTTTTCGCCGCCTCGGTCACGGTGGGTCCGTAAGCCGACATCTTCACGTAGCCCTCCTTCAGGCCGCCACGGATGAAGTTGGGGTGCGGCTTGCCGCTGCGTGCCGCCTCGATGAAGGTGGTGTAGGCCGTGAGCCAGTTCCACTCGGCACCGGTCAGGTAGGCCTGCGGAGCCAGCTTGGCCTGGCTGGCGTGGTAGCCGCAGACCATCTTGCCGCGCTTGGCGGCTGTTTCCACGATGACCTTGGGGCCGTCCACGTGCATGGTGAAGACGTCCACACCCTGGTCGGCCAGGCTGTTGGTGGCTTCAGCCTCCTTCACGGGCATGGACCAGTCGCCGGTGAAGATCACGCTGGTGGTGATGCCGGGCTTGACCGAACGCGCGCCCATGGTGAAGGCATTGATGTTGCGCAGCACTTGCGGGATCGGCTTGGCGGCGATGAAACCGATCTTGTTGCTCTTGGTCATGTGGCCGGCGATCACGCCGTTGAGGTATTGGCACTCATCGATGTAACCAAAAAAGCTGGCGGTGTTTTTCGGGTGCTTGCCTTCCGTCCACATGCCGCCGCAATGCGCAAAACGCGCCGCGGGAAACTTGGCCGCCACCGCCAGCATGTGCGGATCGAAGTAGCCGAAGGAGGTGGGAAACACCAGGCTGGCGCCGTCCTGCGCGATCATGCCGGTCATGGTCTTCTGCACGGCCGCGGTTTCGGGAACGTTTTCTTCTTCCACCACCTTGATGCCCGGCATCTTCTTGAGCTCGGCCGCCGCTTGCGCCTGGGCCTGGTTGTAGCCGTAGTCGTCACGCGGGCCGACGTAGATCACGCCCACGGTCAGGGGCTTTTGCGCGAAGGCAAACGGGCCGGTTGCCGCGGCGCCGAGCGCGGCCAGGGTCTTGATCGAATCGCGGCGATTGAGGAAGTTGCTCATGGTCAATGCTCCAGGGGTTATGAGGTCAAGGAAATGAAACTCAGGCAAGAAGACTCACGTGCGCGGCGACCACGCGCCAGCCCTCGGGCGTGCGCATCCAGGTCTGGCTCTGCCGGCCGGTTCTGGCGCTGCCGGCGCGCTGGAATTCAGTATTGGCGGTCGCCATGTCGCGGCCATAGGTTGTGATCACGGTTTTCAGCAACCGCCGCTCCAGGCCCTGCGCCGGCCGTCCTGCCCGGAAGGCCTGGATGTCGGCGTAGCCGTAAAGGTTTTCCGTCGCGCCGTAGCGCAGGGTGTGCGGGCTGTTCCAGAACAGCTCGTCCAGCACGTCCACCTTGTTGTTGACCAGCGCATCCTCATAACGCGCAAACACCGCCGTGACTTCGGCCAGGACGTCGGGGAGGTTGATGGCAAGGCTGGGGTTCATGCTTGTGTCACCAGTGTGGCGGGCCGGATATGGGCGTCGCCGGCGTCGCCGAGCACCTGTGCGACCCGCAAGGCCAGGTCTTCGCGCCAGGGCGCGGCGATGACCTGCACGCCTATCGGCATGCCGCCGGCTGCCGGCCACATGGGCGCGGTGACCACGGGGCAGCCGGAAAAAGAGATGGGCTGGGTGAGCAGGCCCATCGCGGCGCGGCAGGGCTGGCGCACGCCGTTGATGTCCAGCCACTCGGTGCCGATGACCGTGGCGCCGACCGGTGTGGCAGGCGTGAGCAGCACGTCCCAGTCCTGGAACAGGGCGTTGACCTTGTCGCGGTAGCTGCGGCGAAAGCGCTGTGCGCGCACATACCAATCAGCGGGCTGCAGCGCGCCGGCGATGAAACGGTCCACCGACAGCGGTTCGAATTCGTCGGCACGCGTGCGCAGGTCGCCCAGGTGCAGGCTGCCGCCTTCGCTCGCGGTGATGATGAAGGCCGCCGCGCGCGCCAGTGCAGCATCCGGCCACACCACGTCGGCTTGCGCACCCAGGGTGCGGGCGGCCAGCGCCACCACCTCGCGCGCTTCGGGCCCGGCATTGTCGTGAAAGTACCCGCCCAACACACCGATGCGCAGGCCGCTTGCACCCTTGCCCAGGACCGGAGAGACCGGCTGCACACGCAGCGCATGGCAGCCCGGGTCCAGCGGGTCGGGCAACTGCAGCGCATCGTAGGCCAGCACCAGCCCGCCCAGGCTGCTGGCGAGCGGACCCAGGTGGTCGATGCTGTGCACGAAGGGATAACTGCCGCGGCGCGATAGCCGGCCGAAGGTCGGCTTCAGGCCCCAGACACCGCACAGCGACGACGGCACGCGGATGGAACCGTTGGTGTCCGAGCCCAGGGTGAGGGGAACCTGCCCGGCCGCGACCGCCGCGCCGGAGCCGCCCGACGAACCGCCGGCGATGCGCGTCAGGTCGTGCGGGTTGCGGCAGGGGCCGTAGTGTGTGTTTTCCGTGGTGAAGCCGTAGGCGTATTCGTCCATGTTCAGCGCGCCGACGAGCACGGCGCCGGCCGCCTTCATCTGCGTGACGAGGACCGCATCGGCCGAAGCCGCGGGCAGGCCGCGGTTGATTTTTGAGCCGGCCAGTGTGGTCAGCCCTTCGATGTCGAACAGGTTCTTGACCGCGTACGGCACGCCAGCCAGCGGTCCCAGGGGTTCGCCGCGCGCCCGCTGCGCGTCCACCGCGTCGGCCTCAGCGCGGGCCCGGGTGCGGGTTGTTTCGGTGAAGGCATTGACCCGGCCGTCCGTGCTGTCAATGCATGCCAGGCTGGCATCGAGCAGTTCGCGCGCGCTGACCTGCCCCGCCGCAACGGCGGCGGCCATGGCGGACGCATCAAACACCATGCTTTTCATGACTGCTCGCGCCCGCCGTCGCTGGACGGGAAAACCGCCGGGCAGTAAATTTCGGCCGGCTCGTCGTGCGGGGCCAGCGGCGCCGCGTCCAGCAGCGCGGCCATGACGGTGGTGCGCTGCAGGTGGGCGGCCACGCGTGCCGCGCGGTCCGGCGGCAGCGGCAGGCCCAGCACCGCGCCGGCGCTTGCGACATAACTTGCAATGCTTGCTTCGTCCATCATGGCTGCAGCTTTCTCAACGCCTGACTTCGCGCTGGAAGATTTCCAGGCTGAGTTTCTTGGTGCTGATGAAGCTGGCCTCAGACAAGGTCTCCACCGTGCGCGGACGCGCATCGCCGTAGGGCAGGATTTCGGCTACGCGCGTCGGGCGCTTGGTCAGCAGCAGTACCTGGTCGGCGAGGTACACGGCTTCTTCCAGGTCATGCGACACCAGCAGCATGGTCGTGCCGGTCTGCATGAACACCTCCTGCAGTTTTTCGCGGATGAACAGCGTCATCTCGAAGTCCAGCGCCGAGAACGGCTCGTCCAGGAACAGCACCTCGGGATTGGGCGCCAGCGCCCGCATGATGGAGGCTGTCTGTTGCTGCCCGCCCGAGAGTTCATAGGGGTAGCGGTTCAGGTCGAACTTCACGTCGAAGGAGGCCACGAGTTCGGCCATGCGCCTGTCGACTTCCGCCTTGGATCTGCCTTCAAGCTTGAGCGGATAGGCGATGTTGTCGATGGTGCGCATCCACGGGAACATGGCCTCGCGGTAGTTCTGGAAGACGTAGCCGATCTTGGTGTCTTTGAGCGACTTGCCGTCAAACAGGATTTCGCCCGCGTCTATGGGGATCAGGCCCGCGATCATGTTGATCAGCGTGGACTTGCCGCAGCCGTTGGGCCCGAACACCGAGACGATCTTGTGCTTGGGGATGTCCAGGTTGAAGTCTTCGTACAGCGGCCAGCCGGCGAAGTACTTGGTCAGGCCGCGTATGGTGATGTGCGTGCCGGCCGGGCCGGGCTGGAATTCACGCACCGGGACGTCGGCGAATACGGGAGCATTAATTACAGCGGACATGTCGGACTCCGGTGGGATCCATGGGTAAACACAGCGGTGAGTGACCGCAGGCCTCTCACCTTCAAGCAGGGGCCGCGGAACCGGCTTTGCCGGGCCGCAGGCGCAGCGGCCCCCTCGGGGGGAAGCGCATTACACGAAGTGAAAAGCGTGGGGGCCATTTATCTTCCGCTCCAATGCACGATGCGTCGCTCTGCGACGAGAAAAAGGATATTCAGCGCATAACCCAGGGCGCCGGCAGCCAGGATGGACGCGTACATGTCCTTCACGTTCATGACCTGCTGCGAGTTGATGATGCGGTTGCCCAGGCCGGTGTCGGCGCCGATGAACATCTCGGCGACGATCACGATGACGAGTGCCATGGACACCGCTGAACGCAGGCCGACAAAGCTCGGCTGCAGGCTTTCCCAGATCAGCACGTCCTTGAACACTTGCCAGCGCGAGGCGCCCATGACCCTGGCCGCCATGACACGCTGCTTGCGCGCGTTGATCACGCCGTAAGCGCTATTGAACACCACGATCAGCAGCGCGCCGAAGGCGGCAATCGCTACCTTGTTGATGTCCGACACGCCGAAAATCATCAGGAACAGCGGGATCAGCGCCGAAGACGGTGTGGAGCGAAAGAAGTCGATCAGGAATTCGACGCTGCGGTAGGCTTTTTCATTGCTGCCCAGCAGCACGCCCAGCGGCATGCCGACCGCAGCGGCGATCATGAAGGCCTGCACCGTGCGCCATACGGTGACCGCAAAGTCCTTGAGCAGCGGTCCGCCGGCCAGGCCGCTGAGCAGCGCGCCCAGCGCATCGATGGGTGGCGGCAGCAGGATGGCCTTGATGAAGCCCAGGCGCACGGCCAGGTCCCAGATGATGAAGAGCGCCACCGGGCCGATGAAGGGCAGGGCCTTGTCCAGCGCCGGCTTGCGCTGCACGACGGCCGCCGGCGCGGCCGGAGGCGTCCAGGGTTTGGCGGGCGTTGCCGTCACGGGAGAGGTGGTACTCATGGTGTTCAACCCTTGTAGAGCATGGTGTCCACGATGAGGCGCGAGCTGAAGATGCCTTTTTCGGAGAACAGGTCGAAGAATTTCTGGAAGTGCGCCACGTCGGCCGGGGTGAACTCGTTGTACATGGTGTAGGCGGCCAGCGGTACCTCGCCGGTGAGCGGGCCTTCGATGGCGGTGTAGCCCTTGAGGTACTGGCGTGCCTCGACCGATTTGCTGCGCACGTAAGCCACGCCCTTGCCATAGGCAGCGACGAATTTTTTTGCCGCGTCGGGATTCTTCTTGATGAAGTCGGAAGACAGCGAGGCCGAGCCGCCGAACCACGGCGCCATCGGGTCGCCCAGTACATAGCGCGCAATCACGCCGGCTTCAAGCACACGGGTGGTGCCATTCATGCGGCCTATGGTGCCGGTGGGCTCCAGCGTGTAGGCGCCGTCGATCTGGCCGGCGGCAAGCGCGGCCACATGCTGGCCGATGGGCAGCTCGACCACGGTCGCGCCGGTAGCGCCGCCGCGCTCCAGCACGGTCTTGGCCAGTGTCACGTTCTGGATGCCGGGGCCGGAGCCGACGCGCTTGCCTTTGAGGTCGGCCATCACCTTGGCCGGACTGGCCGCCGGCACGATCACCTCGTCGAGCACATTCTTCACGTTGCTGGGGTTGGAGCAGAAGATCTTGAAGGTGCCGGGCTGGGCGATCTCGCCGATGGCGATGTTGGCCGAACCGGTGCCGTTGGCGGTACCGTCGGCGCGGCCCGAGAGCACCGCCTCCATCACCTGCTGCGCACCGGCGAATTTGAGCGGCTCCACGTCAAGGCCGGCCTCTTTGAAGTAGCCCAGCTCGATGGCTGAGTAGAACGGCAGGCCGGCGGCGATGGGCCAGTAGCCGATGCGGATTTTCGGCCCGCCCTGCGCATGCAGGAAGGCGGGCATGCCCAGCAGCCCCAAAGTGGCGCCGGCGGCCGTGGCCTTGAGCAGCGAGCGGCGTGCCGGGCCGTGGGGGGCGGATGACGGTGTGGGAACGGGCTTCATGAAATGCTCCTGCTGGTGATGGGTAAACGGTGGATGAACGGGTTGGTAAAGGGTGATGAAAGCTTCAGGCCGGTGCGCTGGACTTCAGTGATTCGAGGTAGGCGCGCCAGCCACCCAGATGCGTGATGTCCTCGGCGCCTTGCAGCGCGTGCGCCTCGCAAACAAAACCCTGGACGCTGCCGCCGCCCTCCAGCGCCAGCGTGCCTATGCCCAGGGGCGCGGGGATCAGCGCAACGAAAGAGCCGTAGTGCTGCACCGGCATTTCCCAGATTTCCAGCGCGATGCCCGCGCCCTCGTTGGGGGCCACACGCAGCAGCCCCGGCTTGGGCGGCACCGTACCCGGCAGCGCGTAGAAGCGATAGTCAGGCGCGGTGCGTGCGGGGCCCACCAGCGTGGCGCCGCGCGTTGTCAGCTGGCTGTTCAGCGGCATGCCCGAAAGATGTGCGCCCACCACGGCCAGCCTGACCGTGGCCGCCGGCTGGATGCCTGGCAACGCTGCGGGTGCGGGCAGCGCTTCGTTCAATGCTCCCAGCGGCAAACCAGTGGCATGGTGATAGCGCTGTCCCAACTCAGCCAGTTGCCAGTCGCTGCCCGCCAGCCCCACCAGCGTGATGCCGAAAGGCAGGCCGTCAGGACGCAGGCTGCTGGGCACGGAAAGGGCCGCGTAGTCCAGCAGGTTGACGAAGTTGGTGTAGGTGCCCAGGTTGCGGTTCAGCGTGATGGGGTCGCGCTGCATGGCCTGCAGCGTGTAGTGCGTGGGCGCGGTCGGCAGGAGCAGCACGTCAATGTCGCGCCACATTGCGCCCGCCTGCTGGCCCAGCGCGCGCAACTTTGTTTGGGCTGCATACAGGTCGGCGGCGCTGTATTGGCGGCCTGCGCCGATGATGCTGCGGACCGGTTCGATCACTGCGTCTTCATGTGTGTCGAAAAAATCGCGTACGGCGGTGTAGCGTTCAGCCACCAGCGCGCTTTCATAGAGCAGCGCGGCCGCCTCGGCCAGCGGCGCGAAATTGATGGGCACCGGCACGCCGCCCAGGGCCTGCATGCGGGTGACAGCTTCGCCAAAAGCCTGCTCGGCCAGCGCGTCGCCGCAGAAGCCCAGTGTTGAAGGCACACCGAAACGAAAGCCTGCGGGCAAGGCGGTGTCGGCCATCGCCAGCACGCGCGAGTAGGGATCCAGCGGGTCGTAGCCCATGGCCGCTTCGAGCACGCGGGCGGCCGTGGCCACGGTGCGCGCGAAGATGGAGACGCAGTCCACGCTCTGCGCGGCCGGCACCACGCCGCGCGCGCTGACCAGACCCCTGGACGGCTTCAATCCCACGATGTTGTTCAGGCCGGCTGGTACGCGCCCCGAGCCGGCCGTGTCTGTACCCAGTGCAAAGTCGGCTTGCCCGGTCGCTACTACATAGGCGGAGCCGGAGCTCGATCCGCCTGATACATAGTCGGGGTTGATGGCGTTGGGCACCGCGCCATACGGCGAACGCGTGCCGTTCAAGCCGCAGGCGAACTGGTCCAGGTTGGTCTTGCCCAGCAGTTGCGCACCCGCATCGAGCAGCTTTTGCACCACGGCGGCGTGCGCCGTCGGCGTGTAGGCGAAAGCGGGGCAGGCGGCGGTGGTTGGCACGCCCGCTACATCAATATTGTCTTTGGCCGCAAATGAGAGCCCGGCCAGCGCGCCGCCGCGGCCGGTCGGGAAAGACGATGTCCTGGTAATCCAGGCCTCGGGAGCCCAGCCGGCGTCCGTGCCCGCAGATGTCGTCACCTGCTCAGGTGCAGCAAGCGATTGAGGAGAGTTCGGCGATGAAGAGATGTGCACCAATTGAAGGCATCCATACTTGTGTACAAGATGAGATGCAAGAGCTGTGCCAATCCGTAGAGCCGTCCCAGCACTGCCAGTGACGAAAAGGACTTTGATGTCTGCTTGTTATCCGATTAGGCGTATGAATGTCATGGATAAAGCGATTCTTGGGTAATTAATCACGCTCGATGTATCAAATACAGTAGAGGCTTATGGAAAAGTCCCGCTCCAACCCACAGCCCAAGCTTCGTGCTGTGCTGTTTGACGCCTACGGCACGCTGTTTGACGTGTACAGCGTGGGCTTGCTGGCGGAGCAGTTCTTTCCGGGCAAAGGCGAAGTGCTGGGCGTGCTGTGGCGCGACAAGCAGATTGAGTACACGCGCCTGGTGACCATCAGCAACGGCGGCGCGCATTACCGGCCGTTCTGGGACCTCACACGCGCAGGCCTGCGTTATGCGTGCAAACGCCTGGGGCTGGATTTGAATGCCGCCCGTGAGGAGCAGCTCATGAACCAGTACCGCCACCTGTCGGCGTTTCCCGAAAACCGGGAGGTGCTGCAGGCGCTGAAGGCGCGTGGCATCACCACCGGCATCCTGTCCAACGGCGACCCCTCCATGCTGGATGTGGCCGTCAAGTCGGCCGGGCTTGAAGGTCTGCTGGACCACATCATCAGCGTGGACAGCATTCGCAAATACAAGACCGCGCCCGAAGCCTATGCGCTCGGGCTGAAAGCCACCGGGCTGGAGGCGAAACAGATCGCCTTCGTGAGCTGCAACAGCTGGGACGCACTGGCGGCCACCTGGTATGGCTACCAGACGCTGTGGGTTAATCGTTACCAACTGCCGTTTGAAGAGCTGGGCACGCAGCCCCTGTACACCGGCAGCAACCTGCGTGAAGTGCTCTCGCTGCCGCTGCACTGATTTCGCAGGCTCGTTCTATTTTTTGTCTTTTAGTTTTTTTGATTCTTCTGATGCTTTTGAGAAAAGGGACCGCACCATGAACACAACAACCAACACACGCACCTCCAGCCACCGTCTGCAGGTCGCCACCGGGCTTTACCGTTTCGTCGAAGACGAGGTGTTGCCTGGCACCGGTGTGGCCAGCGGCGCTTTCTGGAAGGGCTTTGACGCCATCGTGGCCGATCTGGCGCCCAAGAACCTCTCCCTGCTGGCAGAGCGCGACCGCCTGCAGGCCGAGATGGACGCCTGGCACAAGGCCCACCCCGGCCCCATTGCGGACATGAAGGCTTACCGCGCTTTCCTCGAAAAAACCGGCTACCTCGTGCCTACGCCGAAGAAGGTCACCATCACCACTGCCAACGTGGACGCCGAACTCGCCAAACAGGCCGGCCCGCAACTTGTGGTGCCCATCCTGAACGCGCGCTATGCGCTTAATGCCGCCAATGCGCGCTGGGGCAGCCTGTATGACGCGCTCTACGGCACCGACGCCCTTTCCGAGGATGACGGCGCCACCAAAGGCAAAGGCTACAACCCCGTGCGCGGCGCCAAGGTGATCGAGTACGCACGTTATGTGCTGGATCGCACCGCGCCGCTGAAAAAGGGCTCGCACATCGATTCGATCGCCTATGCGGTCAAGGGCGGCAAGCTCGTCGTTACCCTGAAAGGCGGCAAGACAACGGCGCTGGAAGACGCCAGCCAGTTCATCGGCTACCAGGGCAAAGCCTCCGCGCCGTCGTCGGTGCTGCTGCAGCATAACGGCCTGCACATCGACATTCGCATTGACCGCGGCACGCCCATCGGCAAGACGGATCCGGCCGGCGTGAGCGACCTGGTGATAGAGGCTGCGCTGTCGACCATCATGGACCTGGAAGACTCTGTGGCCGTGGTGGACGCCGACGACAAGGTGCTGGCCTATCGCAACTGGCTGGGCATCCTGCAGGGCACACTGACCGAAAGCGTGACCAAGGATGGCAAGACCTTCACCCGCGGCCTGAACCCGGACCGTGAATACACCTCGCCGAAAGGACCCAAGGGCAAAGCAGTGGTACTGCACGGCCGTTCGCTGATGTTCGTGCGCAATGTGGGCCACCTGATGACCAACCCGGCCGTGCTGTACACCGCCGCGGATGGCAGCACGAAGGAAATTCCGGAAGGCATCCTGGACGCCGTGATCACGACCACGATCGCCATCCACGACCTCAAGCGCAAGGGCAAGCCCGGCATCAGGAACTCGCGCAAGGGCTCGGTCTACATCGTCAAGCCCAAGATGCACGGCCCCGCTGAAGTGGCATTCGCCGCCGAACTTTTCAGCCGCGTCGAAAAGATGCTCGGCCTGCCGGGCAGCACGGTCAAGCTCGGCATCATGGACGAAGAGCGCCGCACCAGCGTCAACCTCAAGGCCTGCATCGCCGCCGCTTCCAGCCGCGTGGCCTTCATCAACACCGGTTTCCTGGACCGCACCGGCGACGAAATGCACACGGCCATGCAGGCCGGCCCGATGATCCGCAAGGGCAACATGAAGATCAGCCCCTGGCTCAGCGCCTACGAACGCAGCAACGTGCTGGTCGGCCTGGCCTGCGGCCTGCGCGGCCGCGCCCAGATCGGCAAGGGCATGTGGGCCATGCCCGACCTGATGGCCGACATGCTCAAGGCCAAAATCTCGCACCCGCAGGCCGGCGCCAACACCGCCTGGGTCCCCTCGCCCACGGCCGCCACGCTGCACGCGCTGCACTACCACCAGGTCAATGTGGCGGCGGTGCAAAAAGACATCGAGAAGACGGTCGACCTGAAGTCCGAAATCGCCCGCCTGCTGCCCGAGCTGCTGCTGGTGCCGGTCTCGCCCGACGCTCAATGGACGCCTGCCGAGAAGCAGCAGGAGCTGGACAACAATGCCCAGGGCATCCTCGGCTACGTGGTCCGCTGGATCGACCAGGGTGTGGGTTGCTCCAAGGTGCCCGACATCCACAACGTCGGCCTGATGGAAGACCGCGCCACGCTGCGTATTTCCAGTCAGCACATCGCCAACTGGCTGCTGCATGGCGTGGTCACGAAAGCGCAGGTCAAGGAAACCTTTGAACGGATGGCCGCCGTGGTCGACGGCCAGAACGCGGGCGATCCGCTGTACAAAAAGATGACGGGCAACTTCGAGGCGTCAGCGGCCTACAAGGCAGCGTGCGACCTGGTCTTCAAGGGCCTGGAGCAACCCAGTGGCTACACCGAGCCGCTGCTTCACGCCTGGCGGCTGAAGGTAAAAGCCGGCTTGTGAGCTGTTAAGTCTGCGGCAGGGGTGCGGACGGGGGCTTGCGCCTGCTGCAGCCTGTGCCTGACAGAGCCAGCTTGCTACTGAATTGATAGCTGTTGGCGCAGGCTGCTATTGGCCTGCAGGCCAAATACTCTTGGAAATCTGGGTTCGGCCCGCTGGCGCCGGTGCGCCCCCTATGGCGGATGACAGCCGGTCAGGCGTTGATAACCCCTGAGCTTGCGGAGGTGTTGCGCCAAACTGACCTTTACAGAGAGCCGCCGATCTTGCAAAACCGGCCGCTCATCGCCATTCGCGGGATTTAAGGGCTGGTTATGGACCGTTCCGTGACAAAAACCCTGTAATTCATATGTATGCGTTGGAAACCAAGTGAAACACTTTGCAAGTACTTCAATGAAATCGCGGTTGGCCCTTACGCTAGCGTCTCCCCCTTCTCCGGCCACAGATCGGTTGCAAGCCGGCCGGCAAATGTGATTAATACCAATTTTCCCGAACTCCTCGATGGCTTCGCAACCTGACGTCCTTCAATCCTGTCTTCAGGCGGCTGCCAAAGCAGCCCGGCCTGCGCTGGAACGGTGCATTGATGACGCCGTGGCGGGGCTGCAGATTGCCGAGTCACAAAGCCCAAAAGTGGCCGAGCGCGACGAACTCGCGGCGGCCTGGCGGGGACTTCAACAAAACAAGCCCGTCTGGGTCGTGCAATACCCGGCAGACCTGCTGGTGCATTTCAAGGCGAATGTGGCTGTTGCGGTGCAGGCGGTGCGCACGCCGGCAGCATCGCCAGACCAGCTCGCTGCTTCAGCCGCCGCCGCATCCAGCACCTTTGCCGCCCTGTCTTATGCCAGTTTCGCCCTCGTCGATGACGAGGACGTGTCCCAGGCCATTGAATCGTCACGGCTGCTCCAGCTGGTGCTGCCGGCGGTCGACCACGTCCTCGCCGAACTCAACAAGCTGATCAGCACCGTGCAGGGGCTGCCCAATGTGCGCCCGGAGCTCAATCCGCTGCGCCCTGAAGTGTTTGCACAAACCCTGCGCGAAATGATCACCGCAAGCAATGCGGGCCCGGCCGTCGTTTCGCTGTGGCTCAGGTATCTTGCCGAGCCTCTGGGGCGCGAACTCGGGCAGGTCTATGAACGCCTGGTTAACCAGCTCGAACTTGCCAACGTGCAGGGAGCCAGCTACCGCGTATTGCAGACCCCTGCAAGCGCAGCCCCCGGCCGTGCCAGGGGCGCGGGAGGCGCAGGCTCCGGGTCGGGCACCGGTACCGGAGGCGTCGGCGGCGGTGAGGGCGGAAACGGTGGGAGCTCCGTCGAATCCGGCCAGCACCAGCCGCCCCCGCAATATGCCGACCTCTCCAACTATGAGATCCGGGACGAGTTGTTCCAGGATTTCCTGTTCCATGGCGGCAGCAACGCCCATCACGGGCTGGCGCCGTCCTATTACGAAACGGTGGAGGAAGAGCTGGTCGCCCTGCAGGAAGCGCCTGACTCTTCCGGCGCGCCGTTGGCTGAGTCGCAAGCCGCGCCCTCGCATGAATACCAAAACCTGCCGGCGGTAGACCGTCCGCAGCGGATGGTCGATGAGCGCAGCCAGCTCAGCCCGCAGGTTTGGGGCTCGTACGCCCGACCCCGCGAGCGCGCCATCGTCCGGACCCAGCTGAAGAAAGAGGCCAAGCAGGTCGGTCAGGTGCTGGGCCTGGAAGTGGTGCGCAAGCTGGTCAAACAGGTCGCGCAAGACCCGCGCCTGCTGGTGCCGGTGCGGGAAGCCATCGTGGCGCTGGAGCCTGCGCTGCTGCGTCTGGCCATGGTGGACCCGCGCTTTTTCAGCGACGAAGGCCACGCCGGGCGCCGTGTCATGGAGCGCGTGGCGCAGCGCAGCTTCAAGTACAACGACGAATTCAGCCCTGAGTTCCTGGCGTTTTTTGAGCCGGTCACGCGCGCTTTCAACGGGCTGAACAGCCTGACGATCGAAGATGCCCAGCCTTTCGCGATGGCACTGGCCGAGCTCGAATACGGCTGGGACGAGCAGGACCAGCTCGAAGCGGAAAACCGCAACAACGTGCTGCAGGCCCTGCGTTTCGCCGAAGAGCGCCAGACGCAAGCGGACCAGATCGCCTTTGAGCTGAGCACACGCTCAGACCTGGACAAGGTGCCGGGCCTGGTGCTGGACTTCCTGTTCGGCCCCTGGGCGCTGGCCATGGCGCACGCCAGACTCTCCGATACACGCAACCAGGTTGATCCGATGGGCTTCGGTTCGGTGGTGCCTGACCTGCTCTGGAGCGTCAAGCGGGAAGTCACCCTGAAACGCCCGGCCAAACTGATCGAGATGATTCCCAGCCTTTTGGGCAAGCTGCATGAGGGGCTGGAGTTGCTGGGGCAGGACCCGCGCGAAAGTGAGCCTTTCTTCGAGGGCCTGATGATGCTGCACCGGCCCGTGCTCAAGCTGCGACGCCTGAAAAGCCGGCGTGACGCCGAAGAGTCTGGCGCCGTGCCACTGGAGGCCGAAGAAGATTCGGCCACGCCTGAACAGCGTCTTGCCAAGGCCGCCGCGCACCCCTGGCTTGCGCGCGACGACCTGGACGCCGCAGGGTTTGAAGACACCCTGCCGACTGTGCCCGGAGAACTTGCTCCGATCGAGGAAGACGAACCGCCGCCGATAGAACCCATGCAAGCGGCAAATGAGCCCGACTCCAGCCATCCGGAATACCTTGCCGCGGCGGCAGCCTCCGCAAATGCAGTACCGGCCATGGCTCAAAGTGAAGCCGAGCGCCTGTTGCTCAGCCTGCGTTCCGGCCACTGGGTGGATATGTACTCCAGGCGCCGCTGGCTGCGAGCCCAGCTGATCTGGGCCAGCACCAAGGGCACGCTGTTCATGTTCGTGAGCCACGGCGGCCAGCCCCACTCGATGACCAAGCGTAGCTGCGAACGGCTGATCCGCGAACGCCTGCTCCGGCCGGTCGACAGCCAGGGTGTGGTGGCGCAGGCCCTGGATGCGGTCGCTTCGGAAGTCGCAACCACAGCGCAGCCGGAATCCCAGCCGGTCTGAAGGGGGAGGCCGCACGAGGCGGCAGTTACCTGCCGCCGGATACATGGCGGAACCCACCCGTACCGCTTAAAGCCTCATGACCTCCTGGCCCGACCTCAATCAATTTCCTGCCGCCGCTGTACCTGCTGGCCCGGCTGAATTGCAGCAGCCAGCGCATGCCCAGCCCTTTGTGCATGACGACGGAAGCACCCGGTCGCTTCACTTCACGATGGGTGAACTGCAAAGCCGCATGCTGATGCACAGCCCCTGGCACCTGGAAGTGGACTACACGCTGACGATGATGGGTTTCCTGCTCTTTCGGCCCGTGCCCCTGCACATCGGAATGATCGGCCTCGGAGGCGGCTCCCTGGCCAAGTTCTGCCACCGGCAGCTGCCGTCCAGCCAGATGACTGTGCTGGAGATCAACCCTCAGGTGGTGGTGCTGCGGCGCGAATTCCACGTGCCCGACGATGACGCGCGGTTCCGCGTCATCGCCGCTGACGGGGCCGATTTTCTGCAGGCCGGTACCTCCCGGTTCGACGTGCTGCTGATCGACGGGTTTGACCACCAGGGGCAACCGCCGGCCCTCTGTTCGCAACGCTTTTATGACGACTGTTTTGCCGCGCTGTCGCCGGGCGGCGTACTGGCGGTGAACCTGCACTACGATGACCCGGACTATCCGCTGCTGGCGGGCCGCATTGCGCGCAGTTTCGATGGCAATTCCGCAGAAATTCTTGCCCAGGAAAAAACCAACAGCATCGTGTTTGCCCACCGCGGGAAGCCCGTTTCCGCGCGCAGGCTCTCGGTTGCGCAAGCTCTTTCCGCACTGGCGGACGACGAGGGCCGGGCCCAGCTCAGGGCCGAGTTTGGGCGGATCACCTGGCACATGAAAGACCCGGGCGCAGACGACGCCTGACCGGTGCATCCCGGCTCACACCGGATCCGGCCACGGCGGGAAGGCCTTACCCCGACGTGCGGTGCTGTCCGACGGCCAGCCCCCAAAAAAACAGGCACGCTGGAACGTTCAACATTTCATTTCACTGTCCTGCACGGATATACCCTGCACGCGCACAAACCTGGAGAACCCCATGACCGAAAAAACCGCATCTGTTCACTGGGAAGGCCGAGGCAAAAAGGGCCAGGGCCAGATCAGCACCGACACCGCTGCACTCAAGTCGTATCCCTACGGCTTTGGCAGCCGCTTTGAGGACGACCGCAGCGGCACCAATCCTGAAGAGTTGCTGGGCGCCGCGCATGCAGCCTGTTTCACCATGGCATTTTCTTTTGCCTGCGACAAGGCTGGGTTCGGCACCAGCTCGGTAGACACCCGCGCCAGGGTCCGTCTGGTGCCGCAGGGTGATGGCTTCCTCATCGACCGCATTGCGCTGACCCTGGAGGCCGTGATTCCGGATATCGATGAAGCGAAATTCCAGGAACTCGCCGAAGGCGCCAAGAAGGCCTGCCCGCTCTCCAGGGCCCTGGCCAGCGTTCCCGAAATCACCCTCGCAGCGACATTACGCCGGTAGCTTTTTCCGCACCCAGAAAGAAACCCGATATGAATCCCAGGACGAATTTTTCTTTTGAGGTTCAATATGCCGCACAGTCAGGCGCCGCGCAGGACGAGCGCGACGGCCTGATGGGGTCGCTGGGCCCTTCGCTGCAGAAGCTGTTTGCCGCAGACGACCCTTCGGCCACCGTGACGGTGAGCGACAGCCACAAGGGTGACGGCAACAAGATCATTGAGTTGACGACCACCCTGCAGGATCCCCAGGTCGCCGCAACACTCCAGGCGTTTTCGAAGCAGCACGGCGTGGCCGTGAGTGCACTCGAATAGCCGGCCCTGGTGCGGCCTCGCTCAGGCTTGCCACACACCGTAACCCGCTTCGCGCAGGGCAATACCCAGTTCGACTTCCATGTCGCGCGCGGCGTCGTAGGGCATGGGGTTGTACATCTCGTACAGCTTGGGTAAAAGCCGCACGCCGAAATCACGGGCGAAACGGTTGGATTGAATGCCGGCCTTGTGTTTGTCAAAACGCACATCCGGGTCCAGCCCGGTCATGCCCACATACACAAAAGGCTTGCCCAGCTGGTAGTCCGGATTGGCGCGGCGAAAGCGTGCCACGTTCCACACTTCGGGCCCAAGCTCGATCACATAGACGCTGTAGTGATGGCCTCTGGGTCGGGTGGGCATGAATGGGCGGGCGTGGAGGGTGGGCGTTGTGCCGACTTTAACGCATCGCAATCCATTCAGGCGCTATCAAAAAAATAGCTGCTTGCGCGCGTCCTTATTGGTCTGCAACTTCTTTCTGCCTGAAAATCGCGCGCTAGCCTTGCTGTTGCTGCTGCGATTCCTTCATTTCTCCATTTTCTTCCTCTGTTGGGCTCTGGGTCTGCGTCTGTGCCTGTGTCTCATCCGGGGCCTGCTCCTGCAGCCAGCTGCCCGACGACACCACCAGGTGAATGAAGTGCAGCTTGGCGACCGCCTCCGTTGGCAGGATGAAGGGATAGAAATCGGGCTGGCCCATGCTGCGCGACATCTCGTTGAGCATGGTGGTCAGCCGCGTCCAGTGGTTCAGGAAGGTGAGGAACTGTTCGGCATCCGGGTGATCCGGTTGATACAGCGCATCTATCGTGAACGGCGTGAACTCCAGGTCGAAGTGATCGACGCTCAGGCCGAAACTTAAAGCGGTGTCGATCGCATCGCGCATGTGCAGGTAATGCGCCCAGCACTCGGCCCAGTCCTCCCAGGGGTGAGTACTGGCGTAGGCGCTCACGTAATGCAGCGGCCAGTCCGCGGGCGGGCCCTCGTCGTAGTTGCGCTGCAGGCTGGCCTTGTAGTCCAGGGTTTCGTCGCCGAAGAGTGCGTGAAAGCCGTCCATCCAGGCAGTGCCGGCCAGCAGGCGGTCCCAGTAGTAGTGGCCCACTTCATGGCGGAAATGCCCAAGCAGCGTGCGATAGGGCTCGCGCATGGCCTTGCGCACCGCCTCGCGCTTGGCGTCGTCGGCCTCGTCCACGTTGAGCGTGATGAGGCCGGTGTTGTGGCCCGTCATGATGTGCGGGCCGTTCACCGGCGAACGCAGGAAGTCGAACATCAGGCCGCGCTCGGTGTCTTCGCTCATGCGGGACGCCACCGGCAGCCCGAGCAGGATCAGCGCGGACACCAGGCGGCGCTTGGCCAGCTCGACCAGCCCCCAGAGGTAACCGTTGTCGGGCAGGGCTGGGTCCGTCAGGTCCGGAATGGTCCGGTTGAGGCGGCAGGCCCGGCACATGTCGGCGGGGTCCTCCACCGGCACCAGCCAGTTGCACGATGCGGGGGTTGAGAGATTGAGGCATCGCCTGTAAAGAGGTTCGCCGTTTTCGGCAGGCTGAGCGGGCGGTGCCTGCGTCGCCTCGGCTTCCTCAACGGGTGCGGCAGGCGCAGATTCCTGGCCAGGAATTTCCTCGAGCAAAGGCGGCTGGATGTCGTCGGGCGGCGCGCCGGCCGGTGCGCCGGCGGCCTGCCATTCCTGCCAGGTGCCCTCTTGCGGCCCAGGCATCAACGGCAGCAGCAGGCCGCGCTCACAGTCATAACCCAGCGGCGTGCCGCAGGCCAGGCATTTGCTGTTGCGAAAAAAGACGGGCTGCCCGCAATGGCAACGGTAGTTGCGCCCGGCCAGCAAAGGCAGGGGTTGGTCGGTGGATCTGGATGGCGTGGTGAAAAACAAGTGGCTTGCCCGAATGAATGGTGGGCCCGCAAGGCCGAAAGCGCAAAGCACCTGGCAGGAGAACACCCGGCAGGAGAACCCGAGGGTACAGGATAGCCCCGGCGAAGCCTCCGGGGCCCGGCGCCAACACCTGTCATGCTGTCAGTGGAGGCCGACAAAACAAGGCCGGGCTCTTGCTTTTATCATCGGGTATCAGACATGTTTGCGGGCCAGTTGACCGGACACCCGTAAAACCCTGTGTTCAACCCGCATCAACCACCACACCCCAGAGGACACCATGCCCACTTACCACGTCGAAATGATGGAAGGCCGGACCATCGAGCAGAAGAAAAAGCTCGTCGAGGCCATTACCCGCGTCAGCGTCGAAATTCTCGGCGGCCAGCCTGACTCGGTGGACATCCTGATCACCGACATCAAGCGCGAAAACTGGGCGACCGGCGGCAAACTCTGGTCCGAGCCGAGAGACTGACGACGGACACCCGGGCCATGCCCGCATCCCTTGCCGGCCTGCAGGCGCGCCACGGTCCGCGTTACCGGTGGTTGCTGCTGCTGTCGGTCATGATCGGCACGATGGCTTCCATCATGTCGTCGACCATCGTGAACGTGGCGATTCCCGACATGAGCCATTACTTCACGCTGGGGCAGGAGCGCGCGCAGTGGGTGAGCTCGGGCTTTATGGTGGCCATGACGGTCTCCATGCTGACCACGCCCTGGCTGCTTTCGCGCTACGGCTATCGCCGCACCTATGTGGGCACCATGGTGCTGCTGATGGCCGGCGGCATTGTGGGCGGTCTGGCCAACAGCTTTGGGCTGGTGCTGGGTTCGCGCGTGGCCGAGGGCCTGGCGGCCGGTGTGGTGCAACCGATTCCCGCGATCATCATCATGCGGGCCTTCGGGCCACACGAGCAGGGGCGCGCCAGCGGCCTCTTCGGCATGGGCGTGGTGCTGGCGCCGGCGCTGGGCCCCAGCGTGGGCGGTGTGCTGGTCGACCTGTTTGGCTGGCGCTCGATTTTTTTCATGGTGGTGCCGCTTTGCCTGGTATCTCTGTGGATGGCTTACCGCTACGTGCCCGACACAGCGCCCGGCGGCGTGGAGCCCAACCGCAATGGCGCGATGATCGACTGGCGCGGCCTGTTGCTGGGCGCGGTGGGCACGCTGTGCCTGCTCAACGGCATGGTTGAGCTGCACGGCGCCGGGCGCGCGCATGCCTTTGTATTGCTGGGCGCCGCGCTGGTGGCGCTGGCAGCATTCATCTGGTGGCAACGTCGCCTGGCGGCTTCGGGCGGTGCACCGCTGATGAACCTGGCGCTCTTTGGCTACCGGCCTTTTGCCATGGGCAGCATCGTGGCTTTCATCTACGGCACCGCGCTGTTTGGCTCCACCTACCTGCTGCCGGTGTACCTGCAGCTGGGCTTGAATCTCTCGGCTTCGCACGTCGGCACCATCCTGTTGCCTGCGGGCCTGGTGTTGGCGGCCACGATTGCGGGAGTGGGCCGGCTGGCGGACAAACACCCGACCTGGCTGCTGGTCAGCACGGGGCTGGCTTTGCTGGCAGCCTCGTTTGCATTGATGCTCACGGTGAACCTGGCTTCGGGGCTCTGGATGCTGGTGGCGTGGGCCACGCTGGGGCGTATCGGGCTGGGTTTTATCCTGCCTTCGCTCAACCTCGGGTCACTCCGGCCACTGCATGAGCATCTGTTATCGCAGGGCGCAAGCGCCATCAACTTCCTGCGCATGCTGGGCGGCGCGATCGGCGTGAGCCTGTGCGGCATCGTGCTGGAGTGGCGGCTTGCGGCCCATGGCGATTCGCTGGCCAACGCCACCAGCAGCCCGGCGCGGCTGGCTGCTTTCAATGAAGCCTTCCTGATGCTGGCCGCCCTGTGCGTACTGGCCGTGGTGGCCGCATGGCAGCTTCGCGTGCCGCCCCCCGCCCAACCTGATCACTTACCGAATAACAAGCAGGAAGCGGACTGACATGTGCCAACTTCTCGGCATGAACTGTAATGCCCCAACGGATGTGACCTTCAGTTTCAGGGGCTTCGCGCAGCGGGGCGGCCACACCGACCACCATGCCGACGGTTGGGGCATCGCTTTTTTTGAAGGTGACGACAGCGTGGCCGGTGGCAGCGACCGCGGCCTGCGCCACTTTGTCGACCACCAGCCGGCCTGCAGTTCACCGGTGGCCGAGCTGATCAGCCGCTACCCGATCAAAAGCCGCAACGTCATCTCACATATCCGCAAGGCCACGCAGGGCCGTGTCGCGCTGGAGAACTGCCACCCCTTTGTGCGCGAGCTGTGGGGCCGCTACTGGGTGTTCGCCCACAACGGCGACCTGAAAGATTTTTCTCCCCGCCTGCACGGCAGCTTCCGGCCCGTCGGCACCACCGACAGCGAACGCGCCTTTTGCTGGATCATGCAAGAGATGGCCAAGTCGCACGCGGGCGTTCCCAGCGTGCAGGAACTGAGCATCACGCTGCGGGAACTTGCCGCGCACATCGCCACCCACGGCACTTTCAACTTTTTGCTCAGCAACGGTCAGGCCTTGTGGGCGCACGCGTCCACCAACCTCTATTACGTGGAGCGCAAGCACCCCTTTGCGCATGCCACGCTGAGCGACGAGGACGTGAGCGTGAACTTTGCCGAGCACACCAGGCCGACCGACCGCGTCGCTGTGGTGGTCACGGCGCCGCTCACCACCAACGAAACCTGGACGTCATTTGCGCCCGGGGAACTCAAGGTGTTTGAAGGCGGTGCGCTCATCGCCGCCTGACAGCCGCAGCCCGCCTGTGTGATCGGGCTGTCAGGCGCCGGCTGTCGTGACAGCCTGTTCCAGTGCATCAATGAACATGGCCGCCACGTCAAAGCCTGCCTGGTCGTGGATTTCCTGGAAACAGGTCGGGCTGGTGACGTTGATCTCGGTCACATAGTCGCCGATCACGTCGACACCGGCCAGCAGCAGGCCGCGCGCGGCCAGCACCGGCCCCAGTGCTTCGGCAATTTCAAAATCCCGCTTTGAGAGCGGCTGCGCCACACCCACGCCGCCGGCCGCCAGATTGCCGCGCACTTCGCTGCCTTGGGGAATGCGCGCCAGGCTGAAAGGAACCGGTTTGCCTCCGATGACCAGCACGCGCTTGTCGCCCTTGACGATCTCGGGCAAAAATTTCTGCACCATCACGCTTTCGGCGCCGTTCCTGTTCAGTGTTTCGGTGATGCTACCCAGATTCAGGCCGTCTTCCTTCACGCGGAAGATGCCCATGCCGCCCATGCCGTCCAGCGGCTTGAGGATGATGTCCTTGTGTTCGGCATGAAAGCGCTTGATGTCGGCCGCGCTGCGCGTGACCAGCGTCGGGCCGCTGAATTGCGCAAACTCGAGGATGGCGAGCTTTTCGGGATGGTCGCGCAAGGCGGCGGGCTTGTTGAAAACCCTGGCGCCTTCACGCTCGGCCTGCTCCAGCAGGTGCGTGCTGTAAAAGTATTCACTGTCAAAAGGCGGGTCCTTGCGCATGACCGCCGCATCAAAACCCGCAATGGCTTCGCGGCCGTCGGGCCGGGCGGCATCGGCCGTGAACCACACATCTGCATCGCCTGTCAGCGTGATGTGGCGCACCTGGGCCGTGACTTTCGCGCCGGTCTGCCAGCTCATGTCGGCCGGTTCACACGCGCTGATGCGGTGCCCGCGCCGCTGCGCCTCCCGCATCATGGCAAAGGTGGTGTCCTTGTAAATCTTGAATGACTCGAGCGGATCGGCAACAAAAAGAAGGTTCATGGTGTGGAACGTGTCCCTGGGTTTGGCGCCGCCCCGGAGCGGGCTTCGCGGCGCTGTTGGCCATATTGTTGTACAAAGAGTGCAATCGCGCCCGCGACGACACCCCAAAAGGCCGAGCCCACACCGGCTATTGCGACGCCCGACAAGGTGACGAGAAAAGTGATAAGCGCCGCTTCCCGGTGCGATTCCTCCTTCACCGCCGCGGCCAGGCCGTTGCCGATGGTACCCAGCAGCGCCAGTCCGGCAATGGCGACGACCAGCTCCTTCGGAAAAGCTGTCAGCAGGCCGGTGATCGCTGCGCCGAATATGCCGATCACGATATAAATGGCGCCGCAGCAAACGGTCGCGGTGTAGCGCCTGGCGGGGTCCTCATGCGCTTCCCGGCCCATGCAGATGGCCGCCGTGATGGCGCTCAGGTTGAGGGCAAACGCGCCAAAAGGCGCCAGCACCAGCGTGGCCAGGCCGCTCAGCGTGATGATTTTTGACACCGGAATGCCGCCGTCCGGACTGTCGGGCCCATAGCCCGCCGCATGGATGGCCGCCACGCCCGGCAGATTCTGCGAAGCCATGGTCACCACAAATAGCGGAATGGCCAGGCTGACAGTGGCGGCCAGTGTGAACTTCGGCATCACGAACACCGGCATCGCCAACGAAAAAGCGACCTCAGACCACGCCAGTTGCCCGCGCGCAGCGACAAACACAATGGCTCCGACCAGCGTCAGCACTACCGCATAGCGCGGCATCAACCGCTTGCCCAATAAGTAGATCGCCAGCATCAGCAGCACCAAAGGCAAAGCCGTTTGCGCTGCCGCAAAGGCCTGGATGCCGAAGCGCGCAAGCACACCCGCCAGCAACGCGGAGGCGATGGCCACAGGAATACGGTTCATGACTTTTTCAAACCAGCCGGTGATGCCGAACAAGGTGATGAGCGCCGCACTGACCATAAATGCCGCAACCGCCTCTCCCATCGAGAAACCGCCAGCCAGCCCTGCAGTAGCCAGCACGGCGGCACCCGGTGTGGACCAGGCCACCATCACCGGCTTCTTCAACCACAACGACGGCACAAGAGAGCACAAACCCATGCCGATGCCGAGCGCCCACATCCACGAGGCAATCTCGGCAGGCGTGGCGTTGAAGGCAAGGGCTGCCTGAAAGACGATGGCAACCGAGCTGGTGAAGCCGACCAGTACTGCCACGAAGCCCGCGGTGAAGGCGGCGAGGTTGAGGTCTTTGAAAAATTGCATGGGGGGATTCTGGCAGGGTTGGCACGCAGGGCATGAGGTCGCAAGAGGAAGAACCGCCTTCCAGATGGATTTCATCCGTTTGCTATGAATTCAATAGCGGCTTGCGCCCGACCCAATTGCCCTGTGGCCCAAATGCCTACAAACCCGACAGCTTGCGCATTTGCCGGTCATGCCACCGGCCCAGCAACGTGATGGCCACCGCAGCTCCGATCAAGGCCATGAACATGTCCGACTGCGTGTCCCAGGGGTCCCCCTGGGTTCCCAGAAATTCATCCGCGCCCTGACCCAGCGCCAGGGCCGCCCACCACTCCACCAGCTCATACACCGCGCTGATGGCCATGGCCACGCACACCGACAGAAACCCCGCCATGCGGCGGCTGCCCAGGTAGCCGCGCTGCAGCAATACCTCGCGTGCCACCAGCGCAGGCACCAGCCCCTGCATGAAGTGGCCGACCTTGTCGTAAGGGTTGCGGCCCAGGTGAAACAAATCCTGCAGCCAGAAACCCGGCGGCACCCTGGCATAGGTGTAGGCGCCACCCACGATCAGCACCAGCATGTGCAGCGCAATCAGCACATACAGCAAGGTCGTCAGCGGGTAGCGCCGGCCCGTGGCCAGCAGCACCGGTGCGGCGATGACGGTGGGCGCCACCTCGAGCATCCAGGTGCCCCGGTCATACGGCGCCATCCCCGACCACACCAGCGCGGCCAGTACCGGCAGGCCGAGAGCGACCAGCAGCGGCCTGCGGTCAGTCATGCGTCGCCATACACAGGCTCGCAGCGCACATCGGTTTTCACCGAGTTCGCGATGAAGCAGGCGTCGTGGGCCTCATGGTGCAGCTTGTCGATCTCGGCGCGTGTCGGCATGCGTTCACCGGCAAACGCCACGTCAGGCCGCAAGGTGACGGTGGTCATGGCGATTTTTCCCTCCGCGCTCTTTTCCATCACGCCGCTGGCCGCATCAAAGTAGCGTGTCACGGAAAACCTGCGCTTGGCTGCGATCGACAAAAACCACAGCATGTGGCAGCTCGACAGCGAGGCGACGAATGCCTCTTCCGGGTCCATGGCCGATGCGTCCGACATCGGCAGGGGCACCACATGTGGTGAAGAAGAGCCCGGCACTTCGAGGCCGCCGTCGAAGCGGATCAGGTGCCTGCGGCTGTAGCGGTTTCCCGGGAAATCACCGCCATTGATTTCCCACAAAACCTCTGCCGTATAAGTCGACATGGCCGTCCCTTGAAGTCAGCGAAAGAAGTTGTGCAGCGCAGTGGCCGTCGCCACGGGCTGTTCTTCGGGGATGAAGTGGCCCGCCGGTACGGCATGGCCCGAGACCTCGCCGCTGCATTGCGCCTCCCACAGCGCCAGCGGGTCGAACATCCGGTGCACCACACCGCGTTCGCCCCACAGGAGCAGCAAATCGCAGGCCACCGTCAGGTGCTGCGCGCGGCTTTCGCGGTCGTGGTCCAGGTCAATCCCGGCGCTTGCCCGGTAGTCTTCGCAGGCCGCATGCAGCGCTTCGGCGTTGCAAAAGCAGCGTTCATATTCGGCCAGGGCCTGAGGTTCGATGTAATTGAGCCCCGCGCTGCCCCAGCCGCCGAGCTTGGCGTGCAGGTAGGCTTTGGCGGTTTCGGGATGGTTGGCGCCCATCATGATTTCGGGCAGCGGCGCCGGCTGCAACATATGGAACCAGTGGTAATAGGCACGCGCAAACGCCATGTAGGGCTCCGTCATGCTGCGGCCTTCGTACATGTCCAGTGTGGGGGCTATGTCGATGATGCAGAGTTTTTGCACGCGTGCCGCATAGTCCAGCGCCAGCCGGTGCGCCACACGCCCGCCGCGGTCGTGGCCGCAGAGGTAAAAGCGGTCCACACCCAGGGTATCCATCACCCCGACCATGTCGTGCGCCATGTTGCGTTTGCTGTAGTTGCTGTGGTCGGGCAGGCCTGCGGTTTTGGAAGAGTCTCCGTAACCCCGCAGGTCGGGCATGACCAGGAAATAGTGTTTTGCCAGGCGCTGCGCCACGCGGTGCCACATCACATGCGACTGCGGAAAACCATGCAGCAGCAACAGGGCCGGGCGCAGCGGATCACCCGGCACGACCCGGGAAAACCGCGCGTTGATGGACGCGCCGTTGACCTCAAAGCTGCGTGATTCAAAACCGTCAAACCAGGACATGAAAACTCCCGTTCAAATCAACTCTTGCGCGGGCCTAGTGTCGCGTCACCAGGTATTTTTGCAGATTCGCCGCCGCCTGTGCCCGCACCTTGTTGCGCAGGAAAGGCGTCCAGCCCAGCAGCAGGCCGGGCGCGCCCAGCGCCTGCCGCGACCAGGTCCAGAAATCAAAGTGATCACGGTGCCGCGTGATCAGGCCCTGTTCATTGAATTCAAACGCGCCGTCAATGCTGTTGTGCACCATGCGCCCAGTGGCGCTGAAGCGGTAGTAGGCGTCCCAGTGTGATTTTCCCGTGCTCGCGCCGGCTTCCAGCCCGCTGTAGGTGAGTTTCCAGACATCCATGCCCTTGGCTTTTGTGGCGTCGCACAGCATGTGCCACATGCCGGTGACCTCGCGGTGCCCCCGCAGTGAAAACGCCGCGTCGTCGAAAGCGGCGTCCGGGGCGTAGCAGGTCGCCATGGTGTCGGAATCCAGCCGTGTAAAAGCGCTGTAAAACTTCTCGAGGGTGGCCTGGTTGGGGTGCATGGTGTCTCCTGGGTGGTTGTTTTCGGGTGGCCTCGTGGCTTCGCGACTCTATAGCGCTTTGGTAGGGGCCGGCGTCGCTCACGCGTCAGCCGGCTTCGCGCAGCAATTGCAGCAGCCGCTGCAGCGCATGCTGCACCGTGGCGCTGCGCACCGCGGCGCGGTCGCCGTCAAAGCGCCGGACTTCAGACACCAGCCGGCCGGGCAGCGCAAAACCAAACCATACCGTGCCGACAGGCTTGGCGGCACTGCCGCCTGTCGGACCGGCCACTCCGGTGACGGCCACGGACACCTGCGCGCGCGAGCGGGCCAAGGCTCCGGAGGCCATCGCACGGGCCACTTCTTCGCTGACAGCGCCGTGCACGGCAATCAGCGCAGCATCTACACCCAGCAGTTCGTTTTTCGCTTCGTTGGAATAGGTGACAAAGCCGCGCTCGAACCAGGTGCTGGAGCCCGCCAGGTCGGTGCACACCGCCGAAATCATGCCGCCGGTGCAGCTTTCGGCCGTCGCAAGCATCCAGCCCTTTTTGAGCAATAAATCGGCCACCAAGCCAATAGATACGGGCGCAAGCAGCTCCTCTTTTAATAGCAATTCGTTGCTCACCAGAACCTCCAGAAGGCGATCACCAGCAAGGCGCAGAACGCGGCCACGAAGTCGTCAAACAAAATCCCGAAGCCGCCGCGCCAGCTAAAGCCCTTGAAAGCCTGATCCGCCCATGCCACCGGGCCGGGCTTCACGGCGTCAAAAAAGCGGAACAGCAAAAATGCAGCAAGTTGCGCTTCGAAGCCCGCCGGCATGACCAGCCACAACACCAGCCAGAAGGCCACCACTTCGTCCCAGACGATGTTGCCGGGGTCGAGCACGTTCATGGCCTTCGCGGTGACGGTGCAGGCCCACCAGCCAATCAGGGTAGAGGCGGCAATCAGCCAGCCCATGTCGGCCGGCGACAGCCATTGCTGCAGCACCAGAAAGGCCAGCCATGCCCACAGTGTGCCGGCCGTGCCGGGTGCCACCGGGCTCAGGCCCGAGCCGAAACCAAGGGCGATGAAATGCGCAGGGTGCGACAGCAGGAACCGGACATTGGGCCGGAACCGCGGTGGGCTGAGGGTTTCTGATGGGGGAGTGAGTTCGGACATGGGGATCATGAGGCTGGGGCCGCGCTGGTTTTCTCCAGCCACTCGGCCCAATGGTCGATACAGGCCTTGATTTTGGGCAGGCGGTGGCGGTTGGTAAGCGTCACGGCGTAAATCGGGCTGGGCTGGTCGTCGACAAAGTCCGCAAGCACCGGGACGAGCAAACCCTGGCGCACCAGCGGTTCGGCGACCAGTGTGGCGCAGCGTGAAATGCCCAGCCCCTGCAGCGTCAGCGTGGCGGTCATGCCGGTATTGTCGGATCGCCAGGATGCCTTGGGCACGATCACGCTGGGTTTCCCGTCAATCACGAAGGGCCAGTGGTTGAGCATGGGCACGCCGCTGTTGGTGATCAGCCGGTGGCTGTGCAGCTCATCGGGGTGCCGGGGTGTTCCGTAGGCCTGAAGATAGCCCGGCGCGGCATACAGCCGCCGGCCCAACGCACCGATTTGCCGTGCAACGACCGTGTCGGTCACCGGTGTACCGGTGCGAATCGCGATGTCGATGCCATCGCGCGCCATGTCCACCAGGCGGTCTTCCACCTGGAGGTCCACGCACAGCTGCGGATGGCGCTGGTGCAGGCTGTCAAAACTGGGCGCCAGCAGGTACTGGGCGACCACCGTGCTGGCCGCCACACGCACCCAGCCGGTGGCTTGCCGCGACTGGCTGGCAAATTCGCCTTCCAGTTCGTCGAGCGTTCCCACGATGCGGCGGCAGTACTGCAGAAAGGTTTCGCCCTCGGCGGTGGGCGCCAGCCCGTGCGTGGAGCGATGGATAAGGCGCGTACCGCAGGCTTTTTCGATGCGGCTCAGGCTGCGCGAAACCTGGCTGACCGGCACGTCGCGTTCGCGGGCCACAGCCGAGAGGGTGCCCAGCTCGGCCACGCGGGCAAAGAGGAGCATGTCGTCGAAGCCAAGGTTGCGCATGGGTCAATGGTAACCAGTACAAGGCCTGCGGGCGGCTTTGCAGCCAGCGCAAGACCCATTTGCGGACCATGCCGTTTCCGGCGGGCCGTGCTTTTCCTACAGTGCTTTCACCCCCCGCAAACCCCGGGGACAGAAAAGGAAAACATCATGAACCGCACCCTTTCGCTTGACGAGCACAATCGCCTGATCGATCTGGCCGGGCAGCGAGCCAGGCAACTACGCCGCGAGGCCGTGGAGAATTTCGGCAATGGGGCCGCCCCGGCCGCCCTGCGGGCCGCAACCCGGTTTGTACAGAGTCTGGCGCGCCATGCCCGGCTGCGCAAACACACCGAGACCTGAACACGCGGGTGCACCCGCCTGTCACAGCCGCTTCACAGAAAGGCGTCAAAGTCCACCGCTTCAATACGGAGGATAAGCATGTCGGTTTTGACAAAGATGAATGGATTGACCCTGGCGGCGGCTTGCGCGTTGTGCCTGGCTTCAGGTGCCGGGCGCGCGCAGACACAGGCGGCCCCGGCGGTGGAGGCGGTTCTTGCCGGCCATGCAGCCCTGAGTGCCACCACGGCCGTGGCAGCGCCTCGCGATGCAGGTCCTTTTTTCGCCACGGCCGGGAAATTTGCCAATGCAAAACGTCAGCGCAATGAGCGGCTGGGCAGCGAAAGCGCCAACACTTTTGTGGGCGACCCCAAATACCCGCGTGCTTCCGGCGGCACCCTGCCCATGAAGGGGCAGTCGGTGCAGGGGTTTTCGGGTATTGTGTCCCTGGGCAAAGGCGACTTCCTGGCGCTGACCGACAACGGCTTTGGCAACAAGGTCAATTCGCAGGACGCGCTGCTGATGGTGCACCGGTTGTCGGTGGACTGGGCCAAAGGCCAGGTCCGGCGGCGCAGCACCGTCTTCCTGAGCGATCCCGACAAGCGCGTGCCTTTTCACATCCAGAACGAAAACACGCAGCGCCGTTATCTCACCGGCATCGATTTCGATCCCGAGTCCATCCAGGTGGTGGGCAACGAATGGTGGATCGGCGACGAGTATGGTCCCTACCTCTTGCGCACGGACTTTCAGGGCCGCGTGCTGGGCGTGACCGAGACGGTCATCAACGGCAAGCTGCTGGCATCGCCCGATCACTACATGCAGGGCCGTTTGCCCAACCTGCCGGGCGAGGCCCTGTTTGAGGTGCGCCGTTCCAACGGGTTTGAAGCCATGGCCCGATCGCCCGACGGCAGCAAGCTGTACCCGATGTTTGAAGGCCCGCTGTTCGATACCGCCGCCAAAAGCGTGGAAAAGGCAGGCGACAAAACCTATGTACGCATCAATGAGGTGGATGCAGCCTCGCGCAGTTTCGCCGGCAAGCAGTGGAAGTACCTGCTGGAAGAAGTGGGCAACGTCGCCGCCGACTTCCAGTTGCTGGACGCCACGACCGGTCTGGTGATTGAACGCGACGACAGCACCGAAGGCCAGTCGCCGGCGTGCCCAGGCGAAGCGCGCACCGACTGCTTCACCCGGCCCGCGCGTTTCAAGCGTGTCTACAAGATCGACCTGGCGGCAAGCGATGCGGACGGCTTTGTGCGCAAGGTGGCCTATGTCGACCTGACCCGCATCGCCAATCCGCAGCGGCTGGCCAGGCTGGGGCCCAATGAAGCGGTGTTTTCATTGCCGCACCTGGGCCCTGAAGGGCTGGCGATTGTTGACGCCACGCACATCGTGCTGGTCAACGACAACAATTTCCCGTATTCGTCAGGCCGTGAAATCGGCAAGCCGGATGCCAATGAGCTGACCTTGCTGGACATTCGCACCCTGGTGGACGCGAAGTAAAGGCGCAGACGCTTTCTTCCGACGCTTCTTACTTCCGGGCAAAGTGATCAAACGAGGAAAACTGCTGCGAAACAGCTTTTCCCTGTGCGTCGATCAGGCGAAGGCCCGGCTGGGAGTCGATTTGCCCGATGCGGGTGACGGGCGTTGCGGCAAGCCGTGAAGCTGCCCGCACGGCCTCACGCGCGGAGGGCGGCGCGGTGAAGGCGAGCTCATAGTCATCCCCGCCGGCCAGTACGCATTCCAACTGCTTTTCATGGGGAATTGTGCCTTCAGGCCAATCAGGATGAGCGCAAGCAGCTATCAAATTGATAGTGGCCGAGCTGTCGATGGTGGCACCGGCGCCGGACGCCTTGAGGATGTGCTGCAAGTCGCCCAGCAGGCCGTCGCTCACGTCGATGGCGGCAGAAGCAACACCCCGCAGGGCCAGGCCGAGGGCGACGCGCGGCGTGGGTTGTTCGAGCCGCTGGCGGGTCTGTGCAAGGACGCCTGGAGGCAGGGCCAGGGCGCCGCGCAGCGCCTCCAGGGCAAGCCGGGCGTCACCCAGCGTGCCGCTGACATAGATGTCGTCGCCGGGCTTTGCGCCGGAGCGCAGCAACGCCTGGCTCTTGCCGCCGACCACAGGCACTTCGCCAAACACCGTGATGCAGATGTTGAGCGGACCCTGGGTGGTGTCGCCGCCCACCAGTTCACAGCCGTGCGCGTCGGCCAGCGACAGCAGGCCTTGCGAAAATGCGGCCAGCCAGGCTTCGTCGATAAGGGGCAGGGCCAGGGCCAGTGTGAATGCCAGGGGCTGGGCGCCGCAGGCGGCCAGGTCGCTAAGGTTGACGGCCAGCGCCTTGTGGCCCAGCGTAAAAGGATCCACATCCGCAAAGAAATGCCGGCCCTCGACCAGCATGTCGCTGGAGATGGCCAGCTGTGTGCCGGGCGCGGGCTGCAGCAACGCGCAGTCGTCACCGACACCCAGGACGGCCCGGCCGGCGGGGCGCGTGAAATAGCGTGCGATCAGGTCAAATTCACCCATATGCCGAGCATACAAGGGTATCCGGCAAAGCCGGATCAGGGATGTTGTTGGTGCGTGACGCCACCGCGGAAACGGTCGGCCGCCTGGCGTATGACTTCGGCCAGCAGGTGTTCCTCGCCTTGCTTTTCGCGCAGCCAGCGGGCGTCATTGTCGGCGCGCTCCACGCTGTTGCGCAGCAGGTGCAGCGACGCACCGGCACCCATGCCGGTGGCATGGCGTTCAATCTGTGCCATGGTCAGCAGGATGTGCTCGCGCAGCGGCATGTGCCCGCCCGTGGCCGGGTCGACATAGACTGCGTCCAGCCCGAAGCGGCAGGCCTGGAAGCGGTTGTAGGTGTAGACCAGGTAATCGTCTTCGACCGGCATGAAGGGCTGTTCGTGCATGAACCAGGAGGCCAGTGACTGCACAAAGCCGGCCAGCGCGGTGGCACGCTCCACGGTCAGCGGGGTGTCGAACACGCGGATCTCGATGGTGCCGAACTCCGGCTTGGGCCGGATGTCCCAGTAAAAATCCTTCATGCTCTTGACCACGCCGGTGCGCGTCATCTTGTCGAAGTAGACGGTGAAGTCGTCCCACGTCAACGCGAACGGTGCACGTCCCGACAGCGGAAAGGCAAACACGGAGTTGAGCCGCGCCGAATCAAACGCTGTGTCTTGCCCCTGCACATAAGGCGAAGACGCCGACAGGGCAATGAAGTGCGGGATATAGCGCGACATGCGGTGCAGCGTCAGCAAGGCACTGTCGGCGTCGGGGCAGCCCACGTGCACGTGCTGGCCGAAGATCGTGAACTGCTTGGAAAGGTAGCCGTACAGCTCCGACAGTTCGCGAAAGCGCGGTTTGTCGTAAATGCGGCGCTCGTGCCATTGCTGGAACGGATGCGTGCCGCCGCCCACCACCGCAATGTTGAGCTTGTCGGCGCTCTTGACGAGCGCGTCGCGAATCTGCGAAAGCTGGCCCAGCACCTCCGAGGCGTTATGGCACACGCCGGTCGAGATCTCGATCATGCTGGACGTCATCTCCGGCACCACGGCGCCGGGTAGCGGAATTTTGGCCATCAGGCGCAGCATGTCTTCGGCATACGGCGCGAGGTCGTAGTCGTGGGTATTGACGAGCTGCAGTTCAAGCTCGACACCCAGCGAGAGGGCTGCGGACTTCTGGAAAGGTTCAAGACTCATGAACAGGTCCTGTTGAAGGGCTGCGTGTGAGCGGCGCCCAGGGTTTGGAGCTTTCGCCTGAGCGGTAGATGGCCACGGTGGCGAGCACGGCACCCAGCACTTCCATCAGCAAGATCGCAGGCAGGGCCACGCTGGCAATCTGGCGCCCGGTCGCGCCTGAGGCCGCTGCAAACTGTGAGACCAGCAGCAGCGCCACCGATGACATCGGCGACATCGCGCAGCCGACCCAGAGGGCCTGCTTCCAGCTGGCGCCGCTGCCCACGTTGCCGATGGCGACACCGGCAATCTTGGCAACCATGCGGGCCACGACCATGCCGATGACGAGCCCGGCAACAGGCCCGCTCCAGTCTGCTTGCGCGGCGACGACGGAGACCAGCACAAACATCAGCATGGTCAGCATCGACGAGGCCGTGCCCATCTGCCGCGGCCATGACCAGGGGCGCGGGTTCAGTTGCTTGAGCAGCATGCCGCCCAGCAGGGCCGCCAGCGGCGCCGAGCCGCCGAAGTGGGCTGCAAGCGCCGCACCTGTGGCGATCAGTGCCAGCAGCAGGATGGCGGTGTTTTCGCTGGTGGGGCTCATCACCCGCAAGGCGATGCGCAATGTGAGGGCGAGCACAGCGCCGACCACGACAGACAGGCCCAGCACCACCAGCACTGCATAGAGCGGGCTTGACAGCGCGGCTTCGCCCCGCGGCATCAGGCCGGCGCGGGCGCTGCACAGTGTGAGGGCATACAGGGTGCCCAGCGTTGACAGCACCAGGGCGCGCTCCGTCACCGGCCCGGCGGCGCCTGTGTCGATCGCCACGCGCGAGAGAACGGCCGGTGAAGCGGCCATGGCCAGCAGCGCGAGCGACTCCGCAACGATCTCGCGCACACCCAGCTTGCTCAGGGCCCAGTGGACAAAAACATAGGTGAGGGCAGATTCAGCCAGGCTTTGCACCAGCACCATGGGGTTGTGGCGAAACCAGCGCAGCGGAATGCGCCCGCCCGCTTCAAACAGCACCACGGCAACGCCCAGCTCCAGCAGGAAAAGCCCGGTGCCCTGCAATGGCCACACGGCGCCGGTAAAACCGGCCAGGCCGGCCAGGCCGCCGACGAGTGAATAGCCGATGACCTTGGGCAGGCCGGTGTAGCGGTTGGCGAGGTGGCCGGCGGCGGCGGCTACCGCCAGCAGGATGGACCATTGCACGGTCGGCAAACCTGCCGACGGCTTGATCCACTCAGCCCATATGGCCAGGATTTCGTTCATACGGGGTTGTCTCCACTGTCGTCAGGACTTCTTCTACAAGCATGCCTGTGTCTGCGGCATGTTGCGCGTTGAGTGGCCAGCCTTGGCGGCGTGAAGCCCGATGGTGTTCTTGAAAAGAAACGTTGCATTAATTTACAGGCGCCTCGCGGCGGGGGCTGTAGGACAAGACCTGAACATGAAGCACACCCCTATCGGGCTCACCGCGTGTAGCCCTTTTCCCCTTGCAGGGGACGGCGCCTGCGGCCCGGCAAAGCCGGTTCCGCGGCCCCTGCTTGCTTGAAGAATTCAGTGGGCACTACCAGAGGTGCCGCGGGACTGGCTTTGCCAGACCGCAGGCGCCGCCCCCTCGAGGGGGGAGCAGGCTACACGCAGTGAGCCTGGACGGGGGTGCTGCTTGTTTAGGGCATGAAGAAGCTGCGCGGGTGGCTGCGCAGGCGTGCCCAGATGGCGATGCGTATGCGGGCCCGGTCCAGGTTGCTCACGTTGTGCGCCTGCAGGGCCAGGCGAAACGCCAGGTAAAAACTCACGCCGAGGTTGAGCGCGCCTATCAGGGGAATGGCAAGAATGCAGGACCAGATTTGCCAGTGCCGGAATGCTTCGAGCCCGAGAGAGGCGCCGGCCGCCGCCAGTTGTCCGGTTGACAGGGTGACGTGGCGGGCCTGGAGTTCAAGCCCGAAGAAACCGGTAAAGGCCGGTATGAGGCCGAGCATGAAACCCAGTGCGATGTTGGACGCGAAACCCGAAATGTTGTCGCGCATGAAGCCGGACCAGCGCGCAGCGCGCTCGCCCCCCAGCACGGAAGTGATGCGCGGGTTGTGGCGCATCGCCGAGTCAAGATGATGCAGTACAAACCAGTTCTCGGTCCAGCCCCCGATCATGCTGGCTGCGAACAGGATGCCGCCGGTGAACCCGGCCCATAGCAGGGCGGGGCCCATCACGGTGAGGGTTTCCAGCACGTGGTGCGCGTCGGCGACGCTGATCATGGGCCGGCCCAGAACGACCTGGATCAGCGTGTTGACGAGCAGCACGGCCGGAACGACCATGAATACATTGCCGCACACCGCCGCAACTTGCGAACGCACCAGGTGCGTCACCTCGTCGACAAACGCTTCAATGGGGCCGGTCGTATCGACCGAACCGATGTCCTTGAGCTTGGCCGCCATCGCCGGTGCGGTCATGGCAGGCTGCTTGGTGGCCAATGTGAAATGCAGCAGCTGGATGACAACAAAGCTGCCGGCATAGACGACGCTGGACCAGAAGCCGCCCCAGAAGGCAGAAAGACCAACTGCCACGACCATGAATTTCAGGAGCGTGGTGAAAGCGGTGATCGCTCCGCCGCCCATGGCCTTGCCCAGCATTTCGCGGTATTCCTCGCGGGTACGGGTGATGTAGGTTTCCCCGGTCTCTGCGCTGCGCTCAGCCATCTTGGCCGACAGCAGCGTGGAGTTGGCGCTGATCAGCGCGCCTATGCTTTTACTCTCCTGCGCCGTGATGACGCGGCGCGTCAGTAGTTTCAGCGCAGCCATGCCGGGTTTGGCCGAAAGCAGAGCGTCCAGCAGTTCGCGCACGCGCAGGATGCGTTCGCGCAACTGGCGCAGGCGAAACACCATGCCGACGGAGATACCGTGGTCTTCAAGATGCACGTAAATGCTGTTGACGGCCTGGCGGCAGGCGTCCAGTCGCTCACGGTACTGTGCGATGGCGGATTGCAGTTGGGCTTCGTTCCGGTCAGGCTTGAAGAACGCGTTGCGCAGCTCGTCGATATCAGCGGGCAAGGCATGGAAGGCCCGGGCGTGTGGCGTGGCGCGGTTCATGCGCAGACGCAGCTCCGGCGCAAAACCGGTGGCGCGAATCTGCGCGGTGCAATACGTCAGGGCGTCCATCAGGCTGTATTGCCAGTGCAGTGCATCCAGCTTTGGGCTGGCCGACAACAGCTGCGTGAGGCGGCTGATCTGGGCGTCTTCCAGTGCGCCCATCCACTGGGCATCGAAACGTGTGGGGGCGACCAGTGGGAAAAGCTCCGAAGCATCGGTGGTTTCGGGCGTTCCGGGTAGCAGCTTGCGACGCAGGCGTTCGGCCAGCTCGCTGACAAACGCCGTGCGCGGAGCAAAGCCGAAGTCGGCCAGCAAGGTGGTGATGTCAACGGTCTGCATCAGCGTTTGCCACCAGGCTTGCAGCCGTGTGCGCACTTCGGGTTGCATCTCCACGGCGTCCATCAACGCCTGTACTCGTGACACGGCCGCAGGCACGGAAGTCTGGTCGCCGCGAATCCACTCGAAAAGCTTGATCAGCCAGACGTGGCGCTGGGCCAGGTCGGCGTCGGGGTCGAGCGCCTTCAGGAGGGAAGCAAGATCCTTCATCAGCCGGTCAAACCCATCCGTTCAGTGCAGCACCCGGCCGTGCGGGGCGCTGCCGTTGTGTGCTTCCAGAACGAACATGGCAATGGGTACGTCAAAACGTTCGCCATCTTCGGCCACACAAAAATAGCTGCCGTGCATGGTGCCGGTGGGCGTGCGCAGGCGCGATCCGCTGGTGTACTGGAAGGACTCACCCGGCTTGAGCAGCGGCTGGTGACCCACAACGCCAAGCCCTTTGACTTCCTCGTTGTGACCGTTGGCGTCGCTGATGATCCAGTGGCGGGAAATCAGCTGGGCGGTCACGTCGCCGGTGTTGGTTACTGTGACGGTATAGGAAAACCCGTAGATGTGGTCTTCCGGGGCCGACTGGTCAGGCTGGTATTGCGGAACGACTTCGCAGGAGAACTGGTATTTGGGCATGGCAGGTAAACGGTTGGCGTCCATGTTAACCGCCTGCCCGGGAGGCTGCCATGCGTGCGGGCATGACGCGGCGGCGGCTTGCTGCGACAATCCGGCCATGCCTAAAAACACGCCACCCACTTACCGGATCGCTCCCTCCATTTTGTCTGCCGACTTTGCCCGGCTGGGTGACGAGATCAAAGCCGTGATTGCTGCAGGAGCCGACTGGATCCACTTCGACGTCATGGACAATCACTATGTGCCCAACCTCACCTTTGGGCCGATGATTTGCCAGGCCCTCAAGCCTCATGCAAAAAAAGCTGATGGCACTGCCGTGCCGGTGGATGTCCACCTGATGGTGCAGCCCGTCGATGCACTGGCTGCAGCCTTTGCCGATGCAGGTGCCGACTTCATCAGTTTTCACCCCGAGGCGTCGGGCCACGTGCACCGCAGCGTGCAGGCCATCAAGGCAAAAGGCTGCAAAGCGGGGCTGGTGTTCAACCCGGCTTCTCCGCTGGATGTGCTGGACTGGGTGATTGAGGATATTGATCTCATCCTGATCATGAGCGTCAATCCGGGCTTTGGCGGACAAAGCTTTATTGACTCCGCGCTGCGCAAAATAGAAGATGCGAGAAAACGCATTGATGCTTCGGGAAAAGACATTCGCCTGGAAGTCGACGGGGGCATCAAGACCGACAATATCGCGCGCGTGGCATCGGCCGGTGCCGATACCTTTGTCGCGGGCAGTGCGATTTTCGGGAAACCCGACTACAGGGCGGTGATTGACGCCATGCGGGTGGAGCTGGTGAAATAAGGCAGACTGCAACGATGCAGACCCCTGTCTCCCATATCTCTCTGCCCGAAAACCGGTAGGGCCGCAACTGGCCCGGCATTCATGGAAGAGCCGCATCATGACTGAACCTGTGAAGCCGCCGGTTAGCGAGACGCCCTCCGCGCGGAGGGCGCGCATCCTGGTGGTGGACGATACCGAGGACATACGTTATTTTCTCGCGACGCTGCTGCAGGACCGGTATGAGGTGATTGCCGCTGCGTCGGGCGAGGAGGGCCTGCAGGCGGCAACTTCAGGTGTGCGCCCCGAGATCATCCTGCTGGATGTGATGATGCCCGGCATGGACGGCTACGAGGTGATGCGGCAACTGGCGGGCGATCCGCGCACGGCTGATATCCCGGTGATCTTCCTGACGGCGCTTGCCAGTGTGGAGGAGGAGCAATATGGGCTGGACCTGGGGGCCACCGACTACATCACCAAGCCCGTCAGCCCGCCCATCCTGTTGGCGCGCGTCAGGATGCATCTTGAACGCAGCGCCAATGCCAAGCGCCTGAAGACCCTGTCAGAACAACTGTCGCGTTACCTGGCACCGCAGGTCTACCAGTCCCTCTTTGACGGGTCGCGCCAGGCTGAAATCGAGACGCAGCGCAAATGGCTCACGGTGTTTTTTTCGGACATCAAGAACTTCACCGAATCGACCGGTAAATGGCAACCGGAAGAAGTCACGTTCCTGCTGAACAGCTATTTTGAAGAGATGTCGCAAATCGCGGCCGACTATGGCGCCACGCTGGACAAATTCATCGGCGATGCCATCGTGATTTTTTTCGGGGACCCGCACACCCTTGGCCGGCAGCAGGATGCCGTGCAGTGCGTCCGGATGGCGGTGGCCATGCTGGTGCGGCTTGATGAGCTTCAGGTGCGGTGGAAAACGATGGGTATCGACAAGGCTTTTGAAATACGCATCGGCATTCATTCCGGGTTTTGCGATGTCGGAAATTTCGGCAGCAAGCTGCGTATGGACTACACCATTATTGGCCGGGAGGTGAACCTTGCCGCGCGGCTTGAGCAGGCCGCAGAGCCCGGCCAGATGCTGATCTCCCGCGAAACCCATGCACTGGTCCAGGCGGAAATCCAGGCCGAAGCACGGCCTGCCGTCACGGCCAAGGGATTTGCGGAGCCCATTCCGGTCTATGCCGTGCTGAAACCGGCGCGCTTGCCGCAGGCTGTTGCGACAGCGACCCCGCCAACGTTGCAGCCGCCGCCGCGGGATACCGTCAAAACGCCGGGTACGGGAATTCCCATGGCGGATGCCGCAGACGCCACGTTGCCTGAGAGCATTGCCGGCCTGGATCTCAGCGTCGGCCTGACCCGCGCAATGGGCATGAAGGGGTTTTATCTGTCGATGCTGCGCCGCTACCTCGACGGCCGCCGGGATACTCCCCGGCACATTCGCGAAGCGCTGGATGCGGGCGACCTGAAGAATGCCGAACTGCTCAGCCATTCCCTGCGGGGCGTTTCGGCCCAGATCGGAGCCATTCGCGTGCCGGCGGATGCGGCCGCGCTTGAGCAGGCCATCAATGAGGGCCTGCCGCGCCAAAGTCTGGACGATTTACTGGGGAAACTGGAGTCATCCCTGGGCGAGCTGATTGCTGCGCTGCAGTCAGGGTTACCACCGACGGATCCGGCCGCCGCAGGCTCTTAGCGAGGCGATCCATGAGGGGCCGGACCTGCAGGTGTATCGTTTCCTTACATCGCAAGCCACTAGAATCAGAATGCATTCAGGCTCATGCCACGACTGTTACCCGTTACCCGCGAAAGGACATCCACAGTGCATCCAAACAACATTTATGCGGTTACACCCAAAGGTCAACAGGAACTGCGCAGTGCCGCCACGTCGATTTCGCAGCCTGAGATTGAATTGCTGGTGCGCCTTGATGGCATCCTGACGGTCGCGCAGATCCGGCAGAGCATGGGTGAAGCAGGCAGTGCCACAGTAGACGGCACGCTCGATCTGCTCTATGCCAAGGGGCTCGTGGAAATGGTTCAGCCCGATCCGTTTGCGGCCTCACTGCAACTCCACCTCAGCCCGTTGGCCCTGACAGCGGCGGACGCGGAAGCCGACTCCTGTGCGGCCACGCTCAAGAAGTCCAACTATTACGTGCGTATTGCGCGCAAACGCGGAGCACCCCGTGCCCACGCAGCTGGCGAACGCCTGTCAGTTGTTATCGTGGACGACGAGGAGCACCTCGCCAAATTTCTGCAAAGTTATCTGACGTTCGAGGGGTTCGACGTTCGCACGGCCGGTTCCCGTGCCGAGATCGTGGCGGAATTTCGCAAGCAGCCGATTCCCGATCTGGTGCTTCTGGACGTGATGCTTCCGGATGCGGACGGCTTCGACATCCTGCTGCGGATTCGCTCCCATCCCGTGCTCAAGGACGTTCCGGTCATCATGCTGACCGCCAAGGCAACGCGGGAGTCCGTGCTGAAGGGCCTGGCGGGTGGTGCCGACGGGTATGTCACCAAGCCTGTAGAGACGGAATCACTGATTCAGGCCGTCCGCACCGTGCTGGGCACCCAATAGCACGCCTTTGCGGCGAACAGGCCTGAAGAAGCTCCAAGCGCCATGAAAATGCCCTTTCGCTCAAGCATCAACGTGGCCCTGTGTGCCGGAATGGTCCTGATCGCCCTGAGTATTGCGGCATCCTATGTCACCATCAATTCGCTGATTAGCGATGCGCAGAGTGAAAGTGAAGCGCGGGAAAAGGCGCTCGTTCTCCAGCGCGTGGTTTCTGGATTCAAGGCGACGGAATCCCTGCAGCGGCGTTATTTGCTGACCAATGCCCCCAGCGACCTGGCTGACTACCGGCAGTCCCTTGCACAGATCCAGCAGGCGCTCGAAAGCATGCGGCCCGGCCAGGATGTTGTCACCTCCGCTGCAGATTGGCTTGCACTGAAAGATGCGATCACGCGAACGGTCGGCTTGATGGAACAGACTGTTACGGCACGCCAGCAATCCGGTCTGGAAGCCGCTATTGCCGTCGTGGGTGGCCCCTTGAACCGCCAGCTCCACGATGAAATCGAAATCCTGGTTGGCCGTATCAAGGGGGGTGAAGAGTCAGCCCTTGAACGCACCAAGGCCGAAACCCGCCAGACTGCTCAAACCGTCAAGCAGCTGATTTTGATGGGCGGACTGCTGTCGCTCAGCATATTTGGCTGGGCGATCCAGAGGATTCTCCGGACGCAGGAAAAGCGCCGCCGTGCTGAGGCGCAGCTTTTGGACAGCGAAGCCATGAGCCGGGCCGTGACTGAGAGCATGGCCGAAGGGCTGGTCACGGCAACGGGCGAAGGCCTGATCGTCCACGCGAACAGCGCAGCACGTCATCTTTTTGGTTACCGGCTCGAAGATCTGGTTGGCCAGGAGGTCACCATGCTGCTGCCGACGCGGTACCGCATGGGGTTTAGTGCCTTTTTCTCCGGGCTGGGCGGCCGCCAGCGCGGCTTCCGGGAGTGGGACGTCAAGATCCTGGGCCAGCGCCACGACGGGACCGAATTCCCCGTCAATGTGTCCTTTGGCGATGTCAATGTGAGCGGAAAGCGGCTTTTCACGGCCATCATTCACGACATCTCCGAGAGCGTGCGCATTACCGAGGCTCTTCGCAACAGCGAGGAACAATTGCGCCAGCTGACCGATACCGTTCCGGCCCTGATTGCCTATATCGACGGAGGGCAGCGCTTTCAATTCCACAACCGCGCCTACGAAGAAGCGTTTGGTTTGAAAGCCGAACAAATCGAGAACCGGCCGATGCAGGAAGTGCTGGGGGCCGAACTGTATGACCAGGTCAGGGTGCATGTACGCGAAGCACTTTCCGGTTACTCGGTGCGTCATGAGTTCGAGTATGTGACAGCCGGCGGTGACCGCCGCGAATACGTCATGAACTACTTTCCCCGATATGGGGAAGGTGATGAGCAGGACATGGTCATCGGGTTTTCCTCGCTTGGGACGGACGTCACCGAGCTCAAGCGTATCGACCGCATGAAAACCGAATTTGTTTCAACCGTCAGCCATGAGCTGCGCACGCCGCTGACGTCAATACGCGGGTCATTGGGACTGGTATGGGGCGGTGTGGCCGGCGAAATTCCGGAAAAAGCCAAAAACCTCGTAGGCATTGCCCAAAGCAATTGCGAGCGGCTGATCCGGCTGATCAATGACATTCTCGACAGCGAGAAAATCGAATCAGGGAAGATGCGTTTCGAGCTGCAGGCGCAGGAGCTTGAGCCATTGCTGGAGCGGGCCCTGGCAGATAACGAGGGCTTTGCCGCTCAACACGGCGTCAAGCTGGCCCTGCATAGGGCCGAAAATTCCCTGCAGGTCTGCGTTGACAGCGACCGGTTGATCCAGGTGGTGACCAACCTGTTGTCCAATGCCATCAAGTTTTCTCCTCCGGAGGGGACGGTCGATGTGACTGTGCGCAAGCGTGGCCGTCGCGCCCGGGTGGAGATCTCCGATAAGGGCCCCGGGATTCCCGACGAATTCCGGCAGCGCATCTTCCAGAAGTTCTCGCAGGCCGACTCCTCCGACACCCGCCAGAAAGGCGGGACCGGGCTTGGCCTGAGCATTTCCAAAGCCATTCTTGAGCGCATGGAGGGCAACATCGGTTTCACGACCGAGAGCAATGCGGGAACGACGTTTTACTTTGATTTGCCCGAATGGCGCGAAGCACCCCCTGTCACCGCACCGGTGGGGCTGTATGCACGTCCCCGCGTGCTGGTGTGCGAGGACGACCCGGATGTCGCCAAGCTTATCGGCATGATCATGGACAAGGGCGGGTACGACGCGGACATGGCGCATACCGCGGATCAGGCACGCGACTACCTCAAGATGGAGACGTATGCCGCCATGACGATGGATATCAAGCTGCCTTATGAAAACGGCCTCACCGTTGTTCGTGAGCTGCGCGCCAACAAGCGCACCGCCACGCTACCGGTGCTGGTCTTGTCGGTTATCGCTGCAGAGGCCCGGCAGCATGCCGAAAACCAGTCGCTCGGCGTCTCGGAGTGGCTTGAAAAGCCGCTGGATGAGCAGCGCTTGCTGAAGTGCATCAAGCGCGCCATCAAAAGCCGCTCCAACGGGAAACGCGGGGGCGTTCTTTGATGGCACCGGCGCTGTGCCGTCTGGACCGCGATCTGGAATGAAGAAATAAGTATCTCCAAATCGAGGCTTTGAGCGGGTAATGCAGATTTTGCGAGATGAGGTTCCGCCGGCGTTGTTGCAGTCCTCACCCCTCAGTATCCGGCCCGGCAGAAATTCGTCATTTGTCACCGGGCTTGGCCATGTGGGATAGATCATCTCCAGTCTGTCCACCAAAGCCCCGCTTCGCAAGTTGCATCAGCAGCCGCCGGCCCTTGGCATCCGTCGTCCGCCACGCAATGCGGGCGAGTTCGATAAAAGCGTTTTCTGCAGGATTGATTGCGTCTCCGCCGTGATCCGTATCCATCCAGCCTTTTGGCTTTCCGGACTTGCTCTCGATCTGCGCGGCCGCTGCATCGCCGATGTTCCGCGCGGTGCCCTTTGCGTCACCCTTGAACTGGCTCAGTCCCCCGGCGCTGAGGCCGAGCTGTCTGGCGATACGGCCCAGCATGCCGACAGGTGATTCGCCGGCGGCCAACTCCTTCTCACTGAACTCCCGAATGATGATCAGCAGGTTGTTGCGCCGGTTTCTATTGACGTTCTCGGAGTCCATGTGACGTGGTTGCAACAATCCAGATTATTTTGCATCGACCCGTTGACGACGGTGTAAAAAGATTTTACATTACCTTTCATCGCTACTTTGACATCAACCCTTTCCACGCACTCATCATGAAACCGATAGCCGCCAACGCAAGAAACAACACCCCCGTCTGGGGCGGTGCTGCCGTGCGTCGCCGTGACGTTCATCTGGGCCAATGCCGTGGGCTGAGTTCTTTTGCGTTGTCCATTTTGCGGACCGCCATGCCCAAGCAGAACCACGAGGATTCCACACAACCGGGAGAAGGAGACGCCTGAGCGTACCTTCTAAATCTCTGACACCCAGAGGCCCGGTATCCGCAAGGAACCGGGCCTTTTTGTTTTTCCCTGACGGTGATCGTGCCGTCGATGCGCTTCAAGCGCGGGACTCTTTAAAAATTTGCAGCGGGACAGCAGCCAAACACTGGATGGCAGCGAGTCCCGCAAAAATTGCGGACATAGCTCAGTAGGTAGAGCGTGAGCCTTCCAAGCTCAATGTCGTCGGTTCGAAGCCGTCTGTCCGCTCCATTTCGGGTGTGCCTGTTTCACGTCACCTGCGCGAGACCGAGGAGACGGTCTGGTGGCGTGTGTGCTGGCAGCCGGGGTTCATGGCCCCGGATATGCAGTGCAGTGGGAGACCCTCGGTCGGTGTCATGTCGTCCGCCTACATGCAGGTACAGCCGAAATGGATTCAGTTTTTTCGCCCGCGCAGCTCAGTCGATGGAGCGGTAAGGCAGCCGCCTTGTAAGCGGCGGGTCGGCCGTTCAAATCGCGACCGTGGGCGCCAGGGTATTTGTCACGTTCGTCTAGCTGGCTCAGGACACAAGGTTTTCATCCTTGTAGACAGGGGTTCGAATCCCCTACGTGACGCCAACTCCAGCGCTGGCAGCCAGGTAATTGGCTGGCAGCTGTTCAGTAAAGAAGCGCAGTGCTTGCAAGAGCGTAGTGCGGAAACCGGCCTCAAAGATAGGGTGGCACCGGAACTCGTAACCGGGAATTTTTGGGAAGATTGGCCGAGAGGTTCAAGGCACTCGCTTGCTAAGCGAGAGCCCATGAAAGTGGGCTCATGGGTTCGAATCCCTTATCTTCCGCCATCTCTTTGATGGGCCGTTCGCCAAGCTGGTCCAGGGCATCGGGTTTTGATCCCGACATTTCGGTGGTTCGAATCCATCACGGCCTGCCATTTTTTTTCGGGTTGCATAGCTCAGTGGTAGAGCAGCGGGCTCATAACCCGCCGGTCGTTGGCTCGGTCCCAACTGCAACCACCACCTGCATCACCCAAGCCATTTGCGTGCATGGCTCAGCGGGACTCAGAGCGCGACCCTCCGGAGGTCGAGGCCGGCAGTTCGAGCCTGCCTGCGTGCACCAGCAATAACCCAATAGATTTTTCTCGCGTTAGCTCAGTCCGGAATCAGAGCATCTGCCTACGAAGCAGAGGGTCGGAAGTTCAAATCTTTCACGCGAGGCCATTCAGTTTTCATTCAGCTCGATTCAATCCGTGTGTGGCGCAGTTGGTAGCGCGCGTGCTTTGGGAGCATGAGGTCGCAGGTTCGAGACCTGCTACACGGACCATCTTCATTCCGGTCTTCTTCATTCTTTTGGTCTGTTAGCTCAGCTGGTAGAGCACTTCCCTGTCCAGGATGTGGTCACGGGTTCGATTCCCGTACAGGCCGCCACCATTCATGCCGTGCTACCTCGGTCAATGGATCGATAACCCCATGCGCCGGTTCGAATCCGGGCTGGACACCAGATAAATGCTCAAGTGGCGGAATCGGAAGACGCGCCTGCTTCAAAACCAGGTCTTTTGGGAGTTCGAGTCTCCCCTTGAGTACCAGAACAGTTTTAGCCCCGGTGGTGGAATGGGAAGACACACTGGCTTTAGAAGCCAGCGCTTTCGGGCATGCCGGTTCGATGCCGGCCTGGGGCACCATTTTTTTAGATTTTCATGGGTGTGTAGCTCAACCAGGCAGAGCAGCGGCCCCCAAAGCCGAAGGTTAGAAGTTCGATTCTTCTCGCGCCCGCCAGCGATTTCCGGCGGTGTACCCCAGTGGTCGAAGGGAGCGGATTGCAAATCCGCCTGCGTCAGCACGCGTCAGTTCGAATCTGACCACCGCCTCCATCTCATTACTTTCAGCGCCTGTAGCTCAGCCAGGAAAGAGCGCTGGGCTTCTACCCCGGTTTGTCGGCCGTTCGAATCGGCCCAGGCGCGCCACATTCCCCGTTCAACCAACCTCAAGGAGATTTGCCATGACAACAAGAATCACAGCGGCCTCCCGGAGGGTGGCCAAACCCCGCGGTCGCATTGTTCGTGCCTTGCTGCGCAGCATCGTCGCCGCCGGCAGCGCGCGGCATCGTCACGTCTTGCCGAAGCGCGGAGATGCACAAGATGACCGCGACCTCGATCAGCGCGTCCGCGAATGCGGCGAGTGGTGAGCACGCCTGGTTCCCTCTCCCCGTTAGTCCACGATAGCTCAGCTGGTAGAGCGCGCGACTGTTAATCGCGTCGTCCCTGGTTCGACCCCAGGTCGTGGAGCCAATTTTTTCTTCATAGCCGCATAGCTCAGTGGTAGAGCAGTGCCTTGATAAGGCACAGGTCGCTGGTTCGATGCCAGCTGCGGCTACCAATTTTCTTTTTTGTGGTGCAAGTGGCGCAGTTGGCAGCGCAGCGGGATGTGACCCCGCGGGTCACCGGTTCGAGTCCGGTCTTGCACCCCACCCCCCCTGCGGGCATAGCTCAGAGGAAGAGCAACCGGCTTTTAACCGGTAGGTCGAGATTTCGAAATTCTCTGCCCGCACCACTCGTCATTCAGCTCTTCGGTTTTTTCGGCTCTTTAGCTCAGCAGGTAGAGCAGCGCCCTTACAAGGCGATGGTCGGGAGTTCGATCCTCTCAAGAGCTACAAAATTCATTCTTTTCACCTTACAGGAGGCCACGATGCATCACGTTCTGCAGCTCGACATCCAGGGGACGCCCCAGGCCTGGATCACGGCTGAAGATGCGGCGTTGCACTATGCCACCGGTACTGTGGCGTGGGAGGAGGGCGACAGCCCCCTCGTCACGCTTCGCGGTGGGTGGAATGTGGCGCGTGGCCGGCAATCGCTGATGGTCATCCAGCCCATCATCGCCCTGCGCGGTTCGCCGCGGCGCAACCTGTTTGAGGTCACGCCGGCCGTATCGAAACCCAAGCTGTTGCGACGGGACCGTTGCACCTGTGCTTATTGCGCTCAGGTCTTCCTCGAAAAAGATCTCGAGGCCGAGCACATCATTCCCGACAGCAAGGGTGGAGCCTACAGCTGGACCAACCTGGTCAGCGCATGCCGTTCGTGCAATGCCCGAAAAGGCGCCCGCACCCCCGAGCAGGCTGGAATGCCGCTGGTCTACCTGCCTTACGTTCCGTCGCTGTGGGAAGACTTCCTGCTGCGCGGCCGCAATGTACGGGCCGATGTCCATGAGTGGCTGGCCGCCCGGCTGCCCAAAGGATCCAGGCTGAATTGAGTTCAGCAGCCGAAGCGGCGCGTCGCGAAAGTGGTGCGCCGCTTTTTTATTGCCGATAGTCCCCTGGATCATCGGCATGCCGTCCAGCATGCCTGTGCGCGGCCCACTGCCGCCATATGGCAGGATCGGCCCGGAGTCACGGCGGCAGAAGGCAACAGGCTATCTGCCTTTAAGATCAACCCGATGAGGTACTGGCGGTGACTGGTCTTGGGGAGAATTCCTGTGCCAGGAATGACCCACCCGTATCATCAGTTCGGGCCGCTATCTGTTTTGAGCGTTACTGCCTTGTATTGAACCCTAATGATTTTTGACAACGACCGTGTTGACGCTGCCATCATCGACCTGGATGGCACCATGGTCGATACCCTTGGCGACTTTGTGGCTGCCCTCAACCTGATGCTGGCCGAAATGCTGCCGGGCCACCCGCCGGCGTTCGGGCTTGATGCTGCAGCAGTGGAGCGCATGGTTGGAAAAGGCTCGGAGCATCTCGTCAAGACCACGCTGAAATATGTCCAGGAGAAGATGGGTATTGCGCTGACAGCTATCGATTTAATAGCGCTTTACGATGCGGCCTACGTCGCTTACCAGCGGCACTACACCCGCATCAATGGCTGGCACTCCACGGTTTATCCGGGTGTCCTGGAGGGCTTGCATGTGTTGCAGCGGGCGGGATTGCCGCTTGCCTGCCTGACCAACAAACCCCTGGCGTTTGCCCGTGAGCTGCTCAAGCTCAAAGGCCTCGACGGTTTTTTTGCGGAGGTGTTTGGCGGGGATTCATTCGAGCGGAAAAAGCCCGACCCGTTGCCCTTGCTGAAAACCTGCGAGAGCCTCGGTACTTCGCCTGCCCGCACGCTGATGATTGGCGACTCCAGCAACGATGCCCGGGCCGCTCGGGCAGCGGGCTGTCCGGTGTTGCTGGTGACGTATGGGTATAACCATGGCGAGCCGGTTCGCGCTGTGGATGCCGATGGCTTCATTGACTCGCTGGCGGAGCTGCGGTTTCAGAAATGACAACGGGGCTTGCGCCCCGTTGAGAGAGTGTGACTTGCGCCGCTTCAGGCGGGTTTGCCGAGCATCGCGTCCTTCAGTTTCCAGTCGGCCGGTTGCGGGCCCAGCCAGATGCGCAGAAGTGCGGTGAAGAACTCTGCTTCCTTGAATGGATCGCCTTGCGGTTTGCCTTTGACCGTGATGATGGTGCCGGTGCCGGGAATCCAGTCAATGGTGAAGTTGTCCCCGGCCACCAATTTTTTCTGGCTGGCGAATATCTGTCCCATCTTGATCAGCCCGGGAATCAGCTTGGACATCTCGTTTTTCGGCGTGTTTTCTTCAAAGGCTTTGGTGAAGCTCTTGCCGAGCTCGTTCGAATCAATTTCGCGCAGCAGCGTGATGCTGACCCGTTTGGGACCCGGGGCCGCGTAGACCTCTTCAGGAGTCACTGCTTTTTTTCCGAGATAGAGCGCGCCGACATAGACCTTGAAAACCGCTTTATAGCGAACGCCTGCGCCGTTCAGGTGGAGCTTGGCGCCGCTCACCTCGACCGGGTCATCGAGCTTGATGCCTGAAACTTCCATAGGGTCGGCCAGGGCGCTGAACGACAGTACCAAACCGGCCAAGCCAGCCATGCATCGCGTTGTCAAAGTCATGAATTTATCTCCAGATAATAGGGGAAATAGAACGAGCGTTCTTTTTTATGGGTTCATTTTGGGTGCGGCTACCCTCCCTTACAAGAGGGTTTGCGAGATAAGCATTACTACCAGTTGTTGTAACTTTGCCAACTGCGCTGGCCTGGAGGCCTCGATGGGCCGCTGTTTGCTACACTTTGTCCTTCATGTTCATTCATCACGTCATTCAGACAGGTTGTGCAGGCCGGGGAGCCTGGCCCTGGCGTACCTGTCATTTCTCGCACGCCTGAGGCGCACGCGGGCTGGCACACTGCCACTTGCCCGTGTATCTGCCGCGGTTTTTGCGACACCCCCCTTGATGCGCTCCGGCCCTGCCGGAGCATCCCGGCCCCATGCTTCGGGGTATTTTGAATGACAGGTGGCTACGCCTTTGAGCGCGTTGCCTCCTTGCGAAGGACTCATCCGTGATCACAGAACTCGAATTTAAAAGCCTGGCCGGCCAGGGCTACAACCGCATTCCCTTGATGGTCGAGGCGTTTGCCGACCTCGAAACACCTCTTTCCCTTTATCTCAAGCTTGCGCATTCCAGAGACGGCGGCAAGTTCAGCTTCCTGCTGGAATCGGTAGTGGGGGGCGAGCGGTTCGGCCGCTACAGTTTTATCGGCCTTCCCGCGCGCACGCTGGTGCGGGCATCCGGTTTTGGGCCAGATACCCTGACCGAAGTGGTGACGGACGGCAAGGTTGTGGAAACCTCCAAAGCCAATCCGCTGGACTTCATCAGCGACTACCAAAAGCGTTTCAAGGTCGCCCTGCGGCCCGGCCTGCCGCGCTTTTGCGGCGGCCTGGCGGGGTACTTCGGCTACGACACCGTGCGTTACGTCGAAAAGAAACTCGAAGCCTCCTGCCCGCCCGACACACTGGGCTGCCCCGACATCCTGTTGCTGCAGTGTGAAGAGCTCGCCGTGATCGACAACCTGTCGGGCAAGCTTTACCTGATTGTTTATGCCGACCCGGCGCGGCCGGAGGCCTACGCGAATGCCAAAAAACGCCTGCGCGAACTCAAGGACCAGCTGAAGTATTCCGTCAGCGCGCCGGTGGTGAAACCGTCGCAGAGTTATCCCGCTGAGCGTGACTTTGCCAAGGCAGACTACATCGCCGCCGTGGAACGCGCGAAGCGGTTGATCGAAGCCGGCGACTTCATGCAGGTGCAGGTCGGCCAGCGCATCAAGAAGCGTTACACCGAGTCCCCGCTGAGCCTGTATCGCGCGCTGCGTTCATTGAACCCCTCGCCCTACATGTATTACTACCATTTCGGCGACTTCCACGTGGTGGGGGCGTCTCCTGAAATTCTGGTCAGGCAGGAAAAGGTCGATGAGGGGCAGAAGATCACGATCAGGCCGCTGGCCGGCACGCGGCCCCGTGCCTCTTCGCCTGAGGCCGACAAGGCCGTGGAACACGAACTGGTGAACGACCCCAAAGAGCGCGCTGAACACGTGATGTTGATCGACCTCGCCCGCAACGACATCGGCCGCATCGCCAAAACCGGCACAGTGAAGGTCACCGAAGCCTTCGCGGTCGAGCGCTACAGCCACGTGATGCACATCGTCAGCAATGTCGAGGGCACGCTGCTGGACGGCATGTCGAGCATGGACGTGCTCAAGGCCACCTTCCCGGCGGGCACGCTCACCGGCGCGCCCAAGGTCCATGCCATGGAGCTGATCGACCAGCTCGAGCCGACCAAGCGGGGCCTCTACGGCGGCGCCTGCGGCTACCTCAGCTATGCCGGCGACATGGATGTGGCGATCGCCATCCGCACGGGCATCATCAAGGACCAGACGCTGTATGTGCAGGCGGCTGCCGGTGTGGTGGCCGATTCCGTGGCCGAACTCGAATGGATGGAAACCGAAGCCAAGGCGCGCGCGCTGCTGCGGGCGTCCGAGCTGGTGGAGGAGGGCCTGGAATGAGCACGCTGTCCCATCCCGTCATTGAGCATTGCGACACCATGGCCGATGTGCGCCGCCACATCGATGCGCTGGACGACCGCATCGCGCCGCTGATCGCCGAGCGCAGCGCTTATGTGGCGCAGGCCGCGCGCATCAAGCAAAGCGCCAGCCAGATTGTCGACAACGCACGCATCGAGTTCATCGTTGATCGTGTGCGTGCACAGGCCCGTGCGGCCGGCGCCCCCGAGGCCATCATGGAAGCGACCTACCGCGCCATGATTGCCGCATCCATTGATTTTGAGCGCGGCGAGTTCACACGCCTGCGCCAGGGAGACTGAACCATGAAGCGCACCAAACTCCTGATGATCGACAACTACGACAGCTTCACCTATAACATCGTCCAGTATTTTGGCGAGCTCGGTGCCGAAGTCGAAGTGTTTCGCAATGACGAGATCACGGTGGCCGAAATCGCCGCGCGCGCTCCTGACGTGCTGGTGGTGTCGCCCGGTCCGTGCTCACCGGCCGAGGCCGGTATTTCGGTGGCGGCGATCCAGCATTTCGCCGGCAAGCTGCCGATTCTGGGCGTCTGCCTGGGCCACCAGGCCATAGGCGCCGCTTTTGGCGGCAAGATCGTGCGCGCCCAGCAGCTCATGCACGGCAAGACCAGTGTCATCACCACCACACAGCAGGGCGTGTTCGCCGGGTTGCCTGAGCAGTTTGTGGTGAACCGCTACCACTCGCTGGCGATCGAAAAAGAATCGTGTCCCGACGTACTGGCCGTCACGGCGCGAACCGACGATGGCGAGATCATGGGTGTGCGCCACACGGAGTTGCCGATCCAGGGTGTGCAGTTCCATCCGGAATCCATCCTCACCGAGCACGGGCACGCCATGCTGAAAAACTTCCTGGAGCAGACGGCATGACCCAAGATGCTATTACTTTGATAGCTGGTCGCGCTTATTCATATTGCCCTGGGGGTAAAAATGACTGATAAAAGAGTCGTTGACCTGCGCAGCGATACCGTCACCCGGCCCACGGCCGCCATGCGTGAGGCCATGCTGGCTGCACCGCTGGGTGACGACGTTTTCGGCGACGACCCGGCCGTCAATGCGCTGCAGGAAAAGATTGCCGGATTGCTGGGCTTTGAGGCCGCGCTCTTCGTGCCCACCGGGACGCAGAGCAATCTTTGCGCGATCCTCTCCCACTGCCAGCGCGGTGACGAATACATCGTCGGCCAGATGGCGCACTGCTACCGCTGGGAAGGCGGCGGCGCGGCGGTGTTCGGCAGCGTGCAGCCGCAGCCGCTGAACCACCACACTGATGGCACGCTGGCGCTTGCCGAGATCGAGGCAGCGATCAAGCCCGACGACGCGCACTTCGCGCGCACCCGGATGCTGGCGCTCGAGAACACCCTGGGCGGCAAGCTGCTGCCGTTTGCGTATGTGCAGCAGGCGACCGTGCTCGCGAAGAATCACGGCCTGGCCCGCCACCTGGACGGTGCGCGGCTCTTTAACGCCGCTGTGGCGCAGGCTGCGCAAACGGGCAGCAACCCGCTGGCTGAGGCGCGCCGCATTGCGGATTGTTTTGACAGCGTATCGGTTTGCTTCAGCAAAGGCCTGGGCGCGCCGGTAGGTTCGGCCCTGTGCGGCTCGCGCGAATTCATCGCGCGGGCGCACCGCATCCGCAAGATGGCCGGCGGCGGCATGCGGCAGGCGGGCATGCTGGCTGCAGCAGCGTCGCATGCACTGGACCACCATGTCGGACGTCTCGCGCAAGACCACGCCCTGGCCAAATACCTGGCCGACGGCCTGACGGGCATTGACGGCCTGCAGGTAGAGGCACCACAGACCAACATGGTGTTTGTCGACCTGACCGGCGCGGCGCGGGACCGGTCCGCTGCCTTGCTCAAGCACCTGGCCGGCCAGGGCATTGAGGCCACGGGGCTGTACCGCCTGCGTTTTGTCACCCATCTGGACGTGGACACTGCCGGCGTGGACCGTGCCATCGCTGCCATCCGGCAGTTTTTTAACTGAAAGGACTTAGCCATGCCTGACTTTCAACACCTGTTGCTTTTCATCGCGGCTGGCTGGCTGCTGAACCTGACGCCGGGCCCTGATGTGCTTTACATCGTGACCAATTCACTGCGCTCGGGCGCGCGCGCCGGCATTGTTGCCGGCCTCGGCATCACGGCTGGCTGCTTCGTCCACATCTTCGCGGCGGCCGTGGGCGTCGGTGCCTTGCTTGCCACTTCGGCCACGGCATTCACCGTGCTCAAGTGGATAGGCGCGGCGTACCTGCTGTGGATAGGTGCGAAAATTTTGTTTTCCAGGGCACCGCAGGCCACCACCGACCTCGCCGCGGCGGCTGCCGCCCAGCCGGAGCGGCGCCTGAAAGCGGTGTTCATGGGCGGCTTCTGGACCAACGTGCTGAACCCCAAGGTGGCGATTTTTTTCCTGGCCTTCGTGCCGCAGTTCATCGCCCCCGGCACCGACAACAAGGCCCTGGCCTTTGTTTTGTTGGGGGTGCTGTTCAACCTGAACGCCATTCCGGTCAATTCGGGCTGGGCCCTGGCCGCGGCCTGGATGGCCCGGCGCGATGCCGTGCAGCGCGGGATGCACTGGCTGGACCGTGCAGCCGGTGCCATGTTCATTGCCTTCGGCCTCAAGCTCGCCTTGACCGACCATCCAGCGAGCTGAGTCATTTTCTTCCAGCCCAGAATAAAGAAACGAGACACGCCATGCCCAACACCCACAAGATCACTCCGCAGGAAGCCCTGCAGCGCACCATCGAACACCGCGAAATCTTCCACGACGAAATGCTGCACATCATGCGGCTGATCATGAGCGGTGAGATGTCGCCCGTGATGATGGCCGCGCTCATCACCGGCTTGCGCGTCAAGAAGGAAACCATCGGCGAGATCACGGCCGCCGCGCAGGTGATGCGCGAGTTTTCGACGAAAGTCAATGTGGCCGACAAGACGCATCTGGTCGATATCGTAGGCACCGGCGGCGACGGCTCGCACACCTTCAACATCTCGACCTGCTCCATGTTCGTCGCGGCGGCGGCTGGCGCCAAGGTCAGCAAGCACGGCGGGCGCAGCGTCAGCAGCAAGTCGGGCAGCGCTGATGTGATCGAGTCGTTGGGCATCCATATCGGCCTGTCGCCCGAAGCCATTGCGAAATGCATCGACGAGGTCGGTGTGGGCTTCATGTTTGCGCCCAACCACCATCCGGCCATGAAGAACGTTGCGCCCATCCGCAAGGAACTCGGCGTGCGCACCATCTTCAACATCCTGGGCCCCCTGACCAACCCGGCCAGCGCGCCCAACATCCTGATGGGCGTGTTCCATTCGGACCTGGTCGGTATCCAGGTTCGCGCTTTGCAGCGCCTGGGCGCCGAGCACGCGCTGGTGGTCTACGGCAAGGACGGCATGGACGAGGTCAGCCTGGGCGCGGCCACCGTGGTTGGCGAGCTCAAGAACGGTGAAATCACCGAGTACGAAATCCATCCTGAAGACTTCGACATGCCCATGGCCAGCAACCGCGCATTGCGCGTAGACACCCCCGAGCAGTCCAAGGCCATGCTGCTGGGCGTGCTGGACAACCAGCCGGGCGCGGCGCGCGACATCGTGGTCCTGAACGCCGGGGCGGCGCTGTATGCCGCCAATGTGGCCGACTCCATGAAGGCTGGCATCGTACTGGCGCGTGCGGCGCTGGAGTCGGGCGCGGCCAGAGCCAAGCTCGATCAGCTGGTCAGCCACAGCAAGAAGCTCGCCTGACAGCTTGCCGGCGGCGCATGGCTGCGCAGCTATCTATTCCCGTGCGGTCACGCGCGCGTCGGTTGCGGCGAAATGCAGGCCGACCGTGCTGCCTGGTTCGGCCACGCTCAGCAGGGCGTCACTGAACACCAGCAATTCACCTAGCGGCGTGAGCACCACGCTTTCGATCCGGCTACCCAGATAAGCCTGCCGCAGGACTTTTCCTGTCAGCGTGCTTGCTTCCAGTTCGCCGATACGGATGCGGTGTGGGCGTATGGCCAGCGCCACAGCGCCGTCCGGCATGCCTAGCGGCGGCACCACCCGCACATCAACCTGGTCGGCGCGGAAGAAATGCTGGCCCTGCAGTGTGACCAGTTCGCCGTTGATCAGGTTGGCGTCGCCGATGAAGTCAGCCACAAAACTTGAGACGGGCGCTTCGTACAAATCGCGCGGCGCGCCCATCGTTGCAATGCGTCCCTTTTGCATGACCACAATGCGGTCCGACACCGCCAGCGCTTCTTCCTGGTCGTGCGTCACGTAGACCACGGTGAGCTTGAGGTTCTGCTGAAGGTCGCGGATGTCCTGGCGCACCTTGCGGCGCAGCTTGGCATCCAGGTTCGACAAGGGCTCGTCAAACATCAGCACGGCCGGCTCCAGCACCAGTGACCGTGCCACTGCCACACGTTGCTGCTGCCCGCCGGACAGCTCCGACGAGAGCCGGTCGGCGTAATCGGCAATGCCGAGCAGATCCATCTTGGCTTTTGCCAACGCCACGGCCTGCGGTTTCTTCATGCCGGATGCGAGCAGGCCGTAACACACGTTCTCCAGCGCACTCATGTGCGGGAATAACGCGTAGGACTGGAAAACCAGGCTCACGTCGCGCTGGTTGGCCGACCTGCCGGTCACGTCCCGTCCATCGATGCGGATCACGCCCTCGGAAGGTAGCTCCAGGCCGGCGATCAGCCGCAGCAGTGTTGTCTTGCCGCAGCCGGAAGGCCCCAGCAAGGTCACCAGCTCTGCCTTGTCGATGGTGAGATCAAGCGGATGCAGCGCAACCACCTTGCCGAAACGCTTGACGACGCCTTGAAACTCCACAGCGGCGGGGGACGGGGTCATGGCAGGGCCTGTTAAAAAATAAGTGAAACGAAAAAGATGTGACGATGGCGCAGAGGCTCAAGCGGTCGACACCGCGCGCCGCCCCAGCTCCGCATTGCCAATGAAGCGCTGGATCAGCAGGACACAGGCCAGCATGATCACGATGAGCACGGACGAATAGGCAATGGCCAATGCGTATTCGCCGACTTCGACACGGCCCGCGATGTAAACCGTCGCAAGGTTGTGCTGGGCGGTCGCCAGGAAAATCACCGCGCTGACGGCTGTGATGGCATGCGTAAAACTGAACACCAGGCTGGCAATGATGGCCGGGCGCAAGAGCGGCAGGATGACCCGCGCGAACGTGCGTGATGTGCTGGCGCGCAATGTGGCGGATGCTTCGTCCAGCGACCGGTCAAGCTGCGACAGGGCTGATACCGTGGCCCTCACGCCCACCGGCATGTTGCGAAACACCAGGCACAGCACGATGATGGCGAAGGTGCCGGTGAATTCAAGGGGCGGCACGTTGAAGGCGACGATATAGGCCACGCCGATGACGGTGCCCGGCACGGCGAAGTTCACCATGGTCAGGAACTCGAAGGCCCGCCGACCCTTGAATGCATGTCGGCTCACGACATAACCTCCCAGCAGGCCCAGCGCGGTGGTCAGGGGTGCGGCAACAGCGGCAACGCCGAGCGTGGTGAACAGGCTGTTCCACGCCGAGCCCGAAAACACCAGGCCCCCGGCGCCCCAACTCAGCCCAAACCCGGTCTGAAAGTGCTGCAGCGAGGGCGTCAGGTCAAACCTTCCGATGTCCTTGACCACGCCGCCGATCAGGATGATGCCGTATGACAGCACGGTCAGCGCGACCCAGGGCAGAACCAGCGCCAGCGCCCCCCACTTGACGCCGGTGGGCAGTGCGGCGGGCAGGCCGCTATCGCCTTTTCCGCTCACGGATGTATAGGAAGCTTTGCCGATCCAGCGCTGCTGCAGTGCAAAGATGCCGACCGTCAGCAGCAGCAGGGTGACGGCGAGGATGGCGGCGCGCGAAGCATCGTGCTGCGCCCCGGCGATGGCGAAGAAAATCTTCGTCGACAGCACCTCGAAATTTCCGGAGAGCACCAACGGGTTGGCAAAGTCCGCCAGGCTTTCCACAAAGCCCAGCAGGAAGGCATTGGCAATGGCGGGGCGCACCAGGGGCCAGGTCACGGTGCGAAATACATGCCACGGCGAACCCCTCAGCACCTGGCCGGCTTCTTCCAGCGTCGGGCTGACCAATCGCAAGGCGCCGCTGATCAGCAGGAAGGCCAAAGGCGTAAAGCAAATCACCTGCGCCAGCAGTACGCCCGGCAGGCCGTAGATCCAGCGCGACCTTGCAATGCCGAACCAGTCGCTCATCAGCTGCGTCACCATGCCGGTGCGGCCGAAGAGAATGATGATGGCCAGGCCGATGACGAAAGGCGGCGTGACCACCGGCAGGATGGACAGCACGCGCAGGCTGCCGCGAAAACGCTGACCGCCGCGCTCGGCCAGCAGGGCCAGCGCAAAACCGAAAAGCGTGCTTCCGATGCCTGCAAGGGTGGCCAGCACGATGGAGTTGATGGCCACGCCGCAACGGACGTTGCCGGCGATGCAACCCGCGCCCCAGATGTCCTCGCTGAAAAACCGGGCGGCGGCAGTCTGGATCAGCCAGTTCCCCCGCTCGTCCACAAAAGCCGCCAGCAGCATGCGCCCGATTGGGTAGATGACAAAAATGGCCAGCAGCAGGGACAGGATGCAGACAATGCCGGAAATGGCGGCATCACTCTTGAAAGCGCCGGCGCGTGTTGCCAGTAGGCTTGCGACGGCGGCCAGCACGCACCCGCCGGCAACATAAGCTGAGCTCTGGGTCCACGGCATCAGCAGCACGCCCGCTGCAATGCCCAGTGCTGCCAGCAGCCAGCTCAGCGGATCAGCCCGCACGCGTGGGGCGGCTGCCATCACTGCAATGGGTGTAGTCAAGGTGCGACGTGATTCATCAGTGAGCAATGGAATTGCGGGATGTGCTCAGCGCTCACTTGGGCAGTGCCCCGATGTCCTTGTCCCATTTGCCCAGCAGGCGCGAGCGTTCGGCCGAAGCGCCGTACTTGGCGAAGTTGTAGTCGATCAGTTTGACGTCGGCCAGCTTGGGCGCCTGCGGCGGCAAGGATGCTTTTTTATTGGAGGGGTTCTGGTACGAATGCGCGACCGTGGCAATGTCCTGCGCTTCAGGTGTCAGGGCCCAGTCGTACCATTTTTTGGCGTTGGCCAGATTTTTGGCACCCTTGATGATGCTCATGCTGCCGATCTCGTAGCCCGTACCCTCGCACGGTGCGACCACCTTCAGGGGCGCGCCTGTCACGGCGTGCGTGACGGCGTCGTGCAGGAAGGTGATGCCGATCATGCTTTCGCCGGTGGCTGCCGCACGGGCCGGCGCAGCGCCCGACTTGGTGTATTGGTTGATGTTGCGATGAAGGGCCTTCAGGTAGTCGAACGCCTTGTCTTCTCCCATGATCTGCACGAGTGTGGCGAGCAGCGTGTAGGAAGTGCCCGAGGAGTTGGGGTTGGCGACCTGGACTTCCCCCTTGAACTCCGGCTTGATGAGATCTGCCCAGCATTTGGGTTCGGGCAATTTGCGTTTGGCCAGCTCGACGGTATTGAAGCTGAACCCCAGGGCGCCGGCATAAACGCCGACCGTGCGGTACTTGGAGGCCTCGGCTTGCCGTACTGCCCAAGGGTGCAGGTCGGCCAGTTTGGGCGATTTGTAGGGCTCGGTCAGACCTTCTTCAGCGGCCTGAAGATGAGGGTCGCCCGTGCCACCCCACCACACGTCACCGCGCGGGTTGGCTGCCTCGGCCTTGATCTGGGCATAAGTTTCGCCCGAGCTCTTGCGTGTCATTGACACCTTGATGCCGGTGGCCTTTTCGAAGGCGGTCACCATGGGCCGGCACCATTCTTCCTGGACGTTGCAGTAAACCACCAGTTCTTCGGCTGCGCGGACCGAAGGCGATATCGCGCACGCCATGGCCGCCAGAAGCAATCCCGGAACGAGTGATTTGAATGTGAACTGTCTCATCTATGTCTCCTTCTTTATGTCGTCAATAGCGCCTGGGGGTGCGGCGTTGAGGCCACCTTAGCAGCCGTCAGCGCAGCGGTATACCCGTTAAAACGCTTAGTTCGGAGGCCAGCCTGGCGTTGGTGGCCAGCACCGCGCTACCTTGGGTCAGTCCGCCTTCGGCCCAGAAATCGTTAACGCGGCCGCCTGCCTCGCGCACCAGCAGCAGGCCAGCCGCGACGTCCCATGAATTGATATGCGCTTCGGCGTAGGCTTCGCAGCGCCCGGCGGCCACATAGGCCAGCCCCAGCGCGCCGGAACCCGCGCGGCGCACCGAACAGCCCGCATGCATGCACTGGCTGACCAGCGCGAGGTAGGGGTCTGGCGACAGGCGCGAAGACCAGCCAATTTCGACCGTGGAGGCGGCCAGCTCGGCCAGCTCGCTGACCTGGAGCCGAACGCCGTTGCACCATGCGCCATGGCCGTTTTGCGCGATGAAGAGCTCGTCGTGCATGGGCTCATAGATGGCGCCGGCTTCGAGCTCGCCGTTGACCATCAGGCCCAGGGAGATGCAGAAATGCGGGATGGCCCGGGCGAAATTCGCCGTTCCATCCACCGGGTCGACAATCCAGAGGCGAGCTGTGCCGCCGGTTTCTCCTCCTGCTTCCTCCCCCAGCACGGCGTCTCCCGGAAAGCGCCGTTCGATCTCCGCGCGCACATACTGTTCTACCGCACCGTCGGTGACGGTCAGGTAGTCCTGCCGGCCCTTGAGCGAGTAGGCGGGCTTGTCTGGCGCGTTGAAGGCGTCGCGCATCATGGTGCCGGCCGAACGGACAATTTCTTCAATGGCATCAGTGAGTGCGGTCATGGGAAGGGTGTAGGGGATATCCGATGGAGGTCGCCTTGTGTGCGAGCCGGGTCAGGCGTGGCACCTAAAGCGGGTAAAACGAAATGTTAGTGCCGGGGCGTATCCGGCTGTAGCGGGTTTGCGCTAAGACGCCGCGAAACCTGGCCCTGCGAGTCGCCCGGCCGCATCTGCCAAAATCGGGGCATGTCCGATATCCTGAACCAAATCATTGCCGTCAAGCGTCAAGAAATTGCCGATGCCATCCGCCGCAAACCGCTGGACGTGATGCGCGAAGATGCCGAATCGCGTGTCCTGACGCGTGACTTTGTGGGTGCGCTGCGCGCCAAGATCGCAGCGGGTCAGCCCGCGGTGATTGCCGAAATCAAGAAGGCCAGCCCGTCCAAAGGCGTGCTGCGCGCCGACTTCATTCCAGCCGACATCGCGCAAAGCTATGCCGAAGGTGACGGCGAGATCAGCGCCGCCTGCCTTTCGGTGCTGACCGACAAGCAGTTCTTCCAGGGCAGCATTGATTACCTGAAGCAGGCGCGGGCCTCCTGCAGCCTGCCGGTGCTGCGCAAGGACTTCATGGTGGACCCTTACCAGGTGTATGAAGCGCGCGTCATGGGCGCTGACTGCATTTTGCTGATTGCTGCCTGCCTGGACGACGCGCAGATGCAATCGCTTGAAGCGCTGGCCATGTCGCTGGACATGGCGGTGCTGGTCGAGGTACACGACGAAGCCGAACTGGAGCGTGCGCTCAAGCTCAAGACGCCGCTGATCGGCATCAACAACCGCAACCTCAAAACTTTCGAGGTCTCGCTGGACACCACGCTGGGCATGCTGGCCAGGGTGCCGGCGGACCGCCTGCTGATTACCGAGTCGGGCATTGCCACGCCGGCGGACGTGCAGCGCATGCGTCAGGCAGGTGTGAATGCATTCCTGGTCGGCGAGGCCTTCATGCGCGCGGAAGAACCCGGCCTTGCACTGGCTCAATTGTTCGGTAAAAGATAGGCTGTAAAGCCATGAACCAGCTGCTTGACGCCATGAAGGCGCCTTTGCCCAACCGGCTTACCACTGCTGACCCCGCCGCCTGGCCGGTAGCGCCCGGCTGGCGGCCGACCACCGATGCATTTTTTGGCAGTCCCACCGGCGAGAAGTTGCTGGGCTTTCTGCGAGGCCGCCTGGCGGAGGGTGTGACGATCTTTCCGCCGCAGCCGTTGCGCGCGCTGGAGCTTACGCCGCCCGAAGAAGTGCGTGTTGTCATCCTCGGTCAGGACCCGTACCATGGGTTGGGCCAGGCCGAGGGGCTGGCGTTTTCCGTCGCACCCGGTGTGGCCCTGCCGCCCTCGCTGCGCAACATCTTCAAGGAGTTGCAGCGCGACCTCGGTACGCCGCCGCCCCAGTTTCCGGTGCCCGGCGGCAGCCTGGTGAAGTGGGCGACACATGGGGTGCTGTTGCTCAACACCTGCCTGACGGTCGAGGAAGGGCTGCCGGCCAGCCACGCCGGCAAGGGCTGGGAGGTATTGACCGATACCCTGATCCGCCAGGTGGCGGAAGGCGACCACCCGGTGGTGTTCATGCTGTGGGGTGCACATGCCCAGAGCAAACGGTCGTTGATTGATGCGAAGCGTCACAAGGTGCTGGTGGCCAACCACCCGTCGCCGCTGTCGGCCATGCGGCCACCCTTGCCCTTTATTGGTTGCGGCCATTTCTCACAGGCGCGCGACTGGCGTGATGCACACCCAAAGGCCTGATTTGCTATTGTTTTAATAGCTGCTCGCGCTTGTCCTGTTTGGTTTGAAGGCCGAAAATCCATAAATTCTGAAGATGGGCTAAAACTCCGCCGGAAGGCTGCCCACGTAGTCGCGCCGGATATTGACCGTGCTTTGCAGGCCCAGCGCCTCGAAATGGCGGCGCAGCCAGCGTTTGGCCGCGCCCTGGCCCATCTCAAACAGTTTTTCGATCATGGCCGTATCGGCCGACATCTTGCTGGACGAGGGCAGGCTTTCCAGCGCCTCGCCGCCGTCGATGCGGTGCAGCAGCAGGCTCTTGTATTTCTCGCCCTCCTGCAAGCGGCCATCGGCCAGCAGGCGGTTGATGAAATCGACGGTCCGCATCTGGGACAGCAGGCTGGCGTTGAAGGTCAGCTCGTTCACCCGGTCTGCGATGTCGTGAGGCGTGTGGGGAATCTCGGGGCGCCGCAAGGGGTTGATCTGGACAACGATGATGTCGCGGCTGCTGCAATCACTGATGAGCGGCAGCAGCGAGGGATTGCTCGAAAACCCGCCATCCCAATAGTGCTGGTCGTCAATTTCAACCGCCTGAAACAGCGTGGGCAGGCAGGTGGACGCCATCACCGCCTGCAAAGTCAGGCGTTTGCCGGCAAAGATTTCTGCCCGGCCGGTGGTGACGTGGGTTGCCGATACGAAAGCCTTGGTTGTGTGCATGGCCGCAATGGCGTGAAAGTCGATTTCTGCCTCCAGCAGTTTGCGCAAAGGGTTGATGTCCAGCGGATTAGACTGGTAGGGTGACATCCACTGTGTCATTGCACTATTCATTAAGTTTGCACTCACTTTGTTAGCGGCCCAGCCCCCAATGAGCATCTTGCTGATGCTGTCAGCCATGGAGCCGAGGCTGCCCATGGCGGCAACGCCCTGCCAGACCCGGCTGAGCGACGCACGTGCCGCCTCCCGCGGGTTGGTTTTTTCGGGGGAATTGTCTTTTTGGGCGGTAGCGAATCCGTGTGCCAGCGCTACGGCGTTGACCGCCCCGGCGCTGGCACCGCTGATGCCGTCAAACTCGATGCGCTCGTCCGCCAGCAGGGCATCCAGCACGCCCCAGGTGAATGCACCGTGCGATCCGCCGCCCTGCAAAGCAAGATTGACCCGGCGCAGGGAAGACGGCTCAGCGGGGGAGGAAGGCAGTGCGGGTACGGTGACAGTGCTCATGCGTAGACGGTCTCACGTTATCCAGGTTGGCCGGTGGCGCGGGAGGGTGCCCGGGACGGCAATATCCATGCGACTCACTCTGGCATTGATGAAAGGCTGCCACATCATGCCCGAAGCCTGGCCGCAGCCGCCACGGGAGTGCGGCAGGGTCTGGGGGTTAGGGCCGGACCGGGTTATGCCGCGTTTTCGGGGGCTTTCCGCGGTACCCACGGGCATCCCGGGGTGAAGGTTTGGTCGGGAGATGCGCTGGCAAGGCATGCGGCAGCTTTTTTTAATGCTTTTTGCCATGCCTTGGCATTTCGTCCGACATAAAACCGTGGCATAATCCGAGGTTCGCTTGAAGGATGGGTGCCCGAGTGGCTAAAGGGGGCAGACTGTAAATCTGTTGGCTAACGCCTACGCTGGTTCGAATCCAGCCTCATCCACCAGATTTTGTTTTGATTTTGGCAAGCGGGCGGCGCAAAGTAATCACGTAAAAGTGTGTCGCGTAAAGCGTGTTTTGGGTCGTAAGTGATTTTGGTGTGAGTTGAATTTGGCAGAGCTGCGCGGGAGTAGTTCAATGGTAGAACCCTAGCCTTCCAAGCTAATGACGCGGGTTCGATTCCCGTCTCCCGCTCCATAAAGCTGCTTTATGGTTCTGCTTTTGAATCTTGCGCCGGGTTGCAATTATGGTTTTGAGTTCAGCCCTTTTGGCTCAGTGGTAGAGCACTCCCTTGGTAAGGGAGAGGTCGCGGGTCCGATTCCCGCAAAGGGCACCAAATTTTGAGTCGGTGTGGCGTACGAGGCGCTGTTGCTGGCTGTAGTGGTAACTGGTTTTGTAACTCTTTATAAATTTCTGGAGTTGAAAAAATGGCAAAAGGCAAATTTGAGCGGACCAAGCCGCACGTCAACGTAGGCACGATTGGCCACGTGGACCATGGCAAGACGACGCTGACGGCGGCGATCACGACCGTTCTGGCATCCAAGTTCGGCGGCGAAGCCAAGGGCTACGACCAAATTGACGCGGCGCCCGAAGAAAAAGCGCGCGGCATCACGATCAACACCGCCCACGTCGAGTACGAAACGGCCAACCGCCACTACGCCCACGTCGACTGCCCAGGCCACGCCGACTATGTGAAGAACATGATCACCGGCGCCGCCCAGATGGACGGCGCTATTCTGGTTTGCTCCGCCGCTGACGGCCCCATGCCCCAGACCCGCGAGCACATCCTGCTGGCCCGCCAGGTGGGCGTGCCTTACAT
>NZ_JBFUBB010000007.1:187822-411119 GCF_056405975.1 Polaromonas sp. P1_E12 | reverse complement strand
GGTGGGTACTGAGGGCAAGCTGGGCGGGCAGGCCGACGTGCAGGGAGTGGCCGGTACCTGGAAGGATCTGACCGACAACGTGAACTTCATGGCCGGTAACCTGACATCACAGGTGCGAAACATTGCCGACGTGACCAAGGCCGTGGCCGCCGGTGACCTCTCCAAGAAGATCACGGTGGACGTGAAGGGCGAAATCCTCGAACTCAAGGCCACCATCAACACCATGGTGGATCAGCTTCGGTCATTTGCCTCTGAAGTGACGCGGGTAGCACGAGAAGTGGGCACCGAAGGCAAACTGGGCGGGCAGGCCGACGTGCAGGGCGTGGCCGGTACCTGGAAGGATTTGACTGACAACGTGAACTTCATGGCTGGCAATCTGACCAGCCAGGTGCGAGGCATTGCGCGCGTGGTGACGGCCGTGGCCAACGGCGACCTGGAGCGCAAGCTGACCGTGGAAGCCAAGGGCGAGATCGCCGCGCTGGCCGATACCATCAACGGCATGACTGACACCCTGGCCACCTTCGCCGATCAGGTAACCACAGTGGCGCGCGAGGTCGGCGTGGAAGGCAAGCTGGGTGGCCAGGCCAAGGTGCCCGGAGCCGCCGGCACCTGGAAAGGCCTGACGGAGAACGTGAACCAGCTGGCTGCCAACCTGACGACCCAGGTACGCGCCATTGCCGAGGTGGCCACTGCCGTAACGCAAGGTGACCTGACGCGGTCCATCACTGTCGAGGCACTCGGTGAGGTGGCGGCGCTGAAAGACACGATCAATGAAATGATCCGCAACCTCAAGGACACGACCCAGGTCAACACAGAGCAGGACTGGCTCAAAACCAATCTCGCCAAATTCAGCCGGATGCTGCAGGGCCAGAAAGACCTGGTGGCCGTGGGGCATCTGATTCTCTCGGAGCTGGCACCGGTGGTTGGCGCGCAGCAGGCGGAGTTTTATGTGCTGAGCTACACGCACGAGAGGCCGCGCCTGCGTCTCATGGCCAGCTACGCCTCCGAAGGGCAGGGCGCTTACGGCAAGGAAATCGACTTGGGCCAGGGCCTGATAGGCCAGTGCGCTTTCGACAAACAAAAGATCCTGTTGACGTCCTCGCTACCGCAGGGCCTCAAGATATCGTCCGGCCTCACCGAAGTGGCGCCTATGGACATCCTGGTGCTGCCCATCATCTTCGAAGGCCAGGTCCGCGGTGTGGTGGAACTCGCCTCGGTCGAGCGATTCAACCCAACCCACCAGGCTTTCCTGGACCAACTCACGGAGAGTATCGGCATCGTGATCAACACGATTGAAGCGAATATGCGTACAGAGGACTTGTTGACCCAGTCGCAGTCCCTGGCGCAGGAGCTGCAAAGCCGGCAGGAAGAACTGCAGCAGACCAACGAGGAACTGCAGGAAAAGGCCCATCTGCTGGTCCAGCAGAACGACGAGGTGGAGCGCAAGAACCAGGAGGTCGAACAAGCCCGGCAGGCACTGGAAGAAAAGGCCAAGCAGCTTTCGCTCACGTCCAAGTACAAGTCGGAGTTTCTGGCCAATATGTCGCATGAGCTGCGCACACCGCTGAACAGCCTGCTGATCCTGTCCGATCAGCTGTGCAAGAACTCGGAAGGCAACCTGACCAACAAGCAGGTGGAGTTTTCCAAGACCATTCATTCCTCCGGCAACGACCTGTTGATGCTGATCAACGACATCCTGGATTTGTCCAAGATCGAGTCGGGCACGGTGGTGGTGGACGTGAACGAGCTGCGGCTGTCCGATCTGCAGATGTACGTCGAGCGCACTTTCCGCCATGTGGCCGAAGCCAAGAATGTGGATTTCCTGATCACTACCGGGCTGCAGTTGCCGGTTTCCATGGTGACCGACGTCAAGCGCCTGCAGCAAATTCTCAAAAACCTGTTGTCGAACGCCTTCAAATTCACGCACCAGGGTCATGTGGCCCTGGCGATAGAAGAAGCCTTTACCGGCTGGAGTCCGGACAACGAGGAACTCAACCGCGCGCAGCAGGTGCTGGCGTTTTCCGTTACTGACACAGGTATCGGTATTTCCGCCGACAAGCAGCAGATCATCTTTGAAGCCTTCCAGCAGGCTGACGGCAGTACCAGCCGCAAGTACGGCGGCACCGGTCTGGGTTTGGCCATCAGTCGCGAACTCTCGCGCCTGCTGGGCGGCGAAATACGCCTGTCCAGCGCGCCGGGAGAAGGCAGCAGCTTTGTGCTCTACCTGCCGCTGGTCTACGCTTCCACGCGCGCCGCGCGCAAGCAGGGCAGCAGCGCCGAGCAGCGCTTCGAGCCGGCCGCGCCGATCAGCCGCCTGGGTTTCGAGAAGATGGAAGTCGCCTTCGATGATTCCGTTCTGTCTCTGGACACGCACTCTGCGGCCAATGAGGCTGCGGATGACCGGCACACCATCCAGCCGGGCGACTTTGTGCTCCTGATTGTGGAGAACGACCTGGCCTTTGCCAGCTTTTTGCTTGATGCCGCAAGGGCCAAGGGGTTCAAGGGCCTGGTGACGTCGCTGGGGGCCCGCGCCCTCACGCTTGCCGCCGAGTTCAAGCCTTCGGCCATCACGCTGGACATGCATCTTCCCGACATGGAGGGCTGGCGCGTGCTCGAGCGCATCAAGCAGGACTTCAGCGTCAGGCACATTCCGGTTTGCGTGATCTCCACCGACGATTCCAAGGAGCGCGCCTATCGATCCGGCGCCATGGCATTCATTGAGAAACCGATCCCCGCCAGGGAAGTTCTCGACGAAATGCTGGATCAGCTGCACCGTTATGTGTCGCGCCCGGTGCGGCACGTGGTTGTTGCCCTGAAGGACGAAGCGTTGCGTGCCGAGGTCACCAGCCTGCTGGGCGGCAGCCATGTTCAGTGCCTTGCGGTGCCGTCACTGGCGGACGTCAAACCCGAGGACTTCGCCCGCTTCGAATGCGCCGTGATTGATGAGGCGTCACTGGCGAACGGGTTCGACCGCTTGCGAAATGCCTCGCCCGCAGCCTTGGTGCTTGGGCCGCTGCAGGTGGTGGTCTGGCGTGAAGGCATGATCGATGCACAGCTTCAGCCCGCCTGGCAGTCACACGACGGCTACTTTTTCCGCGAAGCCAGGTCCGTCCCCCGGGTGATAGACCTGGCCCTGCATGCCCTGCATGTAAGCGAGGCGCGCATGACGGACAGGCAGCGCAGCACCTTGAGAAACTTCCACGATGCCAACAAGTCACTCGCGGGGAAAAGGGTGCTGATCGTCGACGATGACATGCGCAATATCTTCGCTCTGGCCACTGTGCTGGAGGGGCAGGGCATGGACATCGTCTGGGCTGACAACGGCCACGATGCCATCGCCAAAGTTGCCTCCGATCCGCAGCTCAGCGTGGTACTGATGGACATCATGATGCCGGTGATGGACGGGCTGGTCACCATGCAGGAGATTCGCAAGCTGCCGGCCGGCAAGACCTTGCCCATGATCGCGGTCACGGCCAAAGCCATGAAGGGGGACCGCGAGAAATGCATAGAGGCCGGCGCCTGGGACTATCTCTCCAAGCCCGTCAATACGGAAAACCTGCTGGCCGTGCTGCGTGCCTGGTTGCCCCGGTGAGCGCCGTCCTCATGCCGCAGGAGCCGGCAAACATGCTGAATCCGGACCTGGTCAATATCCTGATCGTCGACGACCTGCCGGAAAAGCACGTTGTCATGAACAGCATCCTGGAAGAACTGGGGCAAAACATCGTCAGCGCCCGCTCGGGCCGGGAGGCTCTGCGCCTCATCCTGCAGATGGAGTTTGCGGTCATCCTGCTGGACGTCAACATGCCCGACATCGATGGGCTGGAGACCGCCAGCATGATCCGGCAGTACAAGAAGACGGCGCAAACGCCCATTGTTTTCATCACGGCCTATGTGGACGAGGAACAGGCCGCCAAGGGTTACGCGCTGGGCGCGGTGGACTACATCTCGTCGCCCGTCGTGCCTGGCGTGCTGCGTTCCAAGGTCAAGGTTTTCGTCGACCTTCACCGCATGAACCGGCAGCTTCAGCAGCAGGCCGTCGAGCGCGAGGCGCTGGCGCGGTCCGAGGCGGCACGCACCGCTGCAGAGGATGCCACGCGGCGCGCCGCCTTCCTGTCGGACGCCAGCCAACGCCTGTCCATGTCCCTCAATATCGATGCCACTGCCCAAGCGCTGGCGGATATCGCCGTACCGGGCCTGGGCGCCATGGCGGCAGTCGCCCTGCTGGACAGCCATGGCGACCTGCACTGCCGCTGCCTCAAGATTGCGGGCGGCCCGGATCCCTCTGCGGGCCCTGTCGTACTCGAATGCCATCGCGAGTTGAGCGCCTCCATGGCGGCGACGGTCCGCAGCGCCATGCTCTCGCGGAAAATAGCGTTTCTGCCCGCAACGGAGCTGTGCGCGGCGTCCACGGCCTCCGCGGTAGCCCCACAGCCTGCCTGGCCGGAGCTGCCGGCGGACCATGAGGAGATGGCGATTTGCCCGCTGGTCGCGCGTGAGCAGATGTTGGGCGCACTCATCCTGTTCGGCAAGGTCGGCGGTTTTGCGCAGGCGGATGCTGCCCTGCTCAGCGAGGTGGTGGGCCGTGCCTCTATTGCCATGGAAAACGCCAGACTCTATACGCTGGTTCAGGAAGCGGATCGCCGCAAGAACGAGTTCCTTGCCATGCTGGCGCACGAGCTCAGGAATCCGCTGGCTCCGATCAGGAACGCAGTGCACATCATCCACAGTTCCCATGTGGTCAACCCGAAAGTTGCATGGGCGCGTGATGTCATTGCCCGGCAGGTCGATCACATGTCACGAATGATCGATGATCTTCTGGACGTCTCGCGGATCGTCAGGGGCAAGGTGACGGTTCATATGGAGCCGGTCCTGCTCTCGACATTGTGCGAGCATGCAGTGGAGGCCAGCAGCCCGCTGCTGGCAGCCAGGAATCAGGAATTGACTGTCCGTCTTCCAGCTGAAGCCGTGGTGCTCCAGGGCGATTTGGTGCGCTTGTCGCAAGTACTTTCCAACCTGCTGAACAATGCCTCCAAGTTCACGGATCAGCATGGAAAGATCGAGCTGAACGCTTCGCTGCAGGAGGAGGGCGTCACCCTGTTCGTATCAGACAACGGCCAGGGCATTGAGCCCGAATTCCTGCCGCATGTATTCGACCTCTTTGCCCAGGGCGACCAGGCCCTGGACCGCGCGCAAGGGGGCCTGGGTATCGGTTTGACACTGGTCAAGCATTTGGTCGAGTTGCACAACGGCAAAGTAGAGGCTTATAGCGAAGGCAAAGGCATGGGAAGCCGGATATCCCTTTATTTTCCGGCGAGGATTTCAGGCAACGATGCCGGTCTTCCCGTGGTGGCTGCGCCGGCGGCCGCCAAACCGGTGGCTGCCGTTCCCCGAAAAGTCCTTGTAGTCGACGATTTATCGGCTTCCGCAGAAACGCTGCAAGTGCTGCTGGAACTGGAAGGTTTTAATGTGAGGATCGCGAATGATGGTGCGTCAGCGCTCCATATCGCCCGGGAATTCGTGCCGGACGTAGTCATCCTCGACATCGGTTTGCCCGGCCTGGACGGCTTTGAGGTTGCCCGCCAGCTGCGCAGTCGCCCGGAATCGAAAACAACGCTGCTGATTGCCTTGACCGGCTACGGCGAAGCCGAAAGCCGGTTGCGCTCCCAACAAGCGGGTTTTGATCATCATGTGGTGAAACCCGCGGACATCGAATCTCTCCTGGCTATGGTGGGCCTGCCGCGAGTGGAAACAAAAGCGATGGGCGAACAATAGCTCGAGACGCAGGTCGAAGAGGGGTGCGGCAAAAAAGCGTGCTTTTTAGCCAAAGGTAACTACCACTCTGATTGGCTGTATTTATCACTTAACATAATATACATCGTAGAACATTACGGGTGCCGCAAAGGTATCTTTGCCTCGCCGATCACATGAGGCCTGCGAAGTGAAGCGCACCGCACGCCTCAATGGGTGATGTTTTTCAGCAGTTCGCTGCGTAGCCTGCTTCAAACTAAAGCGGCGTACTGCTCGTGCTCATTTCGTCTGGGAATCGAGCGCGCGTTCGCGCTGGGCGCGCGTCATCTGACGTGCTTGCCTGGGAGCGGGTGCGGCCGATACAAGCGCGACATTAGTGAGTTGCGGTACGGCACGGCGTACGTCTATCGATGGGCAATTGTTGCTCGTGTCAAAAATCAGATGGCCACTGGGAAAGACGGCGGGCAGCTTTTCGTGGATCTGGTAGCTCATGTCTATGGGCGGCGCCTCACCGGAATAAAGGATCTGGTTGCTGGGGTTATAAACGGTGTAGCACGCCATGGCTGGCGCGGCCAAGGCCGTTAAGGACAGCGCCATTGCGCATTTCAAAGAGGTCATGAGTTTCTCCTGCACGCTCCGGATCAGAGACGTGGCTTAAAGCATATGTCTTATGTGGGTTGCGTCAAGTCGGACGGCGCCGCCACATCGGACCACAACTTTCCCCTACCTCTCTTGAGATCAAATCTGGTGTCAGGCAGGTCGACTCACCAGGTTCCGGCAGGCCTTTTTGCGCGAATGGCTGCCACGATCGCTGCTGCGGCGTCAGGCCGGTTGCCTTGCTCGGCAAACTGCAAGGCCGTCAAACCCAGCTGGTTTTTGAGTTGCGGGTCGGCACCTTCTTCCAGCAGAAGCTTCACGGCGGCAGTTGTGCCATACATGGCTGCCATCATCAGCGGGGTAGTGCCGTTGGGAGACTCGGCATCAATATAGGCGCTGTTTTCCAGCAGCAGGCTGATGATGGCCAGGTGCCCGCCACTGGCGGCGTAATGCAGTGGCGTCCAGCCGGTCTTGTTGACGTCGGCGCCCTGTTTGACCAGCTTCTCAGCCAGGCCCTGATGGTTCTTGAGGGCAGCCAGCATGAGCGCGCTTTCCCCCTTGTCGTTGAGGGTGTTGACGTCGGTCTTGGGCCAGTCAACCAATACCTGCGCTACTCTGAGCGATGGCTCCTTCAGCGCGAGAAAGAGCCCACGCTCGCCTTTTGGGTCAGGTGTGTTGGGATCAAACCCCCGCTGCAGCAGTGCCTGAATAGTGCGGGGATCATCGCGCTTGACGGCGATGAAAAAATCATCGTACGACCCTGCATTTGCCGAAGAAATCCCATAAAAAACAACGGCAATAATTGCTTTCTTAAAGTAATTTATGAGGTTATTTTTCATGCTTTAACCCCGCTGAAAAGCTGCTCGAAATTGCGGCTGGTGGCCTCTGCAATGGCCTGGATGGGTTGTTGGGTGAGCTCCGCGATCTGCTTGGCCACCAGGGGAACATACGAAGGATTATTGGTTTTCCCGCGGTACGGCATGGGCGCGAGGTAGGGGCTGTCGGTCTCAATCAGCATGCGGTCCAGGGGGACAAATCGGGCCACCTCCCGCAAATCCGCCGCATTCTTGAAGGTCAGGATGCCGGAAAAAGAGATGTAAAACCCGAGGTCAAGCGCAGCGCGAGCCACCGCCTGGGTTTCGGTAAAGCAGTGAAAAACTCCAGTGGCGCGGCCCGCTTCTCCAGCGCTACCGCCCTCCTCCTTCAACAAGGCGATGGTGTCGTCGGAAGCACTGCGGGTATGAATCACCAGGGGCTTGCCGGTCTGGCGAGCTGCCCGGATGTGCACGCGAAACCGCTCCCGCTGCCATTCCATGTCCGCTACGGTCCGGTCACCCAGCCGGTAATAGTCGAGCCCGGTCTCGCCAATGCCGACCACTTTGGGCAGGCTGGCGCGTGTCAGCAGGTCGTCCAGGCTGGGCTCTCGGACATCTTCGTTGTCGGGATGCACGCCGACGGTTGCCCAGAAATTGTCGTAGGCCGTGGCCAATCCATGAACAGTTTCGAACTCTTCCAGGGTGGTGCAGATGCACAGCGCCCGGTCAACCTGGGCGGCCTGCATGGCCTGGCGGATTTGCGGCAATTGGGCCTGAAGCTCCGGAAAGCTCAAATGGCAATGGGAGTCAGTGAACATCGCGGTACAAAGTTAGGTATCAAAAAAGGCTGCAAGCCTTATTGGTCTTGCGCAAGCAGCTATAAATACCATAGCAACCACGGCGCTTGCCGATGTGGCCGGCCGTGGCCAGCAGGGCCTAAATGGTCTGTGTGGGGCGGTCGGACGCCAGGTGGGCGCCGAGGATTTCTTCAATCTTGATCTTCAGGAGACGGGATTTATCGTCCGACGGGAACCGGACGCCGACGCCTTGCGTGCGGTTGCCGGCCGCCCTTGCGGGTGTGACCCAGGCCACTTTGCCGGCCACCGGATAGCGCTGCGTATCTTCGGGAAGCGTCAGCAGGACGTAGACGTCGTCGCCCAGCTTGTAGTCGCGTGCAGTCGGAATGAAAACGCCGCCTTCCGTGAACAAGGGAATGTAGGCGGCATAAAGCGCTGCTTTTTCCTTGATGGCCAGCTGGACAACGCTGGGGCGGGCGGTGGCGGCCGAACTGGCGGGCGGTGGTGTGCTCATGGCGCTAGTTTATCGGTTTGCCTGCGAAGGCGTCTGCAATTGCAGCATAAAAGAAACGGTTTAGGTTTATTTCGCATTCAGCGCTGTGCGGGCGCGGCTGACCAGCGATTCAAGCATCAGGCCCGGGTTGTAGGGGTGTTCCACCGTGCGGGCAATGGCCGCCAGCTCTTTGGACCAGCTTGCGAGGGCGTAAAGCCCGCCACCCGTCTTGCCGGCCGCAGCGGGAAGGGCCGCCGGAAGATCGCCCGCGTGAAAAAAACGCGGCGCCGCACCCATGCGCACAGCCAGTACATCGTGGCAAAGCTTTTGCAATGCATCCACAGCCTGCGCTGGCGCCCAGTCCGACAGCGCGCTCACGTCGCCGCGCGCCATGGCTTTGGGCAGGGCCTGCCAATGTTGGGCAGCTTCCGCGGGCGGGTTGTTCTGCGCCCAGCTCAGCGCGTCGGCGGGTCGTCCGCCCGCGGCCACCAGCAAGGTTTGCAATTCGGCGGCTTTTGGCGCTGCCACGGCTTTTTTGGTGCTACCGGCGCTGTCACCTGCCAGCGTGATTTCCTGCTGGAGCCAGCCCAGAGCCTGGTCAAAGTCCGGCCAGACCATGGTGTGGCCCAGGCACCGGCTCCGGATGGTGGGCAGCAACTGGTGCGCGGCCTCGGTGGCCAGGATGAACTTGACGGCGCCTGGAGGCTCTTCCAGTGTCTTTAGCAGGGTATTGGCCGTGACGTTGTTCATGCGCTCGGCCGGGAACACCAGCACCACCTTGGTGGTGCCGCGTGACCGTGTGAACTGGGTGAAAGACACGGCTTCGCGCGCCGCATCGACCTTGATTTCCTTGCTGGGCTTGCGTTTCTTGCTGTCCAGGTCGTCCTGCGTCTTTTCGTCGAGCGGCCAGCCGAGCGCCAGCGACAGGGTTTCGGGCATCAGCATGCAAAGGTCCGCATGCGTGTGTACATCTACCGCGTGGCAACTGCCGCAGTGCCCGCAGGCCCCCTGCGGCGTGGCTTCTTCGCAAAGCCAGGCCCGCGCCAGTGCCAGCGCCAGTTCAAACTGCCCCAAACCCGAAGGTCCGCTCAGGAGCCACGCATGGCCGCGCTGGGCCAGCAGGCTTTCAAGTTGCGCCTGGAGCCACGGCGCCAGGCGCGGGTTGCTGGATCCGGCTGTCGCCGGCAAAGTATCCAGAACGCTCATGACAACCAGCCTTTGGCAATAAACACCTGCTTCACGGCCTGCCAGACTTCATCGCGGCTTTTTGATGCGTCAATGCGGGCGAAACGTTCCGGATGATTTTTCTGCCGGTCCGCGTAGCCTTGCGCCACGCGGCGGAAAAATGCCACCGGCTGCGCCTCGAATTTGTCGGGCAGTCGCGCGCCCGTCAGCCGCCGGGCCGCTTCTTCAGGCGCCAGGTCAAACCATACCGTCAAATGCGGCTCGATCACGGTTTCCACCTCGGGCTTCATGGGTGAATTGCCGGCGGGGTCGCCCAGCAGCCCTTCGTCGGATTGAACCCAACGCTCCAGCGTTGAGAGCAGCTTCAGGTCAAAACCGCGCCCTGCCCCCTGGTAGGCAAAAGTGGCGTCGGTGAAACGGTCGCACAGCACCACGTCACCGCGCAGCAGCGCCGGTGCAATCACGTTCACCAGGTGGTCGCGCCGTGCGGCAAAAATCAGCAAGGCTTCGGTCAGCGGGTCCATGGCGTCATTGAGGACCATGGCGCGCAGTTTTTCGGCCAGCGGCGTACCCCCGGGTTCTCGTGTCAGCGTCACCGCCCTGCCCTCGGCCTTGAAGGCATCGGCCAGCCCGGCAATGTGCGTGGACTTGCCGGCACCGTCTATGCCTTCGAAGCTGATGAAAAGGCCGCTCAGAGGTCTATTACTCATGATGTCATTCGCGTAACGCCAAGCCGCCAACTGAGCGAAAGTGACACGCAAGCCAGGGCCGCGGAACCGGCTTTGCCGGGCCGCAGGCGCAGCGCCCCCTCGGGGGGCAGCGCAGTACGCGAAGCGACAAGCGTGGGGGCCATAGTTATTACTGGCCTCTTATATATTTGTTCACCGCACGGTTGTGCTCATCCAGGCTGCTGCTGAAATGGCTGGTGCCGTCGCCGCGCGCCACAAAATAAATGGCCTTGGTCGGTGCCGGCTGCACGGCGGCCAGCAAGGCAGCTTTGCCCGGCATGGCGATGGGGGTGGGCGGCAGACCGGCGCGGGTGTAGGTGTTGTAGGGCGTGTCAGTCAGCAGGTCGCGTTTTCGCAGGTTGCCGTCGAACTTGTCGCCGAGCCCGTAAATCACGGTGGGGTCGGTCTGCAGCAGCATGCCCAGGCGCAGCCGGTTGGTGAAAACGCCGCCGATCTGGGAGCGGTCCGACGGCTTGCCGGTTTCCTTTTCGACGATGCTGGCCAGGATCAGGGCCTCGTCAGGGGTTTTCAGCGGTGTGTCGGGGTTTCGCAGCGCCCAGGCAGCGTCCAGCCGCTTGTCCATGGCCCGTGACGCGCGCTTGAGCACGGCCAGGTCGCTGGAACCCTTGGCGTAGGTGTAGGTGTCGGGGAAAAAACGGCCCTCGGGGTGCACACCCGGCCTTCCCAGCTTTTGCATGATGACTTCGGGCGCCAGGCCAAGCGTGTCGGGCGCAAGCTGCTCTGCTTTTTGTAGCGCAGCGCGCACCTGATTGAAGGTCCAGCCTTCCACCAGCGTGACGCTTTTGAGGGCTTGATCGCCGCGCACCAGCATGGCGAGCAGCTTTTGCGGCGTGGTGCCGGGCACCAGCTCGTAGCTGCCGGCCTTGATGAGCCGGGCCTGGCCCGAAAAGCGAAACCAGGCATGGAGCAACAGGGCCGGGACATCGGCGCCGCTGGCCACGATGACCTCGGCCACGCCGCTGGCGGGCGTGCCGGGCTCGATTTCAAGGTCTACGACCTGGCTGCCGGGGGCCAGCCGCAGGGGAATCGGCTCGTGCAGCCACCACAAACCCGCGCCAAACAACAGCAGGGTGCCGGCAAATACCAGTATCAACAGACTTGTAAAGACACGACGCACAACCCAGCTACCTTTTCTGTACAGAACACAAAACCTCGAGCCTATGATAATTCAGCCCATCTCCTCATCGAATGTGAACGCCCCATGACCCTGCCTCCTGCCGCTCACCTGATTTCCGGCATCACCGAACTTGCGCACCTGGGTGTCATCCGTGCCTCCGGTGAAGATGCCGTCACGTTTTTGCAGGGCCAGCTGACCCAGGACGTGGCCCAGATGGGGGCCGGCGAAGCGCGCCTGGCGGCTTTCTGCAATGCCAAGGGCCGGATGCAGGCCAGTTTTGTGGTGTTCAAGCGCAGCAGCGATGCCGGCCAGGACGCGCTGCTGCTGTGCAGCCGCGACATCCTGCCCGCCACACTCAAGCGCCTGTCGATGTTTGTGCTGCGTGCCAAGGCCAGACTGACCGATGCCAGCGCCGAATTTGCGCTCTACGGCGTCACCGGATCTGCTATGGATTCGATAGCTGGTGGCGCTCGTCCTGTATGGTCAAAAGCCGATTTTTGTGATGCAAATATGGTGTTTTTGCAGCCCGGCGCGGGCCAGCCGCGTGCGATCTGGTGCGCACCTGCCGCTTCACCCGCTCCCGAAGGCCCACGCATCGACAGCGCCTTGTGGCATTGGCTGGACGTGCAGTCCGGTATCGCGATGATCACGCAGCCCATCTTTGAGGCCTTTGTGCCGCAAATGCTGAATTACGAATCCGTCGGAGGGGTGAACTTCAAAAAGGGTTGCTACCCGGGCCAGGAAATCGTTGCGCGCAGCCAGTTCCGCGGCACGCTCAAACGGCGCGCATACCTTGTCCATACCGCCGGAACACCAACCGTGGGCCAGGAGGTGTTTCACGCCTCGGACGCAGGACAGCCTTGCGGGCTGGTCGCCGCGGCAGCTGCCAATCCTGCTGGCGGCTTTGACGCCATCGTATCGATGCAAACCTCTGCCGCCGCCGATGCCGGAGATGGCCGGTTGACACTGGGAAGCGCCACGGGCGAGTCCCTGAGCCTGCTTCCCCTGCCCTACGCGCTGCTCGAAGACATCTGATGCGCGGCACTGGGGCGTGGGGCTCATGACATGTGCCTGATCGCGTTTGCCATTGGCGTGTCGGAGCGTTGGCCGCTCCTGATTGCGGCCAACCGCGATGAATTCCTGGACCGGCCGACGCTGCCGCTGGCCCGCTGGCAAACCGCTTCGGGGCAAGAAGTCCTCTCAGGCCGCGACTTGCGTGCCGGCGGCACCTGGATGGGCATGACTCCGGGCGGCAGGATCGCTTTTCTCACCAATGTGCGCGGAGCCCGTGCGGATACCGGAGCTCGCTCACGGGGGGAACTGGTAACACGTTGGCTGGAAAGCCGCGATGATGCGGCAGGTTTTGCTTCAGCCCTCGAAGAAGAAGGCGCGGACTACGCAGGCTTTAACCTGGTGGTTGGCGATTTTCAGCGGAACGTCTGGGCCTGGGTGACGAACAAGCCGGCCGTGGTGTCTGGCGCTTCAAGCCTGCATCTTCAGGCTCTGCCACCAGGTCTCTATGGGTTGTCCAATGCGGCACTGGATACGCCGTGGCCCAAAACCCTGGAACTCAAACGCTCCCTCCACGCCGCGCTGATGGCGAGCTCAGGCCTGGAAGCAACGGAGCTTCAGGCATCGCTGTGGTCAGCTCTGGGTAATCGCCAGCGCGCGCCGCGCGAAGACCTTCCAGCCACCGGTGTGCCGTTGGCGCTGGAAGAAGCTCTGTCCAGTGCCTTTGTGGATTTTCCGGACCATGCGTACGGCACACGGAGCAGCACCGTGCTGCTGGCAGCAGCAGATCCAGCCGATCTGTCAACGCGATGGGATGTCCAGGTCGAGGAGCATACGTACGTGAGCCCGTCAGCTGAAGAGTCCAGCCATCACCATCAGCCGGCGTATCCCGTTTCGCACCGGTTCACTGTTCAATGGCAGAAAGCCGCACCCGCTTCTCAGAGCCTGGACCGGTAGTCGGGGGGAATACGCTGACGCGTGGCTTCCTTGTCTTTTTCGGGTGATGCGGCCATGGCCGCCTTGTAGAACATCAACGCCTTCGCGTCATCTTTTTTCCGGATGGCATAGAGGTAGCCCAGTTTGACCAGCCCGTCGACCTGCTGGTCAGGAAAGCTTTTGTTACGCAGTTCCATGCTCTGGATGGCCAGATCCAAGTCGCCGTTTTTCACACCCAGTACCCACCCGGCATCCAGGAGGTCATAGTCATAAATACCTTCTGCCAGGTATTGTTTGGCCAGCTTTTGGGCCTCTGCCGTTCTCCCCGACCGGCTCAGCAGGACGACTTCCAGCGATCGGACTGAAGCCGCTTTCGGCTGGAGGTTCTTGCTGCGCTCCAGGTATTCGAAAGCCTTGTCCATGGCTCCCATCTGGGCATACCCACGGGCAATATTCGTCAGCAGGGCCACCACGTACGGACGCGAAGACACCACAGACTCCCAGATCCAGACGGCGTTTGGCCAGTCGCCCCAGCGCGCCAATTCGTCAGCCACCATCGGCGTCAGCTTGCGGTAGTGGGGATTGATGCGGGTGCCTTCTTTGACCAGCTCCAATATTTCCAGCTTGGTGGCGTTCCAGCGCGGGTTGTTGACATCCCCGGACTGCGTGATGGTTAGTGCCAGTCTGACGGACCTGACGATCCTGCTTTCCGCCATGGCGGCCTGTTGCGATATATAGATCGCCAGCGCGAGGCAAAACATTAAAGTGATGCCCAGCAACTTCGAGTACACAGGCTTCCAGGAAAGTTGTTGGGCGGCAAACTTGCCTTGAACGCCCAGGCGGGCGTCGGAAGCGGTCAGGAACCCCAGCGCCAGTGCAAAGATTGCGTCGGTAGTGGCCATGCGCCAGGGAAAACCGATATTGCTGACGATCAAAAGCGCCAGCAAGCTGGACAGGACAAGCGCACGTTCCGGGGCCTCCTGCAACCACCCGAATCCCCGGTTTCTGAGCGTTTTCCACGCGGCGATGCTGAGATAGCCAAGAAGGGCCAGCAGGAACATCCAGCCCACCAGGCCGTATTCGGCCAGCAACTGAAGGATCTCGTTGTGGACGTAATAGTCGGTTTCAAGTTGCGTGCCATCGGCCTGGTACAGCGGAACATCCACTTCCCAGGCGCCGGCGCCAACGCCTCTTAGCGGATGAGCCTGGATGATCCGCGATGTCGCTTTCCACATCACAAAGCGCACGCCCAAGGAATTGTCATCGACGGAAATTGTTGCCGTACGCTTGAAGGCCCGCTCGAAAGCCGTGTTGCCCCGGGCCTCTGCTGTCAGTTTCGGATTACCGGTCTGGATCAAACCCAAAGCGAGGACGGTGGCCGCCAGAAGCCCGCATGCCAACAATTTTTGACCGAGGTGCCACGAAGAAATCGCCAGTTGCCGGCGGTAGCGCATGGCGATGAGCGGCAGTACGAAGATCAGCAGCAGCCATAACGCCATCAAGGCCCCACGCGTCCCTGTCATCATGAGCGCCACGACGACAAAGCCGTTGGTCAAGGACAGCAGGGATATTTGCAGCGAGTTCCGTGCCCGCATCAGTAGATAGAAGGAGAAAGGAATGGTGCAGACCGCAAATTCGGCAAAAAAGTTACGGTTGACAAAAGTGGACGCTGGATTCGGGCCTTGCGGAAAATAAGTGAAATCAAACCAGAACTGAAGTGCGGTCCAGAGCGAAGCCACGAGGGCGCCCGCATGAATCCCCAGGGCCAAATGAGGCAACCGGTCCCTTGACAGGGTATTGAGCCCCAGCCACAGCAGCAGGCTGAAGACGAACCACCGGATGGCCTCCACGCCACCGAGATAGGCGTGTGACCACCGCATGCTTGCCAGGGCGTAAAACATGAGCGACAGGGGTAACCACATGAGGGCATGCCAACGCAGGGGCTCCTGCCGGTGGCGCTGCTGCCAGAAGAAAATCAGGCCGGCACTGATCGCCGAAAACGACACCATCATGGATTTCAGCGTGTCCTGCAGCATTTCTTCATGAGGCACGCCAATTGCCGGCGTCACAAACATCATGAAAGCAAGAAGCACGGTGATCCAGCCGCCCTGCGCCACCTCTGCAGGCAGGGCCGCCATGGAGTCCGCGCCGGGTGAGTCAGCAGGGTCCAGCTTGGCTACCGTACCTGCGACGGTGGGATGCCCCTGCGCATCGGGGCCGGTTTTTTTGGGGGTCATGAGATCGATCAGCTTTCTGAGTGTTTGAAACAGGCCGCACGCACAGGCGACGGCATGCACCAACAACGCCGTTACGGTGCCCGGACCATCTCAACATGGGAGATGCCGGCTTCTTCGAAAGGCTCACCCCGGGCCTCAAAGCCAAGGCGCCGGTAAAAGCCCTCCGCACTGCGCTGCGCATGCAGCATGACCTCGTGGTCTCCGCGATCCCGGGCGGCGTCCATCAACGCGTTCAAAAGATTTTGGCCAAGGTGAGCTCCGCGCAGCGCCTTGTGCACCGCCATGCGCCCGATCTTCGCCGTGCCATCGGCTTGCCGCACCAGCCGCCCGGTCGCAATGCCCTCTCCCAACCCGTTATAGGCAACGGCGTGCACGGCCGGGTTGTCCGCTTCGTCGCACGCCATCTCCATCGGAATGCCCTGCTCCTGCACAAACACGGCCGTGCGGACCCTGGCCGCGTCGGCGCCCAGGGTGGCCCAATCACCCGTCCTGATGTTCACCATGGCCTCACCGGCCTCAAAGCCCACGAGCAGATTGCGCAGCGCATCTGGCACGGGCCGGGACGTCTGGGTCAGGGGATCGGCAAACACATAGATGAGTTCGCAGGTAATGAGCAGTTCATCGGCCCTGAACACCGCACCTATGAATGTCATGGACGAATTGCCGATGCGTGCGCACTTGAGCGCAACATCGAGCCGGTCATCAAAGCGTGCCGAGCCGTGGTATTCCAGTGTGGCCTTTTTCACGTACAGGTCACCGCCCATTTTGTGCATGGTTTCCTCGTACGGCAGTGCCAGCGCGCGCCAGTAGTCGGTGATGGCAGTGTCGAAGTACATCAGGTAATGCGCGTTGAACACGATTTTTTGCATGTCCACTTCGGCCCAGCGAACCCGCAGCGGGTGAAAAAATCGGAATTCCTGTCGTTTCATGGTTTATTGTCCGAAAGATTGAATGCCAGGCGCAGCGCCCGAGCCGCGTCCGCATGGGCTTGCCGCGCTTCGGGAATGATGCGCCCCATCTTGATGAACTCGTGCGTGACCCCGCGGTAGATTTCCAGGTCGACCGGCACGCCGGCCGCGCGCAGCTTGTCGGCATACATCACCCCTTCGTCGATCAGGGGATCGCACTCTGCCAGGCCCAGCCAGGCAGGGGCCACATCGTCCACATCCGGCGCATTGAGCGGCGCGAAGCGCCAGTCTTCGCGGTCGGCAGGGCTTCGCACATAGTGGTTGAAAAACCAGGTGATATCAGCTTCCTCGAGCACAAAACCACCGGCAAAAAGCCGGTGCGACGGTGTGTCCTGGCGGGCGGCGCAACCGGGGTAAAACAGCAGCTGCAGCGCCAGCGGCAAACCGGCATCGCGGGCCAGGATGGCGCACATGGTTGCCAACGTGCCGCCCGCGCTGTCGCCGCCGACCGCCACACGGGTTTCGTCAAGACCGAGGCTGGTTGACCGTACCGTCAGCCACTGCAGGGCATCCCAGGCATCATGGGCAGCTACAGGAAATTTGTACTCCGGTGCCAGCCGGTAGTCCACGGAAATCACCGCGCAACCTGACAGGTGGCTGAGCTGCCGGCACAGCACGTCATGCGTTGCCACACTTCCGATGGTGAAGCCGCCGCCATGAAAGTAAAGCAGCACCGGCAGGCGGTCAGTTGAGGAGGCGTAGAGGCGCGCAGGCAGGCTGTAGCCATCCCTGGCGGGAATGAGCAGGTCTTCGACTCGCGTCAAGGCCGGCTTGGGAATTTCCAGCACGCCGGCACCTGCCTCGTATGCCGCTTTGGCCCCTGTGGGGGTGAGCGTATGAAACGGTGGGCGCCTGGCCCGTGCCATGCGGCTGAGTACATTCCGCATCGCGGGAGTCAGCAAGTCTTCAGGGGAGGTGCGGCGCATTTATTTGAATGTTACCGACACAGGCTGCGCTCCGGCCAGTCCCTGGTAAGTCGCTGTGGCGGTCAACCCTGCCTTGGGGGGTAGCAGGGGTGAAAACGAGCCCAGGCTGATCAAATCGCCTGGCTTCATGGCAAGACCTTCCTTGGCCAGGGCGCCGGCTAACCAGACGACTGCGTTGAGGGGATGACCGAGGATGTCGCTGCCCTTGCCTCTTCCCAGTTCTGCACCGCTGCCGTCTGCAAGCACGACGGTCATGTTTTCCAGCATGCCCAGCATGGCGTAGCGCTCTGCCCTCGTCACGGGCACGGCCAAGGGCGTACCGGCCACACCGAACCGGGCACCGACATTGATGGCACTGACCGCCGGGCCATTGAGCCGGGGTGGCGCCTGCACGACCAGGTCGGGCAATTCGATAAAGGGAATGATCTGGTCAACGGCTTCAAGCACGTCCCGGGGTGTCCGGGCCTGGTTGATGGCTGCACTTTTGACACGCACCAGCATGTCGGCCTCAAAAAGCGGACGCGCGCCAAAGGCCGCATCGACCACAAACCCGCCGGGCAGCACCATGCCCTCATACAGCTTGCCCCACACGGGTTGGTCGTAGTTGAAGCGTTTTTGTACCGCCGGGTTGGTAAGGCCTGCCTTGTAGCCGACCACTTTGCCGTGGCGTTTTTCCAGCAGCGCATTGAGTTTGGCGCGGGTACAAGCGCCATCGGCTTCGTTGAGACCTTCCGGGTTTGCCGCAGGCTGTCTGGCGGCGATCTTTTCGGCCAGGTCGCCGACTTGCGCATCGCTCAGACATTCGGCCCTGGCCTGAAGAGCCGCTATCGCCAAGGTGACCAGCATCAGGGTTTGCTTGCAATTCATGGGCATCTCCAGCTATTAAAGTAGGGCCAAGCCGATTGGGGCAACCGATTGGGGCAAGATGGGCGGCACGGGAAAACCGCCCAGCATCGTACAACGCGAAAGACAGCAAAACCATGGCCTTTATCTATTACGTCACCCAGATCCAGTTTGAATTCGGCGCGATCAAATTGCTCAAGCAGGAATGTGAGCGTGTCGGCATCACCCGTCCGCTCATCGTCACCGACCCCGGTGTCAAGGCTGCAGGTATTTTGCAAAAAGCGATTGACGCGCTGCCCGGTGTGCAGGTGACGGTGTTTGACCAAACCCCTTCGAATCCCACCGAGGCAGCCGTTCGCGCAGCCGCCGCGCTGTACAAGTCCGCCGGCTGCGACGGCCTGATCGCGGTCGGTGGTGGCTCAGCCATTGATTGCGCCAAAGGCGTGGCGATTGCCGCAACCCATGAAGGCCCGCTCACGACCTACGCCACCATTGAAGGCGGTTCACTGAAAATCACGGACCGCGCGGCCCCGCTGATTGCCGTACCCACCACCAGCGGCACCGGCAGCGAAGTCGCCCGCGGGGCCATCATTATTGTGGATGACCACCGCAAGCTTGGGTTTCATTCCTGGCATCTGGTGCCGAAAACGGCGATTTGCGATCCGGAACTCACATTGGGCCTGCCGGCCAAACTGACAGCGGCCACCGGCATGGACGCGATTGCGCATTGCATGGAGACCTTCATGTCAGCCGCCTTCAACCCGCCGGCCGACGGCATCGCGCTGGACGGCCTGGAACGCGGCTGGGCCCATATCGAACGGGCCACGCGCGATGGCAGTGACCGGGACGCCCGCTTCAACCTGATGAGCGCCTCCATGCAAGGGGCCATGGCGTTCCAGAAAGGACTGGGCTGCGTGCATTCGCTGAGCCACAGCCTGGGCGGAGTCGACCCGCGCCTGCACCACGGCACGCTGAATGCCATGTTTCTGCCTGTGGTCGTCGACTTCAATGCGGCCGCCGAATCGGTGCAGAAGGACCGGCGCCTCGACCGCATGGCGCGTGCCATGGGCTTTGCTTCGGGCACCGACATTCCGGATGCCATCCGCGAGATGAACGCACGGCTGGGGTTGCCTGACGGCCTCGCAGCAATGGGCGTGCAGCCGCAAAGTTTCGGCAGGATCATCGACGGCGCGCTGGCTGACCATTGCCATAAGACCAATCCACGCATCGCCGACATGAATGATTACCGCCTCATGCTCGAAAAATCGATGTAGCGCAGGGTTGGGGGGAAAATACGTTCTGCCCAGCTTCCAAGGTTTGCTTGAATTGCCAATTTCAAAATTTCTGCGTTTTTTGACAGTCGGCCTGCTCAATACCGGTTTCGGTTACGGACTGTTCGCAATTCTGAGCTTGCTTGGCATGCCATATCCCGTAGCGATCGGACTGGCGACCGTTGCCGGGATCGCGTTTAACTTTCAGACCACCGGTCGACTCGTATTCGACGGCGCACCCCGCAGCAGGCTCATGCGTTTTGTCGCGGTTTATGTCCTGATTTACGGGCTTAATGTGGGCGGGGTTGCACTTTTGCTGGCGGCAGGTCTCAATCTTTATTCCGCCAACGCGATAGTCCTGCTCCCGCTTGCATTGATCGCCTATAAGATGCAACAGAAATTCGTCTTCGCCATGCCATGAAAAAAATCACAGTAGTCACCCCTTGCTATAACGAAGAGGACAACGTCGAAGAGGTCTATGCGCAAACTCGCGCGGTGTTTGGTGAAATCGAGGGCGTCAGTTACGAACACCTGTTTATCGATAACTGTTCGACTGATCGTACCGAAGCGCTGCTACGCAAACTGGCAGCCGCCGACCCGAAGGTCAAGGTCATCCTGAACGCGCGCAATTTCGGCCATATCCGCTCACCCTACTATGGACTGCTGCAGGCGACTGGCGACGCTGCGATCCTGCTGGTGGCAGACCTGCAAGATCCGCCGGCACTTATGAAAGATTTTGTCGCGCACTGGCTTGACGGCGAAAAAATCGTTGTCGGCGTGAAACCAAGCTCCGAAGAGTCCTCGCTGATGTTCTCGCTGCGCCGCCTTTATTACCGTACCGTCACAAAGATCGCCGACGTCAAGCTGATCCAGAATTTCACGGGCTTCGGCCTGTACGACCACAAGGTACTGGAGGTCCTGCGACGCATCGACGATCCATATCCTTATTTGCGCGGCCTTGTTTCCGAGGTTGGTTACGAGGCGGTGCAAATCCCCTATAACCAGCCGCGGCGCCTGCGGGGCATTACCAAAAACAACTTCTATACGCTCTACGATATTGCGATGCTCGGCATCACCTCTCACTCGCGCGTGCCGTTACGGCTCGCAACGATGATCGGTTTTGCTCTGTCGGGCTTGAGCTTGCTGGTCTCCCTCGTCTATCTGTTACTCAAACTGCTGTTCTGGAACCAGTTTTCGATGGGCACGGCACCGGTACTGATAGGCGTGTTCTTTTTCGCATCGGTACAGCTGTTTTTTATAGGCTTGCTCGGAGAATATGTCGGCGCGATCCTGACCCATGTCATGAAACGTCCGCTCGTCGTCGAACGTGAACGCATTAATTTCGATGATTAAGGCGGCCGAGGCTGGCCGCGCCGGACCGACAACCCCATTCGGTAGCGTAATTTTCTGGACCGTGTTCGCGCTGCTGCTCGGACCTGCACCAATCTGGCTGTCGTCGACTGAAATGTGGGATGGTGTCATCGGCGCCCACGCTCTGGCCAATCACGACTGGGCCACGCTCAGAAGCTGGCTGCTCGACAGCAACTGGTACCTGACCTACGGCCTCTTTTACCTCGCCGATGCGCTTCAGCCATTGCTGCCACCCTGGATATTTTTCAAGCTCTGGATCATCTTGATGGCGCTCGGTATCGCCTGGGAAGTACGCCGCCTTGGGGAGGACGTCTTTAACATTGAACCGGCGGTTGCCGCATGGTTGCCTGCCGTCGTATTGAGCTTCCCGCTCTGGTATGTTTTCTTCAGCTACACGCCAATGCTCGGCCATATCACCTGCGTGTTTCTCGCATTGGCGGGCTACCGTTTGTTCCACGCGCCCGGACGCATGCAAGCCAGTCTCGGGCTGCTGCTGGTGCTGCTGTCGTTCCAGCTCGCATCGAACTGTGCTTTTTTGATCGCGCTGGAATCCGGTCGCTGGCTGTTTGCCCGTGACAGGTCCCGCTGGAACTATGTCCGCTCGGTGATTCTGGTGTTCGCTGCGATTGCCGCGTTTGCCGCTACGCGGGTGATCTGGCGGCCAGTCGGCGCGTACATCGCTTACAACCAGTTTCTCGATCCCCTCGCATTGAGCAGCATGCTGAGTTACCTCAAATATCTGGCACTGTTCGCAACCTGGTTCCTGCTGCTACTGCCTTTGTTGCCCGGCCTCGTGGCGAGCTGGCATCGCCGGGCTGCCGGCGAGAAGTCGTTCGGTACCGCGCTGCGAGCCGGTTGGCGGCCGATGGCGCTACTGGGATTGCTCGCGCTGGCGGCCATGGCCCCCTATGTGGTGGTCGGGCTCGGCTCCCCGTTGTTTGTCGTTCATTTGCCGTCGCCGACTTCCGTCTCCGCGGTGCTCGCGACGGCCTCAAGCCAGGCGCCGTTGAGCTTTTGGTACGGCGAATGGGGTGCGCGGCATCTATTGCTACCGATGGTTGTCATTGCGCTGTTTGCGGGCTGCTGCGTCGCACTGGTCCAACGCGCGACGGTGCCGGGCGCGACACTGCGCGGCGCCCTGGTACTGATGATCGCGGTGAACCTCCTGATCGGCATGGCTGGCCACTGGAAAAAACTTGAACGAATCGCGCAGGAGCACGGCATCGTCAAAGCATTGGCGGCGCGGCCGGCGCCGCCCGGCGGTGAGGTTGACCTGATTGTCGATGCGCATGCCGGTTACCTCGGCCGGGTCTATGAGGCGAACGACCTGCTGTTGCGAGCCTACGGCGAAACACGCTGGTCGGCACACCTGCTGCCCGAGGTTCCGGCCATACAAGCCTGGAGCGAAAAAACACGCCGCGAGCTGGCCGAACAAGCGCCAGCCTCGCGAGCCGCAAGCGACCGGCTCAATCTCATGGTCGGCTACGACTGGAATCGGCATTGCCGCAGCACGGTGCGGCTTCAGTTGGCTGATCTTGGTGTCTGGGATGTGTTGTGGCGAGCCGAACACCAGCGTGCGACATTGCCGGCAGCGACCGTCAGAGCCGTGTCGAGCGACTGCCCGGACGCCGGCTCCGCCTGGCGCTGAGCTCCCGCTGGGGGTGCGCCAGGTCGCACCCGCCCACCATGTCTCTATCTGCCAAATCGGACCCACCCGATGTATGCGCCACCCCATCAGTTCAGAAGCATCGCGAAGTGCGGGCAATGATGAGGTCCCACCGCTCTCGTAGCGCCGGGAATGCGGTGGACGCCGGGCTGAAGTTGCCTTCGCGCAGCATCACTCGCAATTCGGGCCAGATCAGTAGCTAGCAGCCAGGCTGCGTTCTGGCCGAAGAATCAGTCGCAAAATCATTTAATTACTTTTTATAACCATAAATGTCATTGTTGACAAGAGACTATTTACTTATTTTTTATAACTAAAACCCCATTAACCTCATGCAGTGATTAGCGATTTCACGCGGTGTTTGCTGTCCGCAAACAACAGTGCATGGGACCTGTAGGGCTGCGTCGAATCGATAAGCACGCTTATATCAACAACATTAGGAGACCTGATGAAGACCAAACTATTTGCACTTTCCGTGCTGTCCGCTGCCAGTTGCGCCGCTCAGGCCCAAAGCTCCGTCACGCTGTATGGCGTGGTTGATACCTATTTGGAAGTCGCGTCTGCCGGCAACGGCAATGTGACACGCGTCTCCAGCGGGGGTGCCATGGGTTCACGTTTCGGGTTTCGCGGTACGGAAGACCTCGGCGGCGGCCTGAAGGCGAATTTCGTGCTGGAGGCCGGCTTTTTAACAGACACAGGCACTGGCACAGGTACTGCGACCATCCCCACCAGCACTGTGCCGACTGGGGCTAGTTACATGTTTCAGCGCCTGGCGACCGTGGGCTTGAGTGGTGACTTCGGCGCCGTCAACATCGGCCGCCAGTACACGCCGCATTTTGGAACCATGGCGGCTTTTGACCCCGCCGGATTCACGATGTCCGGCGCCCTGAACTATTACGCGGGGCCGGGCGTAGGCATCAACGGTGGCTCGCTCTCTGACGCCACCACCCGCCGGGACAACTCCATCCAGTACACAACGCCGACCTGGAGCGGTTTCAAGGCCAATGTGTTTTATGCTTTCGGCGAATCGACCGGCGCGGGCGGCCAACCCAAGTCCACCGGCAACGTGCTCAACATCGCAGCCGGCTACAGCAGCAGCACGCTTGCGGCGCAAGTCAGCTACCTGACGGAAAAAACCATCTACATAGTCGGCAATACCGATAAATACACTGATGTCGCCGTCTCCTACGATTTCGGGTTCATCAAGCCGTCTGCCATCTTTGTACGTCGTCGCGGCGACACGACTGGTGCGCCCGCGCTCGACGCTTACCAGATCGGCGCCTCGGCACCTGTCGGCGTAGGCAAGCTGATCGCCACCTACGGCCAGCTCAAAAACAAGACCACGGCGAATTCGGATTCCAAGGCCATAGGCCTGCGCTACGACTATCCGCTGTCCAAGCGAACCACGATCTACGGCGGCGCGACCAGGATCAGCAACCAGGCCAACGCAGGCTACACCATCAGCGGCGGCGGTGGCAGTTCGGCTGGCCTGGCGCTCTCGGCGGTCGGCCAAAGCCCGAAGTCGCTGTACGCGGGTATTGCACACGTGTTTTGAGGCTTCCGCTCCAGGCTGAGGTGCCTGGCAGCGATCTGGAATCGCCGTATGACGTGCCACGTCATGCGGCTTTTTTATGAGCGCCTCGCCGGGGAAACACCGCATCGAGGCGCGCATTCCGGCCGGTTCATGGCCGGTTCATAAATGATGAACCAGCTTCATGTCCGGATGTTCCAGCCACCGGGCATATTCCTCCGCAAGCTGCCCGGCTTTCGATGTGGCCTGCGACCATGCGCGTATGCGTGCGTGGATATCGGGGCCGTAGCGCATGAAGTCCGCGCGGTCCGGAAGCTTGCCGCCGGGCAAGGTTTTGATCCACTCCGGGTTGGGGGCGAGCAACACCATGTTGTCCAGAAAATGTGTGGCTCCGTGCCGCCACTTCAGGCCCTTGTCGAGCCAGCCAGGCACCACGGCCCTCTGGAAATGCGGGTACAGCACCAATCCCGGCGATGACCCCGCCTCCCCTGCCGTGCCCCCGCGGTGATAGTTCAGGTGCAGGTGGTAGTCGGTGATGCCGCCGTCCCAGTAGGCGCCGGGCGGCGCGCCGGGGATGTTGTGCACGGAGCGCAGCACAAAAGGGATGGAGCAGCTGGCCTGAAGTGCCGGCTGAAAATTGGCTTCGTCCATCGGCACCTGGCGGGTCCGGTAGTCGGCAGTTGAAAACGGCAGGGAGGCGTTCTGCGTGGAAAACACGACGCGCTCCAGCCATGCGCCCATGGCCTTGCGGTGCAGGCTGTTGGTGAGGAACGCGCCAAAGTAGCCCAGCGGCGTGGCCACCTTGTGCTCACGGCCCAGCATGTGGCGGCCACGCGAGGTGACGATGTGCAGCCGATAGCGGGGATGGCCAATCACTTCCTTCACCCTGCCCCCGTAGAAAACCTTCAGGCTCTGGCCGAACTGCTCACTGACGGCGTCGGCGGTCGGGCGCTTCTGCCCGGGCTTGAGTTCGTAATGCTGGTGGATGTAATCGGTTTCGAGGCGCTGGAATGCGGCCTCAGGGTTGTCCAGGCAGGCCGTGGCCATGCGCCATGCGCCTATGGACGCGCCGACCAGGTCCACCGGATGGCTGCTTTGCGCCAGCCAGTCACCAAAGATAAAGCGGTCCAGTGCGCCAAGGATCAAGCCCTTGGGCCCGCCCGCCGCCCCGGGTACGACGGCAATGTCTGCTGGCCTGAGGCCGTTTTGCTCGATATGCCGGCGTGCCTTGGGACCGGCGTAAATGCGGAGGGCTTGCATGGGGGTAGATGGTTGCTATTATTTTGATAGCTGGTTGCGCCCGCCAGTCAAGCGGCAGGGCCTGATTTAACCTTAAAAACGGGTCAATTCATGTCTTTCTGGCGACCTGGCGGCGTGCGCATTGTTATTTCTTCAGTGCCGCCAGCTTGCTGAAGGCCGACTCCATGGCGGTCGCGGCGGCCGGTTGTGGCGCGCCTGGGCGGCTTCCATAGTTGCCGCCGCGGTTTTGCCCGCCCGGCGGGCGCGCGCTTTCAAAGCGGTTGTCACGCGGGCCGTCGCGGCGGGCCGGTGCGGCGTCGAGTTTCATGGTGAGGCCAATGCGCTTGCGCGCCACATCGACCTCGGTCACGCGTACTTTGACGATGTCGCCGGTTTTTACGACCTCACGCGCGTCGTTCACGAACTTGTTGGAAAGCTGGCTCACGTGGACCAGGCCGTCCTGGTGTACACCGATGTCAATGAAGGCGCCGAAGGCGGCCACGTTGCTGACCGTACCTTCCAGCGTCATGCCTTCCTTCAAATCCTTGATGTCTTCCACGCCGTCGTTGAAGCGGGCCACCTTGAAGTCGGGGCGCGGGTCGCGGCCGGGTTTTTCCAGTTCGGCAATGATGTCCTTGACGGTGATCACGCCGAACTGTTCATTCGCAAACAGCTCGGGCTTCAGGGTCTTGAGCATCTCGGCCCGGCCCATCAGCTCGGCCACCGGCTTGCCGGTGTGGGCCATGATCTTTTCAACCACCGGGTAGGTTTCGGGGTGCACCCCTGTCATGTCCAGCGGGTTGCTGCTGCTGCGCAGGCGCAGGAAACCCGCGCTCTGCTCAAAAGTCTTGGCGCCCAGGCCGGTCACCTTGAGCAAGTCGGCGCGCGAGGCGAAGGCACCGTTGGCATCACGCCAGCGCACGACCGACTTGGCCACCGTTTGCGACAGGCCCGACACGCGCGCCAGCAGCGGCACGCTGGCGGTGTTCAGGTCCACGCCCACGCTGTTCACGCAGTCTTCGACCACGGTGTCGAGGCTGCGCGCCAGGTCGCTCTGGTTCACGTCGTGCTGGTACTGGCCAACGCCGATCGATTTCGGGTCGATCTTGACCAGCTCGGCCAACGGGTCTTGCAGGCGTCGCGCAATACTGGCCGCGCCGCGCAGGCTCACATCCACGTCGGGCATTTCCTGGCTGGCGAATTCACTGGCGGAGTAGATGGAGGCACCCGCCTCACTGACCACGACTTTTTCAATGGCCTGTTCCACCTTGGCCATTCCCTTGATCAGGTCGGCGGCGAGTTTGTCGGTTTCGCGGCTGGCGGTGCCGTTGCCGATGGCGATCAGGTTGACGCCATGCTTTTCGCAGAGCCTGGCCAGCGTGTGCAGGGAGCCATCCCAGTCCTTGCGCGGTTCATGCGGATAGACGGTAGAGGTCTCCACCAGCTTGCCGGTGGCATCGACCACGGCCACCTTCACGCCGGTGCGAATACCCGGGTCCAGGCCCATCACCACACGCGGGCCGGCGGGCGCTGCCAGCAGCAGGTCGCGCAGGTTGTCGGCAAAGACCTTGATGGCGACCTTCTCGGCCTCTTCGCGCAAACGGGTAAAGAGGTCGCGCTCGAGCGAGAGGCTGAGCTTGACGCGCCAGGTCCAGGCCACGGCCTTGCGGATCAAATCATCCGCTGGTCGCGCCTTGTGGCTCCAGCCCAGGTGCAGCGCGATCTTGCCTTCGGCAATGCTGGGCTTGCCGGGCTCGGCCTGCTCAGGCAGTACCAGCTTGGCATCCAGGATCTCAAGCCCGCGGCCGCGAAAGACTGCCAGCGCACGGTGCGAAGGCACGCGGCCAATCGGCTCGTCGTAGTCGAAGTAGTCTCGGAATTTGCTGTTGTCGGCGTTGTTCTCGTCTTTGCCGGTCACCAGCTTGGAGCTGAACAGCCCCTCGCTCCAGAGCCAGTTGCGCAGCGACTGCACCAGGCCGGCATCTTCGGCCCAGCGTTCGCTGAGGATGTCGCGCACGCCGTCGAGCACGGCTTGCACGGTGGTGAAGTCGTCACCGCTTTCGTTCTTTTCGGCCTTCACAAAGGCCGCGGCTTCGTCGGCAGGTACCAGCGACGGGTCGGCAAACAGCTTGTCGGCCAGCGGCTCGATGCCGGCTTCACGCGCAATCTGACCCTTGGTGCGGCGCCTGGGCTTGAAGGGCAGGTAAAGATCTTCGAGGTCCTGCTTGGTGGCGGCAAACTCTATGGCTGCACGCAACTCGGGCGTGAGCTTGCCCTGCTCTTCAATGCTTTTGAGCACGGCTTCGCGTCGCTCTTCCAGCTCGCGCAGGTACCCCAGCCGGTATTCCAGCTCGCGCAACTGGATGTCGTCCAGCCCGCCGGTGGCTTCCTTGCGGTAGCGCGCGATGAAGGGAACCGTGGCGCCGCCGTCAAGCAGCTCGACGGCTGCCTTGATCTGGTGTTCCTGGACTTTAATTTCTGCCGCGATCTGGCGGATGATTTTCTGCATATTGAAAGAGATGTTCGAAAAAGCTCGGAAAAAGAAGCAAAAGAAGGTCGATAAAGGGGCAAATGCCCGCCCGGCGATGCAGCCTGCCCTGGCAGAGAGCCGTTATCGGTGCGCCGAGTACAAACTGACGCCAAGGGTCGGCATTGTCCCACAGCACCAGCGCTGTTTTGCTTCTGATAATGGCCCTTGGCTTAAAGCAATTTCTTACATTTTCAGGGGAGACACACATGCGGACTCGCACGATTTTTTTGGTGGTGGCCATGCTGCTGCTGGCGGGCTTTGTGGCCCTCAATGTCGATGAATTCAGCCGTGTGAGCATGCTCAGCCTGGGCTTTACCACCGTGGAGGTGTCGCTGGGCTTCGTGATGCTGCTCTTGCTGGTGGTTGCCACGGTGGTGTTTCTGGCCTCCACGCTCTACATGCAAAGCACCAACTTGCTGGAAACCCGGCGCTACGCACGCGAGCTGAACACGCAGCGTGAGCTGGCTGACAAGGCCGAGGCCTCGCGTTTTACCGAACTGCGGAGCTACCTGGAGGTGCAGGCCCTGGCCGCACAGCACCGGGAAGCCGCCGCCGCCACTGTGCTGGCCGAACGCTTCTCGCAGCAGCAACAGGCATTGCTGGCGCGGCTGGAGCAGTCGGACAACACCATGGCCGCCCACATGGGCCAGCTCCAGGACAGGCTTGAGCGGCATGGCGGCATTCCGCACCTGGAAAAAGACTCGGAGACCATGCCGCTGGTTTAAGTGCCTGAATACCGGTTGTGCCGCGTCTTTGTTAACCAAGCCCGGCAGGTGTAAGAACCGGCGAAGTCCATCGACCAATGGGGGTCTGCAAATCCACGGAGACCCTCATGCTGCACACCGCGCCCCCACGGCCTTCCCGCCGCAACACCCCGCTGATCATCGCAATCGTCCTGATGGCATCGACGTCCAGCGCGTTGTCCGCACAAAACGCTTGTGCCATCAGCTCAGGGCCGACCATCACGCCGGTTGTTGAGCTGTATACCTCTGAGGGCTGCAGCTCCTGCCCGCCCGCTGACAAATGGGCATCGTCGCTGAAAGGCAGTGGGGCCGTGGTGCAAGCCTTTCATGTCGGCTACTGGGACTACATCGGCTGGGTTGACCGTTTTGCCGCGCCCGCCTACACCAGCCGGCAACGCGAAATAGCGTCCAGGAGCAATCTGCGCAGCATCTATACACCGCAGGCCGTACTCAACGGCAAAGACTGGCCTCGCTGGGGTGGCAGGCCTGCCGACAGCAAGGAACCCGCGCGCGCCAGCATCGTACTCAGGCAACTCGGGCCGGGCCAGTTTGAAGCCAGTGTCACCCCGGTGCCCGCACCGCAGGTGTCACCGTCCTGGTCAGCCTACTGGACCGTCACCGAGCATGGGCACAATTCCAGGGTGAAAGCCGGCGAAAACGCCGGCGAAGTTCTCCAACACGACTTCGTGGTGCGCCAGTACACCCAGGCAGGGGAATACAAAAGCAGTGGAACCGGGCCGCAAAAACTGGCCTTTCGCAGCATAGCCGCGACCCAGGGCCATGAGCGCCAGGTGAATCTCGTGGTGTTCGACCCTCAAACCGGCAAGACCCTGCAGGCCGTCAGCCTTCAATGTGCCGCGTAAAGCACGGCCACTGAAGGACTACCGCCTGGCGCACCGTATAGGCGGGGCAACGCGAGGCCTCGGGCTTGCCGCACAATGGCGCCATGGATTCCCCGCAATCACCGCCCTGCGCTCCTTCGCTGGCCTTGCGGCCGCCCGGGGCCGCCGACTATGCGGCGCTGGCCACCTGGGTCCAGGACGCCAGCACCTGTCTGCGCTGGGCCGGCCCCAAGCTGAAGTTTCCGTTTGAGCCCGAGCGACTCCCGGTACTGCTGGCTGAACCCGGCGCCTTCAGCTTTGTCATAAGCCGGGGGCCGGCAGAGGCGCTGGGCTTTGGGCAGTTCTGGGTGCGTGAGGCAGGTGTTGCCCATCTGGCCCGCATCATCCTGGCGCCCCACGCGCGCGGCCAGGGCCTGGGTTCAATGTTGTGCAGGCTGCTAATGGCCCAAGCGGCTCGTAACACCGGTGCCACAGCTTTCACACTACGCGTGTACCGTGACAACCACCCTGCGCTGACCGTCTACGAAGGCCTCGGCTTTGCAGTGGTGCCTGAGCTTTCGAACGACAGCATTTTTTCCATGCGCAGGGAAGCGCTGAACGGCATGCAGGCGATACAGGCCGAGGGGCGTCCATAGTGCCCTTCGATAAACTGTGGGTCCGTGCTGTTGCGGCCACGTCCCTGCATTCTTTTTTCTTTTCGATCGATGCTTTCACTTTTTCTTAAATGCCTGCTGGGTGCGCTTGCCGTGCTGGTTATTGCCCTTCTTTCCCGGTCGCGCAGCTTTTTCATCGCCGGGCTGGTGCCGCTGTTTCCCACCTTTGCATTGATTGCGCACTACATCGTGGGCAGCGAACGCTCCGCGGCTGACCTTCGTACCACGGCACTGTTTGGCCTGTGGTCGCTCATCCCCTATGCGGTTTATCTGCTGGTGGTGTATTGGCTCAGCGTGCGCGCGACACTGCCCGTCACGCTCGCCTGCGCCACACTGGCCTGGGTGCTTGCAGCGGGTGTGCTGCTGCTCGGCTGGAGCCGTGCCTACCCTTCGGCGCTTTAAGGAAAACAGATATGGGCAAATTCAAAAAAGTGCTGCGGGTCGTTTTGCTTGCGCCTGTCGCGCTGTTTTTGCTGTTTGAAGAATGGGGCTGGGAGCCGCTGGCCGCCGGCTTTGCAGCACTGGGGCGCCTGCCCTGGTGGGGGCGGCTGGAGCGCTGGATCATCCGCTTGCCGCCCTGGGCTGCCCTGCTCGCCTTCAGCGTGCCGGTGCTGGCGCTGATACCGGTGAAGCTGCTGGCGCTTTACCTGTTCGGCCTGGGGCATGTGACTGTCGGCCTGGCGCTGATACTGGCGGCCAAACTCACCGGAACCGCGCTGGCCGCACGCCTCTTTCAGCTGACCCAGCCTGCACTCATGCAAATGCCGTGGTTCGCGCGGCTCTACACCCCCTGGAAAGCCTGGAAGGACAAAATCATGGCCCAGGCCAGGGCGTCGTTGCCATGGCGCATGGCCCGTCGTTTCAAGATGCGGGTCAAGCTGGCAGCTGCGCGGCTCCTGGCCGCGCTGAAAGCCGTATTGTCATGAGCACCAGGCTCACTGAATTCAACCGCCGCCCTTGACCATGTTCGACTTCATCAAGCCACCTTTGTACATTCGCCTGTCGCCTTACCGGCTGACGGTGCGCAATGTGAAAACGGGCGCTTTCATTTCCGAAGTGCCCGAAATTGCGATTTCCCGCAGCCCCAAGCCCAAAGTGCTGGGTGCGGGCAATGACGCTGCCCTGCATAAATCGAGCAAGTCGGCACAGGTCATCAATCCTTTCAGCCACCCGCGCTCCATGGTGTCCGACTTCACCCACGGTGAGCAGGTACTGAAGGCATTCGTCCGGAAACTTCAGGCCAGCCACGTGCTGGCTCCCGCGCCCCGCATGGTGTTCCATCCTCTAGGGGAGCCCGCGGGTGGTTTCACCCAGGTGGAAATACGGGCCCTCCATGAGATGGCCCTGGGGGCCGGCGCTTCAGAAGTCACCATGTGGCAGGGCCCGGAATTGACAGACGAGCAGGTGCTGTCGCGCAGCTACCCTTCCGCGGGACAGGTACTGGAATGACAGCCACCGCCGGCACGGGCATCAGTGACCTGCGCACGCTCACCCGGCAATTCCCCCACCAAGGGCGGCTTGAGCAGATTTTGCTGAGGCCCGCCCGCCGCAGCCCGGTGCTCCGCGTGGCAACTGTGACGGCGCTGGCCGGCCGTGGGCTGGAAGGCGACCGGAGCGCTGCGGCGCCCGCCATTCGCCCGGAAAGCAGCAAGCGCCAGGTCACCCTGATCCAGGCCGAGCACCTGCCTGTGCTGGCGGCGCTGATGCGGCTTGGCACGGTGGATACCGCGAGCCTTAGGCGCAACCTGGTGGTGTCGGGCCTGAACCTGCTGGCTGCGAAATCGCTCTTCAGGGACCAACCCATGGCGCTGCGCATCGGCGATGTGGTGCTGGAAATCACCGGCCCGTGCGAACCCTGTTCGCGCATGGAGGAAGTGCTGGGCCCGGGCGGCTACAACGCCATGCGCGGCCACGGCGGGCTGACGGCGCGTGTGTTGCAGGGCGGTTTACTGCGCGTGGGGGATGCTGTTGCCTGTGAACCCGCCGAACCCGATCAGGAGCCCCAGACCCAGCCGCTATTGATTTAATAGCTGCTTGCGCACGTCCAGTAAGGTCTGCGGGCATTTTTGGCATTATTCGAGGCCTCGAATCCCGCCGCCCAACCGCGCACCAGCACGGGTATTTCGCTTCCCTCATACTTGCTCCTCATCCACTTCTTGGCGCAGCGGCTTTCCATGAACAAAACTTCGGTCGACAAGCAAAAAATCAAATTCCTGTTGCTCGAGGGCATTCACCCCTCCGCAGTGGAAGTTCTCAAGGCGGCAGGCTACTCGCAGATCGAAAGCCTGGCCGGCGCGCTGCCCGATGACGAACTCAAGGCAAAAATCGCCGACGCGCATTTTGTCGGCATCCGTTCCCGCACCCAGCTCACTGCCGATGTGTTTGCCCAGGCCGGCAAGCTGGCGGCGGTCGGCTGCTTTTGCATCGGCACCAACCAGGTCGACCTGAACGCCGCCCGCGAACGCGGCATTGCGGTGTTCAACGCGCCTTTTTCCAACACCCGCTCCGTGGCTGAGCTGGTACTGGCCGAGGCCATTTTGCTGCTGCGCGGCGTGCCCGAGAAAAGCGCCGTGGCGCACCGCGGCGGCTGGCTCAAGTCGGCCGAAAACGCTTACGAAATCCGCGGCAAAACGCTGGGCATCGTGGGCTACGGCTCCATCGGAACGCAGCTGTCAGTGCTGGCCGAAGCGCTGGGCATGCAGGTCGTGTTTTTTGACGTGGTGACCAAGCTGCCGCTGGGTAACGCCCGGCAGGTGGCTCAACTCAAGGATCTGTTGGCCCAGTCCGACGTGGTGAGCCTGCACGTGCCCGAAACCCAGGCCACGCAATGGATGATGGGCGCGGCCGAGATTGCCGCGATGAAGCCCGGCAGCGTGCTGATCAATGCCTCACGCGGCACGGTGGTGGAGATCGAACCGCTGGCCGAGGCGCTGAAGCAGAAAAAGCTGCTGGGTGCGGCGATCGACGTGTTTCCGGTGGAGCCGCGCAGCAACAAGGACATTTTTGAATCACCCCTGCGCGGCCTCGACAACGTGATCTTGACGCCGCACGTGGGCGGCTCGACCATGGAAGCGCAGGAAAACATCGGCATCGAGGTGGCCGAAAAGCTGGTGAAGTACAGCGACAACGGCACCTCGACGTCTTCCGTCAACTTTCCTGAAGTGGCGCTGCCGGCCCACCCAGGCAAGCACCGCCTGCTGCACATTCACCGCAACGTGCCGGGCGTGCTGTCGGAAATCAACAAGGTGTTTGCGGCCAACGGCATCAACATCGCGTCGCAGTACCTGCAGACCAACGAGGCAGTGGGTTACGTGGTGATCGACATCGACGCAGCGCACTCCGATATCGCGCTGGCCAAGCTGGCAGAGGTGCCGGGAACCATCCGCAGCCGGGTTCTGTTTTGAACCGGGCCTGAGCCACGGCGCGCAACCGCTATCAAATATATAGCTGGTTGCGCCCGTCTCTATTGCGTTTCAGCCACTTTTTTCGAGGAAAAGACCAGATTACTGCGCTGCCGGCGGCTGTAAACCCAGCAAGGTGGCCAGAGCCGCCGTTGGCAATGAACCTTCATGTGACACCGTGGCGCCGGTCTGCGCGTGGGTTCCGACGATGGTGGGGATCGAAGCGAAACCCAGTCTGGTCATCAGCTCGGTGTTTTTGGCGACGGCTTCTTTTTGCGCGTCGATATTGCTGGCCGCACTGATGCCGCCGCGCCGGGCCTGCAGCGACGTTTCATGCGCGTCCATGGCAGCCACCGGGTCGCCGGCCGCCAGCAGGGTTGCCCCCTGGGCCGTACTGGCGGCGTTGAGCATGCCAACCGGGATCCAGACAAACCTGGCCTGGGACTTCAGCGGTTTTGCCGCTTCCCACAGGGCGCCGCAGTGCGGGCATTGCGCATCAAAAAACACATACACCGTGCGCTTGCTCATTAAAGCGCCGGCCGAAAAGCCTTTGGCGCCGGCTTCGATGGCAGCCACGGATACCGGTTCGGCGGCAGCCTTTGCCGACGGGCTGCCGGGCGCGGTGCCCGGCGCATCGTTACAGCCGGCAAGCAGCAAGCCAGCCGCGACAACGGCAGCCAGGGAAAGGCGGTTCAGGAATTTGGACATCATCAAAAGCGTTGAATGAAGGAGCGGCAAGGATAGCGCAGCGGCGCTATTTCGACAGCCTGTCGGCCAATTCCCCGGCCAGCATGAAGAACTCCGGCGCGCGCTGCACCGACACGTGGGTGGCGTTCATCGCATACGTGACCCGGGTTTTGACGCCGCGCGCCTGTAGCGCCCTGACATAGGCCTCGCTGAACTGGGGCAAGGTGTTCTCGTCCTTGTTGCCCGCCACCACGCTGATCTGCGTATCCGGGTTGATTTTTTCCGCTTCGGCCAGCGGTGAAAGGCTGCGGCTCCAGGCACCGGACTTGCCCGCAGAGCTGTTGCGCCATTGCCGCCATGCCGGCACATCGCAGGGGCAGGCGGCCAGCAAATAGGCATCAGCGCTGCCCGGAAAACGGCTGGCCAGCAAGGCCGCCATGGCCGCGCCGCCCGAATGGCCGACCAAGAGGATTTTTTTGCCGGGGTTGAGGCTGCGCAGGCTGCCCAGCGCGGCAGCAATGATTTCGGCGTTGCGGGGTGTGTAGTCGTCGTCCCCGGGGCCGGACTCGCCGTCCGATACGCCCAGATCGCTGCGGTAGCCGGGCCGCTGCATCGCCACGGTGACGGCCTGGAGCTTTTCGGCAAGCAAGGCTGCTGTGCCGCTGTCCGCTTTCAACTCCGTGCGCCCGCCATTGTCGCCGTGCAGAAAGACGACCAGTACCTTGGGCGTGATGCGGGACGTCTGGCCAGGCGCCAGCTTGCGGATGACAAGGCATTGCCGGGCGTCCCCTGCCCGTTCAATGCCGTCGGCAAGTTTTCCGTCGGGGCACTTCACCGGTTGTGCCAACGCGCCTGCCCCCGCCAGCCCAAGCAGCAGGCCGGCCCAAGCAAGGCAGCCGCGGCGCATCAGGCTCCGCGCAACGCGGCTTTCAGTTGCTGGCCAATTTCGGGCTTGTCGGCAAACGGATCCGTCGGGTTGCGTGCCTGCAGCACGTCTTCAAGCCGTGTCTGCACGGAGTTGATGGCTTTGGGGTGGCTGTAGATATAGAACCGGTTGGCTGCAATGGCGTCAAACACCAGTTTCGCCACATCGGCGGCGCTCACCTTGCCGGAGCCGACCGCCTTGCCTGTCATGGCCTGCTGGATCATCTGGCTCCTGGTGGGCTTTTCCGCGCCGAGTTCAGCCGGCCGGTTGCGGTGGCTCATGCCGATGCCGGTGGCCACAAAAAACGGGCACAGCACCGAGGCGCCAACCTGATCGGTCACAAGGCCCAGGTCCTGGTACAGGGTTTCGCTGAGCGCCACCACGGCATGTTTGCTCACGTTGTAGACGCCCATGTTCGGCGGGTTCAGCAGCCCGGCCATGCTGGCGGTGTTGACGATGTGGCCTTGCCAGGATGGGTCTTTGGCGGCTGCTTCCAGCATCATCGGCGTGAAGATGCGTACGCCGTGGACCACGCCCATGACGTTGACGCCCAGCACCCATTCCCAGTCTTTGACGCTGTTTTCCCAGATCAGGCCGCCGGATCCGACGCCGGCGTTGTTGAAGACGAAATGCGGCGCGCCGAAGCGCTCGAACACGGCCTTGCCCATGGCCTCCATCTGCGCGGCGCTGGAGACGTCAAGTTTGAAGGACAGCACCTGGGCGCCGGCGGCCTTCATCTCCTCGGTGGCCTTGTCCAACGCGTCCTGCTGCACGTCGACCAGCACCAGGTTCATGCCCAGTTTGGCGCCCAGGCGCGCGCATTCCAGGCCGAAGCCCGAGCCCGCGCCGGTCAGCACTGCGGTTTTACCTTTGAAGTCCGTGATCATTTTGGGGAGTCCTTGATGGCTGGAATGGGAAAATTGTCCGTGAGGCAAGGCGTCTCAGCTGTCACTCTGGGAACTTGAGGCAACTGTTCAGGCAATCCGCAACATCTCGATGTGCGGTATGCCGTCCTCGATGTAGGGCTGGCCGGTATTGGAAAAACCGTGCTGCAGGTAGAACTGCTCAAGCCGTGCCTGTGCGCCTATGCGAATGGGTTGCGGGCCCCAGTGCTGCTGTAAACGGCCAACGGCCTCTTTCATCAGCACATGGCCAACGCCGCCGCCGCGTGCCGAGGCATGCGTGACCACGCGGCCTATGCTGGCCTCCGCAAACTTCACGCCCGCGGCAAAGCAGCGCGCATAGGCCACCAGCCGCCCTTCGCTTGTGCCCAGCAAATGCATGGCCTCCATGTCGGCGCCGTCCATGTCCTGGAAGCTGCAGGCCTGCTCGACCACAAACACCTCGCTGCGAAGCTGCAAGATCTCGTAAAGCTCACGTGTGGTCAGCGCGCCAAAGGGAAGAAAACGCCAGGAAATACCGGTGTTGCTGCTCATGCCGGAGTTGCCGCTTTCAGGGTGTAGCCGATGCGGGGGAAATGCACATGCACGGTGCCGGCACGCGCATCGGTACGGCGCAGCGTGTAATGCATGCGGGTAGCGGCGATCAGCTCGCCCTCGGTGGGCTCCGGTCCAAAACTCTCGCCGCTGACCAGCACCTGGCTGCCCAAGGGAATGCCGTGTTCGTCCTGGAACAGATCGCCCGGCAGCGGCGCAGGGGTGGACGCGGCGGCCAGCGCCACAGCCTCGGCAGAGCTGAATTTTTCAATGCCGCCATGGCCGATGGCGGCCATGCGGTCCATCCATTCCAGCACGGCCGGCGTGAGGTTCAGGATGCCCGCGAGCACCGGTGTTTGCACCCGCGTGAACCACAGCGGGTGGTACATCGCGAAGTCGGCGATGCAGGGAACATCGCCCAATAGAAAAGGCCGATCGTCGAGCATGTCCGAAATCCGCCGCAGATAGGACTTGTAAGCCGCGGCGGCGTCGCTGGCGCGCAGGCGCGGCATGCCGGTGCTCATGGCCTTGCGGTCTTCGCCGAAGGCGCGGGCGGCTTCAGGTGGCGCCTTTTCAAAAATCTGGGCCACGCCCTTGGGCTGCGTGTTGTAGGCCATGGAGGTCCAGAACAGCGTGTTGTCGGCCCAATGCGCCAGCGTGCGCGCCAGGCCCTTGCTGGGTTCCGGGTACACCGAAGGCTCGGGTTGCAGGTGTTCCAGCACGTCGCTGATCAAGGCAGTGTCGCAATAAATGTCGGCGCCGATTTGCAGGATGGGCGTCTTGCGGTAGCCGCCGGTAAGCGCCACCACGTCGGGCTTGGGCATGATCATCGGGATGATGACGGACTTCCAGGGCAGGTTTTTGTAACCCAGCATCAGGCGGGTTTTTTCGGCAAATGGCGATGTGGGGTAGTGGTGAAGAATCAGCTCGCTCATGGGTGTCTCCGGGTGTTCTGGGTGTCTGGAAATTCAGCGGGGCATGGCCCGCGCGATGAGGGTGTCGAAATCGGTACCGGCGCCCAGCGTACCGAAAGCATGGCCCCAGTTGCCTGCAATGCGCGAGTCGCAAAAAGCGCTGAAGACGGCAGCGGGCGCGGTCTGGTACAGCAAGGCGGCCTGCACCGCCAGCGCGACGTCCTGCGCGAGCCGCCGTGCCTCCACTTCAGTCGCCATTTCTTCCACACGTGTTGGCAAGGCAGCGGCCAGCCGGTCCAGCGCCGGGTGCGCGCCTTTTGCGGCGGCCAGTTCCTGGTTCAGGGCCGCTACGGCGTCGGCTTTGCGCAGCGCGCGCAAAAGGTCCAGCGCCATGATGTTGCCCGCTCCTTCCCAGATCGAATTGAGCGGCATTTCACGGTAAACGCGGGCCATGACGCCCTCGCCGCCCTCCTCCACATAACCGTTGCCGCCCAGGCATTCCATCGCCTCCTGGGCGAAATGGCTGCCGCGCTTGCAGATCCAGAACTTGGCGACGGGTGTCAACAGGCGCGCCATGGCAGCCTCGTGGGCATCGCCCGTGTGGTCGAAAGCCCGGGCCAGGCGCATTGCAAGCGCGGTCGCGGCTTCGGATTCAAGCGCGAGGTCGGACAGCACGTTCCGCATCAGCGGCTGGTCGATGAGCAGCTTGCCAAAAGCTTTTCGCTGCGAGGTGTGGTTCAGCGCCAGGGCCAGTGCCTGCCGCATCAACCCGCTGGTGCCCAGCGCGCAGTCCAGCCGGGTCATGGTGCCCATTTCGAGGATCTGCGGAATACCGCGGCCTTCGCCCCCGACCAGCCAGGCCTGGGCGTCTTCAAATTCCACTTCAGAACTTGCGTTGGCCTTGTTGCCCAGCTTGTCTTTGAGGCGCTGGATGCGTATGGCATTGAGGCCGCCGTCGGGCAGCACGCGTGGCAGGAAAAAGCAGGAAAGGCCACTTTGGGTTTGGGCCAGTACCAGGAAGGCATCGCACATGGGCGCCGAGAAAAACCATTTGTGGCCGGTGATGGCATAACGTTCGCCCCAGCCGTCGCGGCCTGCGGGCTCAGCGCGCGTGGTGTTGGCCCGCACATCGGAGCCGCCCTGCTTTTCCGTCATGCCCATGCCCATGGTGAGGCCGGCCTTGGCCTGCCACAGCTTGAGTTCGGGGTCATAGGCACGGCTCGCCAGCTTTGGGCCCCAGTCGGCGTAGATGGCTGTGTTGCCGCGCAACGCGGGCGTGGCCGCGTAGCTCATGGAGATGGGGCACAGGATGGAGGGCTCGAGCTCGGTGAAGAGCATGAAGCCTGCTGCGCGCTGGACATGAGGAGATGGATTTTCGTCAGACCAGGGAGAGCCATGCAGGCCCGAGCCTGTCGCGAGTTTCATGAGCTCGTGATAGCCCGGATGAAACTCCACCTGGTCCACACGCCGGCCGAAACGATCATGGCTGTGCAGCGCCGGCCCATGCACATTGGCCAGGCGCGCGTGGGTCTGCATGGCCGTGCTGCCCAGCTTCGCACCGAGCTGCCTCAGCTCGTGCGTGTCCAGCGCTGGCGCATTAAATTTCAGCGCGTCGCGCAGCGGGCGATTGGTGTCAAACAGGTTGTAGTCCGACAGCGCTGCGGGCTGGTTGAAGACTTCATGCGTCATGTCCACCTCCTTTTGACCGCGCCGTGGTCGGGTCAGATCAGCTTGACCAACTGCTTGCCGAAGTTTTTGCCTTTGAGCAACCCGAGGAATGCTTCGGGCGCCGATTCAATCCCCTGCGCCACGCTTTCACGCGGGCGCAGCTTGCCGGTGCCCACCAGCGTGCCGAGTTCCTTGAGCGCTTCGGGCCAGACTTCCATGTGCTCGGCCACGATAAAGCCCTGCAGCTTCAGGCGGCTGGTCAAAATCAGCGCCGGGTAGGCCAACGGCATGGGCCGGCCGTCGTAGCCGGCGATCATGCCGCACAGCGCGATGCGGCCGAAAGCGTTCATGCGCGGCAGCACGGCGTCCAGCACCATGCCGCCCACGTTTTCAAAGTAGCCATCAATGCCATCCGGGCAGGCGTCCTTGAGAGCCTTGGTCAGCGAAGCGGCATCGGCGTGCACTTTGTAGTCAATGCAGGCGTCAAAGCCGAGTTCATCGACGGCATATTTGCATTTGTCGGGGCCGCCGGCAATGCCGACGGCGCGGCAGCCGCGTGCCTTGGCGAGTGCGCCGAACGCGCTCCCCACGGCGCCGGTAGCGGCGCTGACCACCATGGTCTGGCCGGCTTTGGGCTCAATGATTTTCACCAGTCCGTACCAGGCGGTGACACCGGGCATACCGACCGCGCCCAGGTAGTGCGACAGCGGTACGTGCGTGGTGTCCACCTTGCGCAGCGCGCCGGGCTGGTCGGCATTGACCACGCTGTATTCTTGCCAGCCGCCCATGCCGACCACCTTGTCGCCGGGCTGGAATTTGGGCGAGCGGCTTTCCACCACCTCACCTGCCGTGCCGCCCAGCATGACCTGGCCCAGCGGATGCGGCGCGGCATAGCTCTTGGCATCGCTCATGCGGCCACGCATGTAAGGGTCCAGGCTCAGGTAATGGTGGCGCACCAGCACCTGGCCATCCTGCAGGGGCGGCGTGTCGCTGGACACCAGCATGAAGTTGCTGGCGACGGCTTCGCCGGTGGGACGGTTGTCGAGCAGGATTTGCTGGTTGATGGGCATGGAAGTCTCCTGTGTGTTGTCGGGAAAGGCAGATGATTTGCTATTGATTTGATAGCTGCTTGCGCCGGTTTTTATTGGGCTGGGCTGTGATTTAACCAATAATTCAGTTCAATCGGTTGATATGCCGCCGCCGGGTAGGTCCGGTGCGCCGGTGTTTTGGGCGGCGGTGGCAACCCGCCGCACGTACTTGAAGGTGCCCGTGGAGTGTGCACAGGCGCGGCCTTCCGCGTCATACAGCGTGGCCTCGGTAAACGCCATGGTGGTGCTGCGATGCATGAGCCGCCCCTTGGCTGTGAGCCGGCCGCCGTCACCGGGCGCCGGCCGCATGAAGCTGGTCTTCATCTCGATGGTGACCACGCCCATGTCTTTCTGTACGCTGCGCGCGGCCGTCGCCATGGTCACGTCGAGCAGTGTCATGATGGCGCCGCCGTGCGTCACGGCAAATGAATTGAGGTGCTCTGGCTTGGGCGCATAACCAATGGCCGAGGCGCCGCCTTCGAACAGTTCGAGTTCGAATCCAAGGTGGTTGACAAAAGGGATGTCGGCGCCGAAGTTCATTAGCTCTTCCCAACCCTTCACTTGATTAGCCGCCAGTTACCACTGATACACCGCCGTCCACCGCCAACCACTGGCCAGTGATGTGCTTGCCGGCGTCGGACGCATAGAGCACGCACAGGCCCTTCAGATCTTCGTCATCGCCCAGGCGGCCGAGCGGCGCATGCGAGGCGAGTTTTTCTTCGCCCAGCGCTTTCAGCGTGCCCACGGTCATCCGGCTCGGGAAAAAGCCCGGGCAAATCGCGTTGACGGTGATGTTGTACTTGCCCCATTCGCAGCCCAGCGCGCGCGTGAAGTTGATGACGGCGCCCTTGGAGGTGTTGTAAGCCACCGTGGTCATCTCGCGCGGATTGCCGCCCAGGCCGGCGATGGAGGCCACGTTGATGATGCGGCCGGACTTGCGGGCGATCATGCTGTGCTTGGCGATGTGCTGGCTCAGGATGAAATAGCCTCGGATGTTGAGGTTCATGACCTTGTCCCAGGCTTCGACCGGGTGGTCTTCGGCGGGCGCGCCCCAGGCGGCGCCGGCGTTGTTGACCAGGATGTCGACGTGGCCCAGGCGCTTGATGGCCTCGTCGGCCAGCGCGCGGATGTCTTCTTCTTTCGAGCAGTCGGCGGCGATCCAGTCGACGTCGATGCCGGCGGCTTTGAGCTCTGCAGCGGACTCGACCAGGTCTTCAGCCTTGCGCGAACTCAAAATGACTTTAGCGCCGGCTTCGCCCAGCGCCTGGGCCAGTTGTAGGCCCAGGCCGCGCGAGCCGCCGGTTACGAGTGCGGTCTTGCCTTTGAGGTCGAACAGTTGCTGGATGGTGCGGGTCATGAAAGTAGTCTCCTGTTGATGTCATCGGGCTTGCCGGGCGCCGCATCGGGACTTCCGGCAAGGATGGGTTGCGAATAATCTGTCAGTTTTGGCCGTGGCTTCAATGCCGGGCGCGACGGTCTGCCATATTGGCACAACATCAGGGGCCTTGCAGGCTGCGCTGTCGTCGTGGCGACTTCAGGCCGCTACGAGCCGACGTTGATGCGGGAGCGCACGTAAACCAGCACCGCGCCAACCGCCGCCACAATGCCACCCAGCACCACCATGGACCAGCCGATGGCATCGTCCAGCCGCTGGACCGACAGACCCAATACCAACGTGAGCAGCCCGCCGTAAATCAGGACCCAGATCAGGGTCTGCAAGCGAGCCACGGCCTTGTTGGAAACAGGGTCAGCGGACGGTTTGAAAAAAGCCATTAAAACGCCTCCTCGGGTAAATCGGCACAGGTCAGGTCGCGGGTTTCAACGACCTTGAGCCAGGCGCCGATTTTGGGTAATTCGTAATGATAAAAATAGCGTGTAGCGCCCATCCGTCCTGCGTGAGCCGCTATCGAATTAGTAGCAGGCTGCTGCAATGCCAGGCTGGCCAGCGCCACGTCCAGCCAGATCCACGCCAATACGGTGTGGCCGAAGGCCTGCATGTAGGGTACCGCATTGGCCAGCGCCTGGCCGGGTTCGCCCGTGGCCCAGGCCGCCTTGGTGGCGCTGCCCACATGCTGCAATGCCTTGGCCAGTGCGTTGGCATGGGCGGCGAGTTCAGGCACCTGAATCGCCTTTTCAACCGTGGCGTTGATACGCGCTGCCAGCAATTGCAATCCCCTGCCCCCTTCCATCAGCACTTTGCGGCCCAGCAAATCCATGGCCTGGATGCCGTGCGTGCCTTCGTGGATCATGTTCAGGCGGTTGTCGCGCCAGTACTGCTCGACCGGAAAGTCGCGTGTGTAGCCGTAGCCGCCATGCACCTGTATGGCGAGCGAGTTGGCCTCCAGGCACCACTCGCTGGGCCAGCTCTTGGCAATCGGCGTCAGCACCTCGAGCAGCAGGCGCGCGTCGTCGGCAGCCTGCGCCTCGGCGGTGTGGTGTTCGTCAACCAGGCGGGCGCAATACAGCTCCAGCGCCAGCGCGCCCTCGCAATACGCTTTTTGCGCCAGCAGCATGCGCTTGACGTCGGCATGTTCGATGATGCGGATCTGTGGCTGGGAGGCGTCTTTGCCCACGGCACCGGTGCCGTTTTTAGAACCTCCGCCGACGGGCCGGCCCTGCGGCCGGTTTTTGGCGTAATCGAGGCTGGCGTAATAACCCGCCATGCCCAGCATGGTGGCGGCCGTGCCCACACCGATGCGTGCCTCGTTCATCATGTGGAACATGCAGCGCAGGCCTTCATGAGGCTTGCCGACCAGGTAGCCGACCGCGCCGGCCTGGCCATCCACAGGGTATTTGCCTTCGCCGAAATTGAGCAGCGTGTTGGTGGTGCCGCGCCAGCCCAGCTTGTGGTTCAGGCCCGCGAGCGCCACGTCGTTGCGCACGCCGGTGAGTTCGCCTTGGGTATCGACCATTTTCTTGGGCACGATGAAGAGCGAAATGCCGCGCGTGCCGGCGATCAGCTTGCCGTCAGGCCCCGGAATCTTGGCCAGCACCAGGTGGATGATGTTGTCGGTCAGCTCGTGCTCGCCGGCCGAGATCCACATCTTGTTGCCCTTCAGGCGATAACGTGGGCCCAGCGGGTCAGCCTCAAAGCCGTCGCCATCCGGGACCGCACGCGTGGTCACGTCGCTGAGCGAGGAACCGGCCTGCGGTTCGGACAAACACATGGTGCCCGAGAAGCGGCCGGAGAACTCGTTCCTGGCGAAGACTTCCTTCTGCATGTCGGTGCCATGCACCATCAGCAGGTTGGCATTGCCGGTAGTGAGCAGGCCTGAGCCGATGCTGACTGAGGCCATGGCGAAGAAGGCATTGGCCGCCGCTTCCACGGTATAGGGAAGCTGCATGCCGCCGACTTCGTAGTCTTGCGCGGCGCTGAGCATGCCGGAGGCGGCATAGGCCTTCTGCGCGTCGTGTGTGGCCTGCGGCAGGATGACTTTTTCGCCGTCGAAATGCGGCTCCTGTGTGTCCACTATGCGGTTGAAAGGCGCGTATTTTTCGCGCGCGATGCGCTCGCAGGTGTCGAACACCGCGTCGAAAGTCTCGCGCGAATGGTCGGCGAAACGCGCGCGCTGGTTCAGCGACTCGGCGCCCAGCCATCGGTAAAGCAGAAAGTCCAGCGTGGGCCGAAGGCTCATGACGGGCTCCCCGGTACAAGAGCGGGCGGCAAGGCAGGAAACACCTGCCCTTTCTGAAGGAGCAGGGTTTCATTCATGGTGGCTGCCCGGTTTAGAGAACTTCGTAAATGCCGGCTGCGCCCATGCCGCCGCCAATGCACATCGTCACGCAGACGCGCTTGGCGCCGCGGCGCTTGCCTTCGATCAGGGCGTGGCCCGTCAGGCGCTGGCCGGTCACGCCATAAGGGTGACCGACGGCAATGGCGCCGCCGTTGACGTTGAGCTTGTCCATAGGAATGCCCAGCTTGTCGGCGCAGTACAGCACTTGCACGGCAAAGGCTTCATTCAGCTCCCACAAATCGATATCGCTGATCTTCAGGCCCAGCTTCGCCAGTACCTTGGGGATCGCGAAGACCGGGCCAATGCCCATTTCGTCGGGCTCGCAACCGGCAACTGCGAAGCCAAGGAAGCGGCCCAGGGGCTTGAGGCCTTTCTTTTCGGCCAGAGTTTCGTTCATCACAACTACGGCGCCGCCGCCGTCGGAGAACTGGCTGGCATTGCCGGCCGCGATCACGCCGCCAGGAATGGCCGGCTTGATGCCGCTGATGCCTTCCTTGGTCGTGCCTTCGCGGATGCCTTCGTCTTTGCTCACAGTAACTTGTTTGGTGGAGAGGCCCATGACCTTGTCGGCCACGCCGGCTGTCACGGTGATCGGTGCGATCTCGGCTTCAAAGAGGCCTGCAGCGAGAGCTGCGGTTGCTTTTTGCTGGCTCAGTGCGCCGTACTCGTCCATGCGGTCGCGCGAGATGTTGTAGCGTTTGGCGACCTGCTCAGCGGTCTGGAGCATGTTCCAGTAAATCTCGGGCTTGTTCTTGGCAAGCCAGGTTTCCTGCAGCATGTGGGTGTTCATTTCCTGCTGCACGCAGGAAATGCTTTCGACGCCGCCGGCCACGTAGATGTCGGCTTCGCCAGCGATCACGCGCTGGGCCGCCAGGGCGATGGTCTGCAGGCCGGACGAGCAGAAACGGTTGACTGTCATTCCCGATACCGTCACCGGGCAGCCAGCGCGCAGGGCGATCTGGCGTGCGATGTTGGCGCCCGTGGCGCCTTCGGGCGTGGCGCAGCCGATGATCACATCATCGACTTCGGCGGCCTCGATGCCGGCGCGTTTGAGCGCGTGCTCGACGGCATGACCGCCCAGGGTGGCGCCGTGTGTCATGTTGAAGGAGCCCTTCCAGCTCTTGGCCAGGGGGGTGCGTGCGGTGGAAACGATTACTGCTGAAGTCATGGAATTCTCCGGATTCTGGGACGTTGATCTGTGCGGTCTGCTGGGCTTAGGTGGACAGGTTGAAGGTCTTGCCTTCAGCCGCAAGCTTGGCCAGCAGGGGCGCGGGCTTCCAGAATTTGGCGTCGTCCAGCGGGTTCTGCGCGAAGCGGTTCATGCTTTGCACCACATTGAAGAGACCGACCTGGTCGGCGTACAGCATGGGGCCGCCGCGGTAGACCGGGAAGCCATAGCCCATGATGTAGACCATGTCGATGTCGCTGGCCTTGGAGGCAATGCCCTCTTCCAGGATGTGCGCGGCCTCGTTGACCAGCGAATACACCAGGCGCTGTACGATTTCCTCGTCAGAGATCTTGCGCGGTGTGATGCCCAGGCTGGTGCGGTGGTCTTCAATCATCTTGACGACTTCGGCGTTCGGGATCGCATCGCGCTTGCCGGGCACGTAGTCGTACCAGCCGGCGCCGGTTTTCTGGCCGAAGCGGCCTTTTTCGCAAAGAAGGTCAGCGGTCTTGCTGTACTTCATGTCTGGTTTTTCGGTGTAGCGGCGCTTGCGGATCGCCCAGCCGATGTCGTTGCCGGCCAGGTCGCCCATGCGGAACGGGCCCATGGCAAAGCCGAATTTTTCAATCGCCTTGTCGACCTGTTCGGGCGTGCAGCCTTCGTCGAGCAGGAAACCGCCCTGGCGGCCGTACTGCTCGATCATGCGGTTGCCGATAAAGCCGTCGCAGACGCCAGAGATCACGGCCGTCTTCTTGATCTTTTTGCCCATCGTCATCACGGTGGCCAACACGTCCTTGCCGGTCTTGGCGCCGCGCACCACTTCCAGCAGCTTCATCACATTGGCCGGGCTGAAGAAATGCAGGCCGACCACGTCTTGCGGACGCTTGGTGAAGGCGGCGATCTTGTCGACGTCCAGCGTGGAGGTGTTGGAGGCCAGAATGGCGCCCGGTTTCATCACGCGGTCCAGTTCCTTGAAGACCTTTTCCTTGACACCCATCTCTTCAAACACGGCCTCGATCACCAGGTCGGCGTCTTTGAGGTCGTCGTAGCTGAGCGTGGTGCTCAGCAGTCCCATGCGCTGGTCATATTTGTCCTGCTTGAGCTTGCCCTTCTTGACCTGGGCTTCGTAGTTCTTGCTGATGATGCCGAGGCCTTTGTCCAGGGCCTCCTGCTTCATCTCGAGAATCTTGACCGGGATGCCGGCGTTCAGGAAATTCATGGCAATGCCGCCGCCCATGGTGCCTGCGCCGATCACAGCCACCGAATTGATCTCGCGCTTGGGCGTGTCTTCCGGCACGTCGGGGATCTTGGAGGCCGCACGCTCAGCCATGAAGATATGGCGCAGCGCGCGGCTTTCGGGTGTCCACATCAGGTTGATGAAGCACTCGCGCTCAAAAGTCATGCCGTCTTCGAATTTCTTCTTGGTTGCGGCTTCGACCGCATCCACGCACTTCAGCGGCGCGGGGAAGTTTTTCGCCATCCCCTTCACCATGTTGCGGGCGAACTGGAAGTAAGCGTCGCCATTGGGGTGCTTGGCGCGCAGGTCACGCACCAGCGGAAGCGGCCGGGTGTCGGAAATCGATTGGGCAAAGGCCAGGGCTTCCTGGGCCAGCGATTCGGGCGAGGCAGCAAGCTTGTCGAACAGTTTCTGACCGGGGATTTGCGCGAGCAGCTCGCTCTTGACGGGTTCGCCGCTCACGATCATGTTCAGGGCCGGTTCCACGCCGAGCACGCGCGGCAGGCGCTGCGTGCCGCCGGCGCCAGGCAACAGGCCGAGCTTGACTTCAGGCAAGGCCACGTTGGTGCCAGGCGCGGCGATGCGGTAGTGGCAGCCCAGGGCCAGTTCCAGGCCACCGCCCATGCAGACGGAATGGATCGCGGCGACGATGGGCTTGCCGGAATTCTCGACCGCACGGATCACGCTCAGCAGATTGGGTTCGATCAGCGCCTTGGGCGTGCCGAACTCCTTGATGTCGGCGCCGCCCGAAAAGGCTTTGCCTGCACCGGTGATCACGATGGACTTGATGGCGGCGTCGGCGTTGGCCTTCTGGATGTTGTCGGTCAGGCTCAGGCGTGTGGCGTGACCCAGGCCGTTGACGGGTGGGTTGCTCAGTGTGATGAGCGCGACGGGGCCGTGAACTTCGTAAAGGGTGGTCATTGCGTTGCTTCTTTCCTTGATGGAGTTTCAGTTTTCGGTTGTCTCGGCTGGCGCTGCGGCCCGGCACGCGCTGGTCGGGCGCACAAAAAAGTACGACCGTTCTTTTTCCATTGTAGGGGGCGTTTGTGACGGCACAAGTCTCCGGATGGACTGTTCAGTCTATTTTTGTCCCAGCGGCGACATGCCCGGGACAATCCAAACCGTTTGTAGAACCTGTTTACAGCCTAAACGGGGCCGCGTTGGGGTGCAATCGGGATGAGTGGGCCGCTCGGGCACGCCGCATGGGCTAATGCCCATGCAAGAGCCTGGGTGGCTCAATCGCCCGATTTCACCCCAACCCGGAGGGCAAGCGCCTTCTCGGGCGGTCCGCGGCGTTGCGGCGCTAGCCCATAGCTGGGCTATGGGCGTCGCACCGCGCCTTGCATCCCATCCCGAGAAGGGGCTTGCGCGGCCCCGTTTAGGCTGTAAACAGGTTCTCACACTTCCAGCCACTCTTTGCGGATGTAGGCATCGGCCCGCAGGCTGTCGGGTGTGCCGTCAAACACGATGCTGCCGTGGCCCATGACCAGCGCGCGATCGGAAATTGCCATGGCAATCGTCAGTTTCTGCTCGATCAGCAGTACCGAGATGCCCTTGGCCTTCAGCGTTTGCAAATACTGCCCCACCAGCTCAACGATTTTGGGCGCAAGGCCTTCAGTGGGCTCGTCGATGATGATGAGGTCGGGATCGCCCATCAGCGTGCGGCACAGCGTGAGCATCTGCTGCTCGCCGCCCGAGAGCACGCCGGCCTCGGTGTGCTGGCGTTCGCGCAAGCGTGGGAACATCTGGTACATGTCTTCAAACGACCAGCGCGAGCCCTTGCCTGAACCTTTCTGGCCCAGCAACAGGTTCTGGTGCACCGTGAGCTTGGGGAAGATGTCGCGGTTTTCCGGCACATAGCCTATGCCAAGGTGAGCGATCTGGTAGGCCTTCTTGCCGACAATTTCCTGCTTTTTCCAGAGGATGGAGCCCTGGCAGTCGACCAGGCCCATGATGGCCTTGGCCGTAGTGGAGCGCCCCGAGCCGTTGCGGCCCAACAGCGCAACAATCTGGCCGGGTTGCACGTCGAAATGCACGCCATGCAGCACGTGGCTTTTGCCGTAGAAGGCGTGGAGGTTCTGGATATGCAGCATCAGTGGCCTCCTCCATGCGCTTGGGCGTCCGCAACAGAAGAGCCGAGATAGGCCTCTTGCACACGCTGGTCTGCGCGCACGGCTTCCGGCGTGTCGTAGGCGATGATCTCGCCATAGACCACCACCGCGATCTTGTCGGCCAGACCGAACACCACGCCCATGTCGTGCTCCACCGTCAGCAGGGTTTTGCCCACGGTGACTTCCTTGATCAGATTGATGAAGCGGCTGGTCTCCGAGCGGCTCATGCCGGCTGTGGGTTCATCCAGCAGGATCACGTTCGCGCCGCCGGCAATCGTGATGCCGATTTCCAGCGCGCGCTGCTCAGCGTAGGTCAGGTTGGTGGCCAGCACATCACGCTTTTTGTCGAGCTTGATCATGGCCATCAACTCGTCTGCGCGCTCGTTGGCGTCATCCAGGTCGGCCAGGAAGCGGAAGAAGGTGTACTTGTAGCCCAGGCTCCACAGCACGCCGCAGCGCAGGTTTTCAAACACACTGAGCTTGGGGAAGATATTGGTGATCTGGAAGCTGCGCGACAGACCCAGCCGGTTGATTTCAAACGGCTTTTTGCCGTCGATGCGCTGGCTATTGAGCAGCACTTCGCCGCTGGTGGGCTCAAAGCGCCCGCTGATGAGATTGAACAAGGTCGACTTGCCGGCACCGTTGGGGCCGATGATGGCGACGCGCTCGCCGGCCTGTACCTGGAGGTTGGCGCCGCGGATGATTTCGGTCTTGCCGAAGCTCTTGCGCAGGTCTTTGAGCTCAAGCGAATAGTTCATATCAACCTCCCCACCAGCCAGGGCCGCGGAACCGGCTTTGCCGGGCCGCAGGCGCAGCGCCCCAACCACCATGAAAGGGGCATCGAGCCGCAGGCTCGAAGTGACGAGCGTGGGGGCTCACAGTAATTCCCTTCGCTTGATTTCTTTCTCGATGTCATTTTGTATCTGGCCCCATTGCGTGAGGAATTGCCGGCGCGTGAGCTCGAACAGCCCCAGGCCGGTGACAAGCACAAAGCCGGCGCCCAGCCAGCTGTTGAGGTTGGTGGCGTTGAGGCGCACGCCCATAAAGCCAAGCTCGGGGCCCAGGGCCGCGTTGAGCTGCAGGTGGTAGACCATCTCCACCATGGCGGCCGCGCCGGCGAGCGCTGTGAAGGCCGTTACGGCCAGGCCCAGGTAGCCCACCCACAGCTCCCTGAGCTTGCCGAAGGAGGCTATGCGCAAATTCATCATGATCAGGCTGGCGATGCCGCCGGGCGCATACATCACCATGAACAGGAAGACCAGGCCCACATAGAGCAGCCAGGCCATGGACAGTTCCGACAACAGGATCAGCGCCAGCACCAGCAGGCCGGCGCCGATGATGGGGCCGAAGAAGAAGGTGGCGCCGCCCAGGAAGGTGAACAGCAGCAGGCTGCCTGAGCGCACACCGCTCACCACTTCCGCCGTGACGATTTCCGAATTGATGGCCGCCAGACCGCCACCTATGCCGGCGAAGAAACCGGCAATGATGAAGGCGTAGTAGCGCACGCGCTGCGTGTTGTAGCCGATGAACTCCACGCGCTCGGGGTTGTCGCGCACAGCGTTCAAAATCCGGCCCAGCGGCGTGCGCGTGAAGGCGAACATGGCCGCCGTGCAGATGAAGCAATAAAACGCGATCAGGTAATAAACCTGGATCTGCGGGCCGAAGCTGATGCCGAACACCGGCTTGCCGTAAGCGCGGTTGGTAGTGATGCCGCCCTCCCCGCCGAAAAACTCGGGGAACATCAGCGACATGGCGAACACCAGTTCGCCCACGCCCAGCGTGATCATGGCAAAGGTGGTGCCGGCCTTCTTGGTGGTGACGTAGCCGAACAGCACGGCAAAGAACAGGCCCGACAGGCCACCCACCAGCGGGATCAGCGGCAGCGGGATGTAAAAGCTGCCTTTGGCGGCCAGATTCATCGCGTGCACGGCCAGGAAGGAACCCAGCCCGGCATAGACCGCATGGCCGAAACTGAGCATGCCGCCCTGCCCCAGCAGGATGTTGTAGCTCAGGCAGATGATGACCAGGTAGCCGGCCTGTGACAGCATGGTGAGCGCCAGGCTGCTCTTGAACATCATGGGCGCGGCAATGAGCAGCAGCGCGTACAGCGACCACAGCAGCCAGCGGCCGACGTTGTAGGGTTTGAATTGGTGGTAAGCGGTAGACATGTGGCGATTCATCCTTCCCGTGTACCAAGCAAGCCCTTGGGCCGGAAGATAAGGATCAGCACCAAAAAGAGGAACGGCAGGATGGGCGCCACCTGCGAAATCGTGAGCTTGAGCAGCGGATAGCCAAAGGTCTCGGGCGTCACGGTGTAGCTGAATTTCACCAGCAGTGTCATCAACGACTGGTCCATCTGGATCGCGAAGGTCTGTATCAGGCCTATCAGCAGGGACGCCAGGAAGGCGCCGCTCAGCGAACCCATGCCGCCCACCACCACGACGACGAAGATGATGGCGCCGACCGAGCCGGCCATGGCTGGCTCTGTGATGAAGGTGTTGCCGCCTATGACGCCGGCCAGGCCCGCGAGCGCCGCGCCGCCGCCGAAAACCAGCATGAAGACGCGCGGCACGTTGTGGCCCAGTGCCTCCACGGTTTCAGGATGCGTGAGCGCGGCCTGGATGACCAGGCCTATGCGCGTACGCGTGAGCAGTAGCCAGATGCCGGCCAGCATGGCCAGCGAAATGAACATGATGAAGGCGCGCGATTTCGGGAAGTTGGTACCGAACACCGTGAACAGCGGCCCCTGCAAGCCTTCGGGCAGCACGTAGTTGACGGCCGATCGGCCCCAGACCAGTTGCACAAGTTCCAGCAGCAGGTAAGACAGCCCGAAGGTGACCAGCAACTCGGGCACGTGGCCGAACTTGTGCACCTTGCGCAGGCAAAAGCGCTCGAAAGCCGCACCCATCACAAACACCAGCAGCGGCGCCACCAGCAGCGACCACCAGAAGCCTATGACCTGCGAGGTGCTGTAGGCGATATAGGCGCCGACCATGTAGAAGGACGCGTGCGCGAAATTAAGCACGCCCATCATGCTGAAGATCAGCGTCAGGCCGGAACTGAGCATGAACAGCAGCAAGCCGTAGCTGAGGCCGTTGAGCATCGCGATGGTGAAGGATTCCAGATTCATCGATAAGCGCCTGTTGCAAAAAGCCGGATGAAAAAAGGCCCGAACTCGGATCGGGCCTGTGTCCGTCAGCGGGACGCGGGAATCACCCCGGGCGCTTCATCTGGCACGAGGTAGGCGTGCTGGCCACATAGGGCTCATAGTATTTGACCGGCACAAAGGTGTAGCCGGTGTTCTCGGCATCGTAAGGGTATTTGCCGCCGGCTTTTTCCCATTTGTCGATGTAAAGGCCCTGCTGCAGCTGGTGGTCGGTCTTTCGCATCTCCACATCGCCGTTGAAGCTCTTGAAGCGCAGGCCTTCCATGGCCTTGGCCACGACGGCCGGCTCGGTCGATTTTGTCTGCGCCATGGCTTCGGTCAGGATGGTGAAGGCATGGAAGATCGCGCCGGTGTAGAAGTCGTCGTTGAACTTCTTCTTGTAGTCGGCCTGGACCTGCTGGATCTCGCCGCCCATGTTGAGGTGGTTGTAAGACACCATGTAGACCCGCCCGGCCGAAGCTGCGCCCAGCGCGGTCGGCGTGCCGGTGACGCCGGCGTAATACGTGTAGAACTTGACGTTGTTCAGGCCCGCCTCGTTGGCGGCCTTCACCAGCAGCGAGAGGTCGGAACCCCAGTTGCCGGTGATCACGGTGTCGGCACCCGACTGTTTGATCTTGGCGATGTAGGGCGCGAAGTCGCGCACCTGCGCCAGCGGATGCAGGTCCTCGCCGACGATCTGGACGTCGGGGCGCTTGGAGGCCAGGTTGGCCTTGGCGAATTTGGCAACCTGCTGGCCGTGCGAGTAGTTCTGGTTGATCAGGTAGACCTTCTTGATGTCGGGCTGGTCCTTCATGAAGGCCGTCAGGGCCTCCATCTTCATGGAAGTGTCGGCATCGAGCCGGAAGTGCCAGTAGTCGCACTTGCTGTTGGTCAGGTCCGGGTCCACCGCGGCGTAGTTGAGATAGACGACTTCCTTCCCGGGGTTGCGTTCGTTGTATTTGGACAGTGCATCCATGATGGCGAGCGCCGGGCCGGAACCGTTGCCCTGCACCACGTAGCGCGCGCCCTGGTCGATGGCGGACTTCAGCGCATTGGTGGTTTCCTGCGGGCTGAGCTTGTTGTCGATGCCGATGATCTCGAACTTCACGCCGGCCTTGTTCTTCTTGCTGAACTGCTCGGCCAGGAACTGGAAGCCCTTGAGCTGGTTGGTGCCCACGGCCGCCATCAGGCCGGACAGTGGATCAAGCCAGGCGATCTTGACAGTCTGGTTCAGGTTGACGGCACCGGTGGCCGGTGCTGCAACTGCAGCTTTGGCGGGCGCTGCGGCCTTGGCGGGCGCCTGGGCCAGCGCCATGCCGCTGTAAAGCATGGAAGACACCGCCAGGGCGATGCCTGCATGCCGTGCGAAAAATCGGTTCTGGGTTGTCATCCCTTGTCTCCTGAAAATTGTATGAATGCGCGGTGAATCCGCAGAGGGAACCGGCAAAGGTTAGGTCAAATGATGTTGCACTGCGTCAGGGAATGCCCTAGCCGATGTCACCCACGTGACCCCCACGCTTTTCACTTCGTGTAATGCGCTGCCCCCCGAGGGGGCCGCTGCGCCTGCGGTCTGGCAAAGCCAGTCCCGCGGCCCCGACTGGTAAGGGAGGTCACCGCCCTTTTGTTTTATGGCTGTGGCAATTTGTAATCTTTAAGAAGTTCGCGCAGCTTGGTCTTGAGCATCTTGCCGGTGGCGCCCAGGGGGATGGCGTCGACGAAGACGACGTCGTCGGGGATTTGCCATTTGGCGGTCTTGCCGTCGTAGAAGCGCAGCAGCTCGTCGCGCGTGACGTCCATGCCGGGCTTTTTCACGACCGCGATGATGGGGCGTTCATCCCACTTGGGATGGGCCACGCCTATGCAGGCAGCCATGGCGACGGCTGGGTGCGCCACGGCGATGTTCTCGATCTCGATGGAGCTGATCCATTCGCCGCCGGACTTGATCACGTCCTTGCTGCGGTCTGTAATTTGCAGATAACCGTCGGCGTCTATGGTGCCGACGTCGCCCGTCGGGAACCAGCCGTCCACCAGCGGGTCACCGCCCTCACCCTTGAAGTATTCGCGCACAATCCACGGCCCCTTGACGTAAAGGTCGCCAAAGACCTTGCCGTCCCAGGGCAGTTCCTTGCCGTCGGCATTGACGATCTTCATGTCGACGCCGTAGATGGCGCGCCCCTGCTTGAGGCGTATCTTCATTCTTTCTGCTTCCGGCAGTGCGTCGTGCTTGTTCTTGAGCGAGCACAGCGTGCCCAACGGGCTCATCTCGGTCATGCCCCAGGCGTGCAGCACTTCCACACCGTAGTCTTCGCGGAAGGCATTGATCATGGCGGGGGGACAAGCAGAGCCGCCAATGACGGTGCGACGCAGGCTTGAAAATTTCAGCCCGGCAGGCTTCATGTGGGTCAGCAGCATCTGCCAAACGGTGGGCACGCCGGCGGCGTAAGTGACCTTCTCGGCCTCAATCAGCTCGTAAATCGATTTGCCGTCCAGGGCCGGTCCGGGGAACACCAGCTTGGCGCCGGTGAGCGCGGCCGAGTACGGAATGCCCCAGGCATTGACGTGGAACATGGGTACGACGGGCAGGATGGCGTCGCGTGCGGAGATGCTCATGACATCGGGCAGCGCAGCCGCATAGGCGTGCAGCGTGCTGGAGCGGTGGCTGTAGAGCGCGGCTTTGGGATTGCCCGTGGTGCCGCTGGTGTAGCACATGCTGGAGGCGGTGTTTTCGTCAAAACTGGGCCAGGCGTAGTCGGCAGTCTGGGCGCCTATCCAGCTTTCGTAGCTTTGCAGGTTGGGCACGCCGGAATCCGCCGGCAGCTTGTCGGCGTCGCACAGCGCGATGTAGTGCTTGATGGTCGGGCAGCGGGCGTGCACGGCTTGCACCAGTGGCAGAAAGCTCAGGTCAAAGCACAGCACCTGGTCTTCGGCGTGGTTGGCGATCCAGGCGATCTGATCCGGATGCAGGCGCGGGTTGATGGTATGCAGCACCCGGCCAGATCCGCTCACGCCGTAATAAAGCTCCAGGTGCCGGTAGCCGTTCCAGGCCAGCGTGGCAACGCGGTCGCTGAATGCGAGCTTCAGGCCGTCCAGCGCATTGGCAACCCGGCGCGCCCGATGGGCGACATCCTTGTAGGTGTAGCGATGCAGGTCGCCCTCCACGCGGCGCGAGACGATTTCGGCGTCGCCATGATGGCGCTCCGCAAATTCGATCAGGCCGGAAATCAGCAGCGGCTGGCTTTGCATTAACCCAAGCATCGGGAAGTCTCCATTGGTTAAATAGTGTTCAGCAAGTGGGCATCATGCCGCAGCGCACCATGACGGTCATGCGGGATTGCCCGTGAAATCACGGGTTCATGTCAGGTAGGGGACAATTTGCCGATGACCTCTGCAAACCTTCCGGCGCCCGACGATGCAGGCTCCTCTGTCGGCACCTCGCTGACCTGGAGCAACAGCTTCGCCCAACTGGGTGGTGACTTCTACACCCGCTTGCAACCGCAACCCCTGCCAGATCCCTATTGGGTCGGCCGCAGCCGCAGCATGGCGCGCGAACTGGGGCTGGGCGCAGAATGGCTTGAATCGCAGGCTGCCCTGGAAGCCTTGACCGGCAATAGCGTCTTGCCCGGCTCCGAGCCGTTGGCCAGCGTCTACAGCGGTCACCAGTTTGGCGTCTGGGCCGGGCAGCTTGGTGACGGCCGTGCCTTGTTGCTGGGCGAAATCAATACTCCGCGCGGGCCACAGGAAATCCAGCTCAAAGGCGCCGGCAAAACGCCCTACTCCCGCATGGGCGATGGCCGGGCTGTACTGCGCAGCTCGATTCGCGAATTTTTGTGCTCCGAAGCGATGCATGGCCTGGGCATTCCGACCACGCGGGCGCTGTGCGTTACCGGCTCCGACGCGGCCGTGCGGCGCGAGGAGATCGAGACCGCCGCCGTGGTGACCCGCACTGCGCCAAGCTTCATCCGCTTCGGCCACTTCGAGCATTTCAGTTACAACGACCAGCATGCGCAGCTCAAGGTGCTGGCCGACCACGTCATCGACCGGTTTTACCCTGCCTGCCGCGAGGCAAAGCAACCTTATGCGGCGCTGCTGGAGGCCGTCAGCGAAAAGACCGCACACCTTATGGCAGCGTGGCAGGCTGCAGGTTTTTGCCATGGCGTCATGAACACCGACAACATGAGCATCCTGGGGCTGACCATTGACTATGGCCCGTTCCAGTTTCTCGATGCGTTTGATCCTGGCCATATCTGCAACCATTCGGACACCCAGGGCCGCTATGCCTACAACAAGCAGCCCAACATGGCCTACTGGAACCTGTTCTGCCTGGGACAGGCCTTGCTGCCGCTGATTGAAGACCAGGAGCAGGCGCTTGCAGCCCTGGAACCCTACAAAACATTGTTCCCTGAGGCATTGCAGGCCCGAATGCGCAGCAAACTTGGCCTGGCGGACGAGCAACCCGAGGACAAGGCCCTGGTGGACAACACCTTCAAACTGTTGGCCGCCAACAAGGTGGACTACACCATCTTCTGGCGGCGCCTGAATGGTTTCACGGCACAAAGCGGCCATGAACCCCTGCGTGACCTGTTCTTTGACCGGGAATCCTTCAACGCCTGGGCGCTACAGTATTCAGAGCGCCTCGCGCAGGTGGATCAAGGGCTGCGGGCCGATTTGATGCTCAAGAACAACCCGAAATTCGTTCTGCGCAACCATTTGGGTGAAGAAGCCATACGCGCCGCGAAACTAAAAGACTTTTCCGGGGTCGACACCTTGCTTGCCTTGCTGCAGGCCCCATCTGATGAGCACCCGGGGCACGAGAGCTTTGCGGATTTCCCCCCAGACTGGGCCTCGTCCATTGAAATCAGTTGCAGTTCGTAACACCTCCGCCAACTCACGCCAGGAACAGAACATGAGCACCAAGATCCAGAAAACCGACGCCGAGTGGAAGGCCCTGCTGGCAGAAAAAGGCGCTGAGCCTGCGGCCTTTGAAGTCACGCGCCACGCCGCCACCGAGCGCCCCTACACCGGAAAATATGAGGCTGTTTGGGCAGACGGCAGCTATCACTGCATCTGCTGCGGTGCCAAGCTGTTCGAATCGGAAACCAAATTTGATGCCGGCTGCGGCTGGCCCAGCTTCTCAGAGGAAGCCGTGCCGGGTGCGATTGAGGAAATTGTGGACCGCAAGCACGGCATGGTGCGCACCGAAACCGTGTGCGCCAGCTGCGGCGCGCACCTGGGCCATGTGTTTCCTGATGGGCCGTCTCCCACAGGCCTGCGCTACTGCATGAACTCCGCTTCTCTCGATTTCAAGAAGAAGGAATAGCCCCCACGGTCGCTCGCTTCGCGTAGCTTCCTGCCCCCCGAGGGGGCCGCCCGCCTGCGGCCCGGCAAAGCCGGTTCCGCGGCTCATGCTTGCTAATTCGGGACCCAACGCCAGTGAGCTCTTTCGCTTCTTTTACCCCGCGATAATCTGTTTATGAAAATTCTTTTCGACTTTTTGCCGATTGCCCTTTTCTTCGGCATGTTCAAGTACGCCGAAGGCAACAAGGACTGGGCTGCCGCCACAGCCACCGAGTGGCTGGGTTTTATGGTTTCCGGGGGGGTGGTCGGCGCGGCTGAGGCGCCCGTGCTGTTGGCCACCGTGGTTGTGATCGTTGCCACGCTGGCCCAGATCCTCTGGCTCAAGGTAAGCGGCAAGAAAGTCGACACCATGCTGTGGATCAGCCTGGGGCTGGTGACGGTGCTTGGCGGCGCCACCATCTACTTCCACAGCGAGAGCTTCATCAAATGGAAGCCTACCGTGCTGTATTGGGTGATGGGCGGTGCACTGCTGCTGGGTCAGCTGGTGTGGAAGAAAAATGGCATCAAATCGCTGATGGGCGCGCAAATGAACTTGCCTGACCCGATCTGGCGCGTGGTCAATTTCAGCTGGGTTGGTTTTTTCGCCGTGATGGGCTTGCTCAATCTGTGGGTGGCTTTCACGTTTTCCACCAGCACCTGGGTCAACTTCAAGCTGTTTGGTGGCCTCGGTCTGATGGTGGTGTTTGTGCTGGCGCAGGCGGTGTACCTGAACAAGCACATCAAACCAGGTGCCACACCATGAACGCCGGCGTTTCCAGCGCCCTGCCCGTGCGCACCCACGAGATCGAGCAGCAGCTCAAGGCGCGGCTTCAACCCACATGGCTGGAGGTGCTGGACGAGAGCGCTGCGCATGCCGGGCATTCGGGCGCCAACGCCGAAGGCTACGGTAGCCACTTTCGCATCCGCATTGCCAGCCCGCTCTTTACCGGCAAGAGCCGGGTGGCGCGCCACCGGCTTGTGTATGATGCAATGCAAAATTTCATTGATCAGGGCCTCCACGCCCTGGCGATTGAAGTCATCGAGCCACCCTGAATCTGCGCTGATTTGCCCAGGGCTCGGCACAGAGCCATGGCAACGTCAGCATGTCTTGCCAAACGTTTTCAAGCATTACCAAAAGGACTACAAAAACATCATGAAGAAACATCTGTTACTCGGCACCGCCGTAGCGGCGCTGCTGGCACTGGGCGCACAGGGCGCCATGGCGCAGAACGTGGCCATCGTCAATGGCAAGGCCGTTCCAAAATCGCGCCTGGACTCACTGGCGCAACAGGTCGCCAAGTCCGGCCGGCCAGTAACGCCTGAGATGGAAGGCCAGCTTCGTGAAGAAGTGATTGCGCGCGAAGTGTTCATGCAGGAAGCGGAAAAGCGGGGCCTGGCTTCCAGCGATGACGTCAAGGTGCAAATGGAACTGGCACGCCAGACCATCCTGATCCGCGAGCTGTTTTCTGACTTCCAGAAGAAGAATCCGGTGACAGATGTCGAGCTGAAGGCCGAATACGACAAATTTGCCGAAGCCAATGGCGGCAAGGAGTACAAGGCCCGCCACATCCTGGTCGAAAAGGAAGCCGAGGCCAAAGAGATCATTGCCAGCCTGAAAAAGGGCGGCAAGTTCGATGACATCGCCAAGAAGAAGTCCAAGGATCCCGGATCCGGTGCCAAGGGCGGCGACCTGGACTGGGCCAACCCCTCCAGTTACGTGCCTGAGTTCACCGAGGCGCTGGTCAAGCTCAATAAGGGCCAGACCACCGATACCCCGGTGAAAACCCAGTTCGGCTATCACGTCATTCGTGTAGACGACATCCGTACGGCCCAGCTCCCCTCTTTCGAGGAAGTGAAGCCGCAGATCGCCCAGCAAATGCAGCAGCAAAAGCTGGCGGCGTTCCAGGAAGAGCTGCGCAAAAAAGCCAAGGTGGAATAAGCCGCGGGGAAGCGGCCTTCGCAAACGCGGCCCATGTGGCCGCGTTTTTATTTCTGTGCTGGGCAATTGCGACCGGTGACCCCGCCTTAAAAGAGGCGTGTTTCCCGATTGACGGGAGCAGCCGGCACCGCTCCAATGGCTCACACTCTTCTGGAGGTCCCATGTCCAAGCGCATTGTTTTCCCTCAATCTTCCGCCGCACAGTCGAGCGCCGCATGAGCAACCCCGATTCTCCTTCCGCCCTGCCCGCACAGGTGCAAGAAGCACTGGACCAAGGCAACAAAGTAGAGGCGGTTAAGCGGCTGCGCAGTCTCACAGGTTTGGGCCTTCAGGAAGCCAAGGATGCGGTGGAAGCCTCGATGTGTGGCGAACCGCCTGCCGCGGGATTTGCGCCAAAGGCATTCGCCGCCGACGCACCTCTGCCCGCGCAGGTGCAGGAAGCGCTGGACCAGGGCAACAAGATAGAGGCGATACGGCGCTTGCGGGACCTGACTGGCTTGGGTCTCAAGGAGGCCAAGGATGCGGTAGATGCCGCGGGCGCCGGACCGCACGCGAGCGAGGGACCGTCCCCGGGTCAGGTGCGCAGCTCCAATGGCACATGGTGGTGGCTTGTTGCGCTGGCCATGCTGGCGCTGGCTGCTTTTGCGCTGCTGGGTTGCGTCTCTGCGCCGCCGGCTCCCGCGGCCGAATTAGCGCCTTCGGGCAAGCTCAAGGCAGCCATCAACTTCGGCAACCCCATCCTCGCGGTGAAAGATCCCGCCACCGGCGAGCCGCGGGGCGTCTCGGTGGATCTGTCGCGCGAATTGGGCAGGCGTCTCGGTGTACCGGTGGAACTCGTCACCTTCAATTCTGCTGGCAAGGTGGTCGAAGCGGTCAGGGATGCGCAGGTGGACATTGCTTTTGTAGCCATTGACCCGGTGCGCGGTGCCGACATGCTGCAGACGCCGCCCTACGTCATCATCGAAGGTGCTTACCTGGTGAAAAACGACTCCCCCATCCGGCGCAATGAAGAGGTGGACCAGGCGGCCAACCGCATTGTGGTCGGCAACGGCAGTGCCTATGACCTCTACCTGACCCGTGAGCTGAAGGCGGCGAAGCTGGTCAAGGCTCCCACCTCACCCGCCGTGACCGATGTGATGATCGCGCAAAACGTGGAAGTGGCGGCGGGAGTCAAGCAGCAACTGGAGGCCGACGCCAAACGCGTGTCGGGCGTGCGCTTGCTGCCGGGACGCTTTATGGTGATCAACCAGGCCATGGGCCTGCCTAAAGGGCGTGATGCCGGTGCGCGTTACCTGGGTGCGTTCGTCGAGGAGATGAAAGCTTCCGGCTTTGTGGCGGCAGCGCTGGCGCGCCATGGCATTGAAGGCGCTGCGGTGGCGCCGCCACACCGGTAAGTCACCAGCGCTCTTCTCTCTGCAAAAGCCAGGCGCGGCTCCAGCCAAGAAGCCCATAAAGGATGAGTCCAACACCAATGACAGGCAAGAGATAAGGCAGGTTGTGCCTGCGCGGCAAGCCGCGTGCAAGCTCCTGGAATTCCGCAAGCGACAGATTCAAGCCGCGTGCCAGAAAGAAAGACGCCGTCAGGCACAGCATGCCCACCGCGGTCAAAGCCAGGCCGTGACCGGCCTCAAGCAGGTTTCTGTCGCCCCAAAGCCAGTCCCACGCAAAAATGCCGCCACCAGCCAGCATTGCCACAGCCCACCAGGACAGGTTACCCAGCCAGGCGAGCAGCGCAACCAGCGCATAGGGAACGACGTAGGAGATGCGCCGTACCGCGTCAACACCCAAGGATCAACCCACCCACTTGCGCGCGTTGTGCCAGAGGCTCATCCACGGGCTGTGCTCGCTGCTATTGCCTGAAGTCCAGCTCTTCTGGATGTTGCGGAACACGCGCTCGGGGTGCGGCATCATGGCCGTGAAGCGGCCGTCAGCCGTGGTCACGGCGGTGAGGCCGCCGGCGCTGCCGTTGGGGTTGGCCGGATAAGCTTCGGTCGGCTTGCCATCGTTGTCGGTAAAACGCATCGCGGCAATCGCTTTGGAGGCATCGCCCCGGAAGGCGAAATTGGCATAGCCCTCGCCATGCGCGACGGCGATCGGCAGGCGGCTGCCGGCCATGCCCTGCAGGAAGATGCTGGGGGACTCCAGCACCTCGACCATGCTCAGGCGTGCTTCAAAGCGCTCGCTGCGGTTGGTGGTAAAGCGCGGCCAGGCCTCGGCGCCCGGGATGATGTCGGCCAGCTCGGCAAACATCTGGCAGCCGTTGCACACGCCCAAACCAAAGGTGTCCTGGCGCGCAAAGAACGCCTTGAACTCGTCAGATAGCACCGGGTTGAAGGTCACGGAACGCGCCCAGCCGATGCCGGCGCCCAGGGTGTCGCCGTAGCTGAAACCGCCACAAGCCACGATGCCCTTGAAGTCGGCCAGTCTGGCGCGGCCGGTTTGAAGGTCGGTCATGTGCACATCGCAGGCTTCAAAGCCGGCTTCGGTGAAGACGTAAGCCATTTCCACATGCGAATTGACGCCCTGCTCGCGCAGCACCGCCACGCGTGGCCGCGCCGACAGGTTGAGCGCGGGCGCCGACAGCACTTTGACTGGATCAAACGTTAGTTGCACATGCAGGCCCGGATCGACGGGGTTGCCGGCGGCCGCGTGTTCAGTATTGGCACAGTCGGGGTTGTCGCGCTGCTGGCAGATCTTCCAGCTGACGGCATCCCAGACCTGATGCAGGTCCTGCAGTTTGGCCGAGAACACGGCCTTGGTGTCGCGCCAGACCTGGATCTCACCTTTGCCGACTTCGAGCGAGGCATGCTGTGGGCGGGTCTTGCCGATGAAATGGCTGAATTTGGAAAGGCCATGTTCGCGCAGGGTCTGCATGACCTCGTTGCGCGCGGACGTCGCCACCTGGATGACAGTGCCCAGCTCTTCGTTGAACAAAGCCTTGAGCGTGAGCTCTTCGCGGCGCGCACCGACCTGGCTTGCCCAGTTCTTGCTGTCGCCGGTGTCCATGCGGCTGTCGGAAATGCCGTCGCCTTCGACCAGCAGCATGTCGATGTTGAGCGACACGCCGACGTTGCCGGCAAAACCCATCTCGCAGACCGCGGCGAACAGGCCGCCGTCGCTGCGGTCGTGGTAGGCCATGAGCCGGCCTTCCCTGCGCAGCGCATTGATCGCATTGACGAGGTTGACCAGGTCTTTCGGGTCGTCGAGATCGGGCACCTCGCCCTCTTCCTTGTCCAGCGTCTGCGCGAGGATGGAGCCGCCCATGCGATTCTGGCCTTTGCCCAGGTCGATCAGGATCAGGGTGCTGTCGGCTTCATCACGGTTCAGTTGCGGCGTGAGTGTGCCGCGCACATCGGGCAGCGTAGCGAATGCGCTGACGATCAGCGACACAGGCGAGGTCACCTTCTTGCTGTCAGCGCCGTCGCTCCACACGGTGCGCATGGACAAGGAATCCTTGCCAACGGGAATCGACACGCCCAGCGCCGGGCAAAGCTCCATGCCCACGGCTTTGACGGTTTCGTACAGCGCTGCGTCCTGGCCGGGTTCGCCGCATGCGGCCATCCAGTTGGCCGACAGCTTGACGCGCGGCAGCTCAATCGGTGCCGCCAGCAGGTTGGTAATGGCCTCGGCGACCGCCATGCGGCCGGAGGCGGCGGCGTTGACGGTGGCCAGCGGCGTGCGTTCGCCCATGCTCATGGCCTCGCCGGCAAAACCGCTGTAGTCGGCCAGCGTGACGGCGCAATCAGCCACCGGCACCTGCCAGGGGCCGACCATCTGGTCACGGTGCGTGAGGCCGCTCACGGTGCGGTCGCCGATGGTGATCAGGAAGCGCTTGGAGGCGACGGTCGGGTGGCTAAGCACCGCAATCGCGCTTTTCTGCAGGTCCACACCGGTCAGGTCTATAGGCTTGACGATGTGCTTGACGGATTTCACGTCACGGTGCATCTTGGGCGGCTTGCCCAAGAGGACATTCATGGGCATATCCACGGGAGGTGCGGCCTCCTTGTCTGACAGCACCAGTTGCTTCTCTTCGGTAGCCACACCGATCACAGCAAACGGGCAACGCTCGCGTTCGCAAAAAGCCTGGAACTGCGAAAGTGATTCGGGCGCAATCGCCATCACGTAACGCTCCTGGCTTTCATTGCTCCAGATTTCCTTGGGCGAAAGGCCGCTTTCTTCCAGTGGCACGGCACGCAAATCAAACTTCGCACCTCGCCCGGCGTCATTCACCAGCTCAGGAAAGGCATTGGACAAACCGCCGGCGCCCACGTCGTGGATCGCCAGGATGGGGTTGGCCCCGCCCAACTGGGCACACTGGTTGATGACTTCCTGGGCGCGGCGTTCGATTTCAGGGTTACCGCGCTGCACCGAGTCAAAGTCAAGCTGGGCCGCGTTGGCCCCCGAGGCCATGGAACTGGCCGCGCTGCCGCCCATGCCGATGCGCATGCCGGGGCCACCCAGCTGGATGAGCAGGGTGCCGGCCGGGAACAAAATCTTTTTGGTCAGTGCCGCGTCGATCGTGCCGACGCCACCCGCAATCATGATGGGCTTGTGGTAACCCCAGCGCTGGCCGCCTACGGTTTGCTCGTATTCGCGGAAGTAGCCGTTGAGGTTGGGCCGGCCGAACTCGTTGTTGAAGGCCGCGCCGCCCAGCGGACCTTCCGTCATGATCTGCAGCGGGCTGGCGATGTGCTCGGGCTTGCCATAGGACGTGGCGGCGTCGTCAAACAGCCTGGACACGGTGAAACCTGTCAGGCCCGCCTTTGGCTTGGAGCCGCGGCCGGTCGCGCCTTCGTCGCGAATCTCGCCGCCCGCGCCGGTAGAAGCGCCCGGAAACGGTGAGATGGCCGTGGGATGGTTGTGCGTCTCGACTTTCATCAGCACATGCATCAACACGTCATCCGTGGCGCTATAAGTTTGATAGCTGCTCGCGCTTTCTCCTGTTGGGCTAGAGGCCAATTTGGCATTATTTTTGGCATAAAACCGCTGGGTTTTATAACCTTCCATGACCGAGGCGTTGTCCGAATAAGCCACTACGGTGTGCTGGGGATGCAGTTTTTCGGTGTTGCGGATCATGCCGAACAGGCTTTTCTCCTGCGCAACGCCGTCAATCGTGAAGTCGGCGTTGAAGATCTTGTGGCGGCAGTGCTCGCTGTTGGCCTGGGCGAACATCATGAGCTCAACGTCGGTCGGGTTGCGTTTGAGCTGGGTGAAGGCGTTGACCAGGTAGTCGATTTCATCGGCTGCCAGCGCCAGGCCAAATTCGGCATTGGCGGCTTCCAGGGCCGCTTTGCCACCGGCCAGCACGTCGATGGTCTGTAGCGGTGCGCCTTGCAATTCGGTGAAGAGGCCGGCAGCCTGCGCGCGATCCAACATCACGCTTTCAGTCATGCGGTCGTGCAGCAGGCCGGCGACCTGCTCGCGCTGGGCATCCGTCAGGGCCGTTTTGCTGAAAAAGCCGCTTTTCAAGGTAATGCGGTACTCGGTGATGCGCTCGATGCGCTTGACGGCCAGGCCGCAGTTGTGGGCGATGTCCGTGGCCTTTGACGCCCAGGGGGAGACGGTGCCAAAGCGCGGCGAAACAATAAAGGTCAGTGCATCATCGGTTTTGCCGGCGCCTGCAGTGCAAGGATCACCATAGGTAAGCAATGCTGAGAGCTGGCCCTTGACGATGTCTGAAGGCGGTGCCTCCGTGGCAACCAGATGCACAAACCGGGCGCTGATGCCCACGATCTTGTCGTGGATGGCTTGCAGGCGGGGAAGGAGTTGCTGGACGCGGAAATCGCTGAGGGCGCTGATCCCGTGGGGTTCGCCCTCAAAAGTCGTCAGGTGCAGGGTCACGGTAGCGGTGGCCTTGTAATGGGAGGTGGGCAGCGCATGGCTGTTGGGTTTAACGGGCTAGCGTTAACCCGTAATTTTATCAGCGACTGAAGGCCTTCCCCGGTTTGCTGCCGGTGCGCCCGGGCACTTTTGCGATCCGTTCGGGCCACATTCGGGCCAAAGCCAAAGCCCCTTGGTCCCATGCTGAAAATGCATGTGCCCGGGAGCGGTGGGATAATCGGGGCCATGAGTATTACTTACAAAGATGCCGCAGGAATTGAAGGCATGCGCCTGGCGGGAAGGCTTGCTTCCGAGGTGCTGGACTACCTCACCCCTTTCGTGAAACCGGGTGTCACCACCAATGAAATAGACCGGCTGGCCCATGACTACATGACCCAGGTTCAAGGCACCATTCCGGCCACGCTGGGCTATGGCCCTCCCGGTTATGTGCCTTATCCCAAGTCGCTGTGCACTTCCATCAACCACCAGGTCTGCCATGGCATTCCCAACGACAAACCGTTGAAAAAAGGCGACATTGTCAATATTGACGTGACCGTCATCACCAAGGACGGCTGGCACGGCGACAACAGCCGCATGTACCTGGTTGGCGAAGCTTCCATTGCGGCCAAGCGGCTCTGCCATGTGACCTATGAAGCCATGTGGCAGGGCATCATGCGCGTCAAGCCCGGGGTCAGGCTGGGCGATATCGGCTTTGCGATCCAGACTTTTGCCGAAAAACAGGGGTTTTCCGTGGTTCGCGAGTTTTGCGGTCATGGAATTGGCCAAAAATTCCACGAAGAACCGCAAGTGCTGCACTACGGCCGCCCCGGCACGCTCGAAGAGCTCACACCGGGCATGACCTTCACCATCGAACCCATGATCAATGCCGGCAAGCGCGATATCAAGGACGGCCCCGAGAAAGACGGCTGGAGCATCGTGACGCGCGACCACTCCTTGTCCGCCCAGTGGGAACACACCATTTTGGTGACCGAAACCGGCTATGAGGTACTGACCCTGTCCGCCGGCAGCCCGCCGATCCCGGCGTTTGTCCCGCAAAGCAGCCCTGCCCAAGCCGCTGTCAGTGCCTGAGCCAGGCGCACAGTGGCGCCCCGCGCACTTTCTGACCCTGCGAGCTCCGCGATGATCGAGCTGGCCCCGGTCCGCGAGCAATACAAAGCGGGGAAAGCCGCCCTCCTCGCCACGCTGGCCGCCAGCGGCGCCTCGTCCCGCGGCATCCACAGCCTGCTGCAAAAATTCGCCCGCCATGCCGACGCGACCCTGCAGCTGCTCTGGCAGCGGGCCGGCTTTCCGGTTTCCGCCTGCCTGGTGGCCGCAGGAGGCTTTGGCCGTGGCGAGCTGTTTCCCCATTCGGATGTAGACGTGCTGCTGCTGTTGCCGGACAGCGCCAACATCGACGGCGACCCGGCCCTCAAGGCCAAGGTAGAGAGCTTCATCGGCGCCTGCTGGGATGTAGGCCTGGAAATTGGCTCCAGCGTGCGGACGATTTCCGGTTGTGTCGAAGAAGCGGCCAAGGACGTTACGGTGCAGACCTCGCTGCTTGAAGCCCGCCTGGTCGCCGGGTCCAAAAAGAACTTCCTGCAGCTGCAAAACCGGCTAGCCGTCGTGCTGGACCCGCAGGCCTTTTACGTGGCCAAGACGCTGGAGCTGCGGCAGCGCCACAACAAATTCGAAAATACGCCCTACTCGCTCGAGCCCAACTGCAAGGAATCCCCGGGTGGACTGCGCGACCTGCAGGTGATTTTGTGGGTGGCGCGCGCCGCCGGCCTGGGCAAGTCCTGGGACGACCTGGCCCGCAACGGCCTGGCTACGCCTTTCGAGGTGCGGCAGATCAAGGCCAACGAAGCGCTGCTGAGCCTGATACGCGCCCGCCTGCACCTGATCGCCGGGCGGCGCGAAGACCGGCTGGTGTTTGACCTGCAAACCGCTGTGGCCGAGTCCTTTGGCTATTCTGCGGAGGCCGACGACGGCAGCAAAGTGCCGCGCCGCGCCAGCGAGGCCGTGATGAAACGCTACTACTGGGCGGCCAAAGCGGTCACCCAGCTCAACCAGATCCTGCTGCTCAATATCGAAGAGCGGCTCAACCCCAACACCTACCCGCTGCGGCCTATCAACGAACGGTTTTTCGACAAGGCCGGCATGCTGGAGGTGGTCAGCGACGACCTGTATGCGCGTGAACCGCACGCCATTCTGGAAACCTTTTTGGTATTCGAGACAACCGTGGGCATCAAGGGCCTGTCGGCGCGCACGCTGCGCGCTCTCTACAACGCCCGCGGACTGATGAACAGCAAGTTCCGCAGCGATCCGGTCAACCGCGACACCTTCCGGCGCATCCTTCAGCAGCCCGAGGGCATCACGCATGCCATGCGGCTGATGAACCAGACCTCGGTGCTGGGCCGCTACCTCTGGATCTTCCGCAAGATCGTCGGGCAGATGCAGCACGACCTGTTCCACGTCTATACGGTGGACCAGCACATCCTGATGGTTCTGCGCAACGTGCGGCGTTTCTTCATGGCCGAGCACTCGCACGAATACCCGATGTGCTCGCAGCTCGCGGCCGGCTGGGACAAGCCCTGGATTCTTTACATCGCTGCGCTGTTCCACGACATCGCCAAGGGCCGCGGCGGCGACCACTCCGAGCTGGGTTGCAAGGACGTGCGCGTTTTTTGCCGCCAGCATGGTATTGGCGCCGAAGACTCCAAACTCATCGAATTCCTGGTGGGCGAACATCTGAGCATGAGCCGCATCGCCCAGAAGGAAGACCTGAGCAACCCCGAAGTAATTGCCGCGTTTGCCAAACGCGTGGGCAACGAGCGCTATCTGACAGCGCTCTACCTGCTGACGGTGGCCGACATCCGCGGCACCAGCCCCAAGGTCTGGAACGCCTGGAAAGGCAAGCTGCTGGAAGACCTGTACCGCTACACGCTGCGCGTGCTGGGTGGCCGCGCACCCGACGCGGATGCCGAAGTGGAGGCCCGCAAGCGCGAAGCCCTGACCACGCTGGCCCTGCACGCTGAACCTTTCGAGGCGCACAAGGCACTGTGGGATACGCTGGATGTCAGCTATTTCATGCGCCATGAGGCCTCCGACATCGCCTGGCATGCACGCCAGCTGTCACGGCATGTGGGCAAGGCCAAGGCGATCGTCCGCGCGCGCCGCTCGTCGGCGGGTGAAGGCATGCAGGTGCTGGTTTACACGCCCGACGCGCCCGATCTGTTTGCGCGCATCTGCGGCTACTTTGACGAAGCCGGCTTCAGCATCCTGGACGCCAAGATCCACACGGCGAAAAACGGTTATGCGCTGGACACCTTCCAGGTGGTCAGCCCCACGCTGGCCGACCACTACCGCGAACTGGCGGCCATGGTGGAGGCCGAACTGGATCGCACCATCGAGAACCCCGGGCCTCTGCCGCCTCCGAGTAAAGGCCGTGTGTCGCGCCGGGTCAAGAGTTTCCCGATCGCTCCGCGCGTGGACCTGCGACCCGATGAAAAAGCCCAGCGCTGGTTGCTCAGCGTATCGGCCAGCGACCGGGTCGGGCTGCTCTACCGCATCGCACGGGTGCTGGCCCGTCACCGCATCAACCTGCAGCTCGCCAAGGTCAGCACCCTGGGCGAGCGCGTGGAAGATACATTTTTGATCGATGGACCGGAGCTGCAGCACAACAAGGCACAGATCGCGATCGAGACGGAGCTCCTGGAAGCGCTCAATACCTGAAGCTTCAGGCGACTGGTTTCCGCAGGTATTGCAACAGACGCCCCTTGTAGCTGCCGCCGGCCGGCAATTTGGTCACGCGCGTCTCAGTGCGCGAATAGCCCAGTGCATCCATTTTTCGATTGAAGCTGGCCCGGTTGCCGCGGTCCGGATCGACAATCAGCACTTCGGTGTGCGGCAGCGCATGCAGCTCGATGAACTGCGACAACACCTCCGGCTGGCCACGGTCATACAGCACATCGCTGCCGATGATCAGGTCAAAGCGTTCCAGCAGCGGATTGGCGCGCGACCAGTTGCCCGTCTGATATTTCATTGCAGGCAAGTGGTTGAGTTTGAGGTTTTCCAGCAGAAATTGCGCCGCCAGCGGATGACAGTCGCTCGCCGTGATGTCGCCACCGCGGCGATGCACAACAAGGCTGGCTAGCGCCAGGCCGCAACCGAGCTCCAGAATGCGCTTGCCTTCCAGTTCAAAGGTCAGCATGGCATGGGCCAGCACACGGCCCGAGGGCCAGAGCAAACCGAATATAGGCCAAGCCGACGAGGAAATGCCTTCGCGTTCAGCCTCGCCGAGGGGATCATGGAATTGCTGGCGGTCCAGCAAGGAACGCAGTTGCAGGTCGTCGCCGCTGCCGCTCACGGTTTCAAATTTCAGCTGGTAGGGAGGTGGCGAAGCAGCTCCGGTGATGGAAACTGCTCCCGAGACGGGAGCGTGCGACATCCGGAAGTTTTCCTTGCGTACAACACGCTCTGGCGGGGCGAAATAGCCCTCGATCAGCCTCAGTGTACCCTTCGACGTTCCCGCGGTCAGTCGTCGTCCGACGCGTCCAGTTCGGGGAAAAGCACCTCGGTAAAGCCAAACTGGCTGAAGTCGCGGATGCGCATGGGATAAAGCTTGCCAATCAGGTGATCACACTCATGCTGCACCACTCGCGCGTGAAAACCGTCCACCGAACGCTCAATCGCATCACCGTACTGGTCAAAGCCGCTGTAGCGAATTCGCGAAAGGCGCGGGACCAGGCCGCGCAGACCGGGTACGGAAAGGCAGCCTTCCCAGCCGCCCTCTTCTTCAGGCCCCAGGGGCGTGATCAAAGGGTTCAGCAAGACGGTGCGGGGCACTACCGGTGCATCGGGATAGCGTGGGTTGACCGTGTCAGTCCCAAAAATGACCAACTGCAGGTCGACCCCAATCTGTGGGGCTGCCAGGCCGGCACCGTTGACAGCGCGCATGGTATCGAACATGTCAGCAATGAGCAGGTGCAGCTCGTCGGTGTCGAAGGCGGTCACGGGCTGAGCCACGCGCAGCAGCCGCGGGTCGCCCATTTTGAGGATTTCGCGAATGGTCATGCGCCAATTATCGTGGCGCAGGGCCTTATCGGGGAAGTTTTAGCGCCAATGCCGATAGCCCCAACCCCGGTAATAGCCGGGCGCGGGAACCACCACCACGGGGGCCGGCTCCACGTAGACAGGGCGGGCCGGGTAAACAGCCACCGGACGTGGGGCAATCGGCGCCACCACGCAGCCAGACAGCAAAACAGCCAGGCCGGCGGCCCCTGCCAGGGCAGAGAAACGTTTGTAATTCATGAAAAACTCCTGTGTGTACAGGTCTTTTCAACGTCCGGCGTAGTCGCCTGGCGTGACGTCCGGCGTGCAAACCCCGGTAACGCCATGTAAGGCGCTTCCTTGACGCACTATTCCGTGGTGCTGGCGCTCCAGTAAGCTTGGCTGACCGCAGGCAACTCACCGAGCTGCCGGACAAGGCGGTCCATCGCGGGGCCGTCCACCGCAATGGCGACCAGCGTCGCCTGGATCTTTACACCTTCCTCGCCGAAGGCGGACACTTTGAGGTCGTTGGTCGGATAGTGCAGCTCCTCCAGCGATTTCTCCAGGGCACCCAGCACCTCTTTTTGATGCCCCCCGTTCGTGACCACATAGACCGAGTTGGTTACCTCGGCCGACTGCACGTCCAGTGGCAAGCGATTGATCTGGTTGACGATGGGCCTCAGCAAGGTATTGGCCGCCAGCACGAACAGCGTGGCAATGCCTGCCTGCACTACCAGATCAGCCCCCGCGCAGGCGCCCACAGCACCCGAGCACCACAAGGTAGCGGCCGTGTTGAGCCCGCGCACATTGCCTTCCTCACGCATGATCACGCCGGCACCCAAAAAGCCGATGCCCGAAACCACATAGGCCACCACATGCACTGCGCCCTGCGCGCCGGTCAGCCGATTCGCCATGTCGACAAAAATCGCGGCGCCTACGGCCACCAATACGTTGGTGCGAAGTCCTGCGGTGCGTTGCCGGTACTGGCGCTCAAAACCGATCAAGGCGCCAAAGACGAACGCCGAAGACAGGCTCAGGAGCGAGTCCAGGAGGTCCGCAGAGTTGAGGTTTTCGAATGCCTGCATGGGTGTGTTGCCTCCCGTGAGCCTGAAACTATCCGGGTGGGCCAGCCAGCAGGGCCAGCAAGGCCGCTTCGTCGATGACCGGAACACCCAGTGTTTGGGCCTTGACCAGCTTGCTGCCAGCCTCTTCGCCGGCCACCACGTAGTCGGTTTTTTTACTGACAGAGCCAGCCACCTTGCCGCCTGCGGCCTCCACCCTGTCCTTGGCCTCGTCGCGGCTCAAGGTGGGTAATGTGCCGGTGATGACAAAAGTCTTGCCCGACAACGGCTGGGGCGCCCGGGCAGCTGGTTCGCCCTCCTCCCAGGCCACGCCACAGGCGCGCAGTTGCTCGACCACTTCGCGGTTGTGCGCCTGCTCAAAGAAGGTGCGAATACTCTGCGCCACGATCGGCCCCACATCGCTGACTTCCAGCAGTTGCTCTTCGGTGGCATCCATGATGGCGTCCAGCTTGCCGAAATGGCGCGCCAGCTCCTTGGCCGTCGCCTCGCCGACGTGCCGTATGCCCAGGCCGAACAAAAAGCGAGGCAAAGTTGTCTGCTTGGACTTTTCAAGCGCTTCCAGCAAGTTGTTGGCAGACTTCTCCGCCATGCGGTCCAGGCTGGCGAGCGCCGTCAGGCCCAGTTTGTAGAGATCGGGCAAGGTACGGATCACGTTGGCATCAACCAGCTGCTCGACCAGCTTGTCGCCCAGGCCTTCGACTTCGACGGCGCGCCGGTGTGCGTAATGCAGGATGGCTTCCTTGCGCTGGGCACCGCAGAAAAGTCCGCCGGTGCAGCGGTAATCGGCTTCACCTTCTTCTCGCACGGCGTCGGAGCCGCAAACCGGGCATTTGTGCGGCATGGTGAATTGCGGCGCATCCTGCACCCGCTTGTCGAGCTGCACGCTGACGACTTCGGGTATCACGTCACCCGCGCGGCGCACGATCACGGTATCGCCCACGCGCACGTCCTTGCGGCGCGCTTCATCTTCGTTGTGCAGCGTGGCGTTGGTCACGGTGACACCGCCCACAAATACCGGTGCCAGCTTGGCAACCGGCGTCAGCTTGCCTGTGCGGCCCACCTGCACCTCAATGGCCAGCACGGTGGTGAGCTGCTCCTGCGCCGGGTATTTGTGCGCCACGGCCCAGCGCGGCTCGCGCGTGACAAAGCCCATTTTTTTCTGCAGCGCCAGGCTGTTGACCTTGTAGACCACACCGTCAATGTCGTAAGGCAGGCTGTCGCGCTGCTTGCCCATGGTCTGGTGGAATGCTATTAATTCAGGAGCGCCTTGCGCAAGCTGCGTTTGGGCTGCGACCGGAAAACCCCATGATTTGAGTGTTAGCAGGAGCTGAAAATGGGTTTCGAACGCCGGACCGCCCTCTTCCGGCGGAGAGATATCCCCCAAACCGTAAGCAAAAAAACTCAAGCGCCGCCGCGCGGCCAACGCTGGATCCAGCTGGCGCACGCCGCCAGCTGCGGCGTTGCGCGGATTGACGAAGGTTTTTTCACCCTTGGCGCCTTGCGCGATCTTCTCGCGCTGCTTCTCGTTGAGCGCTTCGAAGTCGGCGCGGCGCATGTAAACCTCGCCGCGCACTTCCATGACCGGCGGGGCGTCGGCAGGCAAACGAAGCGGGATCTGGTTGATGGTCCGGATGTTCTGCGTCACGTCTTCACCAACTTCACCGTCACCGCGCGTGGCGGCCTGCACCAGCACACCGTTTTCATAACGCAGGCTCATGGCCAGGCCGTCGAACTTGAGTTCGGCGACATATTCGACAGGCGGGTCGGATTCCGCCAGGCCCAATTCCTTGCGCACGCGGGTGTCGAAATTCTGGGCGCCTGTGGCTTCCGTGTCGGTTTCGGTGCGAATGCTGAGCATGGGCACCTTGTGGCGCACGCTGGCAAACTGATCCAGCGGCTTGCCGCCTACCCGCTGGGTCGGTGAATCGGGTGTCAGCAGTTCCGGATGAGCCGCCTCAATCGCCTGCAACTCCTTGAACAGCTTGTCGTACTCGCTGTCAGGAATCGTGGGCTCATCAAGCACGTAATAGCGATGTGCATGGGCATGCAACTCGGCGCGCAAGGCGGCAGCACGCCCCGCAACAGAAGCCGGTTGCGGCGAGGGTTCGGGCTGCGCAAACAGGTCTTTGGTGGCCATGAAAAAGATCGGAAACGGGCGAAAAGCCCGGGAAAATCAAGAGAAAAGCCGGCGCCCTAGCACCGAGCCCGCCGACAGATCGCGGCTGTCCAGCGTGTCATAAAGCTGTTCCAGGTCGGCGTGGATGACTTCCATTGCCTCGGGCCGGATCAGATTGCCGTTGTCGTCGATGATCACACCGTCCATGTTGGCAGCCAGGGACAGCGCGGCTTCGCACATGCGAGCAAAGGGCTGCTCGGAGCGGGAAACCTGTGGAACGTCGAGCGACAGCGTCAGTTCACGCAGCGCCGTCTGCTCCGGGTCTTCTGCCATGGCGGCCTGTGTGTCGAAGGCCAGCCCCAGGATGGGGGCCTGCCCCTGCTGGTTCGCCGGCAATACCATGCGCCCGGGAATGGAGCCGGGAACGAAGCCCAGCCGCGCCGCACTTTGGTGGACATAACCCGGGCTCCAGGCGGTGTTGACGGCGCGCAGGGTAAAGCTCAGCTGTGCGTCATGGCCGCTGGCAAACTGGTCGAGTTCGCGGGCTCGCGCCACCTCGTCCAGCATTTCCGGAAATTCCGGCTCACCGCCCACCGCATCGGCAAACGCCTGCGCCTTCATCACGAATTCAGAGTATTCAATCTGGTTGAGCGCACCGGTGCGGTTGGCCAGCTGCACGCCGCACTGAAAGGCGCTGTAACGATGCCCTGCTGTGGGAAATTCCCATTCGCCGGTAATGATGCTCAGGCCTTCAACGCCGAAAGGCTTGCTGCCGGCCCGGCGCGTGCTGGGCATGGCGGCAAGCGCGGCTTCGCCCGACACCATGCCCTCAATCACCACGGGCGCAACGGCATCAATCAGCACGTCAAGACCTGGCTTTCTGTCGGATGCATTCATCGTGGCGAGCGAGGCCAGCGATGCCAGGCCAGAATCCACGTCAAAGCTGGGTTCCAGCCGTTCAGCAGCGGCACCTTCGCCACTTTGTGCGGGTGCAAGCTCTTGCTCGGGTGCGGGGGCTTCCGGTGTGGCCTGCTTGGGCAGGTTCCTGCGCGACGACCAGGCGCTGTGTGCCACCACACCGGCCAGCACCAGCCCGCCCACCACCGCCAGACTGATCTGCAAAGTGCTCATTTTGGGGTCAGGCTGCTTCTGCGAAACCGATGGCGGCTTCCATGTCCACCGCCACGATGCGTGAAACGCCCTGCTCCTGCATGGTCACGCCAATCAACTGTTCGGCCATTTCCATGGCGATCTTGTTGTGGCTGATGAAGAGGAACTGCGTTTCCTTGCTCATGGAGCGCACCAGCTTGGCGTAGCGCTCGGTGTTGGCGTCGTCCAGCGGCGCGTCGACCTCATCGAGCAAACAGAAAGGCGCGGGGTTGAGCTGGAAGATCGCAAACACCAGGGCGATGGCTGTGAGCGCCTTTTCTCCGCCTGACAGCAGGTGAATGGTCTGGTTCTTTTTGCCGGGCGGCTGGGCGATCACCTGTACCCCGGCATCGAGGATTTCCTCGCCTGTCATCATGAGCTTGGCGTTGCCGCCGCCAAAGAGTTCGGGGAACATGCGGCCGAAATGGCCGTTGACCGTCTCGAAGGTGCTCGAGAGCAGGTCGCGCGTTTCGATATCGATCTTCTTGATCGCATCTTCCAGCGTGGTCATGGCTTCATTCAGGTCGGCAGACTGCGCGTCAAGGAATTGCTTGCGTTCGCGCGCGGTGCTCAGCTCGTCCAGCGCGGCCAGGTTGACGGCACCCAGCGACTGGATTTCGCGGTTGATGCGGTCAATTTCGCCTTGCAGGCCGGTCAGGCGCACATTGCCGGACTGGATGGATTGCTCCACCGCAGCCAGGTCGGCCTGCGCGTCGGCCAGCAACTGCGCGTATTGCTCAAAGCCCAGACGCGCGGCCTGCTCTTTCAGCTGGAACTCGGTGATGCGCTGGCGCAGCGGGTCAAGCTCGCGCTCCAGTTGCAGGCGCCGCTCATCGCTGGCGCGCAGCTTGCTGGTCAGGTCGTCGTACTGGCTGCGCTTGGCACCCAGGTCGGCTTCACGCTCAAGCTTCACGCTCAGTGCGCTTTGCAGGCCGGCCTGCGCGGCGGCGTCTGTCAGGCGCGTGAGCTCTTCGCGGGCTTGCGCTTCCTCGCTCGCGATGGAGCTGGCCTGCTGAGCGGCAATGTCAATGGAGCGGGTCAGTTCTTCGCGGCGGGACGCCAGGCTGCGCAATGCAAACGTGGCTTCCTGCGCCTGGCGTTCCAGCGTGCGCTGCTGCTCACGTGATTCGCCCAGCTTGCGCTCGGTTTCGATCACGCGGTCGTCCAGCTGCGCATGGCGTTCCTGGCTGTCGGCCAGTTGCATGTCCAGCTCTTCAAAGCGGCCTTCGGCGGTAACCTTGCGCTCCTGCAGTTCGCCGAGCTGCGCTTCGATTTCGGCCATGTCGGCCTGGATCTGCTCGCTGCGCGCCCGGGTCTGCTCGGCCAGTTGCGTCAGGCGCAGCACTTCGACCTGCAGCTCATGGGTACGGCTCTGGCCTTCGGCGGTTTCGCGGCGTGCCGTGGCCAGGCGCTGGGCGGCGTCGGCATAGGCGGCTTCGGCGCGTATCAGCGCGGAGCGGGCCTCTTCGCTGATCAGCGCCTGGGCCTTGAGCTGCTTGTCGAGGTTTTCGATCTCCTGGGCGCGGGCCAGCAAGCCGGCCTGTTCGGAATCCTGGGCGTAAAAGCTCACGCTGTGGTGCGTGACGGCATGGCCGCTTTGCACATAAATCACTTCGCCGGCCTGCAGCTTGTCGCGCGCGGCCAGGGCGTCGTCCAGGCCTTGGGCCGTATAGCAGCCCTGCAGCCAGTCACCCAGCAATGCCGACTGGCCGGCATCATTGAGGCGCAGCAGTTCGGTCAGTGGTTTGAGGTTGATCGCAGCGTTGGTGCGTGCGGGCGCGGCGGCGCTGGGCGGCGAATAAAACGAGAGCTTGGCCGGCGGCGTGTCGCGGCCATCGGTGCCGGCAAAACCGCGCACCATGTCGAGCCGGCTGACTTCGAGTGCGCCCAGGCGCTCACGCAGTGCAGCTTCAAGCGCGTTTTCCCAGCCTTGTTCGATGTGGATGCGGCTCCACAGGCCTTGCAGGCCATCGAGGCCGTGCTTGGCCAGCCAGGGCTTGAGCTTGCCGTCAGTCTTGACCTTTTCCTGCAAGGCCTTGAGCGCTTCCATGCGTGCCGACAGGTCGGCCCGCTTGGCGGATTCGGTGTTGACGGTGTGCTGCAGCGTGCGGCGCTCTTCGTCGAGCTGCGGCACGCTGTCGGTCAGCTCGTGCAGGCGGGCCTCGGCTTCAGCTTGGGCTTCTTGCGCGGCGGTGAACTGTGTGTTCAGGTTGGCCAGGCGCGCTTCGTCGGGTGCGTTCAGCGCGTTGCGGTCTGCCGTGAGCTTTTCCAGCCGCAACCCCAGGCTGCGCGACTGCTCTTCGATGTTGCGCTGGTCGGCGGCCAACACCTGGATTTGCTGCTGCACCTGGCCGACGCTGGCGCGCTGCTCATTGGCCTTGGCTTGTGCCTGACGCAGGGCGTCTTCGAGGGCGGGCAGCTGGGTCTGATGCTCTTCTGTTTGCGCAGCCAGCAGCTCGGCTTTTTCCTCGGCTTCAATGGCTTGCGCAGCCAGGTTTTCCGTCTCAACGGCGGCGTCTTCCTTGCGCGTGGCCCATTGGGCGGTTTGTTCTTTCAACTGGGCCAGGCGTTGCTCGACGCGCTGGCGGCCGTCGACCACGAAGCGGATCTCGGCCTCCAGGCGGCCGACTTCAGCGCTGGCCTCATACAGCTTGCCCTGGGCCTGGTTGACCTGGTCGCCGGCCGAGTAATGCGCCTGACGAATGGTTTCCAGGTCGGCCTCGATGTGGCGCAGGTCGGCCACGCGGCTTTCCAGGTCGTTCACGGCCTTTTCGGCGTCGGCCTTGACCTTGGACTGGTCGGCTTCGCTTTCGGCGCGTTTGAGGAACCACAGCTGGTGCTGCTTCAGGCTCGCATCGGCATTCAGCGCGTTGTAGCGCATGGCGACCTCGGCCTGCTTTTCAAGCCGGTCCAGGTTGGCGTTCAGCTCGCGCAGGATGTCTTCGACGCGGGTCAGGTTTTCGCGGGTGTCCGACAGGCGGTTTGCGGTCTCGCGGCGACGCTCTTTGTACTTGGAGACACCGGCGGCTTCTTCGAGGAAAAGACGCAGCTCTTCGGGTTTGGACTCGATGATTCGGCTGATGGTGCCCTGGCCGATGATGGCGTAGGCGCGCGGGCCCAGGCCGGTGCCCAGAAACACGTCCTGCACGTCGCGGCGGCGCACCGGCTGGTTGTTGATGTAGTAGCTGGAGGTGCCGTCGCGCGTCAGCACGCGCTTGACGGCGATCTCGACAAACTGGCCCCACTGGCCGCCGGCGCGGTGGTCGGCGTTGTCAAACACCAGTTCCACGCTGGAGCGGCTGGCGGGCTTGCGTGTGGTGGTGCCGTTGAAGATGACGTCCTGCATGGACTCGCCGCGCAGCTCTGAGGCCTTGCTCTCGCCCAGCACCCAGCGCACCGCGTCCATGATGTTGGACTTGCCGCAACCGTTAGGGCCCACCACGCCGACCAGTTGGCCCGGCAGTACGAAATTGGTGGGCTCTGCGAATGATTTGAAACCAGATAGCTTGATCGAATTGAGACGCACGGCTGTCCCTGTTTTTTTGAGCTTGAGGTAGGGAGTTACAGCCCTAACTCGTTGATTTTTATGGCGTTTTACGGAAAAACGCTGACACACGCCGTGTACCACTTTCAGTAGCGCACGGTCCGCCATGTTACCCGAGCGGGACGCAGATTTTGCCGGGAAAAAGGCCCTTGACGGGCCCGGCGTGAAACACTTTGCTTCGCACGGCGGCGGTCTGTCAGGGTGACGCCAGGCCCTTCGCTGCCTGAAAATGGCTGGCTAGCGGAGAAATTTAGATCAAATTGGCCTGAAGCCCAATAAGGACCAGCGCGATCAGCTATTAGTTTGATAGCAATCAGACCAGGACGTGACAGGCCGCAACCCAAACCGGCGGCGGGTCAGCAAGGCAAGGCTGGATAATCAGGGCATGAATCCCCTGCTTTCACGCCTCCAGCCCTACCCGTTTGAACGGTTGCGCCAGTTGCACGCCGATGTCACCCCCAACCCGGCCTATAAACCCATCAGCCTTGGCATAGGCGAACCCCGCCATGCCACGCCCCAGCTCATCAAGGATGCGCTGACAGCCGGCCTGGGCGGCCTGGCCAGTTACCCCGGCACGCTGGGGGAGCCGAAGCTGCGCCAGGCCATGACCGACTGGCTGGCCCGCCGCTATGGCCTGAAACTGGACCCGGCCACACAAGTCCTGCCGGTCAACGGCTCGCGCGAGGCGCTGTTTTCACTGGCGCAAACCGTGCTGGACGCCAACAGACCGGGCGCCACCGTGGTCTGCCCGAATCCGTTCTATCAAATTTATGAAGGCGCAGCCCTGCTGGCCGGCGCCCAGACCTGGTTCGCGCCCAGCGACCCGGCGCGCAACTTCGGCATCGACTGGGCGGCCGTGCCGGCGGACGTCTGGGCCAAAACCCAGCTGGTGTTTGTCTGCTCACCCGGCAACCCCACCGGCGCGGTGATGTCGCTGGCCGAATGGAAGCTGCTGTTTGAGCTCAGCGACCGCTACGGCTTTGTGATTGCTTCCGACGAGTGCTACAGCGAGATTTACTTCCGTGACGAGGCACCCTTGGGGGGGTTGCAGGCGGCTTCCCAGCTGGGCCGGCATGACTTCAAGAACCTGATTTCCCTGACCAGCCTCTCCAAGCGCAGCAACGTGCCCGGCCTGCGCAGCGGCTTTGTGGCCGGCGATGCGGCGCTGATCAAGCCGTTTTTGCTCTACCGTACCTACCACGGCAGCGCCATGAGTCCCATCGTGCAGGCGGCCAGCATCGCCGCATGGAACGACGAGCAGCACGTGGTGGACAACCGCGCCATGTACCGCGAAAAATTCACCAAAGTCACGCCCCTGCTGTCGGCGGTGATGGACGTCGCCCTGCCCGATGCAGGCTTTTACCTGTGGGCCGGAATCCCCGAGGCATTCAGGGGTTCGGACACCGCGTTTTCGCGCGAGCTGCTCGCTCTTTACAATGTCGTGGTGTTGCCGGGCAGTTACCTGGCACGCGATGCGCAGGGCTACAACCCCGGCGCCGGCAGAATCCGCATGGCGCTGGTGGCAGAAACGGCCGAATGCGTGGAGGCCGCAGAGCGCATCGTCCAGTTCATCCAATCCAAAGTTCACTGAAAAACCATTCTCATGACTCAAGCCAACCTGCAAGCGCTCCAGCAAACCATTGACGCCGCCTGGGAAGACCGCGCCAACCTGTCGCCCAAGTCGGCGCCCAAGGACATCCTGGAGGCAGTGGAGCAAACGATTTCCCAGCTGAACAATGGCTCGCTGCGCGTGGCCACCCGCGAAAGCGTGGGTGTGTGGACGACGCACCAGTGGATCAAGAAAGCGGTGCTGCTGAGCTTTCGCCTGAAAGACAACGAACTCATGCGTGCCGGCGACCTCGGCTTTTTCGACAAGGTCAAAACCAAATTTGCACACCTGAGCGAAGCCGAAATGCGCGAAACTGGTGTGCGCGTGGTGCCCCCCGCCGTGGCCCGCCGCGGCAGCTTCATCGCCAAGGGCGCGATCCTGATGCCCAGCTACGTCAACATCGGCGCATGGGTTGGCGAAGGCACCATGGTCGACACCTGGGCCACCGTGGGCAGCTGCGCACAGGTCGGCAACAACGTGCACCTTTCCGGCGGCGTCGGCCTGGGCGGCGTGCTGGAGCCTTTGCAGGCCAACCCCACCATCATTGAAGACAACTGCTTTATCGGCGCACGCTCTGAAGTGGTCGAAGGCGTGATCGTCGAAGAAAATTCGGTGATTTCTATGGGTGTCTACATCGGCCAGAGCACGCCGATTTACGACCGCGAAGCCGACACCGTCACCTACGGCCGTATTCCTGCAGGCTCCGTCGTGGTGTCGGGTAACCTGCCAAAGGCCGGCGGCAAGTACAGCATGTACTGCGCGGTGATCGTCAAGCGCGTGGACGCAAAAACCCGTTCCACCACCAGCCTGAACGATTTACTCCGCGACTAGACATGGCCCCCACGCTTCTCGCTTCGCGTAGTGCGCTGCCCCCCGAGGGGGCCGCTGCGCCTGCGGCCCGGCAAAGCCGGTTCCGCGGCCCCTGCTGGCGAGGAACCGTAAGTCGGGTGGCCAACGTTGTATTTCATTTCAATCAAGAGGGTGGACTATGAGCACGATGGAAAGAATCCTGCGTTTGATGGTGGACAAGAAGGCGTCTGACGTCTACCTGTCGGCCCATTCGCCCGCCCTGATCAAGATCAATGGCCAGGCCATCCCGATCAATGCGCAGATCCTGCCGCCGGAGGCACCGCGCAACCTGCTGGCCGAGGTATTGCCGCCCGAGCGCATCGAAGAGATGGAGGAAATGGGTGAGCTCAACATGGCGTTGCCGATTGCCGGCCTGGGCAACTTCCGTATCAGCGGATTCAAGCAGCGCAGCACCTACGCCGCCGTGATCCGCTACATCCCCAGCGAAATCCCTCCACTGGAAAGCCTGAACGTGCCGCCCATCCTGGCCGACCTGATCATGGAAAAGCGCGGCCTGCTGCTGATGGTGGGTTCCACCGGCGCCGGCAAAAGCACCACGCTGGCCTCCATGATCGATCTGCGCAACGAGACAACGCTGGGTCACATCCTCACCATCGAAGACCCGGTCGAATTTTTGTTCACCAACAAGAAGTCTGTCGTGAATCAGCGGGAGGTCGGCAGCGATACACAATCGCTGCAAGTAGCGCTGAAAAATGCGTTGCGCCAGGCGCCTGACGTCATCCTGATCGGTGAAATCCGCGACCGCGAAACCATGTCGGCGGCCATTGCCTATGCGCAGTCGGGCCATTTGTGCCTGGCGACCATGCACGCCAACAACAGCTACCAAGCGCTGAACCGGATCCTGAGCTTTTACCCGGTGGAAGTGCGCAGCACCATGCTGGGTGATCTGGGTGCCGCGCTCAAGGCCATCGTGTCGCAGCGCCTGCTGCGCACCCAGGACGGCGGCCGAACGCCGGCGGTGGAAGTCATGCTCAACACCAAGCTGATCTCCGAGTTGATCGAAAAAGGCGATTTTTCAGGCGTCAAGGAAGCGATGGAAAAATCCATGGCCGAAGGCTCACAGACCTTCGAGCAGGACATCGCCAAGCTGATCGTGGCCGGCACCGTCACACGCAAGGAAGGTGTTCTCTACGCCGACTCGCCGACCAACCTGATGTGGCGGCTGGAAAATGACTTTGCCATCAAGGCCAAGACACTGGAGCCTGAAGAGGACCCGGATGACGAACCGTCCTTTACGGAAATCACGCTGGACGTGAAACACTAAAAACACGGCCGCGCTCGTTTTCGGGCCGGTGTTAACAGGCCCTAAACGACATGTCCCGAACCCTGCATCTGGCCGAACAGCTGATTTCCCGCCCCTCCGTCACGCCTGACGACGCCGACTGCCAGGCCATGCTGATCGCCCGGCTGGCGCCGCTGGGTTTTCAATGTGAAACCATCGTCAGTGGCCCCGCCGACTTCCGCGTCACCAACCTGTGGGCTAAACGCGAAGGGAAATTGAAGGACTTTAGGCCTGCAGACCAGTCAGGACGAGCGCAAGCAGCTCCTGAATTGATAGCAAATGGCGCTGAAACCACGCCTGCCAAAACACTGGTATTCGCCGGCCACACCGACGTGGTGCCCACCGGCCCCCTCGACCAGTGGCACAGCCACCCGTTCACCCCCAGCCATCGTGATGGACAAATGTATGGCCGTGGCGCCGCCGACATGAAAACGTCGATTGCGGCCATGGTGGTTGCGGTCGAGGAATTCCTGGCCGCCCACCCGGATCCGGCCTTGTCGATCGCCTTCCTGATCACCAGCGACGAGGAAGGCCCCGCCGTGGACGGCACGGTCATGGTCTGCGAGCAGCTGAAAGCGCGCGGCGAAACGCTGGACTATTGCATCGTGGGCGAACCCACCTCGGTCGAGCGCCTGGGCGACATGATCAAGAACGGCCGCCGTGGCACCATGAGCGGCAAGCTCACTGTCAAGGGCGTGCAGGGCCATATTGCCTACCCGCACCTGGCCAAAAACCCCATCCACCTGTTTGCACCTGCGCTGGCCGAACTGGTGGCCACCGAGTGGGACAAAGGCAATGCCTTCTTCCCGGCCACGAGCTGGCAAGTCTCCAACATCCACGGTGGCACCGGCGCGTCCAACGTCATTCCGGGCGAACTGGTGGTGGACTTCAATTTCCGCTTCTGCACCGAATCCACGCCGGAGAGCCTGCAGCAACGCCTGCAGGCCGTGCTCAGCCGGCACCAGCTGGAATATGACCTGAAATGGACCCTGGGCGGTCTCCCCTTTCTGACCACTCCAGGCACACTGGTGGATGCGGTGCGTGGAGCGATCCAGGCTGAAACCGGCCTGAAAACCGAACTATCCACCACGGGAGGTACGAGTGACGGCCGCTTTATCGCCAAAATTTGCCCGCAGGTCATTGAATTCGGTCCCCTCAACGCTTCGATCCACAAGATCAACGAGCATGTTCTGGTGAGCTCACTCGATCCGCTCAAAAACATCTACAAAGGTGTTCTGGAACGGCTGGCGGCAGCATGACGAGCCCGGCAACTCCTGCTGCACCGCTGACGGTGCTGGCGCTGGTCGAGCAAATGGCCGCCAGGCTGGAAGCGGCAGGCCTGCACTTTTCAGACGGATTCGGGCAAGGCACGACCAACGCCTTCGACGAGGCCGCGTGGCTGGTGCTGTGGAAGCTTGGGTTGCCACTGGACGACCTGGATTCTGTAGAGAATCGGCCGGTAACACAAGAGGAACATGCGCAAGCAGCTATGCTTTTGGAAGCACGCATCAGCACCCGCAAGCCGGCGGCTTACCTGACGAACGAAGCCTGGCTGATGGGCGTGCCCTTTTATGTCGATGAGCGTGTGATCATTCCACGCTCCCTCATTGCCGAGCTGCTGGCCGACGCCAGCATAGACCCCTGGCTGGGCGAGCACCCCCACCGCGTGCTTGACCTCTGCACCGGTAACGGCAGCCTCGCGGTGCTGGCGGCCATGACCTACCCTGATGTGTTGGTGGACGCCGCCGACATCAGCCTGGACGCCCTGGAGGTGGCCCGTATCAATGTGGACCGTCATCACCTGGACGGCCGCATCACGCTGATCGAATCTGACGGCATGGCTGCCTGCGCGGGCCTGTATGACCTGGTTTTGTGCAACCCGCCCTATGTGAACGCTGCCAGCATGGCAGCCCTTCCGGCCGAGTTCCGGGCTGAACCCGGCCTGGCACTGGACGGTAACCGGCACGGCGGCACCGATGGCATGGACTTCATTCGAGACCTTTTTCAAAGCGCCGCACGCCATATGAGCGAAAATGCTGTGCTGGTGCTGGAAATCGGCAATGAGCGCGAGAATTTTGAGCGCGCTTTCCCGACGCTTGAACCGCTGTGGTTCGAAACCAGCTCGGGCGCCGACCAGGTCTTGCTGCTGACGCGCGAACAACTGGCCTGAAGGCCAGGCTGGCGCTCAGCCCCGGCCTGAATGACTGGCGCAGCGCTTGCTTGGCAAGCGTGTGCGACGCCCCGCCACCCCGAATACTTTTCCTGAAGCTTTAATTAAATGATTACCCTTAAAAACGTCGTGCTGCGCCGCGGCGCCAAAGTGATTCTGGATGGCGCGTCCGTCACCCTCAACCCCGGCGAAAACGTTGGCCTGGTGGGGCGTAACGGCGCGGGCAAATCCTCTTTGTTCGCGATGCTCAACGGAACGCTGCATGAAGACGGCGGCGAATTTTCGATTCCTACGCAGTGGCGCATGGCGCAGGTTGCGCAGGACATGCCCGAAACCGAGCAAAGCGCCACCGACTACGTGATCGAAGGCGACGTGGTGCTGATGGCCGCACAAGCCGAGGTGGCGGCCGCCGAAGAAAGCGGTGACGGCGACCGCATGGCGCACGCCTACATGGAGCTGTACGACTCCGGCGCGCACGACTCGCAGGCGCGCGCCCAAGCGCTGATCCTGGGCCTGGGCTTCAAGGTCAGCGAACTGGACAACCCGGTCAACAGCTTTTCCGGCGGCTGGCGCATGCGACTGCAGCTGGCGCGCGCGCTGATGTGCCCGTCTGACCTGTTGCTGCTGGACGAGCCCACCAACCATTTGGACCTGGACGCGCTGGTCTGGCTGGAAGCCTGGCTCAAGCGCTACCAGGGCACCATGCTGGTCATCAGCCATGACCGCGAATTTCTCGACGCCGTGACCGACGTGACGGTGCATATCGAAAGCGCAAAACTCACTCGTTACGGCGGCAATTACAGCAAGTTCGAAGATTTGCGTTCCGAGCAAATGGCGCTGCAACAGACTGCGTTTTCCAAGCAGCAGGACAAGATCGCCCACCTGCAGAAGTTCATCGCCCGCTTCAAAGCCAAAGCCAGCAAGGCCAAGCAGGCGCAAAGCCGCGTCAAGGCACTGGACCGCATGGAGAAAATCGCGCCGCTGTTGGCCGAGGCCGACTTCACCTTCGAGTTCAAGGAGCCGGCCAACCTGCCCAACCCCATGCTGTCGATGCAGAACGCCTACTTCGGTTACCCACCGCTTGAAGATTCCCCGGAAGGTACGCCGCCCACAGTCATCGTGCAGAACGTCAGCAAGTCAGTGCTGGCCGGCCAGCGCATTGGCATCCTGGGCGCCAACGGCCAGGGCAAGTCCACGCTCGTGAAGACCGTGGCCCGGGCACTCGTGCCCATCAGCGGCGAGATGATTGAGGGCAAGGGACTGAACATCGGCTACTTCGCCCAGCAGGAGCTGGACGTGCTGCGCCCGGCCGACAACCCGCTGGAGCACATGATCCGCCTTGTCAAGGAAGTCACCGCCGCCGGCAAGATGGGCAACCAGCCTACGCGTGAGCAGGATTTGCGCAGCTTCCTGGGTAATTTCAATTTTGGCGGCGACATGGTCAAACAGGCCGTGGGCAGCATGAGTGGCGGTGAAAAAGCACGCTTGGTGCTGTGCATGATCGTCTGGCAGCGCCCCAACCTGCTGCTGCTTGATGAGCCGACCAACCACCTGGACTTGGCCACGCGTGAAGCCTTGTCGATGGCACTCAATGAGTTTGAAGGCACCGTCATGCTGGTGAGCCACGACCGCGCACTGCTGCGCGCCGTCTGCGATGAATTCTGGATGGTGTCCCAAGGCGGCGTCGCCCCCTTTGACGGCGACCTGGACGACTACCAGAAATACTTGCTCGACCATGCCAAACGTCAGCGCGAGGAAGCCAAGAAAGCCGGCAGCGCGGCCCCGGTTGCCACTGCCAAGTCGGTTACACCCCCTGCGGCGGCCGAAGAAAAGAAACCCGTGCCCCGCGAGACGCCCGAACAGCGCAAGCTTGATGCGCAGCGCCGTCAGCAACAGGCCGAAGCCACCAAACCGCTTCGCAAGGAAATCGAGAAAATCGACCTTCGCATGAAAGCGCTGGCCGCAGAACGCGACAGCCTGCAGGGCTTGCTGACCACCACCACTGCGCCCGCAGAGATCGCCCAGACCGGCAAGCGCCTCAAGGCCATCGAGGGCGAAATAGACATGCTGGAAGAACGGTGGCTTGAGCTGACCGAACAGATCGAGACGGCTGCGGTGTAAAGTGGCGAAAGGATCCTTGACGGCCCCACGCCGCCGAGGTCACCCCATTTTGAAAGGGCCCGATTGATGCCTTCAGCCTTGCATATGGCCGCGGACGACGCGGCACTTGAAGCCGCCGTCAAACGCAGCCGCAAGCTGCTGAACAAGCGTGCCATGGTGGCGGCCGCAGCCAGCGCCGTGCCGGTGCCCGGGCTGGACTGGGCGGTGGACGCTGCGATGCTGTCCCGGCTCATCCCGGAAATCAACAGGGAGTTCGGTCTCACGCCCCAACAGCTTGACAGGCTGGAGCCCAGAAAGCGCGACCAGGTGCAAAAAGCCGTCACGCTGGTAGGTTCGGTGCTCATCGGAAAATTTATCAGCCGTGACCTTGTCATCAAGGCTGCCACCAAGATCGGCGTTCGCCTGACCACCAAACAGGTTGCCAAGTATGTGCCACTGGCTGGCCAGATCGTGTCGGCCGCAGTCGGCTATGCGGCGATACGCTACCTGGGCGAAGAGCACATGAAAGACTGTATCCGGGTGGCGAAGCAGGCGGAGATGGAGCTGCCCTTGCTGGGCTACTCGGCTTGAGCCCGCAAAGCCCGCCTTCGGGAGTTTGTCAGCAGAACAACAAAAAAGGACCTGGCCTTGCGGCCAGGTCCTTGATGTACTTGGTGGGTTCTGACAGATTCGAACTGTCGACCTACGGATTAAGAGTCCGCTGCTCTACCAACTGAGCTAAGAACCCGGAAATTCTGGTGGGACCAGCGGGGGTCGAACCCACGACAAACGGATTAAAAGTCCGCTGCTCTACCAACTGAGCTATGGTCCCAAGAACGTATCTTGCGAGACATCCCGGTATTTGCTGCTTCGAGGGCAGCAAAGCCTTGAATTATAGCGTGATTTTTTAAGCCTCCGCAAAAACTCAGGCCGCAATTTTGTCGAGTGCCCAGCCGGCCGCGCACAACCCGAAGGTCGAGGTCACGCTCACGACCGATCCATAACCGTGGCAGTTCAGGCTACCGTCGCTCTGAGCGGCCGCATCGGGCTGCAGCACGGCTTCGCGGCTGAACACGCAGGCCACGCCTATCTTGCCTTTGCGCGCCGCGCCGTGCTCCTTGCGCAGGCGGTAACGCAGCTGCGCCAGCAAAGGGTCGTGCGTGACCAGCGACAGGTCGTCGATGTCCACGCGGTGCGCCAGCCGCTTGCCGCCCGCGGCGCCTACACTGACCAGATTCACCTTGTTGGCAATCGCCCAAGCTGCCATGGCGGTTTTGGCTTTCACCTGGTCGCAGGCGTCGATGACGGCCAGCGGCTTGCGGTCAAAGCCCTCTTCGAGGCCCAGGATGCCCGGCCAGTTGGCGGTGTCGACAAATTCCTCGATGCCGTCCACGCGGCAGCCCGGGTGAATCTGCGCGATGCGTTCGCGCATGGCCTGCACCTTGGCCTGCCCCAGCGTGCTGTCCAGCGCATGGACCTGGCGGTTGATGTTCGATTCGGCGATGTGGTCGAGGTCGATCAAGGTCAGGCGGGCCACGCCGCTGCGGGCCGCGGCCTCGGCCGCCCAGGAACCCACGCCGCCCAGACCCACAACCACAACGTGCGCCTGGCGTATGCGCTGCGCCCCCGCCGCGCCGTAAAGGCGCGCCAGGCCGCCGAACCGGCGCTCCAAGTCGGCGGGAAGTTCTTCGATGAGGGATGTCATTGGAAATGCGGATCGTTGCCGGGACGTGCTCAGGCAGAACGTTCCAGCCGCCAGATCTGGTACTTCAATCCCGCCACGCAGCCCGCGAGAATGGCCGCCAGCGCCACAAAGCTGGTGGCGCTCAGGGTCGAGATGCCCGACAGGCCCTGCCCTACAGTGCAGCCCATGGCGCAGACGCCGCCCACGCCCATCAACGTTGCGCCCACCAGGTGGTTGGCGGTGTCTTCCGCGTCGCGAAAGCCTTCCCAGCGGAAACTGCGCGACAGCAGGGCATAGACGGCCGAGCCGGCCACCACCCCGAACACAGACACGATGCCCAGGGTGAGCACCTTGCTCTTGTCGCTGAAGAACATCAACCAGTCTACGGTATAGGCCACCGGCGAGACAAAGCTCAGTGCCTCGGCCCGGCCCGAGTTGGTGGCCAGGAAGGCCTCCTGCAGCGTCTCCGGATGCTCGGCCACATAACCGAGATGCCCGCTGACCCACCACATGGCCGCAATGACGCCGCCTATGCCCAAGCCCGCGAGCAGGTTGTCGAAGCGCCGGAACTCTTTGCCGAACAAGGCCCAGACGATGAGGCCCAGTCCGATGAGGATGGCCAGGCCTATGCCGGCGGCAGCGGGCGTTATGCCGATGGCGCCCGCCACCCAGTTCGGCAGGGTCGCATTGACCGCGAACTCAACGGCCACCTTGTCGACCGTGGCCACCCGAACCACGGCGGTGATGCCCTTGAGTGTGGCGAAAGCCGCGATGCCCATCACGGCGAACACCACGACGGATTTGAGGCTGCCTCCTCCGATACGCACCAGCGTCTTGCTCCCGCAGCCCGAGGCCAGCACCATGCCAAAACCGAACATCGTGCCGCCCACCAGCGCAGAGAGCCAGATAAACCGGTTGGAGGCGTACAAGGTCTTGGCGGGGTCAATCACACCGGCAGCGGCCAGGGTGAAAAAACCGATCATGGCGACGCCGATCGCCATTCCCCACATGCGCATACGGGTCCAGTCACCCATGTTCACGATGTCGCTGACGGCGCCCATGGTGCAGAAGTGCGTTCGCTGGGCAATCGCGCCAAAAACCATGGCGAGAATGAAACCGGCCCAGAGAACCTGGGCCGTGAGACTGTTGAGTGCGGAGATGTCCATCGCCCGATTTTAGGGGCGAATGATCTTTGCCCCCGGGCCGGCCGGATAGCCTGCCCGAGGTGCGGCTTACTTCAGCTTGGCCAGCCGTTCCTTGGCGACGGAAGCCGCCTCGGCCTGGGGATAGGTCTTGACCAGGTCCTCCAGCGTCTTGCGGGCCGACTTGGTGTCCTTGAGTTCCACCTGGCAGTTGGCCAGCGAAAGCATGGCCTCCGGCGCACGCATATGATCGGGTTCAGCCGTCACGAGCGAGCGGAAATTGGTCACCGCATCGCGGTAGTTGCGCAGGGCGTACTGCGCATTGCCCAGCCAGAACAGGGACGATGTCCGGTAGCCGGTTTGCGGATAACGCTTCAGGAAGCCCAGGAAGCTCGTCTGCGCTGCTGCGAAGTCGCCCTTGCGAAGCGTAGCCAGTGCGGTTTCGAACTCCTGTTTTTCAGCGGGCTCGGCCACAAATTCCTTGCCGTCCACATTGACTTTGCCGGGTTCGAACTTGCGCAGACGCTCGTCCACGCCTGTCGTCAGGTCTTTCTGGGTGCGCTGCATCTCGGCCACGCTGCGCGTCAGGTTTTCGTTCTGCCCACGCAGGTTGGCGACTTCGCTGCGCAGTGCCTCAATCTGGTTGGACAGGTCGAGTACGCTGCGGCGCAACTGGGCATTGTCTTCCGTGTTTTTCCGCACGTCATCGGCCATGCGCAGCTGCGACGCATCGACCTTTTGCCGCAAATCGAGGATCGCCCGGCGGGCCTCATCGTCTTCAAACAGGCCGGCGTTTGCATTGAACGCCAGCACGCAGGCCGCGGCTACCGCGGCATACCGAAACATGTTCACGGTTCGGGCTCCGTTTAACGGTAGTTGAGTTCAGCGCGGCGATTCTTCGCCATGGATTCCTCATCAGAGCCCGTAGCTGCCGGCTTTTCCTTGCCGAAGCTAACGGCCTCGACTTGCGCATCTGCCACGCCCAGCAAGCCCAGCGCGCGGCGAACTGCCTCGGCGCGCCTTTGGCCCAGAGCCAGGTTGTACTCGCGGCCGCCGCGCTCGTCAGTATGGCCTTCAATAGCCATCTTGCGGCCCTTGTTGGCCGTCAGATATTTGGCATGGGCCTCGATGGCTCCCTGGAACTCGGGCTTGACCACATAGCTGTCGAAGTCAAAGTAGATGACCTTGGTGGTATTGGCCGGCCCTGCCAGCGAGGCATCGGCACCTTCAACCTGTACCGGCGCAACAGCACGGCCGGTCGCGCCTGGTGTACCGCCTTGCTGGGTCGTGCCGGTGCGATCCTCGACCGGCACGTCGTTCAACTTGACGCCAGAGCCGCAAGCTGTCAGCGTGGCCGCCAGGACAAGGGAGGAGATGATTGAAAAAACGGTGCGTTTCATGAGGTACCTCTACAAAAAAATAGGCCGTATGGAAAACAAAAATAATGCCGGGTGTTGCCGGTCACCGCTGGAAAGGGCCCCAATCGGGCTCCCGGATGTCACCGCTTGCCCCGGACAGTCTTGCCTTGATCTTGCCGTCCAGCGTTGTGGTCATCAGGGCTTCCCTGCCCTGCTGCTGGGTGGCATACACAATCAACCGGCTGTTGGGTGCAAAGCTCGGACTCTCATCGGCCGTGGTTTCGGTGATTGGAGTGACCGTGCCGCTGGCAAGTTCCATAACGTGCAGCTTGAAGGCGCCGCCCACCCGGGAAACATAGGCCAGCCATCGACCGTCGGGGCTGATCGCAGGGGATATGTTGTAGGTCCCGGTAAAGGTGACCCGCTCTGCATTGCCACCATTGGGGCTCATGCGGTAGATTTGCGGCGCGCCGCCGCGGTCGCTCACGAAATAGATGTAGCGTCCGTCGGGCGAGAAGGCAGGCTCGGTGTCTATGCTGGAAGACTGGGTCAGCCGTTTGGGCTCGCCCCCATTGAGGCCGATCGCATAGAGCTGTGAACCGCCGTCGCGGCTCAGTGTCGCCACCAACTGTTTGCCGTCCGGTGACCACGCCGGCGCGCTGTTGGAGCCTCGAAAGTTGGCCAGCAGGCGTCGCTTGCCGGAAGCCACATCGTGCGCGTAGATCACCGGCTTGCGCGACTCAAACGACACATAGGCCAGTTGCGAGCCGTTGGGTGACCATGCGGGCGAAATAATGGGTTCGGGGCTGGTCAAGGCCGACTGCGCGCCCTCACCATCGGAGTCGGCCACCCAGAGGTTATATTTCTGGGCCGCCTTGGTCACGTAAGCGATACGCGTCGAGAAAATGCCTTTTTCGCCAGTGAGTTTTTCATAGACAAAATCGGAAATGCGGTGTGCAGACAGCCGCAAGTCAGCAGGTCCTACCGTGTAACTCTGGCCTCCCAAATCCTGTCCGCGCACGATATCCCAGAGGCGAAGACGAACGTCGAAACGACCGTCTGCCAACGGAGAAATGCTGCCGGTCACCATCGAATCGGCGCCTTTTTGCTTCCAGGCGGCCAGATCCGGGCGGGTATTCTCATCTGCGACGATCCCTGCGGTATCGATCGGCCGAAACATGCCACTACGTTCAAGGTCTGCCCGGACGATGGCACCGATCTTTTGCGGCGCCTGCGCTTCTCCCCGAAACGTGGCGATGGCAATGGGCAGTTGGGTCAGGCCAACTCCGGAAACCTCAACGCGAAATTGCGCCAGAGCCGGCACTGCCGGGAGCGTGGCAGCAACCAGCATTCCAGCAATGGTGCGACGGCGAATAAGGGGTGTGATGCTCATGGTTTTTTTGAGGTCAATGCAAATGCGTTATTTTGATGGGTGTTTGGGGGGCAATCTGGCCCAGCCCTTTCTCCGCCTGCGTGACAGCAGTTTTCATGCGCTGGAGCACCCTGTTTTTATTGATGGATTCCTGGTCGCGCGTGTTCTCTCGGTGCCAAAGATGAAATACTTCCGTACCCATAAAACCATTTTTGCGCCGAATTCCCATATGGCTGAGCCTCAACACCAGGTCGGCATCTTCATGACCCCACCCCTGAAAAGTTTCGTCAAATCCGTTGACGTTAAAAAAATCCCGCCGCCAGACACCCAGATTGCAGCTGCGAATGCCTTGCCACTGAAAACCTTGTTGTACCCTGAATAAACGCCATGGCCAGGACAGGAGGTGCAATAATTTGTTGCTATCACCCTGCAGCCGGGCGCGAATCCAGAACGATACAGGACGGCTGGGTAAATCAATAGCGCCATTGACTACACGTTCTGTAAGACGCGGGCTGATGAGCACCCTGCTTCCATTGACAAAACATCCTGGTTCGGCGAGGCGGGCGTGCTCCGCCACAAAGCGCGGCCCGGGAACGCAGTCTCCGTCGAGAAAAACCAGATAGTCGGCCGTAGCCAGACTGGCTCCGAGGTTGCGAGCCTGCGCAGCGGTAAAGCCCACGTCAGGGTGCCAAACGTGGCGGACGGAGCATTTGAAGTCCGGACATTGCTTATGGAGCATCTCCACTTCATCCACGCGAGATCCATCATCGGCAATGATGACCTCATGCGCCGACCCGCATTGATTTGCGAGTGACTTCAAAACAACCAGCAATGCATTGGTCCGGTTGTAGGTCAGCACAATAAAGCTGACCTTCACGGTGTGCTCGTTCACTTGCCGGAATTCCGTTGCAGCAACCAAAGCTTCAGGTAGCGGTAATAGGTACCTTCGGCATTTGAAATGGCAAGCACGAGCCCCATGCGCCCGTCCATGAAACCCAAGCGCAAAAAATAGGTTCGAAAGAATGCCCAAAAACCATGGCCGAGCGCTTTGCTGATCGACGATTTTTTACCCTTGCTGCGCAGCACTTGGGCACCGGCACTGGAATAGCGGTTGGCCTTGTCGAGAACCGACTCAAAGTTTGTGAAACTTTCGTGGAGCAGGGAGGAGTTCAACTGCCCCACCGGGTTCGACGTAAGAATTTTTTCATGGACAAGATCATCCGAAAAACGGGCACTCTCGCGCCGAAACAGTCGCGTCACACGATCGGGATACCAGCCGGAATGCCGCATATATTGCCCGCAATAGCTGGAAAGACGAGGGAAAGAATAGACGTCAAACGCCGGCGCCTGAAGCGCTTTGATGATTTCACGCTGAAGCTCGGGGGTAACTCTTTCGTCCGCGTCCAGAGAAAGAACCCATTGGGAACTTGCCAGGGCCAATGCGCGATTTTTCTGGGCACCAAACCCGGGCCAGTCATGATCGATGCTGACGCGAGCTCCCATGGACCGGGCAATGGCCACAGTTCCATCACTGCTGCCTGAATCGAGGACCACGACCTCATCAGCGAAAGCTACCGAGCGTAAACAGGCCTCCATGTTATGGGCCTCATTCTTGGTGATGATGGTGACGGACAAGCTTGCCAACGAATGCCTACTCAGAAGATCACAAGGGGGAATTACCAGTGAAGTCGCGTTGCTTCATCCCCTGACAGCATAGCAGAGGACCCGTACGCTTTCCCCTCGTCGCCAAGTGTGGAATCACCGATAATGCGGGCTGCTCATCAGGTACTCACTGCGACCATTTTGTTAAAAAAGACGCTCAATTTTCGGCTCGCCATTATTTGCATAGCCACGGCCTCTATTGGATTGTCTATGGCAATAATCAGTATTGCCAAGCTTTTGCTGGTGCTTTGCGGGCTCGCTACCCTGCTGGCCATGCGACAAACCGGGCAATACAAGAATCCGCTTGCAGGGTTGCGCGTACCAATCGCCGTGCTGGTCATACTGTTCGCGTTCACGCTTAGCCTGATATGGACCGTTGCGCCACTGACCGATGCATTGAGCTCGGTTGGAAAATATGGCAAGCTGCTTGAGATCATCCTGATCGTATTTCTTGTTCGCGATGCGCGCGAGGCGATGTGTGCGTTTGCCACATTTGTTGCTGCACAGGTATTTTTGCTGGCCGGTTCCTGGATGCTTTTTTTCCATCTACCGGTACCCTGGGCCACTTCCAATATGGCGCTGACAAACTACGCCGTATTCTCCAGCTACCTGGACCAGAGCATCATGAGCGGAGTGTTCGCGGCGGTCTGCTGGCATTTACGCGCCCTCTTCCCCGGGCGCTTTGGCCCACATTTCGCTGTATTGGCAGCGATCCTGGCGCTGTGCAATGTTTTTTTTGTGCTGAGTGGCCGTACCGGGCACGTGGTGGCAATCCTTTTGCTGTCGAGCGCCATCATGTGGGAACTACCCAAGCGCTATCGAATAGTCACTGTACTTCTGCCTTTTATCTTTCTTGTAGCTCTCTCATTTGGTTCATCCAAAATGCACCAGCGAATTGTGGAAGCTCAGGCTGAAATAAAGTCTTTTTCCTTTAAAAAAGGTGCCGATATCGCAACCGGTTACGGCGCAGTATCAAGCTCTTCAGGCATTCGGCTCCACTTTTGGCACAGGGCGGTGCAGTCGATTGGCGACAACCCGGTTCTGGGCGCCGGGGCCGGGAGCTGGGCAAGCGAATACAACCGGCTTGAGCAACGGGAAAAGCAGGATTACAAGCCTGTACAAAACGGAAATCCGCATCAGGAATACCTGCTGTGGGGAGTTCAGCTGGGCATTCCCGGAATTGCTCTACTTTGCGGGTTGATGTTTTCGATCTTCAAAGATACCGCCGGGATGAACAAAGCATGTGCCCGGGCGGTGCAGTCCACTTTGCTGGCACTGGCTGCTTCGTGCTTTTTCAATGCATCCATTTATGACGCGCTGATCGGGGATTTTTTCTGTGTATTGCTCGGTTTGTTGCTGGTTTTAGGGCTTCGCAGCCCGACGCAAGAATCTGCTGGTCGATCTAAAAACGAAGCAATAGCATGAGCAGCAGCACTGAAACAGGCTCCTTGGATTCACCATCAAAGCCGTCCCTGCAGCACAGGATTGCGAGAGTCTGGCCTTATTTCGGCAGCTCACGCGGTGGATGGGCATTGGCCATTGGTGCCACTATCGTGGCTTCGGCAACCGAGCCGTTTGTACCGGCATTACTCAAGCCACTCCTGGACCGGGGATTTCAGCGGGACTCATTCAATCTCTGGCTGGTTCCACTGACGTTGATGCTGCTTTTCACCCTGCGAGGACTCTCCGGGTTTCTGGCGCAGTACGCCCTGGCCAAGGTCACCAATGAGGGCCTCCAGTCGCTGCGCCGGGCGATGTTCGGCAAACTGCTGAGCTCGCGCCTGTCGCTGTTCGCGGACCAGTCCTCCAGCGCCATCGCCAACACCGTTGTCTACGAGGTGTTCAACGGCTCGTCGATGATGATCAATGCGGTCATGAAGCTGGCGCGCGACGTTCTCACGCTGGTGGCCTTGGTGGCTTACTTGCTCTTCCTGAACTGGAAGCTGATGCTGATCGTCTCCTTGCTGTTCCCGGCCGTCGCGCTGGTGATTCAGCTACTGACGCGCCGCCTTTACCGGTTGACCCGTGAAAGCCAGGTGGCCACGGACAACCTGGCCTATGTCGTCGAAGAAAACGTTCTGGCTCACCGCGACGTGCGGCTGCATGGCGCGCAGGCCGGTCAGGCTTCGCGCTTCGAGGCGCTGAGCAACACGCTGCGGCGGCTGTCCATCAAATCCACCGTCGCCTACGCAGGCATGAGCGCCATCACCCAGGTGCTGGCCGCAATGGCGCTATCGGCCGTCATCTCCATCGCCCTGCTCCAGGGCTCGGAAAACACCACCACTGTGGGCGGCTTCGTGGCCTTCGTGACGGCCATGCTGCTGCTGATCGCCCCCATAAAAAGCTTGTCCGACGGCGCCACGCCCATCACGCGAGGGCTGGCAGCGATCGAGCGCGGGCTGGACCTGGTCGACCTCATCGAGGACGAAAGCAGCGGCAGCTTCAGCACGGCCAGGGTCGCCGGCGACATTGAATTTTCAGGCGTCAGCGTTGTCTACAAGCCGGATACGCCGTCGGCGTTGGACGGCATCAGCCTGGCGATACGCGCCGGCGAGACCGTGGCGCTGGTCGGCTCGTCCGGTTCTGGCAAGACCACGCTGGCCAGCCTGCTTCCGCGCTTTGTCGACTACAGCGCCGGCAGCATACTGCTGGACGGCACGGAACTACGGGACTGGGACCTGGCTTCGCTGCGCTCGCAGTTCGCCTTCGTAAGCCAGCACGTCGTCATGTTCAACAACAGCATGGCCTTCAACGTCGCGCTGGGTCAGTCTTTCGACAGGGACAAGGTCATGCGCTGCCTGACCGCCGCCAACCTGGGCCAGCTGCTCGATGAACTGCCGCAGGGCATAGACACCGTGCTCGGCCACAACGCCATGCAGTTGTCCGGCGGCCAGCGCCAGCGGCTGGCGATTGCCCGGGCGCTGTACAAGGATGCGCCCGTGCTCATCCTCGACGAAGCCACCTCGGCCCTGGACACGGAGTCGGAAAAAGCCGTGCAGGAAGCCATACAGCGGCTGGCCGCGGGCCGCACCTCGCTGATCATCGCCCACCGGCTGTCCACCATCCAGCATGCCGACCGCATCATCATGATGAACGCCGGCCGCATCGTCGAGCAGGGCAGCCATGCTCAGCTGCTCCAGAACAACGGCGCTTATGCCCACCTTTACCGCCTGGGCTTCCAGGGCGCAGCCTAGAAAGTCATTTTCCGATGCCAGTCTCCATCAGCGGCTTTACCTTTATTCGCAACGGCGTGGGCCTGGGCTTTCCCTTTGAGGCCTCCATCCGCTCCCTGTTGCCCCTGGTCGATGAATTCGTCGTGGCAGTGGGCAAGGGCGAGGACGACACGCTGGAGCGCGTCAAGGCCATAGGCGACCCGAAAATCCGCATCATCGAAACCCTGTGGAACGAGCGCATGGCCGACCGCGGCTTTGTGTATGCACAGCAGAAAATGATCGCGCAATATTCGTGCACCGGCGACTGGGCTTTCTACCTTGAAGGCGATGAAGTCGTGCATGAGGGCGAACTGGCCGCCATACGCGCCAGCGTCGAGCGCCACCACAACAACCCGGCCGTCGAGGCGCTGGTCTTCGATTACCTGCATTTTTACGGCTCGCCCGACTGGATCTCCATCAGCCCCGGCTGGTACCGCCGCGAATGCCGTTTGATCCGCAACACCATACGCAGCTATGCACCCGATGGCCAGTACTGGCTGGTGACCACCCGACACAAGCGCGGGCGCAACCCGCAGGCCGCACTGGCCAACGCGCATATCTACCACTACGGCTGGATACGCCGCAACGAGGAAATGCAGAAGAAGCTGGACCAGGTCAGCAAGTACTGGGGCGAAGCCCTGGCGGCGCAGATCACCTACAGCCAGTTCGACCGCCGCGCCCTCGCCCCATTTACCGGCACGCACCCCGAGGCCGTGCGGCAATGGCTGGCCACCGAGGCTGAACCGGTCCTGAACCTCGACCCGGCCTACAAGCCCACGCCCAAGGAAAACAAATACCATTTCATGCGGCAGGTGGAGACACTGACCGGTCTGGACTTCAGCCGCAAGCATTTCAAGCTGGTGGCCTGAGGCGTTTTCAGGAACCCGCGCCCTTCACCGCCATCGCCGAAAAGTACAGCGCCTCCTGCTGCAGTGCGATTTCCCGCCACTGGTAATGCGCGGCAAAGGCCGCCGCGCCCTCTGACAGCGTTTCCCGCAGCGCGGCCTGGCCCAGCAAATCCCCCAGCACCCGCGCCAGTTCGCCCGCATCCCGGGGATCGTCCAGCAGCATCGCATTGGCACCCTGCACCAGCAGCCCGGCGATGCCGCAATACTTCGGCCCGCTGACCACCACCGGCAGGCCGTGGGCCATGGCCTCCAGCACCACCATCGCAAAGGTGTCCTCGAAGGTGGGGTGCACCAGGATATCGGCGGCTTCGTAGGCTGGGCTGACGTCTTTGAGCGCACCCAGGAAGAACACCCGCGCACCGAGTTTGAGCGTCTCGGCCAGCGCGCGGAATTCTGCAATATGGGCCGGGTTGCCCACCACCGCCAGCACAACCTCGGCCGGCAGTTGCATCAGAGCCTGCAGCAAAGCCTCCAGGCCCTTCTTGCGGTAATCGTTGCCCACAAACAGCAGGCAACGGCCCTCTGCCGGCAAGCCCAGCCGAGCCCTCGCCTCGCGTTTTTGATCCGCCGTCACCGGCAAGCTGGGCAGCGTGATGCCCGGGGTCACGACCGAAACGGCCGCGCGGCACGCCGGATAGGCGGCCTCCATGATGGGCCGCAGACTTTCGGAGGTCACCACCACCTGCCGGCCTGGGTGCGGCGTATAGCGCGCGCGCTCCAGTGCCAGGTAAGCCAGCAGACGCGGGCTGGTGACAACCTTGATCCAGCGCAGGAAGCGGCGCAGCCCACCGCGACCCTGGAACAGGCTGTGTTTGACCGGCATCACGTGCACCGTCTGCACCTCGCCGTGCCAGGTGTTTTCATGCGAGTGCACCACGTCGAAGCCGCGGCGCGTCGCCCACCAGGTTGCTGTGGCAAACCACAGCTGGTTGATCCAGCGCGGCTTGCGTATCGGGGCCGATACCTTGTGATAAGTCACGCCGGGCCACTGGTGATCAATTTCCTGCGCGAACACATGCACTTCGTGCCGGGCCGAGAGTTGTTCAACCAGGGCGATGGAATAGCGCTCAGCGCCGCCGCCGGTCGGCGAAAAAGTGCGGTTGAAGACGGCAACGCGCAGTTTCTGGGATGGGGAATCGGGCGGGCTCATTTTTTCCGGCGGTCCTCGTAGGCCGTGGCGATCTTGAGCCAGAACACCGGCAAGGTGGTTGAGCGCAGTACGGGCACCCGCGGCAACTGCAGCAGATCAGCGCCGCTATGGCAGCGACTGCGCTGTGTGGTGGTGGCGGTAGCAAAACCCAGTTCCCGGACCAACTCGACGTGCCTGGCCTCGTAATGGCCGTAGGGATAGCAGAAATGCTCGACCGGCCGGGCTATGACGGCCTCCAGCCCGGTTTTTCCGAGCACCATCTCCTGGCGACAACCAGACTCGTCGGTTTCCAGCAGATTGACGTGCCGGTACGTATGCGAGCCAATCTCCTGCCCGCCCGCCACCCATTGGCGGATCTCGGCCTCGTCCATCAGCGGTGTCTGCGGAATGCCGATGTTCTCGTCCCAGATATTGGTTTTGCCCAACAACCCGCTGACCGCGTAGCAGGTAGACGAAAAGCCATGCTTCACCAACGCCGGCAGAGCATGCGTGAGGTTGTTCCGGTAGCCGTCGTCAAAAGTGATGCCAATCACCCTGCCGCTGCGCTCGCCCTGCAGGTAAGGTTGCAAGGCGCTCATGGACAGGCCGGTGTAACCGAGTAGTTTGAGCCAGGCCATTTGCCGCGCAAAGGCCGCAGGTGCCACGTACAGGCCGCGAAAAGGGCTGCCCTTTGGCGGCGCCTCGGCGATCTGGTGATAGACCAGGATGGGAATGGGCTGGCGGTTCTGGCTGAACATTGAAAGGGGCATGAAGGTCACAGCAGCACGATGTCGTATTGTTCCTGAGCCATCGCCGCTTCCGCCTGCAGGGAAATGGGTTTACCGATGAAGTCGCTCAGGCTGGCCAGGTGCTGGCTCTCTTCATCGAGGAAAAGTTCGATCACCTTGGGTGAAGCCACCACCCTGAATTCGCGCGGGTTGAACTGCCGCGCTTCGCGCAGGATTTCGCGCAGGATGTCGTAGGTCACGCTCCGCGCCGTTTTAACCACGCCTTTGCCCATGCAGGCTGCGCAGGGCTCGCAAAGCTGGTGGGCCAGGGATTCGCGGGTGCGCTTGCGTGTCATCTCCAGCAGGCCCAGTGCGGAAAACCCGTTGACACTGGTCTTGATGCGGTCTCGTGAAAGCTGTTTCTGAAATTCGGTCAGCACCGCATCTCGGTGGTTTTCCTTGATCATGTCGATGAAATCGACGATCACAATGCCGCCAAGGTTGCGCAGGCGCAGCTGCCGGGCAATCGCCTGCGATGCCTCGAGGTTGGTCTTGAAAATCGTGTCGTCGAAGTTGCGGGCGCCGACAAATCCACCGGTATTGACGTCGACGGTTGTCAGCGCTTCCGTCTGGTCGATGATCAGGTAACCGCCTGATTTGAGATCGACCCGCCGGCCCAGTGCTTTGGCAATTTCCTCGTCAATGTTGAACAAGTCAAAAATAGGACGTTCGCCACCGTAGTGCTGAAGCTTCGGCTCGGTTGCCGGCATGAACTCCACAGCAAATGCCTTCAGCTTTTCAAACTGCTCACGTGAATCAATGCGGATGGTCTGCGTTTCCTCTACCACCAGGTCGCGCAGCACGCGTTGCAGCAGATTAAGGTCCTGGTGCAGCACGGAAGCGGGGGGTAAACGCACAGACGCATCCTTGATCCGTCCCCAGGTCTTGCGCAGGTAGGTGATGTCCTCTGCCAGTTCAGCGTCTGTCGCATCCTCGCCGTTGGTTCTCAGTATGAATCCGCCACCCATGTCCGCAGTCAGGGCCTGAACCCGTTGACGAAGCTCTTCGCGTTGCCTGGGTGGTATTTTTTGCGACACACCGATATGGTTGTCCTGCGGCAAAAACACCAGCAACCGGCCGGCAATGCTGATTTGCGCGGTCAGCCGCGCGCCCTTGGTGCCTATCGGGTCTTTGAGGACCTGCACCATGACGGCCTGCCCTTCGAACAGCTGCTTTTCAATCGGCTGTAACGACGCCATGGCCGGTGACGTCAAGCCGCCAGCCGCCTGGGCATCCGTGTCGGCATGGCGGCTGTTGATGCTGCTCATGAGATCGGCCACGTGCAGAAAGGCTGCTCGGTCCAGTCCGATGTCGATAAAGGCCGACTGCATGCCGGGCAGCACGCGGGCGACCTTGCCCAGGTACACATTGCCGACCAGGCCGCGTTCCAGGGTGCGTTCAACGTGAAGCTCCTGCACTGCGCCGTGTTCGACCACCGCCACCCGGGTTTCCTGGGGAGACCAGTTGATCAGGATGTCTTGTTGCATGTCTTTTGGGAGATTGAGTTGGCTTGGGGGCGCTAGAGGCGGATACCCGCGGCCTGCAGCAGCTGGGCGGTTTCCCTCAGCGGGAGCCCCATGATGCCACTGTAGGAGCCATCGATACGGCTGATGTGCATCGCCACCCTGCCCTGCACGGCATATGCGCCGGCCTTGCCCATAGGCTCGCCACTGGCCACATAGCTGCGGATCTGCGCGGTCGTCAGCGCGTCAAAACTGACACGCGAAATGCTCAGCGCCTCGAAACGACGGCGCCCGGACTGCACCGCCACGGCGGTCAGCACCCTGTGCGTACCGTCCGAAAGCTCGCGCAGCATGCGGGCCGCGTCTTTCGCGTCCTCCGGCTTGCCGTAAATCACCCGCCCCATGGCCACCGTAGTGTCCGAACAAAGGATGGGCGCCGGCGGCAGTTTGCGCCGCTTCATGCGGGTGACCGCGGCATCCAGCTTCAGGCCGGTGACGCGCTGGACGTAGGTGGCAGGCGCTTCATTCTTGAACACCGCCTCCAGCGATTCGGCGTCCTCATCGGCGTCCGGCAGCAGCAGTTCGTGACGCACGCCGAGTTGCTCCAGCAGTTGTCGCCGCCGTGGGCTTTGCGAGGCCAGGTAGATAAATTCAGGCATACAGCAGGTTATTCAGGTATTTGGATATTCAAACCAGCAGGAGCCGCGGAACTGGCTTTGCCGGGCCGCAGGCGCAGCGGCCCCCTCGGGGGCAGGAAGCTACACGAAGGGAGCGACCGTGGGGGCTTCATCACTCTCTGTGGTAAGGATGGTTGATCGTGATGCTCCAGGCGCGGTAAAGCTGCTCAATCAGCAGCACACGCACCATGGCATGCGGCAAGGTCAGGTCCGAGAGGCGCAGGCGCTCGTGCGCGGCCTGCTTGAAGCCGGCGTCCAGCCCGTCAGGCCCGCCGATCACGATGGCGACGTCGTCACCGGAGAGTTGCCAGGCTTTGAGTCGTTCAGCCAGTGCCACGGTAGTGACGGCCGTGCCGCGTTCATCGAGCGCCACGACGCGGGTGCCGCGGGCGATGCTCGCCTCTATGCGCCCGCGCTCGGCCGACAGCAGGTTTTCCAGGGTCTTGGAGGCGCGAGGCTCGGTCTTGACGGCTTTGAGCTCGACTTTCAGCTCTGGCGGGAAGCGCTTGGCGTAGTCGTCATAGGCCGTTTGCGCCCAGTCGGGCACTTTCTGGCCGACCGCTACGATCGTGAGCCTCATTTGCTCCGGGACGGAGTTTTCCTGGCGGCGGGTTTGCGGGCTGCTGTTTTAGCGGCGGTTTTGGCCGCAGTTTTCTTCGCCGCCACCTTTTTGGCTACGGGCACTTTGACAATTGGTGTCTTAACCGCAGGTTTTGCCGATGACCTGGCAGGAGCCGCTTTGGCGCCTGCCCGGGCCGGCTTGGCGGCTGGTTCGGTCGCAGGCGTGGCGGCATTGCGCTTGGCGGTCCAGTCGTTGGTCTTGCCGACCCGGCCCACATAGCTTGAATCGGGGGCCGTCGGCGCCTTTGCAGGTGCTTTGGCCGCCGACTTCGCGGTGGTCTTTGCGCCTGGTTTCGCGGAAGTTTTCGCGCCAGCGCGGGAAGTCTTGGGTTTGGCCTCCGGTTCGGCCTCGGATTTGGACGCCTTCACCAGTGGCGCGGGCGCGCCCAGCTTGAGTTTGATGGGCTTGTCGCCCCAGAGTTCTTCCAGATGGTAGTACTGGCGAATGGTCGGCTGCATGATGTGCGCCACAGCGGCGCCGCAATCAACAATGATCCATTCACCGTTGTCTTCGCCTTCGATGCGCGGCTTGGCAAAACCGGCGTCCCGCACGGCATCCCGCACGCTGGCGGCCAATGCCTTGGTCTGGCGGTTGGAGCTGCCGGAGGCGATGATCACGCGCTCGAACAATGACGTGATGTGCTCCGTGTCAAACACCTGGATGTCCTGCGCCTTGACGTCTTCCAGACCGTCAATGATGGCACGCTGCAGTTTCTGCACGTCCTTTTTGTCGGCGGCGGCGGAGGTTTTGACGGTGGTGGATGTCATGCAGTGTTTTGCTTCGATAAAGTGGGAAATTAATGGGAACCGTACAGCTGGTGAAGTGAAATATAACGCGCAACGGCTTCAGGGACCAACTGGGTAATTCCCCCTGTCACCGCGGCTCCGGAGGCCATTAACTGGCGAATCTGGGTGGCGCTGACAGGCATCAGGGGAAGATTGAGCAGGACAAAACGGTTGCTGCGGCTTTCGTAGGACTCAAATTGAGCTCCAGCCAGCGTGGATTGTGCGCGATCAGCTATACAAATTATAGCGAGGTCAAGAATGTCCTGCCACCGGTGCCATTGCCTGAAGACGGCAAACTGGTCTGCGCCAATGAACAGGTAAAGCTGGGCGCCCGGATTCTCCTCCTGGAGCGCCAAAAGCGTGTCAATGGTGAAAGTCGGCCCGGTGCGTTGCACCTCGCGCTCATCCACCCGAACGCCGGAAATATCGCCAAAAGCCAGCCTGGCCATGGCCAGCCGGTGAGCCGGCGCGCTCAAGGCGCGGGATTTGTGCCAGGCGTGGCCGGTCGGAACGACATACAAGGTATCAAGGCCAAACTGCCTGATCGCCTCTTGAACCAGTGCAACGTGTGCGCTGTGCGGCGGATCAAACGCACCACCAAACATGCCGATGCGCTTTTGCGCAGGTGACGGCGTTGCCATCAAACCCAGTCCCGTCTCGGCAAAAACTCCGTATACAGGCGCTCTTCAGGGCTGCCAGTCTCTACGCCCCGCTGATAAGACCAGCTCGCCAGCGGCGGCATGGACATCAGGATCGACTCCGTGCGCCCCCCGGATTGCAAACCAAAGTGCGTGCCGCGGTCCCACACAAGGTTGAACTCCACATATCGGCCGCGCCGGTAAAGCTGGAATTCGCGCTCCCGCTCACCATATGGCGTGTCCTTGCGCCGCTCAACAATTGGCAAATAGGCCTGCAAGAAAGAGTCAGCCACACTTTGCATCAGGGCAAAACTCCGGTCCGGCCCCAGCTCCTGGAAGTCGTCAAAGAAAACGCCGCCAATTCCACGCTGCTCCTGCCGGTGCTTCAGGTGAAAGTACTCATCACACCATTGTTTGAACCGGGGGTACTTGTCGTCGCCAAACGGTGCCAGCGCGTCCTTGCAGGTCTGGTGGAAATGCACCGCGTCCTCTTCAAACCCGTAATAAGGCGTCAGGTCCATGCCTCCACCAAACCAGCAGACGGCCTCGCCCGAGCCTGCCACCGGGGTCGCGGCCAGCATGCGCACATTCATATGGACTGTCGGCACGTAGGGATTACGCGGGTGAAACACCAGCGAAACCCCCAGGGCCTCAAACGGTGCGCCTGTCAATTCCGGACGGTGCTGCGTCGCCGAAGGCGGCAGCTTGGGGCCCCGCACATGCGAGAACCCGCAGCCGGCACGCTCAAACACCTGGCCCTGCTCCAGGATCATGGTGATGCCATTGCCCTGCAGCGTCTCGCCGGGCGCTTTCTGCCAATGGTCCGCCGTGAAGGACTGGCCGTCGATCCCGGAAACCGCGCCGGTGATGCGCTGCTGCAGCGCCAACAGAAAGTCTCGAACGCTTGAAATATCGGTCATGCTGCAGTGTTACCCGAAGGGCGGAGGGAAAAACCAGCGCTCATTTGGCGATCAAGACTTGACCGCGCGCCAGCCGATGTCTTTGCGGTACTGCGCACCATCAAATCCAATGTCCTGGGCAACTTCGTAGGCACGTTGCTGCGCGGCCTTCACCGTGCTGCCGAGTGCCGTCACGCACAGGACCCGGCCGCCAGCCGTTACCGTCGAATCGCCCTGTTTTCGTGTTCCGGCATGAAACACCATCGCGTCTTCGGCCGCATCGGCGCCTTTTTGCAGCCCATGAATCACGTCGCCCTTGCGCGGGCTCAGTGGATAACCGTGCGCAGCCATCACCACCCCCAGGGCTGGCCGGCGGTCCCAGTCCAGCTCGATCTGGTCCAGCGCACCCGAGGTGGCGGCCATCATCACCTCATACAGGTCGGTTTTGAGGCGCATCATGATCGGCTGCGTCTCCGGGTCGCCCATGCGGCAGTTGAATTCCAGTGTTTTCGGTTTGCCTTCCGCATCAATCATCAGGCCGGCATACAAAAAGCCGGTGAACGGAATGCCGTCTTTTTCCATGCCCTTGATGGTCGGCAGGATGATCTCGCGCATGGCGCGGCCGTGCACTTCGGGGGTAACGACCGGGGCCGGTGAATAGGCTCCCATTCCGCCGGTATTCGGGCCTTCATCGCCGTCCAGCAGGCGCTTGTGGTCCTGGCTGGTCGCCATGGCGGCCACATTCTTGCCGTCGCACATCACGATGAAACTGGCTTCTTCACCCTGCAAAAATTCTTCAATCACCACCCGAGCGCCACCCTCGTTGTGTGCCACGCCAAGCGGGTTGAAGTCGGGATTTGGCGCCAGCATGAATTCGATGGCCTCGTGCGCCTCGTGCAGCGTCATGGCCACCACCACGCCCTTGCCGGCCGCCAGGCCGTCGGCCTTGACGACTATCGGGGCGCCTTTTTCGTCCACGTAGGCGTGGGCCGCCGCAGCGTCGGTGAAGGTTTCATATTCAGCCGTCGGAATACCGTGGCGCTTCATAAAGGCCTTGGAGAACGCCTTGGAGCTTTCCAGCTGCGCCGCCGCCTTGGTCGGGCCGAAGACCCGCAAGCCGTGCGCACGGAACTCGTCAACGATACCGGCCGCAAGCGGCTGCTCGGGGCCCACCACTGTCAGCGCGATCTTTTCGGTCAGCGCCCATTCGCGCAGCGCCTTCACGTCGGTGATGTCAATATTTTCAAGGCGCGCATCCAGCGCAGTGCCGCCATTGCCTGGGGCGACATACACCGCCTGAACCTTGGGAGACTGCGCCAGTTTCCAGGCCAGGGCGTGCTCACGGCCACCGCCGCCCACCACTAAAACTTTCATGCTGCTGCTTTCATTGTGTGCCTGGCTTTGCTTTTGCTGTTGTGGTGTTGTTGCTTCATTGTGGCTGCGTGTTTGGTTTTCTTATTCAGACAACTCGGCGTTATGGAACACATCCTGGGTATCGTCCAGGTCTTCCAGCACGTCCAGCAGTTTTTGCATCTTGCGGGCATCCTCGCCGGCAAGTTCTATGGTGTTGTCGGCGCGCATGGTGACTTCGGCAATCTCGGGCTTGAGGCCGGCGGCTTCCAGCGCGTTCCTCACGGCTTCAAAGCCCGTGTAAGGCGTCAACACCTCAATGGCACCGTCTTCATGCGTGATGACGTCGTCGGCGCCGGACTCCAGCGCGACTTCCATGATCTTGTCTTCGCTGGTGCCGGGCGCAAAAATCAGCTGGCCGCAGTGCTTGAACTGGAAAGCCACCGAGCCTTCGGTGCCCATGTTGCCGCCATGTTTGGAAAAAGCGTGCCGCACTTCAGCCACGGTACGCACCTTGTTATCGGTCATGCAGTCCACGATGATGGCCGCACCGCCGATGCCGTAGCCTTCGTAGCGGACTTCCTCGTAATGCACGCCTTCCAGGCTGCCCGTGGCCTTGGCAATGCCGTATTTGACGTTCTCATTGGGCATGTTGGCCGCCTTGGCCTTGTCCACTGCCAGACGCAGACGCGGATTCGTGCCCAGGTCGCCGCCGCCCATGCGGGCCGCCACCATGATTTCACGCATCACACGGGTCCAGATGCGCTGGCGCTTTTCATCCTGGCGCCCCTTGCGGTGTTGAATATTCGCCCATTTACTGTGACCGGCCACGAAGAATCCCTTTTCAGACTGATTAATTGATTTAATCTACAACCCGCATTTTACTTTTTCACTCCAGGACACCCCATGGCCGAGCCGTTACTGATTGCCAAGCACGATTCCATCCACTGCGAGATCCTTCCCGCCCTGGCCAACCGCCATGGGCTGATCACCGGCGCCACGGGTACCGGCAAGACCGTCACGCTGCAAACACTGGCCGAAAACTTCTCGAAAATCGGTGTCCCGGTCTTCATGGCCGACGTCAAAGGGGACCTGACCGGCATCAGCCAGGCCGGCACCATCGGCGACAAAATGGCCACCATCCTCAAGGAGCGCGGCATCGACCTCCCCGAATCGCTGGCCTGCCCCGCCACGCTGTGGGACGTCTTCGGCGAACAGGGCCACCCCGTGCGCGCCACCATTTCCGACATGGGCCCGCTGCTGCTGGGCCGCATGCTCAACCTCAACGAAACCCAGGCCGGCGTGCTCAACCTGGTGTTCAAGATTGCCGACGACAACGGCATGCTGCTGCTCGACCTCAAAGACCTGCGCGCCATGCTGCAGTACGTCGGCGACAACGCCAGCGAGTTCACCACCAAGTACGGCAACGTCAGCGCCGCCAGTGTGGGCGCCATCCAGCGCGGGCTGCTGCAGGTCGAAAGCCAGGGCGGCGACAAGTTCTTCGGCGAGCCCATGCTCAACATCAGCGACTTCATGCAAACCGTTGATGGCAAAGGGGTGATCAACATCCTGGCCGCCGACAAGCTCATGAACTCGCCGCGCCTCTACGCCACCTTCCTGCTGTGGATGCTGTCCGAGCTGTTCGAACAACTGCCTGAAATTGGCGACCCTGACCAGCCCAAGCTCGTCTTCTTCTTTGACGAGGCCCACCTGCTCTTCAACGAAGCGCCCAAGGTGCTGGTGGAGCGCATCGAGCTGGTGGTGCGCCTTGTGCGCTCCAAAGGCGTCGGCGTGTATTTCGTGACACAAAATCCGCTGGACATTCCCGATTCAGTACTGGCACAGCTTGGCAACCGGGTGCAGCACGCCCTGCGCGCCTTCACCCCCCGCGACCAGAAAGCCGTCAAGGCCACCGCCCAGACCATGCGGCAAAAGCCCGGCCTCGACATCGAAACCGCGATCACCGAACTGGCCGTTGGCGAGGCCCTGGTGAGCTTTCTCGACAGCAAGGGCCGTCCCAGCGTGACGGAACGCGTTTACGTGCTGCCGCCCGGCAGCCAGATCGGTCCCATCACACCGCCACAACGCCAGCTGCTGCTGCAAAACTCACTGGTGGCCGGTGCCTACGAAAAGACCGTAGACCGCGAATCGGCCTACGAAGCCATCAAAGGCCGCGCGGAAGTCGCGGCCACGGAAGCGGCCAAAGCTCCCCAGGGCGGCGCGGCCGGCCAAACCGATTCGGGCGGCATCATGGGCGGGCTCAACGACGTCCTGTTCGGCACCACGGGCCCGCGCGGCGGCAAACACGACGGCCTGGCGCAAAGCATGGCCAAGTCCGCCGTGCGTACCATGGGCTCGGCCGTGGGCCGGGAAATCATCCGCGGCGTCCTCGGCAGCATCTTCGGCGGCAAAAAACGCTGAGCCTGCGCACAGACCCGGTGCGTTCGGCCGGGCCTGTCGCAAATTAACGACCCGGCAAAACTGCCGGGCTTGTCAATCCCGGCACGCATCGCTACATTGGATTTTTTAAGGATCCGCAATGCCTGCTGAAGTTGCCGCCAAATCACCCGATCCAAGGCCGGCCTCCCCCTCGCCTGTTTCTGCGCCTGCCTCCTCCACAGCTCCGGCCAGCCCTGCGGTCTCCCACATCCGATTGACCTCTCACGCAGGAGGTTATGGCGCCTTGCCCATCCGCTGGGCCGCCGCCACTGCCACCGAACGCGGCCCGGTGGTGGGCACCACCACCAAACGCAGCCACCGCAACGTCATCGGCACGCACAGCGGCTCGTACAGCGTCTACCGCGCGCTCGCCGTTGCTTCCGGCGCGCTCAAGGCCAGCCACAAGGCCGACCTCACCAACACCTCGCCGACCGACGTGATCGGCCCCTACCCGCAATGGAGCGAGCCTGGCCGTATCGTCGCCATGGACCCATGGGGCGCGATGGTGGCCGACGTTTTTTCCAGTGAGCTGGCAGCGGGTTACGACATCCGGCCAACCATCGCCGTAACCCAGGCCCACGTGATCCTGCCCGAGGTGATCGAAGCCCTGCAGTCCGGCAGGCTCAAGGCCGACGGCAAGTTTTTGACAGCCGGCGGCGCGGCCATGGTGACCAAGGTCGCCGTTGAACCGGTCTGGTACCTGCCCGAAATTGCCCGGCGCTTTGGCTGCAGCGAAACCGATTTGCGCCGCGTGCTGTTTGAAGAAACCGGCGGCATGTACCCCGAGCTCGTCACCCGCAGCGACCTGGAAGTCTTCCTGCCGCCCATCGGCGGCCTCACGGCCTACATCTTTGGCCGCCCGCGCGACCTCGCCAACCCCGACATCGAGCTCACAGCCCGCGTGCATGACGAATGCAACGGCTCCGACGTCTTCGGCTCAGACATCTGCACCTGCCGCCCCTACCTCACACACGCCATTGAAGAGTGCATCCAGGGTGCCCAGCGCGGCGGCGTGGGCCTTGTGTCCTATTTCCGCAAGGAGGGCCGGGCGCTCGGCGAAGTCACCAAATTCCTGGTCTACAACGCCCGCAAGCGCCAGGTGGGCGGCGACACCGCCGACCAGTACTTCAACCGCACGGAATGCGTGGCCGGCGTACAGGACATGCGCTTCCAGGAACTCATGCCAGACGTGCTCAACTGGCTGGGCATCCGCAAGATCCACCGGCTCGTTTCCATGAGCAACATGAAGTACGACGCCATCACCCGCTCGGGCATCGAGGTAGTTCAGCGCATCAATATTCCCGAGCACATGATCCCGGCCGACGCCCAGGTCGAAATGGACGCCAAGATGGCCGCAGGCTATTTCACCCCCGGCGCGGTGCCCGACGCCGAAGAACTGAAAAAAGCCAAGGGCCGGGGGCTGGATGTCTGAAACCACACCCGCTCCTGACAGTCCCAGCAACCCCGCCAACGCCACCTATACCATCGCCGGAAACCTGCGCGGGATCAGCGCCGCCGCAGAATTGCGTTCCACCAGAACCATACGCGCCCGCGCCTCTGCCCTGCTTGAGCGCGCACGCCGCGGCGAATCCGCCTGGTTTACCGTCAACGACGGCGCCATGACCACCGCCGCTGCGCTGGTTGCTGAAATCACCCGCGCCCGCTACCCGGACCTGGACATTCCGTACCACAGCCGCTGGCGACATTTTGAAGCTGGCGGCATTGACCGCCTGGGTTTACTCAATGCAGCACTGGCATCCGCCACGCCTGCCGGGCGCGCCCGCGCGCAGATTGACCTCGCGCTCATCAGCGTGCTGCTGGACGCCGGTGCCGGCGCCCAGTGGCACTACCTCGAAGCCGCCCAGGGAGAGCATCCCTGCAGCGAATACAGCCGTTCCGAAGGCCTGGGGGTGGCAAGTTTTCACGCCTTCATGGCTGGGCTCTTTTCCAGCGATCCACAGCAACCGCTGCAGGCCGATGCCCTCAAGCTCAAAACCATTACCGCAGACCAGCTTGCCCTGGCTTTTCAGGTCACGCCCGAAAACCCGCTGATCGGCCTCGAAGGCCGCGCCGCGCTGCTGCGGCGCCTCGGCCAGGCACTTCAGGACCAGCCTGCGCTCTTTGGCCAGCGCGGCCGTCCCGGCCATTTGTTTGAAGCGCTGGCGCAACCCGGGCAAAGTGCTATCGAGGCGCACGAGCTGCTGTCGGTGCTGCTCACCAGCCTCTCGTCTATTTGGCCAGCCCAAAATGTCATGGGCAACATTCCCCTGGGCGACTGCTGGCAGCACAGCGCGGCAGGCGACGATGAATCCGAAAAAGCTGGGCCCAGCCATGGCTGGATGCCTTTCCACAAGCTGTCGCAGTGGCTCACCTATTCACTGCTGGAGCCTTTCGAGTGGGCCGGTGTGCAGGTCAAAGGGCTAGACGCGCTGACCGGCCTGCCCGAATACCGCAACGGCGGCCTGTTCCTCGACGCCGGTGTGCTGGTGCTGAAAGACCCGGCCCAGGCTGGGCGCCTGCATGCCGCCGGCGACGAACTCATCGTGGAGTGGCGCGCGCTTACCGTGGCCCTTCTCGACGAGCTCGCGCCACTGGTGCGTGAGCAGCTGGGATTGACCGCCGAGCAGATGCCGCTGGCCTGCGTGCTCGAAGGCGGCACCTGGGCCGCAGGGCGTGCACTGGCACAGCAATTGCATCAAGGTTTGCCGCCCCTGAACATCGAAAGCGACGGCACCGTATTCTGAACATCGATCCCGAAAGATGCGCGGACCCGACGGGCACAGGCACAGGTAAAAGCAGAATAAAAATAACAACCGAACAAAACAAAGACAGAACACAGAGGCACACAAGAAAATGACCATCCAGAGCAACAAAGTCCACCTGATCGACCACCCGCTGGTACAGCACAAGCTCACCCTGATGCGCCGTAAGGACGCCTCCACCAACACCTTCCGCACCCTGCTCAACGAGCTCAGCATGCTGATGGCCTACGAGGTCACGCGTGACATGCCGATGCAGGACATCGAGATCGAGACCCCGCTCGAAATCACCACCTCCAAAGTCATCGACGGCAAGAAGCTGGTGTTTGTCTCTATCCTGCGCGCCGGCAACGGCATTCTTGAAGGCATGCTCAGCGTGGTGCCCGGCGCCCGCGTCGGCCACGTCGGCCTGTACCGCGACCCGAAAACCCTGACGGCGGTCGAGTACTACTTCAAGATGCCGCACGACATGGAAGAGCGCGACATTGTCGTGGTCGACCCAATGCTCGCCACCGGCAACTCGGCCATCGCGGCGGTCGAGCGGCTCAAGGAGCTCAACCCCAAGTCCATCAAGTTCGTCTGCCTGCTGACCTGCCCCGAAGGCATCAAGGCCCTGCAGACCGCCCACCCGGACGTGCCCATCTACACCGCCGCCATTGACCGCGAACTCAACAGCCATGGCTACATCCTGCCGGGCCTGGGCGACGCGGGCGACCGGATCTTCGGAACCAAATAAGGCCTCCGCCCTTTATGGACGTGCGCAAGCAGCTCCTGAATTGATAGCAGTTTCCAGACACCGCCAACCCACCTGAAAACCCAACCGGAGAATCCCATGCCTCAGATTTTCAAGCGCCGCCAGCTCGTTCTATTGGCAACCGCCCTCGCAACCGCCCTGCCCGGCCTGGCCCTTGCCCAGGCAGCCAAAACCAAGGTTGCGGCCATCTACACCGTGCCGTTTGAGCAGCAATGGGTCAGCCGCCTGCACAAGGCGCTCAAAGCCGCCGAAGCGCGCGGGGAGATCGAATACAAGGCCACTGAAAACGTCTCCAATGCCGACTACGAACGTGTCATGCGCGAATACGCCACGGCCGGCAACGCGCTCATCGTCGGCGAAGCTTTTGCGGTGGAGGCCGCGGCCCGCAAGGTCGCCAAGGACTTCCCGAAAGTGTCCTTCCTCATGGGCTCGTCCGGCAAGGTGCAGGAGCCCAACTTCTCGGTGTTCGACAACTACATTCAGGAGCCGGCCTACCTAAGCGGCATGATCGCCGGCGGCGTGACCAAGAGCAACAAGATCGGCATGGTCGGCGGTTTTCCGATTCCCGAAGTCAACCGCCTGATGAACGCCTTCATGGCAGGCGCCAAAGAAACCAACCCCAAGGTCGAGTTCAGCGTGAGTTTCATCAACAGCTGGTTTGACCCGCCCAAAGCCAAGGAAGCCGCCTTCGCCATGATCGACAAGGGCGCCGACGTGATGTACGCCGAGCGCTTCGGTGTGAGCGACGCCGCCAAGGAAAAGGGCAAGCTGGCCATCGGCAACGTCATCAACACGCAAGACAAATACCCCGACACCGTGGTGGCGTCGGCCCTGTGGAACATGGAGCCCAGCATCGACCGCGCGATCAAGGCCGTCAAGGAAGGCAAATTCAAGGCCGAAGACTACGGCCAGTATTCCATGATGAAGTACAAGGGCTCCGAACTCGCCCCGCTGGGCACCTTCGAGAAAAAGGTGCCCGCCGACATCGTTGCCAAGGTCAAGGCCAAAGAAGCCGACATCCTGGCCGGCAAGTTCACCGTCAAGGTCGACGACGGCCAGCCCAAGTCCACCGCCAAATAAGCCGGCGTTTCACCGCCCCACCTGAAAGCGCCGTATGCATTCCCTGTTTTGCCTGCGGCGTTTTCTTTTCAGTCAGCCTGTTGCCTGGCGGGCCGCGGCGCCGCTGGCCTTCCTGGCCTTTCTGTCATTTGGCCTGTTGGGATGTGCGGGTCCGGCGTCTGTCCCATCCAATCCATCAGGCGCAGCTGCGGGCATTCCTGTCCGGCTTGACGCCACGCCCCGCATCGCGGTGATGTCGGCTTTTCAGCCCGAACTGACCCTGTTGCTCAACCGCTTGCAAGGCCCCGCCAGGCACCGCATCAACGGCGTCGATTTCACCACCGGCACCCTGCAGGGCAAGCCGGTCGTGCTGTTCCTTTCCGGCATCAGCATGGTCAATGCGTCCATGAACACGCAGCTGGTGCTGGACCGTTTCAACATCACCCACATCGTCTTTAGCGGCATCGCCGGTGGCGTCAACCCGGCCCTGCACATCGGCGACGTCAGCGTACCCACCCAATGGAGCCAATACCTTGAAGTGCTGATGGCACGCGAAACTTCGCCGGGCCGCTTCACTATCCCGCCGCGCATGGAGGCGCAGACCCTGGCGCCCTTCGGCATGCTGCACCCGCGCCCGGTTGAAACGCGCACCGCCGCCAACCCGGCGCCCGTACGCAAGTTCTGGTTTGAAGTCGACCCCCGGATGCTCGCGGTTGCCAGGGGCATGGGCAACATCGAACTCGGCGCCTGCAACGCGGGGGTATGCCTCACGCACAAACCGCAGCTGATGGTGGGCGGCAACGGCGTGTCGGGCCAGGCCTTTGTCGACAATGCTGCCTTCCGCGAATACGCCTTCAAGACCTTCCAGGCCAACGTACTCGACATGGAAACCGCCGCCGTGGGCATGGTGGCCTACAGCAACAGCGTGCCTTACATCGCCTTCCGGTCGCTCAGCGACCTGGCCGGCGGCGGTGAAGCCGCCAATGAAATGGTCACTTTCATGAACATCGCTGCCGACAACTCGGCCAAGGTTCTATTGGCGTTTCTCGCGGCCTGGAAATAACATGCCCGAGCTCACCGGCATCGACCACATCTACATTGCCGTGAGCAACATGGCCGAGTCGGAAGCGTTCTACGACAAGCTCATGCTCAAGGCACTCAGCTGCCGCAAAAACACCTTCACCATCGGCGGCGACCCGCACATCCAGTACTACAACCGCCACTTTGGTTATGTGCTGCGGCCAGCCCGCTCGCAAGCCGCGCACGACTCATACTCGCCCGGCCTTCATCACTTCTGCCTGCGCGTAGACACCATCGAAGACGTGGCCGAATGCGCACGGCTGCTGCAGGCCTCCGGCATCAACGCCAGCGAGCCGCACAACCACGGCGAATACGCACCCGACTACTGGGCCACTTTTTTCACCGACCCCGACGGCCTTCGTCTGGAGATCACCAACTACCGCCAGGAGCGGCGCGACCGGCATGACCACTGGGCATCCCTCGGCTGAGAACGCACAGCCGCCGGTGCTGCGGCTGAACGGCATCACCAAACGCTTCGGCCCGCTGGTTGCCAACGACGCGATTTCGCTTCAACTGCACAGCGGTGAAATCCTCGCGCTGTTGGGTGAAAACGGCGCCGGCAAGTCCACGCTGGTGTCCATCCTCTTTGGCCACTACACCGCCGACGAAGGCCACATCGAAATCTTTGGCCAGTCGCTGCCACCGGGTAACCCCAAGGCCGCGCTGGCGGCGGGTGTCGGCATGGTGCACCAGCATTTCACGCTGGCCGACAACCTCAGTGTGCTCGACAACGTGATGCTGAGCAGCGAGCCGCTGTGGCAACTGTTTTCACGTCGCAGAGCAGCCCGTGCCAGGCTGCTGGACGTGGCCCGGCGCTTTGGCCTGCCCGTGGCGCCCGATGCCAAGGTGGGCAGCCTCTCGGTCGGTGAACGCCAGCGTGTCGAGATCCTGAAAGCGCTGTACCGCGGTGCACGCATCCTGATCCTGGACGAACCCACCGCCGTGCTGACGCCGCAGGAAAGCGAGGCGCTTTTCGATACGCTGGGCCAGATGGTGGCGCAAGGCCTGTCCATCATTTTCATCAGCCACAAGCTCGGCGAGGTGCTGCGCGTGTCGAACCGGGTGGCTGTGCTGCGCGGTGGCAAGCTGGTGGCCGAAGCACCTGCCGCCGGTACCAGCCAGGCGCAGTTGGCGCAATGGATGGTCGGCCACGCCGTCACCACCACACAACGCCGCCCCGCGCCGTCAACCGGCCTGCCGGTCTGCACGCTGGAAGGCGTCAGCACGGCCGATGCGGGGCAAGACCGCCTGGATGGCGTTTCGCTTCAGCTCAAGGCCGGTGAAATCGTCGCCATTGCGGGGGTCTCAGGCAACGGCCAGCTCGCCCTGGCCGACCTGCTGTGTGGCACCCGCGCCGCCAGCCAGGGCTCCGTGACATTTCTGGGCCAACCCATGAAGGCCTCGCCAGCCTGGCTGGTCACCCAGGGCGTGGCGCGCATCCCCGAAGACCGGCATGGCGTGGGCGTGGCTGGCGACCTCAGCGTCTGGGAAAACGCCGTGTCAGAGCGCTTGCGCAGCCCGGTGTTTTCCAAAGTGCTGTGGGTCAAGCGCAAGGCCGCGCAGGCCCATGCAGCCCGCATCATGCGCGAGTTTGACGTGCGCGGCGGCGGACCGGACACCGCGGCGCGCTCGCTGTCGGGCGGCAATATGCAAAAGCTCATCCTCGGGCGGGCGCTCGTGGCCCCCACGCTTGTCGCTTCGCGTACTGCGCTGCCCCCCGAGGGGGCTATTTTTCCTAGGGGCGGCCCGTCGGAAAAATGTTTCCCCTCTTCCGAAACCGCACCCCAGCCGGCCAAACTGATCATCGCCCACCAGCCCACCTGGGGCCTGGACATCGGCGCCGTTGCCTATGTGCAGCAGCAACTGATCGCAGCACGAGACGCCGGCGCGGCCGTGCTGGTCATTTCTGATGACCTGGACGAAGTGGTGGCGCTCGGCGACCGCGTGGCGGTGATGCACGCGGGCCAGCTGACGGAGGCTCTGCCCGCCGAAGCCTGGACACGCGAGGCCATTGGGCTGGCCATGGCTGGAGCCAATGGGGGTGACTCGAGCGCCGCCGGGCCGCCCCAAGGAGCGAGGGCCCCCTCGGGGGGCAGCGCAGTACACGAAGTGAAAAGCGTGGGGGCCAACCAGTTATGAGGCTGGAGAAAAGAACACAAACCTCAAAGCTGGCCCTGGTGCTCGCGCCCATAGGCGCCATCGTCTTCACCTTGCTGATCAGCGCACTGCTGGTGCTGTGGGCCGGTGCACCGTTGGGCCAAACCTACGTGCTGCTGTTCAAGGGCGGCTTTGGCTCCGTCTTTGCCCTCAGCGAAACCTTCACCCGTGCGGTGCCCCTTATCCTGACCGGCCTGGCCGCCACGGTGGCCTTCAAGGCGAGGCTTTTCAACATTGGCGCCGAAGGCCAGCTTTATGCCGGCGCGCTGGCCGCCGTGGCTGTGGGCGGCATGCATGGGGGTACCGGTTTTGAGCTCCCCACCTGGCTGCTGTTCGGGCTGATGATGCTGGCCGCCGCCGTTGCCGGTGCGCTGCTGTTGCTGGGCCCGGCCCTGCTGAAGGCCCGGCTGGGCGTCGATGAAGTCGTCACCACCCTGCTGCTCAACTTCATCATGCTGCTGTTTGTGTCGGCCATGCTCGACGGCCCCATGAAAGACCCCACCGCCATGGGCTGGCCGCAAAGCGTGGCGCTGCAGGGCGATCTGGAGCTTTCCAGGCTCGTCGCGCAGACACGCATCCACACCGGCCTGCTGTGGGCCGCTGCGCTGGCTGTGGCGCTGTGGGCCTTGCTGAAGTACACCGTGCTGGGCTTTGACATACGCGCTGTAGGCGCCAACGCCAAAGCCGCGGCGTTCGCCGGCGTGCCCGTTACCCGCACGGTGGTGCTGGTTGCGCTGCTCTCGGGCGCGCTGGCCGGACTGGCCGGCGCCATCGAGGTGGCCGGCCGCACCAGCTACGTCACGCTCGACATGTCGCCCGGCTACGGCTACACCGGGATCGTGATCGCCATGCTGGCCGCGCTCAACCCCATGGGCGTTCTGGCGGCAGCCGTGTTTGTGGCAGGCGTGCTGGTCGGCGCCGACACCATGAGCCGGGCCGTGGGCGTGCCGACCTATATTGCTGACGTCATCGTGGCGGCGTCGCTGATCTCGGTGCTGGTGGCCACGTTGATGACGCAATACCGGCTGGTAGTCAAAGAAAAAGGCCGGGCCGCATGAAATTCTTCAGCACCCGCGCCCTGCCAACCCATGCAGCCACTGCCACCCGGGCTGAAGCCGCGCGCACAGTTCTTAAGAAAATAATAGCCACAAGCCAATACAGACAAGCGCGACCAGCTATTAAATTCATAGCGCCTGCAGCCTGCATGCCAATGGGAAGAGGCTTCCTGCATGGCTGAAATGCTCGACATCCTCGCCGCCGCGCCCTTCTGGATCGCCGTCCTGCGCATCGCCACGCCGCTCATCCTGGGCACCCTGGGTGTACTGCTGTGTGAGCGTGCCGGCGTGCTCAACCTGGGCATCGAGGGCATCATGGTTGCCGGCGCCTTCAGCGGCTGGCTGGCCGTGTACGGCGGCGCCCCCCTGTGGGTAGGCGTCGGTGTGGCGGCGCTTGCCGGTGCGGTGTTCGGCCTGCTGCACGCTTTTCTGACGGTCGGCCTGGCGCTGTCGCAGCACGTGTCCGGGCTCGGCGTCACCTTGCTGGCCACCTCGCTCAGCTACTACGGCTACCGCGTCAGCTTTCCCAAGGTCGACACGCCACCCACCATCACACCCTTTGCCCCCATGCATTGGCTAGACGGCTTTCCCGGCGGCGGGCTGAATGTGCTGGCCGCGCAAACCTCGCTCACGCTGCTGGCGCTGCTGCTGGTGCCGCTGATCGCCTGGCTGCTCTACCGCACACCGGCCGGCCTGGCCATCCGCATGGTCGGCGAGAACCCCCAGGCCGCCGAAGGCCAGGGTGTCTCCGTCGCCGCTACCCGCACCGCCGCCATCGTGGCCGGCTCGGCACTCATGGGCGTGGCAGGCTCCTTCCTCACGCTGTCGGCGTTTAACGCCTTTTTCTTCAACATGGTCAATGGCCGCGGCTGGGTGTGCGTGGCACTGGTGGTGTTTGCCTCGTGGCGGCCCGGCAAGGCACTGCTGGGCGCGCTGCTGTTCGCCTTCTTCGACGCACTGCAGCTGCGCCTGCAAACCTCGGGCATCGTGAATGTGCCCTATCAGGTGTACTTGATGCTGCCCTACGCCCTCTCCATCCTGGCGCTGGTGCTGGTGGCGCGCAAGGCGGCGTATCCTCAGGCGTTGATGAAACCTTATCGAAAAGGCGAGCGCTGATGACGACGACACCCCTTGCCCCACGCGGCACGCTGCTGGCCGCCTTGCTGGTACTGGGCTGCGCCAACGCGCAGGCGCTGGGCAGTGACTACAGCTACGACAGCTTCAAGACACCTGACGCTGTAAGCTGGGTGCAGATGTGCGGCACATGGGGCAAGGACCACCAGGGCACCTACCGCGTCGTGCACGCCGACCAGTACGCACAATCATTCCTCTACATCCAGTGGATGACACGCGACGCCAACGGCAGCCTGCATGCCGGGCACACCGTGGGGATCGCCGAACTGAACAACGACCACTCGGAGATCATGCTCAGCGGCCTAACATGCCGCATAACGCCGCGCGGCATCACGCTCACGGCGCGCGCCGCCTCAGGCCATGACGACAAGTTGCGCCGCGTCACTATCGAGGTCGGTCCGGCCAATGGCCAGTACCGCTACCGCGCGCAACGCGCACACTGAAACCCAATACATCTTCACTGCCATGCTCGACCTCCTCATCACCCACGCCAGCCTGCCCGATGGCCGCAACAACATCTCCATTGCCGTGCAAAACGGGAAGATCACCGAGGTCAGCGAAGGCCCCATCACTGGCGCGCAAGCCCGCGAGACGGTAGACGCCGAGGGCTACCTGCTCAGCCCGCCCTTCGTCGACCCCCACTTCCACATGGACGCCACGCTGAGCTACGGCCTGCCGCGCGTCAATGAAAGCGGCACACTGCTCGAAGGCATCGCACTGTGGGGCGAGCTGAAGCCGCTGCTCACAGCCGAAGCGCTTATCGAACGCGCCCTCACCTACTGCGACTGGGCCGTGGCCAAAGGCCTGCTCGCTATTCGCAGCCATGTAGATACCAGCGACCCCAGCCTGCTGGCGGTAGACGCGTTGCTTGAAGTCAAAAAGCAGGTCGCCCCCTACATCGACCTGCAGCTGGTCGCCTTCCCGCAAGACGGCGTGTTGCGAACAAAAGGTGGCATCAACAACCTTGAGCGCGCACTCGACAAGGGCGTAGACGTGGTCGGCGGCATCCCGCACTTTGAACGCACCATGGCCGACGGCACCGCCAGCGTGAAGCGGCTCTGCGAAATTGCGGCCGAACGCGGCCTGCTGGTCGACATGCATTGCGACGAGTCCGACGACCCGCTTTCACGCCACATCGAAACCCTGGCTTACGAGGCCCAGCGCCTGGGCCTGCAGGGCCGCGTCAACGGTAGCCACTGCACCTCCATGCACAGCATGGACAACTACTACGTCAGCAAGCTGCTGCCCCTGATCGCCGAGAGTGGCGTCAGCGTCATCGCCAACCCGCTCATCAACATCACCCTGCAAGGCCGCCACGACACCTACCCCAAACGCCGCGGCATGACCCGCGTGCCCGAACTCATGGCGGCAGGCGTCAACGTCGCTTTCGGCCACGACTGCGTAATGGACCCCTGGTACGGCATGGGCAGCGGCGACATGCTGGAAGTGGCGCACATGGGCCTGCACGTGGCGCAGATGACGAGCCAGAAAGGCATTCGCCAGTGCTTTGATGCGGTGACGGCGAATGCCGCCAAGGTGATGCACCTCAAGGGCTATGGCCTGGAGGTGGGCTGCGACGCGAGTTTTGTGCTGCTGCAGGCGCGGGACCCGGTGGAGGCGATCCGGTTGCGCGCGAACCGGTTGAAGGTGTGGAGAAAAGGAAAAGTGCTGGCCGAGACACCGAAGCAGGTGACGCAGTTAGGCCTCACCGAGCGCCCTAGCTCTGTGGACTTTCTTAAATGAACCGCCACATACTGGTAGCACTACTGACTGTTTCGGCATGGACCTCAAGCGCACATGCGCTGAGTTGCCCTGCTGATCGATCTGACTATCAAATGAAAGACGGAAAAATAGTCTTCATCTTTAGTTCGGGAGACGGTCGCGGTGAGCAAATAATCCCCACGGAGGTCGATCCGCACAGCATGAAGTCGGTTGTTGATCCATTCAAGGGAACGGGGCCGTGCAGCGGAGGGGTGACTGACTATGTACGCGACAAGAGCCGCGTTTATCACAGGGGAAAGCCGATAGCCAGCGCTGATCCGAACACCTTCGAATTCATCAACAGGTATTTCGCGAAAGACAACACCGCGGTGTACGGGCTCGATCGGCGCATTACAACCCGCATCGCGGACTTTCGCATTCTTGGAGACTCTCAATCTGCGGCTTACGTGGCGTATGCGACAGACGGTCAGCGCTACTTCTACAAAGACACGGTTCTGGCCGGTGAAGGCTTTGAGTTCGTACCCAAAACATACGATACCGTCCGGACCAGCACAAACGTGTATTACCGCGGACAGCTTTTAGATGTCGATGTCAAATCTTTTGAAGGATTGAACCCATCGGTCTCCATGGCGCGCGACAAGAACCGTGTTTACTACAGATTCGTGGCCATTCCGGAAGCGGACTCCGCCACTATCGAGCAAATCAAAGAATCTCTGTGGAAAGACAGGCGGGCCGTTTATCTGGAGGGTAGAGAAATCGTGGGACTGGATCCAACCACCGTACGACGCTACCCTCCTTTTTCTGAATACACCTCTGACGACCGCTCAGTTTTCAAGATGTATAAAAAGATCGACCGAGATCTGGCAACGTTTACCGTTTTGCAGCCTCCGTACACCAAAGACAAGAACGGTGTGTATTACAACGACGAACGCATGGATATCGCTGATCCGGAAAGCTTTGTCGCGCCGGCGTCTCAAAACGGACAAGACAAGAACTACCGTTTTTACGAAAACAAGATCACATGCAAGGTCAACGCGGATGCACCAGCGACTGACAAGCTCTGCGATGGCGTTTCGCGTTAACGGGAAAACATGCCCGACCGCTGCACGAGCAAAAAAAGACCCGAAAAATGACGATCTACCGAAAAGGGACCTTGTGAAATCACCCGTAGCCCATGCCGAACTTATTGCCACTTACAGGAGGGCGGAGGCAGAGGCTGCGCACAAGTCCGGATTAATCAAGGCGGCTGCAGCCAAAGGCCCCAAGGCGATCCAGATGGCCGTCGAGACAGCAGACAAGGCGGCAAAACGCAGGGACGCGTATGCCAAAAAGCTCGCGGCGCTAGGGGTGGAGCTCAAGGACTGAGCTGCGCTCAGTACCTTCCTCCCCGAAAGACAGGCATAGGTTGCGGATAATCGGGATTTGGAGAGAAACCCGATGCAAACAGACGCACCAGAAGACGCACTGGACGAAGCACCCGACGACGAACCGGAGCCGATCGAGGAATACGTCCCCGGCGTCGCCAACGGCCGGCATTACATGGCCAGGCTGTGCCACCTGCCTGACGGCCCCTGGTATATCGATGTTGTACATGTCGAATCGCTGCCGCCCCTGCACGACGGCGACAGGACCTGGCCCACGCGCGCTGAGGCCGTTGAGGCGGCAGACAAGCTGGTTGCCAATCTGGCGCATTGACGGAAGACCCGGCGCCCCCTCCTGGCGCGCAAACGTAACGGCCCGTTAGTGCTCTTGCAGCCCAGGCAAGTGACGCCATCTGGATGCCAGCGGCCCTTCGGGCTTGCACCTTCACCCAAGGAGCTTTCATGTTCAAACGTCTGACCCTGCTTTGGGTTGTGATACGCGGCGATGCCCGGCGGCTATGGACTGCCCTGCGCCATCCCGAAGCGCCCGCCTGGCTGAAGTGGGGCACCGCAGCAATTGCCCTCTACCTGCTCTCCCCCATTGATTTCATCCCCGACTTCCTGCCCGTCATCGGGATTGCTGACGATCTGGTGCTGGTTCCGCTGGCGATCCGGTGGCTCCTCAACCGCCTGCCGCCCGGGATCGCCGATCCTGCGCCGAAGCGTTCGGCCTGAGCACCGGCGATGCTGTAATGGGCATCCCAAGCCAGTTCGCCATTTCAGCTCGCCCTTCTATTGATGCCCACACGCCCCGTTTCACTGACCGTTCCGCTCCCTTCGGGCGGTACCATCTCCGGCCTGCTGCAAAAACCTGCCAGCGCCAAGGCGTGTTATGTGTTCGCCCACGGCGCGGGCGCGGGCATGAACCACACCTTCATGGAGGCGATTGCCCAAGGTCTCGCGGAACGCGACATTGCCAGCTTGCGCTTCAATTTTCCGTTCATGCAACAAGGCTCGAAACGACCAGACTCCCCAGCCGTTGCGCATGCGGCAATCCGGGCGGCAGTTGCTGAAGCGGCGCGGCAAATGCCTGATGTGCCATTGTTTGCCGGTGGCAAGCTACGGTGGGCGCATGACCACGCAGGCGCAGGCGGCTGAGCCATTGCCCGGACTGAAGGGCATTGTGCTGGTGGGCTTTCCACTGCACCCAGCCGGCAAGCCCTCAACCGAACGCGCCGCGCACCTAGGCGGCGTCAAGCTGCCGATGCTTTTTCTGCAAGGCACGCGCGACGGCCTCGCTGATCTGGACTTGATCACCCAGACCACGGCGGGCCTCGGTAAAAAGGCAAGCCTGCACATCGTGGATGGCGCCGACCACGCCTTTCACGTGCTGGTGCGTTCAGGCCGCACCGATGCGCAGGTGCGCGAGGAATTGCTGGACACCATGGCCGCGTGGATGACGAAGCACCAGCGTGCAGCGTGAACGTCAGTTCCCTGATGTACCAGGAGAGCCGCTTGGCACACTGTATGGCGTGTGAGCCAGGACAAATACCCGCTTAAACCTGACCACCGCTAGGCATGGCTGCTGACAGGTGATGCGCCCAACGGCCCCCAGACTGGCCTGACTACGAAAGCCCGTCATGCCGCTCGATACCCCTTCCTCTCTTCGCCTTGTAACCCCACAGCTTTCCCGGCTCTCCCGCCGCACCCTCGTCCTCGCCTTGTGCCTGACGGGGTTGGGCCTGGCCGGCAACGGCGCATGGGCGGCCAAGCCCAAAAACACGGCGGCGGGCAACCAGCCCCTTGATACAGAAGCCTTCAACACCGCCACCGACAGTCCCTTGCTGCGCAGTGGCAGCAAAGGCGCAGCGGTAGCGCGCGCACAGATCATGCTGGACCGGGCCTGGTTCTCCTGCGGGGAGATCGATGGGCGCTTTGCCACCAACATGCAGCGCATGGTCAAGGCCTACCAGAGCGCACACGACCTCAAACCCACGGGTACCGTCACTGCGGAAACCTGGGTTTCGCTGCGCAAGGACGGCGCTCCGCTGCTGACAAGCTATACCGTGACAGAGAAGGACGCCGCCGGCCCTTTTGAAAAGACGCCTGTGGCGATGGACGAGCGCGCGAAGATGAAAGCGCTGGTGTATGAATCGGTGGAAGAAGCGCTGGCGGAAAAATTCCACACCAGCACCGGCTACCTCAAGCAGCTCAACGGCGGCATCAACATCGAGGCCGGCAAGCAGATCACCGTACCATATATCGCGGTCAGCGCCACGCCGGTCAACGCGGCTTCCATCGAAATCGACAAGTCCGAGCGTGTGCTCTACGTGCTGGACACCGCCAAGCGCCTGGTGGCGGGTTTTCCCATCAGCATAGGCAATGAAAAGAACGACCCGCTGCCGCTGGGCATGATGGCCATCAAGAACGAGGTCAAAAATCCCGGCTTCACCTACAACCCTGCGTTGCTGAAAAACGCACCCAAGGATGCGCAAAAGGTCGACATCGCAGCCGGTCCCAACAACCCCGTCGGCACCATCTGGCTGGGCCTGACCAAACCGCACTGGGGCATTCACGGCACACCCAACCCTTCCAATGTGGGCCATTCCGAAACCAATGGCTGCATTCACATGACCAACTGGGACGCAGAGCGCCTCTCGACCCTGGCGAAAGCCGGCTTCAAAGTGAGCGTCAAGGCTTGATGGCATCCACACCCGCCCGCCTCAAGAGAACGGCGTTTGCAATCTGCGCGCTGCTGGCCGTGGCGGCAGGCGTGATGCTGGGCACGCGCAAGGAAGAGGCAGTTACACAAGTCATACAGCCCGCCACGCCGCCAGCCAGCCAGGCGCTGGCGCCCGCCGTCCCGGCAAGAGAGGCCGACAAGCCACCCCTTGTGGTTCAGACCATAGAGGCAGCCGCGCCCTCACCGGCCCTGCCGCCCCCACCCGCATCTGTCGCCGATGACCCGGACATTTCGCAGTTACGACTACGCGTCCTGACACTTCCGGTGCAAGGCGTCATGCCCGCCCAGCTCAGCGACACCTACACCCAGGCGCGCGCAGCAGGCGCCCCGCATGAAGCCATAGACATCATGAGCGCACGCGGCACGCCAGTGCTCGCCGTCGAGGACGGCAAAGTGGCCAAGCTGTTCCTGAGCAAACCCGGTGGCATCACGATTTACCAGTTCGACCCGGCCAGCCAGTACGCGTACTACTACGCCCACCTGGACCGCTATGCCGAAGGCCTCACCGAAGGCGCCAGCCTGCGCAAAGGCCAGGTCATCGGCTATGTCGGCAGCACCGGCAATGCATCACCCGACGCACCGCACCTGCACTTCGCGATCTTCAAGCTGGGGCCGGAGCGCCAGTGGTGGCGCGGCGCCCCGCTGAATCCTTATCTTGTCTGGCGCGACGCCAGGCCGTGAGCAACCCGGCCGATGACGTGCCGGCTCATGCTGACGCGCTATGCACTTGCCAGCCTGGCAAGCGCCTTCACCCCTGCCTTCCTGAACAGTCGCGCACCTAACCGCAAACCGCCGCAGGGCAGGCAGCTCCTTCACGATCTCAACACCCACGCAAGACCTGAGCAACAGATGTTTGTTGTTATCGAGGCCGAGTGCGTCAGGATTTCGCGGGTATAAATCCTGCATTGCCACCTATTTCTGCCGATAGTTGGCTTGAATATAAGATCGGCGTGATCACCAAAAAACAAGCTTGCTGCGCAAGCCACCTTTCATCGGAGGGAGACCGATACGTGAAAACAGCAAATACCCACGCAAAAGAGAGCGTGGCCTTAAAAACCAGACGGGTGGGTTCTGGTTTTTTGTGCCCTGGCCTTGCTGCCGACGAGAACCATGTTCACTCGTACCGCGCGGCAGCATAAAACCATGGCACGAACCCTGCGCCAAATTCTCTGCGGCGTGCTGCTGTTCCAAAGCTGGGCCTTCGCAGCCAATCCTTCGTCCGTCCCGACCGCCTACACCACCGCGCTTTACGAAACGAGTGTGGGCAGCAATCCCGCGCAGGCCTACTTCCTGGTGAACGTATTGCGCCGGGCTGAAGCTCCCAAGGCGGACCTTGAAGCCTTCCGCGCCGAACTGCTGCATGGCTATGTAGCCCAGATGACCAGCGCAGCGCCACCGACCGCCGCGCCCAAACCCGCGCCAGGCCTTTGGGAGTCACTCATGCGGCGGTTGCCGGGCCGGGCGAAACCGCCAACAGACAATGTGGCCGCAGTCATCGCGCGCGGCCGGCAGCACGGCGACGTGATGAGCCCCGCGTTCCGCGCCACCTGGCAGACGGCAATCAACCAGGCGATGACCCCGCGTTGGGGACCCGGCACCTCAGGCGCGCCGGTTTTCACGCTGGAGCTGCGCGACATGCAGCCTATCGCGCCCGGCATCTGGGCTGCACCCTCTGCCGAGGGTCAGGTGCGCCTGATGCTGTCGCTGCGTCTGGCCAACACCAGTTCGGTGACACTGCCCCTGTACCGCCCCGACATCGTCCTGCAAGGCACGCTGCGCTTTACCTGTAACTGGGACAGGACACGGATAAGGCAGAGCGAAATGCAGGCCAATGAGGTAACCCTGTTGCAACCCGGCGCCGAATCAGATCCCCTGGCGTGCGAAGCACCTCCAGTGCCCGGGTATTGGCGCGAGCAGGTGCCCGCGCTGCTAGCCGCCAACGGCAAGGCGGGTCTGCAAACCGTGGTCGTGCCGCACGAGCTGGACAGCAACCAGCGGCTGTACCACATGGAATTGGCGTTCTCGCATGCGGCGCCGCAAGCTGTCAGCTGGAGCCAGCGCCTGCTGAAGGCCCGGCACGAGCCGTACCGCCAGTGGTCCCCTGCCAAAACCGCACTGGAGCCACCCGAGTCGGGCAGTTTGACGGCTGCGCCGCATCACGGATGGAAGGCAACCGCCACATTGCTGGCTACCTTCCTCGGCGCCACCGTGTTGGCGCTCGGCCTGTTTGCCGGCGGCCGCGCGGCGCGTAGCGCGGGCGTGCCGGAGGGCGTGGTTGCCGTTGTCTCGGTGCTGCTGGTAGGCGGCGCGTGGGTGCTGGCCACTGTGAAACTGGGCGGTGGCGGCACGGGTTACGACCATCCCCTGTATCTCGGCCTTGCCTTGGGGGCGGGCTTCGTCGGGCCGGTGGTGCTGGGCGTGGTGGCCCTGCATGCCCTGCACAAGGTGCTGGACGACGAGGAGATGGAATGGTGGCAGGCCGTGGCCACCGGCTGGCGCCTTACGCTGAATGTCACCGCAAAAACAAGCCGGGCTGAGTTCTGGGGTTTCCTGGCGCATGCTGCCTGGCTTTGGGCGCTGGCGCGCGTCTGCCTCATGCCGCTAGACCGCTGGATAGGCCTCGTCTTGCTGGTTCCCGTGGTGACGCTGACGGTCCGCCGCATGCTCAGCATGACGAGTCAGGAATGGCTCGAGATGGGGGTGATGCTGATATGCCTGCTGTTGCTTATGCTGGCGTGAGTTGCTGCGAGGTGGTGACAAAGTTGCGACGGCCAAAACAACGTTCCCGACTTGATCTCTCAGGCCGTTACCAGTTTGGCGGGTACAACCGACTCTTTTTCCTGAACCACCGCATATTCCACAGCCAGCCGCAGCATCGTGGGTGTGACGTAGTGGCGATGCACATAGTCAATGGCCGCCATGTAAAAGCGGCCAAAGGCATTCTTGCAATGAACCCGCGTACCCAGCATCACATCCACATGATGCTTGTCGACGATTTCCACGCTGACACAGGACCTGAACAGCAGATGTTTGTCATTGGCGCCCAGAATGACCTGCGCCTTGGTATCGGTTGCATTAATGCTTTGGTCAAGCACCGGGTAGCGGTTGGCAAACAGGTTGCTGGTGTCCGGCGACAACAGCGAAGACACCGGGCAGCCCAATGGCGATGTACGCAGGCCCAGGGGTTTAACCAGAACATTGCGCAGCGCCATCAGATTGGACACACCGCTGGGCGCGTTAAGCAAAAAGCCCTCCAGGACCGTGGCGAGCAGATTTGTGGCGCTGGTGTGCCCAAAGTTGGTACCGGTCACGCGCAAGCGAAAAGTGTCTTCATGATGGACGCGCAGTTCGGTCAGTTGCTGAAGCAGCAGCGAATCCAGTGGCGGGCTGCTGAGCTCCTTCACGCTTCGGGCGGATCCGCCATGTGACAGAAAGCCCGACGCCCCTTTCCACGAACCCCACAAACCTCGCATCACACCTGCGCCGCTACGCACAGTGTTGCATACCACCCGGTGGAATGTTCCGGGCGGAGCATCCAGCGACAAAGTCGTGGTCGGCACGGTATCAGCCTTGAAGCCCTTGGCCTGAAGCAACGCTTTCACCTCGTCCGGCAGCAACTCCGTCAATGATGGGATGCTCGCCTTATTGGTCAGCACCTCCTGTTTCAAGGACTCCGACAAATTGCCGCCCAGTTCATTGGTATGGCAAGACAACGCAAAAAATACAGGGTGCAAAGAATTGCGCGAGAGCGGAGAAAACTGGTGCCAGGTTTCACCGCCAAAACGCACAGTGAACATGCAGTCAGGCGGTATGTTCACAAAACGCAGGGCGCGGATGAAGTTTTGCGGGTCTTCCTGGATTTGCTGCTCCGACGCACTGGAAAATCGCAACTGGGCTCCACCGCTGCCCGACACTGCCGTAAATATGCGGTGCCCCGCATGGCGATGAAACGGATGGCCTTTAGGCCCCACGACGAATGAATACAGCGACGTTGCATCACCTTTGGGAAAGTTGGTCCCACCCAGCTTGGCCGAGGGCTCGTCCAGTTCATCGACAAACGCACCGTGCTGGCGCTGCCTGGATGCCACGCTGGCAAACAGATGATTGCCCGCACCATGGCCGATCTGGGCAATCAAAGACACCTCGACGGCCAGGCCGCCCGATTCCGATGGAATACGAACCGATGGAAACGTTTCAATCACTTGTGTGAGATTCAGCATGAGTCCCTCCTTCTTTCTACCTTGCTTTTTGTGTTCTGGCCGGGGCACGTTCCCGTTTCAGGGGACGCGCCACCGGGCATAGTTCAAATGCATAACCCGTGAGGCTGTTGACGAGGCTGTCACCGTTGAGCTTGTAGAGCACAAACTGGCCGCTGCGCTCGCTGGTCACCAGGCCGGCGTTTTCAAGCACCGACAGGTGGCGAGAAACGGCCGGCGTGCTCATGGCAAAGCGCTCGGCCAGCTCGGTGGTGCTGAGTTCTTTCTCGGTGAGGTACGCCAGAATTTGGCGCCTGGGGCCCGAGGCGAGCGCTTCAAATATTTTGTCAAGGGATGCAGGCATTGATGTATTAACTTATTTGTTAATAACTTTATTCAAAATATTCCGTACTGTCAAGCGGCTTCTGGGCTTCTGGTTTGAGGTCGGCGCTTTTCTTTGCCCCGTCGATCCGCTAAGCTTTGCTCCGTCCCAACCTCAGGCATCAAGGCCTCTCCCATGACAAGCTACTGGCTCATGAAATCCGAACCCGAAGAATGCTCGGTCGACGACGCGCTCGCAGCCGAAAATTCGACAGTCCCCTGGGTCGGCGTACGCAACTACCAGGCGCGCAACTTCATGCGTGACGGGATGCAAGTCGGCGATGGCGTGCTGTTCTACCACTCGAGCTGTGCCGAGCCGGGCATTGTCGGCATCGGCCGGGTGGCGTCTACGGCCTACCCTGATCCCACGCAGTTTGATCCGAAGTCGCCCTACTACGACCCCAAGTCAAAACCTGAAGAACCGCGATGGATGCTGGTGGATGTGCAGGTGTTGCGCAAAATACCCAACGTCACCCTGCCCGCCTTGCGTGCACGGCCAGAACTGGCAGACCTGCAGGTGCTGCGCAAGGGCAACCGCCTTTCCATCACGCCCGTCGAGCCGCAGCACTGGAAAGCCATCACCGGCAAAAAGTGAAAGGCCTGTCAGGCGCCGGACTGCGGCAGGCTTTGCAGGCGGCGCAACCCGAACAGGTCCTTGATGATGATCTGGCCGCGCTGGCTTTTCAGGAAACCTTCGGCGACCAGCCCCTGCATCAGCCGCGCCACCACTTCACGCGACGTGCCCAGATGCCCGGCCAGCTGCTGCTGCGTCGTTTTCAATACTCCATCGGACGAGGCGTGCAGCAACACAAAATGCACAAGGCGCTGCCGGTGGTTGAAGGAATGAACGGCATCGAGTTCTGCCATCAACCTGAAAACAAGTGTCGAGAGCGCGTGCAGCGTCAGGTCCTGGATGCACGTTTCCTGCTTGAAGAGCTGCCGGTACAACGGACCGGGGATGACAGCGACACGCGTCGCCTTGTCGGCCTGAACCCAGGCAGGATAAAGAAGATCGTTGAACAGGCAGTTGAGCGAGAGTACGCAGGTCTCCCCGGGCTCCACCAGATACAGCGTGGCCTCGGTGCCCGCAGGCGTGATGGTGTAGACGCGCAGCCGGCCCGACAGCACGACATAGGCGCCAGAGGCAGGCTGGCCCTTGTGAATGATGCCGGTTCCTGCCAGCGCACTCATCGGAACAGCACCCTGGGTCAACAGGTTACGGCCGTCCGCACTCAGGCGGCTGAAAGGCTCGAAAAGGGCAAGTTCACGTAAGACCTGCATATTGCTCCATTCGCGGCGACCTGCCGCACCGTCAAACCAGCGGTGCCACGTGGCCACGCTTGATCCACAACAAGGCACCTTCAGAACTGGCCAGGGCGGGCTGCCTGGTGTGTGGATTTCGCAGCCAGCACAGAGGGCCGAGGTCTTGCGCACCCGCAGCGCGCGCGCTCGCGTCGTCGCCGGCTTCGACACGGACCGAACCCTCGACGACCAGCATTTCCTGGCCGCCACGCACGTACTGCGCGGCCATGGTACACCCCGGTTCCAGCCGTACGAGGAATACGGTTTCCCTGGGGCCCTCGTACAGCAATGCGCGCCTATGCCGGGCGATTCCGGCATCCACCCAGGGCCTGTCTGCAGCACTGATGACAACGCGGCGCTGTTCGAGCAGGTCCATCTGCCGCAGTTTGACGAAGATGGTGCAGCCCTCGTCGCTGAAGGGCCTGTGGCTGGAGCCCGGCGGATTGCGCACATAGGTACCGGGGCCGTACGAGCCGTGCTCGTCGGCAAACACGCCGCAGAGCACAAGGAATTCTTCGCCCAGCGCATGCGAATGCGCGTCAAACCGGCTGCCAGCGGCATAGCGGACGAGCGACGTTGCCACAGCCACCTCTGCACCGGTACGCTCGAGCATGCGCCGCTCAACCCCGGGCTGCGGCGACGGCAGCCACGGCAGCGACCCGGCCCGTACCAGGACCGGCGCCGTGCGGTCGACGTTCACGTGCATCAGCTCCATCAGAACTTCTCCGACGCGGTCCGCAGGTCCAGCTCCTGTGTCCATGCGGTGCGCGCCTGTTGCGCAAGCCACAGGAAATTGGCAGCCACGCCGTCGGGCGCCATCACCGGGGCTTCTACTGCCGCGTGGCGGGATGCGGCAGCGGAGCCGCGAAGCAAGCCGTCCAGCACGACGTGGGCCACGTGGATGCCCTGCGGCTGGAACTCTCTTGCCAGTGACTGCACAAGCCCGCGAAGGGCAAATTTGCCCGCGGCCATGGCCGCGAAACGGGCCGACCCGCGCAGCGAAGCCGTGGCGCCGGTGAAAAGCAGGTTGCCGCGCCCCACGGCCAGCATGCCCGGCAGCACGGCCCGGGCGCAGTGCGCTGCCCCGACAGGGCCGGCTTCAAGGCACTTGCGCAGCGCACTCGCCTCCAGTTCAAGAAAAGGAGCAATTGCCAGATGACCCGCGTTGTACAGCAGCGTGTCGACGGGGCCGTGGCGCTCGATCAGGGCCGCGATGGCCTGCGTCACTGCCTCACCGTCGACCAGATCGCAATCTGCACGCCGCAGGCCCGCCACTTCGTACCCCGCCTCGTTGAACTGCCGCGCAAGCCATTCGCCGAGCACACCACCGCTACCCGCGATGAGTGCGAAGGGCCGGCTCACAGCACCCCCAGCAGGCGCCCGATCAGCACCAGCGTGGCCGCCCAGCCCGCTGCCCAGGCAAGCGTGCGTGCGCCGGGAACACCGAGCGTGTAAACCACGTAGTGAATGAGCCGCGCAAAAAAGTAGACGGCGCAGGCGGCGGCCGTCACCGAATCGGCTCGGCCGCTAGCCTGCACCGCCAGCACAGCTGGCGCAAAAATCACCAGATTTTCGGTGGCATTGGCCTGGGCCCGCTGTGCGCGCTGGGCCCACTCGGCAAGGGGTTTTTCTGTGGCTGACGGGTTGGCCAGCGTGCCGCCCAGGCCACGCACGGCAATGCGGTTGAGAACGTAAGGCAAGGCGAACAACGCCGCAGCGGCCAGGGTCAATGCCAGCCAGTAGATTTCCTTGGACATGATGGGTTTTTCCTTCTTCGTGACATGCCGCAATGCGGGCACGAACGCGAAGATAGCCGCGCCGGGAAAAGCGTTCTGTAGCTTTTGCTACAGAGTCACAAAGATGGCGAGAAGGCAGCGCCGGCGCCCTGGCTCAATGTCTGCCGATGATCACCAGGCAAATGAACAGGCAGGCGGCCAGCAGCAGCGACAGGCCCTTCCAGAACGCCACCGGGTTGCGCTCCAGCAAAGCCGGGCGAGCCTTGTCCAGAAACGCCTGGTTGGGGTGGCGCAGGTCGTACAAGAACTCCGACAGCTCGCCATAACGCTTGGCGGGATCGGGGTGAACGGCCTTGCGGAGCACGCCGTCCATCCATGCGGGTATGTCACGGTCTTCGTACAGCACGGAGTCATAGCGCAGCTTGCTTTGTGCGGCCCGGGTCCGGCATTTGGCCACTTCGGCGCCGTAGGGCAGCTTGCCGGTCAGCATCTGGTAGGTGATGACGCCGAGCGAGAACAGGTCTGAGCGCGTGGTACCGCCCTCGCCCACAAAATACTCCGGCGCCGAATACTGGGCCGTGCCCAGGATGTCTTCGTGCCCGCCGGGCGCATCTGCTTCCATGAGGCTGGCCACGCGGGTTGAGCCAAAGTCAATGATCTTCGCCGTGCCGGTCTTGTCGATCATGACGTTCTCGGGCCGCAGGTCCTGGTGCAGCATCTCCAGCCGGTGAAACGCGCGCAGGCCTTTGGCGATCTGCTCCACCAGCCCGCGCACGGCTTCCAGGCCGGGCCGGGGATTGTCGATCATCCACTGGCTCAGCGTTTGCCCGTCGATGTATTCGGTGGCCACATACACATAGTGGCGCTTTCGGGTCGGCACATAAGGCTTCAGCACATGCGCGCTGTTGATGCGCCGGGCGATCCACTCTTCCGTCAAAAACCTTTCAAGGTAGGCCGGGTCACCGCCCAGGTCTATTGACGGTGTTTTCAGGATGACGAGCACGCCCGTTTCGTTGTCTGTGGCGAGGTAAATATGGCTGCGGCTGCTGCCGTGCACTTCGCGGACGATGGTGTAGCCGTCAAACTGCGTCCTGGCCTCCAGGATGGGCGGAAGCGGCAGGCCCGACAGCTGCTGGAGCAACTCGCCGGCCTGCCCGTTGGGCAGCTCATCGACGCGGACAATCTGTGCCGTGAGGTTGTCGCCGCTGCCCCGCTCCAGGGCTTTTTCAACGATGGATTTGGCCGCCATATCAAGCCCACCGGGCTCGTCGGCACAGATGTGGATGAGGCCGGCCATGTCGTATTCGCTGACGTGTTCGTACACGCCGTCGGTGGCCAGAAGAAAGATGTCGCCCTGCTCCACCTGCTGGGTCTGGTAGTCGATCTCAAGCTGCGGCTTGAAGCCCAGCGCACGGCCAAGGTAGCTTTGGCCCTGGGAAATCCACACACGGTGGTCGTTGGTCAGTTGTTCCAGCGCCTTGCCGCGCAGGCGGTAAATGCGCGAGTCACCGACATGAAAAATATGCGCGGTGGTCGACTTGATGACCATGGCGCTCAGCGTGCACACATAACCTTTATCCTTGTCGTAGCGGTATTGGCTTTTCTGCGTCTGGGCATGCAGCCAGGAGTTGGTGGCGCTCAAGATCCGCTCGGCCGATGTCTTGACCGACCAGGCCTCCGAGGTGCAGTAATAGTCTTCAAGAAAACCAGTGACGGCGTACTGGCTGGCCACGTCGCTGACGGCGCTGCTGCTGATGCCGTCGGCCAGCGCAACGGCGATGCCCTTGGCGCTCAGTTGCGGCTCTTTAGGTACATAGATACCGTGGAAATCCTGGTTGGTTTCCTTGCGGCCCTTGTCCGAATACTGACCTGCCGATATCTTCAGTTCACTGGACATGTGGGGTACCGGCAAAGCCCCCGCGCATGCAAGATGCGCGAGGGCCTTTGTTTTGGAGGCGGATTATTTGAAAGAACGTGTCGGTCCGGTTTTAATGTGTGTGGCATACAGCGTCAAGCCGGTGAAGGCCAGGCCGCCCACCAGGTTGCCCAGCACCGTCGGAATTTCGTTCCAGATCAGGTAGTCCATGATGGTGAAATGCGCGCCCAGCAGCAGGCCGGATGGGAACAGGAACATGTTCACGATGGAGTGCTCAAACACCATGTAAAAGAACAGCATGATGGGCATCCACATCGCGATCACCTTGCCGCTGACCTGGGTGGAGATCATCGCACCCACCACGCCGGCCGACACCATCCAGTTGCACAACATGCCGCGCACGAAGAGCGTGAGCATGCCGTTCGCACCGTATTTCTGGTAGCCCAGCGTGCGGCTCTCGCCCACGATGCCGATAGCCTTGCCCACGGCGCTGGGCTCGGTCGAGAAGCCGTTGGTGACGTAGATGGCCATCATCACCGCCACCGTGAAGGCGCCCGCGAAGTTGCCGACGAACACCAGGCCCCAGTTACGCAGCACACCCTTGAGCGTGACGCCCGGGCGCTTGTCGATCAGCGCCAGCGGGCACAACACAAACACGCCGGTCAGCAAGTCGAAGCCGAACAGGTACAGCATGACAAAACCCACCGGGAACAGCACGGCGCCCAGCAGGGGCTGGCCGGTCTGCACGTTGATGGTGACGGCGAACCAGGCTGCCAGAGCCAGAATGGCGCCGGCCATGTAGGCCCGGATAACGGTGTCGCGGGTGGACATGAAGATTTTGGATTCACCCGCATCCACCATCTTGGTCACAAATTCCGAAGGCACTAAATAAGCCATACGATCCCTCTAAATCCTGAAAAAAGCCAAAAAAAAATCCACTTCGAGATCTTCAAAAGATTGAAGACCGAAGTGGACGTCGTTATCCATTCAGATCGATGGGCACCGGCGAAGCCCGCCGTACCCTGCGCAGGCCTTCGTTAGCCTGACCTGATGGATGCAAGCACATACCGTGCCGCTAACAAAACACCGCGAATCCGGGCTTGCCGACGCTTTAGCGACGCTTTTACCCGTCGTTTTGGCACTGCGAAGGGAGTGACTGCCCCAAATTTGTGCATCGAGGTGTCCATCTTTAAATATTTTGGTGCCAGCTGGGCCACTGCCGGATACAGGCGCTAAGGCGCAAGCCGCTGCGCAAAGAACGCCAGGATCTCGTCACGCGCCGCCAGTGTGGGCTGGCCCGCCTCGTCGATCAGGTGGGCGGTGACCACGCTGTGCGGTGTCTTCACGTGCGCCGCAAAGAACGGCGGCACGTCGGGGTTGGCGGCGCTGTCGGGCAGCACGCGGCCCACAAAGCGGTCGCCCAGCGCCTCGGCATAGGCCGCAAAGCGCTGGGCCCTGCAAAAGCTGTCGCCTTCAAACCGATAGGCCAGCACCGTGAGGTTCTCGCGGTCCAGCCGCTGGCGGACGGCCTTGATGTCCGCAGGCGAAATTTCGATGCCGGCCGGATCATTGAGCGGCAGCGACGGCTGGCACAGCACCGGCGCCAGCATGGCAGGCTCCAGCATCATCGTGAGGGCGAAATTACCCGTCCAGCACATGCCGATGGCGCCCACGCCGGGGCCGCCGCACTCGTCATGCGCCAGCCTTGCCAGTGCCCGCAGCCACTGCGTGGCCGGGCTGGCCTGGTTGGACGCGAACGCGCGGAACTCGGCGCTGACACAGGCGCGCTGAAAGATGGCCGCGCCTTCATCGGCACGCGGCACGGCGCCGTCGCGGCCAAAGAGCGACGGCATGTAGACGGTAAAACCTGCGTCGCGCACCCAACGGCTGAAGCGCGCCACGTGCGGGCTGATGCCGGGCATCTCGGTCATGACGATCACGGCCGGGCCTGTACCCATGAGGTAGACCTTCCTGGTGATGCCGTCGAGCGTGATCTCGCGCTGGGTGAAATCCTCGAGGGAGTCGTCTTCGGTCAGCTTGCGCGTTGTCATCGGTGTCCTTGCTTTGCGAACGGTGGGAGCAATGGCGTCCGTGGAATTCATGGAACAGATGAATTTGGCACCGCACGCGCGTAAACTCCCAGTGTCTATTTCGACATGTTTAAGGCCTTTTCAGCCAATGCGAGATTTCACCCTCCTGCTGCTGCCGGGCACCTTTGCCACCGGCGTGGCGGCCACGCTCGATATCCTGCAGGCCGCGTCTGCCCTCGCGCCGCGCATGAAGCTGGCGCGCCCCACCTGGCGCGTGTTGTCAGCCACCGGCGGCCCGGTGCCGCTGAGCTCGGGCCTTCACATAGACACCGCGGCCCTGCCCCGGCGCTACCGGCCCGATGCTGCCACCTGGATCGTGCCGGGCCTGGGCCTGGACAACCCGCAGGCCCTCAACACCGGCTTGGCCACCGCAGACGCGCAACGCGTGATTCAGGCCGTCGCCGCGCATGCTGCGCACGGTGGCCGTGTTGCGGCGTCGTGCTCGGCGGTTTTTTTGCTTCAGGCGGCCGGTGTGCTGGCCGGGCGCCGGGTCACCACCTCCTGGTGGCTGGCGCAGGAGCTTCGAAGGCGGGAGCCGGCCTGTACCGTCAATGCCGACCGGATGGTGTGCGCCGACGGCCCGGTGAGCACCGCAGGTGCCGCCTTTGCGCAAACCGACCTGATGCTGCATTTGCTACGCGAGCAGTTCGGGGTAGCCCTGGCCGAGGCTGTAGGACGCATCCTCTTGATCGACGGGCGGCAGGCGCAAGCGCCTTTTGTGGTGCCGGCCATGCTCTCCAGCGGCAACGCACTGGTGGCCCGCCTGGTGGCGCGCATCGAATCCGCCCTGCCCAGCCCACCGAGCGTGGAGGCACTGGCAAACGAATTCGCGATGTCGCAGCGAACGCTGTCACGCCATGTGCGTGAAGCCACGGGCAAGAGCACGATGGCGCTGGTGCAAAGCGTTCGGCTCAATCGCGCGCGGATGCTGATTGAGTCCAGCCGGATGACCATCGAACGCGTGGCCGAGCAAGTGGGCTACGAAGATGCCACGGCGCTCCGGCGCATGATGCACAAGGCGGCGGGCGCCAACCCGAGCCGATACCGGGCGGCGGGGTTAAGAGCTTGAGAGCCCGGCGATTCAGGTGAGGGCCTGCCTGGACTCCATCAACTTCACCAGAGCCCACAGCACCCGGTTCGCCGGCGTGGCCACACCCAGCGCTTCACCGCGCCTGACGACCAGCCCGTTGAGGTAGTCGATCTCAGTGGGTTTGCCGCGCGCCAGGTCTTGTGCGGTGGATGACAACTGGTTGGGCATGCTGCCGGCCAGTTTGTCCACGGCCAGGTGCATGTCGCCCTGCACCTGCACGCCTTCGGCCTCTGCCACGGCCAGGCATTCGGCCACCACGTCGCGCATGACGTCTTTCACGCCCTCGCCTTGCACGGTTTTGCCGTACGGCAGCTGCGCGATGGCCGAGACGGCGTTGTAGGCGCAGTTGAGGATGAGCTTGGCCCACAACGCGCCGCGCACGTTGCTGGAGATTTCAACCGGCACACCGGCTGCGATGAAGGCCTGGGCCACGGCCTCGCTCCGGCTGGCCGGCTCAATCACCAGCTCGCCGCGGCCGTGGTGCCTGACGTGGCCGGGGCCGGCCATTTCGGTGGCCACGTACACCACGGCGGCCGCCACGGCGTGCTGCGGCAGCACGGTGCGCAGGCGGTCGGCGTTGTCCACGCCGTTTTGCAGGCACAGCACCAGCGCATCCGGTGCCAGGTGCGGCCGGATCAATGCACCGGCCGCTTCGGTGTCGGTGGATTTCACGCAGAACAGCACCAGGTCGGCGCCCTGCACGGCGGTGGGTTCGCTGCTGGCGGCCAGGCGCACGTGTTCGTCGAAAGTGCGGGTTTCCATGTGCAGGCCGTCACTCTGGATGGCGTCAGCATGCCGGGGCCGGGCGATCAGCACCACGTCAAGCCCGGCACGGGCCAGCATACCGCCGTAATAACAACCAACGGCGCCTGCGCCCATCACGGCGACTTTGAGGGATTGGGTCATGGGGGTCTTTGCCTTCGGTGAGATGCAGATACGGAAACGGAAAAAGGAATTGTGGGTGAAGTCTGCCGCCCCTGCAGGCGGCCGGGCCTCTTGGAAACCTGTTCGCGGTCTACACGGGGCCGCCGGCAAAGCGCCGGGCCAGCTGGTCGCGCTCGAAGGCCTCGACGACGAAGTCGATAAACATCCGCGTCTTGGCGGGCATCTGGCTGCGCGTGGCGTAGTAGATCGAGATCGCGCCGGCATCGACATACCACTGCGGCAGCACCCTGACGAGCTCGCCGCGCTCCAGCAAAGGCAGCACATCGGGCAAAGCCACGAGCGCTACCCCCAGACCCAGCAGCGCCGCGGCGCGCATGGCCGTCGGATCGTTCATGACCATTGACTCCATAAAAACTGCCGGAACCTCAGCACCGGCCGCGTCGCGCATGACCCACTGGCGAACCCGGCCCGTTCCGCTGGAACGCAGAGCGATACCTTTGAGCCCGGCCAGACCCGTGGGGTTGGCTGGAGCCTGCTGGCCTGCCATATAGGCGGGCGACGCCACGGCGACCAGGTGAATCGGGGCCAGCGCGCGAGACACCACGCCCGGTGACAGCTCAAAGCCGCCGCCGATGGCCGCGTCATACCCCTCGGCAATCAGGTCGACCGGTCGGTTTTCAAAGTACCAGTCAGGACGTATGAGCGGATAACGGTCCAGGAAGGCCGGCAGCAAAGGCACGATGTACTCGGTGCCGAAGGTGGGTGACATGCTGACCTTGAGCGGGCCCGCGGGAGTGCCGCTGTCGCTGGAAACGGCCGCGATGGCGGACTGCAGCGCGTCGAGGTTGCCGCCGATCGATCCCAGGAAGCGTTCACCGGCTTCGGTCAGCGTGAGTTTGCGGGTTGAGCGCTGAAACAGCCGCACGCCCAGGTTTCGCTCCAGCATGGCCACATTGCGGCTGACGGCAGCTGGCGTCAGCGCCAGGCGCCGCGCCGCTTCCGAAAAGCTGCGGCCTTCGGCGCTGCGAATAAACGATTCGAGGTTGGCCAGGGTTTCCACTTCGCCATTTTAAAGTAATGATTGAAAATAATTCAATCAATTACCGGCTTATCAAAAGGCAATCAAAAACCCATCATTCACCCATCAACAACCAAGGAGTGAATTTATGTCTACCCCCTCAACCCCATCCAGCACCCCCAGCATCGGGATCATCGGCGCCGGCGCCATCGGCACGGCATTTGCCAAAACCCTGGCCCGCCAGGGCATCCATGCCACGCTGTCCAACAGCCGCGGCCCGGACTCGCTCAAAGACATCGTGCGCGAACTGGGCCCCACCATCCACGCCGGCACCGTCAAGGAGGCCGCCACAAAAGACATCGTGCTGGTGGCCGTCAACTGGGGGCGCCTGCCTGAGGCGCTGGCCGGTTTGCCCAACTTTGGCGGCCGTGTCGTTATTGACGCCAACAACGCTGTCGAAGGCCCTCCTCTCCGGCCCGTTGAGCTGAACGGCCGCGCCTCCAGCGAAGTGTTTGCCGAGCTGGTGCCCGGCGCGCGCGTGGTAAAGGCCTTTAACCACCTGGTCGCCCGGCTGCTGGCCACTGACCCCGCCGACCAGGGCGGCAAACGCGTGCTGTTTTTCTCAGGCGACGACGCCAAGGCAAAGGCGACCGTGGCGGCACTGATCAGCCAGCTCGGGTTCTCGGGAATCGACCTCGGCGCTTTGGCCGTGGGTGGACGCCTGGCGCAGTTCCCCGGCGGCCCGCTGCCCATTCTCAACTTGGTGCAGTTCGGCTGAAGCCGCAGCAATCGCTATCAAATCAATAGCTGCTTGCGCTCGTCTCTATTGGCCTGCAGCCCGTTTTGATGCTTGAAAAGGCCTTTTGAGGCCTTTTTTTGGGTATTTTCAGGCCCGCGGCAGCGTGATCCGGGCGCAGAGGCCCCCACCGTCGGCAGGCAGCAGTTCAAACTTGCCGTCATGCGTGCGCACGATGCGGTCCACGATGGCCAGGCCCAGCCCTGCGCCGGGCGGGCCGGTACGCGTACTTTCAGCGCGGCGAAACGGTTGTTTCAAAGCCTCGGCCTGCGCCGCGTCGATGCCGGCGCCGTGGTCTGTCACCGCTATCCAGACCGAGTCGCCTTGTACGCCGGTGACCATCGTGACCGGCGGCAGGCCATGGCGCCAGGCGTTTTCGACCAGGTTGGTGAGCACGCGGCGCATCGCACGCGGGCGCAAGGGCACGGGCGGCGGGTTGCCGCCCTGCAGCGCCACCGGCATGCCGTGGCCAGCCGAGGCGGCCGCCACCTCAGCCGCCAGCACATCCAGCGCCACCGGCGCCGGCGCTTCGCTTTCGGTGCTGCGGGCAAAGTCCAGGAACTGGCTGATGATGGCGTCCATTTCTTCCACGCCGCGCGTCATGCGGGCCATCAGCTCATCGTCGCCTTGATCACTTTTGTCGCGCAGGATCTCGATGCCCAGGCGAAGTTTGGTCAGGGGTGTGCGCAGGTCGTGCGACACCCCGGCCAGCATCAGCGTGCGCTCGTCGTCGGCCTGGGCCAGGCTGCGCACCATCTGGTTAAAGCTGCGGCTCAGGTCGGCGATTTCCGTCGGGCCGTCTTCGGGCAGCGGCTGCGGGCTGGTGCCGCCCGCCAGTGTGTGCGCCGAAGCCATCACGCGGCGCAAGGGCTGGTTCAGGTAACGGTGAATCAACAGCGCACCCAGCAAGGCCAGCAAGGCACTGGCGAATGATGTCACGACCCAGGCGCCGGTGAATTCACGCGCCGGCAGCACGCCGGGCAGGTTGACCCAATGGTCGGCGCCATCCAGGCGCAGCCGCACCGCCAGGCTGCCGCCGGCTTCGCGGCGCCAGATGATCTCGGAGCCCTCGCCTTCCAGCGCAATGCCGCGCGAGGCTTCATTGACGAAGCGCCGCTCAAGCCGGCTCAGCAGCCGGCGTTCGCCACGGCCGTCACCCTCGTCGTCATCGGCAATGCCCTGCATGGCACGGCGGTTGAACTGCGCCACAAAGGCCTCGCGCTGCGCGGGCGGCATGGCGGCCAGGCCGGCACGGATGGAGCTGACATTGCGCGCCACCGCCACCGACAGCTGCGCCAGCCGCGGCTTGATGATCAGCTGGCGCACCAGCAGCGCGCTGGCCAGCTGGCCGACCACAATGAGCACCACGATCAGCAGCACATTGCGGCCGAACAGGCTGCGTGGAAACAGCTTCATGGAAATAGCCTCACGGCTTGCCCGCCTTGCCGTTTTTTGCCGCACCGCCTTCCGGCACAAACACATACCCCACGCCCCACACGGTCTGGATGTGCACCGGCTGGGAAGGGTCCGACTCAATCAGCTTGCGCAGGCGCATGACCTGCACGTCGATGCTGCGGTCGGTGGCTTCGTGGTCGCGGCCGTAGGCCAGCTCGATCAGCCTGTCGCGGCCCAGCGGCCGGTTGGGGTGCAGGGCCAACGCCTGCAGCAGGCTGAACTCACCGGTGGTGAGCGGCACGTCTTCACCGTTTTTTTCCAGCCGGCGTGCTTCCAGCTTCAAGGTGAAGGCGCCAAACTGCACCGTGCCCTGGCCGGGCAGCGGGCCGCTGTGCGCGCCCAGCATGCGCTGCCGGCGCACCAGCGCCTGGATGCGGGCCAGCAGCTCGCGGGGATTGAAGGGCTTGGGCAGGTAGTCGTCAGCGCCCATTTCCAGCCCGACGATGCGGTCCACCGGGTCGCCGCGGGCGGTGAGCATCACGATGGGAATGGTTTCACCCTGCGCGCGCAGGCGGCGGCACACCGCCAGGCCGTCTTCGCCCGGCATCATGACGTCGAGCACCAGCACGTCGAAGCGCTCACGCGCCAGCAGAGTGTCCAGGGTTTTGGCGTCTTCCAGTGTGCGCACGGCGTAACCCTGATCGCTCAGGTAACGCTGCAGCAGGCTGCGCAGGTCGGCCTCGTCGTCGACCACCAGGACCCGGGCCAGTGGCTCGCTCATCGTGAAAGGCCTGTCTGCAAAAGCGCGCTGGAAACAACCATAAGAAAACACCCGTCGCAAGAAAGATGCCCCATGGTAGCGGCCCGCGTCTGGCCGCCCGCCCGGCGAATCATGACAAACGATGACAAAGCCGGGATTTGCTCATGCCTTGTCATCAAGAGGCCGCCTGCAGCCATGCCTGGCTCACATCTGGCGGCCACAGTGACATCACGGCGCTGCAATGCGGCCGGAATCTCAAGACCCTTCACCGTTCAACGTCAACCTTCAAGGAGTTCACCATGAAAACCATGCTTTCCGCCACTGCCCTGACCACCGCCCTGACATGCACCCTGCTGGCCGCAGGTTTTGCCACCCCCGCCGAAGCGGCCAGCCGCCACGTGGTGCGGACCCATGCCGATGGCAGCGCCACCGCCACCAGGGCAGTCACCCGCCAGGGCCCGCAAGGCGGCACACGGGTGCGCAACCGCAGCACCACCGCCGACGGGCAGGGCAATGCCAGCACAGCGGGCAGCGCCTCCACCACAGGCCCCAACGGCGCCACCGCCGTGCGCACCGGCCAGGCCAGCCGCAGCGCGGACGGTTCGGCACAGCGCAGTGGCAATTTTGCCGCCACCGGGGCCAAAGGCAGCGTGGAAAGCAGCGGCAGCAGCAGCAAAACCGCTGACGGCGCCGTCAACGCCAGCCGCAACACCACGGCCACCAGCGCTGCCACCGGCAACAGCGTGCAAAGCACGGCGTCCTACAACCAGGCCACCGGCGTTACCCGCAGCACAACTTGCTATGACGCTGCCGGCGCGGCGATGAGCTGCCCGTCGCGTTGAGCGCGCCTGGGCCTTTCATCAAATCCGGTTTTCAAAATTTCGACCTTCACTTTCATTTTTTTGGAGCACTCTCATGACCCCCTCGTTCAATCTCCGCGCACTTTCAATCATTGGTCTGCTGACACTAGGTACCGCAGCCCATGCCCAGGCACCCAATGCCGCCCGCCTGGAAAAAGCCCGTACCGAACTGCAAAAGCGCTTTGAGGCGGCCGACACCAACAAGGACGGCAAGCTGACCCGCGAGGAGGCGCAGGCAAAAATGCCCAAGGTGTACAAAAACTTTGACGCCATCGACGCCAGCCATGCAGGCACTATCTCGCTGGCCGACATCGAGACCTTTGTGGCATCGAAAAAAGGCTCGCGCAAACCGGCCGGCTGACGACTACGCATCGCGCAGCCCGAATGCCTGACCCATCGTTGACGCACAAGGTCAGAGGCGGGCCGGATATGCTGTCCGGCCTGCCCGCCGCAATACCACTGGAGCCATGACATGTCCCTTGCCCCTCGCCTCCTCACACACTGGCCGACGCTTGCGCTGGTGCTCACCGCGGTTCTCTACGCCGGGCCGGCACCTGCCCAGCAGGACAGCGGCCGCCTGGCGAGAAAAACCGCCAGGTCCACCGTACCGGCCGGTGTGCGCCAAATCCCCGACATCGCCTACGGCGCAGATCCGCGCCAGCGCATGGATGCCTACCTGCCGCAGCAGCCGGCAGCCAACGCACCGGTCATCGTCATGGTGCACGGCGGTGCCTGGATGGTGGGCAACAAGGCGATGGCCAACGTGACCGACAACAAGGTGGCTTGGTGGGTCAAGCAGAAGGGCTACATCCTGGTGTCGGTGGGCTATCGCCTGTCGCCGCAGGTTGACCCGCTGGTGCAGGCGCGCGATGTGGCCAGTGCCCTGGCCAAGACGCAGGCCATGGCCGCCTCGTGGGGTGGCGATCCGGCCAAGGTCATTCTTATGGGGCATTCGGCGGGCGCACACCTGGTGGCACTGCTGGGTGCCTCGCCGGCATTGGCCTATACGTCAGGCGCCAGGCCGTGGCTAGGCACTGTGGCACTTGACAGCGCCGCGCTGGACCTTGAGCGCATCATGAAAGCGCGGCACATGCGGTTTTATGACCGCGTATTTGGCACTGACCCGGCCTACTGGCGCACTGTGTCGCCCACCAGCGTGCTGGCGGCTGACGCCACGCCGATGCTGCTGGTCTGCTCGACACAACGGGCGGATGACCCCTGCGCACAGTCGCGTGACTTTGCTGCGAAAGTGACGGCCAAAGGCGTGCGGGCCAGCGTGCTGCCGCAAGACCTGACGCACGAACAGGTCAACACCACGCTGGGCCTGCCCGGCGGGTATACCGATGCGGTTGACAGTTTTATGGCGGGGCTGCTGCCGCGCTGACGGTTTTAAGAAAAAACAGGCTGCAGCCCGCAAGGAATAAGCGCAAGCAGCTATTGATTTAATAGCAGATTCAGGCTCAGCTACTTCGCCGCACCAGGCCCTGCCGCGGCCGGAGCGGCATTGCGGCGGTGGTAGGTGAAAAACGTCCACATCATCAGCGTGGCGTCGGGGCCTTCAGGCTCGCTGTATTCCATGCTGGCGTCTCCGCCGCTCCAGGCGTGGCCCAGGGCGTCTACGTCGCACTTCACCAGCTGCGGCTTGCGGCCGGCGTACCAGGTCGTGGTCTGGTAGGCATGGCGTGGCCGCCTGCCGCTGCGGCGCTCGGGGTAACGGCGAACCACCGGCTCGAGGCGGGCCGCATTTTGGGTAATGACCGGGTTGTTGATGATTTCGAACTGCTCGGCCAGTTGCTCGGCGTTCACCCGCCGCACCACGGCATCGTTGTCGCCATGGATCAGGATGGCCGGCATGCCCGGGAACGCCGGCTGGTCGCTGGCAAACAAGCGCGCCACCGCATCGTAAGACGAGCCCGAGCCGTGTTGCATGGCCCGGTAGGCGCTGAAGGGCGAGTGGGTGGTGCCGAACACGGGTGCGGAATGCATGCCCACGGCCGCGATCAACTCCGGGTGGCGCAGTGCCACGATGGCCGCCAGCGCGGCGCCGGCCGACAGGCCCGCCACGTAAGTTCGTGAAGCGTCAAGCCCGTGTTTTTGCTGCACCTGGGAAATCATGGCGGCGATCACGCCCACATCGCCCTCCCCGTTTTGTGTGGCCCGCTTGTACCAGTGCCAGCAGCGGTGGGCGTCGGCCGCACTGGATTGCTGGGGGTACAGCACCGCAAAACCCTTGCGCTCGGCCAGTTCGTTCATGCGGCTGCCCGCTGCAAAGTCAGCCGCCGTCTGCTGGCAGCCGTGCAGCATGACCACCAGCGGGCGCGGTGTCGCAGGGGCATCGGGAACCCCGGCAGTAGCGGCCGTAGCGGCCGTAGCGGCCGTAGCGGCCGCGGCGGGTAGATACAGCCAGTACAGCATGCGCCGGGAATCCGTCAGCAAGCCGTCCCCGGGCAAGGTAAACCAGGCCTTGCGCCAGGTGCCGGGCAACCCGGCTGCGGCGCGGGCCTGTGCAGCCGTGGGCCGGCGGGCTTTTTTGGCGGGCCGGACAACCACCGGTTTCAACAGCTTGACCCCGGGCCTGCGCCGGCGCGGCGTTGTGGTGGCAGGCAACGCCGGCGTGACCTTGGGAAGCAGGCTTTCAAACAGCCGCAAGCCCTGCGCCTGCTGGGCCTTGCCCATGCGGCGCATGCTTTTAAGCCAAAGACTGCTTATGCTTCTGGACATGGTTTGACAAAAAGTGGTGGGGCCATCTGGGGTCGGTTCGAGGTCTGCGTCTACTTTGATTTCCAGGAAGGTATTTGCGCCAGATCAATAAGTACACGGTCATTTTGCTGCATTGCAACAAAATGTCTACCAGCATGGCCATAAAACATTGAATTCGGCGCTTTCCGTCACAAAATCGGGGTTACAAAATGCTAAAACCGAGCCGCTACGATGGAGGCCGTGAGCGCGTGTGCCATTTCGGCGCGGTATCAGCGCCATTTCAGGGCGTACACGCACCATTTAGAGTCTTTTTGTGCTTTCCGGCTTCGCATCTGCATTCCTCGCAAAACTGGCAATGGCAAAACCAAAACCTCCTGAATTCCTGGACACTCCGCGCGTCGCGCTGAGGCCCATCACACTTGCCGACGCAGAAGCCATTTTTCTCGGATATTCCAGCAGTGAGGTCGCAACCCGTTTCATGAATTTTTCACGTCATGCGGCGTTTGATGAAGCGGTAGCTTTCACCGAGCGATGCGTTCGATGCTGGAAAGACGAGTCCGCTTACCCCTGGGCCGTTGTGTCAAAACAATCGGAAGAGTTCGTGGGCGTCGTCGAGGTACGGGTCAATCCACCGCAAGTGGATTTCGGCTACATCTTTTGCGAGCGCTTCTGGGGCCACGGCTTTGCGACAGAGGCTATTGAGCCCGTCATCGACTGGGCCGTTAGACGGCCCGAGATTTACCGGATCTGGGCCACATGCCACCCGGAGAACACCGCTTCGGAACGCGTCCTCGTGAAAGCAGGGCTCAAGCTGGAAGCGCGTCTGGAGAATTGGGAAGCCCGGCCCCAACTGGGTGAAGCCGCAGGGCCGAGCTTGATGTTCGCGAGGATCAAGCCCACGACCAGGATTTGATTCGCATCAACTTCAAGCGCAATTTGGCGAAGGAAGGCACGGTAACGTGGGGCGATAAAGCCACGTGGCTGAAATTTCTTCGAAAATGGAGGTGCCCAGCAAGTTGATGGATTTGCATGGCATCCCGTTGAATCACTGCCTGTACTTCAGCCGCTTGACACCTCCATCGGTTTCACCTCGTTTGCCTCATGCCCGAATTCCTGACCGCCGCCCTTTACCAGTTCGTTGAGCTGCCCCATTTCGCCGAGCTGCAGGCGCCGCTGCTGGCGCATTGCGAAGCCCACGGTGTCAAGGGCACGCTGCTGCTTGCGGCAGAAGGCATCAACGGCACGATTGCCGGGCCGGAAGGCGGCGTGCGCGCGGTGCTGGCCTATCTGCGCAGTGACCCGCGCCTGGCGAAGCTGGAGCACAAGGAAGCGTGGGCTGAGTCCATGCCGTTTTACCGGATGAAGGTGCGCCTCAAGCGCGAGATAGTCACCATGGGTGTGCCGGAAGTCCACCCCGCGCTGATGGCCGGCGAATACGTCAAGCCGCAGGAATGGAATCAGCTGATCAACGAACCGGGCGTGGTGCTGGTCGATACACGCAACGATTACGAGGTGTCCATCGGCACCTTCCACGGCGCCATCAACCCGCACACCAGCAGCTTTTCAGAGCTGCCCGGCTGGGTAGAGCGCGAAATGGCTGAAGGCGGCAAGCTGGCGGCGCATGACGGCAAAAAGCCGAAGGTAGCCATGTTCTGCACCGGGGGCATTCGCTGCGAGAAATCCACCGCGCTGCTGCGCTCCAAAGGCTTCGAGGAGGTCTACCACCTCGAAGGCGGCATTCTCAAGTACCTGGAAACCGTGCCCGAGGCGCAAAGCACCTGGGAAGGCGAATGTTTTGTGTTTGACGAGCGTGTGTCCGTCGGCCACGGCCTCAAGCCCGGTGCCTTCACGCTGTGCCGATCCTGCCGCGATCCGCTGAGCGAGGAAGACCGCCAGTCGCCGCTGTACGAGTTGGGCGTGAGCTGCGCGCACTGCCATGCAAAAACGACGGAAGAACAGAAAGCCGGCTACCGCGAGCGCCAGCGCCAGGTTGAGCTGGCCGAAGCGCGCAATGCCGCGCACATCGGCGTGCGGCAATCCGGCACCTGAAGCACCTGGTGTCTCAGGCCATGAACAGCTCCCTGCCCGTCCTGTATTCCTTTCGCCGCTGCCCGTATGCCATGCGCGCGCGGCTGGCGATGGCCGTGAGTGGCGAGCCGCATGAACTGCGCGAAGTCGTGTTGCGCAACAAACCCGCCGAGATGCTGGCTGCCTCGCCCAAAGGCACCGTGCCGGTGCTGGTGCTGCCCGGCGGCGAAGTCATTGATGAAAGCCTGGACGTGATGCTGTGGGCGCTGCGGCGCAATGATCCCGAGGGTTGGCTCACATCACCGCAGGGCTCTCTTGATGACATGCTCGCGCTGGTTGCCGGCAACGACGGTGCCTTCAAGCGCAGCCTGGACCGCTACAAATACCCGAATCGCTACGCTGAGGAATCGGCAGGTGAAGCCAGCGCCTTCGCGCAGCTGCAGCGCGGCTTGGGCGCGGCATGGCTGCTCAAGCTGGACGGCATGCTGGCAGGCGGCTGGCTGTTCGGCGCACGCACCAGCCTGGCTGACATGGCACTTCTGCCGTTTGTACGGCAGTTTGCACACACCGATGCAGCCTGGTTTTCCGCACAACCTTGGCCGCAATTACAGGCCTGGCTGGCGCGCTTTGAAGCCAGTGCGCTGTATGCGGGCGTGATGGAAAAACGACCAACTTGGCAGTCATTGACTGATTTAAGGTATCAACAGCAACCACACCTGTGATAGACCAAGACGGGTGCAAGTTTGGCCTTACAGCAACTCCCTCATTGCAATCTCGTCGGGTGCATATGCTTTGAAGTTAATCCGCGCCCAATCCCGAACCTGCTGAGCCACGCCACCATAGCCAGGAAACATCGTGGCTCCACTAACACCTAGTTTTTCGCAGGCCGCTATTAGCTCTCCCGCCTCTCGCCTCGGCAGGGTAAAACAGTCCAAGATCAGCCCACCCCGATACCCTATCGATGTCGGGAGGAAAAGCTCATTTAAACCTTTGGCCGTCGGCGACACAGTAAACAATCCAGCTTGAGCTGCGAGATTGCTACTGTTTCCACCTGGGAGGTCTACTAGTTTTAGCCCTCTCCATTCTTGATGCCCCTCAGTATTGAGCGCCCACACCGCCAAGTTACCTTCGTCGGTTTTCATCCGGAGCGCTGCAGAAGCAGCAAAGTAGGCAGCTACAAATGAACGCCGAGTCCAATCTAACAAGCTGGTAGGAACGGCGTGATGTTGGGCGACCGCCTGCACTTCATACATATAGTTGGGCGGCCAAGATTCTGGCTTCATGAGGTAATAGGTCGGATCCTTCAATGTTTCGCGCACATCTGGGCGATCACCTGGGACTGAAAGTCCTGAATAGTCACAGCCCTTAAGAAACAAAGCCAATACTCTGGCTTCAAATTCAACTTGCTGCGCAGCAGTAATATCTTTCGTCCCATTGACGTTGGGAGCCGTCAGGTCTCCGTCAATCCTGTGAGCACTAGGCTCCAATTCGAAATTTGCATCAGGCTGGCCGCGAAATATGTAATGTTCACCTTGGTACCTGCCCGTGGTCAAAGGCGACAACAGCTCAAGCATTTGAACGGCACTGGTACAAGCGATAGTTTCAAAATTCTTGGGCATACATCATTGTCGCTTGGACGGCCCAATTGCTAATGTCACGATGGATTTTCGGGGCTCATTTCAGTTGCATGAAATATGACTTCGCGGCTTGCGCTGTACGCCGGCGTGATAGACAAGCATGTGCCGTGGCGGGCGGGTACGGCGTAAGCTGCAGCCGCTATCAAATAAATAGCTGCTTGCGCCCGTCTTTATTGGGCCAAGAGTCAATTTGATGCTTGAAAATAGGTCTGCAGGCTGTTTTGAGCATCTTTTCAGCCGCTAACCAGCATTCTGCGAGCCAAAAAGTACCGTTTTTCAATAAGAAAAAGACCTGCAGGCCAATAGTACCGGGCGCAAGCAGCTATGAAATATATAGCAACCGACCGGCTGGCAGGCGGCGGCGCTCACCACACGCGATGCTCTACGCCCGCTCTTATCTTCTCTCTTAGGAGGAAACCGGAAGACCTCAGCGCTGAATGCGCGTAGACAGCACCACTGATGTATTGGTGCGCTCGACCCCGTCGAGCAGGCCGATGCCGTCGATCAGCGCATCGAGCCGCTCAATCGAGCCGGCCTGCACGATGGCGATCATGTCGAAGGTGCCGCTGACGGAGAGCAGTGAGCGGACCTCGGGAATCTTGCGTAGCGCCGCCTCCACCGGGCCCGACAGCTTGGGGCCGACGGTGAGCATCACGTGGGCGGCTACCTGCGACTGCTCATACGCGTCGCCGGTGCGCACGCCGTAGCCGGTGATGACCTTGTCGCGCTCCAGCCGCTCCATGCGGGCCTGCACCGCGGTGCGCGACAAACCCACCTTGCGGGCGAGCAAAGCCACCGGGCAGCGCGCGTTTTCACGCAATTCGCTGAGCAGTATCTGGTCTATGGCGTCGAGATTCATGTGCCGGGCGTGACTATGGTTAAAGCAGGGTAGGCAAATAGATGGTAGATGCCTTCTATTTCACTAAATTATGACTTCTATTTGTATAAATTGATACTACCAACCGCCGGTTCTGCGCTCCACAATCAGTCAACGCCCTTCACCTGGAGGGGCCCATCAAGGAGCGGATATGAAAAAGATCATGGTCGTAGGCGCAGGCAAAATCGGCTCAACCATTGCCGCCCTGCTGGGCGCCAGCCAGGACTATGCGGTGACGGTAGTGGACGCATCGCAGGCCGCACTGGCAGGCATCAAGGCCGGCGCCGGAGTTCAAGTGAAAGTGCTGGATGTCACCGACCCCGTTGCCCTGCGCGCAGCGCTTGAAGGGCAGTTTGCGGTGCTCAGCGCGGCGCCGTTCCACCTCACCACATCGATTGCCGAAGCTGCCGTGGCAGCCGGTGTGCACTACCTGGACCTGACCGAAGACGTGGCCAGCACGCGGCGCGTGCGGGAGCTGGCCGGCACCGCGCGCTCAGCGCTGATCCCGCAATGCGGCTTGGCGCCGGGTTTTGTGTCTATCGTGGCGGCCGACCTGTGCCGGCGTTTTGACAGCCTGCACAGCGTGCGCATGCGCGTAGGCGCCCTGCCCCAGTTCCCGTCGAACGCGCTGAACTACAACCTGACCTGGAGCACCGACGGCGTCATCAACGAGTACTGCGAACCCTGCGAAGCCATTGTGGAAGGCGTGCTGCGCCAGGTGCCGCCGCTGGCTGAGCATGAGGAGTTTTCGCTCGACGGCGTGACGTACGAGGCCTTCAATACCTCAGGCGGCCTGGGCACCCTGTGCGAGACGCTGCAGGGCAAGGTCACCAACCTCAACTACAAGACCATCCGCTATCCCGGCCACGCGGCGATCATGAAGGCACTGCTCAACGACCTGCGCCTGCGCGACCGCCGCGGTGTACTGAAAGACATACTGGAAAACGCCCTGCCCACGACGATGCAGGACGTGGTCATTGTGTTCGTCACCGTGAGCGGCCAGCGCGAAGGCCGGCTGATGCAGGAGACCTACGCCCACAAGGTTTACAGCCATGTTGTTGGCGGCGTGCTGCGCAGCGCGATCCAGATCACCACGGCGGCCGGTATTTGCACGGTGCTGGATTTGCTGGCTAACGGGCGTTTGCCTGCGAAGGGGTTTGTACGGCAGGAGGATATTGCTTTGGGGGATTTTTTGGGGAACCGGTTTGGTGGGGCTTATGCGCCTTTGGTGGAGCGGGCTGCGGCTTGAGGGTTGATTTTTTGAAAACCAGGCGTTGCGGTTAATGGGGGCGAGCGGTAGCAGCTATTGAATTGATAGCGGCTTCTTTTTGGGTTGTTGTTGGTTTGATGGGGGCGGTCTTTGCTGAGGGCGGTTGGCCGGGGGTTGCCCGGCATGCAACTCACTTTCTTTTGCATCGCCAAAAGAAAGTAAGCAAAGAAAAGGCGACCCTGGTTCCTGCGTCCCTTCGCTTCGCTGCGGGCAACCTGCGGTGCTCGGTCCAGCCGGGGTCAAAAACAACTCGCTTCGCTCAAACAAGTTTTTGCCCTGATCCGTCTGGCCCTGTGCTCCTCGGCGCATCCACAAGGGGTTGGGGAAGGAATACCTAACAGCCGAATACCGGAAGAAACAAGGACTCGCCATGGCGAGTCCTTGTCGGTATTGGAGCTGGCATTTGTCTTCGGTTCCCGCACCCGATTGCCCCTTCCCTTCTGTCTGCGCCGAGGAGCGCAGGTTCAGGCGGATCAGGGATCGCGATTGTCTGAGCGAAGCGAGTTCGAGCGAGACCCCGCCTGAACCGAGCACCGCAGGTTGCCCCGTAGCGAAGCGAAGGGGTCGCAGACAGCAGGGTCGCCTTTTCTTTGGTGACTTTCTTTTGGCGAAGCAAAAGAAAGTTACTTGCCGCCGGGCAACCCCCGGCCAGCCGCCCTCAGCATCTATGATCTGCGTGAAACACGCCACCGTGGTTGAACATCAATTCCACACGCCATGAATATTTCACACACCGTCTGCCGGATTTTCTTTTCGGCAGCAATAACGGCTTTGTCTGCAGGGTGCTATGCCCAGTCAATGCTGTCTGAGGTTTCTCAAAAAAACCTTGAAGCCAATGTGGAACTGTTCGCCAAGTCCTATTACCTCGGCACCGGCGCTGGCCACTTTGTCACCAGCGTAAGCCCGGTCGATACCGAAAATGCTGTGGCGGTCGTCGGTGAGGTCGGAGATTTCGGGCGAGATCCCAATGCCTATACGGTTTATCTCAAACTCATCCAGCAAAAATGGCGAGTTGTCAGAATCGAGTTTGTGTACCGCGATACTGGCAAGAAGACTTCACAACAGGTATTGCCACCTTTTCCCTATCCCGGCTGGAGAAAAGACGCGCCTTGAGCCCGGTTGTGCGCCTCAGTCCTCAGGCGCAATCATCTCCGCATACTCATAAAGCGCCTCAAGCACCGCCTGCCCCTTCTCATCTGCCGTCTCCGCCAACACATCAATCTCGGCAAACAGCGCATCCACATTGCGTGCCCCGCCCTCACCCTCCAGCAGGCGCGCAGCGCGATGCGCTTCCCAGCGTTCGGCGTCTTCGGGCGACAGGGTTTCGGCAAAGTTGCGCGCCCGGTAGCGAAACACCAGTTCCCCGAGGCGTTCATCGTCGAAGCCGATGCGGGCATGGGCCAACTCGGCAGGGGACAAGGCGCGCAGCTGGTTGAGCCTGCGCCGGTCGATGTTGTTGATGAAACCACCGTACAGGTCTTCATCGACATCCGGCGTGGGCTCTTTGGGCCGCTGGAAGACTTCGGGCCAGAGGGCGCTCATGTCGGGCAGGCCGGCGGCTTTTTTGGCGTTGGCCAGCGCAGCGGGGATATCTACATTCCATTTGGCCGCCATCTCCGGCGACAGCGTGGCGAGCTTGCGCACGACCATGGGTGACTTGTTCAGGTGAACCGATTTGATGGGCAGGCGCAGCACGCCTTCGGGCAGCTCGGCTGATTTACTGAAGAGGCGTTGCCGCAGCGTGGCAACGTCGAGCAAAGGCAGCTCACTTGGGTCTTGCGACAGGTCCCAGGCCAGCAGCTCGTTCTTGTTCGTCGGATGCGTTGCCAGCGGCCACATGACGGCCAGGCAGCCGCGCTCTGGCGGGAACATGCCCGAGACATGCAAAAACGGCTGGGCCGTTTGCGGGCTGGTGGGCAGGCCGAGCTCCGCGGCCACGCGGTCCTTCTTGTGCAGGCCCAGGCAAAAGTCGAAAAGCTTGGGTTGCGCCTTGCGGATCAGGCGGGCCAGCGCGATGGTGGCGCGCACGTCAGACAGGGCGTCGTGCGCCGACTCGTGCATGAGGCCGTTGGCACGCGCCAGGTCTTCGAGCTTGAAGCTGGGGCGTACGGCGCTGGCGTCGTCCGGCCTGCGTTCATCGGGCTTGAGCGGCCAGGCGATGCCTTCGGGCCGCAGCGCATAGGCCATGCGCACGACATCGAGCAGATCCCAGCGGCCGCAGTCGTTTTGCCATTCGCGCGCATACGGGTCAATGAGGTTGCGCCAGAACATGTAGCGCGTGACTTCGTCGTCGAAGCGGATGGTGTTGTAGCCCACGCCGATCGTGCCCGGCTCGGCCAGAACGGCTTCGATCTGCGCGGCGAATTCGTGCTCGGCCACGCCACGCTCCATGCACAACTGGGGGGTAATGCCGGTGAGCAGGCAGGACTCTGGATTGGGCAGGTAGTCGTTGGCCGGCTTGCAATAAATCATCAGCGGCTCGCCGATTTCGTTGAGCTCGGCGTCGGTGCGAATGCCGGCGAACTGCGCGGGCCGGTCGCGGCGCGGGTTGATGCCGAAGGTTTCGTAGTCGTGCCAGAGGAAGGTGTGGGGCATGAAGAACTCGAAGTAGGTAATTAGAGCAAGGGTGAAAACAGCCGCGCCGTGGCGTCGAGCAGGCGCATCAAAAAGTTCTGGGGGCGATGTGCGCGCACGGGCGCGGCGCTGAGCAGGTCGGTTTCAAACTGCGCAGCGAGCGGCCCTGCCAGCGCGGGGCCGTAGACCACGGCCATCACTTCGAAGTTGAGGCGAAAGCTGCGGTTGTCGAAATTGGCGGTGCCGACCATGGCACAGCTGTCGTCGACGACCAGTGTTTTGGAGTGCAGCATGCGGGCCTTGTACTCCCAGACCTTGACGCCAGCGGCGATCAGTTCGTCGAAGTAGGAGCGCGCCGCGGCGCTGACGACAAAGCTGTCGCTGCGGCGCGGCACCAGCAGGCGCACGTCGACGCCGCGCAGCGCAGCGCTGGTCAGCGCCATCAGCGCGGGTTCTCCCGGCACAAAGTAAGGCGTGGTCAACCAGGCGCGCTGGGTGGAGGCATTGATGGCGGCCAGGTGCATGCGGTGAATCGGCTCCAGCATGTTGTCGGGCCCGCTGGTCACAAACTGCACCGGAATGTCGCCGGCTTCTTCGTCAGGCACCAGGAGGGGCAGCAGGTGCGGAAGGGTCCCGTCCGTGTCGGCTATCGATTCGCCGGTGGCATAGGTCCAGTCTTCCAGGAAGGTGGTCTGCAGCCATCGCACCGCGCTGCCTTCAATGCGCAGGTGCACATCATGGTAGGCATCGGCGCGGGTGCGCCGGTCTTCTTCATCGGTGATGTTGACGCCGCCCGTGAAGCCGACACGGCCGTCGCAGACGACAATCTTGCGGTGGGTGCGGTAGTTGGTCACCGGGCGCAGGCGGCGGCCTATGCGGGTATCGTGAAAGAATGCAACCTCGACGCCCGCGGTCTCCAGCGGTGCCAGAAACCGGCTCCCAAGCCGCTTGGAGCCGAGCGCATCGACCAGCAGCCGCACCTTGACGCCCTGCTCGGCCCTTTCGGCCAGCAAGTCGCGCAGGGCAGTGCCGATGCGGTCGGGTTCAAAAATATAGTACTCGAGGTGCACATGATGGCGGGCGTCGCGGATCGCCTGGAAGATGCTGTCGAAGGTATGCGCCCCGCCTGAAAGCAGCTGGACGCCTGTGGCACTGGACACCGGAAGGCCGCAGGCGGCGGTTCCCAGGGCGGTCATCTGCCGCAGCGCCGGAGGTGCTCTTTCGGCCACGCCCTGCAACTGGGCCAGATCGGCATCGCCACGCGCACCGGCGCGGCTGCGCAGCCGCTTGAGGCGCTGCTTTTTGAGGCGCTGGGGACCGAGGAAGTAGTAAATCACGAAGCCGGCAAACGGCAGCAGGGCCAGCGACAGGATCCAGCTCATGGTGGAGACCGGCGCGCGCTTTTGCATCACGATCCAGACCGACAGCACTGCAATGTAGGCACTCCAGACCAGGGAGAGGCCGGTTTTCCATTCTGAGCTGAGTTCGGGAAGGGTCAAAGCGGGGTGTCTCTGGGGTTGGGGCGCGGGCGAAATGAAAAAAGGCCGATAGCGTGATGCTAGCGGCCTTTTTTGGGTGCGCGGAAACTATCCGCGCCGCTGGATCGGCTCGATCAGCGAATGGTCAGTTGGTTTCTGCCGCTTCGGCTTCCGGCTTGGCTTTACCTTCCTTCTTCGGCAGCGGCTGGATGTCGAGCTGGATTTCTCCGGTCTCAACTCCCTTCTCGTCCGTCGTGACCTTCATGTCCACCGTCAGGCGGCCACCGTCGGTCAGCCGGCCAAATAGCAGCTCGTCGGCCAGCGCACGGCGGATCGTGTCCTGGATCAGGCGCTGCATCGGGCGGGCGCCCATCAGCGGATCAAAGCCCTTCTTGCCGAGGTACTTGCGCAGCGTATCGGTGAAGGTGACTTCCACCTTCTTCTCGGCCAGTTGCGTTTCGAGCTGCAGCAGGAATTTGTCGACCACGCGCAGGATGACGGTTTCGTCCAGCGCCTTGAAGCTGACAGTCGCGTCCAGGCGGTTGCGGAACTCGGGCGTAAACAGGCGCTTGATGTCGGCCATCTCGTCGCCGGACTCGCGCGGGTTGGTAAAGCCAATGGTCGCCTTGTTCATCGTCTCGGCACCGGCGTTGGTGGTCATGACGATGATGACGTTGCGGAAATCGGCCTTGCGCCCGTTGTTGTCCGTCAGCGTGCCGTGGTCCATGACCTGCAGCAACACGTTGAAGATGTCCGGGTGCGCCTTTTCGATCTCGTCAAGCAGCAGCACGGCGTGCGGCTTCTTCGTGATGGCCTCAGTCAGCAAGCCACCCTGGTCAAAACCGACGTAACCCGGAGGCGCGCCAATCAGGCGGCTCACGGCATGGCGTTCCATGTACTCGGACATGTCGAAGCGGATCAACTCGATGCCCATGATGTAGGCCAGTTGCTTGGCAGCTTCCGTCTTGCCGACGCCAGTGGGGCCGGAGAACAGGAAGGAGCCGATCGGCTTGTCGTCCTTGCCCAGGCCGGAGCGCGCCATCTTGACGGCAGAGGCCAGCACTTCAAGGGCCTTGTCCTGGCCGAAGACCACGCTTTTCAGGTCCCGCTCGAGCGTCTGCAGCTTGCCGCGGTCGTCGTTGGAGACATTGGCGGGCGGGATGCGGGCGATCTTGGCCACGATCTCTTCGACCTCGGCCTTGGTGATGATCTTCTTGCGTTTGGACGCGGGCAGGATGCGCTGGGCAGCGCCGGCTTCATCGATCACGTCAATGGCTTTGTCGGGCAGATGGCGATCGTTGATGTACTTGGCGCTGAGCTCGGCGGCAGCCTGCAGGGCAGCCACGGCGTACTTGACGCTGTGGTGCTCTTCAAAGCGCGACTTCAGGCCCTTGAGGATGTCGACCGTTTCCTGCACGGTCGGCTCGACCACATCGACCTTCTGGAAGCGGCGCGACAGGGCCGCATCTTTTTCGAAGATACCGCGGTATTCGGTGAAGGTGGTCGCGCCGATGCACTTGAGCTGGCCGCTGGACAGCGCCGGCTTGAGCAGGTTGGACGCATCCAGCGTACCGCCCGAGGCCGCACCGGCACCGATCAGGGTGTGGATTTCGTCGATGAACAGGATGCCGTTGGGCTTGTCCTTCAATGCCTTGAGCACGCCCTTCAGGCGTTGTTCGAAGTCACCGCGGTACTTGGTGCCGGCCAGCAATGCGCCCATATCGAGCGAGTACACATTGGCTTCGGCCAGGATCTCGGGTACGTCTTTTTGCGTGATGCGCCAGGCCAGGCCCTCGGCAATCGCGGTTTTACCCACACCGGCCTCACCGACCAGCAGCGGGTTGTTCTTGCGGCGGCGGCAGAGAATCTGAATGACGCGCTCGACTTCATACTGGCGGCCGATCAGCGGATCGATCTTGCCGTCCTTGGCGAGCTGGTTCAGGTTGACGGTGAATTGTTCAAGCGGTGAGGCTTTTTCGTTCTTCTCGCCGCCCTCTTCGTTCTCGGCGGCGCTCTCGCCGGCCTTGGCTGGCTCGGGTGGATCGCTCTTCTTGATGCCGTGCGCGATGAAATTCACCACGTCCAGGCGGGTTACGCCCTGCTGGTGGAGGTAATACACGGCGTGGGAGTCTTTTTCACCAAAAATGGCGACCAGCACATTGGCGCCGGTGACTTCCTTCTTGCCATTGCCGGTGGACTGCACGTGCATGATGGCGCGCTGGATCACGCGCTGGAAGCCCAGCGTGGGCTGCGTGTCGACATCGTCGGTGCCGGCGACCTGCGGGGTGTTGTCCTTGATGAAATTGGCCAACGACTTGCGCAAGTCGTCCACATTGGCTGAGCAGGCGCGCAATACCTCGGCTGCACTGGGGTTGTCCAGCAAGGCAAGCAAGAGATGCTCAACGGTGATGAACTCGTGGCGCTGCTGACGCGCCTCGACAAACGCCATGTGCAAGCTGACTTCTAGTTCCTGGGCAATCATTGATCTTCCTTTCGGCTTGCTTGGGTTAACTCTACTGACTTATGAAGGGAATATTGGCCGGATTTACGATTATTCAATGGGCTCACTGACACACTGCAGCGGATGGCCGTTTTTCCGGGCAGCTTCGGTGACCTGGTCCACCTTGGTCGCCGCTACGTCCCTGGAAAACACGCCACAGACACCTTTGCCGTCCAGATGGATCTTCAGCATGATCTGCGTGGCGGTGTCATGGTCCTTGTTGAAAAACTCCTGGATCACCACCACCACGAACTCCATGGGGGTGTAGTCGTCGTTGAGCAGGACCACCTGGTACATCTGCGGGGGCTTGGTCTTTTGCGGCCGGCGCTCCAATACGACCGACTCTCCCCCATTGCCGTTATCGGGCTTGATAGCCGGGACTGGGGGCTGCACCGGAGAGTTAGGGGATTTTGGAGACTTGGTTGCCATGGAATTCATTCTAGCCACCGATGTAGTCCAGTGCGCCTGATAGGGAAATTGGTGGCGGGAACGCGACATTCAAGCGTGATTTTTTTCCTTTTCCGTGGCCAAGAAAAAAACCGCCGCGGGATTGCTCCCGGGCGGTTCTCGGAAAAACCGGCTGAGCCAGCTTTACATGTGGTCGATCATGACCTGGCCAAAGCCGGAGCAGCTGACCTGGGTTGCGCCTTCCATGAGGCGGGCGAAGTCATAAGTGACCTTCTTGGAGTCGATGGATTTTTCCATCGAGCTGATGATCAGGTCGGCAGCCTTGGTCCAACCCATGTGGCGCAGCATCATTTCGGCCGAGAGGATCTCGGAGCCGGGGTTCACGTAGTCTTTGCCAGCATACTTGGGCGCAGTACCGTGGGTGGCTTCAAACATGGCGACGGTGTCGCTCAGGTTGGCGCCGGGGGCGATGCCGATGCCGCCGACCTGGGCAGCCAGCGCGTCGGACACGTAGTCGCCGTTCAGGTTCAGGGTGGCGATCACGCTGTATTCAGCGGGACGCAGCAGGATCTGCTGCAGGAAAGCATCGGCGATGCTGTCCTTGACGGTGATTTCCTTGCCGGTCTTGGGGTTCTTGAACTTCATCCATGGGCCGCCGTCAATTTCCACGGCGCCGAATTCCTTCTTGGCCAGGGCATAAGCCCAGTCACGGAAGCCGCCTTCGGTGAACTTCATGATGTTGCCCTTGTGCACGATGGTCACGCTGGGCTTGTCGTTGTCGATGGCGTACTGGATGGCCTTGCGCACCAGGCGCTCGGTGCCTTCGCTGGAAACCGGCTTGATGCCGATGCCGGAGGTGTTCGGGAAGCGAATCTTCTTGACGCCCATCTCGTCCTGCAGGAACTTGATGAGTTTTTTGGCCTTGTCGCTGCCGGACTCGAACTCGATACCGGCGTAGATGTCTTCCGAGTTTTCGCGGAAGATGACCATGTGGGTCTTTTCAGGCTCTTTGACGGGCGAAGGAACGCCCTTGAAATACTGGATGGGGCGCAGGCAGACGTAAAGATCCAGCTCCTGGCGCAACGCCACGTTCAGGCTGCGGATGCCGCCGCCCACAGGGGTCGTCAGCGGACCCTTGATCGACACGACGTAGTCACGAACAGCGTGCAGGGTTTCTTCTGGCAGCCAGACGTCCGGGCCATAGACCTTGGTGGACTTTTCACCGGCAAACACTTCCATCCAGTGGATCTTTTTCTTGCCGCCGTAGGCTTTGGCAACAGCAGCATCAACCACTTTCAGCATCACCGGCGTAATGTCTGCGCCGGTGCCGTCGCCTTCAATGAACGGAATGATGGGTTCGTCAGGTACGTTCAACGAGTTGTCGGCATTGACAGTGATTTTTTGGCCTTGGGAAGGCACCTTGATGTGCTGATACATGAACAAAAGTCTCCGGTAAGCGCAAGGCGTCCAAGGGCACGCCACGCAACAGTTAGGTAAAAACCCCTAAATTCTAGCCGTAAAACCGTACAGCAAAAGAATTTGGGGGCATCGTGTCAACGGCTTTGGAACCGGCCTCGTTACGGTAGGGCCTCCGAGAAGTTCGGGGTATTTTTTCCAATAACGTTATCAAAGGAAATTCCAAATGAACAAAATCCTCGCTGCTTTGATCGCTGGCCTCTTCGCTGCTGGTGCTTTCGCACAAGCTTCCGCTCCTGCGGCTACCCCAGCCAAGCCAGCTGTTGCCGCAACGCCAGCCGCTCCTGCTGCAAAAGCAGAAGCCAAAGCTGAAGCAAAGCCAGCCAAAATGACCAAAGAAGAAAAAGCTGCTGCCAAGGCCGCAAAGAAAGAAAAAGCTGCTGCTGACAAGAAAGCAAAAGCTGAAGCCGCTGCAGCCAAGAAAGCCGAAGCTGCTGCCGCCAAAAAAGCAAAAGCTGAAGCCAAGAAGTAATTCCTGGTGACTTCGGTCAAAATGCCCGCCGCGTGCGGGCATTTTTTATGCGCGTCGTTTATGCTGGCCGATCAACTTCATGCGTGGTGACTCTATGTTTTTCGAACCCGGTACTGTCTTTTTTCGTGGGGCGTTCAAGGGCCTCACCCAGATGCTGGCTGTTGCCGCCTTGTTCGTGCCCCTGGGTGCTTCGGCGCAGGACGGCCCCCAGATGAATTTACAGCGCGTCAAGCTGTCGGCCGGCATGCACCTGATTGAGGCACAGGTGGCCCTCACGCCGGAACAGCGGCAAATCGGCCTGATGTTCCGCAAGGAAATGCCGCAACAGGAAGGCATGATTTTTATCTTCGAGCAGCCAGCCCAGCAGTGCTTCTGGATGAAAAACACCTTGCTGCCACTGACCGCCGCCTTTGTGGCGGATGACGGCACCATCGTGAACCTCGCCGACATGAAACCTCAAACCACAGACCCACACTGCTCTGCCCAACCCGTGCGCTTTGTCCTGGAAATGAACAAGGGCTGGTTTGCGCGAAAACGCATCAAGGCCGGCAGCAAACTGGGCGGCCCGATTTTCGAGGCGAAGCGCTGATTTCTCGCTTTTAAAACAAAAAAAGCCGACTCCTGTCGGCTTTTTTGTGGGCGAAGGCTTCTCGCCTCAGGCGAAGTTGGCCTCGGCAAAACTCCAGTTCACCAGATTGGAGAGGAAGGTTTCGACAAATTTCGGACGCAGGTTGCGGTAGTCGATGTAGTAGGCATGCTCCCAGACATCCACCGTCAGCAGGGCCTTGTCGGCGGTGGTGAGAGGGGTACCTGCCGGGCCGGTGTTGACAATATCAACCGTACCGTCGGCTTTTTTGACAAGCCACGTCCAGCCGGAACCGAAATTGCCAACGGCTGACTTGACGAAAGCCTCTTTGAACGCAGCGTAAGAGCCAAACTTGGCGTTGATGGCTGCAGCCAGCGCGCCGCCAGGTTCGCCGCCGCCGGCCGGTTTCATGCAGCTCCAGAAGAAGGTGTGGTTCCAGATCTGGGCCGCATTGTTGTACACACCGCCACTGGATTTCTTGACGATCTCTTCGAGCGTCATGGCTTCAAACTCAGTGCCTTTTTGCAGGTTGTTGAGGTTCACCACGTAAGCATTGTGGTGCTTACCATGGTGGTATTCAAAGGCTTCCTGGCTGTAATGCGGCGCCAGGGCGTCGATCGGGTACGGTAGCGGGGGGAGTTTGTGTTCCATGATTTTTTCCTCGTGGTGATGAATAAACTGCTTTTAACGATGTCATTGTAAAAACTAAATCAGCCTGCGCGCAGAAACCGTCAAATCGACCTCGCCGTCGGCAAGGGTAGCGCGTACGGGTTGCCCTATGTGTGTATTTTCCTGGCTGGTAATGGGCTGCCCATGAAGGTCGGCAAGCCAGGCATAACCGCGCTTCAGGACCAGTTTGGGATCCAGTAATTCAAGCCGCAACTGTGCGCGCTCGACGCGCTGCCGACCTCGTTGCAGGCTGCCTTGCACTTCGTGCGGAAAATCGCTGCCCAAGACCTGCAGCCTGCGCCGTTCGTGCTGCAGTGCCGAACGCGCCGCATGGCTCAGGCTCTGGCCGAGCCCGGCCAGACGGGCATGCTGCCTGGTAACCAGATGCGACGGCCGGGTGATTCGCGAAGCCGCCCAGTCCAGGCGCTGGTTGTGCGACTCCAGCTGGCGGTCTACACCGTTTTGCAGCCGCGACAGAGCCAGGTCCAGCGCACCCAGCCAGACAGCCTGGGGCTGCGCGCAGAGTTCTGCCGCGGCGGTCGGCGTGGGCGCACGCACGTCAGCGCAAAAATCAGCGATCGTGAAGTCGGTTTCATGTCCCACCCCGCTGATCACTGGCATGGGCGATTCCACCAGGGTTCGGGCGAGTTGCTCATCATTAAAAGCCCACAGGTCTTCCATGGCACCGCCGCCGCGTACCAACAGCAAGACATCCACGCGGTCCTGGGATCGCCGCTGATAGGCTTTGAGCAAAGCGGCGCGCAATTCGCCGGCTGCCTGGCTGCCCTGTACGCTGCCAGGATAGATAACCACGGGAATATGTGGCACACGGCGCTGCAAAGCACTCATGACATCGTGCAAGGCGGCGGCACCCAACGAAGTCACCACACCAATGGCGCGGGGCAGCAAAGGCAAAGGCCTTTTACGGCCTGGGTCGAAAAGACCCTCAGCTTCAAGTCTGGCCTTGAGCAGCAGGAACTGTTCAAAAAGGTTGCCCTGGCCCGCCTGGCGCATGGACTCCACCACCAGTTGCAACTCACCGCGCGGCTCATAAACACCCAGCCGTCCCCGCAACTCCACCAATTGGCCGTCGCGCGGGGAAAAATCGAGCATCGTGGCAGCGCGGCGAAACATGGCGCAGCGAACCTGCCCCTGTTCATCCTTGAGTGAAAAATAGCAGTGGCCGCTGGCCGCACGCGAAAAACCGCTGATCTCACCCTGCACCGCGACGGGGTTAAACCGGGCTTCAAGGCTGTCTGAAATAGCCCTCAGCAAAGACCCGACGGGCCATACCCGAATGCCCGCGTCGCGCGCTCCCGCTTGCGGCTTCCCCGAAGGAGTCGATGCATCAAACACGCCTAAACCCCTTGGCAATCCGGGTGTAATACTCCACAGAGAGCCGCCCTTCAAGGCTCAACCCCCTGGTTTCCCGCGGATATCGAGATAAATTCGTGTAACTCATTGATTTTGAATAACTTAATTCTGCTCAAAATTTCATCGTTCTGTCACATGCACGATTTGGCGCGGCTTGGAGGCCGCTGTGCCTCCACTTGCTAACAAAGTTATCCACAGCTTCTGTGGGCTACGTCCGACACGCGATGACGTTGCGAACATTTAACAGATCAGGCTCGGCTGCAACGAGATGGCAGTTTCTGTAAGCCATAATCCACCACAACTTACTGCCTGGAGATGTGCATTGTTTTCGATCATACAAGCCGCAGGTTGGCCGATTTGGCCCCTGGTTGCCTGCTCTGTCTTGGCCCTTGCTCTGGTTATCGAGCGTTTTACCAGCCTAAAAATCCGAAAAATCGCCCCCGCCAAGCTGCTTGACGAAGCCATCACCGTCTCCCGCGCCTCCGTCCCCTCCCCCGATGTGGTGGCGCAACTTGAACAGAATTCGCTGCTCGGCGAAGTGCTTGCCAGCGGTTTTCGTGCGCTGAACACCAATCCACGGATCAGCGAAGATGACCTGCGTTCCACGCTGGAAGGCGCGGGACGCAAGGCGGCCCACAAGCTGGAGCGCTACCTGGCAGCCCTGGCAACCATCGCCTCTGCCGCGCCCTTACTCGGTCTGCTGGGTACCGTCATCGGCATGATCGAGATTTTCGGCTCGCAGGCAGGTGGCGGAGGTGTGAGCAATGCCGCCGGCGGCAACCCTGCCCAGTTGGCGCAAGGCATCTCGATTGCGCTCTACAACACGGCTTTCGGCCTGATGGTGGCCATTCCCTCGCTGATTTTCTGGCGCTATTTCCGGGCGCGAGTGGACGGATATCTGCTGACGATGGAGCTGGCGGCCGAGCGTTTTGTACGCCACCTCAATACCCTCAGAAAATGAACTTTCGCCCCCATCCTCATGACGAGCCGGAGATCAACCTGATCCCCTTCATCGATGTGCTGCTCGTGGTGCTGATCTTCCTGATGCTGTCCACCACCTATAGCAAGTTCACCGAACTTCAGGTCAAGCTGCCGATCGCCAACGCCGAACAACAGCGCGACTATCCCAAGGAAGTCATCGTCGCCGTGAGCAGCGACGGTCGCTACATGGTCAACAAGACTTTGGTGGAAGGCCGTGGCATCGAAGTGCTGGGAGCCGCGCTTGCCGAAGCAGCGAAAGCCGGCAAGGAAAGCGTCATCATCATCAGCGCCGATGCCAACGCCACACATCAAGCCGTCATCACCGTCATGGAGGCCGCACGCCGCCAGGGGCTGACGCAAATCACATTTGCAACGCAAAGCGCCGCAACGGCCGGGGCCAGATAGGCCGGGGCCGGTTGCCCATTCCATGCAGCCTTCGCGGCGAAATGGCAGTCATCACGTGAAACAGATTTTGCAGAATGCCTGGCACAGACGGGGTTGGCTGGCATGCCTGCTCTGGCCGCTTGCCCAGGTCTATGGCCTGGTCGTGCGGCTGCGGTGGGTGCTGTATCGCCGTCACATTCTCCGGTCCGAACATTTTGGCGTTCCGGTGGTCGTGGTCGGAAACGTCATCGCCGGCGGCGCCGGAAAAACACCGCTGGTGATTGCCCTGGTGAAACATCTGCAGGCGCAACAGGTACTGGTAGGGGTGGTGTCCCGGGGTTACGGAAGGCACGGCACCGACTGCCTGGAGGTGATCCCCGGCGCATCCCCTCGTCTCACAGGCGACGAGCCGGCCCTTATCAAGCGTGCAACGGGTGCGCCTGTTTTTGTTGCCGGCAAGCGTGTAGACGCCGTGCGTGCATTGCTTGCCGCATATCCGGGCACGGCTGTAGTCGTGTGTGACGACGGGCTGCAACACTACGCCCTGCAACGCGATATCGAGATTGCCGTGTTCGACGACCGAGGTGTGGGGAACGGTTGGCTGCTACCGGCAGGCCCGTTGCGTGAGCCCTGGCCCGCACGCGAACGGGTTGGCTTGAATTTTGTGCTGCACACCGGGCAAAAACCGGCATTTGGAGGGTTTGTTTCCAGTCGCAAACTGGGCAACGAAGCTTACTCCGGCCGGGGCGAACCGGTCGCGCTAACGAGCCTGCGGGGCCGGCCTCTGGCGGCACTTGCGGGCATAGCCAACCCTGAAGCATTTTTCGGAATGCTGAGGGAAACCGGCCTGACGCTGCAGGCCACAACGGCCCTGCCCGACCACCATGACTTCACCGATCAAGACCTGGAGGCGGAGGCGCTCAAAGGGCGTGTGGTGCTGTGCACTGAAAAAGACGCTGTCAAGCTTTTTGCCCTGCAGGGCACGTCACAAAGGGAGGTTCTGGCCGTGCCTTTGGTGTTTACGCCCGAACCAGCGTTCTTTGCCGCACTCGATGCCCGGCTGGCCCCTTTGATTTCTCCCTTACCATCAGGCCATGGACACCAAACTGCTTGAACTGCTGGTCTGCCCTGTGACCAAAGGCCCGCTCGACTACGACCGGGAAAAACAGGAACTTGTTTCCCGCAGCGCCCGCCTCGCGTACCCGGTGCGCGACGGGCTTCCCGTGCTGCTGGAAAGCGAAGCGCGGACCTTGACCGACGAAGAGCTCGGCCTGTGAACGGGTCCTTGAAAAACACAGGCAAGACCCCGAAAGCATGAGCTTCACCGTCCTCATTCCGGCCAGGCTGGCCTCTACACGCCTGCCCAACAAGCCGCTCGCCGACATCGGCGGCGCACCCATGGTCGTGCGTGTGGCGCAGCGCGCGATGCAGAGCACTGCCCTGCGCACCGTCGTCGCAACCGACAGCAACGAAATCATCGAAAAATGCGCGTCTTTCGGCATCGCCGCCGTGCTCACCCGGGAAGACCATCCCAGCGGCAGCGACCGGCTCGCGGAAGCCTGCAGCGTGCTGGGACTCGCGGACGACGACATTGTGGTGAACGTGCAAGGTGACGAGCCGCTGATTGACCCGGCCTTGATCGACGCGGTCGCACGCCTGCTCATCGAGCGCCCGGACTGCGCCATGAGCACGGCGGCGCATGCCATCCAGCAGCTGGCCGACCTGAACAACCCCAATGTGGTCAAGGTTGTGCTTGATGCGCGCCATACGGCCCTTTACTTCAGCCGCTCACCCATTCCGGCCGCGCGCGACTTTACCGGCAAGGCGTGGTGGGAGGCCGGCAGCAGCCTGCCCCGGCCACTCCGGCACGTAGGCATTTACGGCTATCGGGTGGGATTTCTGCGGGAGTTCCCGCGCCTTCCCCAGTCGCCACTCGAGCAACTGGAGTGCCTTGAGCAACTCCGGGCGCTGTGGCACGGCCATCGCATCGCCGTGCACATCACCGGCGACGTGCCTGGGCCGGGCGTTGACACGCCGGAAGACCTGGACCTCGCCCGCAAGCTGTTTTCCTGACCTGCCCTCCCCGGCATGACGCGGGCTCGTAAGTTGCTGTCAGGGGTGCATGCTATCCTTGGGAAAAACACAAGTGTGAGGCCTGCAGGGCGTGCCGGCAGCCCTCCATACCTGTCAAGCAGCCCCTGCGGAAACCGGCCGGCGGTTCGGGCTGACTTCAAGAATTCATAAAATCCGAGGACATCCATGAGACTGATTTTGTTGGGCGCGCCTGGCGCGGGCAAAGGGACGCAAGCGACCTTCATCTGCCAGAAGTACGGCATTCCCCAGATTTCCACCGGCGACATGCTTCGTGCGGCCGTCAAAGCCGGCACGCAGCTGGGCATTGAAGCCAAAAAAATCATGGACTCGGGTGCACTGGTCAGCGACGACCTGATCATCAATTTAGTCAAAGAGCGCATTGCCCAGCCCGACTGCGCCAAGGGCTTTCTGTTTGACGGCTTTCCCCGCACCATTCCGCAGGCCGACGCCATGAAGTCTGCCGGCGTCAAGCTGGATTACGTTCTTGAAATCGACGTACCATTCGACGCCATCATCGAGCGCATGAGCGGACGCCGTTCGCACCCCGCCTCAGGCCGCACCTATCACGTCAAGTTCAATCCGCCCAAGGTCGAAGGCAAAGACGATGTGACCGGCGAGCCGCTGATCCAGCGCGATGACGACAAGGAAGAAACCGTCCGCAAGCGCCTGGAGGTTTACAGCGCGCAGACCCGTCCGCTGGTTGAGTACTACTCCAGCTGGGCAAAGTCAGAGCCTGAACTGGCCCCAAAATACCGTGCCATCAGCGGCATGGGCGGTGTTGACGAGATCACCGCCCGCGCGTTCAAAGCGCTGGCGGGCTGAATCGAGCCTCCAGCGAGTCCATCTGCACCCCAAAGCCGTCAGTCTGACGGCTTTTTTCATTCCAGTTCCCGGCAGACTGAAATCGGAAGGCAGGGTTCAGCTTTGCGCCAACAGCTCGAGCATCATCGCTATTCTCGCCTTCACGGGGCTCAGCCCCTGCGAATCAGAAAACAGATCCCCGGGTGTGGGCAAGACACGACCATTGAGGCACCTTGTCGACCGGACGACCCGCACCCCCGCAGACCGCGCGCGAAGCAAGGCCGCCTCCAGCGCATGGTGCAAGGTGCCATTACCCGTGGCGGCAACTACAAGCCCCTGAACACCCTGCGCCAGCAACGCGTCCACGACCGCACCACTGGCGCCGGCATGGTTCATGACGATCTCAACGTGCGGCCACTGGACCGGAACCACGGAGTTCGCTATTATTTTAATAGCTGCTTGCGCTCGTTCTACATGGGTTTCAGGCCAATTTCGCATTAACCTGAGGAATCCTTCCTCCACATAGCCAATCGGCCCCGCATCACCAGAGTCAAAGGCGTCAACCTTGTAGGTATGCACTTTCTGCACGTCCAGCGCGCTGTGGATGGTTCCGGCGCACACCGCAACCACACCCCTCGCCCCCGCATGACGCGCCGCCGCCATGGCATCCAGCATGTTCTGGGGGCCGTCAGGCACCAGCGCCGTCGCGGGCCGCATGGCGCAGGTCAGCACCACAGGTTTATCGGGGCGGCACACCGCATGAAGGAAATATGCCGTCTCTTCCAGCGTGTCCGTTCCGTGCGTGATAACAATGCCCTGCACGTCCGGCTGGGCCAGAAAGTAATTGACCCGACTGGCCAGCTGCATCCATACCTCGAAGCTCATGTCCTTACTGTCGACCTGCGCGACCTGCTCGGTCATCAAGGGGCCGTACCTTGCCAAGGACGGGACCGCCACGACCAGCTGCTCAACGCCCACCTGGGCGGCGGTATAGCCGATGTTGTCCGACGCACTCGCAGCCTGCCCGGCAATCGTGCCGCCAGTGCCCAGAATCACAATATTTTGAGGATACATAAAACGTAAACTTGCAATCTTTTAAAAACTGGATGAAAATACAGTTACTGGATATTAAAACAGCTACAGCAACGTGCGTACCCAAAGCCAACAGGCAACAGGCAACAGGCAACAGGCAACAGGCAACAGGCAACAGGCAACAGGCAACAGGCAACAGGCAATACGCAAGCGGGCTGAAGTTGTGATTCAAGGAGCAACAGTGATGAGCACACTCGATAACTTTCCGCATTTTCCCTCTGAGGCTCCCAAGCTCACTGCGCGCCAGCAGCAAATTCTGGAATTGATCCAGAGCGCCATCGCGCGCACGGGCGCCCCGCCCACCCGTGCTGAAATCGCCGCTGAGCTTGGCTTTCGCTCTGCCAACGCCGCCGAGGAGCACTTGCAGGCACTGGCCCGCAAAGGCGTCATCGAGCTGGTCAGCGGGACTTCACGCGGCATACGTTTGCGCAATGACGCCCTTCGCAGCCTGAACGAATCCAGAATCAAACAGTTTTCCCTGCCGTTGCAAAGCCTGGCCCAACTCGCCCTACCTCTGGTGGGGCGGGTTGCTGCTGGCAGCCCGATTCTCGCGCAGGAACATGTCGAGCAAACCTATTATTTTGAAAGCAGCCTGTTTCAGCGCCAGCCCGACTACCTGCTCAAGGTTCGCGGCATGAGCATGCGGGACGCAGGCATCATGGATGGCGACCTGCTGGCCGTCAAGCAATCAAAGGAAGCCAAGAATGGTCAAATTGTCGTGGCCCGGCTGGGTGATGAAGTGACCGTCAAGCGCTTTCGCCGCAACAAGCACCTGATCGAACTTCTGCCCGAAAACCCGGACTTTAAAACCATTGTGGTCGAGCCCGGCGAGCCTTTCGAACTGGAAGGCCTGGCCGTCGGCCTCATTCGCAACACGATGCTGATGTAGGCAGTTCACCTGGCCACGCACCAGGTGGCGGGCGTTTGGCCGTTGTGATGGCCAACACCCTGGTGCCGGGGCCTTCCTGGCAATTTGCCAGTTTGCAATCCTGCCTGTGTAAACCTCTCTCATACAGGAGTTCATCATGGGAATCATCAGTTTTTCACATACACCAATGTCGTCAGTCCTGCTGGCACCCGTGCAGGCATTGGTGTCATTGTTTTTGCCGGCGCAGGGTATGGCTGGGGCAAGCCGTTTTTCCGCGCCAGCCGGCGCGCAGCCCAGATCTCACCAGCTTGCGCTACCCTTTGCTTCCGGCGATTTCGCGGCAATGCGCGGCCCGTCTGCCCGCGCCACTGGTACTCTTGCCGTCCAACGCTCTGTCAAGGCGTCCCGACCCAGCCGGCTGCGAGTTGTCCGTGAGTTTGACTCCAATGTCGGCCCAGCGTGCGCTGGCCGCATGGTGATATCCGGCCGCATGGCCGACGTCTGCGCGGAACTTGAGCGCATGAGCCAGCGAGAAACCTCTTTGAGATAACTGGTACGGCAAGCTTCCCACCAGAAGTTCAGCCCGGGCCTATGCGCTTTGCGGCGCCGTCTAGTGCGTTTCCTTGAGATACAAAATCCCCAGTCGGAAGTGACCCCGGCGGCAAGGAAGAAAAATCTTGCAGGCACAATATCGGCATGAATATTGTGATCCTCGACGACTATCAGGACGCGGTGCGGAAACTGAACTGCGCAGCCAAGCTGGAGGCCTACCCCGCCAAGGTCTATACCAACACCGTTAAAGGCATCGGCCAGCTGTCCGTCCGCCTCAAGGATGCCGATGTCATCGTCCTGATCCGGGAGAGAACCCAGCTCAACCGGCAAGTTATTGAAAAGCTGCCCAAACTCAAGCTGATTGCCCAGACAGGCCGTGTCGGAAGCCATATAGATGTCGCGGCTTGCACAGAACGCGGCATCGCGGTTGCCGAGGGCATTGGGTCTCCTACGGCACCCGCGGAGCTGACCTGGGCACTGGTGATGACCGCCATGCGCCGCATTCCGCACTATGTAGCCCACTTGAAGCATGGCGCCTGGCAGCAGGCAGGGCTCAAGTCAGCTTCGATGCCACCCAACTTCGGCATTGGCTCCGTCCTCAAGGGCAAGACATTGGGGGTATGGAGCTACGGGAAGATCGGGCAAATTGTGGCTGGCTACGGCAGGGCCTTCGGTATGCGTGTCGTCATTTGGGGCCGCGACGCATCACTGGAGCGGGCACAGGCCGATGGCTTTGAAGTCGCGGCCAGCAAAGCCGAATTCTTTGAGCAAAGCGATGTACTGAGCCTTCACCTGCGACTCAACGCAGAGACACGCGGTATCGTCACGCTGGAAGACCTGTCGCGCATGAAAACCACGTCCCTGCTGGTGAATACATCAAGGGCGGAGCTGATCGAGCCGGAAGCATTGATCGCCTCCCTCAATCGCGGGCGGCCCGGCCTGGCGGCCATCGATGTTTTTGAGTCGGAGCCCATCCTGCAAGGCCATGCGCTGCTCCGCCTGGAAAACTGCATTTGCACGCCGCATATTGGCTATGTTGAACAGGACAGCTATGAGCTGTACTTTGGCGCGGCGTTTGACAACGTCGTCAACTTCATCAAGGGCACGCCCACCAATATCGTCAACCCGGGGGCCTTGCAAGTACGGCGCTGATGTGACACGCCCAGCCTGATCAAGTGCGCGTAAACCCGGGATTCCCGGCGAGCCAGGCTCAAACTTCGCTCAAGTTTTCTGCGTCGGCCCCGAAGAATCCGGAAAGTCGAGGTCAAACTCGATGAGATTGTTGGCAGCGGCTTGCGGCGGCCGCGCACCAGCGTCGATCGATGGAAACGGGACCAGGTCCCCGCCCTCACCTGCACTCAAATCAATATCAAGGCCAAGCCGGGGGGAAGCGGGAGGCTGCGTCGGGTCGGTTGCACCTGCCACGGCAGGAGACGGCAAAGGCGCCACGATCTGGAACCGGGCTGACAGTGGCTGGATGCTGGTGGGTCCAAAGCCTGCAACGCTTGGGAGCGTATCCGGCATGGTCGGAATCGACGGTGCGTCCGATGGTTTTACCGGTGCTTCGGCGTCGCCGGGCGGCCGGCTAACAATCCTTTTTGCGATCGAGTGGAGGAGCAACAGCTCGCGGTAGGCGGCCAGGCTGAAGACCTCTCCCCGCGAATCCGGTTTGCGGAATATGGACTCTTCAAGTACGTCGAGTACCTTGGGCGTTGGCCAGAGGGCCTCAATCCGCGAGAGGGCCTCCGTGTAATACTCAAGATCGTGCGTATTCGCCGCGTATTCGTCGAATGGCGGCACCTTGGCATTGAACATCTTGTTGAAGTCTGTGCGCAACGCGTCGTAATCCTCCCGGCGTCCCAAGCTGTGATAGAGGTCAAACAGGTCGAGATAGACGAGCGCGCTTGTTTCCACGTTGTCCATGATGTGGTGGCGCAGAACATCTACCGCCTTGTCGGGCCGGCCGAGCGACAGGAAAAAATCGGCCTGTTGCTGCACATCAAACAGCTCTTCGGCATTCACAATCCGCGGCATGCTGCTGATACCGCTCAGGCTAGGCAGAAATTCCGAGGGGAATCTGGATTCGGCAACCCTTGGGCGCGCCACGGCGCTTGAAGCCGGCGTATTTTTCGGCGCATCGAGAAATGGTTCGCTGGGATCGAAATCAACCAGCGAATCGGGCATAGGCCCGGCGCTCACCGATTCAGCTTCTGAGGCCCCGCGCAAAAAGGCTTTCCCGGTGTTACCCGTACCTTCAGTCACATAAGGCGCGCTGTCTTCGGCAAACCCTTTGCCCCACCATGATCCCCGGCTGACACGGCTTTGCTGTCGGCTACGTATCCATAGTGCCAGGATCGCAAGAAGGGAGGCGACCAGCAAGGCGTAAAGGGCGTATACGAGCCAGTTGTTATAGCGTTCACCGCGCGCCTGCTCAAGCTGGCCGCGCATTTCCATCACGGCTTTTTCGGTTTTCTGGCTTCGCGCGAGCATGCCGGCAACATCGGCTTCCAGGGATTTCAGGCGCTGGCTGTCGCGCACCATGTCTTGCGGCTGTGCATTAAGCGCCTGCCACAGTGCGGCGGCAGCAGCGCGCTGCTGGGCGTCTGTTGAGGGCTCCGTCAGCAGCTCCGGCGAAGACCGGAGCACAGGGTCGCGCTCGGCCGCCAGGTCAATGGGGTCAAGTTTCAGGCGAGAACGGAGCTTGCCCGCCGGCTCGGATGCGGACTTGCCAGCCCCGCGAACAGCAGGCGTTGCCTGCAGCAACCCAACTGAGGTAGCCGATCGCAATTCACTGCCTCCGGCAGGCGGGACTTTTCCGGACCTCGCTCTTGGGGCTTTTCCCGGGCTGGAGGGCGCGGAGCCTGCCTGTGCCTTTGTGGCGTTGCCGCCGGCGCCAACAACACCAGGCATCTGCGCCACCAGAGGGGCAGTCGCCACGGCTTCTCCGCCGACAACGGGAATCGGGCTGGTGTTTTCTCCGGCCACTTCCGCCAGCAGCACGTACTTGCGCGTGTTTTTCTGCAAGCATCCTTCACGCACATAGAGTGTCACCACCGGCTCGTCGACGCCTGAGCTTGTGCGGATGCGGATCAGTGCCTCACCGGAAGCGCCTTGCGACGTGACAACGCGTACCTTGTCCTGGGCAACCTGGCTGTCGCCAAAAAACACATCTGCCGCCACACAGACTGCAGACAGCCCTTCCGTGCCGTCCAGGTGCGCCGACAGAGTGACATCAAGGGGGCGTCCGACAAGGGTGGCGCCGCGCATGCGCCCCAGCGACAAGGCCATGCTGTGGACGGCAACGCCCATCAGCAGAACGCCAAGGAGATATTTGACAGGCTTCTTGGCAAGTTTCATGGGGTGGGCAATTTTGACACGGTACCCTGCCAAATACGGTCAGCCATAATTCAGGCATGGAAGTAAATTACGCGAATGTGGGAATAGTTGGCACCGGCGCCATGGGGCGCGGCATTGCGCAGATCGCCGTGCAGGCCGGCAGCATCGTCAGGCTGATGGACGCGCAGGCAGGCGCCGCGGAAAAAGCGCGCGAAGCCATCTGCGCCCAATGGGACAAGCTCGTTGAAAAAGGCCGCATCGACGCAGCCGCGGCAGCCGGGCACAAAGACCGGCTTGTGCTGGCCTCCACTCTCACTGACCTGGCGGCCTGCGACCTCATCATCGAAGCCATCGTGGAGCGGCTGGAGGTCAAGAAAGCCCTGTTCGCCGAACTCGAGACACTGGTACCTGTGCACACCGTTCTGGCCAGCAATACCTCCTCGCTGTCTGTAACGGCCATCGCCGCAGACCTGAAGCACCCCGACCGCCTGGCCGGTTACCATTTCTTCAACCCCGTTCCGCTGATGAAAGTGGTGGAGATCATCGCCGGCCTGAAGACCATCCCCTCTGTATGCGAAGGCTTGAGCCAATACGCCCGGCAAATGGGCCACACACCCGTGCAGGCGCAAGATACGCCCGGCTTCATCGTCAACCACGCCGGCCGGGGCTACGGCACCGAAGCGCTGCGCATCGTCAGCGAAGGCATCGCCGATTTCGCCACCATAGACCGCATCCTGCGCGACCAGGCCGGCTTCAAGCTGGGCCCTTTCGAGCTGATGGACCTCACCGGGCTCGACGTCTCCCATCCCGTGATGGAGTCGATCTACCACCAGTACTACGAAGAAGCCCGCTACCGTCCCAATGTGATCACGGCGCAGCGCCTGGCCGGCGGCGTGCTGGGCCGCAAGACCGGAGAAGGCTTTTATCGCTACACCGACGGCGCCATGCAGGTGCCGCCCGAGCCTGCCGTCCCTGATGTGACCGAACTCCCGCCGGTGTGGGTGTCGCCGCGTGCTGCACGCCGCTCGGAGCTGTTGCAACTGCTCAAAAACCTGGGCGCCAAAATCGAAACCGGCGCCTCCGCATCACCACAGGCCCTGATGCTGGTGGCCCCTTTGGGCTTTGACATCACCACCGTCGCCGTTGTCGAACGGCTGGACCCGGCCCGCACTGTGGGTATCGACATGCTGATCGACGACGCAGCCACCAAGCGGCGCGTGCTGGCGACCAACCCGGCCACCCGCACCGACATGCGCGACGCCGCGCACGCCCTCTTCGCCCGCGACGGCAAGGCCGTCAGCGTGATCCGCGACAGTGGCGGTTTTGTCACCCAGCGCGTCGTAGCCACCATCGTCAACATCGCCAGCGACATCTGCCAGCAAGGCATTTGCAGCCCGAAGGACCTGGAAACCGCCGTCACGCTGGGCCTGGGTTATCCGTTGGGGCCGCTGGCCATGGGCGATCGCTATGGCCCCACCAATGTGCTGGAAGTCCTGTTCAATATGCAAACCGTGTATGGCGACCAACGTTACCGCCCTTCCCCCTGGCTACGGCGGCGCGGCGCCATCGGCCTTAGCCTGTTACACCAGGAGGAATAGCACCCCCTTCGGATGCTCACTTCGTGTAGCACCTCCCCCCCTCGAGGGGGCGGCGCCTGCGGCCTGGCGAAGCCAGTTCCGCGGCCCCCACTGGCAAGGGGATCTGTACGGGGACTTGGTCCCTGCCTATTTCTTATTTCGATGCATTGGAAAAACTAGCATGGCAGGCGCAATCAAAGGTACGAGCGAGGGTCAGACCCTTATCCTGACGATCAGCAACCCCGAGTTCAAGAACGCGCTCGGCCCCGACATTTACGCCGCGGGCATTGAGGCACTGAATGCCGCTGAAAACAACCCCGACATCCGCAGCGTGGTGATCACCGGCGAAGGTGCCATGTTTTGCGCCGGGGGCAACCTGCAGCGCCTGGAGGCCAACCGCCGCGAGGCGCCGGAGGTGCAAGCCCAGAGCATTGAAGGCCTGCACAACTGGATCGACTCGATCCGGACTTATCCCAAGCCGGTGATCGCCGCCGTGGAAGGTGCTGCCGCCGGTGCAGGTTTTTCACTGGTGCTGGCCTGCGATTTCGTCGTTGCAGCGGACAACGCTGTGTTCGTGATGTCTTACAGCACCGTGGCACTCTCGCCCGACGGCGGCGGCAGCTGGGTCCTGGCGCGTGCCTTGCCGCGTGCGCTGGCCAGCGAATTGCTGATGGCCGGCGAACGCATAGGCGCGCGCCGGCTCCATGATTTTGGCTTGGTGAACCGCGTTGCGGCCCCGGGCGAGGCCTTGGCCCAAGCGCTTGAACTGGCCGACAATCTGAATGCACGCGCACCCAACGCGCTGGCCAGCATCAAGGAACTCATCAACGACGCAGCCGGCAGCACGCTGACCGAGCAGCTCACCCGCGAACGTGATCACTTCGTGCGCAACCTGCACGACGCCAACGCGGGTGAAGGCATAGACGCCTTCCTGAACAAGCGCACGCCGCACTACCGCTAGGCGGCAGGCAGCCGGTCGCGGGCTGCCCAACCGACAATCCAGGCCTACGGCCGGGCGACACCCATGCGACAGCCCGCTGGCGCCGGGCGGGTCCCTCAAGCGACAATGGACGTCTTGTTAGTCACTCAAAAGACAGCCCATGGACGATCCCATTCTTACGATAGAGGAACGAGAGGCCATCAACAACGGCCGCTGGTTTTCATCCCTGTCCCCATCACTGAGGCACGACATACTTCGATGCGCCTACGTCAAACGCTACAAAGACGGCGAACTCATCAGCGCCCGCGGCGATGTGCCGGAAGAATGGATCTCCTGCGCGCGGGGTGCCATCCGTGTCAGTTCGACCTCGATTTCGGGCAAGCAGGTCACGCTGACCTATGTGGAGCCGGGCCTCTGGGTCGGCGATGTGGCGATCTTCGACGGCGAGCGGCGCACCCACGACTCCTATGCCCATGGCGAAACCACGCTGCTGTGCGTCTCGCGCGCCGACCTGCGCAAGATTCTGAGCCAGCATGTCGAGCTGTACGAAGCCCTGCTGCGCCTGCATGCGCGGCGCATACGGCAGCTCTTCGGCCTGGTGGAAGACCTCAACACCCTGCCCTTGCGGGCAAGGCTGGCCAAGCAGCTGCTGCACCTGGTGCGCAGCTACGGTGTGCCCAGCCTGGCGGACAGCGGCGAGGTGCGAATCGGCCTGCAGCTGGCGCAGGAGGAATTGGCACAACTGCTGGGCGCCTCGCGCCAGCGCGTCAACCAGGAGCTCAAATCCATGGAGCGCGAAGAAGCCATCCGGATCGAGCCGGGAGGCTTGGTGGTGCGCAACCGCGCAACCCTGATGCGCATCTCTGAAGCTGAAATTGACAAATAAACAGAGACAACACGTTTGAGCATGAGCAATTTCGATCACTTTGTCGGTACACGGGCTGTTTCGGGTGGGCACGCTTTTGATCTCGAAGCCCTTGCCGCTTATCTCGACAAGCACCTGCCTGGCTTCCAGGGCCCGCTGACCGCGGAAATCTTCAAAGGCGGCCAGTCCAATCCGACCTACAAGCTGATCACGCCCACCGCTTCTTATGTGATGCGCGCCAAGCCGGGACCGGTGGCCAAATTGCTGCCGTCGGCCCATGCGGTGGAACGCGAATTCAAGGTCATGCAGGGGCTGCAGGGTACCGACGTGCCGGTGCCCAGGATGTATTGCCTCTGCGAAGACGAATCCGTGATCGGCCGCGCTTTCTATGTGATGGAATTCGTCGAGGGCCGCGTGCTGTGGGACCAGTCACTTCCCGGCATGACCAACGCCCAGCGCGGCGAGATCTACAACGAGATGAACCGCGTGGTCGCCGCACTGCACAAGGTGAAGTTTGCCGAGCGAGGCCTGGCCGACTACGGCAAGCCCGGCAACTACTTTGAACGCCAGATCGGCCGCTGGAGCAAGCAGTACGCCGCATCCATCACCCAGCCCATCGCCGAGATGGACAGCCTGATGCAGTGGCTGCCGGCCAACATCCCGGCCAGTGCGCGCGACGACAGCATGGTGTCCGTCGTGCATGGCGACTTCCGGCTGGACAACCTGCTCTTTCACCCCACCGAGCCACGCGTGCTGGCGGTGCTTGACTGGGAGCTCTCCACCCTGGGCCATCCACTGGCCGACTTCAGCTACCACTGCATGGCCTGGCACATCCCGCCGGGCGCTTTCCGCGGCATTGGCGGGCTGGACGTGGTCAGCCTGGGCATTCCCACCGAATCCGACTACATACGCCTTTACTGCGAGCGCACCGGGCTGGCCACGCCCGAGGCGCTCAAGGCCGACTGGAACTTCTACATGGCCTACAACCTGTTTCGCATCGCGGCCATTCTGCAAGGCATTGCCAAGCGCGTCGAGGCCGGCACGGCTTCCAGCGCCCAGGCCGTCAGCTCGGCCGCCGGCGCGCCGCTGCTGGCCAGGATGGCCTGGGGCTTTGCCCTGAAAAGCCAGGGCTGAACGACCGCTGTCTCATAACAACATCGCCTCACATCTTTCTGGAGATTTCATGGACTTCAACTACACCCCAAAAGTACAGGAACTGCGGGCGCGCCTGCTCAAGTTCATGGACGAGCATGTTTACCCCAATGAGGCCCGCTTTTTCCGCGAAATCGCCGAGAACCGTGCCAAGGGCAATGCCTGGATCCCGACCAGGCTGGTCGAGGAGCTCAAACCCAAGGCGCGTGCCGCCGGCCTGTGGAACCTGTTCTTGCCGCACTCGCCGCGCGCGCCTGAAGGTTTGTCCAACCTCGAATACGCGCCGCTGTGCGAAATCATGGGCCGCGTGCCTTTCGCGGCCGAGGTGTTCAATTGCTCGGCGCCCGACACCGGCAACATGGAAACCATCGCCCGCTACGGCTCCGAAGCCAACAAGGACCAGTGGCTGGATCCGCTGCTCAAGGGCGAGATCCGTTCTGCCTTCCTGATGACCGAGCCCGAGGTCGCCTCGTCTGATGCGACCAACATCCAGTGCCGTATCGAACGCGACGGCGACAACTACGTCCTCAACGGCCTCAAGTGGTGGTCATCCGGCGCGGGCGATCCGCGCTGTGCCATCTACATCGTCATGGGCAAAACCAACCCCGACGCCGGCCGCCACGAGCAACAATCCATGATCCTGGTGCCCGCCAACACGCCCGGCATCGAGGTCATCCGCCCTCTGTCGGTATTCGGCTATGACGACGCCCCGCACGGCCACATGGAAGTGCGACTGACCAATGTGCGCGTGCCCGCCGCCAATTTGATGCTGGGCGAAGGCCGTGGTTTCGAAATTGCCCAGGGGCGCCTTGGCCCCGGACGCATCCACCACTGCATGCGCAGCATCGGCATCGCCGAGCGTGCGCTGGAGTTGATGTGCAAACGCCTCAATACCCGCGTCGCCTTCGGCAAGCCCATCGCCAGCCAGTCGGTCTGGCACGAACGCATCGCCGAGGCCCGCTGCATGATCGAGCAGGCCCGCCTGCTGACGCTCAAAGCCGCCTACATGATGGACACCGTTGGGAACAAGGTTGCAAAGGCCGAGATCGCGATGATCAAGGTGGTGGCGCCCAACATGGCCTGCCAGATCATCGACTGGGCCATCCAGGCCCACGGCGGCGGCGGTGTGTCGGACGACTTCCCGCTGGCCTATGCCTACGCCAGCCAGCGCACCCTGCGCCTGGCCGACGGCCCGGACGAGGTGCATCGAGCTTCTCTGGCCAAGCTTGAGCTGGCCAAGCACTTGCTGATGCCCGGCGAAGTCGAGATGCCCATCACGCGTGGCGGCTGATACGCCCAAATTTTGCTATTAAATCAATAGCTACTCGCGCTCACCCCATACGGCTAAAGTGCCAATTTCACCCTGAAAATGGCAATGCGATCAGAGCGTGATGTCGTTGGACAGGCCTGCAATGGCCGATTCGCAGGCGCTCGTGAAGATCTGGGCCGCATGTTCCAGCGTCGGCATGTCGGCGGGGGTGTATTGCATGCGCAGGTAAGCCTTGCCGCGCAGAATCATCAGGATAAAAGGCACTTGCGCATCTGGTGATGGCTCCGGCCAGTTCATCAGCAAGTCGACCAGGTGGGTGTCCAGCCAGGCCTGCGCATGCACACGCTGGTCTGCCATGACTGCGTAGCGCTGCCAGAACGGCTTGGGCAGGCTTTCCCAACCTACTTCCGAATACATGGCCAGCCAGCGCACCTCTTCCGGCATGCTCAGGTCTGCGGTGGTCTGCAGGGTGTCGGTATAGGCCTGGTAAGCACGTTTTTCAAGTGAATCCTTCAGTGCCCGGTTCATGACCAGCACCGTGACGTCGTCGTTGACCTTGATCTCACCGCGGGCGCGGAGTTCTTCGCCGCGGATGTAGTCGCGCGAGGCCCGGCCACGCTCCATCTTCCAGGGTTTGCCACTCACGGAACCTTTCAGGGCGAAACCCTTGCCTTCCCCCAGGCCGGTATAAGAAAAGCCGCGGGTACCTGCCCACTCGGACACGGCATCGTCGGAGGCGCCGGCGTCGCCCGCATCCCCCTTACCCCCGACAAAGACTTTCTTCAACCGCTCAAACATGGTTTTGGCTTTTCTCTTAAAGTGCAGCAACCTCATGTTAGTCCAAGGAAGCGCCAATGATCAATGTTTACTCCTGGCCCACACCGAACGGCCACAAGGTCCACATCATGCTGGAAGAATGCGGACTGCAGCTGGACCGGGACTGGCGGGCGATTCCAGTCAATATCGGCACCGGCGACCAGTTCAAGCCCGAATTTCTGGCCATCAGCCCGAATAACAAGATTCCTGCGCTCGTTGACCCGGTCGGCCCCGACGGCAAGCCGATCCCGGTGTTTGAATCCGGCGCCATCCTGCTGTACCTTGCCGCAAAAACCGGCCAGTTTTTGCCAAAAAGCGACCGCCTCAAATTCCAGGTGCTGCAGTGGCTGATGTTCCAGATGGGCGGCGTCGGTCCCATGATCGGGCAAACCCACCATTTCCGGCAGTACGCGCCGGAGAAAATCGACTACGCCATCAACCGCTACACGAATGAAACGAAGCGGCTTTACGGCGTGATGGACAAGCAGCTTTCCACCCACAAGTTCATCGCCTGCGATGAATACACCATCGCCGACATCGCCATCTTCCCCTGGCTGCGCAATTGGCAAAACCACGGCATCGACTGGGCCGATTACCCGCACCTTAAAAAATGGTTTGACCTGATCAGCGACCGCCCCGCCGTGCAACGCGGCGTCAAAGTGCTGGCCGATCTGCGCAGACCCATCACCGACGACAAGGCGCGGGAAATCCTGTTTGGCAAGACGCAGTACGAAAAGCGTTGAGCTCAGGCTCGTAGCCGGCGCCTTGCCAGTGCACTGCCCCGCTTTGGGACCGGCCGATAGCAAGCGTGGCGAGGGGAACCGCAGCGTTGTTCCCGATTTGGGATCAGATCGCGTAGCGAGAACGCGCCAGCAAGTCCGAGCCGCACCGGAAGAACCGGAACGTACTTCAGGTACGTGAGGATAAAAGCGCATCGGGCTGAAGCCCAGACAAGAAAATCGGCCGATAGCAAGCGTAGCGAGGGCCCGTCAGCAAAGCCAAACCGTACCGCAGCGACCGGAACGTACCTCCGGGTACGTGAGGATCGCGAGGAACGTATTGGCTTTGATCACGGGTCCGCAGTAGCTTGAAGCGGTCGATTGGCCTGCCCGGAGGGGATCGAACCCCCGACCCTCAGCTTAGAAGGCTGATGCTCTATCCAACTGAGCTACGGGCAGTCTGTATGTGTGTCAGCGCGGCGGAGCCGCAAACCTGCGAACTGCAGGATTCAGTTCGTCGCGAATCATACCTTCAAACGCCTGCCGGATACCCCGGGCAACAGGGCCGGACATGTCCGGCACGCGGTGATTCGGACTCAGTGGTTTGTTGTGGTTCTCACACACCGCAATGACTCACCTATGGCTGGCTCCCTGTCAGGGGTATATTGTCTACACGAAAGAAACGCAAAGGCACGCACATGACCCGACCAATCCTGCTGCTGGTGGAAGACAACCCTGCCCATGTCGAGCTCACCATGGTGACGTTGCAGGAAAACGGTGCGGACCATGAAATCATCGTTGCCCGCGACGGCACGGAAGCCCTGGAATACCTTTTCTGCGAAGGTGCTTACAGCAACCGGACCAACGACCATCCACCCGAACTTGTCATGCTGGACCTGAATTTACCCGGCCTCAGCGGGCTGGAAGTCATGCAGCGCATGCGGGCCGACCCCCGCACCTTCTTTGTACCCGTCATCCTCCTGACGTCCGAATCCAAATATTCCCCGGTGGTGAAAGAGCTCCAGGGCGGGCTCAACAGCTACGTTCGCAAGCCGCTGCACTTTCGGGATTTTCAGGAAAAACTGGAACAGGTGCGCGAATACTGGCGCACATCCAACTTTGGGTCCTTGCTCAAGCCCTGAAAACGCCGCCGTTGGTGGGCCTGAGGTCCTGAGGACTGCCAAGGCCGGACTGGCGAGACGCCTCCGCAAACAGGCATGAAAAAGCCCACATAGGTGGGCTTTTTGCTGGGAATTTTTGGTCGGAGTACAAGGATTCGAACCTTGGACCCCCTGGTCCCAAACCAGGTGCGCTACCAGACTGCGCCACACTCCGACAAGTCCAAGATTATAGCCCGAACTTGACTCACTTTCACGCACGGCCCCAACTTTTCTCCACGCTACGGGGGCCAGCACGTTCCATAAGGCTGGCAGTACCCGCGGGCGCTTCCAAACAAAGCCTGCCAAAATCGCACCCCAAAGGAGACTGCCATGGCCATCAAGATCGTGAGGCTGGGTACGACACGCACCGCTGGCGAGGGACTGCGCATAGGCACGGTGCGCCGGCCACCGCGCGGTATACCCAAAACGGAGTTTGCATCCGGTAACTGGTATGACGTGTGGTACCCCAATTTGGCGCCCAGCGTGGAAACCATGAAACTGGGCCAGTCGGTTAACTCCGACAAGGACTGGGCAGCCTTCAGCAAGAAATACCGGGCTGAAATGAACGAACCAGATGCCAGCCGCAACCTGGACTTGCTCGCGGCGCTGTCGCACCAGACGAATTTCGCGATGGGTTGCTACTGCGAGAACGAGGCGCGTTGCCACCGCTCGCTACTGCGGGACCTCCTCAAGGAGCGCGGCGGCAGGATTGGTTAGCCCCCACGGTTGCTCACTGCGTGTAGCGTCCTGCCCCCCGAGGGGGCCGCTGCGCCTGCGGTCTGGCAAAGCCAGTCCCGCGGCCCCGACTTGGCTTAAACCACACCCTTAGAGTTTGACGTATTCATACTCAAGTGGATTCGCGTTAATGCCGCGATCAGGCGGCGCGATCCAGGCCGCCATCTTGCCGGGCTCGGTCACGCGGTTCATCAGGCTTTTCACAAACGCCGTGTCGGCCGGCGTGGGTAGCCACTGGTCTTTTTTCGCCTCGAAATCGGCGGCGCTGATCGGATTGCCCAGCGGATCGGTGAAGTTGCCGGCCCAAGCGCCGACTTCGCGACGGAAACGCGTCGAGGGCAGGGTCAGCTCAAAGTCTACACCCGCGCGCTTGATGCCCATGTTCCAGCGCGTCACGCCGACATTGCAGTCCTTGACGTATTCGAGCCGCGTGATTTCATTCATGCCGTTGCGGGTTGAAATCGTCTCGTTTTTAGTACCGCCCTGCCCGTTCGGCACAACGATGCTCATCTCGGTTTCGAGCTCCACGTGGTCGGCGAACTTGGCTTCGTCCGGCCGGCCCTTGATGCCGTTGCTGAAGTAGTTGGCGGCGTTGGACGACGCTTCCGAGCCGAACAGGTCCAGCGAAGAGGTGAACCAGAAGTTCATGAATTTTTGCACCGTGGGCAGGTCAATCACGCCGGCTTTGCGCAGCGTGGCGACATCGTCGGTATCCAGCTCTTTCATCACCTCCAGCGTGCGCTTGATGACTCGGCCCACGCCGGTTTCACCCACAAACATGTGGTGGGCTTCTTCCGTCAGCATGAAGCGTGTGGTGCGGGCCAGCGGGTCGAAAGCGGATTCAGCGAATGACTTGAGCTGGAACTTGCCGTCACGGTCGGTGAAGTAGGTGAACATGAAGAAGGACAACCAGTTGTCCATGGGCTCATTGAAGGTGCCCAGGATGCGCGGCTTGTCGGCGTCTCCGCTGTGGCGCATCAACAGCTCTTCTGCTTCTTCACGGCCGTCGCGGCCAAAGTGCGCGTGCAGCAGATACACCATGGCCCAAAGGTGGCGGCCTTCCTCAACGTTGACCTGAAACAGGTTGCGCAGGTCATACAGCGAAGGCGCAGTGTGGCCCAGCAGGCGCTGCTGCTCGACCGAGGCCGGCTCCGTGTCGCCCTGCGTCACGATCAGGCGGCGGAAGGTCGAGCGGTATTCGCCGGGCACGTCCTGCCAGACCTCTTCACCCATATGGTCACCAAAGCCGATCTTGCGGCCCTCTTCCTTGTCGGCCAGGAAAATGCCCCACCGATAGTCGGGCATGGGCGTATAGCCGTAGCTGGCCCAGCCTGATGCATCCACACCGACAGCAGTGCGCAAATAGACTTCCTTGGCCTTGAAGTCGCTGGGGCCCATCTCGTCCCACCAGTTGAGAAAGGCGGGCTGCCAGTGCTCGAGCGCGCGTTGGAGCTGGCGGTTTTCGCCCAGGTGGACGTTGTTGGGGATGAGGGCTTGCAGATCTATTGAGCTCATGGCGTTCTTCCATCAAATAAGTTGCGAGGCGGCAGCAGCAATGTCAGTACCAGTGCCAGCGCGGAACCGGCTTTGCCGGGCCGCAGGTGGCGCCCCCTGGGGGGAGGCGCCGCAGGCGCTTCGAGGGGTTACACCCTCTTCCAGTCGAACTTGGCTTTCTTGCCCGTGCCGAAAAGTTTCAAGGCGCCGTCTTCACCCACCGCATTCGGACGAATGAAAATCCAGTTCTGCCAGGCCGAGAGCCGCCCAAACACGCGCGTCTCCATCGTCTCTTTCCCCGGGAAGCGCAACGAGGCTTCCATGCCGGTCATGGCGTCGGGTGAGAGCGAGGCGCGCTCTTCCAGCATGATGCGGATCTCGTCTTCCCAGTCGATGTCATCGGGCGTCAAAGTCACAAGGCCCAGCGCCAGCGCCTGGTCGGCACGCAGCGGGCTGTCGCCGAGTTTTTGCAACTGTGCAATGGTGGCATCGTCTTCGCAGAATCGGGTTTGCAGGCGTGTCAGGCCATTGACGGCGGGGAACCAGCCGAAGTTGGCCGGGCTCAGTTGCAGTGCAGGCGCAGCATCTGGTGAATCGGGCAAGTCCAGCATGTAGATGCGGTCGCAGGCCAGGGCCAGCTCGTAGAAAGTGCCGGCAAAGCACGAACCCGCATCGACCAGCGCAATCAGCGAACGGCTGGTGACGTCCAGCCGGGCCAGGGTGCGGCGCAGCGCGCCCGTGGTTTCCTTGACCAGCCAGTGGTCCTTCAGTTTGGCCAGCGTTTCGTCCATGCGGATCACCTGGCCGGCATCGCCGGTGGTCTTGATGACCCAGGTGCCGACTTCCAGTTCGTTGGTGCGCAGGTTGAGGATGGCGTCGTCCAGTTCGCGCTGCAATTTCAGCGGGTACCAGTTGGCGCCTGCGGCTTCGATGGTTTCGGGCGTGGACTCAATGGCTGCGGCTGGCGCTTTTACCGTGATGGTGGCAATGCGCTTTTCACGGTCGACCTGCGCATCAACGAGGCTGTATCGGTAGCCGGCATCATCAATGACGGCCTTCAGCGGTGTGAGCTCAATGCCTTTTGAGCCCGTAGCCCTTGTAGACTGTGCGCGAAGTGCTTCAATTTCTGTAGCAAGCAGATCGCCAAACTGCTGCGGCTTGGCGTGGGCGTCGATCAGTTTCCAGTCCTTGGCGCGGTCGGCGCGCACGCCTTCACTGGTCGTGCAGAAGATATCGGCCAGATCGCGGCGCACCTTGCGCTTGTCGGTCACGCGGGTCAGGCCGCCAGTGCCGGGCAACACGCCCAACAAGGGCACTTCAGGCAGGCTGACGGTGGAAGAGCGGTCGTCCACCATGATGATGCGGTCGCAGGCCAGGGCCAGCTCGTAGCCGCCGCCGGCACAGGCGCCGGTCACCGAGGCAATCGCCTTGAGGCCGTCATGGCGCGAGGAGTCTTCCAGGCCGTTGCGGGTTTCGTTGGTGAATTTGCAGAAGTTGACCTTCCAGCCGTGCGTCGACAGGCCCAGCATGTAGATGTTGGCGCCCGAGCACCAGATCTTTTCCTTGCCCGACTCGAACACCACCACCTTGACGGCCGGGTGCTCAAAGCGCACACGGTTGATCGCGTCGTGCAGTTCGATGTCCACGCCGAGGTCGTAGCTGTTGAGCTTGAGCTTGTAGCCGGGCTTGATGCCACCGTCCTCGTTGATGTCCAGCTTCAGACGCGCGACGTCACCCTCCAAGCTCAGCGTCCAGTGCTGGTATTTGCTGGGGTGGGTGGAGAAACTCACGAGCTCGCGCTCCTGGCCTTCGATGACCTGTTTGAATAAAAGCGGTTCTGTCATGGCGTTCATGGGGTGTCTCCGGTTATGCCCGTTCGACGGTGTCGCGGACGGTTGTTTTGGGAACGGCGCGTTCCAGGTCTTTGAGGCTTTGTTTCAGTGTGCGCGCAGCGGTATCAACCACGGCGTCGGCGCGGGCATAGAGCGCTTCGCGGCTCGAAAGGATGCGGCGGATGTCTTCCATCGCCTCGTCGGTCGCGCCGCGGGTCGTGTCGAAAGGCCGCATGTCGCCCTGGGCCACCACGCGGGCCATGTGTTCTTCGGGGCTGGCTTTGAGCCAGACGCAGTAAAAACGGCTTTGCAGCAAATCGAAGGTTTCGCGCTCGCTCACGATGCTGCCGCCCGTGGTCATGACAACGCCATCCGGGTGGTCTTCGGCGATGCGGAACAGCGCGCGACGCTCATAGCGCCGGTAGCCGGCCTGCCCGTGCAGCAGCAAAATTTCGTTCATGCTGGTGCCGGCTTCGCGTTCAATCTCGCGGTCCAGCTCGATAAAAGGCACGCCACGCTCGGCCGCCAGCTGGCTGCCCAAGGTGGACTTGCCGGCGCCACGCAGGCCGATCAGCGCTACCCGCTGCTCGCGGCCCAGTGAGTCGCTGAGGCCGAAGGTGCTGCCAAGCAGACTGTAGGCCTGGTCGAGCTGGGAGTCGTCCAGCCGTGTCAACAGGCCTTGCACACGGGCCAAAGCCGGCCGCGGCGCGTCTTGCAGCAGCTCAAGAATGGAAATGTTCAGCGCCCGGGCCGCGGCTTCCAGGGAATTGATTGAAACGTTGCCCTTGCCGGTTTCCACGTCGGCCAGAAAGCGTTCGCTCAGGCCAGAGTCCGACGCCAGCTGTTTGCGCGTCATGCCCCGACGCGCGCGCCAGGCACGAACACGGGCGCCCAGTTCACTGAGCGTGGCTTTCGATTCCTGTTCGGACATGATTTCCAAGAAGCACCTGTGTAAAAAGTCGCCCTTTCAGGGCTTTGTCAGTTGCATTTCGTTTAAATTGCAGTATACTTCAGGTTAAATTGATGTCAAGCAGTTTATTGCATCTTTTATTTGGAGACTTCTTGATGAAACTCAAAATCCTTGTAGGTACCATGACCAGTACCGCCGACTACGTTGCACAGGCCATTCAAATGGATTGTGCCGACCTGGTCAGCGACATTGAGGTCGAACTGATGGACAACCTGGACATCAGCGTCTTTGATGCTTCGAAGGCGGAAGATGCACTTTATCTCATCTGCAGTTCCACCTACGGCTCCGGCGATGTGCCCGACAACGCCCGTGCCCTCTACGAATCATTGAGCGCCAACCCGCAATTCCTGGGGCATGTGCGCTACGGCGTTATCGCGCTCGGCGACCGCACCTATATGCAGACCTTCTGCTTCGGCGGCAAGAAGTTCGACGAACGCCTGACCGACCTGGGCGCCCAGCGCATCGGCGATATCTGGTGCCACGACGCCAGCAGCGGCACCATGCCCGAGACAGAAGGTACCGAGTGGTGCCGCCAGTGGCTCACCGGCGCACTGCAGACGCTGGGTGCCAGCCCGGCCACCGCTTGATCTGCATCATGAATTTATAAGAAATCGGCCCGTAGCGCTTGATGTGCGTGCGCAAGCAGCTACCAAAATAATAGCAAGAGACATCTGGAGACAAGCATGCAAGCAAGCACCGCAGACCATTCGGCAAGCCCGCCACGGGTAACCATTCCGCGCAATTACAACGCCGCGCACGACCTGCTGCAGCGCAATGCCGGCCGTGCGGGCAAGGCCGCCTTCATCGATGCCACCACCGGCGAGGCGCTGACTTACGGCGAACTCACCGACCAGGCCCACCGTTTTGCCAACGCCTTGCGTGCCCAGGGAGTTGCCCCTGAAAGCCGCGTGTTGCTGGCCATGCTGGACACGCCGCAATGGCCCGTCGCTTTCCTTGGCTGCATTCTTGCGGGCGTGGTGCCCGTGGCGGCCAACACCCTGCTCACCCCTGCCGACTTCGAGTTCATGCTGCGCGACTCGCGGGCGCAAGGCCTTGTCGTCTCCAATGCCCTGCTCCCGGCCTTTGAGCCGCTGCTCGAGAAAATGGACACGCTGAAAACCGTGATCGTCGCCGGCATTGAAGAGTCCCCGTCATATCCAACGCTGGCCGGCGTCCTGCGTGCGCAACCAGCTACCAAAACCATAGCAGACACCTGCGCCGACGGCGTCTGCTTCTGGCTTTATTCCAGCGGCTCGACGGGTGCACCCAAAGGCACCGTACACCTGCACAGCCACCTGATCCAGACGGCCGAGCTGTATGGCCGCGGCGTGCTGGGCATCCGGGAAGACGACGTGGTGTATTCCGCCGCCAAGCTCTTTTTTGCCTACGGCCTGGGCAACGCGCTGACTTTCCCCATGAGTGTGGGTGCCACCACGGTGTTGCTGCCCGCGCGGCCCACGCCCGCTGACGTGTTTGCGTTGCTCAAAAAATACCAGCCCACGATTTTTTATGGCGTGCCCACTTTGTATGCGGCCCTGCTGGCCGATCCGGCCCGGCCGGCGAAGTCCGAGTTGCGCCTGCGCGTGTGCACCAGCGCCGGGGAAGCCCTGCCCGCTGAAATCGGGAAAAAATGGACTGCGCAATACGACTGCGAAATCCTGGATGGCATCGGCTCCACCGAGATGTTGCACATCTTTTTAAGCAACCGTCCCGGCCAGGTGCGCTACGGCACAACCGGCCAGGCCGTGCCGGGTTACGGGCTGCGCATCGTCGGCGACGACGGGCGTGAATGCGCCGACGGGGAAATCGGAGAGCTGCAGATCAGCGGGCCCAGCGCGGCCATCATGTACTGGAACAACCGCGCCAAAACCAAAGCCACCTTTGCCGGCGAATGGACCAAGAGCGGAGACAAGTACACCCGCGACGCTGATGGCTACTACACCTACGGCGGACGCAGCGACGACATGCTCAAGGTCGGCGGCATTTACGTCTCGCCGTTTGAAGTCGAAGCCTGCCTGATGACGCACCCCGCCGTACTGGAAGTGGCGGTGATAGGCGTGGCCGACGCCGACGAACTCGTCAAGCCCAAGGCCTATGTGGTGCTCAAGGCCGGGCAGGCCGCCACCGTGGACGAACTGAAGGCCCATGTGAAGCTGCAGCTTGCACCTTACAAATACCCGCGCTGGATTGAATTTGTGAACGAGCTGCCCAAGACGGCCACCGGCAAGATCCAGCGCTTCAAGCTGCGCCAGCCGCACTGACATGGAAAACCCCGGGAAGCAGGCATCCGGAAAATACCCTGCGCCGGAGGGTCAGAAAATGCGCGAATCGGGCACGGGTATTGCTTTAGGCATAAACAATTTAATCTTCAATCTCGGGTTTTACACTAGGGCTGCATACACAACGCACGCTTACTATTCGTCTCACTGTCTTCAGTCTCAACCAGGAGCTATTCCATGACTTCACGCCGACTTGTATTGACCCGCAGTGCTGCCGTTATCGGTGCCGCTTCCACCGGCCTCTTGCTGCCCGAAATCGTGCGTGCGCAGTCCGCCAAGGTGCGTGTGGGTTTCATGCTGCCCTATACCGGCACCTTCGCCCAGCTCGGCGTCGCCATTGAAAACGGCTTTCGCATGGCCATCAACGAACAAGGCGGCAAACTCGGCGGCCGCGAAATCGAATACTTCAAGGTCGACGACGAGTCCGAGCCATCCAAAGGCATTGAGAACGCCAACAAACTGGTGCAACGCGACAAGGTCGACGTACTCGTCGGCACGGTGCACTCGGGCGTGCAGATGGGCATCCAGAAAGTCGCCCGCGACTCCGGCGTGCTGAGCCTGATCCCCAACGCCGGCGTGCATGCCGCCACGCGCAGCCTGTGCGCGCCCAATGTGTTCCGCACGTCTTTCACCAACTCGCAACCCACGCGCGCGCTGGGCAAGGCCATGGTCGACCGCGGCCACAAAAAAGCTGTGTGGATCACCTGGAAATACGCCGCAGGCGACGAGGCCTTTGAAGGCTTCAAGGAGAGCTATACCGCCGCGGGCGGCACCATCGTCAAGGAGCTCGGCCTGCCCTTCCCGCAAGTCGAATTCCAGGCCTTGCTGACCGAGATCGCCGCGCTCAAGCCTGACGCCGTGGCCTGCTTCTTCGCCGGCGGCGGCGCAGCCAAATTCATCAAGGACTACGCCGCCTCGGGCCTGAAGGAAAAGATTCCACTGTACGGCTCCGGCTTCCTGACCGAAGGCGTGCTCGAGGCCGCCGGCCCCGCGGCCAACGGCATCATCACGACCATGCACTACAGCGACTCGCTGCCAACGCAGCGCAACGGCCAGTTCCGCCTGAGCTACGCCAAGACCTTCAGGCTGCAGCCCGACGTCTACGCCGTGCAGGGCTACGACACCGGCCTGCTGCTGATTCAGGGCGCCAACGCGGTGAAGGGTGACCTGAGCAGCAAGCCGGCGCTCTACAAGGCCCTGGAAGGCGCCGTCATCGACAGCCCGCGCGGCAAATGGACCATGAGCCCGTCGCACAACCCGGTGCAGGACATGTACCTGCGCGTGGTCGAGAACAAGGAAAACAAGGTGATCGGTGTGGCAGCCAAGGCGCTGGCCGACTCAGGCGCCGGTTGCAAGATGGCCTGAAGACGTGGCCCCCACGGTCGCTCACTTCGTGTAGCTCCCTGCCCCCCGAGGGGGCCGCCCGCCTGCGGTCTGGCAAAGCCAGTCCCGCGGCTCATGCTGGTATGAAGTCACATGGGCCGCCCCGCCTCATTCTTAGGTAAAACTGGTATGAGGTGTGCTTTCTGTCTTGTAGCATCCTCACCATGACGCTCACTACCTACCTCCTCTACGTCGCAGCAGTCGCCCTGCTGATCCTCACACCCGGCCCGACCATGCTGATGTGCATGACGAATGCGCTCAACCATGGTCCGCGCAAGGCCATGACTTCGGTGGCTGGAAGCGTCAGCGCGGTGCTGTGTGTGATGCTGCTGTCGGCCATGGGACTAGGCGCGTTGCTGGCGGCGTCTGAAACCGCCTTTACCGTAGCCAAGGTGATTGGCGCTGCATATCTGATCTGGTTGGGGATCAAGACCTTCCGCAGTGAAGCGGCTGTCTTTGATCCTGCCGCAGGTGAAGCACCAGCCCAGCGCCGTTCGTTTTTCCTGCGCGGCTTCCTGGTCGGCGCCAGCAACCCCAAAGCGGTCCTGTTCTTTGCCGCGTTCTTCCCGCAATTTTTGAATCCGGCCGCGCCCTTTGTGCCGCAGTTCGCCATCCTCGCCCTCACCTTCATGGCGTTTGAGTTCACCGTGCTGACCGGCTGCGCCTTGGGCGTGGCGCGCATCGCACCGCTGCTGAGATCCAGCCGGGCCGTGCGCTGGTTTAACCGCGTCTCCGGCGGTTTATTCACGCTGATGGGCAGTCTCTTGTTGTTTACGCGTCGCCACACATAAACCTGATCTATGGATCTAGCCAACTTCCTTATCCAGCTGCTCAACAGCGTCCAGTACGGCCTGCTGCTGTTCATGCTGGCCGCCGGCTTGACGCTGATCTTCGGCATCATGGGTGTGGTCAACCTGGCCCACGGCAGCTTCTACATGCTGGGCGCCTACCTGGCCTGGTCGCTCAGTACGCTGACGGGCAGCCTCACGCTGGCCATCGTGCTGGGCGCGGTGCTGTCGGTCGCCTTCGGCCTGGCGCTGGAGTGGCTGCTGTTCAGGCACTTCTACCAGCGCGACCACCTGGACCAGGTGTTGCTGACCTTCGGCCTGATCTATATCTTTGAAGAAGTGCGCTCCATCCTCTGGGGCGACGATGTCCATGGCGTGACGATTCCCGACTTGCTGGGCGCCTCGATTCCGCTTACCGACAACCTCTCCTACCCCGTCTACCGCCTCTTTATGTCGGGTGTTTGCATCGCGCTGGCACTGGGCCTTTATTTCATGATCTCCAAAACCCGCCTGGGCATGAAGATACGCGCCGGCGCCTTTAACCGCGACATGGCCGAATCGCTGGGCATCAACATCAAGCTGATTCACGCCGTGGTGTTCGCGCTGGGCGTGGGCCTGGCCGCAGTGGCCGGCATGATCGCCGCACCCGTGGCCAGCGTCTACCCCAACATGGGTTCGCAAGTCCTCATCATGTGTTTTGTGGTGGTGGTCATTGGCGGTATCGGCTCGGTGCGCGGTGCGCTGATCTCGGCCCTGCTGGTCGGCCTGGTCGACACCATTGGCAAGGTGTTGCTGCCTTCGATGGCGGGCATGCTGGTGTATATGTTGATGGCGGCTGTGCTGCTCTGGAAGCCCGAAGGTCTATTCAAGCAATGAGCTCAGCAAAAGCAAATCTCGAAATCCTGCCGCGCGGCGTTCAGGTGGCATTGGGTCTCGGCCTGATCGCGCTGATCGCCTTCCCTTTCGTCGGCACTGACTTCTACACCCAGATGGTCACGCGCATGATGATCATGGCGATTTTTGCCATGAGCCTGGACCTGCTGCAAGGTGTCACCGGTCTGGTCTCGCTGGGCCACGCAGCCTACTTTGGCCTGGCAGGTTATGCGCTGGCCTTTTTGACACCTGCCGGCGAACCTGTCAGCCTGTGGTGGACTTTGCCTGTGGCCGTGGCGGCCTCGGGCCTGGCCGCACTCATCATCGGTTTCTTTGTGGTGCGCACCCACGGCATCTACTTCATCATGGTCACCATGGCGTTTGCGCAGATGGTGTTCTACCTCTTCTTCGACAACAAGGTGCTGGGCGGCTCCGACGGGCTGTACATCAACTTCAAGCCCAGCGCAGCCATCTTCGGCTGGGTGCCCTTCGACCTCGACAAGAAAGTCACGCTCTACTACTTCACGCTCGCGGCCGTGCTGCTGGTTTACGCCTTCTTGCGCCGCCTGCTCTGGAGCCCCTTCGGCCGCACGCTGGCCGGCATACGCGTCAACGAGCACCGCATGCGCGCCATGGGCTTCGGCACCTTCGGCTACAAGCTCTCGGCCTTCACGCTGGCCGGCGCGCTGGCGGGCCTGGCTGGTTACCTGTGGGGTGCGCAAACGGGCTACATCAACCCCGAGCTCATGGGCTTTCACATGAGCGCGCATGCCATCATGATGGTCATTTTGGGCGGCATGGGCAATTTCGCGGGCGCCATCGTCGGCGCCTTCGCCTTTGAGTATTTGCTGCACGTCTTCAAGGACCTGCCGCAAATCGGCAGCGTCAACCTGGGCAAGCACTGGCAGCTGTGGATGGGCCTCTTTATCGTGCTGCTGGTCACGTTTGCGCCGCGCGGCATCCTGGGCCTGGTGGAGAAATTCACCCAGCGCAAAGACAAGGCGGAGGTTGGCCATGACTGAGCTACTCCTCAGTGCAAAAAATCTCACCAAACGCTTTGGTGGTCTTGCGGCGGTCAATGATGTCTCTATTGATCTCTGGCGCAACCACATTCACGCCGTCATCGGCCCCAACGGTGCCGGCAAATCCACGCTGACCAACCTGCTCTCGGGCGACTTGCCGCCGACCTCGGGTACGGTCACTTTGGGTGGGCACGACATCACTGGCTGGACACCCGAAAAAATCTCGGGCAAGGGCCTGGGCCGCAGCTACCAGAAGACCAACATCTTTTTGCCTTTCAGCGTCTGGGAAAACGTGCGGCTGGCGTCACAGTCGCGTGCGCCGCATGCCGCGCACTGGCTCAAGCGCGCCACGAACTTCGCGGCAGTCAACACCCGCGCCGAAGAAGCGCTGGAACTGGCCGGCCTGCAACACCGCAAGCACAGCATCGCCGGCACTATCAGCCACGGTGAGCAGCGTCAACTCGAGATCGCCATGACCCTGGCCACCGAGCCGCAGGTGCTGCTGCTCGACGAGCCGCTGGCCGGCATGGGTGTGGCCGAAGCCGAGCGCATGGTTGCCCTCCTGCTGGCGATCAAGAAAAACCACGGCATCCTGCTGGTCGAGCACGACATGGACGCGGTGTTCACGCTGGCCGACAAGCTCACCGTGATGGTCAACGGCCAGGTGATCGCCAGCGGCACGCCGGCGCAGATCCGTGCGGATGCCGGTGTGCAAGCCGCGTACCTTGGCGAGGAGCATTCATGAACACGCCAGAAAAACAAATTGACATCCTGATCGCCGCCCAGGACATCAACACCTACTACGGCGCCAGCCACGTACTGCGCGGCATAGACTTTCACGTCGCACGCGGCGAGACCATAGGCCTCATGGGCCGCAACGGCATGGGCAAGAGCACGCTGCTCAAAAGCATCATGGGCCTCGTCAAACCGCGCTCGGGCTCGGTCGCAATCAACGGCAGGCCCATGACGGGCGCCCCACCCTACGAAATCGCCCGCCTCGGCATCGCCTATGTGCCCGAAGGCCGCGGCATCTTCGGCAACCTCAGCGTGACCGAGAACCTCAAGATGGCTGCGCGCGCCGGCAGGCCAGGAAGCGCCGCAGACGGCGTGGGCCGCAGAAACGACTGGACCTACGAACGTGTGCTGGAGACCTTTCCGCGCCTGAAAGAACGCCTGAACCACGGCGGGCAGCAGCTTTCGGGCGGCGAGCAGCAAATGCTGACGATCGGCCGCGCGCTGATGACCAACCCTGACGTGCTGATCCTCGACGAAGCCACCGAAGGCCTGGCGCCGCTGATTGCGCGGGACATCTGGCGCATCTGCGGCCTGATCCGAGAGACCGGCATCAGCAGCGTGATCGTCGACAAGAACTGGAAGCACGTCACCCAGATCACCGACCGCAATGTGATCCTGGTCAAGGGCCAAGTGGTGTTTGAAGGCAGCTCGGCCGAGCTGCATGCCAGGCCGGAATTGTTGGCCCAGTATCTGGGCGTTTAGGCTACCGGCGCGCCTGCGCCATGCCGGCAATGGCTATCATTTTAATAGCTTGCTGCGCCCGTCCCTATTGCCTTCGAGCCTGATTTCTTATTAAAACCGGGCACCCTACAGCAGTGACCGCAACTCGCGCGCTGCATCCAGCAACAGCGGCAGCAGTTCTTTTTGCAGCAGGTCTGCACGCAGCCGCTGCGGCGACGACACCACATTGAGCGCGGCCACCGTATGCCCCTGCATGTCGCGCAGCGGCACGGCCAGCGCATGCACGCCCAGCTCATGCTCTTCGCTGGCCACGCAGTAATCGTCTAGCCGCACCTGGTCAACAAGCGCGCGAAGTTTGCGCGGGTCGGTCGTCGTGTGCAGAGTCAGCCGGGCCAGGTTGCCTGTGTCGGTCCTGGCCTTCAGCCAGGCATTGAAATCGCTTTTTGTTTTGGCAGCCAGCAGCACGCGCCCGGTGGAAGTCGCATGCGCCGGCAGGCGCGCACCGAGGTGCAAGCCGTAAGCCAGTACGCGCGCCGGCGCCGCCCTGCCGCTGTCTGCCGGTGACTTCCACTCAAAACCGCTGCGGCCGATGATGACAATCTCGTCGCCGTCCAGCACCGCGACGGAAAACGACTCCTGCGTTTGCGCGGCCAGCCGGTTCAGCGCGGGCTGAACAGCGCGCGGCAGGCGCGCGGTGGCCAGGTAGCTGCCTGAAAAGCGCAGCACCTTGGCAGCCAGCCAGAAATAGCTGCCGTCGGTTTCGAGGTAACCCAGGTGCGTGAGCGTGAGCAGGTGGCGGCGCGCGGCCGCCCGCGTGATGCCCGCGCGTTCCGCTGCCAGCGTGGCGTTCAGGCGCTGGCGCTGCGTGTCAAAACTCTCGAGCACGGCCATGCCTTTGGCCATGCCTTCAATCATGTCGGGCTTGGCGATCGGGAAAGTGCCGGTTTTCGAAACGGTTTTTGAAGTGACCATTGCGCGATCATCGCACAAGTGAGCCGGACATCGTGCAAAGCCGCAGCCACGCGCTGGGCACGGCGCACGCAGCCGCATAACCTTCTCGCATGGGGCACATTGCCCGACAAATTAAACGGAGACACCATGCGCGTACAGGTAGCCATCGTGGGCGGCGGCCCCGCCGGGCATTTGCTGGGCCAGCTGCTTTATAAGGCCGGCATCCATGCCATCGTGATTGAGCAGCGCAGCAAGGAATACGTGCTGGGACGCATACGCGCAGGCGTGCTGGAGCAAGGCACGACCGACCTGCTGGACGAGGTCGGCGTAGGCGGCCGCATGCACAAGGAAGGCCTGGTGCACGGCGGCTTTGCCCTGGGCTTTGGCGGCGCCCATCACCGCATTGATATGCAGCAACTGACCGGCGGCAAACAGGTGATGGTCTACGGCCAGACGGAAGTCACACGCGACCTGATGGACGCGCGCGCTGCAGCAGGCCTGGCAACCGCCTATGAAGCCGAAAACGTGAGCCTTCATGACTTTGACGGGCCACACCCCAAAGTGCGTTATGTGCAGCACGGCGTGGCGCACGAAGTGGAATGCGACTTCATCGCCGGCTGTGACGGCTTTCACGGCGTGAGCCGCGCCAGCGTGCCGGCCAATGCGCTGCAGACCTTTGAGCGCGTCTATCCTTTCGGCTGGCTGGGCGTGCTGTCGGAGACACCGCCGGTTTCCCACGAACTCGTCTACAGCAACCATGCGCGTGGTTTTGCCTTGTGCAGCATGCGCAGCCACACCCGCAGCCGCTATTACGTGCAATGCCCGCTGGACGACAAGGTGGAGAACTGGAGCGACGACGCCTTCTGGGACGAGCTGCGCCGCCGCCTGGCGCCCGAGCTGGCGGAAAGCCTGGTCACAGGCCCCTCGATTGAAAAAAGCATTGCGCCGCTGCGCAGTTTTGTTGCCGAGCCCATGCGCTTCGGCCGCCTCTTCCTGGCGGGCGACGCGGCCCACATCGTGCCGCCCACGGGCGCCAAGGGTTTGAATCTGGCGGCCAGCGACGTCCGGTACCTGGCTCGCGCACTGGCAGAGTTTTATGCGGGCAGCGAAGCCGGCATCAACAGCTATTCAGACACCTGCCTTCGCCGCGTCTGGAAGGCTGTGCGTTTCTCCTGGTGGTTCACCTCGCTCATGCACAAGTTTCCCGATGCAGGTGGCTTCGGGCAAAAGCTCCAGGAGGCCGAGCTGGATTACTTGATCCATTCGCAGGCAGCGTCAACGGCGCTGGCCGAAAACTACGTGGGCTTGCCGCTTTAAGCCTGAACTTTTTCGGAGTGGCGTAAATCAGGCACCCGCTGCACTGATCGCCTGCCGGGCCCACACCAGCAACTGCGCCGGGTCATCGAGCAGCTCCGCGGGCGCGGCATAGTACTTGCGCACCTGCACCACACCGTTCTTTGTTGAGTAGCTGAAGGGCCTGGAGCCCTTCTTCTCATACGCCAGCCGCGAGGTGTCGTCCACCCGGAAGTACAGGGTGTTGCCCATGACCATGGCGAACTGTTTGCCACCGTGCTTCATCGCATGGCCGCCAAAGAACGTTCCATCACGGATGTCTCCCAATGGCGCCAGCAGTTCACGCACATAGCGGACGAATTCGGCGCTGGCGCTCATGCTGCCCGCCCGACTGCAGAGATTTTTTGCTTGAATTTCATGACAGCCATTATGGCGACGGACGCCTGCCGCCCGTCAGGCATTGCGGGTCATTGAAGGTGGCCGGATTGGCGCGGTCACAGGGAATGCTGCAATTGCCCGCACCCCGGCAAGCCGATTTAACGGACTCCTTGGCGGTTTGTTCCCAGTTGATATCAGCGCAGGCGCTGAGCAGGGCGACCAGGGCCGCGGCGATGGCTAGACGTTTCATGAGGAAGCTCCGGAACAGTGAATCAGGTGGTGTCGTCTGGCCGCGAAACCAGCAGGTCCCCCGGCTGGCAATCGAGAAATTCGCAAATGCGCATCAGCGTGTCAAAGCGCACGCCCTTGACCTTGCCCTGTTTGAGCAAGGACAGGTTGGCTTCGGTGATGCCGACATACGCGGCCAGGTCTTTCGATCTGGCCTTGCGTTCAGACAGCATCACATCGAGTTTGACAACGATGGGCATGCGGTGAGCGGTGAGCGGTGAGCGGTGAGCGGTGAGCGGTAGGCGGCGAAAGAGTCAGACGAACTGTGCGTTCTCTTCGGCCAGTGCCACTGCCCGCGCCATCACGGCGGCGATTTGCCAGACCATGCCGGCAAACAGCAGCGTGAGCAATTCATTGCTGCCCATGCCCAGGGACAGCGCACGCTGGCCGGCCGGCGCGCCGGATGTCAGCACCAGGGTGATCAGCGTTGACGACACCACGCTGGCCACCACCGACGCAAAAATGCCGGCGGCAAAACCGCGAAGATATTTGACAGTGCGCACACTGAAATATTCGGCCTGCGAAAAGCCGGAGAAGCAGCGCATGGCGCACACCAGCCCGTACGACGCGCAGCACACCGGCAGCACGCCCAGCAAGGCGGCAAAGCTTTTCTGGGCCAGCGTGACGTCAAGCGCAGCGGCTTGCGATGCCGACAACACAACCCCGGCGCGCAACAGCAGACTTTCAACGGGCGTACTGAGCAGGTGGTAAGCCACCGCCAGCGGCAATGCCACCGCCAGCAAGGCACAAGCCCAGGCCAGCACGCTGCTAATACCCTGAACATCCGGCCCGGCGGGGGTCATGGGAGTTGCCGTATTTTTCAAGGGAGCACCTCTTTGCCTTGTTTAAAGGCCTTCAGTGTCTCAGAATAATTACTGTAAAACAATAATTAATAGCCATTAAACAGAAATTTTCTTCTCATCCAACCATCCGGCAGTGACACCTGTGAAGCCGCCGCTCAGGGGTTTGAGGTAAATTGACCCCACAACCGCCCGGTGCCCGCCGCTTTGCGGCCCCTGCCCGTTCACAGTGACCTCCATGCCGCCCTCACCCTCCAAACCCGCCCCCATCCGCAAAACAGCCTCCACTGCCAAGGCGGTCCAGCCGATGCAGTCACTCAAGGCCGTGCGCGTGCTGAGCCTGGCGCTCAACCTGCCGGGCCCGGCCGCCCTGATGCGCTGCCGCGAAATGGGCGCCCGCTGCGTGAAGCTGGAACCACCGCCGCACGAAGGCGCGCCAGCCGGCGCATCGGGTGACCCGATGAAGCTCTACAACCCCACCGCCTATGCAACCCTGCATGCGGATGTGCGCATCGCCACAGCCGACCTGAAAACCGAACGCGGCCAGACACTGCTGCACCGCGAACTGGCCAAAACCGACGTGCTGCTCACGTCGTTCAGGCCGGCGGCGCTGGCCAAGCTGGGACTGACATGGAAAGCGCTGCACAAACAGCATCCGCACCTGAGCCAGGTCGCCATCGTCGGCAGTCCGGGGGAACGGGCTGACGAGCCGGGCCATGATCTCACCTACCTCGCGCAGAACGACCTGATCACCGGTGTGGACCTGCCCGCCACGCTGTACGCCGACATGGGCGGCTCACTGATGGCCAGCGCAGCCGTACTGCAGGCGGTGATGCACCAGCGGGCAAAAGGCAAAGGTGTCTTTCTTGAAGTGGCCCTTTCCGGCGCGGCGGCTTACCTGGCCCTGCCCCGCGCCTGGGGGCTGACCCAGCCCGGTGCTGCGGTGGGCGGCGGGCATGCGGGCTACCGCGTGTACCGCTGCAAGGACGGACGCGTAGCACTCGCCGCGCTGGAGCCGCACTTTGCCGCGAGCCTGTGCGCAGCGGCCGGCGTGACGGCCTCCAGCATGAAGGCCATGTTTGCGCCTGCCACGCACGCGGCCATTGAGGCCTGGCTTCTGGGCAAGACGCGCAAGGAGCTGGACAAGCTGGCCGTGGAAAAAGATATTCCGCTACACACGCTGGAACGGTAATTCACTTGCACCGAACCATATATTCATGAGGAAGCAAGGAACGATTGCACGCTGGGACGCGGCACGCGGATTCGGATTCATCCGCGGCGAAACCTCAGGTGCAGACGTCTTTTTCCATCTGCGAGATGTACGTGGCGGCATGCAGCCGCGCCAAGGGACGGTTGTCACCTTTGAAGAAATTCACGTCGGCGGTAAAGGCCCACGTGCGATGGCGATCGAAGCAATGAGTGCCGAACGGGGTCTCACCTCCAGCCCGGCTCGCTCTCGCACTGAAAAGAGGGACACCCCTCAGCGGCGCCCACAAAAGCAAGCCGCCGCTTCGGCTGCAGGACCCGGTTTCGGGCTCATGCTGCTCATCAGCATGGCCTATGGCGGGTTGATGCTTTGGGCTGTCTGGCGCTCGCTGCTGCCCTGGTGGACATTGCCGGCGTCGTTTGTGCTCAACCTGCTGACGTTCTGGGTGTACTGGGCGGACAAACGCGCGGCGCAGACCGGTCAGTGGCGCACACCGGAAAACACGTTGCAACTCCTGGCGCTGGCGGGCGGCTGGCCCGGCGCATGGCTGGCACAGCAGGTCTTGCGGCACAAGTCGAGCAAGCAATCGTTTCGGGATATCTACTGGCTGATGGTCTTCTTGCACGCGCTGCTTGTTTGGGCCTGGCTGTTTTGGCCGCCGCTGAGAAAGTCGCTGACTGTCTGGCTGTAGTTTCAGGCTATCAGACTGCATTCGCTATCAAATCAGGAGCTGCTTGCGCTCGTCTTTATTGGGCAAACGGCCGATTTTATGCACGAACCAGATGCGCCGGCACCTTCGCGCATCAATACAGGATGGAGGCTGCCGGCAGCCTTTGCCAGCGCTGCCCCAGCAACACCTGCCTGACGAAGCCGTACAGGGCCCACAAAAGCAACAAGGGGATCACCAGCGTCTGCAGCACAAAGATCACGATGAGCCGGACGATGTGTTCGGTGGCCTGCTCGGCCGCCCGCTTGAGGCTCTCGAAGTGTTTTGTCACGTCACCGTTCTTTGCCAGCCAGTCTTTCAGGCTGTCCACCAGGCCGCGGTTGTCGGGGGCTGCGGCGGCCGGCGAATTGAGCTGGCCGGCCTTGCCGGTGGCGCTGTCGATCAATTGCTGGCTGGCGGCGTAGTCGGCCGCCAGGAATTTTTGCCACAGCATGTCGGTGCCCAGCGTGACCACCGGAACTGCAAAGCGCAGCATCAGCAGGATCACCAGCAACCTGGACAGCCACAAAGGCACCTGCGGCCTGCGCAGGTAACACCACCACCAGCCCAGCACCGTGGCACTCAGCGCCAGCGATACCGGCCAGTAGCTGCCAATGCTGATCAAGGCTTTCTGAACGCCGAACGCAACACTGGCCGCCAGCATCAAATGCGAAAACTGCTCCACCAGGTCGTTGACGGGATCCAGGATTTGCCCCGGCGCAAACGTGACACCCACGCCAAAAGGCTGCACAGACGCTTCGGTCCCCTGCGCCACCGAAATCACGCCGTTGAGCAGCCTGGCCGTGGCAAAACTCAACAGCGCCCTTTTCAGGCCGGCATCCACCTGCCGCATGGCGGGCGCATCCAGCGGCGCCAGCCATGCACAGGCCAGCACAGCGGCCATGGTGAAAGCAGCAAGTGCTTTGCGGGCAATGTCCATGGTGTCTCCAGAAGGTGTGAATGACGCCCGGGGCCGGTAGAAGATCTGAGGCCCGGCCGCTTGCCTCTACTTATCTTGCCAGAGAACCCCATCACATGCGGCCGTAACTACCCTCTCCTGCTGACTGCAAGAAGTCCATGACGTAAAACCGCGTCATGCGCCGGTCTTCTCGCGCGTAGCTCCATCAGGCCGCAAGTATTCACGCACCATGGCGCGTGCCCGGTGAATGCGGCTTTTGGTGGCTTCGCGGGTAAGCTGAAGGCGCTGCGCGATTTCGGTGATAGTGAGCTGCTCCATGTCGCGCAACAGCACCACCTCACGGTACATCAGCGGCAAGGACTCCAGTGCACGGACCAGGTCGATACGCAATTCGTCCTGCGGCATCTGCGCGAAGTACTGGTCCTTGTCGTAGTCGGTAAGCGCCTGGGTGCCGCGCATCAGCGCAAGCGCCGGCATCATGCACAGCCGCGCGATGATCTTGAACATCCAGCCGCCCAGGGCTGCGGCGTCACGCACGGTGCCGACGCGGCGGTAGATGATGATGAGCGCCTCCTGCACCACGTCTTCGATGGCGGAGCCGCGGTGGCACTGGTAGCGGGCGTAACGGCGGGCATCGGGCTGCAGCTGCCGCAGCAGCGAAGCCAGCGCGGCCGGGTCACCGGCCTGCGCTGCGGCAAAAAGGGCTATTTCAATGGCCATCACCAAGGGCCCGGCTTTTCCAGCTTGCGGCCCACCATGGCGCAAGCCGGGCAAAAACCCAACAGCCCTGTCAGCACCGTGACCACACCGGCGCAGGCCGCGAGCAAACCAGGCGGCGTTACACCCAGCACCAGCAGGCCGCAAACGGCCATCAAGGCGCCGGACACACCACGCGCCCAACGCTCTTTGGGCCCCACATTTTTGCGATAGAACATGAAATCTCCTTTGGCTGCCGTCAAAAATGCGGCATCGCTGCAAGGAGGGGTCATGCGGGCAAAAGGATTCACGTTGGGGGAAATATTGTTGGGATATTTTTGAGATGGAGCACCCGTCAAGCTTAGCCGGGCACACCGAAGCTGCCGGTACGTGCACGTAGTTGCTATCAATTCAATAGCTGCTTGCGCACGTTCCCATTGGGCTCAAAGCCAATTTCATTCATAAAAAAGGCTCCATCGGAGCCTTTTTACATCGAAATACCTGCGCTGGCAGCGCCTAGCGGCCCTTGCGGCCACCGGGCTTGCCACCGGCGCCCTGCGCCAGCGGCGGCAGGCCGGTGTGACGGGTCAGCAATCGGCCCTTTACCACCGGCGAAGCCTTGACTGTGGTGGCCGTGCCGGTCGAGTTCTTGCGCCGCGCGCTGGTGTAGCTGCCGTCGGTCATCGGCTGGAAGGTCGGGATCAGGTGGTGCTTGCCGTTGCCGATCAAATCAGCGCGGCCCATGGCCTTGAGCGCCTCGCGCAGCACCGGCCAGTTGTTGGGGTCGTGGTAACGCAAGAAGGCCTTGTGCAGCCGGCGGCGGCGCTCGCCGCGCACGATGTCCACCGTCTCGCTGTCGCGCGTGATCTTGCGCAGCGGGTTCTTGTTGGTGTGGTACATCGTCGTGGCCGTGGCCATCGGACTCGGGTAAAACGTCTGCACCTGGTCGGCCCTGAAGCCGTTTTTCTTGAGCCAGATCGCCAGGTTCATCATGTCTTCGTCGCTGGTGCCCGGGTGGGCGGCGATGAAGTACGGAATCAGGAACTGCTTCTTGCCGGCTTCCAGCGAATACTTGTCGAACATCTGCTTGAACTTGTCATAGCTGCCGATGCCGGGCTTCATCATCTTGGTGAGCGGGCCCTGCTCGGTGTGCTCGGGCGCGATCTTGAGGTAGCCACCCACGTGATGGCTGACAAGCTCTTTCACGTACTCGGGGCTTTGCACGGCCAGGTCGTAGCGCAGGCCGGAGCTGATGAGAATCTTCTTCACGCCCTTCAAGGCCCGCGCGCGGCGGTACATCTTGATCAGCGGGTTGTGGTCGGTATTGAGGTTGGAGCAGATGCCCGGGTACACGCAGCTCGGCTTGCGGCAGGCGGCCTCGATCTCGGGCGACTTGCAGCCGATACGGTACATGTTGGCGGTTGGCCCACCCAGGTCGGAGATCGCGCCGGTAAAACCCTTGACGGTGTCGCGGATCGCCTCGATCTCGCGGATGACAGAGTCTTCGGAGCGGCTCTGGATGATGCGGCCTTCATGCTCGGTGATGGAGCAGAAAGTGCAGCCGCCAAAGCAGCCGCGCATGATGTTGACGCTAAAGCGGATCATCTCCCACGCCGGGATCTTGGTGGCGCCGTCATGGCTGCCGTTTTCGTCGGCATAGCGCGGGTGCGGTGAGCGCGCGTAAGGCAGGTCGAAGACGTAGTCCATCTCGGCCGTGGTCAGCGGGATGGGCGGTGGCGTGATCCACACGTCGCGCGCGGTGGCACCCTCGCCGTGGGCCTGAACCAGGGCGCGTGCGTTGCCGGGGTTCGTCTCAAGGTGCAGCACGCGGTTGGCGTGGGCATACAGCACCGCATCGCTCTTGACCTGCTCGTAAGACGGCAGGCGGATCACGGATCGGTCGCGCGGGGGAACCTTGATCTTGCCCTGCGCAGTGTGCACTGTGGACGGCAGATTCGGGTTGGCGACGAAAGTCAGCGGCTTGATGGCCGGGTTGGCCGCGGCGGCGGGCTTGACGGCCTTGGCGAGCACAGGCGAGCCTTTTGCTTCCGCCTCAACCGCCACTTCAGCGGCTTCATCTTCCCGCGCGCAAGTCGCGCCCTGTTCCCGCGCCTGGTCGGAAATCATCAGATATGGGTTGACATGCGCTTCGACCCGGCCCGGTGCATCCACGCTGGTGGAATCGATTTCAAACCAGCCGTTGGCGGTTTCGTCGCCAGTGCGGCGGATAAAGGCGGTGCCGCGAACGTCGGTGATGCTGCCCACCGGCTCTTTAGCCGCCAGGCGATGGGCGATCTCGACTATCGCGCGTTCGGCATTGCCGTACAGCAACAGGTCGCATTTCGCATCGACCACCACGCTGCGGCGAACTTTGTCGGACCAGTAGTCGTAATGCGCGATGCGGCGCAGCGAACCTTCAATGCCGCCCAGGATGATAGGCACGTCTTTGTAGGCTTCGCGGCAGCGCTGTGAATACACCAGCGCCGCGCGGTCGGGGCGTTTGCCGCCGATGTCGCCGGGGGTGTAGGCGTCATCACTGCGGATCTTGTGGTCCGCCGTGTAACGATTGATCATCGAGTCCATGTTGCCGGCGGTCACGCCGAAGAACAGGTTGGGCTTGCCCAGCACGCGGAAGGGTTCGGCGCTTTGCCAGTCGGGCTGGGCGATGATGCCGACGCGAAAGCCTTGCGCCTCCAGCATGCGGCCAATGACGGCCATACCGAAGCTCGGGTGGTCTACATAGGCGTCGCCCGTGACGATGATGATGTCGCAGCTGTCCCAGCCGAGCGCGTCCATTTCGGCCCGGCTGGTGGGCAAAAATTTGGCCGTGCCAAAGCGGGCCGCCCAGTACTTGCGGTAACTGGTGAGCGGCTTGGCGGCGCGCGCAAAGAAGGAGACGTCGACGGGGGCGTTCATGGAGGGTTTGGGGTAACCCTCCATTGTAAGGTTTACCCTGAGTTTTGCCTCTTTATTCGGCATTTAAGCCCTACAAACACCTCTCAATGCACGATTGGCACGTTTAAAGTGGCCGCGTGGCCACGAACGGCCGCGAATAAACACGCTTTACTGACTCCTCACACACCCATGAGCCCTTTCACCGCTGCCCTGCTAGCAGACTCGATCCTGGTGTTGCACGTCGCTATCGTCGCCTTTGCCGTGCTCGGCCAACTACTGTTCATGGCCGGCGGCTGGTGCGGTTGGGTCTGGGTTCGCGCGCCGTGGGTCAGGCTCACGCATCTGGCGCTGATCGGCTTTGTGGTGGCGCAAAGCTGGCTGGGCGAGATCTGCCCGCTCACCATTTGGGAACAGGCCCTGAGGCAGCTGGCCGGGCAAGCCAGTTATGGCGGCTCCTTCATTGAGCACTGGCTGTCGCGGCTGATCTTCTTCAACGCGCCGGCGTGGGTGTTCATGGTGGCTTATACCGGATTCGGCCTGCTGGTGTTGCTGAGCTGGTGGTGGTGGCCGCCCCGCTGGAAGCGCGCCAGGCCCCGCAGCGCCTAGCCGTGCTGCTCGCGGCTGTCCGCCGGCGCCTCGTCCCGTTCGTTCAGCCCGTAGTCACGCAGCACATGGGCCACACGCAGGCGGTAGTTTTCAAACACGCCACCGCGCCCGCGGCTTTGCGCCTTGCGGTGGGATTCCAGACGGCGCCATTCCATCACGGCGGCTTCGTCCCTGAAGAATGAGAGCGATAGCAGCTTGCCCGGGTTGCTCAGGCTTTGAAACCGCTCAACGGAAATGAAACCGTCGATTTGCTCCAGTTGCGGCTTGAGCGCAGCAGCAATATCCAGATAGGTTTGCATGTTGCCCTCGGCGGGCTGCACTTCAAAAATGATGGCGATCATGTGGCGCTTTCAGTCGTGGTACTCAATCAGAAAAAACCGGGATGCGGGCATTCATGGAAGGCCTGTAGTGCCAACGGTAATGCCAGCCTTCCGGTTTCGGCAACCGCAGCTTGCCTGAATCCAGCAAGGCCTGGACGGCCGCGGCGGCGACGGTGCAAGCCAGCGCCTGGCCGGGGCACTGGTGCGCGCCCCTGCCAAAGCCGGGCACATCGCGCTCCGCGCGGTCCAGCAAAAACCGGTCGGGCTCCGGGTTGCACAAAGGGTCACGGCCGGCGGCCGCCAGAACCACCAGGATGGCATCGCCCGCCTTCAGGGAAACCCCCGCCACCTCCGTTGCCTCTGCCACAAAACGGCGCGTGTTGTGGATGGACGGGTCGTGGCGGCTGACCTCGTTCACCATCTGAAGCAGCTTGCCCGGATCCTGCCCCACGGTTTCGGCCAGGCCCGGCTGCGTGGCCAGGGCCACCAGGCTGTTCCCGACAAGTCCGGCAGTCGCCTCGCAGGTCTGCGACAGCAGGCCGACCAGGTTGGCGAGCAACGCTGCGGCGTCATTCCAACCCACCTTCTGCGCTTCCAGCCGGACACGGGCGACGGCGCTGTCCGGGCTTGCCTCCGCCTGCACAAGCACCGAGAACCTTGCCAGCAAGGCCGCTGCAGCATCACCCGCCGCAGCTAACTGCTCCGGCGTGCTGAGCGGAGACAGGCACGCCACAAAGTCGCGCGTCCAGCCTGCAACAAGCGGCAGTTCGGCCTGCGCAAAACCCAGGGCATCAGCGACTGCCATCACCGGCACATCAAAAACCCACTGCGACAACGCCGCTCCGCGCAGGGGTTCGCCACCCATGGCTTTCGCCCCAATCAAGCCAGTGCGCTCGCCAACACGGTCCAGATCCAGCGTGGCCAGAAATCGCTGCAAGGCAAGTTTGGGTGCGTCGTGCCGGGTGCCGTCGTTCATGCGAACCAGGTGGCCGAACACCTCACCCGCCGCCGACCCGACGATGGCCTGCGGCACGGGCTCAGCCGCCGGCCTCACACGGCATGCCGGGTTGCCCAGCACGGCATTGACCGCTGCCGCACTGGTCGCGACCCAGAGCTTGCGTGCTGCGTCAAACACCAGCGGTGGGCCGGCCACCAGCGCGGCGTAATAAGGATAGGGGTTGGGGTGGCTGGGCGCTGCGAGGATGTTGTCGGGGTGCATGGGCGTCATTTTTGCCCAGATGGCTGGCGTGATGCTTCGTTGCCGGTCGAAGTATCAGCAGCAGCCCATTGGAAAGTCTTGCCAAGGGGCGAGGCAGAAGCCGGGCTGAAACGGGAGCTAAAAGTGACTCCAGGCCGCCTTTGTGCATTGAAACCCGCCTCACGGGCCCAAAACCGTGTTTTTAACTATGAAAAGAGTCTGCGGTCCTTATATATCGGGCGCAAGATGCTATTAAATTAATAGCAAAACACTCTCCTCCAGGCTTCACTACGGCCGCCTGGCCGGCAGCACCTGCCCCCGGCATTCGCCAAAACCAATGCGCCGAAAGCCTTCACGCGCGCAGCTTGCACGCAGGATGACGGCGTCCCCGTCCTGCAGGAAGGTGCGCTTTTCGCCATTGGCCAGGGTCAACGCATTCTTGCCGCCCGTGCTCAGCTCCAGCAGCGAGCCGCCCTGTTCCGGCGCCGGGCCTGACAACGTGCCCGAGCCCAGCAAATCGCCGGGCTGCAGGTTGCAGCCGTTGACGGTGTGGTGCGTGAGCAGCTGCGCCACCGTCCAGTAGGCGTCGCGAAAGTTCGACTGCGACAGGCGCTCGGGGCCCTGACCGGCTTCCCGCATGGCCTCGGTCTCTATCCACACTTCCAGCGCCACATCCATACCGCCCAGGCGGCGGTTGCCTTCCGAGTCCAGGTACGGCAAGGGCTGCGGGTCGCCTTCGGGCCGTACGAACGGTGCGCGAAACGGCGCCAGTGCCTCCATCGTGACGACCCACGGCGAGAGGGTGCTGGCGAAGTTTTTGGACAGGAACGGGCCGAGCGGCTGGTATTCCCAGGCCTGCACGTCACGCGCCGACCAGTCGTTAAGCAGCACCATGCCAAAGGCATGTGCTTCAGCCTGAGCCATGGCGATGGGCTCGCCCAGCGCGTTCCCCTGCCCCACCAGCACGCCGAGTTCCAGTTCGTAGTCGAGTCGCTGGGTGGGCCGCAAGGCGGGCGCCGCGTCGTCCGGGCCTTTGGTCTGGCCCATCGGGCGGGGAAAGGCCTGGCCGCTCACGCCGATGGACGACGCGCGGCCGTGGTAGCCGATGGGAACCCACTTGTAATTGGGCAGCAGCGGCGCATCGGGCCGAAACAGCTTGCCGACGGTGGTGGCGTGGTGGATGCCGGTGTAAAAGTCGGTGTAGTCGCCGATGCGGCAAGGCAGGTGCAGGGTCACCGAATCCTGGGGGGACAAAAAGTTCTTCCACTCAGCCTGCTTTGAGCTGCCCTCTGCGAGGCCTCGCGAGATCGCCGCTCTCAGCGCGCTCGTTGTCGCCAGGCTTTGTGCCATCAACCCGTTCATATCACCGGTATCGAGCAGCCCGGCCGCCCGAACATCCAGCACCTGGTCGCCAATGGCCACGCCGATCTTGCGCGCGCCCTGCGGCCCCTGGCTGTAGGTGCCAAACGGCAGATTCTGGATGGGAAAGTCTGTTCCCGCGTCATTCGCAGATGCGACCCAGCTGCGCAGCCCAAGGTCGTGGGTGGCGTTGAGTGACTGGTTCATGCGCGTCAGCCCTTGAACTGGTCTTTGAGCCCGGCCCAGCAACTGCTGTAGCCGGCATCCAGCGCCCCACCCTCCAGCGCATAGGCCGTCGGGATGAAGCGGTAGCGGCTTTCAAACATGAAGGCCAGCGTGTTGTCCAGCTTGTGCGGCGCCAGTGCGGCCGTGCTGGCTTTCTCGAAGGCTTCGGTGTCCGGGCCGTGCGGCACCATGCAGTTGTGCAGCGACGCGCCGCCGGGCTTGAAGCCTTCGGGCTTGGCGTCGTACTGGCCATAGACCAGGCCCATGAATTCGCTCATGAGGTTGCGGTGGTACCAGGGCGGGCGGAAGGTGTTCTCGGCCACCAGCCAGCGTGGCGGAAAGATCACGAAGTCGCAGTTGGCCGTGCCCGCTGTGTCCGAGGGCGAGGTCAGCACGGTGAAGATGGATGGGTCCGGATGGTCATAGCTGATGGAGCCGATGGTCATGAAATGGGCCGTGTCGTACTTGTAAGGCACCAGGTTGCCGTGCCAGGCCACCACATTGAAGGGGCTGGCCGCTCGCCTGGCCGACCACAGGCGGCCGCCGAATTTCTTGACGATCTCAAAGCCGCCCTTGGGCGCAGGCGCGCTGTCGAACGCCGCCGTAGGCGCCAGGAAGTCACGCGCATTGGCCAGGCCGTTGGAGCCGATCGGACCGAGTTCCGGCAGGCGAAAGTGCGCGCCGTAGTTTTCGCAGACGTAGCCGCGCGATGCGCCGTCGGGCAGGCCCACGCTGAAGGCCATTCCACGCGGCACCACGGCGATTTCCCCGGGAGTGACATCCAGGATGCCGAGCTCGGTCGTGACCACCAGCCGGCCCTGCTGCGGCACCAGCAGCATCTCGCCGTCGGCATTGACCAGCGCGCGTTGCAACATGGAACGATTGGCGACATACACCTGCGCGGCCATGCCCGTCTGCGCTTCGGCGTCGCCGTTGGCGGCCACAGTGCGAATGCCGTCCACAAAATCCAGCGGCTCGGGGGGAATGGCAAATGGATTCCAGCGCAAGGGATCGGGCGGCACGGCGCAGCCACCCGCCGCGCCGGTCGTCCACTGCGGCTGTTCATACGGCTTGTAGCCACCTGTCATCACAGAAGGCTGGCGGCGGTACATCCAGGTGCGGCGGTTCTCGGCGCGCGGCGCGGTGAAAGCGGTGCCGGAAATCAGCTCGGTGTACAAATCGTGCGGCGCGCGCTGCGGGCTGTTGCGCCCTTGCGGCAGCGCGCCGGCAACGGCCTCGCTGGCAAATTCATTGCCGAAGCCGGACTGGTAATGCAAGGTGTTGGTGCTCATGGATGTTTCCCCCGGGAATCTGCAATGTTCAGTTCAACGAATCGACGCCATCATTCTTCAGCATCGCCGGGCTCACCACCGCCGGCCTTGGCCTTCTCGATCAGCCTGTCGAAAAAATCACTGAGCTGCGTGCGCTCGGCCGCGCTCAGCACGCCAAAAATGTCCTGGTTGCGCTGCCCCACCACTTCCATGGTGCGCTGCCATGCCTTTTTGCCTTTGGGGGTGAGTGTCAGCACCACGCCGCGCCCATCCGTCGGACTTGCGGCCTTGACGACCAGGCCCTGATCGACCAGCGACTGGGCCGCACGGCTGGCCTGGCCTTTGTTCAGATTGGCTTTTTGCGCGAGGTCGTTCACCGACAGCGGCGCGAAGGTGCCCACGGCCGTGAGGCAACGGGCATCACTCATCGACAGGCGCGCGTCCGCCACATAAGCACGCTGGCTTTCAATGTCCGTCAGCTTGTGCAGAAGGTGCAGGCGGTAGGTCAGGGTTCTGTCGAGCTTGATCATGTAGCGACCGGGTAAGTTTATGGTTGCGTCCGCAACTATAAACCGATCCGGTTGCGCCCGCAACCATTTATCAAGACGGGCCCGAGGGGCCTCTTCGGGAGGCCCTAGTTACGCACCATCGTCATCTGGCCGCGCACTTCCCCTGCGGGATAAGCAGCTGTGTGGATGTTGGCATACCAGCGGCCCGCCATCAGGTCGGCGGCCTGGGCGGCCGTCAGCGTGGCGCTGCCGTCCATGGGGCTGCGGACGGGGCTGGCCCATCCCAAAGCAACACCGGCGTTGGCGCCGATGACGGCCGGACCATGGAAGTGTCCCGCAGTCGCCGGGCCGGTCAGACGGGTGTAGTTGACCTTCCAGCGCAGCAGGTTGGTACTGGTATCGAAAACGGCATCGACCGAGCCGCTACCGGTGCTGGCATTGGCGGGCACCTCATTGGCGCCGCGAAGCTGCGTGGTGAATGCGACCAGGCTGGATTGCTTGTTCATCACGCCGCAGCCCGTGATGGCGGCAGCGGCTACGGCCATCGCGGCAAGGGAAACTCGGGTGGCGGCGCGGCGTGAAAGCATGGGTCAGCTCCTTGAAAAGTTGCAGCCGATTGTGCGTGCTGCACGCAGATCAAACCCGTAGGACAAACCCCATGCGAACAGTCGGTTCCGGACGACGCCCGTACCCCATCGCACACCGACACGCCTGCGTGCACGCGGGCCGGAGACTGGACTGATAGTTGTGGCCTGCACTCCCCACTCCCCCAGGCCAGCCCGCAATCATCAGCAGAAAGACTCACACCATGGCATCGCGCGTTTTATGGAAAGGGGCCATCAGTTTCGGCCTGGTTCACATCCCCGTAGCGCTGCATTCGGCCACCTCGGAAAGCGGCATTGACTTCGACTGGCTGGACAAGCGCAGCATGGACCCTGTGGGTTACAAGCGCGTCAACAAGCGCACGGGCAAAGAGATCACCCGGGAAAACATCGTCAAGGGCGTCGAATACGAAGACGGCCAGTACATCGTACTGTCGGAAGAAGAGATCAAGTCCGCCTACCCCAAGACCACCCAGACCATTGAAATCGAAAGCTTTGTGCCCAACACGGAGATTCCTTTCGTTTACCTGGAGCGGCCCTACTACATCGCCCCCATCAACAAAGGGCAAAAAGTCTACGCACTGCTGCGCGACACCCTGCTGAAGACGCAGCGCGTGGGCATCGCCCGCGTCATCATCCAGACCAAGCAGCACCTGGCCGTGCTGGTGCCTTCAGGCCCGGCGCTGATATTGAACCTGCTGCGCTGGGGCGCCGACATCCGCTCGCTCGAGGAGCTGGATCTGCCGCCTGTCGGCGCCAAGGCCGCGGGCCTGTCCGACAAGGAACTGGCGATGGCCAGACAGCTGGTGGACGACATGACCGGCAAATGGGACCCGGAGCAGTTCTCCGACTCCTTCAGGGACGACATCATGGCGCTGGTCAAACGCAAGGCGAAGGAAGGCAAACTGGAAAGCGTGGTGCAGCCGGAAGAATCCGGCGAACCCGAAGCCCGCTCCGGCGCCAAGATCATTGACCTGACGGAGTTGCTGCAGCGCAGCCTGCGCAAAGGCGGCGGCAATGCCTCCAAAACCAGGGCAGCCGACAAAACCACAGCGAAAACCAGCAAGGCTGCAGCCAAAAGCCCGGCGCGCAAAAAACCCGCCGCCAGGGCGCGCGCGCATGCTCCCGCCAAACGGCGCGCCGCCTAACCCGCCACCTGCTCGCCGATAGACCTTATGGGCGCCCGCGACCTGCTAAAGCCTTACCGCGCCAAGCGCGACTTCTCCCGCACGCCTGAGCCTGCACAAGGCGGCACTCGCACGCACAAGGCGCTGAGTTTCGTGATCCAGAAACACGACGCGCGCAACCTGCATTACGACTTCCGCCTGGAGCTTCAGGGCACGCTCAAGAGCTGGGCAATTCCCAAAGGGCCCAGCCTGGATCCGTCCGTCAAGCGCATGGGCATGCATGTGGAAGACCATCCCATTTCCTATGCAGGTTTCGAAGGCAGCATTCCACCAAAGCAATACGGCGCGGGCGACGTGATTGTCTGGGACCGCGGCCTGTGGACGCCGCATGGAGACCCGGTCAAAGGGCTGAAAGACGGGAAACTCAAATTCGAGCTGCACGGCGAAAAACTCAAGGGCGGCTGGACGCTGGTGCGCATGCACGGCCGCGGCAATGAGAAGCAGGAGCCCTGGCTGCTGATCAAGGAACACGACGGCTACGCCCGCCCGGAAACGGAGTTTGACGTGCGCGAGGCCCTGCCCAACAGCGTGCTCTCGGGCAAGCCACTGCCACGCGACACCGCGGAAAACCCCGGCAAGGCGGGCGCTTCGGCCAGCGCTGGTATCGGGAAGACAGCCGCTACCCGAAAGACCGCCAGGAAGATTGCCAAACAGGGACGCAGAAACACACCCGCTACTGGCACCCCCGAAGGCGCCGTCGCGGCAAAGCTGCCACAGACACTGGCTCCGCAACTGGCCACCCTGGTCGCACGTCCTCCAGCCGACCCGCAAGGCTGGGCCTACGAGATCAAGTACGACGGCTACCGCCTGCTGGCCCGCATCGACGGGTCGTCGGTTCGCCTCATCACGCGCAAAGGCAACGACTGGACAAACAAGCTGCCCAAGCTGGCGAAGGCCGTGGGCGCGCTGGAAATTTCGTCTGGCTGGGTAGACGGCGAAATCGTCGTGATGAACGAACACGGCGTGCCCGACTTCGGCGCGCTGCAAAACGCGTTTGACCATGCCAGCACGGCCCGCATCATTTTTTACGTGTTCGACCTTCCCTACTTTGACGGGCTGGACCTGCGGCAACTGCCACTGGCGCAGCGCCGTGAAATCCTCTGCGCGCTGGTCACCCGCAATCCGCAGGACACCATCCGTTTCAGCGATGCGTTTGATGAAGCACCGCAGGATCTGCTTGAGTCGGCCCGGCGTGTCGGGCTGGAAGGCGTGATCGGCAAACGCGTGGACTCGGCTTACGTGTCACGCCGCTCGCCGGACTGGATCAAGCTCAAGACCCAGCTGCGCCAGGAATTCGTCATCGGCGGTTACACCGAACCCAAGGGTTCGCGCGCCGGCCTGGGTGCACTGATGCTGGGCGTGCACGACGGCGAAGGCGCGCTCCTGTACGCCGGCAACGTCGGTACCGGCTTTAACGACGCAACGCTCAAGGACCTCAAGGCGAGGCTGCAAAAGATCCACGCCGACCGCAGTCCTTTTACCAGGGTGCCCGCCGGGGTCAAGGGCCAATGGGTCAAGCCGCGTTTGCTGGCCGAAGTGGCCTTTGGTGAATGGACCCATGGCGGCCATATCCGCCACTCCGTATTCCAGGGCCTCCGCACCGACAAACCCGCAACAAACATCCTCCGTGAAAAACCCGCCGTCCTGGAGCGCGGCAAGAAAGGCACTACCGTGAACCCCGCCCAAAAAACCTCCACCGAAAAACCTACCGCGAAGGGTGGCCTGAACGTCCCTGAAAAAAAGACCGCGAAGTCCGCCCCTGCAGCGCTGAAGTCCCTGCGTGTCACGCATGCTGACCGGGTGATCGACAGCAGCACCGGCTTCACCAAGCAAAACGTGGTCGAGCACTACGCACAGGTCGCGGCGCTGATGCTGCCGCACCTCAAGGCCCGGCCCACCGCGCTGGTGCGCGCGCCTTCGGGCATAGGTGGCGAGCTGTTCTTCCAGAAGCATGCCGAAGCTACGTCAATTCCCGGCATCAAATTGCTGGACCCCGCGCTGGACCCCGGCCATGGTCCCCTGCTGGAGATTCCCTCCACAGCCGCCCTGCTGGCGGCCGCGCAGATCAACGTGATCGAGTTCCATACCTGGAACGCCACCACGCGCGCCATCCACAAGCCCGACCGCATGACGTTCGACCTGGACCCGGGTGAAGGCGTTGCCTGGCCGCAGGTTCAGGAGGCCGCGCAGCTGGTGCGCGCTTTCCTTGACGAACTGAAGCTCGCGAATTTCCTGAAAACCAGCGGCGGCAAAGGCCTGCACGTGGTGGTGCCGCTCAAGCGGCAATACGATTTCGACACCGTGAAGGATTTCTCGCATGCCATCGTGATGCACCTGGCCACCGTGATCCCCCAGCGCTTTGCCGCCAAGAGCGGCCCTAAAAACCGCATCGGCAAGATTTTTCCGGACTACCTGCGCAATGGATTTGGCGCCACCACCGTCGCGGCGTGGTCCATGCGTGCCCGGCCGGGCCTCGGCGTGTCCGTCCCTGTCGATTGGGATGAACTGGCCTCGCTGACCGGCGGCGCACACTGGACGGCGCAAACCCTGGGCGGGCGCCTGGCCATCGGCAACCAGCCCTGGGAGACTTACGAGGCGTCACGCAACGGGCTCACCGCCGCCATGAAACAAGTGGGCTTCAAGGCGCCACCGGCCGCGAAATAGCCCTCACGGCGGCCCTGCCTGGGTTGTCGTTGCACTCCTACAGACCCAAGGCCTACGGCCTGACACGCGGGTGAAGGGCTTGAGCCTAGATTCGCCTGGATAAGGAGTTCTGTTTGCCCGGCCTTATTCAAGGGATGAACCAGAAATGCTCACCATGAAGCAGCTCGATGAAATGGATTTGACGCTTTACCTGCAGACTGAAGGTCGGCGAATGGCCGCAGAGCTCCGAGGCAAGACACTGCCGGACGCAGAAAACCAGTCGCCCACACCGCCTGACTCCTGTCCGCCCGCGGCTCGGCACCCCAGTGCCCACGGGCCCGCTCAACAGCAATGCGCGACCCCGGCCCCGGCACGCAGCCTGAGCGAGGCCTTGCAGCGCATGGGTGTGACGGGCTCACCTTCGCGCCGGGTGTAGGCATTCGCCGCGACTTGCGGCCCAAGGGCTGGCCCTGTTGCCGGCTGCGTCCTATTATTCAGACAGCGCCATAGAACGCACCTGGAGACACCCATGAAACCCTACCTGCCCTTTGTACTGGCGACCTTGTTTTTCCTGTCCGGCTGCCCCGACAACAAGGTTCCCAAAGCGCCACCCAAGGCGCCCGAGCCCAAAGCCGAAACTGTCGCCACGCCGATACCTTTCATGGTTGCAATCAAAAGCAGCCTGTCCGGCCCCCTTTCATGAAAAACCGTGGATGGCCATCCGGCATGTTTGCGGCCATCTGCCTGGCCGGATGTGCCGGCACAACAGCAGAGCCGCCCCCGCACCCCGTTAGCGTCGACGGGCAGACCTATCTCATCAGCCAGCTGACAGCCGGCACCTGGACAGCCATTGCTCCAGGGTCAAAAGGCGGCAGCGTCATATCGACCCCTTCGGGCCGCGCAGCATTGCTGCAGGCGATTGAACTGCGCTCCGGCTGCAAGGTCACCGATGCTGACTATTCACGCAACGGCGTACAGCTCGACGCCCAGGTGGATTGCGCAAGCAGCCTGAAGAACTAACGGGGGCACTCCCGACATGGAGGAATAAAAAAAGGGGCGACAAATGCCGCCCCTTGGTTTGCCGAGCCTCGAGTGCCGACAAAAATCTTACCGATTCCTTGTGTGCGAAGGCCGACCCTTATCAGGCCTTCAGCGCGTCGCGCAGGGCTTTCACCTGGTCATGATTGCGCTGTGCGCCCTGGGCCTGGCGTTCCACCACGGCCCTGATACCGGCGGGGAAATTACGCTTCAGGGCTTTGCGGTAGCGTGCCACTGCAGCGTCTTCGCCGCGCTCGCATTCATTGAGCATCGCCTGGTCGCTCAACGCGCTCAGCGTGGCCCGCACGGAAACCCATCCGCGATGCAATGCACCGCTGACCGAGCCGCCTTCGTCGGGCTTCCCGCCGAGCTGGCGAATCAGGGTTTGCAGCTCCAGGCCCGCAGCCCGGCATTCATCGGCATGGCGAAGCAGCAGTGTCTTGATGTCCTGCGCCTTGGTGTGCCCGGCGCATTCGCGGAAACCATACTCACCGTCACGGCAAGACTCGAGCAGGTCATTCAGGCTTTCGATGATGGCGTCATCGTCGGCCACTGCGTCATCGCCCGTTGCGACGGCGGTCTTCAATGCACCTGGGTACCGGTTCTCCCCCCTGGCCCAGGCCGCGCGGGGATCAGGATTCTGGTCGTGTTGTTCCTTTGCCATGGTGTGCTCCTTTGTCTCTTGTCGCTTTGTGAAAAGCTGCCCAGACGCCGCCTATAGGGCAACGTGGTGATTTCCAGACATCTGAATCGATGGTGCAACCCAGGGGAGTACCGCACGGTCAGGCAAGCACAGCCACTTTTGTAGGAGAACGCCGCGCACGCCCAGGCAAACTGCCGCGTCAAAAATTTACGCGATTTCGGCCACCAGGCCTTTCAGGGCCAGCGCAAGCAGCTATCAAAACAGGAGCAACGACAAGAAAGAGAATTTGGGCTTTGGAGTACCCAGACGATGGCAGCAGCACTGCCATTGAAAACCCGGCCCTGAATCCACGGCTGAATCCACAGCAAATGCCAGCGCGTCCGCTTGTCCTACATCCGATTAACACGCCTCCCACAAACATGTTCCTGTGCGGGAGCTAAGTTGAAACTGTCGGCAAGCGCATCCGCCTTCATTCAGTCGCGCTGACGTTACTTTTTACTTTTGGAGCTCCCATGACAGCCGCCCTCAACGAATCCCTGCACGGCAAGACCCTGCGCTGGAGCTTCAAGGACGGCCCGACGAAGGGCCTTAGCTTTGAGCATATTTTTTCGGCCGACGGAGGGGTGACCTGGCGCAGCACCGGTCCGGGTTCAAAAGACCACCACGAAAGCGCCAGCGCCGCCGTGAAAATTTCGGACGACGTGCATGTGGTGTCTTATCTTTCAGCCGAAAGCGGCTACACGATCACGGTAGCGCTCAATCTCAAGACCGGCACAGCCACAGGGTTTGCATCCAACGGCAAGGACTGGGTCCAGCAGTCGGGCACTTTTGAAGTGCTGGGCGCGAGCCGTTAGCCTGCGGCGGCAATCTGCCGCAAGGCCTGCTCAAACACTTCAGCGGGTTGCCCACCAGAGATCAGATGGCGGTCGTTAATGATGACGGCCGGCACCGAGTGGATGCCCTGGGTCAGGTAGAACTGTTCGCGTTCGCGCACCTCTGCCGCGTATTCGCCTGACGCCAGCACCTCCCGCGCCCGGGCTTCATCCAGCCCCACTTCGGCAGCCGCTTTCGCCAGCACCTCGTGTGAAGCCGGGCTCTGGCCGTCGGTGAAGTAGCGCTTGAAGAGCAGTTCCTTCAGCGCCTTTTGCTTGTCCACACCTTCCAGTTCGGCCCAGTGCAGCAGGCGGTGCGCATCAAAAGTGTTGTAGATGCGGCTGCGCCCGCCGCCGGGCTCGTCGGCCATGCTGAACTTGAAGCCGACCTGCGCGCCGCGCGCGCGGATGTTCTCACGGTTGGCCTGGGCCTGCGCGGGCGTGATGCCGTATTTCTCGGTGATGTGCTCGGTGATTTCCTGGCCTTCGGGCGACATCTTCGGGTTGAGCTCAAAGGGCTGAAAGTGCAGTTCGGCCTGGATGTCGCCGTGCACGCGCTCCAGCGCCTGGTCCAGCGACTTCAGGCCAATCACGCACCAGGGGCAGGAAACGTCGGACACGAAATCGATTTTGAGTTGGGTGGTCATGGGGGGCCTTGAGGGTTGCTGTTCTGGCAGACCGATTTTGGCCCGCAGCAAACCAGCTTGCGGTTCCCCCGGGGATATTCAAGTACCCGGCGCGAGGTTAATCAGCGGGAGCCACCCCTGCCTGGGGCCGTCTGTGGCAGCCCTTTTCAAGAAACTGTCACACAAGCTTCCTAAGATTCCCGCAGCGCAGCCCGACTTGCCCCGCCGGAGTGCGCGGCCAGGGCTGCGGCTTCGCGATCACCCACCTGAAACACTGGAAACCATAACAATGTCCGACCTGGCCACCCCTTCCCTTCCCTCCCGCCGCACGGCCCTGAAATTCCTGGCGACTGCGCCCATGCTGCCGCTGGGGGCCCTGGCCTCCAGCACCCTGCTGTCGGGCTGCGCCACCGGCAGCGGCCCCGCCGCTGCGGGCAATTACTTGTCTTCCAGCTTCACCTCCATGGCCGCCCCAACGCTTGCCAACGCGGCCGCCATGGCCACCACCACCGTGGGCTCCAGCCTCCAGGTGCGCCTCAAAGACAACAGCACGCAGAGCTACAAGCTCGCCTACCAGCCCTTCTTCGTGACCGGCGACATGGTGCCGGACGGCAAGGGCGGCACCATCCTCGCCGGCGGCTATGTGGACATCAGCAACCGGCCCATCATTGACCGCTCGGTGCCCGGCAAGGAACGCCAGATATTCTCGGACGGACCTGACGGCACCTCGCTGCTCGGCCTGCCCAATGCCAACGTACCCGGAGTCAAAGGCAAAGCAGTTTTTGCCGTAGTTCAGTTTGAATACACCACGCGAGACCTGGCTGGCGCCGACGCTTACGGCAACCTGCCCTCACCCATCGCCGTGCTGACGCTGGACCAGGACCAGGCCACCGGCAAGCTCAGCCTCGTGAAATACCACAACGTGGACATGTCCAAAGCGCATGGCCTGTGGATCACCTGTGGCGCCAGCCTCTCGCCCTGGAACACCCACTTGTCCAGCGAAGAGTACGAGCCCGATGCCCCCTTCGCCGCGGAAAGCGCGCAATTCAAGAAGTTCAGCAAGAACGTCTATGGCGACGAAACCAAAGCGAACCCTTATCACTACGGCCACCTGCCGGAAGTCACCGTGCATCCCGACGGCACCGGCACGGTCAAGAAACACTACAACATGGGCCGCATCTCGCATGAGCTGGTGCAGGTCATGCCGGACAACCGCACCGTGCTGATGGGCGACGACGCCACCAACAGCGGCCTCTTCGTCTTTGTGGCGGACCGTGAAAAAGACCTGTCTTCCGGCACGCTGTATGTGGGCAAGCTGGGCACCGGCTTCTCGGTCAACCCTGCCGACCAGGGCGCGAAGATCTCCTGGATCAAGCTGGGCCACGCCACCAGCGCCGAGATCGAAAAGATGGCCGACACGCTCAAGCCCGCCGACATCATGGCGGTATCGAAAACAGACCCCGGTGATGCGAGCTTCACCAAGGTGTTTTATGGCGGCAACGCCAACTGGATCAAGATCAAGCCCGGCATGGAAAAAGCCGCAGCCTTCCTGGAAACCCACCGCTATGCCTACCTTATGGGCGGGAGCATGGGATTTTCCAAAATGGAAGGCACCACCGTCAACATCAAGGACAAGGTCGCCTACTCGGCGCTGCAGAATATCCAGGACTCCATGGTCAAGACCGGCAAGGGCTGGAACGCGGCCAGCGGCATCGCGCTCGACAAGGCCCTGATCGCCGGCGGCGTGATGGCGCACAAGCTGGACGGCGGCCAGAAAGACCTGGGTGGCAACGCCATCGACAGCGAATGGATGCCGGTGCACACCAGGGCCCTGCTGGTCGGCGAAGACATTGCCGCCGACGCGCTGGGCAACAAGGCCGACCCCAACCAGATCGCCAACCCCGACAACCTGAAGTTCTCGGAAAAAATGCGCACCCTCTTCATTGGTGAGGACAGCGGCTCGCACATCAACAACTTCATCTGGGCCTACAACGTCGACACCCGACAGCTGTCGCGCCTGATGTCCATGCCCGCGGGCGCCGAAGCCACCGGCCTGCATGTGGTGGACGACCTCAACGGCTGGACCTACATCATGAGCAACTTCCAGCATGCGGGAGACTGGAACTCGCTGCATGGCAAGGTGCAAGCCACGCTGGATCCGCTGGTGCGCGCGAACTACAAGGACCGCTTCGGCGCGGCTGTCGGCTACCTCACCGCGGACCCCAGCAGCATCAAGCTGGGCTGATTGGCGACGTAACCATAAACATGTTCGCCTGCACCGCCTTCGGTGCCTCAGGCGGAAAGCGGGCTCATGGCCTGCTTTCCGCTTTTTTTATGGCACCGGATTAAATGCCGCGATGGATTGTGCGGTGTGCGCCCCTACCCGCTCGTCCCTAGAATGTTCAAAATAACGATGGCCGGCCTGACGTGACCTGCTGCGCTGGAAGATACGCATCAAAACGCCCTCTAACCCATACAGGACGAGCGCAAGCAGCTATCAAAAACAGAGCATCTACAGCGACAACATTGAGACAACCCCGAGACAAATCCATGCGATACGCCCAAACCGATCTGATCAACTACGCCCAAACCCTGCTGACCACCGCCGGGCTGGAGCACGACAAAGCCGCTGCCGTGGCCGACATCCTGGTCCAGGGCGACCTGATGGGCCACAACACCCACGGGCTCGCCCTGCTGCCGGGCTACCTGGCTGAGCTGGAATCTGGCGCGATGGAAAAACTCGGCACCCCAGCCGTGCTGGCCGACCATCCGGCCGCCGTGACCTGGGACGGCCGCCGCCTGCCCGGCCCCTGGCTGGTTCTGCAAGCGATGGCGCTGGCCACCGAGCGTGCCGCCACCCAGGGCACCTGCACCGTGGTGATTCGCCGCAGCCACCACATCGCCTGCCTGGCCGCCTATCTCAAGCGCGCCACCGATCAGGGCCTGATGATGTTGCTGACCTGCTCGGACCCGAACACGGCCAGCGTTGCCCCCTTTGGCGGGCTGGACCCGGTGTTCACACCCAACCCGGTTTCTGCCGGCGTTCCCACCAACGGCGTTCCGGTGCTGATGGATGTGTCCACCTCGGCCACGACCAACGGCATGACCAACCGGCTGCACAAGGAAGGCCAGCGGCTGCCTGCTGCCTGGGTGATGGACGGCCACGGCGTGGCCAGCGACAACCCTTCGGTGCTGTTCGACGAACCCAAGGGCACCATCCTGCCGCTGGGTGGCATGGACTCGGGCCACAAGGGTTATGGCCTCACCTTGCTGGTAGAGGCATTAACCGGAGGCCTCGCAGGCCATGGCCGCGCCGATCCGAAAGAGGGATGGGGCGCGACGGTGTTCCTGCAGGTGATTGACCCGCGCACTTTTGCCGGCCTGGATGCCTTCATACGCCAGACTGGCCATGTCGTCGATGCCTGCCGCGCATCACGACCCGCGCGAGCAGGATCTGCCGTGCGCACCCCGGGGGAAAAAGGCATTGCGCTGGCAGCCAGGCAAATGGAGTCGGGCGTGGAGCTCTACCCCTCCATCCTGCCCGCACTGTCAAGCTGGGCCATCAAGCTTGGGGTGACAGAGCCGTCTGCCGCCCACTGAAGCGCAGCCTTTCCAGGGGAAAACCGATCCAGCCAGCCGTTGCCGCTGACGGGTTTTCTGCTTGCAGCGCCTGCTGATCACCCTTTGGTATTACAGAAACCATCAAAAATTTAAAGCGACCCCCGCATACCCGGGGTTTGTCCCTAGGCGGGGAATTTTTCAGGTCCACATAATTAGTGCGTCGTTCAAACTAATTCTGAAGTGCTGCGTTTGCAGCGGAACGATTACCGGGATTCAGCTGGGTTTTCAAAACTACACGCCCGACTGGGCAGAACTATCGGAGACATTCATGAAACTAAAAAATTCCCTCACCGCAATGGCACTCAGCCTGGCCGCTGCCGGCGCATTTGCGCAGGTCACTGTCGGCGTCAGCTGGTCCAACTTCCAGGAGGAACGCTGGAAAACCGATGAGGCAGCCATCAAGACGCAGCTTGAAAAGCTGGGCGCCAAGTACATCAGCGCAGACGCCGCGGGCTCCCCCGAAAAACAACTGGCGGACATTGACGGCCTGATGGCCAAGGGCGCCAAGGTCCTGATCGTGCTGGCCATGGACAAGGACGCCATCCTGCCCGCCGTGAACAAGGCCACCAAACAAAAAGTGCCGGTTATTGCCTACGACCGCCTGATCGAGGCACCCGGCGTGTTCTACATCACCTTCGACAACAAGGAAGTCGGCCGCATGCAGGCCCGTGCGGTGTTCCAGGCCAAGCCCAAGGGCAACTACGTGATGATCAAGGGCTCCCCCACCGATCCGAATGCCAATTTCCTGCGCGAAGGCCAGCAGGAAATCATTGACGCCGCCGTCAAGAAAGGCGACATCAAGATCGTGGGCGAGGAATACACCGAGGGCTGGAAGCCTGAAGTCGCGCAGAAAAACATGGAACAGATCCTGACCAAGAACGGCGGCAAGGTCGATGCTGTGGTGGCCTCCAATGACGGCACCGCTGGCGGTGTCGTGGCGGCGCTGAGTTCCAAAGGCCTCAAGGGCGTACCGGTGTCCGGCCAGGACGGTGACTTTGCCGCCCTGAACCGCGTGGCCATGGGCACCCAGACCGTGTCGGTGTGGAAAGATGCGCGCGACCTCGGTAAACAGGCGGCCAGCGCAGCTGTCAATCTGGGTGCCGGCAAAAAAGTCGACGGCGCGACCTCCTGGAATGGTGGCGAGAAAAAGATCGCCCTGCAGGCCCAGTTCCTCAAGCCCGTGCCTATTACCCGCGACAACCTCGATGTGGTGGTGAAAGCCGGCTGGATCAAGAAAGACGAACTCTGCAAGGGTGTCACGGGCAACGTCGCGGCCTGCAAGTAATACAGGCTTTAATACAGGCGTTCAACCACCTGCTCCCCGTTCTGCGCAAGCAGGCAAGGCAACCGGCCTGTAGGTTGCCTTGGGGAGTGCTGCATCCTCAAAACCATGCAATTTCCCGTTCGATTCCTGCGCAACGCTGCTGTCGACTGGCGGCTGGTGTTCATGGGGGGCGTGCTCGCCGTCCTGGCGGGCGTATTCCAGGTCCTGTCGGGCGGCATTTTCCTGTCGCCTGAGAACCTCTACAACATTGCCCAGCAAACAGCGGTGGTGGGCATCGTGTCCACTGTCATGGTGCTGATCATTGTGGCCCGGCATATTGACCTGTCGGTCGGTTCGGTGATCGGTTTTGTCGGCGTGCTCATCGCCTATCTTCAATACACCCTGGGATGGTCCTGGCCGGCGGCCTCACTCGCCGGGCTGGCTGCGGCGCTGGTGGTGTCGGTATACCAGGGATGGCTGACCGCCATGCTCGGCGTCCCGTCTTTTGTGGTCACGCTGGGAGGGCTGATGTCCTTGCGCGGCGCGGCTTTTCTGGTGGCCGACGGCAAGACCCAGCCCGTCAGCGACGAGACTTTTCTGCAACTCGGTGGCGGCTATGACGGTGGCATCGGCGTGACCGCCACCTGGGTCCTGACCGTCTGTGTGAGCCTGGTTCTGGTGATTCGCATGCTGTTGCGCCGCCGTGCCTCTACGCGCCATGAGATGCCCAACCAGCCCGTGTGGGTGGATGTACTGCTGGTGGCGGCACCGGTGGCCCTGCTGGCCGCGTTCGCTGCCACCATGAACAGCTATCTGGTCACCAACAAGGACGCTCCCCAGGGCATCCCGATCCCGGTGCTCATCTGGGCGGCCGTGGCGGTGGTGATGTCCTTCATCTCCCAGCGCACCCGTTTTGGCCGCTATGTTTACGCCATGGGCGGCAACCCCGACGCTGCTGTACTGGTCGGCATACCGGTCAAGCGGGTGACGCTCATGTTGTTTGCCCTGCTCGCCGTGCTCATCACCATCGCGGCGATCGTGTCGGTGGCCCGCCTGAACGCAGGCACCAACTCGCTGGGCACCGGCATGGAGTTGTTCGTGATTGCCGCCGCGGTGATCGGCGGTACTGCACTGGCCGGAGGCAGTGGCACCATCATCGGCTCGGTGTTAGGCGCCCTCATCATGCAGTCGCTGGACAGCGGCATGCTGCTGCTGGACGTCTCCATCGGAAAACGCATGATCATCATCGGGCAGGTGCTGATTGTGGCGGTGGTATTTGACGTGCTCTACCGCAAGTGGGCGCAGGAAAACTAGGATGAAACACCCCCGAAGCGCCTTCGGCGCCCGGCACCTCCGCCAGAGGCGGAGGCCCTTCGAAGCCGTCCAAGCCTGCGCAGGCAGGCTTGGAGCCGCGGCTCTCAGCCCCTCAAGGGGGGCGAGACCCGCGGCTCCAGACCGACCTGCGTCGGTCTGGACGGGTCGAGCGGTGGGGGGCG
>NZ_JBFUBB010000007.1:0-187814 GCF_056405975.1 Polaromonas sp. P1_E12 | reverse complement strand
GGTGGCTGCCTCCGGCAGCCACGCGGCCTGCAAGGCACACCAGCGGCCCGGCGAAGCCGGTTCCGCGGTGTCCCTGGCCTTTGCCGTGCGGTTTCATGTGTCGCGGGTGGCGCGCAGCGCAATGGATCACTGAAATGCAAATCACTACCGAACCCCTGGTCGAATTCAAGGACATCCGCAAGGCCTTTGGCGGCGTTCATGCCGTGGACGGCGTGAACCTGAACCTGTACCCAGGCGAAGTTGTCGCCGTCTTGGGCCACAACGGCGCGGGCAAATCAACCCTCATGAAAATGCTGGCCGGCGCTTTCCCTATCGATTCGGGCGAGATCCATGTGATGGGGCAGAAAGTGAATCTCCGGACCCCGGCCGATGCACAGCACCAGGGCATCGAGACCATCTACCAGACGCTGGCGCTCGCCGACAACCTGGACGCCGTGGCCAACCTTTTTCTGGGCCGTGAAAAAATGACGACCTGGAATACGCTGGACGACTACTTCATGGAGGCGCAGGCACGCAAGGTATTTGGGCGCCTGAATAAAAACTTCACCAACATCCACACCCCGGTGCGGCGCCTCTCGGGCGGGCAGCGCCAGGTGGTGGCCATCTCGCGCGCCATCTACTTCAATGCCCGCATCCTGATCATGGACGAACCCTGCGCCGCCTTGGGCCCGGAGGAGTCCGCCATGGTGGCCAACCTGGTTCTGCAGCTCAAGGCCGAAGGCGTGGGCATTTTCCTGATCACGCATGACATGCAGGATGTTTTTTCGCTCAGCGACCGCCTGTCGGTGATGAAAAACGGCCGCCTGATCGGCACCTACCGCACGGCCGACCTGAACGAAGACCAGATTCTCGGCATGATCATCGCCGGCAAGCAGCCGGAAGGGAAAACACAGGCGCCGCACCGCATTGCCTGAACCATGCCATCGGCCATGAAAACCACAGGTGACCAGCAACTCGTCAAACGCATCAACCGCAGTGTGCTGATGCGCTTGCTGCGCAACCAGCCTGGGCGCTCGCGCGCGCAGCTGGCCAACCATAGCGGGTTGACCAAGTCGACAGTCAGCCTGCTGGTGCGAGAACTCATTGATGAAGGCTGGCTCAGTGAAATCAGCATGGCCGCCGCCAACGGTGTGGGGCGGCCCTCCACGCCCCTGCAAATCGACTGCCGGTCGCGCGGCCTGATTGGTGTGGAAGTGGCAGTCGACACCTTGCGTGTGGTGAGCGTGTCCCTGCTGGGGCAGGTGCTGTGGTCAACGCAAGAACCTTTGCGTGGTACCCGGCCGCAAGACGTCTGCAGCCAGATTGCCGACCTGACAGTAGTGGCCCAGGCGCAGCTGGTATTGCGCGGCGCGCAGCTTTCAGGTGTGGGCATCGGCCTGCCCGGCGCGTTTGACGAAACCACCGGTGTGGTCCGATTTGCCCCCAACCTTGGCTGGCGCAACGTGGACTTCTTGCCGCAGATCACCCAGGCACTGATTCATGCAGGCCTGCCCCCGGTACCGGTACACGTGCAAAACGAAGCCGACACGGCCGCGCTGAGCGAATACGAATTCTCGGAGAACGACGGCAAGGACTCGCTGATTTTTGTGACCTGCGATGTCGGCGTGGGCGCGGGCATCGTGCTCAACGACCGGCTGTTCACCGGCATGCGGGGCATGGCCGGCGAGATCGGCCACAGCATTCTGGAGCTCGACGGACCCGCGTGCTCCTGCGGACGGCGTGGGTGCGCGGAGGCCTTCATCGGTTCGGGTGCTCTGGGCCAGCTGGCGGACACTCGCCGGTCAGGACACTACCTGGGTGTGCTGCTGCAGAACCTGTGGACCACCTTCGATCCCAGCGTGCTGGTGGTGGGCGGCGCATCCTGTCAGCATTTTCCGGAATTGGTGGAGGTTGCCAGGGAAACGCTGCAAAACTACGCCACCCATGCCGGCGTAACAGCTCCCATGGTGCGCGTGGCGCGTTACGGTCTGCTGGCTTCAGCGGTAGGTGCTGCCGCCCTGGTGCTGCACCAATATCTGCGTCCCATGCATCCCCGCGGCCGCCTCGTGAGCAATGGCCTCCCGGAGGGCTTCAAGCCCCGGGTGACGGAATTGGCCGCAGCCTCCTGAAACCATTCGTAGGCCCTCGCTGACACCCATCAGCGCATCTACCCGATAAAGCGCCGGCACCAAGGCACGCATAGTGGTGCCACAACATTTCGTGGAGAAGAAAATGTCTTTTGCGCTTTACATGATCGGTTTCGTGATTTTCCTGGCCGGTGTCATCTGGGGTGCCGTGGTGGCCGGCGTGCCGCATCTGTACATCGGCATAGGTGCGCTGATCTTCCTGGGGATAGGAATCTTCAGCGCCGTGAGCCGCGCGCGCAGCAAAGACCCGTCTTAAGCGGCACGCGCCGGCAATCTCACACCAATCTCCCACTATTCCTGCGGCGCTTCCTGCGCCATCAAGGCCTGCTGCAACTGCGCCAGCACGGTGCTCGCGGCGCGTAGCTGGGCCTCATTCATCCCATCAGCCAACGCATTGGCCCATACTTTTTGCCCTGCCTGTATGGTTTGCAAGGCCTTGCGACCTTTGGCAGTGAGCCGCAGCAGCTTGGCGCGTGCATGAGCCGGATTGCTTTCATAGACGCTGAGCCCCTCTTCCACCAGTAAATCCGCCACCCGCTGCACGCTTTGCCGCGTCAGGTTCATGGCGCGTGCGATCTGTGCCACCGACAGCGGCGCGTCTTCCACAGCAGCCAGCACCTGCCAGCGCGCCGAAGTCTGCCCGGCCGGCGCCGCCAGCGCATCGCCGGCCGCCGTCAACAAGCCGTTGAGCTGCATCACCTGCACCACCAACCAACTCAGGGAATTGGCGGCCGGCGTGCGCTTGACCTCTTCGTTGGCAATTTCTAATTTGACAGCATGCTGTCGTTTAACTATACTTTCAGACATGACAACATTCTGTCATATCCGGATTTTCCCAACAACCTGCAACCATCAAGGAGTTCGCCCCATGCAAAAGACCTATACCGGAAGCTGCCACTGCGGCGCCGTCCGTTTTGAAGCCGACATCGACCTCAGCAAAGGCACAGGCCGCTGCAATTGCTCCATCTGCACCAAAACCCGCAACTGGGGCGCCATCATCAAACCCGACGCATTTCGGCTGCTGGCCGGCGAGAACGAACTGAACGACTACCAGTTCGGCACCAAAAGCGGCCACCACTTGTTTTGCAGGCACTGCGGCGTGCGGCCTTTCGGTCGGGGTTACGTGGAGCAGATAGGCGGCGACTATGTATCCATCAACATCGCCGCGCTGGACAACGCCGAACCGGCTGAACTGATCAGCGCGCCGGTCAACTACGCGGACGGGCGCAACAACGCCTGGTGGAACACCCCTGCCGAGACACGGCACCTCTGATTCATCGCGGGCATCCACCTCCCCTGAACGATGTCGGTCAGGAATTGAGGAAGGTCAGGTCCGGCCTCAGCCCACTACAACGCAACGCGGCTTTCCGTTCGTCTATTTATGCAAAGCGACTGCTTGGCGAAATGCATATACTTCAACGGCCCCTCCCCGCCAGCCCTGCGTTCCCGCCTTCCCGAGGAAAGCCATCATGAGCATCGAAGCCTTTATCTACGACGCCATCCGCACGCCGCGCGGCAAAGGCAAAAAAGACGGCAGCCTGCATGAGGTCAAGCCCGTCAACCTGCTGGCCGGCGTGCTGACCGACCTGCAACGGCGCAGCGGCTTCGACACTGCGGCCATCGACGACGTAGTGATGGGCGTGGTTTCACCGGTGGGTGAACAGGGTGCGGTGATTGCCAAGGTGGCCGCGCTCAAGGCAGGCTGGGATTTCCGCGCCTCGGGCGTGCAAGTCAACCGCTTTTGCGCCTCGGGCCTGGAAGCCGTGAACATGGCCGCGCAAAAAGTGCGCTCCGGCTGGGAAGACCTGGTGGTGGCCGGTGGCGTCGAGAGCATGAGCCGTGTACCGATTGGCGCCGACGGCGGCGCCTGGGCGCAAGACCCGGAAACCAACAGCGCCACCCTGTTTGTGCCGCAAGGTATAGGCGCCGACCTGATCGCCACGATGGAAGGTTTCAGCCGCGCCGACGTGGACGCCTTTGCGCTCGAAAGCCAGCAGCGCGCTGCCCAAGCCCGCGCCGCCGGCCACTTCGCCAACTCCGTTGTACCAGTCATGGATTTTCTCGGCCAGACGATTCTGGCCGAAGACGAATTCATCAAACCCCACACCACGCTGGAAGGACTGGCTTCACTCAAACCGGCTTTCGAGCAGCTGGGCAGCATGGGCTTTGATGCGGTGGCGCTGCAGCGCTATCCGCAGGTCGAGCGCATCCACCACGTGCACCACGCCGGAAATTCGTCGGGCATTGTGGACGGCGCGGCCGCCGTGCTGGTGGGCTCGGAGGCCGCCGGAAAAATCCACGGCCTCAAGCCGCGTGCCCGCATCGTGGCCGCCGCCCTGAGCGGCGCCGACCCCACCATCATGCTGACCGGCCCCATGCCCGCCACGCGCAAGGCACTCGCCAGGGCCGGCATGACGGTGGAGCAGATCGACCTGTTCGAAGTCAACGAGGCCTTTGCCGCCGTGGTGATGCGCTTCATGAAAGAGATGAAGGTGCCGCACGACAAGGTCAACGTGAACGGCGGCGCCATTGCCATGGGCCACCCGCTGGGCGCCACCGGCGCGATGATCCTCGGCACACTGGTCGACGAGCTGCACAGGCGCAAGTTGCGCTACGGCCTGGCCACGCTGTGCGTGGGCGGTGGCATGGGCATCGCAACGATTGTTGAAAGAGTCTGAATGCCATGAAGACCATCCAGTACCAAATCGAGGGCGGCATTGCCACCATCACGTTTGACGAACCAGACTCCCCCGTCAACACCATGTGCCTGCAGTGGCAGGACGATCTCACTGAAGTCACCGCGCAGGTGGTGAAAGACAAAGACGCCCTCAAAGGCATCATCCTCGCCTCCGCCAAAAGCACTTTTTTTGCCGGCGCTGACTTGAAGGCCGTGATGCGCCTCACACCGGCCGACGCGCCCAAGGCCTACGCAGAGATCGAACGCGTCAAGAAAAACTTCCGTACCCTCGAAACGCTGGGCATCCCCGTGGCTAGTTGCCTTAACGGGACGGCATTGGGCGGAGGCTGGGAAGTCGCATTGGTCGCCCACTACCGCGTGGCGGTGGACGACCGCAAAACACAGTTTGGCCTGCCCGAGGTCACGCTGGGCCTGCTGCCGGGCGCCAGCGGCGTGAGCAAGATGACGCGCCACCTTGGCTTGATGGGCGCGCAACCCTATCTGGTCGAAGGTAAAACCTTTAACCCGCGTGAGGCGCTTGAGCTGGGACTGGTGCACGAGCTGGTGGCCGATGCCGATGAGCTGCGCGGCAAAGCACTTGCCTGGATAGCCACCAACCCCACGGCCCAGCACCCCTGGGAAGCCCGGGACTACAAAATCCCGGGCGGCACGCCGGCCAACCCGAAGATCGCCGCGGCGCTCAGCGCCGCGCCCGCCATGCTCAAAAAGCAGACGCGCGGCCTCTACCCCGCGCCTGAAGCCATCCTGGCCTGCATGGTGGAAGGCACACAGGTGGACCTGGAAACCGCCTTTCGCATCGAAAGCCGCTACCTCGCCAAACTCATGACGGGCACCAATGCCAAGGCCATGATCAACACCTTTTTCTTCGACATGAACGCTATCAAGAGCGGGCAGTCGCGGCCCAAAGGCGTAGGGCGTTTCAGGCCTGCCAAGGTCGGCCTGCTGGGCGCCGGCATGATGGGTGCGGGCATCGCTTACGCACAGGCCAGCAAAGGCATTGCCACCGTGCTCAAGGACGTGAGCCAGGACAAGGCCGAAGCCGGCAAGGCTTACAGCAGCAAGATCACCGCGCCGCGTGTGGAGAAAGGCCGTATGACGGCCGCCGAGCAAAGCGCCCTGCTCTCACGCATCACCGCGACCGACCAGGTGACGGAACTGGCCGGCTGCGACCTCATCATCGAGGCCGTCTTCGAGCGGCGCGACCTCAAGGCCAAAGTGACGCAGGAGGCCGAGCCTTTGCTGGCGTCCGGCGGTTTCTTCGCATCCAATACCTCGACCCTGCCCATCAGCAGCCTGGCCACGGCAAGCGACAGGCCCGAAAAATTCATCGGTATCCACTTCTTCAGCCCGGTCGACAAGATGAAGCTGGTCGAGATCATTCGCGGCCGGCAGACCGACGATGAAACCGTGGCCAGCGCTTTTGACTATGTGCAGGCCCTGGGCAAGATCCCCATCGTGGTAAACGACGCGCGCGGTTTTTACACCAGCCGCACCTTCGGCACCTTTGTGATGGAAGGCGCGGCCATGCTGGGCGAAGGCATTCCCGCCGCCGCGATTGAAAACGCCGGCATTCAGGCAGGCATGCCCGTTGGCCCGTTGGCCGTGCTCGACGAAACCGCATTGTCATTAAGCGTGCATGTGCTGGACCAGACACGCACCGACCTCACCGCAGAAGGCAAGGCCTACACCGCCACGCCCGGTGAACTGCTGGTCGAACGCATGGTAAAAGAGTTGAAGCGCCCCGGCCGCGCGGCCGGCGGCGGCTTTTACGACTACCCCACCGGGCCCGGCGCGAAAAAGCACCTGTGGCCCGAACTCAAGCCCCTGTTTGAAAAACCCGGCGCCGCCTGGGACATCAACGAACTCAAAGACCGGCTGCTTTACCGCCAGGCGGTGGAAACCGCCCGCTGCCTCAGCGAAGGCGTGCTGACCACCGTGCACGACGCCAACATCGGCTCCATCTTCGGCATAGGCTTTCCGGCCTGGACCGGCGGCGCGATGCAGTTTATCTACGGCATGGGGATTGACGCCTTTGTCTCTCGCTGCGGCGAACTGGCCAAAAAATTCGGGCCCGGCTTTACGCTCACGGGTGCGGTCAAAGATGCGATCCGCCAGCATCAGCCGGTTTACTGAGCTGCTTCGTTTAACTCACCCATCCTCCCATTCATCTCATCGATCCATATCCAAATATCCACTTCATGCCAAGACTCCAAAACAAGATCAGCATCATCACCGGCGCCGCCCAGGGCATAGGCCTCGCCACTGCACTCAAGTTTGCCCAGGAAGGCGCCACCGTCATCGTCTGCGACGTGAAACAAGCCGGGGTGGATGATGCCGTCAAGCGGTGCCAGGCCCTGGGCGCGCAGGCCGTCGGTTATGTGATGGATGTGACCCAGCGCGCCATGGTGGATGCGGTGGTCGGCAAGGTCAAAGACCAGTTCGGCCGCGTCGACGTGCTGGTCAACAACGCCGGCATCACCCAGGACGCACGCCTGCAGAAAATGACGCTCGAACAGTTCGACAAGGTAATCGACGTGAACCTGCGCGGCGTCTTTCACTGCGCACAAGCCGTGGCCGACACCATGACAACGCAAGGCAGCGGCGTGATCCTCAATGCGAGTTCAGTCGTCGGCATCTACGGCAACTTCGGCCAGACGAATTACGCCGCCAGCAAGTTCGGTGTAATCGGTTTCACCAAAACCTGGAGCCGCGAGCTAGGCCCCAAGGGCGTGCGCGTGAATGCCGTGGCCCCCGGTTTTATTTCAACGCCCATCCTCAGCACTATCCCCGACAAGGTACTGAAGGAGATGGAGGCCCATGTGCCGCTCAGGCGCCTCGGACGGCCCGAGGAGATTGCCAATGTCTATGCCTTCCTCGCGAGCGATGAGGCGAGTTATATCAATGGGGCAGTGATTGAGGTTTCTGGTGGGATGTCGGTCTAGGGTGGTATCGGGTGGTATCGCGAAAATGACTTCCTGCTGTCGGGAACCATGCTTGACCGAACAATCAGGCCCTGCGCTCACGGATAGCTTTTGATTTTCTAAGCTCGCTCATCAACTCTTCAACAAAAGTGGTAGCTCGTGCTTCCGGGTTCTCATCACCAAGAAACCATTTCGCGTGGTTGCTCACTGAAGTAGTGGCCCAGACAGTTTGATTGGTCTTTAGATCGACTAAAGACCATCGGATACTAAAACTTGCTCCGGTATTAGATTGCATGACCGAGGCAGGAAACACAATCAAACGATGCGAAGCGCCAAAAAGTCTTTCTTCGTCCTGTGTGGCCTTGATTACCTCTTCAACTGGAACACGTGTACTGGTGTTGGAAGGGTTTGGGCCTTTTTCTTCCAGGGAGAACTGGGTGGCAAATGGGGAATCGTTAAACCAAAGTTGCTTGGACGAGATATTTTCCTTGCTCAATGAATCATTTAGCTGACGCTTTACTTCTGCCAGGAATTTCCTTCCCAGAGCTCCTTCACGCAAGTCAAGAAATGAGTAGACGTAAACCGAACTTACACGATTCTCTCCCGCGAATTCAGGCGCGTTCGAGCGAAAAGATGTAGTCGCGCAAGCTGAAAGAAGAGCAATGGCGAGAAGTAGCAATACTTTTTTCAAGGGATCCTCTGGAATGATTGATGACTCAACATGGTGACGCCCGTTCCGTGCTCTCGGGGGGCCGACCTTGAAGCAAACAAGACGCGCCCATGCTTGCTGGTGATTCTATGCGTGCAACTTGCGAGCTGTATTCTTCAAAAACAGGCTGGTGCGGGCAAATAGCCAATCCTGTTGCCTATTCACGGCTTCCACGATTCAACATGCCACTCATGACAATCTGCAATATCGATATAGCTTTTTAGTTCTTTGGGAGATGCAGGAGAATCCCCAAAATGCATCCACAGATGGTCACAAATCCGAACTCGGTAGTTGACGACCTCATCGATCGCATCACTGCGATCGTGCTGCGGACCTATGAGGTTGACCAACTCTTGCCTCACGAAAGCGCCGAGCGCCTCTCCCTTGCCGGCCATGAACTCGTGAGCGCCATTTCGACGGACACTGGGCAAATCGAGTTCTCCTGTGAGCTGACCCTTGCCGCTCACGAGAGGAAAAGCGCGTTCCTGGTGAAGGTACAGGGCCAGGCCGCCTATGAAACCCCGATCTGGCGCATCAACGAGATCTATAACGTGGTTGTGGACCCGCTTGACCGCGGGGAATCCTTATTTGCCGACCTGCAATAGATTCACCCGATTGTGGCCGCGGAAGGTTTCATCTGCCGCAGCCAAGCGCCAGGCGACAAACCCACACTGCCCTTGAAGCGCCGGCTGAAATGGCTCTGGTCGGCAAAACCGCAGGCGGCGGCCACCTCGGCCAGGCCCTGCCCGGCCAGCATGGCTGACTGGGCGCGTTCGATGCGAACGGCGTTGAGGTAGATATGCGGTGGTACGCCAAACTGCCGGGCGAAGGCGCGGGTCAGGTGAACACGCGACAAGCCGGCCTCGCCTGCGAGGGCATCGACGGTGATGTCCTGGTCGAAGTGGCTGCGCAGGTAGTCGCGAATGCGGGCCATGCGTGCAACGCCAGCCGGCTTCACATCATCGCCTGAGCGCCGCTCTCCATAGCGCTGCAGCAAGCGCACCAGCACATTGCGCGTGAGCTCTTCAGCGCGCAGCGACTCTTGCGCCTGTCCGCCGGCGCCTATGGCACGCGCCAGCGCACGACCCATGGCGGCGTCGCGCACCACAGGTTGGCAAAAGTAGGCCGCCATGTCGAGGCCAGCTTCCTTGTCGCGGCATTCGTTCACCACCTGCTGCGACACATACAGCATGCTGTAGCCAAAGCCTTCCTGCGTGCCGCGCTGGCCGTCATGCGGCTCGTCGGGATTAAAAAGAATCACATCGCCGCGCAGGCTGGCGTGCAGCGTGCCGCCGCAGTGAAAGGTCTGCACGCCGGAGGCGGTGACGCCGATGGAATAGGTTTCGTGGCTGTGGCGCTCGAAGGTGTGCTCAGTGAAGTGGGCGTTCATCTGCGTCACACCGGCCAGTGCGCCGGGACGAAAGCGGGCCCAGTCTTTGGGCGTGGGGGCCTGGGCGTCGTGCATGAAACAATCGTAAAGGAAACAATCGTACAAGACGCGGTAGCCCTGGACAAGGAGACTCCCCTTCAACCGCATTCAACCGCCATGAAAGAGGAGTTCACATGAAAGAAGCCGTAGACCTGCAGACCAAGCTCGCGACCTTTGAAGGCCACTGGCAACCGCGCACCGTGAGCGAATTCAACGGGCACGACGTGATGGTCGTCAAGGTCCAGGGGGAATTCAGCTGGCATTCGCACCCGGAGAGCGACGATTTCTTCCTGGTGCTCAAGGGCGAGCTGCACATCGACATCGACGGCCAGCCCACCGTTACGCTCAAGCCCGGCCAGCTGTACGTGGTGCCTCGCGGGGTGCGTCATCGTCCGCGGGCACCGCAAGAGGCGCACCTGCTGCTGATTGAGCCGACCGGCGCGCCCAACAGCGGCGATGCGGCCACAGCGGCGCCGCGCCGGGTGATCTGAGGCCGGTTGAGACCGGGCAAATGCCAGATACTTGACTTTGTCAACTAATTGATTGACGATATCAGCCATGGCCTCGTCAATTAATACCACCGCCTCAAGCACGCCTGCCCCGCCCCAGACTGGAGCGCCCTCCGCTTCTACAGCCCACGTCAAGGCCGTGCGAAGCTTTAACCGCTTCTACACCCAGCGCATCGGCGTGCTGGACCCTTATCTGGACAGCGAGTTTTCGCTGACGGAGGTGCGGGTGTTGTATGAACTGGCCCACCGCGACCAGCCCACGGCCACTGAGCTGGGGCGCGACCTGGCGCTGGACGCGGGTTACCTGAGCCGCATCCTGCGCCGCTTCGAAAGCCAGGGCTGGCTGGCGCGCGCGCCTTCGCCAGCGGACGCGCGGCAAAGCCTGCTGAAGCTGACCAAGGCCGGCCACGCTACATTTGCGCCGCTGCAGCAGCGCTCCCGTGACGAAGCCGCCGCCCTGCTGGCCGCGCTGGCGCCGGACCACCAGCAAAAGGTGGTGACGGCCATGACCACGGTGCAGCGGCTTTTGGCCAGCAGCACGGAACCTGCCGCGACACGAACCGTGCTGTTGCGCGACCCCGGGCCCGGCGACATCGGCTGGGTGGTGCAGCAACACGGTGAAATTTACGCGCGTGAATACGGCTGGAACAGCGAATTCGAGGCCTTGGTGGCCGATATTGCCGGCAAGTACCTCAAGAACCACCAGCCGGAGTGGGAGAAGTGCTGGGTAGCCGAAGTCGACGGTGAGCGGGCGGGCGCGGTGTTTGTGGCGCGTAAATCAGCCACCGTGGCCCAGCTGCGCATGTTGATCCTCACGCCGCAGGCGCGCGGACTTGGCTTGGGCGGGCGCCTGGCCGACGAGTGCATCACATTTGCGCGCAGCAAGAGCTACAAAAAAATGGTGCTCTGGACCAACAGCTGCCTGGACGCAGCGCGCGCCATTTACGCCAGGCGTGGTTTCAAGCTGACCAGGAGCGAGCCCTACCATGGCTTTGGGAAAGAAAACCTGGTGGGCGAAACCTGGGAGCTGCGGCTGTAGCCGCCATGCAGGGCATGTCGGGCGCTGGCTCAAAAATTTACGCCATTTTGGCCTCCAGCCCATATCCAACGAGCGCAAGCAGCTATCTTATTAATAGCAAACGGCGGCCCTTGGTCTCCTGTGTACGGGCTGTGGTGCATCAATGAAGCGGCGATAATTGGTGCATGAGCACCCCTCCCGCCGAAGACCACCCGAAACCCCGATCCCTCTCCGACCTTTTCATCTCATTCACCTTGCTGGCGCTTCAGGGCTTTGGCGGTGTACTGGCTGTCGTGCAACGCGAGCTGGTCGAAAAAAAGCGCTGGATGACGCGCGAGGAATTCATTGAAGACTGGGCCGTCGCGCAAATCATGCCCGGGCCCAATGTAGTCAACATCTCACTGATGATAGGTGGCCGCTACTTCGGCCTCAAGGGCGCCCTGGCCGCGCTGGCCGGCATGCTGACCGTGCCGCTGGTGCTCGTGCTGCTGCTGGCGGTGGTCTATGCCCAGTTTGCCGGGCATCCCGGCGTGGCTGGCGCGCTGCGCGGCATGGGCGCCGTGGCAGCCGGGCTGATCGGCGCGACCGGCCTGAAACTGTTCGGCGCGCTCAAGAAAAACGTGCTGGGCCTGCAGCTGTGCGCCGCGTTCGGTGTGGCATGTTTCGTGGCCATCGCCCTGCTGCGCTTTCCCCTGGCCTATGTGCTGCTGGGGCTGGGCGGCGTGGCCTGTGTGCTCGCTTACCGCAGGCTGGCACCATGACCGAATCGCTGCACCTCGTCTTCGGCGCGCGGGAGTGGTTTGACCTCTTCCTGCATTACCTCTCGCTGTCGCTGCTGTCGATAGGCGGGGCCATCACCACCGCTCCCGACATGCACCGTTTCCTGGTCGACAAACAGCACTGGTTGACCGACGCGCAGTTCAACGCGTCCATTGCCATTGCGCAATCAGCCCCCGGGCCGAATGTGCTGTTCATCGCTTTGCTGGGCTGGAATGTGGGGCTGAACGCAGGGGGCATGCTGACCGGGCTGCTGGGCGTTTTCCTGGCGATGCTGGGCATCCTGATTCCGAGCACCACCCTCACCTACCTGGCTGCGCAGTGGGGGCACCGCAACCGCGAGCTGCGCGCGGTGCGGGCTTTCAAGCAGGGCATGGGGCCCATCGTGGTGGCCTTGCTGATCGCGACAAGCTGGATATTGGCCACCGCCAACGGCAGTTCGCTGAAAGACTGGCCGGTGTGGTTGCTGGCAGCCACCACCGCCGTGATTGTCTGGCGCAGCAAGATCCATCTGCTGTGGCTGCTGGGCGCCGGCGCATTGCTGGGCTGGTATGGGCTGGTCTAGAGGCCCGTTCCGGGGCGGCTACTCTGGTTTGCCGCGCCGGTGAAAGTACACCATGCGCGCAGCCTGCCGCATGGGTTCGGTGTCCAGGGCCATATTGAAGATCCAGTCTGCCTGAAAGCGGTCAAACAGCCAGCGTAAGGTGCGCTTGGCGCGGAACTTCGGATAGTGCCGCACCAGCCCTTGCGCCGGATCGGCCGGGTCGCTGCCGTCGACCGCGCCCTCCTGCAAAAAGGCGGCTACCGCGCTGCCCACCGCATCGCCATGCTGCAGGGCCGTATGGATGCCACCGGCCGTCACGGGCGACACCATGCCGGCAGCGTCACCGACCAGCATGACGCGTGCATCGGACACCCGCTTCAGCACCCCGCCGCAAGGAATCATGCCGGCGCGCGTCGCCAGCGGACTTGCGTTGCCGACATCCACATGCGGCGCGATTTTTTCCATGAAAGCACCCATCCATGCCTGTTTGGCAGGCACGGACGCGCCTGAAGGCGACATCCGCCTGGCCAGCCCGATCTGGTGAATGCCGGCACCCGCAACGGCCCAGCCGATGTAGCCGGGCGCGAGCTGGCGGTCTATGAAGCAGTGCAGCAGGTTGGCATCCAGCCGGGCCTGGCCGTATTCATGCTCGATGCCAAAGAGAAACTGGGTATTGAGCGACAGGCCCAAAGCCTTGGCCACACGTGAATGGGGGCCGTCGGCGCCGACCAGGTAGCGGGCCTGCAGCACCATCGGCTCCTGCGAGGTGACCGACTTGACCGACACGGCCCAGCCGCCGCTGTCTCGCGCAGCCTGCTCGAACAGCGTGCCGGCCAGCAAGGTGACACCGTCCGCCACGACGGACGCACACATCCAGTCCAGCAGGGCCGGCGTGTCGGTTGCCCAGAAGTAATACCCGGGCGCGTGCAGATCGACATGGCGAAGATTGGGCGAATAAAGCCTCACACCGTCCACCTGCCGCACCAGCGCCGCGGGCACTTGCCGCAACCACGGGATGGTGTCTATGGCATCTTTCACGATGATGCCGGTGGTGTGCAGCTTGTCGCCGGAAGAAGTCTTCTTTTCGACAATGGCGACCTGCAGGCCCGCCCTGGCCGCGGCGCGCGCGCAGGCCAGCCCGGCAAAACTGGCGCCTATGACGACCAGGTCGAAGTGCTGCGGCGTCGTCATGCCCTGCGCTGGCGCAGGGCTTCGTACAGGCACACACCGCTGGCTACGGACACATTCAGGCTTTCCACCGCGCCATGCATCGGGATGCTGACCAGTTCATCGCAAGTCTTGCGCGTGAGCTGGCGCATGCCCTCACCTTCAGCGCCGAGCACCAGCGCCACGGGGCCTTTCAGGTCCACGTCGTAAATTGTTTTTTCCGCATCGTCGCTGGTGCCTATGCACCAGATGTTGCGTTCCTTGAGCTCGCCGAGGGTGCGGGCCAGGTTGGTCACCATGAAATAAGGCATGGTTTCGGCGGCGCCACTGGCGACCTTGGCGACGGTCGCGTTGATGCCGGCCGCGTGGTCCTTGGGCGCGATGACAGCATGGGCGCCGGCGCCATCGGCCACACGCAGGCAGGCGCCGAGGTTGTGCGGGTCGGTCACGCCGTCGAGCACCAGCAGCAGCGGCTGGGCCACACCGGCTTCTTCGAGTTGCTCCAGCAATTCGTCGAGCGATTTGACCTGCGCCAGTGCGTCGACCCGGGCCACAACGCCCTGGTGGCCGTGGCTGCCGCACATCTTTGCCAGGCGCAAACCGTCGGATTCGATCAATCGCACACCCGCCTCCCGGGCCCGGTCCGTGAACTGGCGCATGCGCGCATCGCGGCGGGACACATCGAAAAACACTTCCAGGACGGACTGGGGCGCTGTTTTGATACGAACGCCGACGGCATGGAAGCCAAAAAGCACTTTGGGAGAAGAAGACATGGCTGCGATTATCACTGTTGGCCGTAATTGGCATTACTACCGGTGTATCGGGTGCGACGAGCGGGGCACAATGACCTCCGGGCAGGACTAAAATAGTAACAATTTGTTGAACCTGTTGAATAATCCCGCTCTGCTGACTGCAGGGCACCTGGAGGCGCTATGGGCTTGAGACTGAAATTCAATTTGGTGCTGGTCGTGGTTTTTTTGGCCGGCTTTGCCGCGGCCGGCTACATCTCGCGCCAGCTGCTGCAGGACAATGCGCGCGAAGAGGTTCTGCGCAACGCCCGCCTCATGATGGACACCGCGCTTTCCGTACGGGCCTACACCGTCGAGCAGATCAAGCCGCACCTGGACAAACAACTCGAGGAAGTGTTCCTGCCCCAGACCGTTCCGGCCTACGCCGCCACCGAAACGCTGGGCCACATCCAGAAAAAGTACCGTGACTACGGCTACAAGGAAGCCACGCTGAACCCGACCAACCCGCGCGACCGCGCCACCGACTGGGAAGCGGACATCGTCCAGCAATTCCGCCAGAACGCCGAATCGAAAGAACTGATTTCCGAGCGTGCCGCCGCCACCGGCCGCCTGCTTTATATAGCCAAGCCCATTCAGATCACCAACGCGGCGTGCCTGCAGTGCCACAGCGTGCCGGCCAATGCGCCCGCCAGCATGATCAAGATCTACGGCGAGGCCAACGGCTTCGGCTGGAAACACAACGAAATCATCGGCGCGCAGGTTGTCACCGTTCCCATGGACATTCCCATCCGCAACGCAGACCGCACCTTCAAGACCTTCATGGTCTCGCTGGCAACTGTCTTCGCCGTGGTTTTTGTCGTACTTAACCTGATGCTGAGCTGGCTCATCGTGCGGCCTATCCGCCGCATGTCCCAGGCCGCCGACAAGGTGAGCACCGGTGACTTTGATGTACCGGAATTCGCTGACGGCGGAAAAGACGAAGTGTCCGTGCTCGGCGGCGCGTTCAACCGCATGCGGCGCAGCCTCGAAAAAGCCATGCAGATGATCGACCACGGCGCCTGATGTCCGGCCGGGCTCAATAATTCACAGGCACCCTCAGCCCCCACGAATCGATCCCACGAATGGAAGAACCGGAAGAAACAACGCAAGCCCTGCCCGTGCGTCCCACAGGCGGCGAAGGCAAGGACGCGGCTGCGCTTCTGCCGGGGCAAACCGTTTTTGAATATCGCATCGACAAGATGCTGGGCGGTGGCGGCTTCGGCATCACCTATCTGGCGCAGGACATCAACCTGCAGCTGCCGGTAGCCATCAAGGAGTACTTTCCCGGCGACCTGGCCGTGCGTTCGGAAGACCTGTCAGTGCACGTGCGCTCAAGCGCGAACAACGGCCAGTTCAATTGGGGGCTGGAGCGTTTCCTCGACGAAGCGCGGGCGCTGGCGTCCTTTCGCCACCCAAACATCGTGCGGGTGCTGCGTTACTTCAAGCAAAACGGGACCGCCTACATCGTCATGGAATACGAGTCCGGCGACCCGCTCAAGCGCTGGCTGGCCAGGCAGCCGGCGCTGGACCAGCAGGGCCTGCTGAAGATCATCTACCCGTTGATGGACGGGCTGGAAGCGGTGCACAAGGTGAATTTCCTGCACCGCGACATCAAGCCGGACAACATCTACATCCGCGCCGACGGCACGCCGGTGCTGCTCGACTTCGGTGCCGCCCGGCGCGTGACCGGCAACCACGACATGACCAACATCGTGAGCCCGGGCTTCGCACCGTTTGAGCAGTACCACAGCAAGGGCCACCAGGGGCCTTGGACGGACGTCTATTCGCTGGGTGCGGTGATGTACTGGATGACGACGGGCCACAAGCCCATGGAGTCGGCCTCGCGGGTGCGCGAGGACACCATGCCCAAGGCGGCCGACACGGCCAGCGCGGTGGTCTTCGGTGCGCCCCTGCTGCGCGCCATCGACTGGGCCATGATGCCCAACGAAACACAGCGCCCGCAGGACGTCGGAGCCCTGCGCCAGGCCCTGATCAGCTCGGACTTTCTCAAGACGCAGACCATCCGCGCCGCCAACCCGTCGTCCAACACAGCCGCCATTGCCCCGGTAGCGACGGTAGCGCCGCAGACCGATACGTCAACCACAAAGACAAGCAAGCTGCTGTCCGAAAGCGCCGTGCTCGCCTACGCGGCCAATTCCCAGTCCATTCCGCTCAACAGTGCCGAAAACCTGCGCAAGAACGTACTGGGCACGATCATGTTCCTGGACCTGGTGTCCTACTCCACCTATTCGGTTGACCAACAGGTGGCACTGAAGACCCTGTTCAACGAACTCATCACCAAGGCCATCGGCGGCGTGAAGGAGTCGTCGCGCATCATGATCGACACCGGCGACGGCGCGGCGATCTGCTTTCTGGGCGACCCCGAAGAGGCCCTGCAGTCGGCCCTGCTGCTGCGCGACCTGCTGGTACAAAAGTACGGCCGCAAGCTGTCCCTGAGGGTGGGCCTGCACCTGGGGCCAATCCGCATGGTGTTTGACATCAACAACCGCGTCAATGTGGTGGGCGACGGCATCAATGTGGCTCAGCGCATCATGGACTTTTCCAGGCCCAACCAGATCGTGGTCTCGCGTGCCTATTACGACGTGATTTCACGCATCACCGACAGCGCCGCCAGCCTCTTCGACTACCTCGGCCCGCACATGGACAAGCATCTGCGCTCGCACGAGATCTATGCGGTGCTGGACCCGAACGCCGCACCGGCCGCGCCGATGTCCCGCAACATGGAGTTCGAACACACCGCCTCTTTTGCCGCGCTGGCGTCGCTCACCCCGGAAATCGCGCTGGAAATTGAAAACGAGCTGGCCAAGGCCATCGGGCCGCTGGCCAAGGTGCTGGTCAAGAAAGCCATTCCGCGCACGGTCAGCGCCCAGGGGCTGCGCGACCTGCTGGCCATTTCCATTCCCGATGCGACGGCCCGCGAAGCCTTCCTGAAGCCGCGCCACGCCAGCGCGACGGTGAATTCGGGGCTGCATGGCGCCAGTGGCCCATTGCGGTCTACCGGCGGCAGCAGCAGCTACAGCCGGCCCATTTCCTCGACGTTTTCCCGCCCCTTGCGCAGCGACATGAGCCGGCCCCTGTCCACGTCGGCAACGACATCCGGAACGACCTCGGCATCCTCCACATCAATCAATGTGCAGAATTTCAATGCGGAGCTGCAGGCGCAGCTGGAACGCGCGCTCAGCCAGCATATCGGCCCGCTCGCCAAAACCCTGGTGCGCAAGGAAGCAGCCCGGCAGCTTACCTTTCTGGCACTGATCCACGCTTTGGCGCAGCAGATTGACCGGCCTGATGATCGCGCGAAATTTCTGGCCATCGCGCAGAAAATGCACGGCGGGCGCTGAGGGCGGCTTTTACGCCCCGCAATACGCTATGCTTTTGATAGCTGCTTGCGCCCGATGACAAAGGCCTTCAGGCCATTTCCCCTTACGCTTTTCCGCTGGGGAACTCTCGGCATCACGCCGGGCTGACACGCCCCGCATCAATGGTGATGCGACGCTCACAGCGCGACGCGATGGCCTGGTCATGCGTCACCAGTACCAGGGTCGTGCCGAGTTCGCGGTTGAGCTCAAACATCAGCGACATCACCGTCTCGCCGGTGGCAAAGTCCAGGCTGCCTGTCGGCTCATCGGCCAGCAGCACCGCCGGCTGCACCACAAAAGCACGGGCCAGCGCCACACGCTGCTGTTCGCCACCCGACAACACTTTCGGGTAGTGGCCCAGCCGCTCCCCCAGGCCGACACGCTTGAGCATGTCGGTGGCCAGCGAGCGTGCGTTTTTGGCGCCCGACAGCTCCAGCGGCAGCATGACGTTCTCAAGCGCCGTCAAATTGCCCATGAGCTGAAAGCTCTGGAAGACAAACCCGACCTTCTGCGCACGCAGGGCGGCCCGGTCGTCTTCGCTGATTGCAAAGATGTCCTGCCCCGCCAGCCTGACCGTGCCCTGCGTGGGCGTGTCCAGCCCTGCGATGATGGACAGCAAGGTGCTTTTGCCGGAACCCGACGCACCGACAATGGCAGCGGTTTCCCGGGGAGCCAGGGCGAAGTCAATATCGCGCAAAATGGCCAATGTGCCGGTGGAGTCGGTGACCGACTTGAAAACATGCTCAACGGAAATAATTGAAGACGTCGGGGACGGTGCGGGCACAGCGGAAGCCGCAGCCCTGGAACCATCATTCACGCCACTCACCACGGGTTCAAACATGTCGGCCTTGTCAGGAAATATGAATTCAGACTTTACCAAGCTTGCCCTTGCGGCGGCAAAGCGTTTGCTAAAACCTTTCGGGGCGCTGCTTGTGGCCGCCGTGATGGGTGGCGGCGCTCCGGCGGCAATAGCGCAAACGCCGGCGCCCAAAGGGGAAACCATTCTGGTGGTCGGTGATTCACTCAGCGCCGAATACGGCCTGAAACGCGGAACCGGCTGGGTGCCGCTGCTTGAAAAACAGCTTGCCAGCGAAAAAAAGACTGCCAAAGTCGTCAACGCCAGCATCAGCGGTGACACCACTTCGGGCGGCAGTTCCCGCCTGCCGGCGCTGCTGGCACAGCACAAGCCTGCCGTGGTGGTCATTGAGCTGGGCGGCAACGATGCCCTGCGGGGATTGCCGCTGGACATGACCGAAAAGAATCTTGTCACGATGACGCAGGCGTCCAAAAAAACAGGGGCCCGGGTGCTGCTGGTGGGCATGCAGGTACCGCCCAACTATGGCAGCGCCTACGCGGCCACGTTTTCAGGGCTGTTCGGCAAGGTTGCCAAGGCAGAAAAAGTGGCCCTGGTGCCCTTCTTTCTCAAGGGCATTGCCGACGCGGCCGACCCGGTGGCCAACTTCCAGGCTGACCGGATCCACCCGAACGAGCAGTCGCAGGCGAAGATGCTTGCCAATGTGTGGCCCGAGCTGAAGAAACTGGTCAAGTGAGCCTGGACCGCATTTCCGCCGAAGAAGCGCTCGAAACGCTCGGACGTTATTCCGGGGTGATTGACGCCCGCAGCGAAGGCGAATACGCCGAAGACCACCTCCCGGGCGCGGTGAACTGGCCCAGCCTGCACGACGAGGAACGCAAAATCGTCGGCACCAAATACAAGCAGATCAGCCAGTTCGAAGCCAAAAAACTGGGCGCGGCGCTGGTGGCCAAAAACATTGCCGAGCACATCCAGCGTGATGTACTGGACAAACCCCGCGAATGGCAACCGCTGCTGTACTGCTGGCGCGGCGGCAAGCGCAGCGGCTCGCTGGCGCTGGTGCTGGACCAGATCGGCTTCAAGGTGACGCTGGTGGACGGCGGTTACAAGGCATTTCGCGCCGCGCTGGTGGCGGATTTGCCGCAGCTGGCCGGCCGCTTTAACTACCGGGTGGTGTGCGGCCCCACAGGTTCGGGCAAGACCCGGCTGCTGCAGGCCCTGGCGGCCGAAGGCGCGCAGGTGTTGGACCTGGAAGCGCTGGCCAACCACCGCAGCTCGGTGCTGGGCGCCATCCCCGGCGTGCAGCAGCCCAGCCAGAAGGCGTTTGACAGCAGCATCTGGGCTGCGCTGAAACGTTTTGATCCGGCTCAACCGGTCTATATTGAAAGTGAAAGCAAGAAAGTCGGCAATGTGGCCGTGCCGGAAGGCCTGATCACCGCCATGCGGGCCAGCCCTTGCCTGCAGCTGGACCTGCCGGAGGATGAACGCGTAGCGCTGCTGCTGGAAGACTATGACTTTTTCGTGAAAGACATCGCTTTCTTCTGCGAGCGCCTGGGTGCGCTGACGGAAGCACGCGGCAAGGCCACAGTGCAGGACTGGCAGGCCCGCGCCCGCAGCGGCGACGTGGCTTCGGTGGTGCGTGAGCTGCTGGTCAAGCACTACGACCCGGGTTACCTGCAGTCGATGCAGCGCAACTTTTCCGGGCACGCCACGGCCCGAGTGCTCTCGCCGCAGGATCACAGCACCGCAGCCATGACCGCGCTGGCGCAAGCCCTACAGGCTGAAAATTCCGCCCCCTGAAACGACAAACCCGGCTGACCTTCACAGGTGTTGCCGGGTTTTTGATTGCCTGCCGTTTTTTTGGCTTTTTTGCGTTTTGTTGCTATCAGATCAATAGCTGCTTGCGCTTGTCCATCAAGGGCTACAGCCTTTTTTCATCAAGAATCGGGGAGGCTCAGGGGGCCGGGTCTACAGGTGGAAGGCCACCGGGCGCCTCACCGTCGACATCGGGCGTATCGGTCCCGTCGTCAGCGGCATCGTCCGGCTTGCCCTCTGCCTTGCGCTTGAGCTTTTCTTCTTTTTTGCGTTTTTTCGCAAGCTCTTTCTGGCGCTTTTCGTAAGAGTAATTGGGAGTTGCCACTGCGTGCTTTCGTGAATAGGTAACCCTTACTGTACTGCATTGCCGTCACGGTATGCCAAGCCTTTGGTCAGGCTTTTTCCAGCGCCTGGGCAATGTCCGCCTGCAGGTCTGCAACGGCCTCCAGGCCCACCGAAAAGCGCACCAGGCCCCCCTTGTATGGCCATGGCGTGGTGGTGCGCAGGGCCGGTATGTCGTACGGCGCGCACAGGCTCATGGGGCCCGCCCAGCTGTAGCCCAGTTTGAAGAGCTTGAGACTGTCACAAAAGCGGTCCACCCGGTCCTGCGTGAACTCCGGCTTGAAAACGGCACTCATCAGGCAGGCGGCGCCCCTGCTGTCGCGTTTCCAGGTTTCATGGCCAGGCGAGCCGGGCAACGCTGGATGCAGCATGGCTGCGATTTGCGGCCGGGTTTGCAGCCAGCCGGCCAGCTCCCGCGTCGCAGCATCCTGGGCGGCATAACGCAAGGCCATGCTGTTAAGGCCGCGCAACACCAGTTCGGCATCGTTGCCGCCCACGCCATAACCCACGCGCATGTGGCAAAAATGGACCAGGTGGTGCAGCGCCTCGTCGCGCGTGACGACGGAGCCCATCAGTACATCGGCACCACCGCTGGGGTATTTGGTCAGGGCCTGGACCGAAATATCGAGCCCCAGGTCAAACGCATTGAAAGCCAGGCCGGCGCCCCAGGTGTTGTCGAGTGCGGTCACGATGCCGGCGGGATGCGCATTCTGGTGCGCCTTGACCGCGGCGACCAGCGCCGGCATGTCGGGAAACTCCAGCGTGATGGAGCCCGGCGCTTCGATCCATACCAGCCGGGTTTTGGGGCCCAGCTTGGCGGCGAGGTCTGCGGGGTTCATCGCGTCGTAGAAGCGGTGGGTGATGCCCCAGGCGGCCAGTTCGCCCTGCGCGAAGCTCTTGTTGGGCCCGTAGGCGTTGTCGGGAATCAGCAGCTCGTCGCCGGCCTTGAGCAGCGCCATGCCAACCAGCACCACTGCCGCCAGGCCGCTGGGCACCAGGGTGCAGTACTTGCCTCCTTCCAGGGTGGCGATGCGCTCTTCCAGCGTGAAGGTGGTGGGGGTTCCGTGCAGGCCGTAGGTGTAGCCGGTCTTGTGCTTCCAGTCGCGGGTGCGCAGCGCGGCGACGGTCGGGAATGCAATGGTGGAAGCCTTGTAGACCCCGGGCGGGATGGCGTCAAACCCGGCGGGTGGCTTGTAGGGGTGATGGATCAGGGTGGTGGATTTGTCTGTCATCCGGAAATGGTAGCAACTTGTCGCGCATTTCAGATTCTGTTGGTTAATTGAACCGCCCTGGCGGCCGTTTAGAGCTGCAGTTCGATTCCATCAACCCGAACCTTGCGTATAACGCCGCGAACTGACTCGGACTCACCGTCTTTGACTTGCCGGTACTCGCTCAAAATAAAAATTCCAACTTCATGCACGAAGGTATAGATGGAATTTCGCGTTGTGCCATCCTGGCTTTTTATCTGGCAAGACACGGTAGTCCGCTTGCCGCTTGCGTCAGGCAAAACCGGAAGACACCGGATGTCCTTGGTAACCAGTTCAGCCGTTTTGCCATCCACGGTGGCTGGAAAACGATCCTGGAGCTGTGTAAGTCTGGCTTCGAGCAGCCACTGTGAGCTAAATACGTTCAAGTCGGGTGGCCGGAATTCGAGTTCTACCAGTTTGTTTTCGAACCAGCCGGTATTTTCAAAAATGGCGTGGAAAACCGGTGCGGGCTCCCTGTATCGGGCAGTAAGCCCGAAGAGATTTGCATACAGGAGATAACGCTCTTCATAGACAAGCGCGTTACCAGCAAGCTTGGGATACCAGTTGTCAGACCTGCGGACTAGCCCATTGCCCAGGTTTTCCAATCGCGACTCGACCCTGGAGTCCACCGCTCGTCCATCGGGCGCTGTATATGTCTTGTTCGCTTCGTAGCGAATCTCTTTCCACGATGAATTTCCTGCGTGGCGCCATTGCAGTTGCGCTGAGGCGGACTCGGGGAGCGAATTTGTCTGGAGCGATTGCTCGCGATTTGCCAGCGCCAGCAACAGGGTGCCCGCAACCGCCACAAACAACGCGGCATAGCCCAGGCGAGATATCAACCTAGGCGACATCTAGGCCGTCACCGCGCACCCTGCCAAGGGCATCCGCCAGTTCAAATTTTCCATTTGGCCATCAACTGGGCCGGGGAAAGAGAGTCATAACCTTCAAACGGCTGGTGGATCCACGGATTGGTGGGCAGCAGCTCGACCGAGTAGTCAGGCTGGAAAGTAGAGACGCCCTTGGTCCAGATCACGGCGCTGCGCAGCTCGGTGATGGGTTTGTAGTTGTTCTTCAGCTGGTGGATGACTGCGTTGAGCGTGTGGCCCGAATCGGCCAGGTCGTCGACCAGCAGCACCTTGCCGGCGATCTCGCCCTTGGGCGTGGTGATGAATCTGGCGATGTCGAGGTTGCCCTGCGTCATGCCGGCGTCGGCACGATACGAGCTGGTGGACATGATGGCCAGCGGTTTGTCGAAAATGCGCGAAAGGATGTCGCCGGGACGCATGCCGCCGCGGGCCAGGCACAGGATGGTATCGAACTGCCAGCCGGACTGGTGGATCTTGATGGCCAGTTTTTCAATCAGGTTGTGGTACTCGTCATAGCTCACATAGAGATGCTTGCCGTCTTCTGTCAACATGAAATGCTCCTGATTTGATAGCTGCTTGCGCCCGTCCCTATTGGGTTAGACGCATTTTTTCTCAATTTTCTGATTAGGCGGCGTACGGATTGCGCAGCAGGATGGTGTGGTCACGGTCCGGGCTGGTCGAAATCATGTGGATCGGCACGCCAGTCACTTCCTCGATGCGGTGCAGGTATTTCTGCGCGGCAGCCGGCAGCTTGTCGTATTGCGTGACGCCCACGGTGCTCTGGCTCCAGCCCGGCAAGGTCTCGTAAATGGGTTTGCAGCGCTCGATCTCTTCAGCACCCATCGGCAGGATGTCGGTGATGTGGCCGTCAAGCTCGTAGCCGGTGCACAGCTTGAGCTCGTCGATGCCGTCCAGCACGTCGAGTTTGGTGATGCACAAACCCGAGAGGCCGTTGACCTGGGCCGAGCGCTTGAGCAGCGCGGCGTCAAACCAGCCACAGCGGCGGCTACGTCCCGTGGTCACGCCTTTTTCGGCGCCCACGGTACTGAGGTGGTAGCCCACCGTGCCGGGCTTTTCCCAGTCGAGTTCGGTCGGAAAAGGCCCGCCGCCCACGCGGGTGCAGTAAGCCTTGGTGATACCAAGGATGTAATGCAGCATGCCCGGGCCCACGCCCGCGCCCGCGGCGGCATTGCCGGCCACACAGTTGCTGGAAGTGACATAGGGATAGGTGCCGTGATCGACGTCGAGCAAGGTGCCTTGCGCGCCTTCAAACAGCAGGTTGGCACCGGCCTCGTTGGCATCGTTGAGTTCGCGCGAAACGTCGGCCATCATGGGCTTGAGCAACTCGGCGTGGCGCATGGCTTCGGCGTAGACGGTGTCGAAGTCGACTGCCGGCGCATGCAGGTAGCCGGTCAGCACGAAATTGTGCAGGTCCAGCAGTTCACGCAGCTTGGCGGCAAAACGGTCTGGGTACTTGAGATCCTGCACGCGCAGCGCGCGGCGGGCAATTTTGTCTTCATACGCGGGGCCGATGCCGCGGCCGGTGGTGCCGATCTTGGTCGTGCCGCCCTTCTCGCGGTAAGCCTCGCGCGCGACATCCAGCGCGACGTGAAAAGGCAGGATCAACGGGCAGGCTTCGCTGACGCGCAGGCGCGAACGCACCTCAACGCCGGCTTTTTCCAGCCCCTCAATTTCTTCGAACAATTTGGCGGCCGACAGCACCACGCCGTTGCCGATATAGCACTTCACGCCGGGGCGCATGATGCCGCTGGGAATCAGGTGCAGCGCCGTTTTCACGCCATTGATGACCAGCGTGTGGCCGGCATTGTGGCCGCCCTGAAAGCGCACCACGCCTTGCGACATCTCGGTCAGCCAGTCGACCAGCTTGCCCTTGCCTTCGTCGCCCCACTGGGTGCCCACGACCACGACATTACGGCCCGCGGCTGCGGTTTGTTTGTTTGTCATCTTCAATTCTCGTTAAGGTTTCGGGATAAAGCCGGGCGCAGGCCCTCAAGCGGCTTTTTTAAGGGGCTGGACCACCCATTGACCGGCAGCGTTTGCCAGTTCGCGGTCGCAATCAAACTCATTGACTTCATGTTCGTGGCCGGGCAGCACGCAGGCCACGGTTTCGCCGCCCGCACGCAGGCGGGCGATGGCGGCACGCAAGCCGGTATCTTCACCCCAGGGCGCACGGATGGCGGCCTTGAGGGCCCGGGGTGGCAGCACACTGACCAGCTCTTTGAGGTCAAGGCTGAAGCCTGCTGCAGGCCGGTTGCGGCCGAACACGGCACCGACTTCGTCATAGCGGCCGCCGCGCACCAGTTCGGCGCCCTGGCCGTAAATGGCAAAGCGGGTGCCGCTGTAATAGGCGTAGCCGCGCAGGTCGGCCAGGTCAAAACTGACCTTGACATCGCCTTTTTCACCCCTGGTGTGTGCGGCCAGCCATTTCAGGTTTTGCAGCGCCGCCTTAAGGCCTGTTGAGGGCGGCAGGATTTTTTCCGCTTCGGCCAGCACTTTCTCGTCACCATAAAGCTGCAGCAACGCCTTGAGACCGTCTCGCGCCACAGCCGAAATGCCGTCCTTGAGGCTGGCGATCAGGCTGCCGAGTTCGCTCGCGTCCTTGGCCGCCAGCGCGGCATGGATGAGCGCCAGTGTTTTGCCGTTGACGGTGGCGCCAGCCAGCAGGCTGTTGACGATGCGGACGTCCGCCATGTCCACGCTCAGTTCAGTGACACCGGCCGCCTTGAGGCCTTCCAGCGCCAGCTGCTGGGCTTCCAGGTCTGCTTCCAGTCCGGCATGGCCGTAGATTTCCGCGCCAAACTGCAGCGGTTCACGGGTGGCATGAGGGCGGTCGGCACGGGTGTGCAGCACCGGGCCGCAATAGCACAGGCGGGCAACACCGCTGCGGTTGAGCAAATGCGCATCAATGCGGGCTACCTGGGGCGTGGTGTCGGCACGCAGGCCCAGGGTGCGGCCGGAGAGCTGGTCCACCAGCTTGAAAGTCTGCAGATCTAGGGCCTCGCCGGTACCGGTCAGGAGCGACTCGAGGTGCTCCAGCAGCGGCGGCATGACAAGCTCATAGCCATAGCTGCGGGCGGTGTCGAGGAACAGACGGCGCAGCTCTTCGATGTGGCGCGCCTCGGAGGGCAGGACATCGGCAATTTGATCGGGCAATTGCCATGATGACGACCAGGCGGGCATTGTGATTTTCGTGGGCTGTTAAAAACAGCATTTTACCGGGCTTGAAGCGGGTTTTCGGCCTGCTGAAGGCCCAATGACGCACTCTGGCGGAAATACCTGCCGGTGTCCGGTTTGCCGGGGGAGGCGAAATCAGGCCAGCACAGCCAGCAGGATCAGGCCCGCCGCAATGCTGCACAAGCCGAAGAAGCGGATCTGGCCGTTGCCCAGAGTGAGAATCTGCTCGAACATGCGGCGCCAGCCGCCGGGAGAGATGAAAGGCAACAGGCCCTCGATGACCAGCATCAGGGCCAGCGCCATCCAGAACGTGTTGCCGTCCACGCCGGCTTATTTTTTGGCGGGTGCGGCGTTGCCGGAGCCTGGGCCGCGCATCGCCTTGAAAAAGTCGGATGAAGGGTCCAGAACCATCACGTCGCTCTTCTTGTTGAAGCTGGCTTTGTAGGCATCGAGGCTGCGGTAGAACTGAGCGAACTGCGGGTCGCGGCCGAAGGATTCGGCATAGGTGCGGGCCGCTTCGGCATCGCCCTCGCCTTTGACCTTTTGCGCATCGCGGTAGGCGTTGGCGATGGTGACTTCTCGCTGGCGGTCGGCGTCGGCGCGGATTTTTTCGCCTTCTGCCAAACCGGTAGAACGCAGTTCATTGGCCACACGTTGGCGCTCCGCAACCATGCGCTTGTAGACGGAATCGGTGATGGCTTCCACATAGTCCACGCGCGTGATACGCACGTCGACCACGTCAACGCCCCAGGGCTGCGCACCCTGCACGGCTTGAAGCACTTCCCGCTTGACGTCGGCCATCAGGGCTTCGCGCTTGAGCGAAAGCAGGTCCTTGACGGTGCGTTTGTTGATCTCTTCCTGAAAGGCATTGCGCACCACGCGGTTGAGCTGGTTGGCGCCGGTTTTTTCGTCCAGGCCGACGTTGCGGATGTAGTCGGTGGGCTGGATGATGCGCCAGCGCACGTACCAGTCGATCACGACACGCTGCTTTTCTGCCGTCAGCATGGGTTCGGCGTCGACGCTGTCGAGCACCAGCAGGCGCTTGTCGATGTAGGAGACGTTCTGGAACGGCGGCGGCATCTTGAAATGCAGGCCCGGCTCAGTGACCACATCCTTGATCTGCCCCAACGCATAAACCACGCCGAACTGCCGCTGGTCCACCACAAAAAGCGTGGAGCTGAGCAATGCCAGGATCACCAGCAACGAAGAAATGATAAATCCAACTCTATTCACGATCGTCTTCCTTAGCGTGTTTCACGATCGCGCGTGCGGGAAGCATCGCGGGATCGGGCATCAAGGGGCAAGCTGGAAACAGGCGCGGCAGGCACCGTTGGCGAAGACGCTGCGCCGGGAACCAGTGCGGGCTCTGCGGTACTGCCGGCATCACCCTGCGTCGTCATCTGCATGATTTTGTCCAGCGGCAGGTACAGCAGGTTGGAGCCCTGACGGGACTCGACCATCACCTTGGTCACACTGGAATAAACCTGCTGCATGGCGTCGGTGTACATACGGTCACGGGTCACCTGGGGCGCCTTCTGGTATTCGGTCAGCACCGAACGAAAGCGCTGGGCATCACCCTGTGCCTGGGCCACGATTTTGGCTTTGTAGGCTTCAGACTCTTCCTTGAGGCGGGACGCGGAACCCACGGCACGCGGGATCACATTGTTGGCGTATGCCTGGGCTTCGTTCTTGGCGCGTTCGCGCTCCTGGCCGGCCTTGAGCACATCGTCAAACGCTGCCTGCACCTGCTCGGGGGGGCGCACACCGCTCTGCTGAAGGTTGATGCCGACAACTTCAACGCCGACCTTGTAACGATCGAGGATGGTCTGCATCAGGGCGCGCACGCGTGGCCCGATCTGGTCACGCTCTTCCGCCAGGGCCAGGTCCATCTTCATTTTCCCGACCACTTCACGGACGGCTGTTTCGGCAGCTTGAACCACCGCCGCTGCAGGGTCCTTGCTTTCAAACAGATAGGCGCGCGCATCGTTCAGGCGGTACTGCACGGCAAACTTGATTTCAACGATGTTTTCGTCTTCAGTCAGCATGGCCGAGTCGCGCAGGCCTGTCGCCTTGATGATGACGTCACGGCCGACATCCACTGAACGGATCTGCGTGACCACAACGATTTCGTGGCGCTGCACAGGATACGGAAGCCGCCAGTTGAAGCCCGCGCCCACGGTGGAGTGGTATTTTCCGAACTGGGTGATGACGGCCTGCTGACCTTCCTGGACGATGAAAAACCCGGTGCCAAGCCAGATCAGCACCGCGACGCTGGCAATCAGTCCGACACCAATGCCGGCACTTTTCATGTCGGGCTGAAAGCCGCCGCCGCTGCCGCCGTTGTTTCCACCGCCATTACCGCGGCCAAATCCACCACGGTTGGGGTTGTTCTTGCCGCCGCCAAAAAGGCCGCCCAGCTTGCGGTTGAAGTCGCGCCAGAGTTCGTCCAGGTCGGGTGGGCCCTGGTTAGGTCCCTGCCCCTGTGGGCGGTTGGCGGGCCGGGTCGGTTGCTTGTCCTCCCGCGGAGCTTCGGGCTTGGTGTCGTCGGAGGACGGTTTGTCGTCATCCCGACCCCAGCGCGGATCATTGAGATTGAACATGCCTTGGGCGCGTTGCTTGAGCCGGCCTGGCAAGCTCGTCAAGGTCTGCAGCACGGGGTTCAGATTCATGGGATCAAACTCACTTTTTTTCGTTACACCGACATTGTGCCTAATGAAACCGCCATATCAGGCAAGGTCCTCGGCAGTTTGGGGGATTTCGTCGGCGGGCGGGTTGACCGCATAGCCAGCCAGCAGCGCCCGCAAAAGCGGCAGGCCTTCACCTGTCTGCGCACTCACGAACACCCGTTCAACGCTGCGGCTTGAGCCTTCAAACGCGTCCCTCAGTTCGAACATGTCTTGCAGGTGCAGGGGCAAGCTGTCCTTTTCAATAGCGTCCAGCTTGTTGAACACCAGTATTTGCGGCACATCGGCCGCGCCAATCTCCGAAAGCACACGCTGGACCTGCTCGATCTGCTCGAGGTAGTCGGGATTGGCGCCGTCCACCACGTGCAGCAGCAAGTCGGCATCCGCTGCTTCCTGCAGCGTTGCGGCAAAGGCATCAATCAAGCCGTGCGGCAGGTCGCGGATGAACCCCACCGTGTCCGACAGCGACACGGAACGCGCGGCGTCACCCAAATAAAGCTGCCTTGTGGTGGTGTCGAGCGTGGCGAACAGCTGGTCGGCCGCGTAGGCACGCGCCTTGACCAGCGCATTGAAGAGCGTGGATTTTCCCGCGTTGGTGTAACCCACCAGGGAAATCGTGAAGGAATTGCGGCGCTCGCGCTGCTTTCGCTGCGTTTGCCGCTGCTTCTTGACCTTGAGCAAGCGTTCTTTGGTGCGCTTGATCGCGTCACCGATCATGCGTTTGTCGAGCTCGATCTGCTTCTCACCCGGGCCGCCGCGCACGCCGGCGCCGCCGGTTTGCCGCTCCAGGTGGGACCAGCGCCGCACCAGTCGCGTAGACATGTATTGCAGCCGGGCCAGCTCAACCTGCAGCTTGCCTTCGTGGCTACGCGCGCGCTGGGCAAAGATTTCAAGAATCAGCAGGGTCCGGTCGTTGACCGGCATGTCCAGGTGCCGCTCCAGGTTGCGCTGCTGCGCCGGGCTGAGAGACTGGTCGAACAGAATTTCCGTGGCGCCGGTATCCAGCGCCATCAGCTTGATTTCGTCGGCTTTTCCGCTGCCGATGAAGAGCGCGGCGTCGGGCGCCTTGCGCCTGCAGGTGACGCGCGCAACCGGCTGCAGGCCTGCTGTTTGCGCGAGCAAACCCAGTTCCTGCAGATCAGCATCAAAGTTTGGCAACCCCAGATCGACCCCTACAAGAAGGACCAGGGGTTTCGGGCTCACCGGAGCATCGTACGAACTCAGCTGGCGGGGCTTTCTTCAGACTCGTTGGTCGCGAAATTTACGGCGCGACCTGGAACGATGGTGGAAATCGCATGTTTGTAGACCATTTGGGTCACAGTGTTGCGAAGCAGAACCACATATTGATCGAAGGATTCGATCTGGCCCTGCAATTTGATCCCGTTGACGAGATAAATGGAAACAGGAACATGCTCGCGACGCAAGGTGTTGAGAAATGGGTCCTGCAAGAGCTGGCCTTTGTTATTGCTCACGATATTTTCCGTGTTCAAAAGTTAATAGAACTTGACCTTACCACAGGGCGTGGCCCGGGTCATGTAGTCCTAGGCCGATTCCTTGTCTTTAAAGGGGTTGTGGGAGCTCTTCATCTGGATACGCAGCGGCGTGCCGACCAGGTCAAATTCCTTGCGGAAACGTCCTTCCAGATAGCGTTTGTACGACTCGGTGACATGCTCGAGCGAATTGCCGTGGATGATGATGATGGGTGGGTTCATGCCGCCCTGATGGGCATAACGCAGCTTGGGGCGGAAAACACCCGAGCGCTGGGGTTGCTGGAACTGCACGGCTTCCAGCAGCAGCCGGGTGAGCACCGGTGTGGACATCTTGCGGTTGGCCGATGCATGGGCCTGAACAATCGACTTCCAGACCGGCCCCAGGCCCTGCCGTTTGATGGCTGAGATTGGATGGATGGCGGCAAATTTGAGGAAACCCAACCGGGTCTCGATGGAGCGCTCGAGCAGCTCACGCTGGTAGGAGTCCACAGCGTCCGACTTGTTGATGGCCAGTACTACCGAACGGCCGCTTTCGAGGATGTAGCCGGCAATATGGGCGTCCTGATCGGTCACACCTTGGGTGGCGTCGAGCAGCAGCAGCACTACATTGGCGTTTTCGATGGCCTGCAGGGTCTTGACCACGGAAAACTTCTCGATGGCCTCAAAAACCTTGCCTTTGCGGCGCAGTCCTGCCGTGTCAATCAGCTCAAACTTCTGCCCGGCACGCTCAAAAGGCACAGAAATGGCGTCGCGGGTTGTCCCGGGCAAATCAAAGGCCACCAGGCGTTCTTCGCCCAGCCAGGTGTTGATCAATGTGGACTTCCCCACGTTGGGGCGTCCTGCCACGGCCAGACGAATCACAGAAGGATCTTGAGGCTCAGCCTCTTCGTCCGGATCCGGCAAATTGAGCGGCGCCAAGGCCATGTCAATCAGCGTGCGCATGCCTTGGCCGTGTGAGGCGGAAACCGCCAGCATCTCGCCCAGGCCCAATTCAAAGAACTCGGACAGCTGCACGCCTTCAGTCATGCCCTCGGCCTTGTTGGCAGTCAGGATGGTGGGTTTGCCCAGCTTTCGCAGGTATTTGGCAATATCGTGGTCCTGCGCACTGATGCCGGCGCGGGCGTCGACCACAAAGATGACCACATCGGCCTCCGCGACCGCCTGCCGGGTCTGCTTGGCCATTTCCTTGTAAATACCGGACGCCGCATCGGGTTCAAATCCGCCGGTGTCGATCACGATGTATTCGTGGGGTCCCAGCTTCCCGTTACCGTAATGACGATCCCGCGTCAGGCCGGCAAAGTCGGCCACGATCGCATCCCGCGTCTTGGTCAGCCGGTTGAAAAGCGTCGACTTGCCCACATTCGGACGGCCGACTAGCGCTATGACAGGTTTCATCAATCAGTTTCTGGCAGGACCGTAGGCCCTTATTGAGGCTGGAAGCCGTAAACACCACCGTTTTGCGTCACGGCGATCAGCGTATTGCCAGCAAGCACGGGCGTTGCCGCAATGGCTGAGCCATCGGTAGGCAGGCGATTGAGCAGTGAGCCGTCTTCGCGGGAAAGCAGGTGGATGTAGCCGGAAAAATCGCCCATGGCGATAGAGCGCCCGACGACCACCGGCGCCGTGAGGCTGCGGTAGCGCAGGCGGTCGGTGGACCACGCACGCTCACCATCGGTGCGGCGCCAGGCGTTCACAGTGCCATCAGCTTCCGTGCCGAACAGCAGGCGATCGTCTCCATCAATGCCCTGTACACCATTGGCCGGCTTGGCCCACAACAGGTTGCCGCGCACAGCGTTGACGCATCCAACGCTCGCCTGGAACGCCCGCGCGCAAACGATATCGCCCTGCCGGCTGACACGTCCCACCAGGTCGACGAGCCGCTCCACGTCATTGACGCCGCGAGGCGTGGCAATCGGCGCCTCCCAACGGATGCTACCGTTGGACGGGTTAAGACCCACGAGGCGTCCGGCCAAACCGACGACCAGCGTATCGCCCACCGCCAGCATGACGCCGGACTGACGAAGCACCAGGGGCTCGTTGGGCCGCTGCTGCGCCCAAAGCTTGCGACCCGTCAGCCCGTCAAAGGCCGTGACCGAACGGTCTGCGGCCAGGACAAATACCCTCAAGCCAGCCACGAAGGGAGCGGAAAATGCCTGGGCGCCGAGCTTTTGGCGCCAGAGTTCCTTGCCATCCTGCAACGCGATGACTTCATTGGCCTTGGTTACCACGGCAACGACCTTGCTGTCGTTTCCAGCACCGGCGGCCAAGGGTGTATTCAGCGCAAGGCGCCAGAAATCGCGGCCAGTTTGGGCATCCAGCAAAGCCACTGTGCCGTCACCACTGGCCACTGCCACGGTGTTGCCCGAAACCCCCATCTCAAGCGGGAAGTTCACCTGCCCCACGCGGGTGGTCCATATCTGGCGCGCAGACACCAATCCAGTGACCGGCTGAAGTTCCGCGGGTTGCGGTTTTGCAGGACCGCCACCGAAAAAGGAACAGCCACTCAGAATCGCTATCAAAACAATAGCTGCCGGCGCACGCACCGCTTGGACCAGAGGCCTAAAAGATTGATAAATCATTTCTTCACCTCTTTATTTGATGGCGCATCGGCCTTGGTTGTCCCTGCGCTGGGATCAACCCCCAGCGCGTTGAGCTTGACCTCAACCAGACGCCGGTACTCGGAGCGCTCGTCAAGCCCCTTGTAAGCCTTTTCGTATTCACTTTTCGCCTCTGACTTCTTTCCCTGCGCTGCCAGAATATCGCCACGCCGGTCGGCGACCAATGCCGTGAAGTCCTTCGGAAATGGGCCCGAAACCTGCTGCAGGGCCTCGTCGTAAGACTTCTTCTCAATCAGCAGCCCCGCCAGGCGCAACCGGGCAATGGCCTGATAGCCCTCATCAGAGGCTTTTTCAGCGACCCAATTCAGGGCAGCACGCGATGCGTCGACATTGCCTTTGTCGTAATAAGCCTTGGCGGCAAGCAGTCCCGCCTGTTGCGCGTACGTTGTCCGGCCAAAACGATCCTTCATGTCGGCCAATGAGCGGTCAATTTTTGCCACGTCACCGGACTGCACAGCGCGCTCGACTTCGTCATACATGACCGAAGCCTGGGCTGCCTGGTTACGCTGCCAGTACTGGTATCCGTTCCATGCGGCAAAGGCGCCAAGCACCACAATCAGGGCCCAGGTGATCATGTCACCGTACTGCTTCCAGAAGTGCTTGAGCTCGTCAAGCTGTTCCTGTTCTTCCAAATCGAGATGTTTTGCCATAAAAGTCTTTGTTCTGCCCCGGAAATGGTGCGGATTGAGTTGGGGTGATTGTAGAGGCCCGGCCAGCACTCCAAATGGCCGGCCGTGGCGGCTCAGCCGCGCAGGCTGTGAGCCCAGGCCATGACATCCCCCAAGGGCTGGAGTGCCTGGGCCTGCAAGGCTTGGTCTTTTTCGCCCCGCAGGTGTTTGACGGCAACACAGCCTTGAGCGAACTCGGTTTCGCCAAAAATCAGGGCGTAGCGCGCACCGCTACCGTCAGCCTTCTTGAACTGGGACTTCATGCTGCCCATGCCATCGCCTGTGCCGGCGTGCATCTGCACGTTGATGCCAGCAGCGCGCAAGGCTTCGCAGGTTGCCATCACGGTTGGCATCATCTCGGCAGACGGAACGATCACGTAGACGTCGGGGCCGCTCACCGGCGGCAACACGCCCACCGCCTCAAGCAGAAGCAGCATTCGTTCCACACCCAGGCCCCACCCTACCGCAGGCGTTGGCTTGCCGCCAAGCTGCTCGAACAGGCCGTCGTAACGGCCACCGCCGCAAACCGTACCCTGTGAGCCAAGCTTGTCGGTGACCCATTCGAACACCGTGAGGTTGTAGTAATCCATGCCACGCACCAGGCGCGGATTAATGCGATAGGCCAGCCCTGCCGCGTCGAGCACCGCGCGCACCGCGTTCAGGTGCGCCAGCGAGGCCTCGCCAAGGAAGTCCATGAGCTGCGGAGCGGCTTCCACGACGGATTGCATGGCAGGATTTTTGGTATCGAGGATGCGCAACGGGTTGCTGTGCAGCCGGCGTTTTGCATCTTCGTCAAGCACGCCGGCATGCGCCTCAAAGTGCGTGATCAGCGCGGCACGGTGCGCCATTCGCTCGCTGGGCTGGCCCAGGCTGTTCAGTTCGAGCCGCACGTGCTCCATCGGAATGCCCAGGTCGTGCAGCAGCGCTCGGCACATGAGAATTTGCTCGGCATCCACATCGGGTCCGGCAAAGCCCAGAGCTTCAACGTCGATTTGGTGAAATTGGCGATAACGCCCCTTCTGTGGCCGCTCATGACGAAACAGCGGCACCGCCGACCAGACCCGTATCGGCCCGTTGTACAGCGCGTTGTGTTCGATCATCGCGCGCACAATACCGGCAGTAGCCTCAGGGCGCAATGTGAGCCGGTCGCCATTCATCGAATCGACAAAGGAATACATCTCCTTTTCGACGATATCGGTCACCTCGCCAAGACCACGCACAAACAGCGCGGTCGGCTCGACGATCGGCGTGCGTACATTGGCGTAGGCATAGCGAGCCATCAACGCGCGCACCTTGGCTTCGAACCACTCCCAACGAGCCGACTCCTGGGGCAGGATGTCGTTCATCCCCTTGACGCCTGTCAGTTTTTCCACTTTGGCCACGGCGGATTTTTCTACCGGGCCGGTAGCTGCTTTTTCAACCATGGGTGTTACGCAGCTTCAGCGACGATGTGCGTGCCAAAGCGTTTTTCAATGTAGTTTTCAACAATGACCTGGAATTCCTGCGCAATGTTGTCGCCACGCAAGGTCAGTCTTTTTTCACCATCAATAAACACCGGTGCGGCCGGCGCCTCGCCGGAGCCGGGCAGGCTGATGCCGATATCGGCATGTTTGCTTTCACCCGGTCCATTGACGATACAGCCCATGACGGCGACCTTGAGCCCTTCGACGCCGGGATATTGTTCGCGCCAGACAGGCATCTGAGCACGCAGAAAATCGTCAATTTGCTTGGCCAGCTCCTGGAAGGTCGTACTGGTGGTACGTCCGCAACCTGGGCATGCCGTCACACTGGGCACAAAGGTCCGCAAACCAAGCGCCTGGAGAATCTCTGACGCAATAACCACCTCCTGGGTGCGGGCCTCACCCGGCTGGGGTGTTAGGGAAACGCGAATGGTATCGCCAATGCCTTCTTGCAGCAGGATCGATAACGCCGTGGCAGAAGCCACCGTGCCCTTGGTGGCCATACCTGCTTCCGTCAGCCCCAGGTGAAGCACGTGATCTGTGCGCCGGGCCAATTCTCGATAGACCGAAATCAGGTCCTGAACACCGCTTACCTTGCAGGAAAGGATGATCTGGTGACGAGGCATTCCCATTTCTTCAGCGCGCCGGGCGGAATCGATCGCGGACGTAATCAATGCTTCATACATGACTTGCCTGGCATCCCAAGGGACTGCACGTGCACTGTTCTCATCCATCAAGCTGGCCAGCAGTTCCTGATCAAGGCTGCCCCAGTTCACACCGATACGCACTGGTTTTTTCCAGCGCATGGCAACCTCTATCATTTGGCCAAACTGCCGGTCACGTTTGTCGCCCTTGCCAACATTTCCAGGATTGATGCGGTATTTGGACAACGCCTCCGCGCAAGCGGGGTAATCCGTCAACAACCTATGGCCGTTGTAATGAAAGTCCCCTATCAGTGGAACGTCGATCCCCATCCGATCGAGTTGCTCACGCACATGCGGAACAGCCTGCGCCGCTTCCGGCGTGTTGACGGTGATGCGAACCATCTCGGAACCCGCCAACGCCAGTTCCTTGACTTGAATCGCGGTACCAATGGCATCCACCGTGTCGGTATTGGTCATGGACTGGACGCGCACCGGCGCATCACCGCCGACAGTCAAAATACGGCCGCCCCATGACACCTGTGACTGGAGAGAGCGCCGCGCTTTGGGAAAAGCGGACTCGATCGGGAGGCAACCCTTCGTCATTATTTCACCTCAAATCGGGCAACATTGTCCCTGGCCACGCTGCTCAGATCAAAAGCCTGACCGCGCACCTGCACTTGCGTCACATCTGCCTTACCCACCACGGCGGCCAGTGGCAACGCCCCGGACGCCCCAGCGACCTCTCCGGCGGTCAGAGTACGGCGCAGCACAACCGTTCCCTTGGCATCCGTCACCTCCACCCAGGACTCGCCTCTGGCGCGAAAAGTCACGATACCCGCCGGTGCCGCTGGCGATACAGGTGCAGCAACACCACTTGCCACTGGCACCGGAGCAGGCTGAACGGCCGGACCAGGTAGAGAGGTAGTTGTCGTCACAACAGGGCCGGCAGAAGAGCCGGCAACCGTGGCAGCACCGGTGCCTGAAAAAGTCTCATGACTCTGCTCTGTGGGAAAAACAGGCTTGGCGTCGTTTACCAATCCTCCGCCCGTCATCGCCACAGCTGCGGGCAGCGGTTTGGCGGCCTCGGCACCGCCAGCTTGCATCTCGCTATCACTCTGACCCTTCGTGGCATCCGGCTTGATGACTGGCAGGAAAATCAATACCAGAGCACCAAGCAACAACGCCAGGCCAGCCAGCACTGCAGGCTTCGAAACCTGGGTCCACACAGCAGGCCGGGGGCCTTCCCCTGGCGAGCGAAACGGTGCATTGATGCCAGCACCTTGGTATATCAGCTTGGGGGCGCTGGTTTGAGGCAAGCGTTCAAGCACAGGGGCCGCATCCAGTTTCAGGCTACGGCACACGCTGGAAGCCAGGGCCCGAACAAAAACAGCATCCGGCAGCAAGTCAAAGCGATCCAGCTCCAGCGCTTCGAGTTTTTTTACCGGAACCTTCAAAGATACTGCGAGGGCCGCGATATGTATGCCTGCAGCCTCTCTTGCCTCACGAAGCAGTGTGCCTGCCGTGGGCTCGAAGTCAGTACCCCGGTCAACGCCAGACGCAGCCATTCCAGATATGGCCTCCCCAGCCGATGCAACAACGTCAGCGTCACTCATTGAACGCCCCTTTGTCATAAGCAGCAGCCTCCCGGGACTGCGCAAAACGCTTTTTTAGCTGATCACCGAGCTGCCGTACCGTATCCCGGTTGTTTAATTTACGCTCGATTTTGATGCCTAGCCACAGGGTTTCAGCATTTGCAAGATCACTGTTGTTCAGTCGTCGTATGTAAAACTGCGCCCGAGTTAGATCGCCACGATCGTTCAAAAGACTAGCCAGGTTGTAACCAGTAACAGGATTTCCTGCATCCAATTCATAAGACTGCAGGAGGCTTTGCTCGGCTTCTGCATGCTGTCCAGCACGAACCTGACAAACCCCCTGCGCCATCAGCGTTTTGGCCTTGCCTGCGTATGTTGGGTTCGCCACGGCCTGGGCAAAGAACCGAGAAGACTCGTTATAGCGTCCTTGCTGGCACATCAACCATCCATAGTTATGCGCAACATCCGCATCGCGGGGATTCAATGCAAGAGCCCTGCGAAAACTATCCTCAGCCAGAGGAATATCGTTAAGACGCATGTACACCAGTCCGCGCAGGTTGTAGGCCTCCGCAAAAGTTGGATCCGTGGTCAGCGACTGCTTGATTTCGTCGAGAGCCACATTGGTTTGCCCCTGTTCGAAGTAGCCCGAAGCCAATTCAAGCCGAAGACGCGCACGCCTGCGCTGATCAGGCTCGTCTGATTCCGTAATAATGTCAGTGCGGTTGCCCGGAGACCCTGGAGCGCCTGCGTGATTGGCGCATCCTGCGAGCAATACTGCCAGCCAGCAGGCTGGAACCCAGATCATATTGGCGCGAAATCTCATGTACCCATCCCTTTGGCCACTACGACCTTGATTCCCCCGAGCATACCTTGCCGCTGCGCCGCCATGCGCTGATCCACACCTGTGCGGTCCTGTACATCGCCAGCCAGTTGCCCGCAAGCTGCATCGATATCGTCCCCCCGGGTTTTTCTGACGGTTGTCACAATACCCGCATCCATCAGGATTTTCGCAAATGCCATCACCTGCGGCATGTCAGAACGCTTCAACCCCGAAGCCGGAAATGGATTAAAGGGAATCAGGTTGAATTTGCAGGAGAGCCCTTGCGCTGCCTGGGCCCGAACCAGCGATACGAGCTGACGCGCATGCTCTGGCTGGTCGTTCACACCATCGAGCATGCAATACTCAAACGTGATGAAGTCCCGGGGTGCCGATGACTGATAGCGGGTACAAGCCGCAAGCAGTTCGGCTATGGGGTATTTTTTATTCAAAGGCACAAGGTTGTCGCGCAGTCCATCTTCCGGTGCATGCAGCGATACAGCCAAGGCTACCGGGCAGTCCCCGGCCAACCGATCAATCATGGGCACAACGCCCGATGTCGATACCGTCACCCGTCGGCGTGATAGGCCATAACCATGGTCGTCAAGCATGACCTTCAGGGCTGGCAGGAGCTGCGAGTAGTTCTGCAGGGGCTCACCCATGCCCATCATGACGACGTTGGAAATCACCCGTTCATCCCTGCCTAGATGTTGCCGCAGGAAATGCTCGGCAAACCATAGCTGGGAAACGATCTCTCCCGTGGTCAGGTTACGGCTGAAACCCTGATGACCCGTGGAGCAGAACCGGCAACCAACAGCACAACCGGCCTGCGAGGAAATGCACAATGTTCCTCGATCGGTTTCGGGAATAAAAACAGTTTCAATGATATCGCCTGCACCGACATCAAATAACCATTTGATAGTGCCATCGGCGGAATCGTGCCGGGAAACCACCGTGGGGCTTACGACCTGAGCTGATCCTGCCAGCTTGTCGCGCAGGGATTTTGCCAAATCCGTCATTTGCCCGAAATCCGCAACCCCTTTTTGGTGGATCCAGCGGAAAAGCTGTGTGGCGCGAAAACGCTTTTCACCAAGCTGCCCACAAAAGGCCGCCAAACCATCCAGATCGTAGTCAAGAAGGTTGGCAGTCATCGCAGTAGAGAACCGACTGAACTGCCCCAAGCAAGCGACGGCCCTGGCTGGGTGTAGCAAAGCATGGGGCGAGACATAGTTAACGCGAGTAAACGTTCATGCCGGGAAAGAAGAAAGCAATTTCCACCTTGGCCGTTTCAGCGGCATCCGAACCATGGACGGCATTGGCATCAATGCTGTCTGCGAAATCCGCACGAATGGTGCCGGCGGCAGCCTTCTTCGGATCGGTAGCTCCCATCAGATCACGGTTTTTCAGGATGGCGCCCTCACCTTCCAGCGCCTGGATCATGACAGGACCGGAAATCATGAAGGAAACCAGGTCCTTGAAGAATGGGCGCTCTTTGTGCACCGCATAAAAAGCCTCAGCCTCGCCTTGCGACAAGTGAGCCATCCTGGCGGCCACAATCTTCAAGCCAGCAGCTTCAAAACGCGCATAGATTTGCCCAATGACGTTTTTCGCCACGGCGTCGGGTTTGATGATGGAGAGAGTGCGCTCGATTGCCATGAGATTTCCTTAACTTAAATTTTTTGGAGTCGTAAATTATTCAAAAATTTGAATAAAGCCCATGATTTTAACCTGTAGGCGTATTGGCTCAAATCAACCTTGCGGTTTGAGGTGCCTCTGCGGGGTCATCGATTTCCGCCACGGCTCCCACCGCCGCGATTGCCGCCCCCCCGGTTTCCACCACCGGCACCGCCGCGGCGCGGTCCACCGGTACCGTTTCCGCCCGTACCACCGCCCCCGCGACGCTGCTGACCCTGGCCTTGCCCCTGTCGCTGCCGGGTAAAAGTGTCCGCACCGATATAACCAAATGAGGTTTTCATCGGATCGGGCTGCGCTCCTCCGGCAGCTTTGTCACCACGGTCATCCCGCCGTTTTTGTCCCTGTACTCCATTGCCGTTGCCTTGCGGCTGGCCGGTCCTAAAACCACCACCCGGATTGCCGCCCTGGTTGCGCCCCTTGCCACCGCGGCGCCGGTTTCCACGGGATGCAGAATCGTTAAGATTCAGCGGCGGTTGCAACTCATGTGGATCATGAATCTCCTGATCGTCCCCCGATCCGCCTTGTACCGGCGCTTGAGATGCTTCGCTGTTTGGCGCTGACGGCCGTCCGCGGTCCCCGCGCTGTCGTTCGTTTCGGCGCGGTCCCCGTCTCGGTGGCTCACCCCCCTCCCCATGAATGCCGGCTCCCTGCGCCCCCTCAAGCACTGCGCGAGATTCAGAACGGGTCAAAGCGTTTGTCAGGGCCCAAATATCGCGCTCATCAAGCTCGACAAACGCGCCACGCTTAAGGCCGCGCGGGAGAACCATGGCCCCATAGCGGATGCGAATAAGGCGGCTGACAGCGTGCCCCACTGCCTCAAACATCCGTCTGACCTCGCGGTTACGCCCCTCGGAAATGGTGACCTTGTACCAGCAGTTAGCGCCTTCCCCCCCTCCGGCTTCAATGGAGCTGAACTGGGCCATGCCGTCATCCAGGTTCACACCTTCGAGCAGACGTTTTTTCTCTTCGTTACTGAGCGCACCGAGCACACGGACAGCGTACTCACGCTCCAGGCCGAAACGCGGATGCATCAGCTTGTTGGCCAATTCACCCGAACTGGTCAGCAGCAGAAGGCCCTCCGTATTCAAGTCGAGGCGACCGACCGATTGCCACTTTCCCTGGAACAGCTTGGGTAAACGGCGAAAAACGGTCGGACGGTTTTGCGGGTCATCATGCGTGACCACCTCTCCGGTGGGCTTGTGATAGGCAATCACCCTCGGCGGCGGTGGGTCGATACGCACCCGGATTGGCTTGCCATTGACTTTGACCGTATCGCCAAACTGGATGCGTTGTCCTATATGGGCAGGCTCAGCGTTGACCGAGATTCGCCCCTCCAGAATCAGTTGCTCCATCTCCAGCCGTGAACCCAGCCCCGCCTGGGCAAGCACTTTGTGCAACTTGGGGGTTTCGGGCTGGGGCGCGAGCACTCGCTTGGGCAATGCCAAGGCAACGTCTTCCTCATCAGCATCGAATTGCCCCGTCACGACATCCTCAAACCGGATGGCACCCGGGGCTGGGGCGTTGCGGCCGGCTGAAGGCCGCGGCGCTGGAGCACGGATGGCTTGCGCGGGGCCGGACTCGGAGCGTGCTATTGCTTCCGGCAAATCTTGCAAGGCTTGCTCCTCTATGAGCACCTTGTCCTGCGGCTCACGAGGTGTGTCCGCAGATTCGGAAGCAGGAGGGTCTTGTTGGGTCATGATTTACATTCGGGTGGGCTCATCGCCACCGGTCTCATTGCTCTCAAGAGGCTCGGTATCACTGTCGCCAGCGACCTCTGATTGCGTGTACAGAGTTGGCGCCTCGGCGATCTCACCAATCTCAAACTCTTCAACCGTGCCTGACACGGGCTCCAGCACAGCAGACTCCAGCCGCTCAACATCTGTACCATCCGTGTCCGCCTCCGGCTTGCCCGCAAGTTCAGAGATGCCAAACTCAATCTGCTCGAGCATCGGAAGCTGATTCGGGCTGTCGTCCATCACGGGAAGCTGGTCCAGCGACTCGACCCCAAGGTCGTCAAGAAACTGCCGGGTGGTGGCATAAAGTGCCGGCCGGCCGACAGTTTCCCGATGGCCGATCACCTCCACCCACCCGCGGTCTTCGAGCTGCTTGAGGATCATGCTGTTGATCGTGACTCCCCGGATGTCCTCCATGTCACCGCGCGTCACCGGCTGACGATACGCAATGATGGCCAAGGTTTCCAGTGTGGCACGGCTATAACGCGGGGGTTTTTCGGGGTGCAGCCGGTCCAGATATTCACGCATCTGCGGCCTGCTTTGAAAGCGCCATCCCGTCGCCACGTGAACAAGTTCCACGCCACGACCAGACCAATCGCTTTGCAACTCCTCAAGCACCAGCTTGAGGCTGTCCGCAGTCAATACCCCGTTAAACAGAACTCCCATTTCGCGCAGGGGCAATGGTTGCTGCGCGCAAATAAGTGCTGTTTCGAGGACGCGTTTTGCATCCGTCGTATTCATGATTGTGGTCGTTCCGAAAAAAAGCGGAAAAAAAGGCCGGGAAAACGTGGGTTCGGCGCTTGGCGCGCAGGGCACCCAATACGCAATCTCCTGATCAGGATGCCATGGTGCAGGTAGCTGAAAACTACTGGATTTGATTGTATATCAGGCCCAAACCGGAAATAGCGGCCTGAAGGTCGGCCGGAGGGTCCGACCGGAATTCCATCACTTTGCCAGTCACCGGATGCTCGAATGCCAGCCGGCACGCATGCAGCGCCTGACGGCCAAGCCCAGGAGCAGGAGCCCCCCCGTACAACTCGTCGGATACCAGGGGATGGCCAATGAAGGCCATATGGACCCGGATTTGGTGCGTGCGACCGGTGTGCAGCTTGCATTTGACCAGGCAGTGCTCACCGGCACTTTGAAGCAGCGACACCATAGTGGATGCCGACTTCCCGGCATTCTTTTCCAAGTCCACCACGGCCATCCGCAAACGGTTGCGTGGATCCCGCCCAATGGCAGCTTCTACCTGCCGGGTTTTCCCGCCCAGCCAGGCACCGTGGGCCAGTGCGACATATTCCCGGCTCACGTCGCGGGCGGCGATCAGGCCGACCAACTGGTCCATCACCGTCCGCTGCCGGGCGACCACCATCAAACCGCTGGTGTCTTTATCAAGGCGGTGAACAATGCCGGCGCGTGGCAGGAAGACGGCCTGCGGATCATGCGCGAGCAAGCCGTTCAACAAGGTCCCGCTCCAGTTGCCGGGCGCCGGATGCACAACCAGCCCGGCAGGTTTGTTGATCACCATCAGGTAAGCGTCCTCGAACACGATGTCCAGTGCCATCGCTTCAGGCCTGAATGCCTGGCTTTGCGGCGTTGGACGCAACTCAATGGCGAGTTCATCACCAGCCTTGACCTTCGTGGATGTCTTGGTGACTGTAGAGCCCCCGAGTTTCACCATGCCTGAGTCGATCAACTGCTGAAGATACGTGCGCGAGAACTCGGGCACAATGGCGGCCAACGCGCGGTCGAGACGGCTGCCATGGCTTTCGACCGGGACAGCTACCTGCCGCAACTCCACCTCGACAGCCGTATCGCCCTCCTCCAGCGCCTCATCGGGAACCTCCTCAGGCGCAGTAGCGCCCGATATAATCAATTTGCTTTGTTCTGAATCAGTCATCAAGAAGGTCGATTGCAATGTTTTCCACCAAATTATCGGTTGTTCCCAATGCAATGCCGCTTTTTGCAGCCGTTTGCGCTTTATCTTTTGTGATTGCCGGATGCTCGAGCACCCCTGCGCCCGACAAGACGGCCACATGGAGCCCCAACAAGATTTACGCCGAAGCAAAGGATGAGGCCAGCGGCGGGGCCTATGACAAGGCGATCCCGTTGTACGAAAAACTGGAAGGCCGTGCTGCAGGTACCCCCCTCGCCCAGCAAGCGCAGCTTGAGAAAGCTTATGCCCAGTACAAGGGAGGAGAACAAGCCCAGGCCATCGCGACATTGGACCGGTTTATGAGACTGCATCCGGCCAGCCCGGCCCTGGACTATGCGCTGTACCTCAAAGGCCTGGTGAACTTCAATGACAATCTCGGCATTTTCGGGTTTATCTCCCGTCAGGACTTGTCCGAAAGGGACCAAAAAGCAGCCAAGGAATCCTTTGAGTCATTCAGGGACCTTGTGACTCGCTTTCCAGAGTCAAAATACTCGCCGGATGCCCGTCTGCGGATGAGCTATATCGTGAACTCGCTGGCCCAATCCGAAGTGCATGTCGCGCGGTACTATTACTCAAGGGGTGCCTACGTGGCGGCAATCAACCGTGCGCAGAGTGCAATCGCCGACTACCGCGATGTACCCGCATTGGAAGAGGCTACCTTCATTCTTTATAAGTCCTACGAAGCGCTGGGTATGGTTGAATTGCGTGACGATACCCGCCGTATCCTCGAAAAGAGCTACCCGCAAAGCGAATACTTAAGCAAGGGATTCAAGTCGGGAGACAATCCTTGGTACAAGTTCTGGTAAGAGCTTCCAGCCGGTCGAACAGCTCCTCCTCGGATGCCAACCGCCGCATCGGCGGAAGAGCTCTCAGCAAACGCCGCCCATAACCCATGGTTGCCAGGCGGCTGTCGCACACCACCAACACCCCCTGGTCACTTTCTCGGCGTATCAGACGCCCGGCACCCTGCTTGAGAGCCACCGCCGCCTCGGGCAGAAAATAGTCGTTAAAAGCACTGCGTCCTTGTGATTCGAGGAGCTTTGAGCGCGCCTCTGCCAGCGGGTCGTTCGGAGGAGGAAAAGGCAGCTTGTCAATGACAACCAGTTGAAGCGCGTCGCCAGGCACGTCAATGCCCTCCCAAAATGACGCCGAAGCCACCAGCACGCAGCCTTTGCCGCCTTTGGCATTGCCTTCTCGGAAGCGTTCAATCAGCACACGCTTGGGCATGGCCCCCTGAACCAGCACCTCCATGTCCGGCGAATTCAGAAAAACCTCTCTGAGTGCATCACCAATGGTGCGCAAAGCCCGCAGTGTGGTCGTCAAAACCATAGTGCGCCCCCCGAGACGTCTCGACCATCTGGCTGCAGCTTCGGCGACTTTCATGGTGTGCGCGGGGTCTCCCGGTTTGGGGAACACCCCAGGCACATATAACGCCGCCTGCCTCTCGTAATCAAAAGGACTTCCTACCCGCAAGACCTCGGCATCCTCCAGCCCGCAAGGCTTGGTAAACCAGCTGAGCTTGTCGTCATCTCCCAGTGTGGCAGAAGTGAATATCCATGACTTTGCCGAGCCGGCGGAAGCGCCCAGCACTTTGCTTTTCACCGCCTTCGAAATATCCAGCGGCGATTCGACCAGCCGGAGCTGGGTTCCCACGTCAGCCCAGCGCACGCAGCCCGCCTCGCATGCCTGAACGAAGCGCTGGGCGCGTTCCGCCAGCTCCTCGGCACGCTCATGGAGGCGAACGAAATCAGGCGCGATTTCACTGACCGTATCCAGGGCGGCAGAAGCCTGCTCGCAAGACGTGTGAATGACTTGCAACGCACTGGTCCACTCAGCCGCATTCAACCCCTCCGGAGACTCACCCACCCATCGCAGTTTGGTGCCTGGGTACTGTTTCCCGGCACACAGACGCAGCTCGCGCGCAGCGTGCTCGACGGTCGACACCACCTCCTGCCAGTCCACCAGCCCGCGGGCCAGCTGCAGGCCAGTTGCCAGCATGTCCCTTGCAAAATCAAGAAGCTGGCCCGTGGTCAGGTTTGTTCCCAGAAATTGCACACCGGTCTCGTTGAGCTGGTGCGCTTCATCGAAGATGGCGATGCGCACGGAAGGCAGCAACTCAGCGACGCCGGATTCGCGCACCGCCAGATCGGCAAAGAACAGGTGGTGGTTGATCACCACCACGTCGGCAGCCATGGCCTCCCTGCGGGCCAGGTTCACATGACAGGCCCGAAAACGCGGACAGGTGGCGCCCAGGCAGTTTTCACGCGTGGAGGTCACCAGAGGAATCATCGGCGAACGTTCGTCCAGCCCCGGGAGTTCGGCCAGGTCGCCGGTGCGCGTGAGCTTGGACCATTCTTCAATTTTGGCCAGGGCGCGCACGGAAACGCCGCCGGGCAAATAAGCCTCCTGACGCGCCATTTCCATGCGGTGCAGACACAGGTAGCTGGCCCGCCCCTTGAGAAGCGCCGTGCTGACCGGAAGACCCAGCGCCTCCACCAGGCGCGGCAAATCACGACCGAAAAGCTGGTCTTGCAAGGCCTTGGTCGCCGTCGACAACAACACACGCTCGCCGCTCAGCAAAGCGGGGACCAGGTAGGAAAAAGTTTTACCGACGCCGGTGCTGGCCTCGACCACCAAGGGGTATGCACCCTCGATGGCACGCGCCACGGCCAGGGCCATTTCGGTCTGGCCGCTGCGAGGCACAAAATGCTCAGCGGCACGCGACAGGACGCCTCCCGGCGCGAAGGCCTCTTCGACTTCAATCGCAAGGGTCATCAAGCAGGCTCTGGGGGATCCAGCGACAGCTCAAGCTGTGCAATCTGGTCACGAAGCTGCAAACGCCGCTTTTTGAGGCGCCTGAGCAACAACTCGTCAATGGGAAAGGCGTGCGCGGTCAGGTCCACCAGCGCATTGAGATCGGCGTGCTCCATTTTGAGTTCGATCAGCTGGCGTTCCGGGGAATGTAGATTTAAGTCCAAGGTTTTTATCCGTACACGCTGCTTCGCTTGATAATACGTCGATTGCGACCATAAATCGAGCTCGCGCTTGAACGACCACACAATGTCCAAAGGTTATCGAATCACAGCGTCCACCGGTATCCATAAAGGCGATCGGGACTACCAGCAGGATCAGGTCAACCTGTTCAGTCACTCACGCATTCCCGGCTGCATGCTGGGTATCGTGGCGGACGGTATGGGAGGCCGTAGCGGGGGGCGCAAAGCCTCCGATCAGGTCATGTTGACGGCCAAGCAGCTTTTTGAACGTTATGCCCCGGAAACGGACGATGCGCCTGCGATGCTCAAGCAGGTCATTGAAGAGGCCCATATCGTCATCAAATTGACTGCGATCTCGGCTGAGCAGGAACCGCACAGCACGCTGGCGGCATTTCTGATCAACCCGGGTGGGGACTGTCACTGGGTACATACCGGAGACTCCAGGATCTACCATTACCAGGGCAGCAAGCTGGTACACAGGACGGTGGACCATTCGTATGTGCAGACTCTGGTGGACAAAGGCGAGATTACTGAGGAAGAAGCCAATGTTCATCCGCAGTCAAACATCCTGATGGGTTGCCTGGGTACGGAAGATGCGCCACCTATTACCCACCATTTCATCCCGCAACTCCGGCCTGAAGACGTCCTGCTGGCTTGCAGCGATGGGGTCTGGCACTATTTCAGCACCAGTGAAATGGGCTCAGCCCTGTCCATGCTGTCACCCCGTGAAGCCACTGAATTCCTGATTCAGAAAGCACGTTCCCGCGCGCGAGGCGGCGGTGACAATCTCTCGCTGGTGATTGTCAAACTCGAGCCTTTGGCCGCTGAGCCACCGGCCCGCTTAGTCGGGTAAGGGTAAGGACTTCGCTGGCGGCTTGGTCTGCTTCAGACGATCTCTTTCATGCTGGGCTTTGCGCTCCAGCGCCTCCTTTTGGCGGTCGTTGAATTTTTTAGCCTCTTCCGCTGCAACAGCCTGCTTTTCGCTTCTGGACTGGGATTTTTCCTGACCGCTTTTTAATCTGGCAGCGTTCGCGTCACTACTACCTTGCTCACCTGCCTTGGCCGCCGCACGGTCTTCGGTTTTCTTTTTTTCCCGCTCAAGACGAGACTGGGAGTCTTCCAGAGCCTTCGCCCGACGATCCGCGGCTTCCTGCTGTTTCTCCGGTGACGATTTTTCTTCCGTTTTACGGATCTGCTCCGCACCCTTGATGCGGCGTTCCTCGTCATTGAGCGACAGCTCTTGCCGGCGAAGGTCTGCCATGGCTTCGCGCCGCCGGTCATTGACTTTTCCCAGGCAGCTGTTGACGGCAAACCGGTCGTAGCAGGCTGCATCCTCAGCCAAAAATCCCGCTTCCAGCCTGTTGCGTTCGGCGCTGATTCTCGTCCGCTCGGCATCAATGCTTCGCATCTGGTCAGCGGGTGCAGCCGTCTCGACCGTGGACTGCGCATTCGCGAGCACGCTTAAAGCGATGAGAAAACAGGCGGTAACCAGATGCTTCATGTGAGTGTTGTATCCACGTTTCTGCGTTCAAGCGCCAGGAATTCCTTTGACTGCATTTCGTTGAGCCGGGAAACCGTACGGGGGAATTCGTGTACCAGCGGCCCCTCGGTGTACAACGCCTCAGGAGCGACTTCTGCCGACATGATCAACTTGACCCGGCGGTCATACAGCACATCCACCAGCCAGGTAAACCGCCGTGCCTCCGACGCCATACGCACCGGCATATGCGGTACATCGCTTAGCAGCACGGTATGAAACTGCGTGGCTATTTCCAGGTAATCGTTTTGCGAACGCGGACCACCGCACAGCGTCTTGAAGTCAAACCAGACGACTCCCCCCGCCTTGCGCCTGGCCTGGATTTGCCTGGACTCAATCTGCAATACCGGGTTCTCATCCTGAGACTCTGCCAGCGCATTAAAAGTTTCAGTCATTTCAGCATCGGCCTGAAGGCCTAGCGGGGTGTGATAGAGCTTCGCCTGGGCTAACGTGCGCCCGCGGTAGTCCGTCCCGTTGTCAACACTGATGACCTCCAGCTTGGCCTTCAGGAGTTCAATGGCCGGGAGAACACGGTCGCGATGCATGCCATTCGGATACAGCTCGTCCGGCTGAAAGTTGGAAGTTGTGACAAAGCCGACTCCATTGTCAAACAGCGCCGACAACAGACGATGAAGAATCATTGCGTCGGTGATGTCCGCCACATGAAACTCGTCAAAGCAGATGAGCCGGTATCGCTTCGCAATGCGCCGGCCCAGCTCATCCAGCGGATTCGCCGTACCCTGAAGGTCCTGCAACTCCCGGTGCACCTCGCGCATGAACTCGTGAAAGTGCAGCCGTACCTTGCGCCTGAGCGGGACAGCCCCGAAAAAGCAGTCCATCAAGAAACTTTTTCCCCTGCCAACGCCTCCGTGCATGTACACGCCACGAGGGATATCAGGCCGGTTTATCAGCTTCTTGATGGCATTGGAGCGCTGCTCCTTGAACGCCGCCCACTCAGAGGCGCAACGCTCAAGCGCTTCGACTGCCCGCAACTGGGCAGGATCGCTTTGATAGCCCCGCGCCGCAAGTTCGGCGTCGTACGCCGAGCGCACCGGTTGATTCACCGACTTCTTGCCTGCATGCTCAGAAGTTCAAGGTGCGCTTGTCGACTGCCAGCGCGGCTTCCTTGGTCGCTTCGCTCAGGGACGGATGGGCATGGCAGATGCGGGCAATGTCTTCACTGCTGGCCCGGAATTCCATGGCCACCACACATTCGGCGATCAGTTCGCTGGCCATCGGACCGACGATGTGCACGCCGAGAATTTCATCCGTCGCGGCATCGGCCAGCATCTTCACCATGCCAGTCGTGTCACCCAGCGCGCGTGCGCGGCCATTGGCCATGAACGGGAAAGTCCCTGCCTTGTATGCCCGGCCGGCAGCCTTGAGCTGCTCTTCGGTCTGGCCCACCCAGGCGATTTCAGGGTTGGTGTAGATCACCCAGGGAATCGTGTTGAAGTTGACGTGACCATGCTGCCCAGCAATGCGCTCGGCAACCGCAACGCCCTCTTCCTCGGCCTTGTGCGCCAGCATGGGGCCGCGTACCACGTCGCCGATAGCCCAGACATTGGGCAGGCTGGTTTTGCATTCCTCATCCACCACCACGGCGCCGCGCTCGTCGAGCTTCAGGCCAACGGCTTCAGGGTTCAGGCCCTGGGTGTTGGCTACCCGGCCAATGGAGATGATGAGCTTGTCCACTTCCAGGGTCTGGGCTTCGCCCTTGGCATCGGTATAGGCAACACTCACACCTTTCTTGCCGCTCTTGATCTCGCCGACCTTCACGCCGAGCGCGATTTTCAGACCCTGCTTGTCGAATGCTTTCTTTGCTTCCTTGGCGATCTGCTGATCGACTGCGCCCAGGAACGTCGGCAGGCCTTCCAGTACCGTCACGTCTGCACCCAGGCGGCGCCAGACCGAGCCCATTTCCAGGCCGATCACGCCGGAGCCGATCAGGCCCAGCTTCTTGGGCACGGCGCCGATGCGCAGTGCGCCGTCATTCGACAGGATGTTTTCCTCGTCAAATGGTGCCCCCGGGAGAGCGCGGGCGTTGGAACCCGTGGCCACGATGATGTGCTTGCCGGAGATGGTTTCCTCAGCGGCACCGGCGACCTTGACGTCATAGAGGCCGTCTTTTGCAGCGACAAAGGAGCCGCGGCCGTGAAAAAAGGTGACCTTGTTCTTCTTGAACAGGTAGACGATGCCGTCGTTGTTCTGCTTGACGACCGTGTCCTTGCGGGCAAGCATCTTCGTGATATCCAGGCCGAGGCCTTTGACCTCGATGCCATGATCGGCAAAGTGGTGGCTGGCGTGGTCGAAATGTTCGGACGATTGCAGCAGCGCCTTGGACGGAATGCAGCCCACGTTGGTGCAGGTGCCACCCAGGGCCGGGCCACCTTTGGCGTTCTTCCATTCGTCGATACAGGCGACGTTGAAACCCAGTTGGGCGGCGCGAATCGCGGCAATGTAACCGCCGGGGCCGCCACCGATGACGATGACGTCGAATTGTTTAGACATATTTCTTTATTCCTTCTTGAGTTCAAACGCCCCCGCATGGAGGACGATTCCAAATACACCGGTGCGCGCCTGCAGGCTTTCCTGCTGGGGACCATCGCGGCCAATTTTCACGGTCGTTCCGGGCGTGGTCTTGCAGACAAACAAATGTCTGGCATCGAGGCATTCAATCCCGCCGGCGGCATGCAGCGCGGCCCAGCCAAAGCCCTCGTACTCCTCCGCGAGAAAGCGGCGCAGGAATACGGTTTCCGCAGGGGTCCGCACATCGGCAATGGTCCATCGCGCCAGGTCCGACTGGTATGTTTCAACCAGCTTCCCCGGGTCAGCATCCGGCGCCTTCGCCAATACCAGCCGGGACTCCGCCTGCGAAACACTGACCCATTGCAGCCCGTAATAACCGCTCCAGTTGTCGCCAGCCGGCGCAGCAGCCGCAGCCAGGCCCACGCTCAACGTGCAGGCCAGGCAGGCGACGAGGCGGCGCATCGACAGCCTTAGATGTCGAACAACAGGCGTGCAGGATCTTCCAGCGCTTCTTTCATCGCCACCAGGCCCAGCACAGCTTCACGACCGTCGACGATGCGGTGGTCATAGCTCATTGCCAGGTAGTTCATCGGACGGACCACGATCTGGCCGTTTTCGACCACGGCACGGTCCTTGGTCGCATGCACGCCCAGGATCGCCGACTGCGGCGGGTTGATGATGGGCGTGGACAACATGGAGCCGAAAACACCGCCATTGGAGATCGAGAAAGTACCGCCGGACATTTCTTCAATGCCCAGCTTGCCGTCGCGTGCCTTGGCACCGTATTCGGCAATCTTCTTCTCGATGTCGGCAAAGCTCATCTGGTCTGCATTGCGCAGAATGGGCACCACCAGGCCGCGCGGGGAACCGACGGCGATGCCGATGTCGAAGTAGCCGTGGTAAACGATGTCATTGCCGTCAACCGATGCGTTGAGCACGGGGTACTTCTTCAACGCATGCACAGCGGCCTTGACGAAGAAGCTCATGAAGCCGATCTTCACACCGTGTTCTTTTTCAAACTTCTCCTGGAAGCGCTTGCGCATTTCCATCACCGGCGCCATGTTCACTTCATTGAACGTGGTCAGGATGGCGTTGGTGGCCTGCGATTGCAGCAGGCGCTCGGCGATACGCGCGCGCAGGCGGCTCATGGGCACGCGCTGCTCGGGACGGTCACCCAGATCGGAAGGTTTGGCGGAAGCAGCAACCTGCGGCAAGGCCGCAGTAGGCACGCCTGTGGGAATGGCAACAGCAGCGGCCGGCTTGGCACCGCCAGCAGCCGCACCGAGGACGTCGCCCTTGGTAACGCGGCCATCCTTGCCGGTTCCAGGCACCGAACCAGCGGCAAGGTTGTTGTCGGCCATCAGCTTGGCTGCAGCCGGCATGGGAACGCCAGCCATGGAGCCACCGGCTGCGGGTGCAGGCGCGGAGACAACAGCAGCGGCAGGTGCTGCAGCGGCCGCCGCCGGAGCAGCGGCACCCGCTTTGCCTTCGGTGTCGATCCGGGCAATCACCTGATCTGACACCACCGTGCCGCCGTCCGCGACGACCAGCTCGGTCAGCACGCCGGCGGAAGGCGCTGGCACTTCCAGCACCACCTTGTCGGTTTCGATCTCAATCAGGATTTCATCCACCGCGATTGCATCACCGACTTTTTTCTTCCACTGCAGCATGGTGGCCTCGGCCACGGACTCGGACAACTGGGGGACTTTGACTTCTACGATAGCCATGTTGATTCTTTCGGGTTCGTTCTTGTATTCGTGTTCTTGGTTCGGGAAGGGGCGACCTTACTTGGTCAGCACAAAGCCCTTGAGCTTGGCAAACGCGCCGTCCACCAGCGCCTTTTGCTGCTCCTGGTGCAGGTGCGAATAACCCACAGCCGGTGATGCCGAAGCAGCACGGCCGGAATAGCCCAGTTTTTGACCTTCGAACATGTTCTCGTGGATGTAGTGCTGCACAAAGAACCAGGCACCCTGATTTTGTGGCTCGTCCTGGCACCACACGATGTCGGTGGCGTTCGGGTACTTTTTCAGCTCGGCCGCAAAAGCCTTGTGCGGGAACGGATAAAGCTGCTCAACACGAATAATGGCCGTATCGTCAATGCCCTTTTCTTCACGCTTCTTGGCCAGGTCGTAATACACCTTGCCCGAGCACGCGATGATGCGCTTGACCTTGTCTGCCTTCTTGTTGATGTCATCCTTGGTCTCGGGGATGATGGTCTGGAACCCACCCTTGGTGAATTCGGACAGCGGCGAGGTGGCGTCCTTGTTACGCAGCAGCGACTTGGGCGTCATGATGACCAGCGGCTTGCGCAGGTTGCGCACCATCTGGCGGCGCAGCACGTGGAAGATCTGGCTGGCGGTCGTCGGTTGCACCACCTGCATGTTGGTATCCGCCGACAGCTGCATGAAACGCTCCAGGCGTGCCGAGCTGTGCTCCGGGCCCTGGCCTTCATAGCCGTGCGGCAGCATCAGGGTGATGCCATTGACGCGGCCCCACTTGACTTCGCCCGAGGCGATGAACTGGTCGATCACGACCTGCGCGCCGTTGGCGAAGTCGCCGAACTGGGCTTCCCAGATCACCAGCGTGTTCGGGTCGTTCGATGCATAGCCGTATTCAAACGCCAGCACCGCCTCTTCAGACAGGATGGAGTCGATGACAACGAACGGAGCCTGGTTGTCGGCCACGTTCTGCAGCGGCACATAGGTACCGGTGTCGAACTTTTCGCGATTCTGGTCGTGAATGACGGCATGGCGGTGCGTGAACGTGCCGCGTCCGCAATCTTCGCCCGACAGGCGCACCGGGTAGCCACTTGCCACCAGTGAGGCAAACGCCATGTGCTCGCCCATGCCCCAGTCCACAGGGACGTCGCCGCGGCCCATGGCTGCGCGGTCGTCATACACCTTCTTGACCAGCTGATGCGGCGTCACGGTCGCGGGGATGGCCGTGATCTTGTCGGCAAGGCGCTTCCACTCGGCCATCGGGATGGCGGTGTCGCCGGCATCGGTCCACTTCTTGCCCAGGTAAGGCACCCAGTCAACCGCATACTTGCTCTTGAAGTTGGTGAGAACCGGATCAAACGTGCTCTTGCCGGCATCCAGCGCGGCGCGCGTGGCCTTGACCATGTCGTCGCCCAGGGTGTCGCCCATGCCCTGCGCCGTCAGTTTGTCGGCGTACAGGCGGCGGGTGCCGGGGTGCTGTGCAATTTTCTTGTACATCAGCGGCTGGGTCAGCGCTGGCGTGTCCTGCTCGTTGTGGCCCAGCTTGCGGAAGCAGATGATGTCGACCACGACATCCTTCTGGAACTCCATGCGGAACTCGAGGGCCAGCTGGGTAGCCAGCACCACGGCTTCCGGGTCATCGCCATTGACGTGCAGCACCGGCGCTTCAATCATCTTGACGACGTCGGAGCAGTACAGCGTCGAGCGACTGTCGCGCGGGTCGCTGGTGGTGAAACCGATCTGGTTGTTGATCACGATGTGCACCGTGCCGCCGGTGAAATAGCCACGGGTTTCGGCCAGCGCCAGCGTTTCCATCACAACGCCCTGCCCTGCAAAAGCGGCATCACCGTGCACCAGCACCGGCAGCACCTGCAGGCCTTTGGGGTCGGCACGGCGATCCATGCGGGCGCGCACCGAGCCTTCAACCACGGGGTTGACGATTTCCAGGTGAGAGGGATTGAAAGCCAAAGTCAGGTGGACCGGGCCGCCAGGGGTGGTCACGTCGGAGCTGAAGCCCTGGTGGTACTTGACGTCGCCGCTGGGCAGGTCTTCAGGTGCGGTGTGGTCGAATTCGGCGAACAGGTCGGCGGGGACTTTGCCCAGGGAATTGACCAGCACATTCAGGCGGCCGCGGTGGGCCATGCCGATCACTATTTCCTGCACGCCCTTGATACCGCCCTGCTGGATCAGCTCGTCCATGCAGGCGATGAAGCTCTCGCCGCCTTCGAGCGAGAAGCGCTTCTGGCCGACGTACTTGGTGTGCAGGAAACGCTCCAGGCCTTCGGCTGCAGTCAGCCGGTCCAGGATGTGGAGCTTCTTTTCCTTGGTGAAATTGGGTTTGCTGCGAATCGATTCGAGCTTTTGCTGCCACCAGCGCTTGTGGTTCTGGTCGGTCGCGTACATGTACTCGGCGCCAATCGTGCCGCAGTAGGTTTCGCGCAGCGCGTTCATGAGCTCGCGCAGGCTCATGGTGTCTTTGCCGAAGAACGTGTTGCTGGTGTTGAACACGGTTTCCTGGTCGGCGTCGCTGAAACCGTAGAAAGACGGCTCGAGTTCGGGAATTTTGTCGCGTTCGGCACGCTTGAGCGGGTCCAGGTCGGCCCAGCGTGCGCCGACGTTGCGGTAGGCGGCGATCAACTGCTGGACGGCCGTGCGCTTGCGGCCCATTTCGGAGTCGGCGCCGCTGGCGACCACAACTTTGGTCTGGCCCTGCTTGGCGCGCTCGGCAAAGGCGTTGACGACCGGCAGGTGTGGAACGTCCTTGGCATTGCTGCCGTCTACGGCGGGAACGTGCTGGAGTGCGTCGAAATACTCGCGCCAGTTGTCGGGCACGCTGCCGGGGTTGGCAAGGTAGTTTTCGTACATCTCTTCGACATAGGGCGCGTTGCCGCCGAAGAGATAAGTGTTGCCTTGATAGGCAGAATAGACAGACGACGCTGCCGGGTTGGAACTCATATCCGCTGACCTCCGTTTCCCTTTGGGAAACATTAGCTGGTTAAAGCTTGTTAATTAACCTTCCGCAACACGGCTGGACCGATTAGCGGATGCGACTGTGGCAGGAAGGGCCTTCAGAAACAACCCAGATTGTGCCACCGAACTGTGACAGCGGAAAGACGGTGCTCATGACCATACCTGAAAAGGCCATGGTTTCTGCGCACCCCCAACGCTCTCACATACCTCTTACATGCTCTCACATGCGTTGAAGTTACTGCTGTATTTGGGGGCTGAAAGTCAGACGGCAAGGCCCGGATTTCCGGTCACACCCACAAGCCGCGGAGTGTTGGGTTTGACAGGTTGAATGACCTTTTTGGCCTTCAGGTAGCTTTCCACCACCTCCCAGACCGGAGGGCCGGCATTTTTGCTAGCCTCCGCCACCGGCGCCCAGCCAGCCACCTTGTAGGTCTTGCCGGCTTCGATGGGCTTGCCGCCCAGACGCATGTCCTGGATGCGTTCACCCATTTTGGCGCCGGGCTCGCAGGTGTAGGTCAAACCGCCCACACGCACCATGTCGCCGCCCTGCTGGTAATACGGGTCGGGGTTGAACAGGTTGTCGCCCACGTCCTCCAGGATGGTCTTGATCATGTCGCCGCGCATGTCCGTCAGCGTGGTCCAGGGATAAGTGATCGCGGTCTGGTCCATCACGTGCTCGCGCGTGATGGCCTGGCCGGGCAGCAGCGAAGTTCCCCAGCGGAATCCGGGCGAAAAGGCGATCTCGGCGCCACGCACATTCATCAGGGCGTCCAGGATCAGCTGGTCAAAGCTGCCGTTGAAGTTGCCGCGGCGGTACAGCGTGCCTTCCGTCACCGCCAGTTTTTCACCCAGTTTGGCGGTGTAAGGCGCCCTCACCTTGTCGATCAGCGCATTCATGGCCGCATCGGCCGGCAACAGATTGGCGAACACCGGCAGTAGCCGGTAGTTGAAACCGGCCACCTTGCCGTCCTTGACGTCGAGGTCCAGCACACCCAAAAACTTGCCGTTGCTGCCGGCGTTGGTCACGATGGTCTGCCCGCCCGGGTTTTTGACGATGACAGGCACCGGCACGCCGTCGTGGGTGTGGCCGCCCAGAATGGCGTCGATTCCCGTGACGCGCGAGGCCATCTTCAGGTCCACATCCATGCCATTGTGGCTGAGCAGCACCACGGCCTGCGCACCCTTGGCGCGTGCCTCGTTCACGGTTTCCTGCATTTCGCTTTCGCGAATTCCGAAAGTCCAGTTCGGCGTGAGCCAGCCAGGGTTGGCAATCGGCGTGTAGGGAAAAGCCTGGCCGACGATGGCGACGGGCACGCCATTCATTTCCTTGATGACGTAGGGCTTGAACACCGGGTCGCCAAAGTCGCTGGTTTTGACGTTTTGCGCAATAAAGTCGACCTTGCCGGCAAAGTCCTGCTCGACGATTTTTTTGATGCGCTCTTCGCCATAGGTGAAGTCCCAATGGCCCGTCATCACATCCACGCCCAACAGCCTGGCTGCATCCACCATGTCCTGGCCCTGCGTCCAGAGCGCCGTAGCGCTACCCTGCCAGGTATCGCCGCCATCCAGCAGCAAGGCGCCGGGGCGGCCAGCCTTCAGCTGCTTCACCAGCGTCGCAAGGTGTGCGAAACCGCCCACCTTGCCGTACTGGCCCGCGGCCCGCTCGAAGTTCAGGAAGGTCAACGCATGCGCCTCGGGCGTACCCGACTTCAGGCTGGCAGCCTTCAGCAAATGTTCGCCCACCAGGTGCGGCGCCTGCCCGCGCATCGCACCCACGCCCAGGTTGACGGAAGGTTCTCGAAAGTAGATCGGCAGCAGCTGGGCATGGCAATCGGTCATGTGCAGCAAGTGCACATTGCCAGTACGGGGCAGTTCGTACAAGCTGGCGGCCTGGACGGCGCCGGCCTCACGCAAAGGAAAACCGGCAGCCAGCGCAGCAGCCATGACACTTGCAAACTCTCGGCGGGACAGGTTCATGGCGTTGGTCATCCTGCCCGGCTACCCAGGCAAAGTATCAAGTTGCTATCAATTCAGGAGCTTCTTGCGCCCGCCACTATTGGCCTGGCGGCATAAAGAACTCAGATTATTTGTTGATGGGCGAGTTCGGATCCAGCAGCAGCGCCATCACGTCACGGATCTGCTGCTCGTTCAGGATGGCAGCATGGCCAAACCTCGGCATGTCGGAACACGCGTTGTAGGCCTTGGCGTTCCACAGCTTGCCCCAGGTGTACTCCACGATGGGTTTGCTCTCGGGCGACGCCGGATTGCTTACGCCGCGCAGCTTGCCGTAGTTGTAAAGGCTGGGGCCGATGGAGCCGAAAGACAGTTCAGCCTTGCTGATCTGGTGGCAGTTGTAGCAGCTGCCGCCATTGGCTTCGCCGGGCTTGTCGCTCCAGGTCAGGCCGCGGCCGTTCTGCGCAATTTTTTCGCCTTCGCTCCAGCTGCCGAGGTACTTGCCATCGGAAGGCAGTTTCACGGTTTTGAGGTTGGCTTCTTCAATGGCTTTGGCTGCTTTTTCCTCCAGCGGCTTGCCGGCGGCTTCCGAGCAGGCCTGGTTGGAAGCGTCCAGCGTCAGGCGGTCCATCTTCGCGATGCCCTGCTCACGGAAGGAACTTTTCAGCACCTGCTGGGTGGCTTCGTCTACCTCCTGCGCCGTGGGCGCAATGGCGCAGCTGGACAGGAAAAAGGCCGTCGATGCCAGACAGGCGGTGGACAGTGCGGCTTTGGTGTAAATCGTGTTCATCAGTTCTCTCCTGCCTGATTAGCGTTTGAGGGCCGGCGCAATGGAAGCACCGCCCTTGCTGTTGACGCCCATGTACACCCCCAGGGCGATGGTGGCATCAGAGGCGTAGCCCGGGAAAGGGAAACGCTGCTGGCGATAGCAGTCATTCAGGCGGCGCTGCATGCTCCACAGGTCACCGCTGGAGACACGGTAGGCCGGCCAGGCGCCGAAACCGTTGCCGGCGCCGGGCTGTTTGGTGAGGTTGGGCAAATCCTGCAGGCGGACACGCTTGTTGTCCTCGCCATGACACGATGCGCAGGAAAAGTCGTAGGGCCCACCGCGCAGGTAAAACACTTTTTTACCGACTTCGTACATCAGCTTTTCCTTGGCGTGCGACTGCGGCACCTTGAAGGTCATGTCGCGCGATTCACCCGAGATATAGGCCACCAGCGACTCGATGGATTTCTGCTCACCCACGCCGAAAGGGGTTTTGGCGATCTCGGCGGCATTAAAACCCTGCAGCTGCTCCATGCAGGTCAGCAGGCGCGACTCCATGTCCTGCACCCGCTGGGTATCGGCAAAGAAACGCGGCAGCTCGACGAAAGCACCTTTCACCACGCCCGGGCCCTTGCCCAGGTCGCATTTTTCAAGCGAGGCATTTTTGGGGCCGCGCGCCTGTTTCCAGAGTGCCTCGCCACGGGCTTCGTACAGCTCGGCCGGGTTGCCGTCAGCCAGCATGGCGCGGTATTCGGCAATACCTTCAGCGGTGCTCTTTTGCGCCGCCGCAGGCAATGACAAGGTGGCCATGGCGGCCAGGGCCGCCAGCCCAAACAGGCTCAACTTCATCGTGGACTCCTCAAATATCATTGTGGGGCAGCCAATGTGCCGCTGCGGGAAAACGGCCGGGATTCAGGCAATGACGGCTTCGTCGGTGCGCTTGTCGCCGTGGTTGTCGACCCAGCTGACCGCGATCTTGTCGCCGGCCTTGCCGCCCTTGAAGCTGAACTGCACAAAAGGGTTCTTGGACACGGCCGTGCCCCACTGCGCGCTCATCACGGTCTTGCCGTTCCAGGTGGCGCTGATGTTCTGGATAAACCAGGCCGGGACGGTCTTGCCGGCCGCGTCCTTGCGCTGGCCGCTTTCCATTTCGTGGCTCACCAGCACGCGCACGGTGGTTTTATCGCCTTGGGCCTGCGCCCGGATTCGCATCGGTTCTGACATTTTTTCTCCTTCAATCCTTAAATTCTCTTAGCAACGTTGCCGGCGTAGCGAGCGGCTGTCAGCCTAGGCGCGGGTGGCTGGAAACCGGAGCGACCTTGAGGGTCGTGAGGATTTCCGGACGGGCCCCGCAACGACGGATCACAGCCGCGCAGTAGCCGGTTAACCGCCGCAACCGCCCAAAGTGACCTTCACTTCCTTCACTGCATAAAAGTACTTGTCACCGGCCTTCGCCAGCGCGTAAACATTGGAGGACTGGCCCATCTTGATGTTGGTCGAGACGTTGGCGTCGGTGCCGGCGGGAATCTCAAACATGGCAGCCAGCGCGCTGGGGTTCTTTTCGACAACGAGCGCAATTTGGGTGGTGTTGGCAATGTTGCTTTGCGCGCCGACACGCACCACATTGCCGTTCTCGGCAATTTCAGGCGCCTGCAGCAGCAGGTCCTTGCTTTCAACCGGAGCGCTGGTCGCGCCCATGGCCTTGGCGGCATCGGCCAGGGACTTGCTGTCAAAAGCGGCCTTGTTCCAGCCTGGCGCGTTTTGCGCGTGGGCCGGGTTCAGCCCGGTGGCCGCTACCAGCACCAGCGCAGTGGCGCCAGAACTGCTGGCCAGAAAATCACGACGTTCCATGGTGAACTCCTTTTTTATATAACTTGAATGTCTGAAAAACTAACAACGATTGGACACAAAAACGTCAAGCCGCGGAACGGTACTTATCCCGAGCATGCTGTCAAAAAAATTGAAGCCGGCTGTCTCGACATCGTCAATTTCCATGCACCTCATTTTGACGCGCCCTGAGCCAGCCATTGGGAAATCTGCGCCGACTCCGCCGCACTCAGTGCCTGCGGCGGCATGGGGATTGCCCCCCAGACACCCTGCCCTCCGGCCTTGATTTTGCCCGAGAGGTAAACCGTCGCATCGGCGCGGTCTTTATATTTGTTGGCTATATCCTTGAAGGATGGCCCCACCAGCTTGCTGTCCATGCCATGGCAGGCGGTGCAGGTATTTTTTTGCAGCAACGGCATGACGGACGCAACGCCGGGCGCGGCGGTTTTAACGACAGCTGGCGGCTGCACAGCAGCAACCGGCGTGGAGTTTGCTATCTTTTCAGGAGCTGCTTGCGCACGTCCTGTCTGGTTTAGGGCCGTATTTGATTCAACTATTGCGGCCATTGGCGGCCGGGTGGTGTCCACACCCCGGCTGGCGCCCACCATCCGCGACTGCTCGGCCAGGTTGCCATGGGCGTTGCGCGCGTAGTCAGGCAAAAAGCTTTTGACCACCACCTCGCCGGCGCAATTTTTCATGCAGGCCGAGCCCTGGACATCGGGGCGCGCCGTGCCGCCCAGCTCCTTGCCCGGCCACATCGCGTGCGACGTCGTCATGCCGTTGCGGTTCGGCAAACGGGCCTGTACGTCGCGGATGTTCGCGTCCGACAAGGTGAAGTTGTCGGGCAGGATATTGCCCAGGTTCAGGATGTAGGCAGTGACGGCATAAACCTCGTCGGCCGTCAATGTTTTCGGGGCGTTCCAGGGCATGGCGCGGTTAATGTAGTCCCAGAGCGTCGACAGCGTGGAGACTTTCATCAACGTGGTGCGGTTCGGCTGGTTGGAGCCAGGCATCAAGCCGTCCACACGGCCATTCTTGATGTCGTCGGCCGTGATGCCGCCGGCAATCGGCGTGAACACTTCGGACGACTCGGCAAAACTGCCGTGGCAGGACGCGCATTGCGCCTCCCAGATCACTTCACCTTGCCGCACGGAGCCCTGCCCTTTGGGCAGGCCCTTGAAGTCGGGCCGCACATCGATGTCCCAGGCCTTGACTTCCGCTGGTGTCGCCGTGCGCCCGATGCCGGAGAGAACCGCCGGTTTGTCAGCAGCCGCAGCCCATTGGGTGACACCCGCCAGCAGCAGTGAGCCCATCGCAACGCGAACGCCATGAGAAACGGACAAAGCCTTAGATCTGGACATTTTTCACCTCGCCGTTTTCTTCCAGCGACCACGACTGGATGGCGTTGTTGTGATAAATGCTGCGGGACGCTCGCACTTTGCGCAGTTCGTTGTACGTCGGCTGGATCTGGCCGGTCTCGTCAACAGCGCGGCTCTGGAAAATGGCGGGTTTGCCGTCCCATACAAAATCGGCATTAAAACGCGTGAGGCATTTGGCCAGCACCGGCCCCTCCAGGCGCGCCGGCGCCCAGTTGCGCCCACCGTCCACGGAAACGTCCACACGTTTGATCTTGCCCCGGCCGCTCCAGGCCAGGCCTGTGACGTTGTGAAAGCCCTTTTGCAGCAGCACCTGCCCGCCGCTGGGCGAGGTCACCACGCTTTTGACTTCCTGGATGCTGGTGTATTGCCGGTGCAGGCCGCTGGGCTGCAAGTCAACGTAATGGATCGTCTCATCCTTGGCGCCATAAGGCATGTCGCCCACCTCGATGCGCCGCAGGTATTTGATCCAGCTCACGCCCTGCACGCCCGGCACGATGAGCCGCAACGGATAGCCGTTCTCAGGACGCAGCATTTCACCGTTCTGCCCATAGGCCACCAGCACTTCGCCGCTCATCACCAGACTCATGGGGATGGTGCGGGTCATGCCCGAGCCGTCGGCCCCCTCGGCCAGGATGAATTTGGCGCGCTTGAGGTCGGCGCCGCACAGCTCCAGCAGGGTGCGCAAGGGCACGCCGGTGAATTCGCTGCAGCTCAGCATGCCGTGGGTGTACTGCACTGTTGGCACCGCCGAGTTGCCCCACTCCATGCCGGTGTTGGCGCCGCATTCGATGAAGTGCATGCGGCTGACGTTCGGCAGGCGCATCAGCTCATCCATGCTGAAGACCATGGGGCGTTTGAGCATGGCGTCATCGGAGCCATTGACCATCAGCCGGTGTTTCGACGGGTCGATGTCCCACCAGCCCTGGTGGTGGCGCTCAAAGTGCAGGCCGCTGGGCGTGATGATGCCGAAGAGACCCTGCAAAGGGCAAAAGCTCACGCTGGCCTGGCCGATGCGGGTAAGGCCCGGGCTTTCGCGGCGCTGCAGGTTTTTTTCCCATTCGCTGGGCAGGCCGTAACCACGGGCCGCCACGGGCTGGCCCAGTCCCTTGCTGTGGGCGGGAAGGTTCAGGATATTGGTATCGCCTTCCGGAGTCGCTGCCCGTGCCTGGCCCACCGCCGCCACCCCGGCTGACGCAGCCGCAAACGCCCCGGCCAGAAAACCGCGGCGCCCGGCGCGCACGTCCGCTATTTGCGCTCCTGAGAGGAAATTCTCCGGTGCGCGCTGTATGAAACGGCTCAGCATAAAAGGCGTTCTTTCGGTTCAGGCGTCGTGGGAGGCGGATCGCGGCGACAAGCTTTCGGCCGGCGACAATCCGCCCGGCTCATCCAGCTCAATGGCGATCTGGGTGCAGACGCTGCGGCACAGCGCCACGGCTTTTTCGCTCTGAACGCGGTAAATCACCTGGGTGCCTTCCTTGCGCTTGGCCAGTACACCGGTGCGGTACAGCACGGCCAGGTGCTGGGAAAGATTGGGCTGGGTGGTGTCGATCTCCGCCAGCAACTCGTTCACGGACTTTTCACGCTCGCACAGGGCGCTCAAGACGCGAAGGCGCATCGGCGTCGCGAGCACGGCGAACAACTCGGCCGCCAGTTCAAACACACGGCCCCTCTCGACTTGCGCACTGGTTTGGATCATCTCGTTCATAGCGATTTATTCTTAATATAAGTAATTGCTGATATTAAGCCTGAAGCCGCCTCAAAAAACCCGTAAATACCCTAGGCACGCAAGGCGAACACGTAAATATCACCAACCAACCCGCCAAACGCTCAAAAGGTGTTGCCTCCATGCACTTGAGCGGGGTGGCTGGGGTGTAAAAAAGCGTTGAAAGACCCCTCGTCGTGATATAAAACTTTTGTTACTTACGAGTTGTTACCCGGGACCGGTAAAACCCAATACTTATGTCTTCAAAAAAAACCTTCATCTTCAAAAGTACCGGCATCCTTCTCGCCGTCATGATGGCCGCTGCAGCGCATGCGGAAGTCGATGCACTGGTCAGTCAGGCGCGTACGCTGCTCGACCAGAGCCAGGCACAAAAAGCCTTCGATCTGCTTGAGCCCCAGGAAACCGCACGCGCAGGCGACCCCGACTTCGACACGGTGCTGGGTATCGCCGCCAACGACACAGGGCAATTCACCCGCGCCATATTCGCGCTCGAACGCGTGCTGGCGGTGCAGCCGGCCAACTCCCGTGCGCGCGCGGAGCTTGGACGGGCACTTTTTGCCGTCGGGGACAACGCCGGCTCACGCAAGGTGTTAATGGAAGCCAAACAAGACAACATCCCGGCGGAGGCCGCCGCCACCATCGACCAATTCCTGCAGGCCATCGACCGTACGGAAGAAGCTGCCCGTTCGTCTGTCAAACCGTACCTGGAAGCCAGCGTTGGCTACGACACCAATGTCAACAGCGGCCCCGGCAATCCCAATGTCGCGGTTCCGCTTTTTGGCGGCGCAATTTTCACCCTCAATGCTTCGGGTGTTGAGACCAAAGATGCCTTCATGACCCTGGGCGGCGGGCTGTCAGCCCGTTACGTCGTCGACCCGCGCTGGTCGTTGATCGCGAACGCAAGCGGGAATTCGCGCATCAATGCCAAGTACAACGACTTCAACACCGGCCAGGTTGATGTCAACGCCGGTGCCAGCTACCGCTACGAAAAGCACGAATTCACCGGTGTCGTGCAGGCCGGCAGCTATACCGTCGCCGGATCCCGCGCGCGCGACCAGCAAGGCCTGGTCGGCGAATGGACCTACCGCATCGACGGCTTCCGCCAGTGGAGCACTTACCTGCAATGGGGCGAGTTGAGCTATCCAGGTCAATCGCTTCGTGATGCGGACCGAACCGTGCTGGGTACGTCCTACGCCCATGCATTCCGCGACGGTTTGCTGGTTTTCGGGGGCATTTATGTGGGTGCCGAGAAGGAAAAAGCCAGCGGCGTTCCGCACATGGGCCACCACCTGTTCGGCATCCGGTTGGGTACACAGAAATCCATCAGGGACGACCTCGCCTTTTTTGGCAATATCAGTTATGAAGACCGCAAATACGGCGGCACCGATCCGCTGTTCCTGGTCACCCGCAGCGACAGGCAGCTCAACCTGAACCTTGGCCTCAACTGGGTGCCCGCCAAACTCTGGCGCGTGACGCCGCAGTTGTCACTGACCTCCGTCAAGTCGAACATTGCCATTTCCGACTACAACCGCAGCCTTTTCTCCGTGACCGTGCGCCGCGACTTCTAAACCTGCCGTGCCGACTGAACACGCCCCGCCAGACACCCCATGAAAACCATCCGGGAACGCTCTCTCAAACACGCCGTGCTGTCGGTCGTGATTGCGGCGGCCTTCCCCGTGCAATCGTTCGCCGCCGAATCAGCCGGCGTGGCCCAGTTCATCGCCGGCGACGTCAACGTGCTGCGCGCGAACGGCAAAACCGAGGCACTGGCCAAGGGTAAACCGCTTGAAAGCGGCGAATCCATACTGACGAGTGCCGCGGGCCGCGCCCAGGTCCGGTTTTCGGATGGCGGCCTGGTGTCACTGCAGCCCAATACCGAGTTCAAAATCGCCAACTATGTCAACGAGGCTGACCCAAAGCAGGACCGTTTCCTGGTCGACCTGTTGCGCGGCAGCATGCGGGCCATCACCGGCCTGATCGGTAAGCGCAACCGCGAGAACTACAAGGTCACTACCACCACGGCCACCATAGGCATACGCGGTTCCGGCTTCAGCGTGGGCTACAACCCGGACGGATCACTGGGCATCACGACGGAACTGGACGCCATCGAGGTCTGCAACGCCGGTGGCTGCGTCGGCCTGACGGCCGGCGAGTCGGTGCGGGTCATTACCAGCTCCGAGGCGCCAGTTCGCACCAATACGCGGGCCAACGTGCCGACGCCGCCGCCCGTCCAGGAGGTGGTCGTTGCGGGCAACCAGACCACGTCCGATGGCAAGCCCGCCATTGTCCCCACCACACCCGTCAAACAGGTGTTCACCGACCTGGCCGCCGCGATTGCGTTCACCGACAGCGCGGCCAACCCGGTGGTCGAAAGCTACTACCCCGAGGCCGGCACCGCTGTGCTGACCAGCTTCCTCAGCGGCAAACCCATCGATGTCGACAGCCTCGACAGCCGCAACGTCCTGACCCAGTTCCGCAGCACGCCCGGCCTCACCACGATGGAAAAAGGCGCGCTGGGTGCTCCGTCCGATCCCGACTTCGTCGGCTGGGGCAGCTGGGTGACGGGGCAAAAGTTCGTGGGGGGCTCGCCCAGCGCGATTGAATCCGTTCACTTTGTGATGGGCCGGCCGACGCCGACGGCCCAGATGCCGGCCGACAACATGCAGGGCACCTACCAGTTCGCCGGCGGCACTGCGTTCTCCAGCCTGCTGGGTGCGGGTCAGCTTGTCAGCGGTTCGCTGGTCGCCAATTTCGGCGTCGGACAAGGCTATGGCAGCGTGGACCTCACCACGCGCTTTGGCGGAAATGACTATGGCGTCAGCAGCAGCATCGACATCAACAACGCCAAGATCACGAACTCCTCAGGAGCGAATGTCACTGGCTTCTTCACCGGCAACGAGGCCAGCCGCGCCGCATTGGTTTATAGCGCCTCGTCGGTTACCGGCGCGGGCCCCAACGCGGGCCAGGTTTCCGGTGCGGCCGTTTTCCAGCAGACCACCCTGGTCCTGAGACCACCCCAGTGACCAAGGCCACCCCTTTTAACGCCGCGCGCCGCCCAGTCCGCATTAATTGAATACTCGGAGAACCACCATGACCCCGCACATCAAGCTCCAACACACCGCCCTGGTTATTGCGCTGGCCGCCATTTACCCACTGCAGGCCCTGGCAGCGCCTTCCGCGGGCGTGGCCCAGTTCACCACCGGCGAAGTCAGTTTGCGGCGCACGGACGGCAAGACCGACGCGCTGGTCAAAGGCAAGGACATCGAAAGTGGCCAGGCCATCATCACCGGCCTCGATGGCCGCGCCCAGGTGAAGTTCTCCGATGGCGGTGTCGTTTCGCTGCAGCCGGGAACAGAGTTCAAGGTCGCCAACTATGTGGACAAGGCCGACCCGAAGGAAGACCGCTTCCTGGTAGACCTGCTGCGCGGCAGCATGCGGGCCATCACCGGATTGATCGGCAAACGCAACCGTGAAAACTATCGTGTCACCACCACGACGGCCACCATCGGTATCCGCGGCTCTGGCTTCAATGCAGGGTACAACCCGGACGGCTCGCTGAGCGTGACAACCGAGCTGGATGCGATTGAGGTCTGCAATTCGGGGGGATGTGTCGGGCTGACGGCAGGTGAGTCTGTCCGGGTGGTCAACAACACAGACACGCCGAAACGAACGAATGTACGCCCGCCCATACCCACGCCCGAACCTCCAATAGAGCCCATCATCATCAATAAAGCGGTTGTGACCGATGTCAAGCCAGTCAACACAGGCACGTTCACAAATTTCAAGTCAACCGCAACCTACCACTCGCAGGGCAATTTCGGACCTTCCACCATTTCGCCTGTTGCCACGGGCACTTCCGCAACCATTGACACCGGCAAACTGACCGCGCTCAGCGCCAATGGCAAGGATTTCACCCCCACCATCAACGCCTTTGCAGGCTCGGCGGGCTCTACCGACGCGGGCGACTTTATCGGTTGGGGTTCGTGGACCACGGGCACACGCAACCCGAGCACCACCAACATCAATGATCTCCACTACATCATCGGCCAGCCTACCCTGGTGATGCCCACAACGGGCACCCTCAGCTACAACCTGATCGGCCAGACGCCAGTCACGGGTTACGACACGTCCGTACAGGCGGCAGTGGCCTCCGGAACCCTGACATCCGCAACGTTCAGCGTCAACTTCGGCACGGCCAAGCTGAGCATGGGCGTGGTCACGACACTTGGCGGTTTTGCGGCATCCAATATCAGTGTTGCAGGCGGGCAGTTCAGCTACTCCAACGGTGGACCGGTTTTCACCGTGGACGGTTTCTTCACCGGGGTGAATGCAAGCCGCGCCGGCATGGTTTACACCGGCACCAACGGAAACATTCGCTATTCAGGCGCAGCAGCATTTGCCGCGCCCTGATGGGGCGGCCGGTCACCGTTCACTTGAGATAGAACGCCAGGTCGCGCTCCGTTGCGTCGGGGCCGTGCACCTGGCTGGCCCGCTCTTGCGCTGCCATGCCCAGCTGAAGCCTTAAATCCACCGAATCATTGAGCGACATCAGGGCGTCGAGAGCCTGCTCCTGCGAGCGGATCAAAAACCCCGAGACGCCCTGCTCGATCACTTCGGCGTAGCCACCGTTCACGTGGGCCACTACCGGCAAACCGGCACCCATGGCCTCCAGCACCACCCGTCCATACGCCTCGAAAAAGTTTCCGGTGCGGTAGAACATCGCATCCAGTGAACGGTAAAAATCCGGCACGGACTCCGCACCCGCAGGCAGCAACTCAATGCCCTCGGTTCCGGCCAAACCCGGCGCCAGGCAGGTTCCTCCCATGATGCGAACCCGTATGCCACAGCTGGCCAGCATGCGGTAAAGCGAAAGGTCCTGCGGGCTGTGCTTTTCCAGCAGATCACGGCTGGCACGCCCGACCGTGAAGGGCCGCGGCTGGGTTCCACCATGCGGCCATCGGGCAAAACGTTCAACGGCAACCTCTGCAAAAGGCGTGAGGTCGAGCAGGCTGGGAATGACGCGCCCGGTCAATGCCGCAGTGCGGCGCAGCCAGTCGGACACAAAAACAATCTCAGGGTCGAGGCCGGTGTATTCCCGCACGCCTTCGACAATGGCAAACAGCTGCCCCTGGTGTGAAATGTTGTGGAAAAGAATGATTCGTTGAAACCGCGTGTATTTCAGCCAGATTCCCGGCTGCAGATGCACGCCGCCTATCAGCAGCGTGCCGTCCCTGGGAAACTTGTGCGCAAAGGGCTGCACGGCGGTAATGCCCTCGGGCGCGTACGCCGGGTGCACCGGCGCATCGGACCACAGCTTGACCGCGCGCCTGCCGGCCAGAAGCCGCGCGAGGTCCAGCAGTTCCCGCTCCGCGCCCGTGTACAACTCGCCGAACCGGCCTAGCAGGTGCAGCGCGCCGGGGTCGGTGGAAGTGAGGCCTTGGGTCATTAGCCGCGATTATCTCCGCGCCCGCCTGAATCCCCGAACCCACCGTGCCACATAATTCCTGCATGCACGACGGCGACACAGTTGCGATGGATAAAACCCGCCCCGGTATCGGTGAGGCGGATCACGAGGCCTGGATGTCGCAAGGCAGCCAGCTGGACAGCGCCGGCCAGCCCGAGCTGGCGCTTGCGGCTTTTGAAAAGGCGCATGCCCTCTCGCCGACGAATGTCAATTCGGCATCCGCCTGTGCCACCCTGCTCAGCGTGCTGGATCGCCCGCAGGCCGCCTACCGCACCCTGCTGGGCGTTGAAGCATCGCTGCTGCAGGACGCCGACGGCGCAGCCAACCTGGCGATTGCAGCAGAGGGTTGCGGCGATCTTGAAAAGGCCCAGGCGGCCTACGCACGGGCCCTGGAACTCAACCCCGACCACCTGCGCTCCCTGAACAACGTCGCCATCCTGGCGGCGAGTTCATCGCAGTGGGACCTGGCCATTCACCTGGCCCGCAAGTGCCTTGATCTTCAGCCCGGCCACCCGCCTTACCACGCCAACCTCGCCGAATACCTCTCAGGCGCGCGGCGCTATGCCGAGGCCGTGGAGGCTACCCGGCTTGCCCTGGCGCAATTTCCGGAACACGTCGAACTGAAACTTCGGCACCTCGCGCTTCTGGCTTTCACCGGTGAGCTCGAAAAAGCCGACGCGGCCCTGAAAGACCTCGATGGCAACACCCGCAACCTGCTGGGTGAGTTCCTGCTGAAACTGGAAACCGCCGAAGGTGCTGCGCTGGAGGGCACCATCCAGGGCAAGGCCGCCGACCACGTGGCCGACGACGCGCTGCAAATCCACATCCGGCAAGCCTTCCGCAATATCGCCATCGGCGATTGGCGGCATCACCACAAGCTCACGGATATCCTGCAGAAAGCCCTGGCTGAATCCCTTGCCGCCCAAAAACCCCGCGACTGGGGCGATGCGCCTTTCCACGGTCTGGTATTCGCCATGGATGAGGACGCACTCCAGCAGATGCGCCGGCAAACTCTCGACGCAGTGAAAAGCCGGCTCAAACCCTGCCCGCCGTTCAAGCCCGATTCGCGCACACGCCGCCTGCAGAGCGACAGCCGCATCCACGTCGGCCTCGCTGTGCAAAGCCTGGCCGACGCCCGGCAAATGCGGGCGCTCGAGCAGCAACTCGCACTGCACGACAGCAGCCGCTTTGCCATGCATGTCTACGCCTTCACAGGACGTCCGCAGCCGGAGCACCTGGAGGTTTTGCGCCGCCATGCGGCCAGTGTGAATGAACTGGGGCACATGACCGACCTCGAAGCGGTGGGGCGCATCCGGCTGGACAGGCTTGATATTTACGTTGAACAGGCCCTGAACCCGGCCTGGACGCGGCAGGAAATCGCCTTGATGCGAGTCGCGCCCGTGCAGCTGCGCGAGCCCGGCCTTTACAGCCATCATGTACCGGGCGCATGGGACTACACCCTTTCCGATCACTTCATCCACCCGCAGGTGGAGGACCAGGCCGGCCCCATCGTCCGCCTGCCGCAAACTTGCTGGCCGGGAAGCTTTGGCATGGATGCCGAGCCCACGACCCCTTCCCGCGAAAAAGCCGGGTTGCCCGCGGACACCCTGGTGCTGTGTTCATGCCTGTTGCCGCCCCTGCTGGATGCGGCCACCTTCGCCGGCTGGATGAAAATCCTGCGGTCGCTGCCCGACGCGGTGCTGTGGCTGCCTTTTTGCAGCCGGGCCGCAGCCAACCTCGTGCGCGAAGCACAGGCTGCGGGCGTGGGCGCACAGCGGCTCATCTTTTCAGCCCTTGCCGCCTGGCCCGAGATACCCGCCCACCTGGGCTGTGCCGACCTGTTCCTGGACACGTTGCGCCTCAATGCCGCGCCCGGACTGGAAGAAGCCCTGCGCCAGGGCGTTCCTGCGATCACCTGCCCCGGCAGCAGCATGGCCGCGCGCATGGGCGCAAGCATTCTGCAGGCTGCCGGCCTGCCTGAATGCATTCTGGAAAGCCCGCAGGCTTATGTTGCGGAGGCTGTGCGGCTAGGCCGCAACCCAGAAGCGTTGCAGCAGCTAAAGGCCAGGCTGCACGCAGCGCGGAACAAAACACCGCCCCCGCCCCTGTTTGATGCGGCTGCGCGCGTCAAGGACCGGGAAGCAGCCTGGGCCCACATGGCGGAACGCTCACGCGCAGGCTTGCCACCGGTGGCATTCGACGTGAGCGCCGCACAGGCCGTCGACACCTGATCAGTTGCTATCAATACAATAGCTGCTTGCGCACACCCCTATTGGCCTGCAGGCGTTTTTTCTTCTGAATTTGCGGCTTGACCCGCCAAACTGCGGCCGTACTTGCGGCGGCCGTGCCTACTGCGTGATGGCGCAGACTTCGCCGGTCGGCGGCAAACCAAGCTGGCTCTTGGCAGCGGCGACATTGGCCATCTGTCCCGACGTCACACCATTCTTGACTGCCGTCAGCTCCGCCAGGATGGAAATCGCAATCTCGGGCGGCGTCTTGCTGCCGATGTAAAGGCCGATCGGGCCGTGCAGCTTGCCTAGCTCTTCGGCCGTCATGTCAAAGTGTTCGGCCAGCCTTTCGCGGCGGCGCTGGTTGTTCAGCCGGGAGCCGATGGCGCCGACGTAGAACGCGTCGGAGCGCAGCGCCTCCATCAGCGCCAGGTCGTCCAGCTTGGGGTCGTGCGTCAGCGCAATCACCGCGCAGCGGGCGTCCAGCTTCATGGCCTGCACCACGTCGTCGGGCATGCCGGTGGCCAGCTCCACGCCTTCTACCTGCCAGCTGTCACGGTATTCCTCACGCGGGTCGCACACCGTCACGGCGTAATCCATGCCCTGCGCAATTTGCGCCACAAAGCGGGAGAGTTGTCCGGCACCGATGATCAGCAGTCGCCAGCGCGGGCCGTGCAAGGTCACCAGCGCCGCTTCAGACACCTGCATGCCCTGGCTGGGCTGCGCCGTGCTCAGCGTGACGGCGCCCGTCTGCAAATCAAGGCGGCGCGCCACCAGCTCACCGGCCTGCAGGCGCTGCAGCAGCTCGTCAATGCGGCTGGCTTTTGACAAAGGTTCTATGGCCAGCTCAATGGTGCCGCCGCAAGGCAGGCCAAAGCGGCGCGCCTCGTCGGCTGAAACGCCATAAGTGACGATGGCCGGTTGCGTCTGGCTGAGGCCCTCGCGGCGGGCCCGGTCGATCATGTCGTCTTCAATGCAGCCGCCCGACACCGAACCCACCACCCGGCCGTCTTCACAGATGGCCAGCATGGAGCCTTCAGGCCGCGGGCTGGAGCCCCAGGTTTTAAGCACAGTCACCAGCTCGCAGCGCAGGCCCGCAGCCAGCCACTGCGATGAGGTCTTCAGAACTTCGAGGTCAATGTTATCCATGCGTCAAATGCTAGCAGCCCGCAGTTTTTTCTGCCTCGGCCCGGCCTCAAAGCCCTGCGGCCTCAAGCCTTCGCCAGGTTGTCATTGAGCGGCAGCGTGCGCACCCGCTTGCCGGTGGCGGCAAACACCGCATTCGCCACCGCGGGCGCCACCAGCGCCGTGGCCGGCTCGCCAATGCCGCCCGGCTTCTCGGTGCTGGGCACCAGGGTGATGTCCATCACCGGCGACTCATGCATGCGCAGCACGGGGTAGTCGCCAAAGTTGGTCTGCTGCACCCGGCCCTTGTCCAGCGTGATCTGGTTGTTCAGCGCGGCTGACAGGCCAAACACGATGCTCGACTGGATCTGCGCCTGCACCGTGTCGGGGTTGACCATGCGGCCCAGGTCGGCCACCACCGTCACCTTGTGCACCGTGATCTGGTTGTCCTTCACCGACACCTCCGCCACTTGCGCCATGTAGGTGTCGTAACCCTCCATCAGCGCGATGCCGCGGCTACGCCCTGCGGGCGGCGGTGTGCCCCAGCCGGACTTGTCGGCTGCCATCTTCAGCACATTGGCAAAGCGCGGCTGCTTTTCCAGCAGAGACATCCGGTAGGCATAGGGGTCCTTTCCGGCTGCCAGCGCCATTTCGTCGACAAAGCTTTCATTGGCAAAGGCATTGAGCGCGTGGCTCACCGAGCGCCAGTAGCCCACGCGCAGCCCGCTGTCGTGGATCACCAGGTCGTACTGCGTGTTCGGGATGTCGTAAGGCATCACGCCGGCTTCGGCCATGAAAGGGTCCAGCGTGTCCTTGGGCAGGCCAAAGGCGCGCTGCGTAATGGACTGCGAGGTCACCTTGAAATTGAGCGCCACTGGCTTGCCGTCGGCCCCCAGCCCGGCCGAGAGCTGGTTCACCGCCATGGGCCGGTAGAAGTCGTGCGTGGTGTCGTCCTCGCGGCTCCACAGCAGCTTGACGGGCTTGCCCACGGCCTTCGAGATTTGCGCCGCCTGCACGATGAAGTCCAGCTCCAGCCGCCGGCCAAAGCCGCCGCCCAAAAAGGTCGTCTTCAGCGTGATGTCTTCGGGCTTGATGCCCAGCGCCGCCGCCACGCTGCCTTCAGCACCCTGCTGGAACTGCGTCGGGCCGATCAGCAGGATCTTGCCGTTCTTGTAGTCGGCCGTGAAGTTCATCGGTTCCAGCGTGGCGTGCGCCAGCAGGGGCGATACGTACTCGGCCTTCAAGGTCTTGGCCGCGCCCTTCATGGCGCCCGCCGTATCGCCCTTGGGCGCAATGATGGGTATCACCTTGCCGCTGTCGGCCGCCTTGCGGATGCCGTCCAGCATGCTCGCGTTGCTGATGGCCGCGACCGGGCCTTCGTCCCACTGCACTGTCAGTGCCTGGCGCGCCTTGTAGGCATGCCAGTAGCTGTCGGCCACCACGGCCACGCCGTCGGGAATCTGCACCACGTCGATCACGCCGGGCATGGCTTTGGCCTTGGTGGCGTCAAAGCTGGTGACTTTTCCGCCGATCACCGGGCATTGCTGCAGGCTGGCGTACACCATGCCGGGCAGCTTCACGTCAATGCCGAACTCCGCCGTGCCATTGACCTTCATCGGTGTATCCAGCCGTTTGGTCGGCTTGCCAATCACGGTGAAGTCTTTCGGGTCTTTCAACACCACATTTTCCGGCACCGGCAGTTTCGAAGCTGCCTCGGCCAGCGAACCATAGGTCGCCTTCTTGCCATTGGGGCCAATCACCATGCCGTTCTCAGCCTTGAGCGTGGAGGCATCGACATTCCATTTGGCAGCCGCCGCCGACACCAGCATCATGCGCACCTGCGCGCCGGCAATGCGTAGCTTTTCCCAGCCGTCCCGCACTGAGGTCGAGCCGCCGGTGATCTGCGCGCCCAGCAAGGCGTTGGTGTAGACCTTGCCCGGAGGCGCAATCGCCACCTTGATTTTGCGCAAATCCACGTTCAGCTCTTCAGCAATCAACATCGGCATGGAGGTGTACACGCCCTGCCCCATCTCGGAGCGGGCCGACAACAGCGTGATGGTGTTGTCATCGGCAATGTGCACCCAGGCGTTGGGCGTGTAGAGCGTGCCTGCGGCCTGCGCGGCCGAGGGCACACCCAGCGTGACGCCCAGCATCAGCCCGCCGCCGGCAACTGTCAGCGCAGACGATGTCTTGAGGAAGGTACGGCGGTTCGGAGAAATCAGTGAAGTGATAGTCATGATCGTTCTCCTCAGGCTTTGCGCATGGTTGAAGCGGCATCCTTGATCGCCGCCTTGATGCGCGGGTAGGTGCCGCAGCGGCAGATGTTGCCGCTCATCGCCGCGTCAATATCCGCGTCGCTCGGGTTCTTGTTGCTCGTGAGCAAGGCCGCCGCGCTCATCAGCTGGCCCGACTGGCAGTAGCCGCACTGCGGCACATCATGCTTGATCCACGCTACCTGCAGCGGATGTGTGTTGTTGCGTGAAAGGCTTTCAATCGTGGCCACTTTCTGGCCGGCAGCTGCAGACAGCGGTGTCTGACACGACCGCACCGGCTTGCCGTTGAGGTGCACGGTGCATGCGCCGCATAGTGCCGCGCCGCAGCCGAACTTGGTGCCGGTCATGCCCAGCTCATCGCGTATCACCCACAAGAGGGGCGTGTCAGGTTCAGCGTTGACGGAAACGGCCTTGCCGTTCACGTTGAGTTTTGTTGTCATGTGGGGTCCCCTTTGTTGAATCGCTGTCATCACAGGATCGGGCAGGCCCCCAAAAGTCAGCTACTACCCGAAGGCCTTGCGGGACTCATGCTACGACCGGGCATCGGGGGGTATCCGGGTAGAAACCCTTGGCTGAAACAAAGTCTCAACACTTTTTCTCAAGATGAGACAACTGATATAACTCATGCCTTACAAGAGTTTGGGAGGACCACAAAATGGATGGCGCACCACATCGCCCCGCAGTTTCGCGACCGGAAGCCAGCCGAGGTTGGCGGCATGAATAGGGCCACAGAAAAGTACGCAAGCTTCCCAACCCTGGGCCAGGCTGCGCTGATCGTTCTTGCGTTATTCCTGTTTGAATACGTCGCATTGGTGGCGCTTGCCGATATGCTCGGGTTGCGCGGAGATGCACTCAACGGCGTCTGGGGCATCGCAACAGTTCTTGGCTATGCCGGCGTGTTCAGCCTTGTGCTGCATCACAAGCAGCTGAGCTACCGGGCCTTGTTTCATGCGTCCCGAAATTCGGCAAGCGTCACCATCATGCTGTTGATGCTTCCTATCGCCATGCTGATTCCTGCACTGGTGCTGACCATGATGTCGGTGGATGCAGTGATGGTCTCGGCATTCCCTTTGTCAAGATCACAGGAAATGATGTTCCAGAGAATGATGACAAACGATCCCATGTCTGTCATCACGGTTTGCATCCTGGCTCCCGTTCTGGAGGAAATGCTTTTTCGCGGCATTATCGTGCGCAGTTTTCTGGCGCAATATCCCAGGAAGTTCGCTATTTTTGCCTCAGCGGCGTTATTTGGTGCCGCTCATCTGAATATTTACCAGTTCATGGTGGGATTGATTGCCGGATCTGTCCTTGCCTGGCTTTATGAACGAAGCAGGTCCTTATGGCCATGCATTGCGCTTCACTGCATGTACAACTCGACGATTTCATTCTTCTGTCAAAACTTCAGTGACAAATCCGGCAACATAGCCTTTTTCAGTGACTTGCCGCTCTCGATCTGGATTGGCGCTTTTTTTCTGGCTTTTGTAGGCGCATCCGTGCTCCAGTTCATGCTTCGTGACAGAACCTTGTTGTCTTAGTGTCAGCATCGAACTTCACCATAGAGGCCCATTCATGTTTAAAAAATTCCTCGCCTCCGTCGGCGTGAGCAGTGCGCCCGCCAGTGCGGCGACAGCCAATCCTCCGTACACACCATATGCCGGCGATGCCGCCAATGCCATCTACAACCTGCTGTTTTGCGACGACGCCGCCGCTTTCAATGCATCCCCGGGGCAGAAGCAAACACCTTGGCAGGCCACACTCTTCTCGGTGCCCGCCGACGCGCCTCAACTGCAGACATTGGCTTGCGACACCTCGCAGGAAGGACGGGTACGATACCTGGCCTTCTCAAAGCTCAGGCAGGCCGGCAAAGCGGTCCCGCCCAAAGTCCTTCTCGGCGTCATCATCGAAGTTCCCCTCGCCGGCGGCCTTGACGTGCTGGCCGCCTTTTCGGAAGGTGGAGTTCGCTACGTCAATCAATCCGGAAAGCTCGTCATCATTGAAGGGATTGATAGCTTCCTTCCCATGGTCCAGCGCCTGTTCGTTGCATCTGAGCGCATCGTTTCACGCATCGGCCCCTGGGACAAGCCACGCCTTGGTCCGCCCAAGCCGGGCAATGTGCGCTTGAGCTTTCTGGTGTCAGACGGCTTGTACTTCGGCGAAGGCCCTATGTCCGTGATGCAACGCGAACCCTTGGCAGGCCCGGTTATCCAGCAGGCAACAGAACTATTGCTGGCCACCGTGGCGGCAGGTACAAAGTGAGCATGCGTAGCCCTGAAAAAACCCTTATCTCACCATCCGACCCCGAATCTGCTGCAACGCCGCCGGGTCATCCATCGTGGTCAAAATCTCCCGGGTCCCTCAAAGGCATTTTTGTTCGCCCGGCCCTCTAGAATCAGCAACGCCAAGCAGCCGCTACGGCTCGATTCACCCGAACTTGAAGGCCAAGATGATCCGGCACGCACTATCAGGAATACTTTTGCTTGCGAGCGTCTGCGCCTGGGCCAATCCCCCCGCAGCTACGGCCACACCGCAGCCAAAAGAAATACAGTTGCAAGACCCCATGCCGGGGCAAGCGCTGCTGTATCTGGTGAGAATTTCCGGAGATATGGAGACAGTGACCGTGCTGGTGGATGGCGTCAAAGTAGCCACCATGCCACCGAATAGCTATACAGCCATCGGCGTCGCGCCCGGCGCCCGGCGGCTCACAGCCGCCACCCCTGCGGGCCAGGAACGCGTTACCGAGATCAGCGTGCAATCAGACGAACGGCGTTTTTTCTATCTACTCGCGACGTTTTCACAGCCAAGTGGTGGCTTTGGTCAGTTTTTTGGTTTAGTCGGTGCTCTTATCCAGGAGGCCGCTAACCGCCCCACCGCTACCAACGGGAACCGCGTCTGGACAGAGTCCCCGGAACCAGAAGCGAAAGGCATGATGGAAGGCATGGCGCTTGCCTTACCGGACTAGCAACGCCCTTCACGTCTCCGCCAAAGTTAAAACTGCGAATTACCAACCTCTTATGCGATCTCTGTTTTGGCGTATTTCTTTCATCAGCCTGCTGCTTCTTTGCGCAAAATTCGCGCCTGCGGCTGGCCTGGGAGTCAACGACATACACCAGCTGGACGGCATTCAGGTAGATGACAAATCAGGCACCATTACGCTGCTTCTGGTCATTGACCGGCCACTGGAAGACGGCCTGACCAAACCACGCGCCATCCGCAAACTCAATGCCTATTCGGAATGGGTGCATAGCGCAGAGCTAGGCAAAGCTTTTCCTCAAGCAAGAGCCGATCGGGGGATTCGCATACTTATCACGCATCCCAGGGCGCGCTCGGCCCTGGGTAAAGCCGTGTTGTCGCAACTGGCCGGGCGCTGCAAAGACCTTCACTTCGAAGCGATATTCAGCCTGCGGGATACGAAATTGTGAAGCGCCTGCATAAGCGTATCCGATGATTTTGTGACGCACGGTCCTTCGTGGGGGCGACCTACCCAGCCACCCGATCCCGAATCTGCTGCAGCGCCGCCGGGTCATCCATCGTAGTCAAATCTCCTGGGTCCCGGCCCTCGCACACAGCCTGAATCGCACGCCTCAGCATCTTGCCGCTGCGTGTTTTGGGCAACGCCGACACGAAGTGCACGCGCGACGGGCGGGCGACAGCCCCCAGATCACCGTCCACGCGCTTCATGACTTCGCCTTCAAGCTTCATTGCTGCAGCCTTGTCAGCCAGCACACTCGAATCCTTGGGCACAGCAAAAGCCATCGCCACCTGGCCCTTGAGCTGATCGGCCACGCCGATCACCGCCACCTCGGCGACGCCGGCATGGCCTGAAATGCTTTCTTCAATCTCGCGCGTGCCCAGGCGGTGGCCTGCGACATTGATGACGTCGTCGGTGCGGCCCAGGATGAAGTAGTAACCGTCTTCGTCGCGTATGCCCCAGTCGAAAGTGCTGTAGACCTGCTTGCCGGGCACGCTCTTCCAGTAGGTGTTGACGAAGCGCGCGTCGTCCTTCCAGATGGTTTGCATGAAGCCCGGCGGCGTCGGGCCTTCGATGACGACCACACCCTTCTCGTTGGGCTGGGTCAGCTCTTCGCCGGTGGACTCATGCAGGATCTTGACTTTGTAGCCGTACATGGGCACGCCGGGGCTGCCGAACTTGCTGGCCTTCTTTTCAACGCCGTTGGCAATCGTGATGATGGGCCAGCCTGATTCAGTCTGCCAGTAGTTGTCGATGATGGGCACGTTCAGGCCTTCGCTGATCCAGCGGGCTGTGGGTTCATCAAGCGGCTCGCCGGCCAGGAAGAAGGCGCGCAGGCTGGAGAGATCGTGTTTTTTCAGCAGGGCCGGGTCCTGCTTTTTCAGCACGCGCACGGCGGTGGGCGCGCTGAACATGCCGGTGACCTTGTACTTTTCCACCAGGCTCCACCAGATCGCGCCGTTGGGCTGCTTGTCCATGCCCTGCGTGGGCAGGCCTTCATACATGATGGTGGCCATGCCGGCGATCAGCGGGCCGTAGACGATGTAGCTGTGGCCCACCACCCAACCGATATCGCTGGTCGAAAAATAGGTCTCGCCGGCGCGACCGTCAAAGATGTGCTTCATGCTGGCGGCCAGCGCCACGGCATAGCCACCGGTGTCGCGCTGCACGCCCTTGGGCTTGCCGGTGGTGCCGCTGGTGTAGATGGTGTAGCTGATGGCGGCGGAGTCCAGCCACACGCAGTGCACCAGCGCGTGCATGTACTTGGCGCGCAAATTTTCCCAATGCAGATCGCGCCCAGCCACCATGGGCATGGGCGCCAGGCCGCGATTCACCAGCAGCACGGCTTCGGGCTGGTGTTTTGACAGGCGGATGGCTTCGTCAAGCAAGGGCTTGTACGCCACCACCTTGCCGCCGCGCGAGCCGGCGTCGGCGCTGATGATGACGCGCGGCGTGGCGTCGTCGATGCGCGAAGCCAGTGAACCGCTGGCAAAGCCGCCAAACACCACGCAGTGAATGGCGCCTATGCGCGCGCAGGCCAGCATGGCAAAGGCGGCCTCGGCAATCATGGGCATGTAGATGAGCACGCGGTCGCCCTTGACCACGCCCATGGCCAGCAGGCTGGCGGCCATGCGCTGCACTTCGGCGTGCAGCTCGGTGAAGGTATAGGTTTTTTCAATGCCGGTTTCGCTGGAGACGTAGATCAGCGCGGGCTGGTCTGGCCGGTCTTTCAGGTGCCGGTCTACCGCGTTGTGGCACAGGTTGGTTTTCCCGCCTTCAAACCACTGGGCAAACGGCGGATTGTCGTCATTGCAGACGCGGGTGAAAGGCTGGTGCCAGTCGATCAGTTGGGCCTGCTCGGTCCAGAAGGCCTCGGGCTGGTCGATGGACTGGCGGTAGAAGTCTGCGTAGCTCGTCATGTCTCGTCTCCGTTTTTGCTTTTTGAATTCGTGCTCAGATTTTGACGACGATGCGGCCGCGCACCTTGCCCGACATCAAGTCGGCCGCTTTTTCTGCCGCTTTCACCATCGGAATCTCTTCCAGCATCGCCTCGAGCTTGGCAGTGTCCAGGTCTTTTGCCAACCGTTCCCAGGCCTGCTGGCGTTTGGCCAAGGGCGCCATCACGCTGTCGATGCCTGCCAGCGTCACGCCGCGCAAGATAAACGGCATCACCGTCGCCGGGAAATCCGCGCCCTGCGCCAGCCCGCAGGCCGTGACCACACCGCCGTAGCGCGTTTGCGCGCAGGCATTGGCCAGCGTGTGCGAGCCAACGGCGTCCACCACGCCCGCCCAGCGTTCTTTTTGCAGCGGCTTGCCGGGCGCAGACAGCTCGGCCCGGTCAATCACGCTGCTGGCGCCCAACTGCTTCAAATAAGCCTCTTCAATGGCCTTGCCGGTGGCGGCCACCACGGTGTAGCCCAGCTTGCCCAGCAAGGCGACAGCCACGCTGCCCACGCCACCGGTCGCGCCCGTCACCAGCACCTCACCGTCGCCGGGCTTCACGCCGTGCGCCTCCAACGCCAGTACGCTCAGCATGGCGGTATAGCCCGCCGTTCCAATCGCCATGGCCTGGCGGGTGGTGAAGGCTGCCGGCAATTTCACGAGCCAGTCGCCCTGCAAGCGCGCGCGTTCGGCCATCAGGCCCCAGCGCGTTTCACCCAGACCCCAGCCGTTGTGCACAAAGCGGTCGCCGGTCTTCCAACCGGCGTGAGTCGACTCGAGCACCGTGCCCGCGCCGTCAATGCCCGCCACCATGGGCCAGCTGCGCACCACCGGCCCCTTGTTGGTGATGGCCAGGCCGTCCTTGTAATTGAGGGTGGAATATTCGACCTGCGCCAGCACGTCACCGGCGGGGAGCTGGGCCTCGTCGGTGTCGGTGATGGCCGCTGAAAAGCCGGCGTCGGACTTGGTGAGCAGAAGTGACTTGAACACGGCGTTGTCTCCAGAGGGGTTGTTGTCTCAAGCGGCCAGAAACGTTGGAAAATCAGCAAAACTGAATTCTTAATTATGGATAACGGGCTTTCAGGAGGCTGACGCGGCCCTTGGTGCGCCGGATTTCGCTATTGTTTTGATAGCTGCTTGCGCTTGTCCCTATTGGATAAAAGCTACTTTCACTGTTCAAATAGAGTGTGTTGTGGCTTCCCGGAGGTGGTTTGGAGCGGTTTTGCGCCGCTTTTGAGGCCCCAAGGGTGCCTCAATGGCAGATTTTGGCGATTTTTATGAGTGAAATCAGCCCGAAAGCCAATTGTGGCGAGCGCAAGCAGCTATTGTTTTGATAGCACATAAAACCAAGGGTCAGCCGCCCTCGTATGCTGGCGCAAGCGCAAACCCAGGCTCCGTCATCCAGTCGAGCCAATCACCCGAAAGAACCCGGGCGTGCGCCAGACGCACTTACTTATCGAAGGACCAGCCCCTGCCCCGTGGTGACGCCAAATGAGATCAAAGCAAACAGCACAGCAGCCTGCAAGGCAACGACCATGATGGAGAAGCCGATGAGGGACCGGCCTGGCACGCGGAAAATCGCGGCGTAAATCCCAATGCCGGCCATAAAGGCAAACACGAAGCCCATGAACCCGCCGGACAGCTTGAAGACCACCAGGCTCACAGCGGGCGCGGTGATGGCCGCGATGGCTGCAGCGCCATAACTGGTGTTGCCGGCATCGACAAACCCGGCGGCCCACTTCACCGGCATCAGGGTGATGAGGGCAAAAAGGACGAGGGGGAGCAGCAGGATGGTCATGCGGTTCTCAGGGGATTACGGGCTCGCCATGATACCGGCGCGCTGGGACTTCGCTGGAAATGGCTTCGCTGTTAACCCTGTGCGGCCGCAGCGCGGATTTCTGCTGGATCTGCACCACAACGGCAGCCCGCTGCTCCCATCGAAAAAGAGGTCCATTAGGAATGGATGTGGGCCAAACCGAACATGACCGTAGGCCGCTTTCTCATTGGTGCATAGCCTTCTCAGCCAGGTACTGGGCACGTTCAACTGTAATGCCCGAAAGCTGGTCAACTGCCAGTTGATCAGCCTCATTGGCTGCGGAATGCAACACAACCTTGGGCCGAAGACCTCCAGGCTGTATGTACACATCTGCGGACCTGGATTGCTCGGTTGGATACAGGTCAATTTGGTTGCAGAGCCAGCCAAAGAAACCGTCACCTTCCACTGGGGTGTCAAAGGTTTGAACATAGCGCTCAAAGCTCTGTTGACTTGCAGAAACCCACACACCCCAAACAAAGGGCTCACTAACGCCGTGTATTGGAATTTCCAAAACAGCTCTGACGAAGTAGTCGGTTCTTTCAGCATGACGGATAACGCAGAGGTCGTCGGACACCTGCCCGATGCTTTGCTTCTGCTCCTCTGTTAGCCAGGTGTATGGATCTGGCGCCTGAAATGCAAAGCTCGGTGAGCCCTCATGCAGCTCACCGCAGCATGAACATTTGAATGCAAAGATTGCTCCCATGAAATTGGAGGCCTAAAGTAAAGATGACCGGACCACCAACACTTGCGGCACAACCGCTCCCTGCTGTTGTGGGTCCGCGTTAATTGATATTTTATGGAACATGGCCACCACCTCCGCCAAGGTCCCCACTGGCGCCGCCAGGGTCATCAGTGGGCGGGATAAACGGTCCAGCCCTCGTGCGCGGCGTTGCATCCGCACGAAGAACAAGCGCGACAAATATTGCTCCGAAAACCGGCAACATCCATACAAGCGCGGATTGAAGTAGTACCTGCGCTCGAGTGTAGTTACCGCTCCGTGACACGGCAACGCAGACGCCAAAGTTTAGAACCGCCAAGCAGGCCGCGGTGAACCAGAGCCACCACGACATGTTATGCATCGAATCTATGGGGATGGGAAATTTCGGCATATGTTAGAACCGATTGGCAACTTTGAATCGGAACGTGGAGTGCCACGATCTCTGCAACGCCCCGGACATGGTGCCCGAAGCGATTCACGAACGTTGCGTCCTGGTCGAACAGCACACCGAGAGCAGCCATGTCGTGGCCATTCCAGGCGGCTTGAAATGCACCGGGCGCATCTTCAGGCTTTTTCATCTTGGTCATGGGTTTAGTCCTACGTCTCCCAGATTGCTATGGCGCCTGACGTTAGAGCGAAGCCGACGGTGCCGGCCAAAACGGGTCGGCGCTTGAGCGAGGGGTTAGGCGCCCTATCGCCGCGACTGAATACTCGTTTCATAGGGGGAGTCTCACATCAATTGATGATTTTTCCCATGCCATTTTCTATGCGGTCTCTCAGTTGTTGAATGAACTGGGAGTCATAGGGTTCCCAGCTTTCGAGTTCGCCAACAACTTTTACAGGCAGTTTGCTTCGATAGGACCGAGTCGGATTGCCCGGGAATTTCTTGTCTGTGACGTTGGGATCGTTCTCAAATTCCCCTGTCGGTTCAACGATATAGACCCGCGGCCTGCCGCTGCCTTTGGCTATTTCTGCGGCAAGCCCCGCGCCTTTGGGGAGGGCTGTGAAATAAATGTGATTCATCACGACGCTTTCATCGTAATTCGATTTAAAGCCTGGCGTTAGCAGATCGCCTGCCTGCAATTCGGCTTTCGTGCCGTGAAAAAAAGGGCCGGTGTCCAAAGCTGCCATGAGTTGTTAAGTGCAAACGGGGTTGGTGCCAAGGGAGAGTTGGATGAGGGGTTAGACGCCGTCACTGCATGCGTTGCCGTGCGCCCGCCTCGCTAACCCCTGTCTCCGAGTCGACGCTCCGGTTCATGCCTGTGCAAAAACTTTGTCAGGGAGTCTGGCGGAGAGTCGGTTCCCAAGTCTTCAAGCATCTGGCCAATGCTCCCGCGGTGATAGCCGCTGTGCGTAATGACGTGGAGCAGCATCTCTTCACAAGACATCTCGCCGCTGTCACCGTCAGTGAATGTGAAACGCACCCGATGTTTCAAACGCTCGGCGCTGACACCGCGTACGAACTGCAGGTACCACTCGTCTGTGGATTTCACGATCTCCCGCAACTCCGGCAAGCTCGGAGTAGGTTCGGAGTGCGTTGCCTTGAAGAGCTGCGTGGCGACGCCGGTCAGATGGCCTTGAAAAATTCGATCCACAACGTTGGCGTGATCAAGCGTGTGAAGCATGGCGCGAAACTCACCGGGATGCTGCTGCGCATCAAACTTTTCGAGGACGGCATGGAGCTCGGTGTTCGCCCATGCCTTGTACTCGAACAGTGAAACGAGAATGGTGTTCATGGCAGGTGGCGTTCCTTTTAAGTTTGGTATTCGCACGCTGCGAAGCCGATTGGGCCCAGCGTTGGGCCTAAGCGACGCAGCAAGGCGTCCGCTTGCAGGAGGCGTTAGACGCTTGGCCGACAAGACAGACGAATTGCATTCCGATTCTCACCGAGTTCTACTTCAATCGGACCTCGCTCGTCCGCGCCAGCTTCAAAGTACAGCAACAAACCTTTCACCTGGACCGGTTGCCCGAGACGAACGATGAGCTCTCTTTCCGATACTCCGACAAGGAGCGTCTCGCATACAGCCGTATTCCTGTAGCTCGGCAGACAGGCACTTTTTTCAACGCACTCGACGGACTGTTGAACCTCGGCTTTTGGCCAGAGTGCCGCAGCAACACCAAACAACACCCCGAACGTGACGAGCGCGACCGCGGCGTGCTTCGGGCTGGGTTTCATTATCAAAGCGCCTAACGTTGACCGGCGCATAAGCCAAAAGCGCACGGACGCAACAGCGCGTCCCCGTCGAAGAACCACGTAGTCATCATTTGGCCATCCACGAGACGCGGTCCCGCGTGCGGTCCACCCTACAGGCGGCCGCAACTGGGCTTGCATAGTCCGGCGACATGCTCATTCCATCCTTGAGCGCCAGATACCAGCATTCCGAATCTCTCAATTTTCGCCAGGCCTGACTGCTTTCGCGCAACGCCTTCACCGCTTCAGTCACGTACTCCGGGCCATTTTCACGCAGGGCCGCTGAGAGTTTGAACTCTGCAGCTTTCTCTGCTGCAGCCAGTTGCCTCTCGAGCGGCTCGAGAAGCTTCTGACAGCCGTCAGTCGAGGGGGAACCACCTGGACAATCGCCGGCAGAGGCCGCAAACGAAATGAACATCGCCACTGATGCAAGAAAGTATTTCATTGTGGGACTAACGTTGGAAGTAAAGAGCAACAAGGACCGCCCGGCCAGCTACTCAAGAGCGTACTTGATCGGCAGATCCACCCAGGAGTCCACGGCACGGCCCCACTTTGTTCTGGCTGGGTTGAACTTGAACTTTTTCGCGCCCTCGACTGCGGCCGCATCCAGCGTGGCAGAACCCGAGCTTTGACGGAGCCGCACCTCGCCCGCGCTGCCACTCGCAAGGACCTGCACCCGCAACCTGACAACGCCCTGCTCTTCAAGGCGCCTGGCATGCGCCGGATACGCAAGCCTTGGTGAATCGACCTGGCTAGCAGGCTGCACAATTTCACCCGTGCCAAACGCACAGGCTGTCAGCACCATCGGCACCAGGGAGATAAAAAAGACGCGGAAGACGCGAGATAGGTATTTCATTCGGAACAAGGTACGGGTTGCAACTGGACAAAACTCAAACGCCTGCCAGGCAGCCAAAAAGCCTCACAGATCAAGCCAGCTTAGGACCTGGCTGAAAAATACCATGGGAATCCTGCAAGCAAGACTGTTGTGCAACCCAAACCAACTGCACGCAAACCAGCCAAACGGCATGAGCAGCATCAGCAAGATGAAAGCGTCAGTCAAATAGGCGAAAGGCCGTCTCTTTCGGATCTGGATGATGAGATCGATCAGGAACGCGCCCAGCATGATGAAGGTCATGAAACCAAGAAGAATGGCGATCCCCAGGCCAGTATCTCCGTGACGCTCTTGTGTGCGTGCGTACTCGAACGCTCTTTGTGAATACAGTTGCAAAAAGAGTAGTGGCGCTATAAATGCCAGGAGCCGAATGGCTACCGGTAATGCGTAATTTCTCATTGAGGCCTGAGTTGGGATGGAGGTGGCGCTGAAGGTGGTCGGCACTCAGTGGCTGGTTATCCACCCTTGACCTGAACGTTCGACATTTTGAGCGAACCAACGGCAGACCGGGCGGGCTTATCTGTATCAGGTGTGTTTGGTCCGCACCCTACTTCACCAACCCCAGCACATCCCTGAACACCTCATGCTCAGCGGTGCGCAGCCACTCAAACGCCACCATCTCGGTCGTCACCAGCTCGGCGCCGTTGCCGGCGAGGCGGTCAAACGCCGCATCGCGGTTGCGCTCGGTGCGTGAGCTGCAGGCGTCGGTGACCACCCAGACCTCGAACTCTTCTTCGAGCAGGTCCAGCGCGGTCTGCATCAGGCAGACGTGGGCTTCGCAGCCGGCGATGACGATGGTGCTTCTGCCCTCTTCCGGTTCGGGCGCCGGCTTTTGCAGGTGTTTGGGCAGGCTGCGGGCGTTGCCGCCTGTCGGCGCCTTGCGCACGGGTGGGCGCAGCATGTCGCCCAGGCCGTCGGCCACGGCGCTGAAGAACATCTTGTCCATGATCTTGCCGCCAGCGGCTTGAATGGCAGCCTGCACTTCGGGCACGGTGGCGCCCAGGCTTTCGGGGTTTTCTTCCGTACCCCACACCGGTACATCCAGCAATTTGGCCATGCGGGCCAGCTTCACGGCGTTGGCCATGACCAGGCCGCCTTCAAAAATGGCGGGCATCAAAAGGGTCTGGTAGTCGACCAGCACAAGTTGGGAGTCGTCGGCGTCAAGCAGCATCGGGGGTCCTGGGAAATTCTGGAGGAGTTCTCGGAAAGATCAGGCCGGACTGCGCTGCAGGCGCTCCACCAGGCCGATCACATAAGCATCGAACAGCAGCGTGGCGTCCTGCCCGAACATGCGGATGCGACCGGTATGTTTGAGGAGCAGCAAGCCCATGCCATGCGCGAACAAGGCTGTATTTTCGCGCAATGCGTCCTCAGCATTCAAACCCATGGCCTTCAAGGCCGTTTCGCAGGGCCGCAAGGCGTCGTGAAGGCGGTCGTTGAGCTGCTGGTTCAGCTCGGTGCCCAGGCCGCGCGGGCGCATGCCCTGCATGAGGTAAAAACCCAGGTCCAGGTCGCGCGGGTTGGCCGCAAAAAAACCAAACCAGGCGCTGGCCTTGGCTTCCAGCACCTCAGCCGGGCCGCCCCGCGCCTCACCCGCAGACGCCACCACGCCATTGAGGCGCTCCAGGCACTCGGCCAGCAAGGCTCCGTAAATGGCTTCCTTGTTTTCAAAATAGGAATAGATGGCCCCGGCGGTGTAGCCCGCCTCCTTGGCGATCTCGCGGATGCTGGCGCCGTCGATGCCCAGGCGTTCGAAGACGGACCGGGCGGCGTCCAGCATCAGGGTTCGGCGTAAATCACTTTGGGCTTGCTGGCGGTCTATTCGGGCTTGCATCAATTGAATATAGGCGGAAAGACCACCCGCCCATGGCGCCATTTTTGGTAAAAATTAACGCTTGTTCTAAAAATTGAACATTGTTTAAATTTAAAGAATGACGCACAGGAAGCACTGATGCCCTGCAGGCGGATGACCAGCCGGTCATCGCGGTATTGGCCTGCCCCACCGCCGGGCAGGCCAGGCCAGCCGGCCCCATTAGCTATTAATTTGATAGCTTCTTGCGCTCGCCCACAAAGGGCTGGAGGCCCATTTAATTCAGATCCAGCCCCACACCGTTATTCAGGCTCGATTCCCGCAGCCTTGATGATCTTTCCCCACTTCAGCGTTTCTGCCGCCTGGAACTTGCGGAGCTCTTCCGGGTTGCTGGTGAAGATTTCAGTGCCGCTGGCCTGGTAAAACGGTGCGGCCGAAGGGCTGCGGGCCGCCTTGACCAGCATGTCGCTCAGCTTCGCCACCACGTCCGCGGGCGTGCCGGCGGGCGCGTAGGCGGCAAACCAGTAGGTCATTTCATACCCCTTGACGCCGGCCTCGGCGATGGTCGGCACCTCGGGCGCCAACGGTGAACGCTGCCGGGTGGAAACACCCAGCGCCTTGAGCTTGCCGCCCTTGACCTGCGGCAGGCCGGTCGCCATGTCGGTGATCATCATGTCGATCTGGCCGCCCAGCAGGTCCGTCACCGCGGGCGGATTGCTCTTGTACGGAATGTTCAGGATGTAGGTGCCCGTCATCTGCTTGAACTGCTCGCCCGCCACGCGGCTGGACGAGCTGCCGCTGCCAAAAGACAGCTTGCCGGGTTTCGATTTGGCCAGCGCAATGAACTCCGCCACGCTGTTGACCGGCAGTGCCGGGTTGACCACCATGATCTGGCCGCCGCGGCCCAGCGCGGTCAGCGGTGCGAAGTCCTTGACCGGGTCGTAAGGCAGCTTTTTGAACAGGTGCTCATTGGCCGACTGCGTGGTGTTGGTGGTGATGAACACGGTGTAGCCGTCGGGCTTCGCCTTGGCGGCTGCCTGGGCGCCGATGAAGCTGTTGGCGCCGGGCTTGTTGTCGACCACCACGCTGACCTTGGTGTCGTTGGTCACGGCCTGGCCGATGGCGCGTGCCAGCTGGTCGGTCGCGCTGCCGGCCGCAAACGGCACGACAAAGGTGATCGGCTTTTCGGGAAAGCCCTGCGCCTGTGCCGCCATGGGCACGGCGAGAGGCGCGATGGCCCATAGCGCGGCGATGCCGAGCATGGCGGGGCGGATGCGGCTGTGGACGAATTTTTGAGTGGCGGTTTTCATGTTGTCTCCTGATGTTGTGATGAGGCGTATCTGACGTTGTTGATCTCGTCTTGGTGTCCTGGTGTCCTGGTGAATCGGCTCCGTTAAAAAGCGTGGTCTCCTCCGGCCAACAGGCCTGCGAGCGCCGCGGGAACCTCGAGGGGTAGATCCAGCAGCCAGAATGAAAGCGACTTGCCGTGCGTGTCGAGGTTGAGCGCGTCATTCACGCCACCATCCAGCACGTCGTCAAGCACAAAATTCAGCGCGCCCAGCAAGGGCAGTTCAAACCGCTGCACACAGCTGGGCTTGCGGTGGGCAAAGTGGCGCGCCACTGCGGCTTCGCTCAGTTGCCGCAAAAGAACGGGATAAAGCTCAGCGTGCCAGGCAATCACGCTGATGTTGGAACGGTTGCCTTTGTCGCCGGTTCGCCCGTGCGCGGCGCGGTACAGCGGGACCGTGATCATGGCCTGGCTCATGCGGCCTCCCCTGCGGTAGCCAGCGCTGCGGTATCGAGCATCCTGAACGACACCTTCACAGCGTCTCGGGGCACCAGGCAGGGCAAGGTGTTGAGCCTTGGTGTCAGTGTCGTGCGCACGCCGCCGCCGCCGGCTGGGCCGCAGCAGTACAGGGCGGTGACTTCCCGCGTCAGCCGCTCGGCCTCAAGGCGGTCAGTGTGTGTGGCGGCCACGCGCAGGCGTATGTCGCGCGCGTCACCGGGCGGCGTTGCGGCGAGCAGGTTGCCGGCATCGTCACCCATGACGCTGAGTGCGCCGACCAGGTCCACCCGCAGCGCCAGGGCCGGCAGGCGCCGGCGCAGCACATCGGCCGCCAGACGGGCGCGGGCCTCGGCGCGCGGGCCGGCGTAAGAGATTTCACCTTCGGCCAGCCAGCCGCCCTCATGGCAGAGGTTGACCTTCAGGCTGGGAGGCCGGGCATGGCCGCGCACACCGCTCAGCGCCACGCGGTTGGGGCCGGCTTGTTCAATCTGCGCCGTGGTGATGTCCGCCACAACGTCGGGCGTGAGGTAGGCAGCCGGGTCATGCACTTCATACAACAACTGCTCCTTGACGCTGGCAAGGTTCACCAGCCCGCCTGTGTTGGCAGCCTTGCCGATGATGCAGTTGCCGTCGGCGCTGATTTCGGCAATCGGGTAGCCGACGGCGTGCAAATCGGGAACGTCCTTGTAGCCGGGGTCTGCAAAATAGCCGCCGCAAACCTGCGCCCCGCATTCCAGCAAATGGCCGGCCATGGTGGCGCGTGCCAGCAGGTCCCAATCATCGGCACGCCAGCCAAAGTGCGACATGGCAGGCCCGACGGCCAGCGACGGATCGGCCACGCGGCCGGCCACCACAATTTGCGCGCCGGCGTCCAGCGCGGCGGCAATCGCTTCAGCGCCAATGTAGGCGTTGGCACTGACCATGCGGATGCCGTCCATCGCGCTGCCCAGCTGGGTGCGCAGCAGCTCGCGGTGCCGCTCTTCCGAGAGGTCGTCACCTTCGACCACCGCAATACGCGGTGCAGCCAAACCCAGCTCCCGGGCCATGGCCTGAATATGCCGCGCCGCGCCCATCGGGTTGGCCGCGCCGAAGTTGCTGATGATGCGGATGTTGTGCTGCAGGCAGCGCGCCAGCACGGGGCGCAGCATGTCGTCCAGCAGCGGCTCGAAGCCGGCGCCGGGGTCGGCGCGGCGGCGCAGTTGCGCCAGGGCCAGCGTGCGTTCGGCCAGCGTCTCGAAAATCAGGAAGGCCGGCCCGCCCCGCGCGATCAGGGTGTCTACCACTGGGCCGGCCGCGTCCACACGGTCACCCGAAAAGCCGGCCGCGCAACCGATCAGCAGGCTGACGGGCGGTGTGGCGGTACGGGCGGCTGCAGCGGCGGTGGTAGAGGTCATCATGGCCAAGCGTTGAATGCCACGAATTTAAGCCCCAACCTTTTATTTGTAAAATGCAAAATTCCTATTGATTGACTTGAAAATCAGATTAATGGCTGCGTCCACTACCACCCCGAAAAATGCGGCCCGCCTGCCTGCACGCAGCCCCAACCTGTCGACGCGCCAGCTGCGGGCTTTCCTGGCGCTGGTGGAGCTGAGCAGCTTTACCCGGGCCGCGGCCGCCTGCCACCTGTCGCAGCCTGCGTTCAGCGCCCTGATCCAGACACTGGAAGCAGAGCTGAATACCCGGCTGTTTGACCGCGACACGCGCAGCGTGCAGCTGACAGCGGAGGGAAGATTGTTTGAAGCGCCGGCGCGGCAATTGCTGGGTGACTTCAGCGCCGCGGTGGGTGAACTGAGCGATCACGTCGAGCGCCGCAAGGGACGCGTGCATGTTGCGGCCCTGCCCTCCCTCGCGGCGGGCTGGCTGCCTTCCATTTTTGCGGAGTTCGGGCTGGCCTGGCCCGGCATTGAGCTGAACCTCAGCGACCTGCTGTCTGACGCCTGCATTGAGCTGGTGCGCAGCGGCAAAGCCGACTTCGCGCTCGCCTCGACAGGCGCCACGCACGCGGGCCTGACCACGCAGCTGCTTTGCACCGACCGTTTTCACCTGGTCTGCCGCACGGACCATCCCCTGGCCGCAGAAAAAGTATTGACGCTGAAGAAACTGGCGGCCTTCCCGTTTATCCACATGTCGCGCAATAGCAGCGTGCGACAGGCGCTGGACGCAGCGCTGCACCCGTTGCAGACCCATACGGTGCTGGAAGTAGACCAGCTGGCGACGGTGACCGGCATGGTTGAGGCTGGCATCGGCATCAGCGTGGTGCCGGCGCTCACGCTCTTTCACTTTGAGCGAAAGAACCTGCTGACGCGGCCGCTGGCCACGCCTGGCCTGTCACGAAAAATTTATGCCGTGCGCCGGCAGGAAGGCAGCCTTTCGGTGGCGGCACAGGCGCTGCACGACCTGGTCATGGAGCGCATGAAAGCGTGGCAACCCGGGCTGCAGCAGCTCAAACGCCGCAAACCCGGAAAGCCTTAGGGCTTCAGGACTTTTTAGGGCTTAGAGCGAGCCCAGATCCTGCACGGCATCCACCACCATGCTGGTACCCAGCGCAATCAGCAAAATGTCGGTCGCGACACGCACATACTTGTGGCCTGAGGGCGGAGGGCCCAGACGCACCACCACCGATGCAGGCACCGGGTAATACACCACGCCGGCAGGCAGCGGTTGCCCGATGGCGTACTTTTTGGCCTGGCCGGGGGGCATGCAGCCGTTGTTTTTCTTGGCAAGGCCCGGAGGGCAATGGCCAGACTTGAATTGCTTGCCGTAGTAGTCCTGCAGCACCACACGTTGCTCGGGAACAAAATAGCCGCCTACCCTGACGTCTTCGTGTTTCTTGCCTTTGGACTTCTTGTCTTTTTTACCGCCGTGATCGTCCTGGTCTGACTGCTCCACCTGGCTGTGCTTGCCGCCCTTGTCCTTGTTCTTGCCGCCGCCGGCCCATTCGGGTTTCTCGGCAAAGCTCGCGGAGCACATCAGCGCGCCTGCCATCAAAAGTGCCAGGCTGCGGCTGGTCAGGCGCAAACCTGTTGTCGGTGTGTGTGTTGTTGTCATCGTGGTTCTCCAGTGGTTTTCAGTACAGGGCTCGCCGGACACAGGCAACAAGTGCACAGCGTCCCTTTTTCAACGGCGGCCTGCGGTTGCCGTTGACAGGGCATTCACCTGCCGCGCTGCACGCTGCGGGCACGTCCGCACGGGCGTGCCGCTACACGCAGAGCTGCACAATTCTGGCGGAGAAACACAGCATGGGGATGTAAGGAAACAAGCTGTTTCACAGTCATACGTTGTCACGTATCTGAAGGTCTGGCGTTTTCTGCCGGCCACTATTACGACAGGAGAAAAACCCGATTGCTATATTTTTTATAGCTGCTCGCGCTTGTTCCAATTGGCCTGCAGGCATTTAAGACCTGCAAAACAATCAAACCTCAAACCACCGCGCTATTTTTTCGGCTCGGCAAACTTGAGCAGGCGTGTGGCCAGCAGCGTTTCAGCCAGGAAACAGACCAGCGCGAGAAGAAAGCACACCACGCCCGACAAAAAACAGACAGTGGCAATGCGCAGGGTCGGCAACTCACTCGTCTCACCCAAAAACAGCAGGATGATGGTAGTGCCGATCAGCATGGCGCAAAAGGTCAGAAAGGCGATGCAGATGTTGACCAGCCAGCCGCGCTGGCGCAACTCGCGCAGTTCGGCATACATGCGGTGCGCACGGGCCTCTTCCACGCCGCCGGTCTCCAGCCGGTTCTCCAGGAAACGCGCGCGGTCGATGATGCGTGCCAGCCGCCCGGCGACGGCGGCGATCATGCCCGACACCGCGGTGAGCAAAAACACCGGCGCCACTGCCAGTTGAATACCGTGGGTGACCGTCGCAAGGTCGGGCGCAAAGTTCATGCGGGGCTCCGGGGGTTCATGAAATGGGTATTGTCATGCAAACATCAGGCCAGCAGGCCTGCCGGTCGCCTGCCTTGCTGACGATGCCCTACACAGATGTCGTCGCTGTCCGACATGTCCTGCCGTTGACGCTCTCCACAATGAATCAGACGGCAAGGTTGCGACCGACATCGGCGCCCTGATTTTTAGATCAAGAGCCATGCCACACCGCTCCCCCGCACACATACCAGCCAAAGGATTTCCCATGCTCCCCAACAACGAGGGACAGCGCGTCCCCGACGTCACCTTCAAAACTCGCCAGAACGACCAGTGGGCCGACGTGAAAAGCACTGACCTGTTTGCCGGCAAAAACGTCGTGGTGTTCTCACTACCTGGCGCCTACACGCCCACCTGCTCTTCCACCCACTTGCCGCGCTTTAATGCACTGGCCAACACCTTCAAGGCCCACGGCATTGATGACGTGGTCTGCTTCTCGGTCAATGACGCCTTTGTGATGAACGAATGGGGAAAGGCGCAGGAGGCCGGCAATATCACCCTGATCCCGGACGGCAACGGCGACTTCACACGGGCTATGGGCATGCTGGTCGACAAGAGTGATCTCGGCTTCGGCAAGCGCTCCTGGCGTTATTCCATGCTGGTGCGGGACGGCGTGGTCGAGAAGATGTTCATTGAGCCTGAAAAGGAAGGCGACCCCTTCGAGGTTTCGGACGCCGACACCATGCTCAAGTACCTTGCACCGCAAGCCGTGGCGCCCGAGCCCATCACCCTCTTCAGCAAGCCGGGCTGCCCGTTTTGCGCGAAAGCCCGGGCCATGCTGGACGAAGCAGGTCTTAGCTATGAGGAGATCATCCTGGGCCAGGGCATCACCACCAGTACGCTGCAAGCGGTTGCAGGCGCGGGAACGGCGCCACAAGTATTCGCAGGCGGGAAAAAAATCGGCGGGTCGGAGGACCTGCAAGCCTGGTTGAAAGAGTCCCGGCCACAGCCGGAACCGCGCCAGTTTCTCAGCTAGCCGGCTGCGGCGCTTTTCGCCCTGCGCCGGGCGCGCCAGCTGACCACCGCCTCGCAGGCGTCAAAGTGCTTGAGCAGGTTCTGCTTTTGCCGTTCGAGCAGCGAACTGGCGGCAATCATCTGCGGCCATGACTCACACGCTTTTCCCACTGCTTCATTGAGCACGCCGCGCATGCGCGTTTCAAACATGCCCGTGGCGTTGCAAAAACTGCGCAGCGTTTTGGCGGTCAGCCTGGCCTGCTTTTCACCACCGGGCACAAAGCGCAGCGCGTGGCCCCTGCCGCCCAGGTAGGCCGCGTAAGCCACCACGTCGTAGGCCGGAGACAACTCGGGTGTGCGGCCACCCGGGTACACCACACCGAAGTTTTTGACGTGAGCGTCATAGTTGCCGAGCATTTCATTGACCATCACGCGGCGGATCAACTCCTCTGCAGCGCCCTCGCCCACGTGCGCATCCAGGCTCATGCCTTCGCGCAAAGTCCGGGCCATGGCGGCGTAGGTTGCGGCGGGATGCGTGTATTTTTCTTCCGGCTGGATGCGCAGGATCTGCGCAAAGTCTTCGCAATGAATGTGCCCTTCAGGCCCGCGGTCAAAGCGCTTGACGGCCAGGAAATGCCGGCTTTCGCCAAGCACAAAGGGTTGCTCGGCGACGATCTCGTCCATGGGCGCCAGCCAGGCTTCACAGACGTTCACGCCGGCTGCCCGCGCAAGCCGCAGGGAAAGCTCTTCCACTTCGGGCAACAGGGCAAATTCGGCCGTGGGCAGCTTGGCGATGATGTGGGTGCCTTGCGCGTCGCGGGTACGCGCCACGTAGCGGCCCGGCTGCTGCACCAATGCCAGCTTGGGCTGCACGCCCGACAGCGATGTCGCGTCGGGCAAGGGATCGGCCGTGACGGACATTTCGAGCGCATCGTTGTGCTGCGTCACCACCCCTGCCAGCGCGTCGGCATCAAGGTGCGCAGGGTAGGCATACACATTGCCCGGCAAGTCTGTGCCGCAGGCGGCCAGCATGTCGAAATGGTCGTTCGGCCCGCAACCGCGCAACTGCTCCAGGTGGCGGCGCAGCGGCCCTTCGGGCAGCAGGTTCTGGAAGAAGGCCGGCAGGCGCCCGCCTTCGGCATTGAAGAACGGCGTGTTCACATAACTGCGCCAGAAAATCTCCCGGCGCTGCGGGTCGTCGTCGGTAGCGGCCCAGGAGAACACCGGTGAATCCGGGTTGGACCAAAAAACCTCGTCTGGAATGAAACGTGTGAGCGCGCTGCTGCCCGTGCCGTACTGGAACAGCAGGCCGGCACGCAAGGTGCCGATATAAATATCGAGCGCCAGAACGTTCATGGATCAGGGCCTGACGTTCTTGATGTTTGCCGCAGCGAGCTGGGAAGTTTCGGCCACGATGCGGTCCACCCGCGACAAGGCCGGCGCCGGCCCTTCGGCGGCTTGCGGCTGCAGCCCTGCAGCCACCAGCTTGGGCAGGAGCAGCACCTCCAGCCCGAGCTGGTCGGCAATGGCCATCAGCGTGGTCACGCGCGGCGCCGTCTTGCCCTGAAGGACGCTGCGCACCGACAAAGGCGTCAGCCCTGTGCTTTCGGCAACGGCCTGGTAATCCAGTCCCAGGCGTTGGCGCTGGCTTTCCAGGCTGGCAGCAACTTCAGACAATGTTTTCATAGATAGAAAAATATCGTTTCTTGTTAAAACGATAGTATTTTATCCAATTAAGTCAGATCAATCAATACTAAACTAGCGTTTTATACAAAAACAATAGTTAAATATCGTTTATCAAGGACTGACTTCTTCTTTTAATTCCTGTAGCGCTGCCACATACATGGGACAGCATCCACGGCTAGTCGGCATAAACACCGGCCGCCTTGATGATGGGCCCCCACCGGGCAATTTCGTTGCCCAGAAAGCTGCGGTGCCCGGCCAGTGTGGCACGGTCATCTTCCACAACCTGTATGCCTGAGGCAATTTGCGCCTGCCTGAAGGCAGGTGTTTTCATGGCCACCCGCAGCACATCATTGAGCCGCTGCTGGATGTGCGGCGGCGTGTCCTTCGGCGCATAAAGGGCAAACCAGATGCTCAGCTCGACACCCGAAATGCCGAACCGTGCCATGGTCGGAACGGCGGCGAGCGACGTGCCGGTCAGGGGTTTGGCGGAGGTCACGGCAATTGCCTTGAGCTTGCCGGCCTGGATATGGCCGACCGTCGTAGGGGTGGGGTCACAGATCATGTCCACATGCCCGCCAAGCAGGTCTGCCACTGCGGGCGCGCTGCCACGGTAGGGCACGGTCGTAATGCTGACTTTCAATGAAGACTGGAGCAGCAAGCCGCACAGGTGCGATGACGAGCCCACACCGGCGTGCGCCAGCCTGACCTGCGGCTGCCGGGCCATCCACCGGATCAGGCTCACCAAGGAGTCCGCAGGCACCTGCGGCCGTGCAACCAGCACCAGGGGCGTATCGACCACCACCCCCAGCGGCGCGAAATCCACATCCGGCTTGAAGCCCAGGTTCCGGTAGAGCGCCGGCGAAGTCGCCATGCCGATGTGCCCCATCAGCAGCGTGTGGCCATCGGCCGGAGCCCGCATGGCGATGACCGTGCCGAGGTTGCCGCCGGCGCCGGACAGATTCTGGACAACCACAGGCTGGCGCAGCTGGGCCTGCATCGGCACGGCAAGCTCCCTGGCCAGCTTGTCCATGGGCCCCCCGGCTGCAAAGGGCACGATGAGGGTGACCGGTTTGGTGGGATAGGCATCCTGAGCGCACGCAGACGCAGCGCAGAAGGTGAACATGAAGGCAATGCAGATGGCTCTGGTCATAAATCCCCCTCGGGTTGATTAAACGGATGCGGATTGCGTTGCCGGGCCTTCGGCGCCAAACGGTGGCCTGCGCGATGCGTCCACCTCGCGCGCACCAAAAGACAGGTGTTCGTTCACATCAAGCAGCGCATTCACTGCGGCTTCGTCCAGCCCGCACTGCAAGCCCACCAGGGCAGCCGCTATCGATACGCCCTCCACCCTGGACTTCTGGCAGGCACGGGCAACCAGTTCATGCGCGCGGTTCAGGCCGATGCGTCTGGCCAGCGCCATCTGCACGGTCTCGGTGACGATCGCCCCGTCTGTGAGGGCGACGTTGCGCGCCATCCTTGCGGAGTCCACCACCAGCTCGTCCAGCATGGTCGTGGCCTGCACCAGAAGGGCTCCCATCAGAGAGAAGCACAGCGGCACTGCATGCAGCTCGACATACCAGGCGTCGAGCGACCTTTCGTTCTCCACGATCGCCGCGTCCAGCATCATCGGAGCCGTGTGGAACAGCATTCTCGAAAGAGCGACGACGGACGACGCCGCGACCGGATTGTTTTTCTGCGGCATGGTGCTGCTGGCGCCCCTGCCGGCGGCAAAAGCCACTTCACCGACTTCCGTGCTGGAAAGCATCAGCAGGTCCCGGCCGATCTTTCCGAGCGTCGCAGCGATCTGTGACAAAAGAAGCACCGCCTCGGCCGGGCCGTCACGCATGCAATGCCACGCAATATCCGGTTCGTTCAACCCCAGCTTTTGCATCAGGCGCCGGCGTGTTTCATGCCCCGCGCCGGAGAATGAAGCAAGCGTGCCCACAGCGCCACCCAGTTGCCCGGTGGCCACGCGCGGCACAGCCTGTGCAAGCCTGTCCATCTGCCGCAGCACGCCGGAATTCCAGACCGCAGCCTTGAAGCCGAACGTGACGGGCAACGCATGCTGCTGATTGGTCCGGCCCGCCTGGATGGTGCGCTGGTGGGTCGTGGCCAATGCACCCAGCGCCCCCGAAAATTGCGCCAGCGAATCGCCGATCAGTGCGAACGCTTCCTGCATCTGAAGCGCCAGTGCGCAATCCATCACGTCCTGGGTCGTTGCGCCATAGTGGACATACTGGCCCAGATCGCCGTGGCACAGCTTGACCACCTGGTTCACCAGCCCCACCATGGGCAGGCCGACAAGGCGTGTCTTCTGCTTGAGTTGCGCAAAATCGATGTTTTCGACGTGGGCAACGCGACAGATTTCATCCGCCGCATCCTGAGGAATCACACCCAGTTCAGCCTGCACGGCAGCGAGTTCACGCTCGAAACGAAGGCAGCGGTCGACAAAATTCCGCTCCGAAAAGATGCCAGCGATGGCCCCGCCGTCATGCAAATCACTGAAGAGCTGGTTCATTCGTCAGGCCCTTTGCGCTGCCACAGATGTTGCTAGGTGAAACAAACTGTATCCAATATGATGTCTCTGTAAAAACGATTTGTTGTGATCCCTCCGTTCTCTTTTAGCGATGGGTTGACCATGAATGTTCTGGGCCTGAAAACGTTTGCCGCCGTCGCCAGCCAGGGCGGCATTACCTCCGCCGCGCAAACGCTGCACACCGTGCAATCCAACATCACCCAGCGCATCCGGCTGCTGGAATCGGAGCTGGGCCTGGCGCTTTTCAAGCGCCATAGCCGGGGCATGGAGCTCACGCGTGCGGGCCAGCGGCTGTTGCCCTATGCCAACCGCATCGTGGCGCTGATGGATGAAGCGCAGGCCGCGGCCAAAGGGGAGGAAGACGCTCCCGCCGTCCTGACAATCGGCTCGATGGAGACCACCGCTGCGGTCCGGCTGCCGTCGCTGCTCGCCGCATACCGCCGCGTGCTTCCGCAGGTGGCCATCACGCTGGAAACCGGCCCGACCGCGACACTGATCGAGGCCGTGCTCACGCGGCGCCTGGATGGTGCGTTCATCGCCGGCCCGCTCAACAACCATGCGCTGCTCAGCCTGGTCGCGTTCGAAGAAGAACTGGTGCTCGTCTCGTCTGCCAGCTGGGTGCGCTCCAGTGAGCTCGGCAGGCGCCTGGAAAACGGCGCGGCGGCGATCATGTTCAAGACCGGCTGCTCTTATCGCCAGCGGTTCGAACAGCTTCTGAGCGAGCGCGGCTGGCCCAGGTACACCCGGCTTGAAATGGGCACACTGGAAGGCATCCTGGGCTGTGTAGCTGCGGAGGTCGGCATCTCGCTGCTTCCACGGTCCATTGTCGAAAACGCTGCCAACAGGTCCGCCTTACGCTGCCATCCATCGACGGGCAAGAAATACGCCGTCAAAACACTTTTTATCCGCCGGCGCGACGAGCATCCCGGCCAAGCCTTGCAGCAATTCATGAACCTGCTGTGAGCAAGCGCACGGTATCAGAACACAGCCCCTAACCAAATTTGCGCGCTGCATCCAGTGCCAGTCCGGCGCCGATGCTGCCGAAACGGTCGCCTTCCACACTGCGTGCCTGCGGCAGCAATGCTGAAATTTGCTCGCGCAGCAAAGGCACCCCGCTGGAGCCACCGGTGAAAAACACGGTGTCAATGTCGTCGGCGTTGACAACCGCGTCCTTGACCAGTCCCATCACGGTACGCGCCACAGTGCCGACCAGCTCATTGATGGCCGCGTCGAAATCGGGCCGGTGCAAGGTGAGCGTCTCGCCCGGCGCAATGCGCCCCAGGTCCATGACGGTTTCGGGTGCATCGGACAGCGCAATCTTGGCCGCCTCGACCTGCATGGCCAGCCAGTGCCCTGCCCGTTCGCGCACCAGGTTCTGCAGGCGGTCCAGCTTGTCTTTCTCGATTGCGCCACGCCGGATATCGCTGATCTGCGTCCACGACTTCTTGCTGTAGGCCTGGTTGATGGTGTGCCAGGTCGCCAGATTGAAGTACTGGGCCGACGGCACCTGCAACCCGCTGTGAAGCAGGCTGCCCAGGCCCAGCGTGGGCATGACGCTGGCCAGGCTCAGGTATTTATCGAAGTCCGTGCCGCCTATGTGCACACCGCCGCTGGCCAGAATATCGTCGCGCCTGTCGGCCTTGCGGGCCCGCTCGGGCGACAGGCGCACCAGCGCAAAGTCCGACGTACCGCCGCCGATGTCGACCACCAGCACAAGCTCTTCGCGCCGGATTTGCGACTCATAGTCAAACGCCGCCGCAATCGGTTCGTACTGGAAGGCGATGTCTTTGAGGCCCACTGCATGGGCGATCTCGGCCAATGTGTTTTCGGCTTTCTTGTCCGCGGCAGCATCGTCGTCGACAAAAAATACCGGGCGACCCAACACGGCCTGCATGAAAGGCTGGTCGGCGGCTCTTTCAGCGCGGTGCTTGAGCTCACCGATGAACTGCGCCAACAGCATACGAAACGGCAGCGCGCGGCCGGCGACTTCGGTGTGGTCGTCGATCATCGACGTGCCGAGCAGGCTTTTGAGCGAACGCATCAGGCGGCCTTCATAGCCGGCCAGGTAGTCGGCCAGCGCCGCGCGGCCGTAGCTCACATGCTCGTCCTCGGCATGAAAAAACACCACCGACGGCAGCGTGGGTTTGCCGCCTTCAAGCGCCAGCAATGCGGGAAACCCCGGCCGGCTCCAGCCCGCCGTGGAGTTGGAGGTGCCGAAGTCGATCCCACAGGCGCGGGGTGCGCTCACCGCCCTGCCGGCTTGGCGAAGCCGCTTTCGGCCCACGCCACAGCGCTGGCGCGGTTGAGCTTGAAGGACGGCGCCACGCGCACTTGTGCAAGCTGCTCGCCCGCTTCGTCGGCGGCGCCGAGCAGGCCGTGTGGGTTGTCTTCGTCCGGTACGATGTCGAGCGAGACGGTGACACGCGCCGCGTTGGCCGTCACGGTAATGCTCTGGTGCAGCGTGGCGTGCAGCTGCTGCTCATGCCGGCGCACAAATTCGGAAGCGGTTTTGACCAGCGTGCTGAAGGCCGGGCCATCCAGCGGCTTGGGGTTCTTCTTGTCGCGCCCCATGGTCCACGGCCCCACCAGCGCGGGCTCGGGCTCGCCGTCCTTGATCATGGCGACAGCCCAGCCGTCGTCGTCTTCATTCTTGATGACCTTGGCCGTCCAGCCGTCGCCGCACCAAAGCCTGGGTTCCTGGATGGGCTGGGTGTCGTTGGGGGATTCATCGGCCAGGCCGGCCGGCGGGGTGTGGGAGTCAGTCAAAACGCGGTCACTCGGGTGGAGCGCCCCGGCAAGGGGCCGGGGGCAAATTCAGGTCACGCACCGCCTTCAAACAACATCAAACAACACGGTGCGCAGGGGGAGCGGATTTTACAGCCCTCCCCAAACCCCTCACAACCCAAGATCGCTGAGGCCCGGATGGTCATCGGGCCGGCGCCCGAGCGGCCAATGGAACTTGCGATCGGCGGCCTTGATGGGCAGGTCGTTGATGCTGGCGTGGCGCACGGCCATCAGGCCGTTTTCGTCGAACTCCCAGTTCTCGTTGCCGTAAGAGCGAAACCAGTTGCCCGCATCGTCATGCCATTCGTACGCAAAACGCACGGCGATGCGGTTGCCGCCAAAGGCCCAGAGCTCCTTGATGAGGCGGTAGTCCAGTTCACGCCCCCATTTGCGCGTCAGCAGCCCCGCGATCTCCTCACGACCCGTGACGAACTCGGCGCGGTTGCGCCATTTGCTTTGCGGTGTGTAGGCCATAGCCACGCGCTGAGGCTCACGCGTGTTCCAGCCGTCTTCGGCGGCGCGGACTTTCTGCACGGCGGTTTCAAAAGTAAAAGGGGGAAGCGGCGGCCGTGATTCCATGGGGATCTCCTGGGGGGTTGAACAAAATTTGGAAAAAACCAGATGTAGACAAGTTTGTCTACTTTTGTGAAATTCTGACACATGTAGACAGATCTGTCTATGTTGCATCTACAATGGCGCCATGGATGTTTCCACCCTCCCCGCACGCGAGCGAATCCTCGTTACGGCACACGAACTTTTCTACCGCGACGGCCTGCGCGCCACCGGCATCGACCGCATCATTGCCGAGTCGGGCGTGGCCAAGCTCACCTTCTACCGGCACTTTCCCAGCAAGGACGAATTGATCCGCACCTTCCTGGACTACCGGCATGAACGCTGGATGGGCTGGTTTGTCGACGCGCTGGGCCGCCATGGCGCGCAACCCGGCGGTGGGCTGGCGCCGCTGGTGCAGGCCATGGCCGAGTGGTTTGCCGACCCGGCGTTTCGCGGTTGCGCTTTCATCAATGCCGTGGCGGAAGTGGGCGGCACCCTGCCGGGCGTGGCAGACATTGCACGCCGGCACAAGCAGGACATGCAGCAGGTCATTGCCGATTTGCTGCCATACGGCGCGGGCCAAACCGAGGCGGCGCGGGCTGCGGCTCTGGCAGTGGACGGCGCCATCGTGCGGGCGCAGATGGAGGGCAGCGATCCCGCACTGGCGGGTTTGCGCCTGCTGCTGGACGCGCTGGACAACCAGGCCGCCAGGACAGGCAATCGCTAGGCCTTACCCGGCCGCCGCGATTTGTCTTTGGGCCGCGACGCAAGCGCAACGCCCGCACGCTCAGCGACCTTCACGGCCGGGCGTTTACCTGACGCCACCCACTCGCCGTAAAAGTCGATCTTGCTGTCCAGCAGCTTGAGCGCCAGCTGCCATTCGGCAATCATGTCTTTCACCTGCGCGCGGTGCGCGGCCAGCAGCGCCTGCCGCTGCCTGAGCGTGCTGCTGCCCTGCTTGACCAGCGCGGTGTACTCCCGCATTTCGGCAATCGACATGCCGGTTCGTCGCAGCCGGTCCATCAGGTCCAGCCAGCTGATGTGCAGGTCGCCATAGACGCGTCGGCCGCCGGCGTCGCGCGTCACGCCGGGGATCAGGCCCTGCGCCTCATACCAGCGTATGGTGTGCACGCTGCGGCCGGTGCGTGCGGCAAGCTGCCCGATCAGAAAACTTTCAGCCATGCCCGACTGTATAACGGCTCAGGCGGCCAGCGCGGGCGCCTCCAGCGCAGCGCTCACCAGGGCGGTGTCGAAGTACTCCGTCAATTCTTTCATCTGCCCGCCTTCCATGCGGCAAACATAGCAATAGCGGTTGTTGTAGGCCTTGCCGGCATGGGTGGTAACTTGCCCGCGGAACTCGATGACGACCATGTCGCCGTCGGCCATCACGCGCCCTGTGGTGCTGACATAGGGCGTGGCGAACTGGGCAAACAGCGGCCGCAGCAGCTCGGTGACGACCGCCTGCTTGCCGCGGTAGGTGCGCGACCAGGGCGTGCTGCCCTCAAGGGTCCAGCAAAAATCATCTGCCATGGCGCCGACAAATGCCTGGCCGTTGCCTTTGTCCAGTTCAGCCATGACCTCCTGCATGCGCTGGCGGTTGGCGGCTGTGATGTTGTTGGTGGATGCTGCACTCATGATGAAACTCCTTGAAGGCTTCTTCGCACGGAATGCGAAGTGGATGGAGGCCGGCAACATTGCCGGGGCCCTGAAAGGATTGGAATACCTTGAGTGCACTCAAGGTCAAGCCCCCGGGGCCGGGTGCCGGAAAATTCACCATAAAATCGGCCGCCGGCGCAATGTGGGAAAGCGCAAACAGCTATTCTTTTAATAGCAAACCTACAATGGCGCATGAACCCCAAAAAGCCTGCAACGAGTGAATGGGTCAGCAAGATGCTGGCTGTACTGAAAACCGGCAACACCCCGGCAGCGCTGGCCCAGATCAAGGCGACCACCAGCAGCAAGGACTTGCAGCAATTGCACGCCGCGCTGGAAAAAGCGCAGCTGCTCAAACAGCTCAAGCCTGTCGACATTGCGATTGCCGACCAGCTCCAGGCGCTGGCCTCACCGCGGCTGAGCCGCTCTCCCTGAACGCTTCAGGTCCGCTCCCTTTCAGGCCGGACGAATTTCAAACTGCGCGTCGCCCATGTAGCGGTTGGGGCCCAGCGCCGCCGTCACGGCGGCCAGCTCGGCTGCCTGCCATTGGTTGAAGATTTCCATTTCGTCGCCTGACAGGACATCTTCGGCCGGCGCTTCGCCATACGTCGCCACCAGTTTCATGTAGGCCGCATACACCGGCCAGACCAGGCTTTCGTCTCCCAGCTCGGTTTCCAGCGCCGTCCTGAAGCGTTGCTCGGCGGCCTGCAGTTCTTCTGCGGAGGCGTCTTCATAGGCGTAAAGCCTGAGGCGGTAGCTCACGGTTGTTTCTCTCAAGGCAAAACGGACAAGGATCAGGGTGTTTGCGGTTTCACCGGTGCAGGCATGCCCTGCGTCAGCTCGATGCGGCGCCGCAGCTTTGCCGCTTCCTGGGTGTCGCCACCCTGCTCTGCCCGGCGCAGCTGAACGCCCAGCCAGGCCAGCAGCGGCCGGCGCCAGCCTTGCACAGACGCCGTATCAATCGCCTGGGTGATCACCGCAGGACTGGCTTTACCGGCCTGCAGCAGCACGCCGGCAGCCACCAGTTTCGACAAAGGGTCGGCAATGGCCGCCACAGCGCCGGCGTCGCCGGCCGCGGCACGGCGCTGCGCTTCAGGCAACAGCGCGATGCCCTGCGGCTGTACCTGACCCTTGAGGTAATCAGCGTAGGCGCGCTGGCCATCGGTGGCGTCTTCACGCAGCTTCTCAAAGCCGGTGCACGGCTCATCAAGCACCAGGCTGGCAACCCGGGTGGCGCAGTGCAGCAGCTCGGCAGTGGCTAACAGCTCGGCCCGGCCGGAGCGTGTCAGCTGGGTGCGGGCACGCCCGAGTTCGGCCATCTCGACACGGCTGTTGCCTTCCATGTAGGCGGCCACAGAGCGGTCCATCGAACCTTTGGCCTCAAGTTGCCAGTCGGGCGGTTGCGGGCCGCCGGCACAGGCGGCCAGCAGCAAGGCCGAAGTCAGCGCGGCGGTATGCGTAAAGGTGTTCTTCATGGCAACTTCATTTCCGCATCGCGGGCGTCTTTGGCGAAGGGCCATTTGCGGCTGATTTCGTTGATCAACCCCTCGACCTTGCGCAGGCTGGCTTCCACGTCGGCGCGCAGCGCGCCCAGGTCGTCAGTGGCATCTTTGGCGTTGCGGGTGACGGCCTGGGCATCCTGCAACAATGCATCCACCTTCTTGAGGCTGGTGCGGGCCTCGCCCAGCATGGCGTTGAGCTGAACCACGGTGGCCCGGGTTTCGGGCATCAGTCCCTTGTCGCCGAACACCTGGGTGTCGGTCTTGGCGGCCAGCCCGTCGAGTTTGGTGAGTAGCGAGTTGGTGCGCTCCAGCGTGGCAGCAAACTTTTTGGCCTCTGCCTCGCTGCCCAGCAACACCGTCAACGCACCGCCCGGCCCGTTCAGCCGCTCCGTCAGCGTCTGCAGGTTGGCCAGGCTGGTGCCCACCGCGCCGCCGCTACCCGTGAGGGTGTTGAGGTTTTCAATCAGGTCCTTGGCGGCAGCGATCACTTTGGGTACCTCGCCGGCGGCATCGCCCAGCAGCACCGTGCGTTCCGCGCCGTCGGGCAGCGGCGGGTCGTTCAGCAAGCCGGTGTAGGCGCGGATGTTGGTGCCGCCGACGAGGCCGCGCACCAGTGTGAAGACGCTGGTGGTGCGCAGCCAGTGGGCATCCTTGGAGGCGACATCCACCAATATGCGGGCCTTGCCGTCGCTGGCCAATTCGATGCGCTTGACACGGCCTATCGGGAAACCCGAGAAAGTCAGGTCCATGCCAACCACCACGCCTTCGGAATCCTCCGCAATGAGTACCAGGCTTTGCGTGGACTCAAACGCCCCGCGCGCATACATCACATAAAGGGCCGAGCCCACCACCAACAGCAGCATGAAGAGCAGCAGCAGCCGGGCCTTGAACTCCAGGCTGGCGATCTCCGCCGGCGAAGACTCTGCCTCGCGCGCCGGCTGGAGCGGATCCGGCCGGCCGTGCTCCGGGGATGAAGGGTCGTGGGGTGAACTCATGGTTTGTTTTGGTGTTGTTTTTGGTATTTTTTTAAGCAGGTCAATAGTAGTTGCCGACCAGCGAAGCCACTTCAATCAGCAAAATCACGGCGAACATGCGCACGAGGCCGCGCATCTCGGCACTGGTGCGCACGCTGGCTTCGCCCATGCCGTAGAGTGCCGAAGCCATGGGGATCAACGATACGGCCAGGCAGAAGAACAACGTTTTGAGCACAAAGATCAGCGTGACGGAAGGGCTGAAGACCTGGCCGAAGAGCCGGGTGTAGGCCGCCAGGCCCGACAAGGCAAAGCCGTAGGTCGCCATATAGGCCACCACCAGCGCGACCACACAGCTGAGCGCAGCCAGCGTGATGCCGGAGAACATGCCCGCCACCACGCGCGGCAGCACCTCGCGCCGCACCGGCTCGATGCCGCGCTCGCGCATCTCGTCAAGCTCACCGCTGGCCTGCATGGCCGTGAGTTCGGCGCCATCAGGGATGGTGCAGCGCAGCGCCACAAAAAGCGCCGCCGTCAGCGGAATAAGTTCAAGCACCAGCACACGGATGACCACCTGCAACGCGTACTGCGACAAGCCGTAGCTCAGCGCAGTCACCAGCACGATACGCGTGAGCACCACGGTGACCAGCGCGCACAGCAAGGTAAAGCCCAGCAGGATGGGCGCCGTGTTGATGTAGATGTGGCGGGACAGCACCGTGCGGCTTTGCGGGCTGTAGCTGGAAGGCGAGAGGGTCAACACCAGGATGATCGCGCCCAATTTCACCAGGCGCCACCATTCGATCAGCCAGTGCTGGGCGGTGCGGCGTGTTTGCGAGAGGCGGCCTTGCCAGGATGATGCTGTTGAAGCCATTGGGCCATGATACCCGCGGGCTATTGCCTGTCCATGTAGGATGGCAGGCTTTCGCCCGGTGCGGGCACCCTCTCCTCTCTCCCTTTTCACCACCGCTTCATCATGGCCATCGACACCTGGACCGCTTACTTCCTCGCCTCAATTCTGATCGCGCTCTCACCCGGCTCGGGCGCGGTGCTGGCCATGAGCCATGGCCTGAGCTACGGCATGCAGCGCACGCGTGCCACCATCGCGGGCCTGCAGATCGGGCTGGTGGTGATTTTGCTGGTGGCCGGGGCGGGCGTGGGCTCGTTGCTGGTGGCGTCCGAGCTGGCCTTCAGCGTCGTGAAAGTGCTGGGCGCGCTCTACCTCATCTATATCGGCTGGTCGCAATGGCGGTCATCAAACGGCATCGCGGCGGAAGATGCCGGCCCGGCAGCTGATGCGAACGGCATTTCAGCGCGCAGGCGCTTTCTCACCGGGCTGCTGACCAACGTCACCAACCCCAAAGGCATCCTCTTCATGGTGGCAGTGCTGCCGCAGTTCATCAGCCCTTCCCGGCCGCTGTGGCCGCAACTGCTAGTGATGGCGCTCACGACTGTGGCAGTCGACACTGTGGTGATGCACGGCTACGCGTTTGCCGCGAGCCGCTTGCAAAAGCTCTTCAGGAATGCACGTGCGGTGCGGCTGCAAAACCGGCTGTTCGGCGGCATGCTGATGGCCGTAGGTGCGGGCCTGTTTTTCGTGAAACGCAGCCACGCTGCGGCGCATTAAGCGCATTGTGCTATCAAAAAGATAGCTGCTCGCGCGCGCACCTAAAGGGCTAGAACCCTGAAACTCTCAAAATAGCAGCGCATGCCCTCAAGCCGGCCGGGGCCCAGCTTGCGCCGACACAATACCTGCCAGCTTGCGCAGGGCGCTGTCGGTCTCGCTGGAAAACGGTGAACCGCAACTGATGCGCAGGAAGTGGTCAAAGCGGTTCGAGTTGGAAAACATGGAACCGGGCGCCACCCGTATGCCCTGCCGGATGGCAGTGTCAAACACCGCCTGCGCGGACGTGCCTGCCGGCAGCTCCACCCACAGCATCATGCTGCCATGGGGCACCGACAGCCGGGTTCCGGCAGGAAAGTGCGCCGCAATCGCTTCGGCCATCTGCTCGCGCTGCACGTTGAGCATGCGGCGCAGCCGGGCCAGGTGGCGGTCATAGGCGCTGGAGGCCATGAACTCGGCCACGGCCAGCTGGCCCAGCATGTCGTTGGCGCGGCTTTGCGCGTACTTGAGCATCTTGATGCGCGCCTGCCAACGCCCGCCGGCAACCCAGCCCAGGCGCAGCCCCGGCGACAGGGTCTTGCGCAGCGACGCGCAGTAAATCACCGAGCCGCTGCGGTCCCAGGCCTTGGCCGCCTTCAGCGGAATGTCATCGGGCCCCAGGGCGCCGTAGGTGTCGTCTTCGATCAACGCCACCTGCTGGCGCTCGCACAGCGCGACCAGCTTTTCCTTTTCACTGTCGGGCATCACACTGCCGAGCGGATTGTGGAAATTAGGGATCACCACCACGGCGCGTATGCGGTCGTGTGTCTGGAAGGCCAAATCCAGTGCCTCCACGGAAATCCCCAGCTTCGGGCTGGTGGGAATCTCCAGCGCGCGCAGGCCCAGGCTTTCGAGGATCTGCAGCAGGCCGTGGTAGGTGGGCGACTCGACGGCGACGGTGTCGCCCGGCCGCGCCACCGCGCGCAGGGCCACGTTCAGCGATTCAATGCAGCCGTGCGTGACCAGGATGTCTTCCGCTGACAGCCGCATGCCGGCCTCCAGCGCCCGCTTGGCCAGCACGGCATTGAGCGGTGAATCGTTGAGAAAGTCGGGCGGGTTCACCAGCAGCTGCGGGTGCTTGCGCAACGCACGCGTGGCGGCGTTTTTCAGGGCCTCGGCGGGGTACATCTCGGGCGAACCATAGGTGCCTGCCAGGTTGGTGACCAGCGGGTAGACATCGCATTTGGCGACGAAATCGGACACCCGGTCATGGATGCCGACGTACTGTGCCGGGTCCAGCCTGTGGCCGCATTCCGGCTCGCTGGGTGGCTGGATATCCATCCGGCGACGCTTGAGCACAAAGTAGCCCGAACGCGGCCGCGCCTCCAGCAGGCCTTCGTCTTCCAGCGTGTGGCAGGCCTCCACCGCCGTCGACAGGCTGACCTGGTGCAGCCGCGTCAACGCCCTGACGGACGGCATACGCTGCCCGGGCGACAAAACGCCGGACTGGATCGCCTGGCGGTAGTGGCTGGAGAGCTGTAGATAGAGCGGTTGCGACAGGGATGGCGAGGGTTGCATGTCCATAAACCGAATGATCCGTGAAGGGGAAGCCGGGACACAGCCACAGATGGGGCGAAATCAGACCATAACAGATGAATAAATAGCCATCTGTACCGATACAGAAAGGACTTGTTTGGCTCTGTCGGGATAGTGTCGGTCTCTTTAACCTTGGTGTCTCCTTCCCCCGTTTTTCCAGTTCACCCACCCATGAATGGAGCCGCCATGAAAGAGCAATTCGCCCCTCGCCACCTTCACCTGGACGCCGGTGAGTCCCTGTTTTTTCACACCCAAGCGGGCAGTGCCCTGATCAGCACCTCGGGCACGCTGCTGGTGACCGGCACCCCGCGCTGGCTCGGCGAGCAGGTCTTTCGCGACAGCATGCCGCTGGAGGCGGGGCAGTCGCATACCGTCGCCCAGACTGGATGGATCACGGTGACCGCCCAGCACGGGGGCGCAGCATGCGTGCTGAACCAAGCCCCGGCAAAAGCCCCGGGCCAGACGGGAAGCGTGCTTTTAAGGTACTTTTCAGGAGTCGTGAAGGCCGTGCGCAGCTGGTTGCATGGCGCCGAGGCGGCATAGCCGCCGCCGGAAATAAATCGCCTCATCATTTTTTAATTGATCTCACCATGACCACTTCCGCCTGGCTGCTCTTCATCACCATCTCACTTGTCACCGCGCTCAGCCCCGGGCCGGGCATTTTGCTGGCGGTTTCCAACGCCGTGGCCTGGGGGCCGCGCAAGACGATGTGGAGCTCTACCGGCAATGTGCTCGGCGTGTTCGCTGTCTCCACCGCGGCCATGGCGGGCCTGGGCACCTTGCTTCACACCTCGGCCTGGCTGTTTGCGGTGCTCAAGGCCGTGGGCGCCGTCTACCTCATGTACCTGGGCTGGCGGCAGTGGACCAGCAAGACGTCGATGTTCGACACGCCCTTGCCAGATGGAACACCCGTCGGAACATCCGCCGGAAAAAGCAATGCCGCACTGTTCCGGCAAGGCCTGCTGGTGGCGGTGACCAACCCCAAAAGCATCCTGTTCTTCACCGCGCTGTTCCCCCAGTTCATCCACCCGGAGGCGCCGATGCTGCCGCAATTTTTCGCACTGACCAGCGCCTTCGCTGCGTGCGTGCTGGTCTCCCACTTCACCTATGTGCTGTTGGCCAAACACACCCACCAATGGTTTGGCACGCCCCGCCGGGCCCGCATTTTCAACCGTCTCTGTGGCGGTGCGTTTGGCCTGCTGGGTCTGAGCCTGCTACGGCTCAAGAGCCCTGCCTGAAACACCCGCATTACGCTCCATCCAACTACATAAAGAGGAATTCCTGCCCATGGAAGATTCACGCGACACCCGGTTCGCCGCAGTGCAGGCCGAACTCGGCTACAGCTTTGACGGTGAGATCAAGATAGGCGGCAATTACGTGCCTGTCGTGCAGCACGGCGACCAGGTCTTTGTCAGCGGGCAGATTCCGCGTGTCGGCAGTACCGTGGTCGTGACCGGCCGCGTAGGCTCGGAAACGTCTGTTCTGCAGGCCCAGCTGGCGGCAAAAATCTGCGCCATGCGCGCGCTGGCGCTGCTGCGGCAAAGCCTCGGCAGCCTGGACCGCGTGAAGCACATTCTGCGCATCACGGTGTTTGTGCAGTCGGCGCAGGATTTCACCCAGCAAAGCGAAGTCGCCGATGCCGCATCTGAAGTGCTGTATGCCGTGCTGGGCCCTGCCGGGGCCCACACCCGTACGTCGGTGGGCGTTGTTCAGCTACCCAAGAGTGCCTCGGTCGAGATCGATCTCATCGCGGTGGCCGGCTAGGCCTGCCTGCGTTCAGCCACCGGGCAGCAGGCGTATGAGCTTGCCGTTGTTGCTGTCGGTCAGCACGTAAAGCAGCCCGTCCGGCCCCTGGCGCACATCGCGAATGCGATCACCGGCTTCAGACAGTAGCTTGCTTTCGCGCACCACCTTGCCGGAGAACGGCGACGCCAGTTCGATCCGGTCCAGGTAGCCGAACTTGAGCGAACCCACAAACAGGTTGCCGCGCCAGGACTTGCCGTAACGCTCGCTGGTCAGGAACGCCATGCCGGAAGGCGCGATGGACGGCACCCAGTAATGCAGCGGCTGTTGCATGCCGGCCTTTTCGGTCAGGCCTTCGCCGATTTTTCCGCCGCCGTAGTTTTCGCCGTAGGTAATGACGGGCCAGCCGTAGTTGGCCCCGGCCCTGGGAAGGTTGATTTCGTCGCCGCCCTGCGGCCCGTGCTCATGCATCCAGAAGGTGCCGTCGGGCGCCAGTGTGGCGCCCTGGGCGTTGCGGTGGCCGTAGCTCCAGATTTCAGGCAAGGCCCCCGCTTTGCCGACAAAAGGGTTGTCTTGGGGAACCGAGCCGTCCTTATTGATGCGGACAATCTTGCCGTGGTGGTTGTCCAGCTTCTGGGCGTCGTCCTTGCGGCTGAAGCGCTCACCCAGCGTGAGAAAGAGCTTGCCATCGGGCGCGCCGTTCGATGCCGCGCGGCTTTCCACGATGCGGCAGCCGAAATGCGCCGTGCTGGCCACCTTGGGCTTCTGGCTGAAGATGATCTTGACGTTCTCCAGCCGGGTGTCGTCAGCACTCAAGCTGGCGCGTGCCAGCGCCGTGCTGTTGCCGTTACCGGTGGCAGCCGGCTCGGAAAAGCAGAAATACAGCGTTCGATTATGGGCAAAGTCGCTGTCGACCAGCACGTCCAGCAAGCCACCCTGCCCGCCGGCGGCAATCTCTGGCAGGCCCGCCACCGGCGCGCCCAGCTTGCCGCCCGGCCCAACGACTCGCAGGCGGCCGGGGCGCTCCGTGACCAGAAAACGCTCGCCCGGCAAAAAAGCCACGCCCCAGGGGTTCTCCAGGCCCGCCGCCACGGTTTCAGGACGAACACTCTGAGCCTGGGCGGGTTGAAACAGCGTGCTGGCCGCTATTAAAGATATAGCAGCTTGCGCCCGTTGGTATTGGTTTAAAGCCATATTTCACCCTAAAAAAAGCCCCCGAAAGCACATTGATCGGCCCATTCAGGCCCATTTGACCGGGAAAACCGCCTTTTGATCATGTCCAAGCGGGGGCCAAGGCGGTGTAAAACATGGCATACAGGGGTAATAAATCGGGTAATCCCCTACAAATTCGTTACAAATCAATGGCTTGTCAACGTTATCAAGAAACAACATGAGTTGACGTAGGACTAATCCGTCAAGTATGCTTGGCGCCATGCGAATGATTGCCCCTGCCCTCGTCATAGCCTCTGCCGCCCTGCTGGCAGCCGGCGCACATGCGGCACCCGGCAATTCAGGCGGCGACAACGACATGGACAAACTGCTCGCCGACAAGGGCCTGCTGACCCAGATTGACAACGTCCGCCACAGTGTCACCAACAAGGCGTCCGAGCTGGTCGTCAACGCCATGGGCTTCCTGGGCGTGCCCTACAAGCGCGGCGGCAACACCGTTGAAACCGGGTTTGACTGCAGCGGTTTTGTACGCGCCATTTACGAACAAAGCGTCGGGCTGCTGCTGCCCCGCCGCGCCGAGCAACAAGCCGCCGCCACTCAGCGCATCGACAAAACCGAATTGCAACCTGGCGACCTGGTGTTTTTCAACACCATGAAGCGCGCTTTCAGCCATGTCGGCATTTATGTCGGCGACGGCAAGTTCATCCACTCGCCCAAGCCCGGCGCTGAAGTGCGCGTCGAAAGCATGGGCGTGAGCTACTGGCAGCGCCGCTTTGACGGCGCCCGCCGCGTGCAGCCGTCCAATGGGGTGGCACAAGAGGCCACACCCCGCGCGGCCGTATTGCCCGCGCGCCCGCAGCAGCCGCAAGCCACCGCGCCGGACAAGCCATCCGTTCAGGCGGCAGCCCCGCAGGTGTCGGCTGCGCGGCAGGCTGAGCTGCTGATGCAGCAGGACCAATACCGGAATTAAATCGAAATCAAGGGTGCAGGCGTCGCATCGGCGCCAATCTTCGGGTCAAGCTCAGGCCCTGCACCCAGCCCGGCAATTCACCGGCCAATCCTCATTCCTTCTCTTTTCCATTGCCTGGTGACATGTCCAGCTCCACGGCCTGGCCGTTGTCGATGGCATCGCCTGCTTTGGCAGGGGTGCTCGAAACCAGAGAAGTCGTACCTTCACCGGCCAGCGCCAGTTGAAGCGTCGGCGTAGCTGCCCCTGCACTGTCAGCCCCGGCCCCGGCGTTGTCAGCCCCGGCGTTGTCAGCCACGTTATTGCCGGCCGGAATCACGCGGTTATTTTCCGCATTGGACGAAAGTTGCTGGTTGCCCTGCGGCTTGCCGTTGACATTAACGAGGCCGCTGCCCGAATTGGTCACCTGCCCGAAGCTGCCGCTAACGCTGCCTTTTGGCGAATCAATGCTCACCTGGGCGGATGTGCCGGAAATTTGCACCTCGGTGACGGCCTCCACGGCCATGATGGGCGCGACCACGTTGGCCACCACGGTGTCGCCAGCCAGCGATGCCGAGTTGCTGGCAGTGACCACGACATTCACGTCGCCCTGCGCCTGCACCACCACATTGTTACCGGAGATGTTGCCGCTGACGTTGCCGGTGCTGCTGCTGATCTGCACATTGCCCTGGCTGGTGGTGGTGCCGCTTACGTCGCCCTGAGCCTGCACCACCACGTTGTTGCCGGTGATGTTGCCGCTGATGTCGCCGGTACTGCTGCTGATCTGCACATTGCCCTGGCTGGTGGTGGTGCCGCTTACGTCGCCCTGAGCCTGCACCACCACGTTGTTGCCGGTGATGTTGCTGCTGATGTCGCCGGTACTGCTGCTGATCTGCACATTGCCCTGGCTGGTGGTGGTGCCGCTTACGTCGCCTACGGCGGCCACCGCCACTTCGCTGGCGGTGACGTTGGCCGAAACGTCGCCGCCGCTGGTGACCTGGACGGCACCCAGGCTGATGGTGGAGCCGCTCACGTCGCCGCCGGCGTTCAGGGTGTTGGACTGTGCAGCGTCCTGCCCGCGCAGCGTGTGGTTGCTCAGGGCAACATTGCCGAGTGCGTCAATGCCGTAGCCTTTCACCCACAAGGTGCTGTCCAGGCTGAAGTCACTGGCCACAACCTCAAACCGGCCGAGCGCGTTGGTTTCCGTGCCGCCCGTCACCATGTGCACATTGCCGCGGGTGCTGCCCGAGCCTGCGACGAGCCGCAGCGCGCGGGCTGCGCTGCCGGCGTTTTGCACATCGCCGTTGAGCGTAATGTTGGCGCCCAGGGTTGCCAGCGTTGTGTCGCCCAGCAGGTTCACCGGGGCATTGAACAGGATGCCACCCGCACCGTCAACCGTGACGTTGCCACTGATGCCGGAGCCGCCCGCGCCGGCATTGAGCGTCAGGCCGTGCAGGGTCGAGCCGCCGAAGTACAGGTTGTAGGGGTTGTTTACCACCACGTCCTCGGCGTAGGTACCGGTGCCTACGCGGATATTGGCACCGGTTGCCGCATTGCCCATGGCCGTCCCGATGGATAGCGCCTGTGTCCCGCCGCCCAGCAGATTGCCGATGCCCACCTGGAAGTCCTGTGTGGCCTGCGCGCCGTTCCAGCCCTGAACGTAGCTGGAGCCCGCGTTACCCAGATTGACGGCATAGTCCAGGGCGTTTTGCTGCGAGGCCTGCAGCCAGGTGTACTGGTAGCTGTTGTCTGCTGCACCGGCATTGCGTACGGCAAAGTCAAAGCCCGCGATGCTGAGTGCGCCAAAGTTGCGGCTCGCTGATTCATCCTGCATGTACACCGGATTGCGTTCGGTAAAACTGTTGCTGTTCGCCACCGTGATGTTGTTCACCTGCTGGTTGTAATGACGGTTGGCCTGGTAAAGCGCCAGGCCGCCCCAGGCGTTGTTGCGGGTGGTCGAATTGCTGACGGTGACGTTGGCGCTGTCGGTCAGCTGTATGCCGGCGCCCTGCGTCGTGCCGGTGTTGTTGCCCACCGGCGCACCGTCGGCCGTCACACGGTCTATCAGCGCGCCGTCAACGCCATTGAGGTCCAGCTCGGCCCGGCCCGCGCCGCGGCTGGTGACATTGCTGATGGAGAAGTTGCGCAGCCGCGCTGATGCGTCTCCGACGGGCGCTACCTTGATGCCGTAGGACCCGGCTACGTTGGCACTCGGGCCGTAGAGCGTGAAGTCCTTGAGTGACACGTTGTCGGCGGTCACGTTGATGCCGTAACCACTGACGCCGTGTGCGTCAATCACGGTCGATCCCTGGCCCGAACCGGCCAGCGTCACGCTACGGTCGACCACCAGCGTGGAGGGCTGCACATAAGTGCCGCCGCCCACATTGACCGTGCCGCCGGCAACCACGGCATTGACGCCTCTCTGGATGCTGCCGCTGGCCTGCGTGACGTAGACATTGCCGTCCGTCCATGTCACCAGGCCTCGCCCGTTGGTATCGAGCGCATGGGTCACGCGGTCTTCGATGGCGAAACCGTCGGCCGCACCGTCGAAGACGGCGCCGCGAGCATCAACCGCAACAGCGTCCACCGAGATGTCCTGCCCGTTGTTCTTGAACTGGGTGCCGCCGCCGATGGCGACCGTGGGCTGGCCGCCATGGCCATTGCTCATGGTTTCAAAGCGTATGCCTGTCCGGCTGGAACCCTCGATGCTGCCGCCGGAGATGTTGACGCTTTGCAAGCTGGCCGGTGCGGCCATGTAGTCGGCGCTGTCACCGGCGATGCCGCGTGTTTTGATGACCACCGCCGCAGCCGTCGGATCACCCGAACTCGCGCCAGAATTTTTGACCGTCACGTTGTCAAAATTGATCGCATTGAAGTTGTCGTATTTCAGGTTGATGTCGATGCCGGCGCCATAACGTTTATGCAGCGATGAAGATGCAGGCGCCCCATAGTTGCCGGCATTCAAGACGGTGACGTTCCTGAGAGTCAGGTTGTTCGCGGTTTCAAGATAAAAGCCCTTGAAGCTGGGGCCGTCCACCGTGACGTTCTCAAACAGTGCATTCTCAAAAGAGCCCGTGGCCACCGGAGCGCCACCGACCATCTGGTAACCGTTGTAGGTCTGCACACCGATCTGTCCGCCGGTGATGGTGCTGTTGAGCATGCGGAAGTTGTCGGCCCGGGTCGTGGTGCCGTTGCGCATGCCGAAGGTGTTGTTGTTGAAAGCCACGCGATTGACGGTCACGTCGTTGGATGTACCGTTGATGCGCAAGCCGTACAGGTAGTCGGCAATCGACAGGTCGGAGAGCGTCACGTTGGAAGCATTGTTGATAGTGACCGCGTCGCCGGTGCCAGCCGAGGCGGACTGCAGCACCGTCTGCCCCACCCCCGCGCCGTCCAGCGTCAGCGACTTGGTGATGCTGACGCTGCCGCTGTAGCTACCGGCCGCCACGTTCACCGTGCCGCCCGTGACCACGGCATCCACGCCGCCCTGGATGCTTCCCAGCGGGGTGAGTACGCTGCCCTGTGCGCCCGAAGAGCCCGTGGTAGCCACCGTCACGTGCGTGCGGTTGGACGAGGTGTACGCCTGGTCCTGCACGGACCAGCCGCCATTGGCCGCGCTCAGGTCCAGCAGAGATTGCTGCTGTGACAGGGTAGGAGCGGCAGCGATGGGCGTGCTGTTGGAGACAGGGTTGGGGTTCGATCCAACCATGTGCCCGTTCAGGTGCAGGTTCAGGCCCCACTCGTTGCCCACCGGGCCCTGGCTGTTACCGGCCATGGCAATACCGCTGCCGTCGGTGTACTGCACGGAGACGGCGCTCTTGGTATTTTCAATCCGGTTGCCCGTCACACTGCCCGTGTTGCGCCCGTCGATCAGGATGCCGTTGCGCACATCATGGATGTTGTTGTTGCTGATCGTGAAACCGGTGACGCCATTGGCCACGGCAATGCCGCGGCTGATGTTGGAACCCCACGCATAACTTGTGTAGGGCTGGTTAACAGGCCCGGCAATCTCCAGCCCGGTCACCGTCACGTTGTTGGCGGTAATGCTGATGCCGTTGACCTGCCCGGCATCGGGCACCACGATTTTTGCGCCATCCAGGCCTGTCAGTGTCAGGTTGGCCTTGTTCAGGGTGACCTGCTCGGCATAAGCGCCTCCGTGAACATCTACAGAGCCCCCCGCTCCTGGTGTGCCGGTCTTTGAAATGTTGACGGCGTCCTGGATACGTGCCCCGCTGTACACATCGACCTGGCCTGCATTGCCGCTGACCTGGGTTGCGTCCAGTGCCGACTTCAGCACCACCGTATGGCCGTTGACAACGATGGCATTGCTGGCTTGCTGAATGCCCTCCAGGTTGATGACGCCGGACAGCAGGTTGGCGGCATCGCCCACGCCCAGCAAGAGGGTCGCGCCGTTCAGGCTGGCATGGTTCATATTGGACACGCTCAAACCCGTTGCACCGCCCGGTATGGCGAACTCATACAGCCCGCTGTTGAGCGACACCGTGGTGACCGTGGCGGCGGTCGATCCGGCCAGGGCAATCGTGCCGCCGGTGGCGGTGATGCTGCCGTGGTTGGTGACCGACGGCGCGACCAAAGCCACCAGGCCGGCATTTTGCGCGGTGATGCTGCCATGGTTGGTGATACTGCCGACGGCCCCGGTGATCTGTGCGCCGCCGGTGTTGATGAAGTTGTTGACGTCAATGTTGCCCGTGGTGGCAATGAGCGAGCCCACATTGATCACGGCGTTTTGCCCGAACATCACACCATTGGGGTTCATCAGCATCACTGTTCCGTTGGCCGAAAGGCTGCCCAGTATTTGGGAAGGGCTGGCGTCGCCTGTCACGCGGTTCAGCATGGCCGAGCTTGCGTTGGGCTGGTTGATCTGCACCATCTTTCCGGGGTTGATGTCGAACGAGCCCCAGTTAACCACGGCGCGGTCGGTTCCCTGGTTGATGGTGAGCTGGTTGCCCGACACCGAGCCTGAGGCCGTGCCGGAAAACACCGTGCCGTTCTGGGGAAGGCCTGCGCCACCGGCGATGTCAACCGGCCAGCCTGGCGGCGAGAACAGCATGGCGACCGCCGCCGGAAGGGCTTTCAGCGCAAAAGATCGCCGGCGCCGGACGGCAGGAAAAATACGCGGGGGGTTCAGCTTAGCGTTCATGGATCACCTCTTGAGGCAAAGAAAAGTCATTGAACAAATCATCAAAAGCGCACCAGCAGCGTGCCCAGTAGCCGGGGGTCTTTTCCGTGGGGCTGATAACTCGCGATGGGTTTGGTCAGGGGCCAGGCGATCTCGACCGCAGCCACCACGTTCCTTGGAAGGAAGAGGCGAGTCCCCAGCCCTGCCGATGCCAGGCTCTGGCTGTTGGGCATGCCCACACAAGTACAGCCCACCGTCCAGACCTTGCCGATGTCATAAAAGGCAAAGAGCTGCCATGACCTGAAGCCCGCGAAGTCCGAGGAACCGGAATAACGAGGTTCGGCGCGAAACGCCAGCCCGCGCTCGCCCACCAGTTCAGCAGGCTCGTAGGCCCGCCCAAACCGCCGGCCGCCCACCGCATACTGCTCGGACGAAAGCAGGGGGGTGTTGGCCCACTGCCCGCTCAGGCCCAGCGTAAGTGCAAGGTTCGAAGCAAGGGGCTGGGTACGCTCGTAATCGAAGGTAAGTTTGTTGAACACCCCTTTGGCCCCTGCCCGGCTTTTGAGCGGATCGGATTCCCGGGTGCCACCCAGTCCCTGGCTGAAATCCACATCCAGCGAGTTCTGCCCGCCCAGGCGGTCAAGCACCCGCCACCCAAGCCCCAGGCGCAGCACACGGAGATGGTCTTCAATCACCCGGGTGCCCAGCACGTCGGTTTGCACGTCGGTGTGCTCATACGTTGCCCGTGCAGTCACGCTCTCATTGCGGGTTCGAAGCAGCGGATACGCAGCAGAGACCGTCATCGTGTCCGCGTTGCCACGCATATCAAACGGCGTCAGGATGTCGCCTGGACGTGTGCGAGCCCTGGACACGGCAGCGGACAGTTTGAGACCCTCTGTCGTGACTACCTGGCTATAGGAAATTTGTGCATAGGCCAGCTCGGAGTTGCCGCTGCTCATGCCCCGAAAGCGCCACTGGTCGTTGACGCCCAGCAACTGGTTGATGTTCACTTCCACGCCGATCTCGGCGGGGCCGAGGTATTTCGACCCATAGTTGTCGGCGGCAGCGAAGCCCTCGACTTTCTTCACGCTGGCGATCAGTGTGAGGTCAGCCGCACCCGGCGCATGCGCAGGGGCCAGCACGCTGCGCAACTCGACACCCGGAAAATCATTGGCGATCAGGAGGTAGCGCTCAAGCACGGGGCCCTGAATGGGCCGCGACGCCCTGATCTTCTCGCCGATGGCTGCGAGCTGCTCCTTCACATGGGCACTGACATCGTCCCCTGCCTGAATGTTCACCTTGTCGATGTAGCCCTCAACCACACGCAGGGTGAGCGTACCGTCGGCGAGAGACTGCGGCGGCACCACCACCAATGACAGGATGTAGCCTGCGTTACGGTACATCGCGGTGAGCGAAGACGCGAGTTGCAGAATCTCGCTGCCGGTAATCTCCCGTCCGGTATAGCTGTCCGCATTCGCCTGAAGAATGCCACCGGGCAGCACGGTACTGCTTTCAATATCAATGCGCCTGAGCGTGACCTTAATGGCCCTGAGTGATTCAGGCAAAGGCCCTGTTGGCTCGGTCCTGATTTCCGGAGGTGCCGCTGAGGCGCCGGGCTCAGGCTGGAAATCAAAACGCTCGCGAACCCGGCCGGGGTCAATGGTGGATGGCGCCTGCTGCGCCAGCGCAGTTGTCGCAATGACCATGAGCACAGAAAAAGCACCAGTCCACATCCTGTGCACGCCCACATGATCGATACGCTTCATCGCCAGCCCCGTTGAAAATCAAGGTTTCCGAAGTGCCTGCAGGTGTTGTGATTCGACACTTGCGGGCTGTATTTTTTGTGAACTAATTCACGGTAACCAATTGTGAAACCTGATACAAGGGAGAAAAAGTGATTAATTACCAACAGTCTTATGTAATGATTTCGCCCCAATTTTTTCAAAAAGGGCTTTTCTGCACACATTACGCGGCCCTATTGGTTACATTTAGAGCCAGAAAGACATACATTCAGTTACCTTTGACTTACTGAAAATCTTTCTTGCCGGTGAAGAATTCCCCAGGAAATCCAGGTGCGTTGTGTAAAGTTTTGCCGCAGGTCCCCGATACCGCGCACGGATGGCATTGCCGGAACGACAAGCGCCGCCATTCGGACCGTCGAACGGCGATGACAACAGATCACAGCGGCAATGACTCCTGGGTCTATTTGCGGATCGCCAACGCCTGCTTGGCCCTGGCCACCTTGGCGCCTTGCGCTATAAGCTGAAGAGCAACACAAAGAAGCCGCAGGAAGACGCGTTGAAAATCCACATCTACACCGACATCGACACCTTGTTTGGCAACGCTTCGCGCTTGTGGATGGACGTTTTGGTGAAGGCAGGCCATGACGTGGAGTTCATTGACCTGGGCACCAGCACCGACGCGCCGTTGCCCGATGTCGGCCACTGCGACGTCAACCTGCTGATTGCCGGAATTTATGCACTGCCCCGTTTTTCCGTGCAGGGCCTGCCGCGCAACGGCAAGCACGTGCTGTGGATGTTTGATCCATTGACAAAGAATGCACTGGCTACCGTACATCGGTACAAGACCGATCTTTTCGACGCCATCGCACCCGGCTTGCACGCTGTGCTGGCGATGGATTCCTCCATAGCACGCTACCTCGCACAGCATTTCCCGGCACTTGCCACTTGCCAGCTGCCCTATATGGTGGCCGGCAAACATGTGCGAACGCCCCTTCCTGAAGCGCAGAGAACCCGCGACATCATCATGCTGGGCGGCGACACGCCCCGGCGGCGGGATGCCGAGCAATACTTCGCCGGCACGGCGCCCACCCTGAAGGCCGAATTCGTCTGGAGCGGCCTGTGGGGCGCCGCGCGCGACGCCTGCCGCGCCGGTGCGCGCATCAACCTGAACATCCATGCCGATCCGGAACACACGTACTTCGACCAGTTCCGGACATTCGAAAGCTGGGCGGCCGGCACGGCCGTCGTTTCCGACATCTTTGAAGGCGCTGAAGATTTCGGCATCGAGCCAGGCGTTCATCTGGTCATGGCAGACCTCAAGGACATGCCCCTGGCATGCGCCGACCTGCTGGCAGACGTACCCCGCCGCCAGGCCATGGTGCAGGCGTCGCAGCAACTGCTGCGTGAACGGTTTTCTTCCGCAGCCTGGCAAAGCCGCATGCTCGCCATGCTTGAAAACGTTGCCTGAGCATGGCGGAGATCTCGCGGCAGGAACTGCTCGCGCTGCGGCAGGCCAGCCAGCGCCTTGTTGCAACCGCCCCGCCTGGGGCCTCAAATTTCAAACGAACCGATCAGGCCGTGCAGTGGTTTGGCGCCGTGCAGGCACAGGAATATGCCCACGCCCGATGGGCAGTTGGCTCGCGCTTCACAACCGCTGCGGCCATCACCGACGCGTCGATTGAACAGGCACTGGCTCAACGCAAGGTGGTCCGCAGCTGGGTCCTGCGCGGCACGCTGCACCTGGTGGCGGCCGCCGACCTGCGCTGGCTGCTGGCACTGACCGCACCGGCTTTGCTGACCCGCACCGCGGCAGCCTACCGTGAGGTCCAGCTGGATGAGGCAGCCTTCCGCAAAATCCTCCCGGCCATCCGGCAGTGCCTGGAAGGCGGCCAGCAGCTCACGCGCCTGGAACTTTTTGCTGCACTCGCGCAGCACCGTATCAACACTGAAGGCCATCGCGGGGGGCGCATCCTGTACCGCGCGGCCCAGGTCGGGCTGATTTGCCTGGGCAACCCGCGCGGCAAGCAGGCCACCTACACACTGCTCGATGAATGGCTGCCTCCCGGACTCGAAGCCAGCAAGGAGCTGCTTCGCGAGGACGCACTCAAACAACTGGCGCAGCGCTACTTCGCCAGCCATGGCCCCGCTACGCTGGCCGATTTTTCCTGGTGGTCAGGGCTGGCCGCCGGCGAAGCCAGGGCGGCGCTGGAGATGGCCGAAACCGGCCTGGCACGGGCACTGTTTGAGGGGAACACCGTGTGGTGGTCCAAACGCACGCCTTTACCGCCAGCCGGCAAGCCCGCGCTTCAATTACTCGCCGGCTTCGACGAATACGTGCTGGGCTATACGGATCGCAAAGCCATCATCGACAGCGAACACGCCGGCAAGCTCATGACGCCCAATGGCCTGTTCCGCCCGGCGCTGCTGGTCGGCGGGCGCGTGGCCGGCACCTGGCAGGCGCAGGTAAAAAAAGGCGCGCTCAGCATCAGCACAGCGCCCTTCGCGCCACTGCCGCGCGGCAGCGCCGGCGCACTGCGGCTTGCCGCTCAACGCTACGCGGCTTTCACCGGCCTGCCGCTGGCAGAAGCTCGCTGACGAAAAGCGCCGGTCTCACAAGGGTTTACCCGGCCGAACTTTATTGCCAAGCGCAAGTCAGCACATTACTCAGGTATAGCATTGCCGGGTGCATTTGACATGCACCAGCGCTACTATCCCCCAGTCATCCGGCCCATCCTTCCTTCAAATATTGAGGAGCGCATCCATGGCAAAACTGAACGTCAACGGTACCGTGCGTGAGTTTGAAGTGGAGGACGACACACCGCTGCTGTGGGTCATCCGCGAACAGCTTGGGCTCACCGGCACAAAATACGGCTGCGGCATCGCGGCCTGCGGCGCCTGCACCGTGCACATCGATGGCGTGCCTACACGCAGTTGCGTGCGGCCCGTCTCGACGGTGAGTGCGACCGAAAAAATCGTGACCATCGAAGGTCTCTCACCCGACGGCTCGCACCCCATACAAAAGGCCTGGGTTGCGCTGGACGTTCCGCAGTGCGGCTATTGCCAGTGCGGCATGGTGATGACGGCAGCAGCGCTGCTCAAGGCCAAGCCGAACCCGACCGATGCCGACATCAACGAGGCGATGACCAACATCTGCCGCTGCGGCACCTACAACCGCATCCGCGCCGCCATCAAGGTTGTTGCCGCGGGCGGTAACACCAAAAGCGCGGCGCTCGCCATTCAACACACCGACGGGAGCACGACATGAGCGCCACCCCCCTGCCCTCCGCAAACTCTCTGCGTCTCTCGCGCCGCCGCTTCCTGGCCTCGGGTGCCTCGGCCGGCCTCATCGTAGGTTTCCACATTCCGTTCGCCGGCACGGCGGCTGCCCAGGGCGCAGCCTCGCCGGAGATCAACGCCTGGGTTGTGGTGCGCCCCGACGACACGGTGGTCATCCGCATCGCGCGCTCTGAAATGGGCCAGGGCAGCCTGACCGGGCTCGCGCAACTTGTAGCCGAAGAGCTGGAATGCAACTGGGCCAAAGTCACCACCGAATACCCGACACCCGGCCAGAACCTGGCGCGTAACCGGGCCTGGGGCAACTTCTCTACCGGCGGCAGCCGCGGCATCCGCGAATCGCACGACTATGTGCGCAAAGGCGGAGCCACCGCCCGCATGATGCTGGTGCAGGCCGCAGCCGATGAATGGAAGGTGCCGGCGGCCGAATGCACCGCGGCCAGCAGCGTGATCACCCACACGCCATCGGGCCGCAAAACCACCTACGGCAAAGTGGCGATTGCGGCAGCCAAAGTGGCGCCGCCCGCCGAGGTCAAGCTGAAGGACCCGAAAGACTGGAAGCTCGTGGGCAAGCGACTGGCGCGCCTGGACACAATGGACAAAGTCACCGGCAAGCAGGTGTACGGCGCAGACCTGAAACTGCCCGGCATGCTCAACGCGGCCATCAAGGACTGCCCGGTGTTCGGCGGCAAGGTCAAAAGCTTCAATGCCGCCGCAGTTGAGAAACGCCCCGGCGTGAAGAAGGTGCTGGCAGTCGGAGACAGTGCGGTGGCCGTCGTGGCCGACACCTGGTGGCGCGCCAAGACCGCACTCGACGCGCTGCCCATCGAATGGGACAACGGCCCCAATGCCGCCAACTCCAGCGCCAGCGTTGCCCAGATGCTCAAGGCCGGGCTGGACGCGCCCGACGCAGCCGTCGGCAACCAGAACGGCGACGCCAAAGCAGCGCTGGCCTCAGCGGCCAGACGCATCGAAGCGGTGTATTCCTACCCGCACCAGAACCACGCGACCATGGAGCCCATGAATGCGACCGCACGCTGGACGCCCGAGCGCTGCGAAGTCTGGACGCCTACCCAGAACGGTGAAGCGGCTCTGGCGGCCACCTCCGAAGCGGCAGGCCTGCCGGCCGGCAAATGCGAGGTCTACAAGATTCACCTGGGCGGCGGCTTCGGGCGGCGCGGCGCGGTGCACGACTGGGTACGCCAGGCGGTGGACATTGCCAAACAAATGCCGGGTGTGCCGGTCAAGCTGCTGTGGTCGCGCGAGGAAGACATGCTGCATGGGCGCTACCACCCGGTTACGCAGTGCAAGCTGCAGGCCGGGCTGGACGCGCAGGGCAACGTCACCGCGTTGCACATGCGCATTTCAGGCCAGTCCATCCTGGCCGGCGTGGCGCCGCAAAACGTGCGCAACGGACTCGACCCGGTGCAGTTTCAGGGCCTCAACGCACCGGGGCCTGAAGCCTCCATTGGCTACAGCTTCCCCAACCTGCTGATCGACCATGCAATGCGCAACCCCAGTGTGCCGCCCGGCTTCTGGCGCGGCGTGAACCTGAACCAGAACACGATTTACCTCGAATCGTTCATCGACGAAATCGCGGTTGCCACCAGGCAGGACCCGCTGGCCTTGCGGCGCAAGCTGATGACGAACCACCCCAAGCACCTGGCCGTGCTCAATGCCGTGGCCGAACGCGTCAAGTGGAACGTGCCCCCGCCCGACGTCGGCGGCCAGAAGGTCTACCGGGGCCTGGCACAAACCATGGGTTTCGGCAGCTACGTGGCGGCCTGCGCCGAGGTATCGGTGAGCAGCGACGGCGTGCTCAAGGTCCACCGCATCGTGGCCGCCACCGACCCGGGCTATGCGGTCAATCCGCAGCAGATCGAGGCGCAGGTCGAAGGCTCCTTTGCTTACGGCCTGTCAGCAGCGCTGTTCGGCGAATGCACACAAAAAGACGGACGCATGGAGCAGGACAACTTCAGCACCTACCCCGTCGTACAGATGCAGCACATGCCGGCGGTGGAAACCATCATTGTCGCCTCGGGCGGCTTCTGGGGCGGCGTCGGTGAACCGACGATCGCGGTCGCCGCGCCTGCAGTGCTCAACGCCGTGTTCGCGGCGACGGGTAAACGCATACGCGACCTGCCGCTGAAGAACCACGATCTCAAGAAGGCATGAACTGGCATGGCGCCATCGCCGGCGGGGTGATGATGCTGGCGCCCTGGACCAGCTTCGCGCAACAATCCGTCCCGGCGCTGCAGGTTGTTGGCGACGCGATACCCCAGGCACTGACGGTCACGCCCGGCGACCCGGCACGCGGCCGCGCCATCGTCGCGAGCCGCCAACACGGCCTGTGCCTGCTCTGCCACACCGGGCCCATTCCCGAAGAGCGCTTCCAGGGCAACCTGGCGCCCGACCTGGCGGGCGCGGGCGCACGTTGGAACGAAGGGCAGCTGCGCCTGCGCATTGCCGACGCGCAACGCCTGAACCCGGCCAGCATCATGCCCGCCTACTACCGCAACGACGGCCTCGTGCGCGTGGGTACGGCCTGGCAGGGCAAGCCCATCATGAACGCCCAGCAAATTGAAGACGTGGTGGCCTTTCTGCTCACACTGAAGTGAACTCATGACCACAGCAGGCCGTTTTATTTCTTTTAATCGGCGCCAGATTCTGGCGGGCGCGGCCAGCATGGGCCTGGGCGTCGTTTTGCGTCCCGCAGCGGCGCAGGCCGGTGAGCTGGCGGCAGCGGTGGCGGCCTATGCCCAAAGCGCTCCGGTACGAGCGGGCAAAGTCAAGCTTGACATAGCCGAGTTGGTCGACAACGGCAATGTGGTGCCCATCACCGTCACGGTGGACAGCCCCATGACGGCGGCCGACCACGTGAAAAGCATTGCCGTCTTCAACGAGAAAAACCCCCAGCGCGATGTGGCCCGCTTCACGCTAGGGCCTCGCTCCGGCAAGGCCAGCGTGACCACGCGCATCCGGCTCGCCACTTCGCAGCAGCTTGTGGCAGTGGCGCTGATGAGCGACGGCAGCTACTGGTCGCACACCGTCAATGTCATCGTGACCCTGGCGGCTTGTATTGAAGGCGATCCCTGATGGCACGCACACTCATCAATGCCCCAACTACCGCCAGACGCGGTGAAGTCATCGAGATACGCGCGACCATAGGCCACCCGATGGAAACCGGCTTTCGCGCCGGCGAGGACGGCAAGATCCTGCCGCGCAACATCATCAAGACCTTCAGCTGCCGCTACAACGGCGAACTGGTCTTCAGCGCCGAGCTGTTTTCGGCCGTCTCGGCCAATCCCTACCTCGCCTTCCATACCGTGGCCACCGAGAGCGGTACGCTGGTGCTTCGCTGGGAAGGCGACAACGGTTTTGCGCAGACTGAAAGCATCAACCTGGCCGTCACGGGATGACGCGCATCCCCGCGGGCCTTTTGTCTTTCCTGCTGGCATGCCATGCCGGCGCACAGACCGCGCCGCCAAAAGACCTTCGCCGTTCAGGCTTTGAGGACATGAGCGCATCCACCCAGGCCATGCAGAAAGACGATGCGCTGAATCCCGGCATGTTGTGGGTCAAGGACGGCGAAGCGCTGTGGAAACAGCCAACAGGTGCCAACGGAAAGGCGTGCATCAGCTGCCACACAACGCCGGACAGCATGCGCGGCGTGTCGGCGCGATACCCGGCGTTTGACATTCAACTCGGCCGGCCCATCACCTTGAGCCAGCGCATCAACCAGTGCCGCCAGCATCACCAGCAGGTCGCGCCACTTCGTCCGGAGAGCCAGGATCTGCTGAGCCTGGAAAGCTATGTGGCGCTGCAGTCGCGCGGCCTGCCAATATTACCGCCCGATGATGCCCGGCTGGAGCCTTTCCGCCAGCGTGGGCAGCAGCTTTTCGCGCAGCGCATGGGCCAGCTCAACCTGTCCTGCGCGCAGTGCCATGACGGTTTGGCCGGCAGGCGTCTGGCCAGCAGCCTGATTCCCGAGGCACATCCCACGGGCTACCCGGTGTACCGTCTCGAATGGCAGGCGCTGGGTTCGCTGCAGCGCCGCATCCGCGGCTGCATGAGCGGGGTGCGTGCCGAGCCGTTTGCCTATGGCGCGCAGGAGCTGGTGGAACTGGAGCTTTACCTGAATGCCCGTGCAAAAGGCATGGCAATGGAGACGCCGGGCGTGCGGCCGTGATTTGAGCGGCAGTACTGCGGATGCTATCAATTACATAGCGTATTGAGCAAATCCGGCGAGGGGCTGCTGCGCTTTTTACCATCTCAAAACCGGACCGTCCCGTTCGGGTCAGTGCCGGCTTTCCGTCACATGAGGCTTATCCCGTCACACGACCTGGGCCGGGAGGCACCTCCTGGTGCCAGCGTCGGGGCACAAAGAAAACCTGGCTCCAAAGCGCGAATGCCTGAACAGTCGAATTGGCACACAAGTTGCTGATCGCCAGATGTCATCAGCCGCTTCCCCGCTTTCAATCCTGTTGATGGTTGCCAATGCAGCCTTCAGCCCTTCAGGAGCACTCCATGAAACGTCGTCACGTCCTGGCCGCCGGCATCTCTGCCCTGACCGCTCCAGCATGGACAAGCGCCCAAAGCGCCTGGCCTTCGCGTGGGCCGATCAGACTGGTCGCGCAATTCCCACCGGGCGGTCTGGTTGATACCGTGTCACGCATGACGGCGCCGCACCTGTCACAGGCGCTGGGCCAGACCGTCGTGGTGGAAAACCGCGCGGGTGCGGGCGGCCTGATCGGCACCGACTATGTGTCCAAGCAGCCCGCCGACGGCTACACCTTACTGGTCAGCCATGCGTCGGTGCACATCTATGCCACAGCCACCCGCAAAGTCATGCCCTTTGACCCGGTGAATGATTTTTCTCACATGGGCATGCTGGTCGAAGCGCCCATGGTGCTGCTGGTGCGGGCGCAGTCGCCCTTCCAGACCCTGGAGCAATACCTGACGGCCGCCAGAACCCGGCCTGTGCGTTATGGCTCATCGGGCATCGGTTCAGCCAATCACTTGTTTGGCGAAATGCTCAAGATTGAAGGCAAGGCGCCCCAACACGACCACATCCCCTACCAAGGCAGCGCGCCGGCCATGCAAGACCTGCTGGGCGGGCAGATCGACAGCCTGCTCGATCCCATCACCACCAACGTGGCCCAACTCAAGGCGGGGTCCCTGCGCGCGCTGGCTGTCTCTACCCCGAGCCGCCTGCCAGCGCTTCCCAACATTCCGACCTTTGCCGAGCTCGGCTTTCCCAAGCTGACGGGTTCCCAGTGGCTGGGGCTGTCAGCGCCCAAAGGCCTGCCTGCGCCCATTCTTGCGCGGCTGACGGCACTGATCCCTGAAATTCTCGCCAAACCGGACATCGCAGCCAGACTGGAAGAAATCCAGACCCTGCCACGCAAGAATGCGGTGGTCGGCGCAGAGTTCGTTCAGTTGATCAATTCGCAGATCGACACCTGGCGCAGCGTGGCCAAGCTGGCCAACGTCGAGGTGATAACATGATTTTTCCGGCAACGACAGCCGCAGGAGCATCCTGATTGAGCAGCACTCACACCTTTTCCAGCGACACGGCAAGCGCTGCCGACGTGGTCAATGAGTTCCTCCGGCTCATCATGCTTCCTGACCCGGTGGCCGCCAGCCGGTTCACCGCACCCGGCATGAAGATTCTTTTCACCGGAGGCCGGGCCATGAGCGCCCCCGCTGAGTGCACCAAATTTAATGCATCGCGCTACAAATGGGTGAAAAAAAGGATTGAGCGCACCGAAACGGTTGCCGCCGGCTCTAACGGCTCCGCCCCCGACGAAGCGGTGGTCTACAGCCTGGGAACCCTGTATGGAGAATGGCCTGACGGAACGCCTTTCGAAGGCAACCGCTATGTGGACCGCTATGTCGTCAAAAGCGGGCTGATCACACACATGGACGTGTGGAACGACAGCGCCGAATGGCTGCTGGTGCGGGCAGGCCTGGCTGTGCTGTGATCAGCTGATGGCGGCAAGCTACAGCGGCGCCCTGCCGACGCACAATCGCTTTGATTACCAGGCGATCAACCAGCGCAAACCTTATCGTTGGCCCAACGGCGCTGGTCTGGCTGTCTACCTGGGTTTCAACATCGAGCACTTTGCCTTCGGCGAGGGCATGGGTGCCACCATCGGCCCGGCCAGCCCGCAGCCGGATGTCCTGAACTACAGCTGGCGCGAGTACGGAAACCGCGTGGGCAGCTGGCGCTGCCTCGAGCTGTTTGACAGCCTGGGCCTGCCGGCGGCCGCCCTGATCAACACCGCACTGTATGACCACTGCCCCGAGCTGGTGGCTGCCTGCGTAGCGCGCGGCGATGAACTGGTCGGCCATGGCCACACCAACGCCGAACGCCAGGCCGCCATGAGTGAAGCGGACGAAAGCAGCCTGCTGGTGCAGTGCCGCACGCGCATGCAACAGGAGAGCGGCCAGTCCCCCGCCGGGTGGCTTTCACCGTGGATTTCGGAAAGCCTGCATACCCCTGACCTGCTCGCTGAAAGCGGCTACGGCTACACCCTGAACTGGTGCCACGACGACCAGCCGCTGCCAATGCGCACCCGCAGCGGAAAGGCTTTGTGGGCTGTGCCTTACCCGCAGGAACTCAATGACATCCCGATGATCATTGCGCGTCAGATGGACGGCAAAGACTTTGCGCAGATGATCATCGATCAACTTGATGAGATGCTGGAGCAATCGCAGGCCAGCGGTTCAGCACCACTGGTGATGGGCATTGCACTGCACCCCTACATCGTCGGCCAGCCTTACCGCCTGCGCCACCTGCGGCGCGCGCTTCAGCATGTCGCCGCCGCACGTGACCGGGGCCAGGTCTGGATGAGCACGCCGGGCGATATCTTCCGGCACGCCGTACAGCTGGCCGCGTGAGCGGCCCCTGAAAGAGGCGCTCGTGTGCGTGCCGGAGCGCGGGCAGAGGCTTTTGCTTATTACGCGCAGGAGCTGGTGGAGCTTGAGCTGAATGTCCGCGCGAACGGCACAGCGTTGGAGTCGCCCGGTGTACGCCCTGAGGTTCACGTAAAGCGAGTTAGCTATTAAATTGATCGCTGCTTGCTCAGTGTTTACAGGACTTTCAGCCAACTTTCACTTCAACATTTTTCAGATATTCAATCCCTGCCGCAGCACTGCCCCGCATTTGCCGGGACCGCCGGGCCGAAAGCTTCCGACATGCAACCATGGTTATCATCCGCATCGGAGTGGAGTTCGGCATACAAAGAGGAGGCAAGGTACCATGTTCTACTGGATCTACGACATACCCCACTGGATGCTGGCGCTGCTTTTTTGCGCCGTCTGCCTGGCCTACACGTGGGGTGGCCTGCTTTTGCTGCGGCCGCTTATGCGCAAGTGGGTGGGCCCGCAGCCGGACGCCAATGAATTTGTCAGCTACTTTCTTTCGGCTTATGGGGTGTTCTACGGGCTGATGCTGGGCCTGATCGCGGTTGCCACCTACCAGAACTTCGCGGATGCAGAAAAAGCCGTGGGCAAGGAGGCCACCGCCATTGCGGCGCTGTACCGTGATTTTTCGAACTATCCGGAGCCTGCGCGCGCCACCCTGGAAAGCCAGATGAAGGACTACGTACGCTTTCTGATCGTCGAAGCCTGGCCCGAGCAGCGGCAAGGACGGCTGCATGCTGGCGGCACCACGCGCGTTTCAGACCTTCATCAAAAGCTGCTGTCATTTACCCCCGCCAGCCGGACCCAGGAAATCCTGCATGCCGAAACACTGCGGCAATTCAACAGCTTTCTGGAGGCCCGGTATGCGCGCCTGCAAAGCGTCAGCACCTCCCTCTCGGGTGTGCTGTGGTGGGTGGTGTGCCTGGGAGCGGCGCTGAACTTTTCGCTGCTGTGGCTGTTTTCCATGGACCGGCTGGCACTACACCTTGTGCTGTCGGGCATCCTGGCGAGTTTTGTCGGCTTGATGCTGTTTTTCATCGCCGCGATGGACCACCCCTTCCGCGGCGAAGAGAGCGTCTCGCCGGACGCCCTGAAGCTGGTTCAGGAACGGCTCATGCCGTCCCCGCGCTAGCGCCGCGCGGCGGCGGCAAATTCGTACAACTGCGGTGCGCCGCTTCCGCGGCCCTCGCAGCCGTCAGGTCGACCAGTTGATCTGCTCAAACAGGCGCATGAGTCTCGCCTGCCGCGCCAGGCTGAATTGCCCGACCCAGCCGATCCGGCCCAGCAGGTGCGAGCGAAAGTCGGCAAGCCGGTCTTTGTTTTGCGACGCCGGCCCGTGCAACACGCTTTGATGCAAACACGCTTTAAGCCGATCGAAATCATCACGCGGCACGTTCGGGTGAACGTTGACCACAACTCCGCTCACGCGCTGCCGCTGATGCCGCGGCAGGCAACGCGTCTTGTCCGGATGGAGGGTAAAGCCTTCATCGCGAACGATCTCTGCAACCCAGGCGTGCAAGGCGCGAAACTGCCGTCGCAGCGACTCGGGGCCTGAAAATACCAGGTCATCGGCGTAGCGCGTATAGCTCGCGCCGAACACCCAGGCCAATCCCTCAAGCCGCAAATCGAGATTGAAAGCGCAGAGGTTGGCCAGCGCCGGGGAGGTGGGCGCGCCCTGCGGCAAATGCGCGGAACCAAGGCGCTTGGCACCCATCCAGTCAAGCCCGCCATCGTCGCGCAGACGCTCGATCACCATCCCCGCCGTACGGTGTGTGCAGAGCGCGGTGAGACTTCGCGCCACGCCTTCGGGGTAACCCAGCGTGCGCCAGACGGCATTGACCTGGGCTGCCCCTACGCTGCCAAAGAAATCCTGCAAGTCAAAACGGATGACCACGGCTTGCCCGACGTGAGCTGCCGCATGGGTTTTGACTGAGCGGCCGACGGTAAAGCCGTGCGCGGCTTCATGCACCGGCACCTGACTGAGCAGCGTATGCAGGATGTGACGTTGCACACGCTTGAGTTCTGCCTTGGGCGTCTCCAGCAAACGCAGGCCACCTGTCTGCTTGGGCTGCAGGCCGTAACGGTAATGCTCGACAACTGCCGGCGTCGCCGGGGCCAGCCAGCGCAGTTGCTCGCGGGAGAGCTGGAGCCAGCGCGCCAGATCGGCATCCGTAGGGATGTCGGGCAAGACGCAAGCTTCCAGCCCCAACGGCCGGGGGCGCATCACCGCCGGTCGCAGGATCAACCGGCGAATGCGCGGTGGCCTTTCCGGCTCGGGGTCATCCCGGTCATCATCCGGTTGCGAGGCTTGCGGCTCCCTGGAGTCATTGGGCTCCCCGTCTTCGTCTTCGTCGTCGCCCTCCTCCCGAAAGGCCAGATCAAAGGCATGCGATGCCTCCATCCGCCGTGCCAGCGAAGTGACGTCAAATTTTTGCCAGGTGATGGCCGACAACAGAGACAGCGGTTCAAGCAGTTCCCGAAGCCACGCGGGGCGTTGCCCGATGGCTGCGGCAGCCCTGGCCTGAAGAGCTCGCAAGGTGGTGCCGCCCGCCTTGTCCGCGTCGGCGAGCAGTGCGCGAGCCAGGCCGCGTGCAATCAAATGTCGGAAGCTGGCTTCGCGCATGGAATTGGGTTGACACCGGCATCCCAACCAGCAGGTCCTGCGTGAGCTGGGTGCGCAGAATGCGCAGTCCGCTCACGCGCCGAAATCGCAAAGTACAAAAAAGCCATGGGGGTACCCCATGGTGCGGACAGGCAGCAACGAATCACGTACCGTTCGCAACACTTGGAATGCTGGCGTCGTCGAAATTCTAATGGTTTGCCCTCGGCAACGAGCTGTTGTCCCGCGCTGTGAAGGTGCCAAAACAACAGGGAATGCTTTTGGTATACGTCTACACGGCCCACGCATGTCAAAAAATATGTCCGCGAAGAGGGCGAACTTCGCTATCAATTCAATAGCTTCTTGCGCTTATCTGGAAAGGGCTAGAGGCACTTTTCCCTTGAAGATCGGTGATACGCCGCACCAACGCATGCAAGGCGTCAGCTACACGTCGGCCTTGGGTTGGGCAAGGCTCTCTCAGGACTGCGTTCAAACTCAACCCATAAAAAAAACCGCGCAACCCTTGCGGTGTCTGCGCGGCCGGCTACTGACTTTAGTAGCGCCTCTGGCAACTTTTCAGCGTTACTTTCGCGTTGGCGGCAAATCGGTGCAACTGCCGTGCGCCACTTCCGCCGCCATGCCGATACTTTCGCCCAGCGTCGGGTGCGGGTGTATGGTCTTGCCGATGTCGACGGCGTCCGCACCCATCTCGATGGCCAGTGCGATCTCGCCGATCATGTCGCCGGCATGCGTGCCGACAATGCCGCCGCCCAGGATCCTGCCGTGGCCGTGCGCTTCGGGACTGTCGTCAAACAGCAGCTTGGTGAAGCCTTCGTCGCGGCCGTTGGCGATGGCGCGTCCGGAAGCCGTCCAGGGGAACAGGCCCTTCTTGACCTTGATGCCTTCGGCCTTGGCCTGGTCTTCGGTGAGGCCGACCCATGCGACTTCGGGGTCGGTGTAGGCCACGCTGGGGATCACGCGGGCGTTGAAGGCTGCGCTGGCCAGTTCCTTGTTGCCTTGCAGTTCACCGGCAATGACTTCGGCAGCCACGTGCGCTTCGTGCACAGCCTTGTGCGCTAGCATAGGCTGGCCCACGATGTCGCCGATGGCGAAGATGTGCGGCACGTTGGTACGCATCTGGATGTCGACCGGAATGAAGCCGCGGTCGCTGACCGTGATTCCGGCTTTTTCGGCAGCCAGTTTCTTGCCATTGGGTGTCCGGCCCACGGCTTGCAACACCAGGTCATAGGTCTGCGGGGCCGGGGCGCTGCCGCCAGCTTCCGCGGACTCAAACGTGACCTCGATGCCTGCCTTGGTGGCCTTGGCGCCCACGGTCTTGGTCTTGAGCATGATGTTGTCAAAACGCGGCGCATTCATCTTTTGCCAGACTTTGACGAGGTCGCGGTCAGCACCCTGCATCAGGCCGTCCATCATTTCGACCACGTCCAGGCGTGCGCCCAGTGTGGAATACACCGTGCCCATCTCGAGGCCGATGATGCCGCCGCCCAGGATCAGCATGCGCTTGGGCACCTCTTTGAGTGCCAGCGCGCCGGTGCTGTCCACCACGCGGGGATCGTTTGGCATGAAGGGCAGGCGCACCGCTTGCGAGCCCGCGGCGATGATGCAGTTCTTGAACGCAATGGTCTGGCTCTTGCCGGTTTTCTCCTGGCCTTCGGCGCCGCTGGTTTCTTCAACCTGCAGGTGATGGGCACCGACGAACTGGCCCAGGCCACGCACGACGGTGACCTTGCGCATCTTGGCCATGGCCGTCAGCCCGCCGGTGAGCTTGCCGACGACCTTTTCCTTGTGGGTGCGTAATTTGTTGATGTCGAGCTTGGGTTCGCCAAAACTCACGCCCAGGCTGTCGAAATGCTTGACCTCGTCCATCACGGCGGCCACATGCAGCAAGGCCTTGGAAGGAATGCAGCCGACATTCAGGCAGACGCCACCCAGCGTGGCGTAGCGCTCTACCAGCACAACCTTCAGGCCCAGATCGGCCGCGCGGAAGGCGGCGGAATAGCCGCCGGGGCCGGCGCCCAGCACCAGCACGTCGCAGTCCAGGTCGGCCGAACCGGTGAAGCTGGCGGCAACGGGGGCTGGTGCGGTGGCAGGGCTCGCTACAGTTTTAGGAGCTGCTTGCGCAGGTGCTGCGGGCGCTGCAGCCTGTTTTTGTGCCGCATCTGTGGCGGTCGCAGCGGCAGCACCGGTGCTTTCCAGCGTCAGCACGACGGAGCCTTGCTTGACCTTGTCGCCCACCTTGACCTTGATGTCCTTGACCACGCCGGCCGACGAAGACGGGATTTCCATCGAGGCCTTGTCGCTTTCAACGGTGATCAGGCTCTGTTCGGCCTTGATGGTGTCGCCGGGCTTGACCAGCACTTCAATGACGGACACTTCGTCGAAGTCGCCGATGTCCGGTACCTTGATGTCGATCACAGGGGATGCACTCATTTGGAGGCTTTCAATTTAAGGGTGAATATGTCGACGGGCCCGGCGGAGTTCTTGTCGAACTCGCAACCCGCGTTCAGGCCGGCCATGGCCACTTCGCGCGCGGTCTTGGCCTTGTCCCAGGCGGCATGCATGGCGCCGAGCGCAAAGCTGCGGCCTGAGCCAATGCCCCAGAATTCCTTGAACTCAAAGACTTCACGGTAGCTGTAGAGGCCGTAAATGCCGCTGGCATTGGCAATGACCACGGTGAACTGGCTGGACTCGTAGGGATCGTTGTCGTCTTCCTTGGTCTGCAGGAAGAACGTTTCCTTCAGCATGGGATGCAGCTTGACGAAGGTGTCGAACACCTCGTCGCGCGAACCCAACTTGAGCTGCTCTTTGGGCAAGGCCGCCATGGCCTTGCGCAGCACCGGAAAATGCGCCACCGTACCGGCCATGCCCACGTAACTCATGCCGGCAGGCGTGTCGACCTTGAAGATCTTGCTGTTGGCTTCAAACCGGTGGCCCAGGCTGGTGTCGCCGAAGGTCACCAGCGTGTCGGCAGCGATGGCAACCTGCCCCGCCTTTTTGACGACTACAAGTGTTGTCATGGTTCCGCCCCGTTTAGAGGAGGACGCGGCGGAAGTCGGCGAGGATTTGGCCCAGGTAAGCGTTAAAGCGCGCAGCGCCTGCGCCGTCGATCACCCGGTGATCCCAGGCCAAAGACATCGGCAGCATCAGGCGCGGCTGGAAGGCCTTGCCGTCCCAGACCGGCTCCATCTGGCTCTTGGACACGCCGAGGATGGCGACTTCCGGCGCGTTGATGATGGGGGTGAAGTAACGCCCGCCGATGCCGCCCAGTGAAGAGATGGTGAAGCTGGCGCCCTGCATTTCGGCTGGCGTCAATTTACCGTCACGCGCCTTCTTGGCCAGCTCGCCCATTTCCTGGCTGATCTGCAGCACGCCTTTTTTGTCGGCGTCTTTCAGCACGGGAACGACCAGCCCGTTGGGCGTGTCGGCAGCAAAACCGATGTGGTAATACTGCTTGTAGACGATCTGGTCGCCGTCGAGCGAGGCATTGAACTCGGGGTATTTCTTCAGGGCCGCAACACTGGCCTTGATCAGGAAAGCCAGCATGGTGACTTTGAGGCCCGCCTTTTCGTTTTCCTTGTTGGTCGAAACGCGGAAGGCTTCCAGTTCGGTGATGTCGGCATCGTCATGGTTGGTGACGTGCGGGATCATCACGTAGTTGCGCAACAGGTTGGCACCGCTGATCTTCTTGATGCGCGACATGTCTTTGCGCTCGACCGGGCCGAACTTGGTGAAGTCGACTTTGGGCCATGGCAGCAAATCGAGCCCTGCGCCGCCGCCCGAAGATGCGGGGGCCTTGGCGGCCTGCGCCTGGGTGCGAACGCTGCCGTCCATCACCGATTTGGTGAAGCCCTGGATGTCGTCTTGCGTGATGCGGCCTTTGGGGCCGGTGCCTTTGACTTCTGCCAGCGGCACGCCGAGCTCGCGTGCGAATTTGCGCACCGAGGGTGAGGCATGCGGCAGGTTGCCCTGCGGTGCGGTGGTGGGGTTGTGGGCCGGCTGGCTCGCTGGAGCAGATGACGTTGCCGGCGCAGGGGCAACAGCAGATGCTGCGGCAGGCGCTGCAGCGGGGGCTGGCGCGGGCGCAGGCGATGCGCTCACAGCCGCAGAACCTTCCAGGATGGCCAGCAGGTCGCCGATGTTGACGACGTCGCCCATCTTGACCTTGAGTTCTTTCAGCACACCTGCGGCAGACGACGGGATTTCCATCGAGGCCTTGTCGGATTCCACCGTGATCAGCGACTGCTCGGCCTTGATGGTGTCGCCGGGTTTGACCAGGACTTCAATGACAGACACGTCCTTGAAGTCGCCGATATCGGGCACACGGACTTCCACCGGACCGGAAGCAGCAGGGGCCGCTACAGGTGCAGGTGCCGACGCCGCTACAGATTTGCTAGCTGCTTGCGCAGGCGCAGCGGGCGCTGCAGCCGGTTTTTCTGTTGAAGCCGGGGCGGCTTCGGCGCCGGACACTTCCAGCGTCAGGACCACGGAGCCCTGCTTGACCTTGTCGTCGAGCTTGACCTTGAGCTCCTTCACCACACCCGCGTGGCTGGAGGGGATTTCCATGGAGGCCTTGTCGGACTCCACGGTGATCAGCGACTGCTCCGCCTTCACGGTGTCGCCGGGCTTGACCATCAGCTCAATCACCGTCACTTCGTCGAAATCCCCGATATCAGGAACTTGAATGTCTACCACTGCCATATTCTTGTCTCCGGTTGCTACAGGTGCTACGTCAGGGTTTTAACTCAAGCGTAAAGCGGATTGATCTTGTCGGCGTTGATGCCGTACTTTTTGATGGCCTCGGCGACCTTGGCCGCCGGCACAGTGCCCTCTTCGCTGAGCGCCTTGAGCGCCGCCACGACGATGTAGTGGCGGTTGATCTCGAAGTGCTCACGCAGCTTGCTGCGGAAGTCGCTGCGGCCAAACCCGTCGGTGCCCAGCACCTTGTAGGTACGGCCCTTGGGTACGAAGGAGCGAATCTGCTCGGCATAGGCCTTCATGTAGTCGGTGGATGCAACCACCGGACCGGTGTGCTTTTCGAGCTGCTGGCTGACAAACGGCACACGCTGTTTGTCGGTCGGGTGCAGCAGGTTCCAGCGTTCGCAGTCCTGGCCGTCGCGGGCCAGTTCGTTGAAGCTCGGGCAGCTCCACACGTTGGCGGCAACGCCCCACTCTTTCTCAAGCAGTTCTTGCGCGGCAATGGACTCGCGCAGGATGGTGCCGGAGCCGAGCAGTTGCACGCGCGGCGTGAGCTTGGCGCCCTCTTTGCAGAGGTACATGCCCTTGATGATCTGCTCTTCGGTGCCGGGCTTGAGGCCGGGCATCGCGTAGTTTTCATTGAGCAGCGTCAGGTAGAAATAGACGTTGTCCTGCTTTTCCACCATGCGTTTGAGGCCATGGTGCAGGATGACGCCGACTTCATGCGCAAAGGTCGGGTCGTAGCTGATGCAGTTGGGGATGGTGCCGGCCAGGATGTGGCTGTGGCCGTCTTCGTGCTGCAGGCCTTCGCCATTCAGCGTGGTGCGGCCCGAGGTGCCGCCCAGCAGGAAACCGCGCGCCTGCATGTCGCCGGCCGCCCAGGCCAGGTCGCCGACACGCTGGAAGCCGAACATCGAGTAGTACACATAGAACGGGATCATGATCCGGTTGTTGGTGCTGTACGAGGTGGCGGCTGCGATCCAGCTGCTCATGCCACCGGCTTCGTTGATGCCTTCCTGCAGGATCTGGCCCTGTTTGTCTTCCTTGTAGTACATCACCTGGTCTTTGTCGACCGGCGTGTATTGCTGGCCGTCAGGGTTGTAGATACCGATCTGGCGGAACAGGCCTTCCATGCCGAAGGTGCGGGCTTCATCTACCAGGATGGGCACCACGCGCGGGCCCAGGGCCTGGTCGCGCAGCAGTTGCGTGAGAAAACGCACATAAGCCTGCGTGGTCGAAATTTCGCGGCCTTCGGCCGTGGGTTCGATCACCGACTTGAAGGTCTCCAGGGCCGGCACGGTGAACTGCTCGTCGGCCTTGACGCGGCGATGCGGCAGGTAGCCGCCAAGGGCCTTGCGGCGCTCGTGCAGGTAACGCATCTCGGGCGTGTCGTCGGCCGGCTTGTAAAACGGGATGTCGGCGAGCTGGCTGTCGGGAATCGGGATATTGAAGCGGTCGCGGAAAGCCTTGATGTCTTCGTCGGCCAGTTTTTTGGTCTGGTGGACGTTGTTCTTGCCTTCACCAATCTTGCCCATGCCGAAGCCCTTGACCGTCTTGATCAGCAGGACGGTGGGTTGGCCCTCGTGCTTGACGGCCGCGTGGAATGCCGCATAGACCTTTTGCGAGTCGTGGCCGCCGCGGCGCAGGTTCCAGATGTCGTCGTCGCTCATCTTGGCGACCATCTCGAGCGTGCGTGGGTCCTTGCCGAAGAAATGCTTGCGGACGAAGGCGCCGTCGTTGGCCTTCATGGCCTGGTAGTCGCCGTCCACCGTGTCCATCATGACCTTGCGCAGCGCGCCATCCTTGTCGCGGGCCAGCAGCGGATCCCAGTTGCTGCCCCAGATGAGCTTGATGACGTTCCAGCCGGCACCGCGGAACTCACCTTCGAGCTCCTGGATGATCTTGCCATTGCCGCGCACAGGGCCGTCGAGGCGCTGCAGGTTGCAGTTGATGACAAAGACGAGGTTGTCGAGCTTTTCGCGCGCAGCCAGGCCGATGGCGCCCATGGATTCGACCTCATCCATCTCGCCGTCGCCGCAGAAGACCCAGACCTTGCGGTTTTCGGTGTTGGCAATGCCTCGGGCGTGCAGGTATTTGAGGAAACGCGCCTGGTAAATCGCCATCAGTGGGCCGAGGCCCATGGAGACGGTGGGGAACTGCCAGAACTCGGGCATGAGCTTGGGATGCGGGTAGCTGGACAGGCCCTTGCCGTCGACCTCTTGACGGAAGTTGAGCAGCTGCTCTTCGGTCAGGCGGCCTTCAAGGTAAGCGCGGGCATAGACACCTGGCGATACATGGCCCTGGATGTAAAGGCAGTCACCGCCGTGCTCTTTACCCGGTTCAGCGCTCTCGGCGTGCCAGAAATGGTTGAAGCCGGCGCCGAACAGGCTGGCCAGCGAGGCGAAGGAGCCGATGTGGCCACCCAGGTCGCCGCCATCAGCGGGGTGCAGGCGGTTGGCCTTGACGACCATGGCCATGGCGTTCCAGCGCATGTAGGCGCGAAGGCGTTCTTCAATCTCGAGGTTGCCGGGGGAACGCTCTTCGTGGTCGGTTTCAATGGTGTTGACATAGCCCGTATTGGCCGAAAAAGGCATGTCGATGCTTTTCTGGCGGGCGTGCTCAAGGAGTTGCTCGAGCAGAAAGTGGGCGCGCTCGGGACCTTCACTTTCGATGACGGCGGACAGGGCGTCCATCCATTCGCGGGTTTCCTGGGTGTCCTTGTCCAGCGCGTCGTTGGCGGCAGCGCGCAAGTTGTCGCCCGCTTGGTTCGGAATGGCAGCCATTTTTTGTCTCCTGAGTAGCCTGATAAAGCTTTGTTAATCCGCAATACAGCCTCTTGTCGGGCTGTGCGCGGAGCCTGTGTCCAATTGCGCCTAAGCGTGTTTTAAACGCAAATTAGATTCAAGCGTCTAGTTTCTCACAATATTTGTTAAATTTCAAATAGTGCTTATTGATTTCACATTAAGAAATTTCATACGCCTTGGGCAAATCGATACCCATGGCAAATGCCTCTGGCAAATATTGGCTGCGTTACTGAAACCGACGATGCGACAGCGCAGCCTGTAGCCTCACCTTAAAAGATCAGGGTCAACCCTGACCACAGAGGGGCATCTCACTTAAACTGCACCATCCCTATGACCCAGCAAGCCCCTGCCCCCCCCGACACGATGGCGAACTCCGCCACCTTTGCCCTGTGGAGGCGTTGGTGGCGCAAGCAGTCGCCGTCGCGCCAGGACCGTTTCATCACCCTGGGGCCTTTGCTGGCCGTGGTACTGTTTCTGGCAGCCGTGATCGCAGCCTTCGGTTACCTGCGCATCGAAGAAATCGACCGCGAACAGCAGGCCGTCAAGCGCGATGTGGAATACGCCCAGCAACGCCTGCGCCTGCGCCTGCTGGAGCGCCAGGAACAGCTCATGCGCATAGGGCGGGATGTCTCCAACAAGGAAGTGGATACGGAAGAATTCATCTCGCAGGCCGAATCCCTGGTCAACCAGTACCCCGAACTCATGGCAGTCACCTGGGTGGACAGCCGGCGGCGGATCAAGGTGGCTTATGTGTCACCCAGCGCCAACGCCAGCCAGCTGCGCGGCGCGGGCGAGCAACTCAAGGTCGGCGAAACAGACGGCACCTACGACCTGGCAAGAGACCTGCGGCAACCCGTGTATTCGCGCCCGCTGGTGACCAAGGAAGCCAGCGGCTACAACACCCCTACCCTGCAGTTGCAGGTGCCGCTCGATGACCAGGGGAAATTTGCCGGCGTCATCATGGGCGAATACTCCATCGACGGGCTGCTGCGCTTTGGTGTGCCGACGGACGTGACGGCCAAATACGCGGTCACGCTGATCGACGACAAAAACACGGTGCTGGCAGGCAACCTCCCGCCGCCCCGCAACCCTGCAGCCCGGCTTTTGCCCTGGACCGATGCCGCCGCCGAATATGAAATACCGGTTTCACCGGTGGGCAACGGCCTCTTGATTCGCGCGGAAGGCTATCGGGCCTCACTGGGCGTGGTGGGCAGCGGCTTTTTCTGGCTGGTCAGCGCCCTGAGCGCACTGACGGTGTGGATGCTGCTGGGCACCTGGCGCCATACGCGCCGCCGTGTGCAGGCCCAGCAGGCGCTGATTTCCGAAACCAACTTTCGCCGCGCGATGGAGAACTCCATGCTGACCGGCATGCGCGCGCTGGACCTGCAGGGCCGCATCACCTATGTGAACCCGGCGTTTTGCCAGATGACGGGCCTCACTGAAGGCGACCTGGTGGGCCGTACGCCGCCCTTCCCGCATTGGCCGGAAGGCGAGATCGAGACCCTGATGCAGCGGCTGGACGATGAACTGCACGGCCGCACGCCGCCCGGTGGTTTCGAGGTGCGCGTCAAGCGCAAGAACGGCCAGATTTTTGACGCTCGCATGTATGTCTCGCCGCTGATTGATCCGCGCGGCCAGCAAACCGGCTGGATGACGTCCATGACGGACATCACCGAGCCCAAGCGCATTCGCGAAGAACTCACAGCTTCTTACGAACGTTTCACCACGGTACTTGAGGGGCTGGACGCGGCCGTGTCCGTGGCGCCGCTGGGCAGTGAAGAGCTGCTGTTTGCCAACAAGCTGTACCGTTCGTGGTTTGGCGGTGAAGTTTCCGGCCACCTGAACCTGATCGCGCAAGCCGGCGTGCCTTCAGCCGTACCCACCGAAGATGCGCTGGATGCGGTCGATGGCCTGGCGGGCCTGCCGACCGACACGCTGACAGCGGCGCAGACGGAAAACGCCGAAATTTTTGTGCCCGAACTCAGCAAGTGGCTGGAGGTTCGCTCGCGTTACCTCACGTGGGTGGACGGCCGCCTGGCCCAGATGGTGATTGCCACCGACATCACACCGCGGCGCCATGCCGAAGAGCAGGCGGCCCAGCAGAACGAGCGGGCCCAGACTGCGAGCCGCCTGATTACCATGGGGGAAATGGCCTCCAGCGTGGCGCACGAGCTCAACCAGCCGCTGACGGCCATCAACAATTATTGCAACGGCATGGTGTCGCGCATCAAGGGCCAGCAGATCAGCAACGAAGACCTGCTGGTGGCGTTGGAGAAAACCGCCAAACAGGCGCACCGCGCCGGGCAGATCATCCAGCGCATACGGTCCTTCGTCAAACGCAGCGAGCCCAACCGCAGCTCCGCCGACGTGGCGACTATCGTGAGCAATGCGATGGAGCTGGCCGACATCGAGCTGCGGCGCCATCACGTGCGGCTCAGCCACTACATCGCCGCCCGCCTGCCCGACATCATGGTGGACCCCATCCTGATCGAGCAGGTGCTGATCAACCTGATGAAAAACGCGGCTGAGTCGATTGAACAGGCGCACCTGCCGACGGCGCGGCGCAGCGTCGAATTGCGCGTGGTGCCCAAGCAGATTGAAGACCAGGCCGTGGTGGAGTTTTCGGTGCTCGATACGGGGCGCGGCCTGTCGCCTGAAGTCATGGGCCGGCTGTATGAAGCCTTCTATTCGACCAAGGCCGAAGGCATGGGCATAGGCCTCAAACTCTGCCGCAGTATTGTCGAGTCCCACCAGGGAAGAATGGAGGCCCAGAACCTCTACAATGGGGACGAAGTGGTGGGGTGCCGGTTTACCTTCTGGATCCCCGTGACGCCCCTGCTGGCACCGGTGGTGCCTGCTAGCGATACCATAGCAACCAAGGATACCGGCGTTCATTGAAACCCCTTCAAGAACCGTCTTTTCGAGAAGTTCACGAAAGAAAGTTTGGCATGAGCTTGATTCCCAAAAAAGGTACCGTCTACGTCGTTGATGATGACGAGGGCGTGCGCGACTCCCTGCAGTGGCTGCTCGAAGGCAAGGACTACCGGGTCCGCTGCTACGACTCGGCCGAAACCTTTCTCTCCCGCTACGACCCGCGTGAAGTCGCCTGCCTGATAGTCGACATCCGCATGGGCGGCATGACGGGCCTCGAATTGCAGGACCGCCTGGTCGAACGCAAGTCACCGCTCCCCATCGTGTTCATTACCGGCCACGGCGACGTACCCATGGCGGTCAACACCATGAAAAAAGGCGCCATGGATTTCATCCAGAAGCCTTTCCAGGAAGAAGCCCTGGTCAACCTGGTCGAACGCATGCTTGAGCAGGCCAAGGAAGCCTTCAGCGACTACCAGCAATCTGCCAGCCGCGACGCCCTGCTCGCCAAGCTCACCTCGCGCGAAGCGCAGGTGCTCGAGCGCATCGTGGCCGGCCGCCTCAACAAGCAGATTGCCGACGACCTGGGCATCAGCATCAAGACGGTAGAAGCGCACCGCGCCAACATCATGGAAAAGCTCAACGCCAATACCGTGGCCGACCTGCTCAAAATAGCCCTCGGATCCAACGCACCCAAGGGCTGACCTCCTTTCGCTATCTTTTTGATAGCTGCTTGCGCCCGTGATGATTGGATTTGCGGGCGTTTTTACTTGAAAAATCGATAAAAATGACTGCCCAGCTGATCGACGGAAACGCCCTCTCCAAACAACTGCGCGCTGAAGTCGCCCAACGCGCCGCCGCCCTGCGCGCACGCGGCATCACACCGGGCCTGGCCGTGGTGCTGGTGGGTGAAAACCCGGCCAGCCAGGTCTATGTGCGCAACAAGGTCAAGGCCTGCGAAGACAACGGCCTGCATTCGGTGCTTGAGCAATACCCTGCCACCCTGAGTGAAGCTGACCTGCTGGCACGGGTAGAGGCGCTCAACAACGACCCGGCCATCCACGGCATCCTGGTGCAATTGCCGCTACCGGCGCATATCGATGCGCAAAAAGTCATCGAATCGATCTCGCCCGCAAAAGACGTTGACGGGTTTCACGTCGCCAGCGCAGGCGCGCTCATGGTCGGCCAGCCTGGCTTCTGGCCCTGTACGCCATACGGCTGCATGAAGATGCTGGAAAGCATTGGCTACGACCTCAAAGGCAAGCATGCCGTGGTCATAGGCCGCAGCAACATTGTCGGCAAGCCGATGGCATTGATGCTGCTGCAGAAGAACGCCACCGTCACCATTTGCCACAGCGCCACCAAAGACCTCAAGGCCATGACGCTACAGGCCGACGTGATCGTGGCCGCCGTCGGCAAACGGAATGTGCTGACGGCCGACATGGTCAAGCCCGGCGCAGTCGTCATCGATGTGGGCATGAACCGCAACGATGAAGGCAAGCTTTGCGGCGACGTGGACTTTGACGGCGTGAAGGAAGTAGCGGGCTACATCACACCGGTACCCGGCGGTGTCGGCCCCATGACCATCACCATGCTGCTGGTCAATACGCTGGAAGCCGCGGAAATGGCCCCCACGGTCGCTCACTCCGTGTAGCCTGCGGCATCATCTCCCTGCCCCTTTCATCACGAGAGGGGGCCGCTGCGCCTGCGGTCCGGCAGAGCCGGTCCCGCGGCCCCTGCTTGCCGGCGAAACTCAGGTGATTTCGGTTACCGTCGAGCGACTCAGGCGCCACAGCGCCAGGCCGGCGCACAGCCACTGCACCACATAGAAGGCGGTGCCCAGGCCATGCCAGAGCTTGAGATTGCCGCCTTCGGCGCGTGCGCTGACGATACGCGGCGCAACCCCGAACTCCACCAGCAGGGCCAGCAGCAAACCGGCCACTATGAATTTGATAGCTGCTTGCGCTTGCCACGCCAGGGCTGGATCGTCTTTTTTATTAAGAATCAGCAACAGGAACATCGCACAGCCCGTGCTCAGCCATGTTTGCGCGGTAAAGAGTTTGGCGGCCATGGCACCGGCCACGGCGGGGGCTCCCAGATTGGCGAACAGCATCGGGACCATGACGAATCCCAAACTGGTCAAGCTGCCCCACCAGAGAGCTGCCACCATCACATTGAAGCGCTGCTTCATGAATGAAATCAGGATGTTTAGATGTACATCACCGAGATGATTTCATAGCGCTTGAGGCCACCGGGTGCCTGAACTTCAGCCGTATCGCCTTCGTCCTTGCCGATCAGCGCACGTGCAATCGGCGAGCTGATGTTGACCCGGCCCGCCTTGATGTCGGCCTCGTCTTCACCCACGATCTGATAAGTCACCTTGTCGCCGGTATCTTCATCTTCCAGTTCGATGGTGGAACCGAACACGACCTTGCCGCCCGCGTCCAGTTCGGACGGGTCGATGATTTGGGCGGCGGAGAGCTTGCCTTCGATTTCCTGAATACGGCCTTCGATGAAGCCCTGACGGTCCTTGGCGGCGTCGTATTCGGCGTTTTCGCTCAGGTCACCCTGGGCACGCGCTTCGGAAATGGAATTGATGACCCAGGGCCGGTCGACGGTTTTCAGCTGGTGCAGCTCGGCCTTGAGGCTTTCCGCGCCACGCTTGGTAATGGGAATGGTTGCCATGTTTTTTGCTCCTCTCAAAAGCGAAACCGCCACCAGTCACCTGGCGGCGGCGCTTGAATCCAAAATTTCAATCAAACAAGTTTAATGCAAATCGGACCTGCGGAAATCCGGAAAAAACCCGGGTCGTGAGGCTGTCAGCCTAGCTGAGCATGCAACTCCTGCACGGAATAAACCGGCAGGTTGTCCAGGTACTTCATGCCCTCCACGGCCGCTTCGGCGCCGGCAATGGTGGTGTAGGTCGTCACACGGGCCAGCAGCGCAGATGTGCGGATCTGGCGCGAATCGGTAATCGCGTTGCGCCGCTCTTCCACCGTGTTGATGACCAGGGCGATTTCGTTGTTCTTGATCATGTCCACCACGTGCGGCCGGCCTTCGGTGACCTTGTTGACCACGGTGCAGGCGATACCCGCGGCCTGGATGGCGGCCGCAGTGCCTTTGGTGGCCACGATTTCAAACTTCAGGGCCGCCAGCTTGCGCGCGACTTCCACGGCACGCGGTTTGTCATTGTTCTTGACGGTAAGGAACACCTTGCCGGAGGTTGGTAGTTTGGTGCCCGCGCCGAGCTGGGACTTCACGAAGGCTTCGCCGAAAGTTTTGCCCACGCCCATGACTTCGCCCGTGGATTTCATCTCGGGGCCGAGAATCGTGTCCACACCGGGGAACTTGACGAAGGGGAACACCGCTTCCTTGACACTGAAGTAAGGCGGCGTGACTTCGTCCTTGATGCCTTGCGAAGCCAGCGACTGGCCCACCATGCAACGTGCTGCCACTTTGGCCAGCTGTATTCCGGTGGCCTTGCTGACAAAGGGTACCGTGCGCGAGGCACGCGGGTTGACTTCCAGCACGTAGATGACGTCTTTGCCGTCAATGTTCTGGATCGCGAACTGCACGTTCATGAGACCCACCACCGTCAGTGCCTCGGCCATCGCGGCGGTCTGGCGCTTGATTTCGGTGACGGTTTCGGCGCTCAGGGAATATGGCGGCAAAGAGCACGCGGAGTCACCGCTGTGCACGCCGGCCTGCTCGATGTGCTCCATCACGCCCCCGATGAAGGTGCGGCCTTCGGGGTCTCGCAGGCAGTCGACGTCGCATTCGATGGCGTCGTTCAGGAAGCGATCAAGCAGCACAGGTGAATCGTGGCTGACCTTGACGGCCTCGCGCATGTAACGCTCGAGGTCGCGCTGTTCGTGAACGATTTCCATGGCGCGGCCACCCAGCACATAGCTGGGGCGCACGACCAGGGGGTAGCCCAGCGCAGCGGCTTTTTCAAGCGCTTCAGGTTCAGTGCGCGCCGTGGCATTGGGCGGCTGGCGCAACTTCAATTCGTGCAGCAGCTTCTGGAAGCGTTCGCGGTCTTCTGCCGCGTCGATCATGTCAGGCGAGGTGCCGATGATGGGCACGCCGTTGGCTTCGAGGTCCAGCGCCAGCTTCAAAGGCGTCTGGCCGCCGTACTGGACGATCACGCCCAGCGGTTTTTCCTTGTCGACGATTTCGAGCACATCTTCAAGCGTCAGCGGCTCGAAGTAGAGGCGGTCCGAGGTGTCGTAATCGGTAGAGACGGTTTCAGGGTTGCAGTTGACCATGATGGTCTCGTAGCCGTCTTCACGCATGGCCAACGCCGCGTGTACGCAGCAGTAGTCAAACTCGATGCCCTGCCCGATGCGGTTGGGCCCGCCGCCCAGCACCATGATTTTCTTCTTGTCGGTCGGCGCAGCTTCGCACTCGCTGCCTTCGGCCTCGTAGGTCGAATACATATACGCCGTGTTGGTTGCAAACTCGGCGGCGCAGGTGTCCACACGTTTGTAGACCGGGCGCACGCCCAGCGCACGGCGCTTTTCGCGGATGGCCGTGTCGGTGGTCTTGAGTTGCTTGGCCAGGCGACGGTCGGAAAAGCCTTTCTGCTTCAGCGCGCGCAGCGTGACGGCGTCGATCTTGTCGAGCGAGGTGGTTTCCAGCTCGAGCTCGATCTTGACAATTTGCTCGATCTGCACCAGGAACCAGGGGTCGATCTTGGTCAGCGCAAAGACTTCATCGACGCTCATACCCTGGGCGAAAGCATCGCCCACGTACCAGATGCGGTCAGGACCTGGCGCGCCGAGTTCTTTCTCGAGCACTTCGCGGTCTTGCGTCTTCTCGTTCATGCCGTCGACGCCGACTTCCAGGCCGCGCAACGCTTTCTGGAAGGACTCCTGGAAGGTACGGCCCATGGCCATGACCTCACCCACGGATTTCATCTGCGTGGTCAGGCGCGAATCGGCGGCCGGGAATTTCTCGAACGCGAAACGTGGAATTTTGGTCACGACGTAGTCGATGCTGGGCTCAAAACTCGCCGGGGTGGCGCCACCCGTGATTTCGTTGCGCAGCTCGTCGAGCGTGTAGCCCACCGCCAACTTGGCCGCGACCTTGGCAATCGGGAAACCCGTGGCCTTGGAGGCCAGGGCCGAGGAGCGCGATACACGCGGGTTCATCTCGATCACGACCATGCGGCCATCGACCGGGTTGATGGAGAACTGCACGTTGGAGCCGCCGGTGTCCACCCCGATCTCGCGCAGCACGGCCAGCGAGGCATTGCGCAGGATCTGGTATTCCTTGTCGGTCAGCGTCTGGGCGGGTGCCACGGTGATCGAGTCACCGGTATGCACGCCCATCGGATCCAGATTCTCAATCGAGCAGACGATGATGCAGTTGTCGGCGGTGTCACGCACAACTTCCATCTCGTACTCCTTCCAGCCGAGCAGTGATTCTTCAATCAACAGCTCGTTGGTGGGCGAGGCTTCGAGGCCGCGTTTGCAGATCACTTCGAATTCTTCGGAGTTGTAGGCAATGCCGCCGCCGGTGCCGCCCAGCGTGAAGCTGGGGCGGATCACTGTCGGGAAGCCGACGGTCTTCTGTACGGCCCAGGCTTCGTCCATGCTGTGCGCGATGCCGGAGCGGGCTGAGCCCAAACCGATCTTGGTCATCGCGTCCTTGAATTTCAGGCGGTCTTCGGCCTTGTCGATGGCTTCAGGTTTGGCGCCAATCAGCTCGACCTTGTACTTGTCGAGCACGCCGTTGTGCCAGAGGTCGAGCGCGCAGTTGAGCGCAGTCTGACCACCCATGGTCGGCAGGATGGCGTCGGGACGCTCCTTGGCGATGATTTTTTCGACTGTCTGCCAGGTGATGGGCTCGATATAGGTGACGTCGGCGGTGGCCGGGTCGGTCATGATCGTGGCGGGGTTGCTGTTGATCAGGATGACCTTGTAGCCCTCTTCGCGCAGCGCCTTGCAGGCCTGCACGCCGGAGTAGTCGAACTCGCAAGCCTGGCCGATGATGATGGGGCCGGCGCCGATGATGAGGACGGATTTGATGTCTGTACGTTTTGGCATTATTTGTTCCCTCCATGCTGTTCCATGAGGGCTGTGAAACGATCAAACAGATACGAAATATCGTGCGGGCCGGGCGAAGCTTCCGGGTGGCCCTGGAAGCAGAACGCTGGCTTGTCGGTGCGGGCCAGGCCTTGCAGCGTGCCGTCAAACAGGCTGATGTGCGTGGGCCGCAGGTTGGCGGGCAGGCTTTTTTCATCGACCGCAAAACCGTGGTTCTGGCTGGTGATGCTGACGCGGCCGTTGTCCAGGTCTTTCACCGGGTGGTTGGCACCGTGGTGGCCAAACTTCATCTTGAAGGTCTTGGCACCACTGGCCAGCGCCATGATCTGGTGTCCCAGGCAAATGCCGAAAGTCGGAATGCCGGTTTCGATCAGTTCACGCACCGCCTTAATCGCGTAGTCACATGGCTCAGGGTCGCCCGGGCCGTTGGCCAGGAAGATGCCATCGGGTTTGAGCTTGAGCACATCGGCTGCAGGCGTTTGCGCCGGCACCACTGTGATGCGCGTGCCGCGCTCGGCCATCATGCGCAGGATGTTTTTCTTCACGCCGAAGTCGAAAGCCACGACATGGAATTTGGGCGTGATCTGCACGCCGTAACCCGCGCCGAGTTTCCACTCGGTCTGCGTCCATTCGTAGGTTTGCTTGACCGAGACGACCTTGGCCAGGTCCAGGCCGGCCATGCTGGGCGCGCCGCGGGCAGCAGCGACGGCTTTTTCGATCGCTGGCTGGCTCACCGCTTCGCCGGCGGGCAAAGCCAGGATGCACCCGTTTTGCGCGCCCTTGGTACGCAGGTGGCGTGTGAGCTGGCGGGTGTCTATGCCGGCGATGGCGACGGTGTTTTCCTTGACCAGGTATTCGGACAAGGTCATGGTCATGCGGAAGTTCGAGGCCAGCAGCGGCAGGTCCTTGATGATCAGGCCGGCGGCGTGGACTTTTTCAGCCTCGACGTCTTCGGCATTGATGCCGTAGTTGCCGATGTGTGGGTACGTGAGGGTGACGATCTGCTGGCAGTAGCTCGGATCCGTGAGGATTTCCTGGTAGCCGGTCATGGCGGTGTTGAACACCACCTCGCCGACTGTGGAGCCTGCGGCTCCAATGGAATTGCCGATAAAGACCGTGCCGTCTGCGAGCGCCAGTATGGCGTGTGGGGATTTTTCGCGTGATCCCTGTAGAGACAAAAGCACTGGGTTCTCCGGGTTGGTTACGGTTCGCCCAAGCGTGCACAAGAAACGTCTCTGGGAGACTCTTGCTGGCTGCCTTAGTTGGCTGCTTTTGTGAGGGTGTTTGCTTTGTCTGCGCTCGGGCGAAGCTGTGTTTTGAAAAGCCCTTGATTATAGCCTAGGGATGTGGCCCCCACGCTCCCCCGCTTCGTGTGAGTCGCTGCCCCCGAGGGGGCCGCCCGCCTGCGGCCCGGCAAAGCCGAAAATGGCACACCCCTATCGGGCTCACTACGTGTAGCCCATTTCCCCTTGCAGGGGACTGCGCCTGCGGCCCGGCAGAGCCGGTTCCGCGGCTCATGCTGGCTTGAAGATTCAGGGCGAATGCAGGGGAGTATTTCACCAGTGGGGGCCGCGGGTCCGGCTTTGCCGGCCCCAGGCGCCGCCCCCTGCAAGGGGGAACGGGCTACACGCAGTGAGCCTGGACGGGGGTGGGTCTATATCTTCAGCGAACTTGCGTACAGGCAAATTGCGGCCGCGGCTGCCACATTAAGAGACTCCTCGCCCCCCGGCTGGTCGATGCGGACCTTGAGCGCCGCCCGGCTCATGAGGTCGTCGCTAACGCCCTGCCCTTCGTGGCCCATGGCCCACGCACACGGCATAGGCAACTTCTGCTGATGCAAAAAGCTGCCCTGGTGCGAGCTGGTGACAACGATGGGCACGGTCAATGCTGCCAGAGCCTCGGGCTCCAGGCCTTCCACCAGCTGCAGTGCAAAGTGGGCGCCCATACCGGCGCGCAGCACCTTGGGCGACCAGAGGGCCGCCGTGCCCTTGAGGGCGAGAACCTGGCCAAACCCAAAGGCCGCCGCGCTGCGCAGGATGGAGCCCACGTTGCCGGCATCCTGTACCCGGTCCAGAATGACCGAGGATGCATGGGGTTGCGGGCTGGCGGGCGCCGGCAAATCCATCACAAAACCCATGCGCGCGGGTGACTCCAGGCCGCTGATTTCCGGCAGCATTGCATCGGGAATCACTATGTTTTTGATAGCTGCTTGCGCCCATTCAGACTGACTTGCAGACCAAAATGATTCAGAAAAAACTGCGATGGCAGGTTTCAGGCCGCGCGCCAGTGCAGCACGGCATAGATGATCCCCCTCCAGCCAGACGCGGCCCTGCTTGCGGTACGCGGTGCTGTCTTGCGACAGTTTGCGCAGCTCTTTGATCAGGGGGTTGTCGCGCGAAGTGATGTACGTGGCGGAGCCGGAGGACCCGGAGAAGCTGGAACTCACCGCAAGACCTCAGCCACCGGCGCAAAGGACCTGCGATGCTGGGGACAGGCGCCGTGTTCGCGCAACGCAGCCAGATGTTCGGCCGTGCCGTAGCCTTTATGGTCGGCAAATCCGTACTGGGGATACTCAAGATGGAACTCCGCACACCAACGGTCGCGGTAGACCTTGGCCAGGATCGACGCAGCGGAAATCGAAGGCACCAGCGCGTCACCACCCACGATGGCCTCGGACAGGATCACCAGTGTCGGCAGCCGGTTGCCATCGACCAGCACCTTGTTGGGCTTGAGGCGCAGGCCCTCTACCGCGCGCCGCATGGCCAGCATGGTGGCCTGCAGGATGTTGATGCTGTCGATTTCCTCGGCGGTTGCCAGCGCAATCGAGCAGCACAACGCTTTGGCGCGAATTTCGTCATAGAGTTTTTCGCGGCGCACGGCCGTGAGCTTCTTGGAGTCGGCCAGCCCCTGAATGGGATTGAGCTCATCAAGAATGACGGCGGCCGCGACCACCGGGCCCATCAACGGTCCCCGGCCAGCTTCGTCCACGCCAGCCACAAGGCCAGGCGTATCCCATGACAAGGGTGTCTGCTCAGCTTTCAAGAATTTGCTGGATCGCATCTGTCGCCAGTTTTGAAGTGTCCCGCTGCAGTTCCGCATGCAGCGCAGTAAATCGTTGTTCTACGGCCGCTATTTTGTCAGGTGCCGAAGACTTTGCGTCAACCCATTTCAGCACGCCCACTGCCAGCGCCTCAGGCGTAGCGGCGTCCTGCAGCAGCTCCGGAACGACAAACTCCCGGCAGAGGATATTGGGCAGGCCCACCCAGGGCTGCAATTTTTTGCGCCGCATGATTTGCCATGACAGCCAGTTCATGTTGTAGGCGATCACCATGGGCCGCTTGAAAAGCGCCGCCTCCAGCGTGGCGGTACCGCTGGCGATCAGCGTTACATCGCATGCCGCCAGTGCACTGTGGGACTGGCCCTCGATGATCTGCAGATGGGGTTTCATTCCTGCCAGGTCGGCATGGCGTTCAATCATGTGCTTCAACGCGGGAATGGCCGGAACTATAAATTTGATAGCTGGTTGCGCACGTTGAATAAGGGCTGCAGCCTTAAAGAATCGTTGAGCGAGGTACTCTATTTCGGATTTCCGGCTGCCGGGAAGAACGGCCACCACGGTGTCTTCATCCTGCAAACCCAGTTTGCGCCGGGCCGCTGCGCGGTCAGGCTGCAGGGGTATGACATTGGCCAGCGGGTGCCCCACATAGGTCGCGGCAATGCCATGAGCAGCCAGCAGCGCAGGCTCAAAAGGAAAGATGCACAGCACGTGGTCCACACTGCGCCGTATCTTTTCAACACGGTCGGCACGCCAGGCCCAGATGGAGGGGCTGACAAAATGCACGGTCTTGATGCCTTGGACCTTGAGCGCCGCCTCCAGGTCAAGATTGAAGTCGGGTGCATCAATGCCAAGGAAAAGGTCTGGGCGCTGATCCAGCAGGCGTTGCTTCAGTTGTTCGCGTATGCCGACAATCTCGCGGTAATGCCGCAATACCTCGACATACCCGCGTACCGCGAGCTTTTCACTGGGCCACCAGGCGTTAAAACCGCGACTCGCCATCTGTGAGCCGCCGATACCGTTTGACGTCAGTGCCGGCCAGCGGGCCTTGAAACCATCGAGCAGCAGGCCGGCGAGCAAATCTCCAGAGGTTTCGCCCGCGACCATCGCCACGCAGGGGGAACGGGCTCTCAGGGAATCCGCAACGGGGAGGCCTGCCTCTCTACGGGCTGGCAGAGGGCTTGGCTCCATCAACGACATAGGTCTTACCGGACAATGCCGCGCTGCGGCGAGGTTTGCTCCAGAAATGAAAGCATCATCTGCACGTCAGGCGCAGCATCCGGGTACTTTTCCGTCAGAGCGGCAATGCGCTCGCGCGATACGTCCAGGGTCAGGTCGTCACGGTACAGCGCTTTGTGCATGGCCTTGACAGCGGAAATTCGCTCCGGTGAAAAGCCCCGTCGCCGCAGCCCTTCAAAATTCATGGAGCGCGCCTCGGCCGGTTGTCCCTGCGCCATGACAAAAGGCGGTAAATCGGCAAACAGCAGCGAGCACATGGCGGTGAAGCTGTGGGCACCGATTTTCACGAACTGGTGCGCGACGGTGAAGCCGCCCAGAATCACCCAGTCGCCGACATGCACATGGCCACCCAGTTGGGTGTTGTTGGCAAAAATGGTGTTGTTTCCCACCACGCAGTCGTGCGCCAGATGCACATAGGCCATGAGCCAGTTGTCATCCCCCACACGGGTCACGCCAGTGTCGCCCGGCGAGCCGATGTTGAAGGTGCAGAACTCGCGAATGGTGTTGCGGTCGCCGATCACCAGTTCACAAGGTTCACCCGCGTATTTTTTATCCTGCGGAATTGCACCCAGTGAATTGAACTGGAAAATCCGGTTGTCACGGCCTATGGTGGTGTGTCCTTCGATTACGCAGTGGGCGCCCACGGTGGTGCCGGCACCAATCTTCACGTGCGGACCAATGACCGTATAAGGACCGACGCTCACCGATTCATGGAGCTGGGCTTGCGGACTAATAAGTGCGGTGGAATGTATAGCCGTCATGACAAAATCAACTGTTCAGCGAATAGGTCGGCCAAAAGCCGCATGGGCAAGTCCCCCTTCACACCGGGGCCGCGGGACTGGCTCCGCCAGACCGCAGGCGCAGCAGCCCCCTCGGGGGGCAGCGAATTACGCGAAGCGAAAAGCGTGGGGGCCATTCACGCGATCGTGCGCATGGTGCACATCAATTCGGCTTCGCAGGCAATGGTGTCACCTACCCTGGTGACCCCTTTGAATTTAAAAATGCCGGCCTTCATGCGGTCCAGTGTGACGTCCATGATCAGCTGGTCGCCAGGTTCAACGGGGCGCTTGAAGCGTGCGCCATCGATACCGGCGAAGTAATAGACCGTCTTGTCGTCGGGCGTGACGCCCAGCGTCTCGAAAGCCAGCAGCGCGGCCGCCTGCGCCATAGCTTCCAGTATCAATACCCCCGGCATCACCGGGTGATGGGGAAAGTGCCCCATGAAAAAGGGCTCGTTGATCGTGACGTTTTTGAGCGCCTTGATGCGTTTGCCTTTTTCAATTTCCAGCACACGGTCCACCAGCAGGATGGGATAACGATGCGGCAGCTGTTTGAGAATTTGGTGGATATCCATCATGATTTTTCTTGAGTGTGTCCTGAGTGCAGGATGGCTTTTTCGACCTCCCTGAGACGCTCACGAAGCGTATGAAGCTGCTTGAGCGTAGCGGCATTTTTTTCCCAGACAGCATTGTCGTCGATGGGAAAGAGCCCGGTGTAATGCCCGGGCTTCAAAATGGATCGGGTTACCACCGATGCAGCCGAGACATGCACACCATCGGCGAGCGTCAGGTGGCCCAGCACAATGGCGCCGCCCCCCACCGTGCAATGCGCACCAATCGTGGCGCTGCCCGCGACGCCGGCACAGCCGGCCATGGCGGTATGTTTGCCAATCCGGACGTTGTGGCCGATCTGAACCAGATTGTCGAGCTTCACACCATCTTCCAGCACCGTGTCCTGCAGCGCACCGCGGTCAATACAGGTGTTGGCACCGATCTCGACATCATTGCCGATCTGCACACCGCCGAGTTGCTCGATCTTCACCCACTGCCCCTGGTGCGACGCAAAGCCAAAACCGTCGGCGCCGATCACCGCGCCGGAATGTACGATGCAGCGCTCCCCGACGCGGCAGCCGTCGGCGACAGTCACGCGCGCCGACAATCGGGTGTTCGCGCCGATTTGCGCATGCGGCCCGACGACGCAATGCTCCGCAATCCGCGCATTTTCACCAATCGCCGCGCCTTGGCCGATGCAGGCAAATGCACCAATCGAAACGCCGGACGCCACAGTGGCAGAAGGATCGACATAGGCACTGGGGTGAATGTGCGGAACCACCTGCGGGGAATGCCGCCTCTTCCAGAGTTGGGTGACCAACGCAAAAGCGTGGTAAGGATCGTCTGTGACGATGCAGGCGCCCCGCTTGACTGCGGCCTCGCGCGCGGCGGGCGCCACAATGACGCAGACAGCCTCGGACTGCGCGAGCTTGGACAGGTATTTGGGGTGGCTGAGAAAACTCAGGTCCGCGGGACCGGCAGCCTCCAAAGTGGAGAGCCGCTCTATCTGCAGGCCGGGGTCGCCGACCAGTTCGAGCTGTACTGCACCGGCCAGGGATTCAACGATATCGGCAAGACGGAGTGTCACACTGCGCCTGCCATTTTCACGATGGTGATCGTGGTGAACACCCCGCAATCAACGGGAAGCGTTCAACGCCTTGATCACCTTGTCGGTGATGTCATGCTTGGGATTGACATAGACCGATTCCTGGAGAATCAGGTCGTACTTTTCCGTCTCAGCCAGCGTCTTCACAACTTTGTTGGCGCGTTCGATGACTTGCTGGAGCTCTTCATTTTTGCGGGTGTTCAGGTCTTCCTGAAACTCACGGCGCTTGCGCTGGAAGTCCCGATCCTGGTCAACAAGCTGCTTTTGCCGTGAAACGCGCTGACTCTCGGCAAGCGTTGGGGCTTCACGCTCAAACTTGTCGGAGAGTGTTTTCAGCTGGGTCGCCAGATCGTTCAGCTCTTTTTCACGCTTGCTGAATTCCTGCTCGAGTTTGGTTTGGGCGGCTTTCGCGGAATTGGCTTCCCGGAAAATCCGGTCAAGGTTGACAATCCCGACCTTGAACTCCTGCGCACTTGCGGAGAAACCCGCCAGTGCAATGGCAACGCCCAGGAAAATTTTGATTGAAAAATGCTTCATTAGAAAGATGTACCAATTTGGAATTGCAACCGCTCTATTCTATCGCCTGGCATTTTGCGCAGCGGCGTCGCAATAGCGATGCGCAAGGGCCCCACTGGGGAAATCCAGCTGATACCAATACCTGTGGAGGCCCGCAGGTCATTCACACGGAAACGTTCATTCTCACCAAAAACGTTGCCTGCGTCCACAAACCCATAAAGGCGCAAGGTACGGTCATTGCCCGCACCAGGAAACGGCGCAATGAGTTCGGCATTGAGCGTGAGCTTCTTCGGACCACCGATAGCGAGATCAGACGCATCGCGCGGGCCCAGTGAGCCCTGCTCAAATCCGCGCACGGAACCCAGGCCGCCTGAATAGTAGTTCTTGAAGAGCGGATAGGGCTGGCCACTCAGGCCTTTACCCCAGCCAAACTCGCCGTTAAGCGCAATCGTGAACTGCTTGTTGAGTGGAATGTATTTTTGAGCCTGGTAATTGGCTCGCACAAATTTAATATCGCCGGCAACACCCCAATCACCGTACACACGCTGGTACAGGCCCGAGGTAGGCACCAGCGCGCTGTCGCGGCTGTCGCGCGACCAGCCCACGGTCAACGGAATCGAGTTGCTTTTATAGCCAAACTGGTTCGCATAGTTCAGATAACTGACCGGCAAATTGGTACCCGGCACAATCGTCAATTGCTCGTAGCCAGTACCAAAATAAACCGTGTCGTTCTCGGTAAACGGAACACCGAAACGAATGCTTGCACCACGCGTTTTCAGGCTGTAGTCACCACCTTGGCCCGAGGTCGGCTTCGACGTACGGTCATAGACATCAATGGTGCGCGAAATACCGTCGGCCGTGAAATATGGGTCAATGGTGCTGAGCACAATCTGGCGGTTTGACTTGCTGGTGTTGACTTCAACGCCCAGGTAGTTGCCGGAGCCAAAAACGTTTTCCTGCTTGATACCGAATACCAGTGAGAGGCTGTCCGCGCTGGAATACCCCGCACCAAGCTGCAAATTACCGGTTGGTTTTTCAACCACGTTCACCGTAATGTCGACCTGGTCGTTTGTACCGGTCACTTCCTGCGTTTCTACATTCACATCGGTAAAGAAACCCAGACGGTCGACACGGTCGCGGGAAAGCCGGATTTTGTCGCCGTCGTACCAGGACGACTCAAACTGGCGGAACTCGCGACGCACAACTTCATCGCGCGTGCGATTGTTTCCGGCCACGTTGATGCGCCGCACATAAGCACGGCGGGATGGTTCTGCCTGAAGCACAAATGCCACGCGGTTATTGACACGGTCAATTTCCGGCACCGCTTCGACGCGGGCAAAAGCGTAGCCAAAAGTACCGAAATAGTCGCTGAACGCCTTGGTCGTTTCAGCGACCTCGTCCGCGTTGTAGGCCTCACCAGGCGTGATTTTCACCAAAGTCTTGAATTCTTCTTCCTTGTTCAGGTAGTTGCCTTCAAGCTTGACGCCCGAAACCACAAAACGCTCGCCCTCGGTCACGTTGACGGTGATGGCAATGCTTTGTTTGTCCGGGGAAATCGCAACCTGGGTAGAGTCGATCTTGAACTCGAGGTAGCCCCGCGAAAGGTAGTAGGAGCGCAGCGTTTCAATGTCGGCGTTGAGCTTGGTGCGCGAGTAGCGATCCGACTTGGTGTACCAGCTGAGCCAGCCCCCTGTATCAAGGTCAAAGAGGCTCAGGAGGGTTGACTCGCTGAACGCCTTGTTGCCTGTAATGTGGATTTCCTTGATCTTCGCGACATCGCCTTCGGTCACACTGAAAGTCAGGTTGACCCGATTGCGTTCGATCGGCGTGACTGTGGTGACAATTTCAACGCCGTACAGGCTCTTGTTGATGTACTGGCGCTTGAGCTCCTGCTCCGCCTTGTCGGCGAGCGCCTTGTCGAACGGCTGGCCATCCGCAACACCGGCCTCGCGGAGTGCCTTCTTGAGCGCGTCCTTGTCGAACTCCTTGGCACCCACAAAGTCCACGTCAGCAACGGTGGGACGCTCTTCAACGATCACCACCAATACGTCGCCACTGACTTCAAGCCGCACGTCCTTGAACAGACCCAGCCCAAACAGCGCACGAATGGCGGTGGAACCCTTGTCGTCGTTATAGGTTTCGCCGACCCGAAAGGGCAAGGAGGCAAAAATGGTTCCGGGCTCAACGCGCTGCAAGCCTTCAACCCGGATATCACGCACCGTGAAAGGGTCAACGGCCCAAGCCGAACTGGCTGCAAAAAGACCGGCGGCGATAGCGCAAACTGCACGAACTTTGAAGCGATTTATTTGTTTTTGCATGAAATGTAAGGAATTAGCCCAAAAGCCGGGTGACATCGTTAAACAGGGCAACGCACATCATGCCCAGCAGGATAGCAACGCCACCGCGCTGCAACCGGTCCATCCAGGCGTCGGACACGCCCCGGCCGGTGATCCCCTCCCAAAGATAATACATCAGGTGCCCCCCATCCAGAACCGGCAGCGGCAGTAAATTCAGGACGCCAAGGCTCACGCTGATAAGGGCCAGAAACAGCAGATAACTGCTCCACCCAAGGCTGGCTGACTTCCCCGCATAGTCCGCAATCGTGAGCGGGCCACTCAGGTTTTTAAGCGACGCCTCGCCGATGACCATTTTCCCAATCATCTTGAGTGTGAGCAGCGAAACCTGCCAGGTGCGGACGGCGCCTTGCCACAAACCATCGACAGGGCCGTAGCGCACCGTGACAAACTCGGGAGGAGACCCCACGTAGGCTTCAATCCGAGGGACCATCACTCCGTTCACCGCCTTGAGCTCAGGCGTCACTTGCAGCACTACGGATGCGCCGGCACGGCTGATTTGCCATGCCTGCGGGACGACGGAAGCCCCGGCGCCGGGCGAGCGGGCAGAGGTACGTATCACCTCGCGCAGCTGTTGCCCATCCACAATGGCCGTCTCGCCGATGCGAAGCACGAGATCGTCGGCACGCAGTCCGGATTTTTCGGCGGCGCCCCCGGGCATCACATTACCAATTACGGGACGGGTCCAGGGGCCGAGAATGCCAATTTTCCTGAACAGGTCGGCATCTGCTTCGGGTGCACCCAGCGTACTGAGCGGCAACCGCACAGTCTGCCCTGACGCTGCGCCATCGCTGCCAAGCACCAAGGTGAGGTCGCGACCATCCAGTGCACCTTGCGTGAGCCTCCAGCGCAAGTCTTCAAAAGAATGAACGACCTCCAGGTCGTCACCTTCAAAAGCCGCCTGCTGAACCGTTTCTCCGCCATCCAGGCCAGCCTTTTCGGCAAGCGATCCTGCCACCGGGCTGGCCAAAATGGCTTTGGGCTCCTGCAAGCCACTCCAGTTGACCACGGCATACAGCACTATGGCCAGCAGCAAATTGGCGGCCGGGCCTGCGGCCACCACGGCAACCCGCGATTTCAGCGGCTGGGTATTAAAAGCCAGATGGCGCTCGGATGGATCCACCGGGGCCTCACGCTCATCCAGCATCTTGACGTAGCCGCCCAGAGGCAGCATGCCGATGGAAAACTCTGTCGACTTGTTTTTGAGCTTCCAGGTGTAAATCGGTTTGCCGAATCCGATGGAAAATTTCAGAACCTTTATGCCACACGCCACTGCGACGCGGTAATGGCCGTATTCGTGCACGGCAATCAGGATACCGAGAGTCACAACGAAAGAAACCAGTGTCAGCATCTCAGGACTCCAGACCTTGGGTGATTTGAGTGGCAACGCGGCGGGCCTGCTCATCCAGCGCCAGCAAGCCCGCTATATCGTCCACCTGAGAGACTGCCGCGGCCTCCAAAGTTGCATGGTTTACATGATGAATGTGGTCGAAGCGGATGCGCCGGTCCAAAAAGGCCGCAACAGCAATCTCATTGGCTGCGTTCAGTACCACGCAAGTGCCCGGCGGCGCACGCAAACTCTCCCAGGCCAAAGGCAGGCAGGGAAAGCGCTGAAAGTCCGGGACCTCGAATGTCATGGCGGCCATACGGGCAAAATCCAGGCGCGCCGTGCCGCTTTCGATCCGTTCCGGCCAGGACAAGCCATAGGCAATCGGCACCCGCATATCCGGCGTACCCAGCTGGGCCATCACCGATGCGTCATGGAACTGCACCATCGAATGGATGATTTGCTGCGGATGGATCACCACCTCGATCTGCTCCGGCACGACACCAAACAGGTACTTGGCTTCAATCACCTCCAAAGCCTTGTTCATCATCGTGGCCGAATCCACAGAAATCTTGCGGCCCATCGAAAAATTCGGGTGCGTGCAGGCCTGCTCGGGCGTTACGTCGCGCAGAGTTGCCGGATCACGGGCGCGAAAAGGACCGCCCGACGAGGTCAGCATGATTTTTTCGATGCGCCGGGGCCACACCGCCGGGTCTTCGGGCAATGACTGGAAAATGGCCGAATGCTCACTGTCAATCGGTAGCAACCGGGCACCCCCTTCACGAACCGCCCGCATAAACACTTCGCCGCCGACGACAAGGGCCTCCTTGTTGGCGAGCAGCAGGCGCTTGCCCGCCTTTGCGGCCGCCACGCATGGGCCTAACCCGGCAGCGCCCACAATAGCGGCCATGACGGTATCCACCAACTCGTGTGACGCTATCATTTCGAGAGCGTCTTGCGCCCATAGAACCTGCACCGGAAGCTGATTTACCTTGATCTTCTCCGCCAGCAAACGGGCATGCGGCTCACTGGCCATCACCGCGTATTGGGGTTTGAACTGGGCGCACTGCGCCAGCATCAAGTCCGTTTGGGTTGCCGCGCTGAGGGCAAACACCTCAAAGCGCTCAGGGTGGCGGGCGATGACATCAAGCGTGTTGACACCAATGGACCCCGTGGAGCCCAAAACGGTCACACGCTGCTTTTCAAAGGACATACGGGAGCAAAGCCTAAAGGGTAACCAGCATCATCGCCAGGGGCAGTGTGGGCAATAGCGCGTCGACCCGGTCGAGCACGCCGCCGTGGCCCGGCAACAGGCCGCTGGAGTCTTTCACCCCGGCACTGCGCTTGATAAGGGACTCGACCAGATCGCCCACCACACTCATGGCGGCCAGGAAAATAACCGCCAGCAGCATGACGACCATGCCGTGATGATCAGCCAGCCGGCTGTAAAGCGTGGCGTCAGCCCAGAAGCCACCGCCAATGCCCGCGCGGCCCAGCCACACCCAGGCCAGCGACAGCGCCACCACACCGGCCATGCCGCCCCACACGCCCTCCCAGCTTTTACCCGGGCTGATTGAAGGAGCCAGCTTGCCCTTGCTGAACCGGCCTCCCAGGGCGCGACCCGCAAAGTAGGCAAAGATATCGGCCACCCAGACCAGCAGCAGAACGGACAGCAAAAAGTCAATGCCTGCCACACGGGCCTGTGCCACAGCCAGCCAGGCGACCAACAACGCAGCCAGCCCCCCTGGAAGGCGAATTACTTTGGGTATGCGCGGCCAGCCCGCCACGCCATTGCGCAGCAACCAGCCACCGGCAAGCACCCAGGCAGCACCTGCAGCAGCCCAAAGAAGCGGCAGCGGCTTTACGAGCAGGCCAAAGTACCACGCGAGCGCGCACAGCCCGACACAAACGGCGGCGAGCCCCACAGAGGCTCCCTGCCCGAGTGCATTCAGCCGGCCCCACTCCCAGGCACCCGCAGCAATCAACAGCAGCGCGACGGCACAAAAGGGCTCTGGCGTCTTGTAGAAAAGGGCTGGCAGCAAAATAGCCAGAAGGACAATCGCTGTGATCACGCGCTGTTTAAGCATCAGGCAGCCTTTGTATTTTCATTGGTGCTGCGGCCGCTGACCTGGGCGGAGGTCTTGCCGAAGCGTCGTTCGCGAGTCCGAAAGACGGCTATCGCCTCGTCCAGCGCCGTCTCGTCAAATTCAGGCCACAACTTGTCGGAGAAATGCAGCTCTGAATAAGCTGCCTGCCACAGCAAAAAATTACTGATCCGCAACTCACCGCCTGTGCGAATCAGCAGATCCGGGTCCGGCACGTGCGCCAGTGCCATCTCCCTGTCCAGCGACAGCTCGGTAATGGCTTCACCGCGGCTGGCCAATCTGTTGGCAGCCTGGGCAATATCCCAGCGGCCGCCGTAGTTGAAGCACACATTAAAAACCAGCCGTTGGTTGGTGGAGGTGTCGAGCTCAGCTTGCGCCAGCCCTGCCTGGACTTTCTCGGAAAGCCGCAGGCGGTCTCCGACAAAACGCAGTTGCACGCCGTTGGCATTCAGGCTGGGGACTTCCTTGGAAAGAGAATAGGCAAGCAACTCCATCAGCCCGGACACCTCTTCAGCCGGCCGGTTCCAGTTCTCGGAAGAAAAAGCGAAAACCGTGAGGACGCCGATGCCGCGGTCCAGGCATGCGCGAACGCAGCGGCTGAGCGAATCAACGCCCTGCTTGTGGCCCGCAATGCGGGGTAAAAACCGTTTGGTCGCCCAGCGACCATTGCCATCCATAACGATGGCAACGTGGTGCGGGACTATGGGATGGGCGGTGGCCATGGTGAATCAGGCCAGACGACGAGGCGTCAAACCGCCATGATGTCTTGTTCCTTGCCGGCGACCAGTTTGTCGACTTCGGCAATGAAACGATCCGTGAACTTCTGGATATCGTCCTGCGAACGGCGTTCGTCGTCTTCAGAAGCGAGCTTGTCCTTGACGAGTTTCTTGACGCCATCATTGGCATCGCGGCGCAGGTTGCGAATAGCCACTTTGGCGTGCTCCCCTTCGGCGCGCACGACTTTGGTAAGTTCGCGACGGCGCTCTTCGGTCATGGCCGGCATGGGCACGCGGATCAGGTCACCCTGCGCGGCCGGATTGAGTCCCAGGTCTGAATCACGGATGGCCTTTTCGATCTTGGCGCCCATGCCTTTTTCCCAGGGCGAGACGCTGATGGTGCGGGCGTCGAGCAGCGACACATTGGCCACCTGGCTGATCGGCACCATGGAGCCGTAATAATCAACATGCACGGTATCGAGCAAACCGGGGTTGGCGCGGCCAGTGCGGATCTTGGTCAGGCCATTTTTGAACGAGTCAATGGACTGCTGCATCTTTTGCTCTGCCTGCTGCTTGACTTCAACAATGCTCATGGTCGAATCTCCGGATTTTTATAGCGAAAAAGAACAAGCTGGGACAGGAGGCTCAGACGTGAACCAGGGTTCCCTCGTCCTCGCCCTGCACGACGCGCTTGAGCGCACCATGCTTGAAAATACTGAACACCTTGATGGGCAGCTTCTGGTCACGGCACAGCGCAAAAGCGGTGGCATCCATGACCTCGAGGTTTTTGCCCATGGCTTCATCAAACGTGATGTTGGTGTAGCGCGTGGCTTTCGGGTCTTTCTTGGGGTCCGCAGTGTACACACCGTCGACCTTGGTGGCCTTCAGCACGATCTCAGCGCCGATCTCAGCGCCGCGCAATGCGGCTGCCGTATCGGTGGTGAAAAACGGGTTGCCGGTGCCGGCCGCGAAGATGACGACCTTGCCTTCTTCGAGGTACTGCAGGGCTTTGGGACGAACATAAGGCTCGACCACGCGCTCAATGCCGATGGCCGACATTACGCGAGCGATCAGCCCGGCCTTGTCCATCGTGTCGCCCAAGGCGAGCGCGTTCATCACGGTGGCCAGCATGCCCATGTAGTCGGCGGTGGCGCGGTCCATGCCGACGGAACCGCCGGCCACACCGCGAAAAATGTTGCCGCCGCCGATCACGACCGCCACTTCGACACCCATGCGGGTGACTTCGGCAATCTCTTCCACCATGCGCACGATGGTCGCGCGGTTGATGCCAAAGGCATCATCCCCCATCAAGGCCTCACCTGACAGTTTTAACAAGATTCGCTTGTAGGCTGGCATGTGAGAGCTTTCTTTGTTGGGTTGTCTGAAGTTTAGCGGCCTTCCGGCTGGACTGAAATGCTCAAGCAGCCTTGGCTGCGGCGACCTGGGCGGCGACTTCGGCAGCGAAATCGTCCACCTTTTTCTCAATGCCTTCACCCACGACATACAGCGTGAAAGACTTGATCGTTGTCGCTTTTTCCTTGAGCATTTGCTCGACGGTCTGCTTGTCGTTCTTGACGAAAGTCTGGTTGTACAGGCTGACTTCCTTCAGGTACTTCTGCACGCCACCTTCGATACGCTTTGCAACAATTTCAGCGGACTGGACGGCCTTGCCTTCAGCCTGTGCCTTGGCGGCATCTTCAGCGGCCTTGGCTGCAGCAACCGAGCGCTCCTTGGCGACCAGTTCGGCGGGAACTTCAGCGCTGGACAGGGACACGGGCTTCATCGCGGCCACATGCATGGCGACATCCTTGGCTGCGGCTTCGTCGCCTTCAAACTCCACGACTACGCCGATACGCGTGCCGTGCAGGTAAGAGGCCAGCTTGCTGCCCGAGAAACGCTTGAAGCGGCGCACGCTCATGTTTTCGCCGATCTTGCCGATCAGGCCCTTGCGCACGTCTTCGACCGTCGGGCCAAAGCCGTCAAGCGACAAAGGCATGGCGCCAACAGCTTCCACGTCGGCCGGGTTGTTCTTGACAATCCCTTCGACCACTGCCTTGGTGAAGGCCAGGAAGCTGTCGTTCTTGGTCACGAAGTCGGTTTCGCAATTGATTTCCACCAGCGCGCCCACATCGCCTTCGCGGTGCGCAGCCACAACGCCTTCGGCGGTGACGCGGGAAGCGGCCTTGCCGGCCTTGCTGCCGAGCTTGACGCGCAGGATTTCTTCGGCTTTTTCGAAGTTGCCTTCAGCTTCGGTCAGTGCTTTCTTGCACTCCATCATGGGGGCGTCGGTCTTGGCGCGCAGTTCAGCGACCATGCTTGCAGTAATTGCCATCTTTGTTTCTCCGTTTGTCGTTTTTGACACGCTGGAAGCGATCAATTCGCACCCAGCTTTTCGTTAGGTTGTGAAAAAGGGGCTACGCGAGCCCCTTTTTCGCGTCTGGCGCAGAGCCGAAAACTATCAGGCGGCTGCGTTTTCCACTTCCACGAACTCATCCGAGCTCTCAGCCGAAACCGCCTTGACGACGTCGTTCACGGCATTGGCGCGGCCTTCGATGATCGCGTCGGCGATACCGCGGGCGTACAGGGCGACAGCCTTGGAGGAGTCGTCATTGCCGGGGATCACGTAGTCGATGCCGATAGGCGAGTGGTTGGAGTCAACCACGCCGATCAGGGGAATGCCGAGTTTCTTGGCTTCCAGGATCGCGATTTTGTGGAAGCCCACGTCGATCACGAAAATGGCGTCCGGCAGGGCGTTCATGTCCTGAATGCCGCCGATGTCTTTTTCAAGCTTTTCGATTTCGCGCTTGAAGGTGAGCTGTTCTTTTTTGCTGATGGAATCAAGGCCGGCTTCCTGCTGGGCCTTCATTTCCTTCAGGCGCTTGATGGAAGTCTTGACCGTCTTGAAGTTGGTCAGCATGCCGCCCAGCCAGCGCTGGTCAACATAGGGAACACCGGCGCGCTTGGCTTCGGTGGCGACGATGTCGCGAGCCTGGCGCTTGGTGCCTACCATCAGGATGGTGCCGCGGTTGGCAGACAGCTGCTTCGCGAACTTCATCGCTTCCTGGTACATCGGAAGCGACTTTTCCAGGTTGATGATGTGAATACGGTTGCGATGGCCGAAGATGTAAGGGGCCATCTTGGGGTCCCAGAAGCGGGTTTGGTGTCCGAAATGAACGCCTGCTTCCAGCATTTCGCGCATAGTGGTCGACATAGGAATACTCCAAAAGGTTGTGTCTAAAATCAGCGCTTATCGTCCCGTTGGCCTCTTTCGAGATTTCCGGGGCAACACCTTGAGTGGCTGATTTGCGATTTGCCTTGCAAACAACAAAATCGTCATTTGCAAAGCCTGTCGAGTATAACACCCTCCTGACCCATGAGCCAGATACCCCCCTCAGGCGACCTCGATGCCACTCGCCAGGCCATGACCGCCGGTCAGACCTCCCCCCAGCGGGTTTTCGAACAGGCCCTGGCCACGGCCCAAAGTGACGCCTGCCGCCACGTTTTCATGCCGGGGAGCCCAAACCTCGCCGGAACGGCGGAAAACCCCGTTTCGAACGCTGCAGGCCTTCCGCTTGCCGGTATCCCGGTATCGGTCAAGGACCTGTTCGACGTGGCAGGCCACACCACCGCAGCCGGATCCACCGTACTGGCAGGCGCCGCGCCTGCCGCAGAAGATTGCCCTGCCGTGGCACGTCTGCGCGCTGCCGGCGCCACGTTCATGGGGCGTACCAACATGGTCGAGTTCGCCTTCTCCGGCGTCGGCATCAACCCGCACTACGGCACACCCGTCAACCCGGCCGACCCGAAGGTGGCGCGTATTCCCGGGGGCTCGTCCTCCGGTGCGGCAGTCTCGGTGGCCACGGGTGCGGCACTGGTCGGGCTCGGCTCCGACACCGGCGGATCGATCCGTATCCCGGCGGCGCTTTGCGGCATCGTCGGCTTCAAAAGCACCGCGCGCCTGGTGCCCACGCAAGGCGCCCTACCCTTGTCCACCAGCCTGGACACCGTGTGCGCCCTGACCCGTTCAGTGCGCGACGCAGTCACCGTGCATGAGGTCCTGGCGGCACGCAAGGTCCAACTGGCCGGCAAACCTCTCGCCTCCTGTCGCCTGGCCGTTGCCCGCACCGTGATGCAGGACCACCTGGACAACACCGTCGCCGAGGCGTTTGGGCGCAGCCTGCGAATCCTTCGCCAGGCGGGCGCGCATATTGAAGAAATCGACCTGGAAGAGATCGGCGAGCTGGCCGCCATCAATGCCACCGGCGGCCTTTCGGCGGCGGAAAGTTATGCCTGGCACCGAACGCTGATCACCAGACACCAGGCCGAATACGACCCGCGCGTGGCCTTGCGCATCCTGCGCGGCGCCGGCATGAGCGCGGCCGACTACATCGACCTGCTGGCCGCCCGCAAGGCCTGGGTGGCCCACATGGAAACATGCCTGCAAGGCTTTGACGCCGTGCTCTCGCCCACCGTCCCCATCGTCGCGCCGCCGATCACCGGTGTGCTGGATGACGATGCCGAATTTTTCCGGGTCAACGGCCTGCTGCTGCGCAACACCTCCGTGGTGAACATGCTCGACGGTTGCGCCATTTCCCTGCCTTGTCACACACCCGGCCAGTTGCCCGTGGGCCTGATGCTCTGGCATGCGGCGTTGCATGACGACGCGGTGCTGGACCTGGCCCTGCAGGTGGAGACCGCCCTGTCGAATTCGCTATAAAAACGATAGCTGCTCGCGCTCATTCCTATTGGCTTCAAAGCCTTTTTCTTATAAAAATGTACAAAAACATCTCCCCAGCCCCGCGCCCCGTGCCTGCCCCACATGACCGCGGGAGCCTCGCATGAGGGTTGCCGTCATTGGCGCCGGCATCATCGGCATCACCACCGCTTACGAGCTGGCCCTGGACGGCCACGAGGTCACCGTCTTCGAACGGCGCGGCGCGGCGGCCGAGGAAACCAGCTTTGCCAACGCCGGCCTGGTAGCGCCCGGCTACGTCACGCCCTGGGCTGCCCCCGGCATGCCGGGCAAGGTCATCAGCCATCTTTTCAGCCGCCACGCGCCGGTCAAGCTCGGCCTGCCACTGTCGGCCCGCGACCTGGCCTGGATGTGGAAATGGTTTCGCGCCTGCAAGCTCGAAACCTATCTGGCCAACCGCGCGCGCATGCAGCGCCTGGCTTTTTACAGCCGCGAAAGGCTGCACCACCTGACGGCCGAACTGGAGCTCGAGTACGACGGCAGCCCCGGCTACATGGTGCTGCTGCGCTCTGAAAAAGACGCGAAGCTGGTGCAGCCGGGCCTGGCCGTGCTGCGCGACGCCGGCGTGGTATTCAAGGAGATCGGCCCCGACGAGGTGCGCAAGATCGAGCCGGCACTGAGCCCCGACACCGACTTCCTGGGCGCAGTGCACCTGCCGAACGACGAGGTGGCCAATTGCCGCCAGTTTGCCCTGCTGCTGAAGAACGAAGCCCAGCGCATCGGCGTTAATTTTGAATTCAATACGGCTGTAGCCCAATTGGAACGGGCGCAACCAGCTAGTATTTTGATAGCAGGCGAAGCCAGCCCCCGCGGCTTCGACCATGTGGTCATGTGCGCCGGCCTGGCGTCTGCGGAACTCCTGAGGCCGCTGGGCCTGAAGATTCCCATGGCAGCGGTTTATGGTTACTCCATCAGCGCGCCGATCCGCGAACCGCTGAACGCACCACGCAGCGCACTGATGGACGAGCGCTACAAGGTCGCGATTTCCCGCCTGGGCAACCGCGTGCGCGTGGCGGGCAGCGCCGAAATCGGCGGCACGCTTGAAAGCAAACGGGCATCGTCCATCCAGACGCTGTACAAGGTGCTGCACGACTGGTTCCCGGGTGCGGCCCAGCTCTCCAACACCGGCGCCAGCGTGCAGGAATGGAAAGGCGCCCGGCCCATGCTCCCCGACGGTCCGCCCATCATCGGCGACAGCGGCATTCCCGGCCTCTGGCTCAACCTGGGGCATGGCTCCAGCGGCTGGGCCCTCAGCTGCGGCAGCGCGCGGGCGCTGGTCGACCTGATGGCCGGCAAAAGCGCGGACATCGACATGGAAGGCCTGGGCATCGCCCGCCTGGGCTGAAACCACCCCGCGGCTACGCCCAAAGCCCGGCCTGCCGGGCTTTTTACTTTGCGGGGCCGCACAATCGGGCCATGCGAAAAATTTCCAGCGCCCGCAGCGAGCCACTTCACAGTGTGGCGGCCTCGCGTGAACTTGAACGGCATGCCGCCGCCGGGCTGCCGCCCCACACGCTGATGCAGCGAGCCGGCCTCTCGGTGGCGCGCCTGGCGCTGGCCCTGGCGCCGCATGCGCAGCGCATCTGGATCGCCTGCGGGCCAGGCAATAACGGCGGCGACGGTTTTGAGGCCGCCATGCATCTGCACCAATGGGGCAAAACAGTGGTCGTAACCTGGACCGGCCTGCCCGCCGGAAAAACCAGCCTGCCGCGCGACGCCCATGCCTCGCGCGAGCGCGCCATCGCCGCGGGCGTGCCCATGGCGGCGCAACCGCCCGATGATTTTGATTTCTGCATCGACGCCCTGTTGGGCATAGGCGGCGCGCTGGACCCTGAGCGCCCAGGCACGGCCTTAATCCTGGAGTGGCTGGCGCGAATGCAAGCCGGCAGTGCGCCGCGGCTGGCGGTGGACGTGCCGACCGGCCTGGACGCGGACACCGGGTCTGCTACACATTTGATAGCTGCTTGCGCCCATTCACCGGACGCTACGGCCATTTTTACCTTAAGCCTTTTAACCTTGAAGCCGGGGCTGTTCACCGCCGGCGGCCGGGATTGGGCGGGCCAGGTCTGGTTTAACGATCTTGGCGTCCATGAGACGCAGGCTGCAACACCAGGCCAGACCGACGCCTGGTTGCTGGGCGCCGACCGGGCCGGCCAGCCGCCCCGGTCAGCCAACGCGCATGCCAGCCACAAAGGCAGCTTTGGTGACGTGGCCGTGCTCGGGGGAGAGTCCGCCGCCCACAGCCATATGGCGGGCGCCGCGCTGCTGGCGGCGCGGGCCGCCCTGCATGCCGGCACCGGCCGGGTATTTGTGGCGCTGCTCGGCAAGCCAACCATCGCAGTCGACCCGCAACAACCGGAGCTGATGTTCCGCGCGCCCGAGGCGCTGGACCTCGCACAGCAGGTGGTGGTGTGCGGCTGCGGCGGCGGCGAGGCCGTCAGGGCCATGCTGGCCAGGGTGCTGTCGACAGCCAGGCGGCTGGTGCTGGATGCCGATGCGCTCAATGCCATTGCAGGGGACACGCAGTTCCAGGCGCAGCTCATTGCACGTCACGGCCGCGGCTACCGCACGGTGCTGACACCGCACCCGCTGGAAGCCGCCCGGCTGGCCGGAACCACAGCGGCCGCGGTTCAATCCGACCGGCTGGCTTCGGCCCGGCAGCTTGCCGAACGGTTTCAGTGTGTGGTGGTGCTCAAGGGCTCAGGAACGGTGATCGCGGCGCCGGGCCGCAGCAGCGCCATCAACAGCACCGGCAACGCCCTGCTGGCCACGGCCGGCACCGGCGACGTGCTGGCGGGCATGGTGGGCGCACGGCTGGCGGCCGGGCTGGAGGCTTTCGACGCCGCCTGCAGCGCCGTGTTTGCACATGGCCGCCTGGCCGATGACTGGGCCGCCCAGGCCCCGGGTATGGCCCTGACGGCGTCGGAACTGGCCCGTGCACAAGGCCATCACAAGTGACCTGCGCGGCAGATGGCAGATGAGGCCGATGAGGCCTTACACCAGGATCATCAGCGCGATTTGAATCAGGACGATGAGCACCAGCGCGGACAAATCCACGCCGCCCACCGTGGGGACCACGCGGCGCAGGGGTGCCAGCAAGGGCTCGGTCAGGCGCCCCAGCAAACCATACGCGGATGATCCCGGCTGCACCCACGAGAGGATGGCAAAACCGAGCACCAGGATGAACAGGGTTTGCAGCGCCACCCGGATCAGCATCTTCAGCGCAAAGGACAGCAGCGTCAGCAATACGACAGGCGCAGCCCCGGCAGTCCACACGGTACCCCCCAACAGCAGGCCAAACAACAGGCCCCACAGCAACGCATAGGCCACTGCCAGCAACACGGCCGCCAGAATGCTGGCCCAGTCCACCCGGGACTGCATCACCGGCCTGGGCAGCACGCGGCGCAAGGGCTTGACCAGCCAATCGGTCACGGCCATCACAAAACGGCCGGGCTGGGCCGTCATGTTGACCCGGACCCAGTTCATCCAGGCTCGCAGCAAAGCCGCTGCAATCAACAGGAAGAACAGCGTTTCAAGCAGGAAGGCCAATACGCGTATCAGCATGGGCGGCGTGCCTTATGCGCAGGGAACACAGTCGGGAAAAAGGGTTTGAACTGAAATCTCATGGTGTCCCGATGCCTAACGGCGCGGCTTCTTGCCCTGCTTGCGGCCCGGCGGATTGCCTGCCGCCTTCTTGACAGCCGCCTTGAGGGCCTGGATGGGCGATTTGGGCGCCCTTTCACTGCTGCTGGCGCCGCGGCTGGCTGTGCCGCCGCCGCGGCCGCCTGAGCGCGACTCCGAGCGTTTTCCAGCGCCTTTGCTGCCCGCCTTGCCGCTTCGGGGCTCCGCCGCATGGCGCGAGGCGCCGCGTTCCTGTACAGGCAGTTCCGCCGCATGGCCGCCTGTCTTGTCCTTCATGGCGCGTCCGACCAGGTCCTGGCCCTCGTTCACCAGGCGGAAGTCGATCTTGCGGCCGTCCAGGTCCACCCGGCTGACCTGCACCCGCACCCGCGTGCCGATGGCATATCGGATGCCGGTGCGCTCGCCGCGCAGTTCCTGGCGAGCTTCGTCGAAGCGGAAGTATTCGCCACCCAGCTCGGTGATGTGCACCAGACCTTCGACGTACATCGCATCCAGTGTGACAAAAATGCCGAAGCCCGTGGCCGCGGTGACGACGCCACCGAATTCCTCACCGAGATGCTCGCGCATGTACTTGCACTTAAGCCAGGCTTCCACGTCGCGGCTGGCTTCGTCGGCGCGGCGTTCGTTGGCGCTGCAGTGCAGGCCGGCCGCCTGCCAGGCGAGTTCGTCGGCGCTGGCTTTTTTCGGTTTTTGCGTTGGTTCCTTGACGCGCGCGGCCAGGCGTTTGGACAGCTTGGCCTCAGCCTCGCCCGGCGTGGGCAGGGTCGGGAGCTGGTACTTGGCCTTGTTCAGCACAGCTTTGATGACGCGGTGCACCAGCAAATCGGGGTAGCGCCGGATCGGGCTGGTGAAGTGCGTGTAAGCCTCGTAGGCCAAACCGAAGTGGCCGCTGTTCATCGGCGTATAGATTGCCTGCTGCATGGAGCGCAGCAGCATCGAGTGGATTTGCTGTGCGTCAGGCCGGTCCTTGGTGGCCAGCGCGATCTTCTGGAATTCGCCGGGCGCCGGGTCATCGGTGATGGTCATGCCGATGCCGGCCGCCTTCAGGTAGTTGCGCAGCATCTCCTTCTTCTCGGGCGTTGGGCCTTCGTGCACACGGTACAGGCCCACGTGCTTGCTTTGCGAGATGAAGTCCGCCGAGCAGACGTTGGCCGCCAGCATGGCTTCTTCAATCAGCCGGTGCGCCACGTTGCGGGTGCGGGGGACGATTTTTTCAATCCGGCCTGCTTCGTCGCAAACAATCTGGGTCTCGGTGGTTTCAAAATCCACCGCGCCGCGTTCGCCACGCTCCTTGAGCAGCGCCTGGTACACGTCGTGCAGGTCGAGCAGGTGCGGCACCAGCGCCTTGCGCTGCGCAGCTTCAGGGCCGCGTGTGTTGGCCAGGATGGCGGCGACCTCAGTGTAGGTAAAGCGCGCCTGGCTGAACATCACCGCCGGGTAGAACTGGTAGGCGTGGACCTCGCCCTTGGCATTGACCAGCATGTCGCAGACCATGCACAGGCGCTCGACATTCGGGTTGAGCGAGCAAAGGCCATTCGACAATTTTTCCGGCAACATGGGAATCACGCGGCGCGGAAAATACACGCTGGTAGCGCGGTCGTAAGCGTCGATGTCGATGGCGCTGCCGGTTTCCACATAGTGGCTCACGTCGGCAATCGCCACCAGCAGGCGCCAGCCTTTGCCGCGGCCCACTTTGGCGGGCTCGCAATACACGGCGTCGTCAAAGTCGCGGGCATCTTCGCCGTCGATGGTGACCAGCGGCACGTCCGTCAGGTCAACGCGGTGCTTTTTGTCGGCAGGCCGCACGGCGTCCGGCAGGGTTCGGGCCAGGGCCAGCGCTTCGTCGCTGAATTCATGCGGCACGCCGTACTTGCGCACCGCGATCTCGATTTCCATGCCGGGGTCGTCGATCTCGCCCAGTACTTCCTTGACGCGGCCCACAGGCTGGCCGAACAGCGCCGGCGGCTCGGTGAGTTGCACCACCACCACCTGGCCGGCCTTGGCCGTGCCGGTAGCGCCCTTGGGGATCAGGACGTCCTGGCCGTAGCGCTTGTCTTCGGGTGCAACCAGCCAGACGCCGCTTTCCTGCAGCAGGCGGCCGATGATGGGATTCGAGGATCGTTCAACGATTTCCGTGACGCGGCCCTCGGGCCGATTTTTGCGGTCGTGCCGCACGATGCGGGCCTTGACGCGATCCTTGTGCAGGACTGCACGCATCTCGTTGGGCGGCAGGTAAATATCTGCTTCGCCGTCATCGCGCAATACGAAACCATGGCCGTCTCGGTGGCCGGAAACGGTGCCCTCGAATTCAGCGAGCAAACCGGATGAATGGGCGGACGATCCGCCCGGATGGGAGTGAGTTGTTTTGATAGAAAGTCTCTTTTCGTTGGAGGCTGCCGGGTTTAAGTATGCAGCCGAAATATTTCAGGAAAATTTGAGGGGCCGAGCCTGAGAAAGCATTGAAGTAATGGTACACTGCTAGCTGTGCCCGGGTGGCGGAATTGGTAGACGCGCACGGTTCAGGTCCGTGTATCGCAAGATGTGGAGATTCGAGTTCTCTCCCGGGCACCAGATACACCAAACAGCTTCTCCAGACTCTTAAACTGACTCTGGGGTAAAGCAAGATTAAAGCCACTGTGACCCAGTGGCTTTTTTTGTGGCCGGGCCTCTTCTTCAGGCCCGGTTTAGCGTCCGCAGTATCGTTAATCAAACAGGCACGGCAACCAGGTCATGGCCCTGGGTTCCGACAATGCGGGCCCGGGTGAATTCGCCGACTTTCAGCGTCTTGCTGATTTTCTCGGGCGGTAACAGCTTGACGATGCCGTCGATCTCCGGCGCATCGGCATAAGAGCGCCCGGTGCCACCCTTTCGGCCTAGCGCCGGCGCCGAATCCACCAGCACCTGCATGGTTGCACCTATGCGCTGCTGCAGTTTCTGGCTGGACACCGCTTCGGCCACGGCCATGAAGCGGGCGCGCCGCTCTTCACGCAACGCCAGCGGCAGCATACCGGGAATATCGTTAGCCGTCGCACCTTCTACCGCGCTGTAGGCAAAGCAGCCTGCACGGTCGATTTTGGCCTCGCGCATGAAGTCCAGCAGATGGTCGAACTCTGCTTCCGTCTCGCCGGGAAAACCGGCGATAAAGGTGCTGCGAATCACAATTTCAGGGCAGATTTCGCGCCAGCGCGCAATGCGCTCAAGGTTCTTCTCGCCGCTGGCTGGCCGCTTCATGCGCTTGAGCACATCCGGATGACTGTGTTGCAACGGTACATCCAGATAAGGCAGCACCTTGCCGGTGGCCATCAGCGGCAGCACTTCGTCCACACTTGGGTACGGATACACATAATGCAAGCGCACCCAGGCGCCATACGGCTCGGCGATCTCGCCCAGTGCCTGCACCAGTTCCAGCATGCGCGTCTTGATAGGCTTACCATCCCAGAAGCCGGTGCGGTATTTCACATCGACGCCGTAGGCCGAGGTGTCCTGGCTGATCACCAGCAATTCCTTCACGCCGCCTTCAAACAGGGCGCGCGCTTCGTTGAGCACGTCTCCGATAGGCCGCGACACCAGGTCGCCGCGCATGGACGGGATGATGCAGAAGGTGCAGCGGTGATTGCAGCCTTCGCTGATCTTCAGGTAGGCGTAATGCTTGGGCGTCAGCTTGATGCCGGCAATGCCAAAGGCATTCGGCACCAGGTCCACGAAAGGATCATGCGGCTTGGGCAGGTTCAGGTGCACCGCGTCCATCACCTCCTGTGTGGCGTGCGGGCCCGTCACGGCCAGCACGCTCGGGTGCATCTGGCGCACCAGGTTGCCACCGCCCTCGCCCGCCTTGGCGCCCAGGCAGCCCGTGACGATGACCTTGCCGTTTTCGGCCAGCGCCTCGCCGATGGTGTCCAGGCTTTCCTTGACCGCGTCGTCGATGAAGCCACAGGTGTTGACGATGACCAGGTCCGCACCTTCGAAGGTCTTGGAGGTCTGGTAGCCCTCGGCGCTCAATTGCGTGAGGATCAGCTCGGAATCGGTCAAGGCCTTGGGGCAGCCCAGGCTGACAAAGCCGACGCGCGGCGCGGGCTTGGTGTTTACGGAAACAGGTGGGGAAATAACTTCGCTCATGGGGTGTATTGTCTCAGGTCCCTGATTTCCAGGGACCACCAGAGATTCAACCCCTGGCTTTTAACTCAACGTTTCAGGCCGAAAGCCTGCAGCATCTGCTCGCTCTGCTTTTGCATCTGCTCCTGCATTTGCGTAAAAACGGTTTTGGATTGCTCCACGTAATTGCCCATCATGCCCTGCATCATGGGTGACTGCGCATTCATGAACTGCGCCCACATTTCGGGGCTCAGCCCTTTGGACTGCTCGGCCATCTTGACCTGCAGGTCCATAAAACTCTGCACGTTCTTCTCGAGGTAAGCGCCCATGAAGCTCTGCATCGCATTGCCGTAAAAACGGATGATGTTGGCCAGCACGGCTTCGGTAAACATCGGCGCACCGCCGGTTTCTTCTTCAAGGATGATCTGCAGCAGGATGCTGCGCGTCAAGTCTTCATTGGTCTTGGCATCGCGCACCACAAAATCGGCACTGTCCATCACCAGCTGGCGGACTTCCGTGAGCGTGATGTAGGCCGATGTCTCGGTGTCGTACAGCCGGCGATTCGGGTACTTCTTGATCACACGTGAAGCCGCAGCCTTACCGGCAGCCCGGCCGCTTTTGGCGCCGGAAGTGCCGTCGGCAGAGGCGTCGCCCTGTGAAGGCGGCATGCCGGATGACGGGCTGGTGGATTTGCTTTTTGGCACTGATTTCTCCTCTGAATGACGACCGGCGTCGAAACGCCGGGACTCAATACATTCTAGGAATTCTGATGTACTCAATCCCCTTGGTTTACCCTGTGTGCCAGTCCGCATTACAAAGAATGCAGATCTGGATCAGGAACCGTCGAGGGAATTGGTAGGCGCGATTGGACTCGAACCAACGACCCCCACCATGTCAAGGTGGTGCTCTAACCAGCTGAGCTACGCGCCTAAGGACTGTTCGAAGCTCGTATTGTAGCAAAGCAAAACGGCTATCTTGCTTCGCCCCGAAAATTTGCCGAAAAAAGTCCTGCAGCCGGGTTCAACGTCTCCGCGCGGACCGCACGCCGGGCACTTCGGCCACGATGCCCAGCACCTGGTTCAGTCGGCCTGACTGCGCCACTTCCACCGTGAAGGTCATCCAGGCCGTGCCGCCGCGGTTGTCTTTCACCGACTGTGTCTGCACACCGATGACGTTCATCTTTTCCTTGGCGAATACTTCGGAGATATCGCGCAGCAGCCCCTGGCGGTCGGCGGCTTCCACCGCCACATCCACCGGATACACCGCACCGTCTGCGGTTTTGGGCGAGTTCCATTCAACCTCAATCACGCGGTCAGGACTGCCACTCGCCATGTTGCGGAAGTTGCTGCAATCGCTGCGGTGAATGCTGACGCCCTTGCCCTTGGTGACGAAGCCGAGGATTTCATCGGGCGGGGCGGGCTTGCAGCACTTGGCGAGCTGGGTCAACAAGGAACCCATGCCCACCACCAGCACACCGCCATTGCCTTTTTTGGCATTCGGGTTGGGCGCACGCGCCTTTTTGGCCAGCACGTAGTCGTCCTGGCTCATGGCCGGCTCGGGCGGCCTGAGCATGTTTTCGATCGTGCGCAGGGACAACTCGTCCTTGCCCACCACCTCGAACAAATCATCCGCCGTCTTGAATCCGAGCTGCACCGCCAGGTCGTCCAGCTTCATGGACGTCTTGCCTTCTCGCTGCAGCAGTTTTTCAACCGCTTCGCGGCCCCTGGCAACCGTCTGCTCCATCGCCAGCGCGTTGAACCAAGCGCGCACTTTTGACTTCGCGCGGTGACTGCACAAAAAGCCCAGTTCCGGGTTAAGCCAGTCGCGCGACGGCCCGCCCTCCTTGACGGTGATCACCTCGACCGTCTGGCCGTTTTGCAGCGGGGTGTTGAGCGGTACCATCACGCCGTCAAGGCGCGCGCCGCGGCAGCGATGCCCCAGGCTGGTGTGCACGCTATAGGCGAAGTCCACCGTGGTCGCGCCCTGCGGCAGCTCCACGATGGCCGCGTCCGGCGTCAGCACATAGATGCGGTCTTCAAAGAGCCCCTGCTTGTCATCACGCGCTCGCTGGGCAGCTGGCCCCGAGAGATCGCGCTCCCAGGCCAGCAACTGCCGCAGAACAGCAATCTTGGCGTCGTACTCGCTGCTGGCCGACACGCCCGCGTAGCCTTTGGCCCCCGCCTCCTTGTACGCCCAGTGCGCGGCCACGCCGTGCTCTGCGTGGTCATGCATGGCCTGCGTGCGCACCTGGATCTCCACCGCCCTGCCCGCGTCATCGCGCACCACGGTGTGCAGCGACTGGTAGCCATTGGTCTTGGGTTTGGCGATGTAGTCGTCAAACTCGCCGTCCACCGGCGTAAAGCGCGAATGCACGAAGCCCAGCGCCGCATAGCAGCCCTTCACGTCGGCGGCAATCACGCGCAAGGCACGGATATCAAACACCTGCTCGAAGTCGAGCGACTTGCCGCGCATTTTTTTAACGATGCTGTAGATGTGCTTGGGCCGGCCCTGCACCAGCGCGGCAATGCCGTTCTGGTTCAGTTCGCGCTCCAGCTGCGCACGCAAGGCCTCCATGAAGCCTTCGCGCTCCACGCGTTTTTCATCCAGCAGGCGGGCCGTCTGCTTGTAGGTATCGGGCTCCAGGAAACGGAAGGCCAGGTCTTCCATTTCCCATTTGATCTGCCAGATGCCCAGGCGGTTGGCCAACGGTGCAAACACATGCAGCGACTCGTAGGCCAGCGACAGGGGCGCGGTCTGCCGGGTCGAGGCGTAGTGGCGCAGCGTCTGCAGGCGCGAGGCCAGGCGCAGCATCACCACCCGCAGGTCGCGCGAAAACGCCAGCAGCATCTTGCGAACGTTCTCGGTTTGCGCAGCCGGGTCGTCCAGCAGTTGCGCCTTGGCATTGGCCGAACGCGCCTGGCGCTGCACCTGCACCAATTTGGTGGTCTCTATCGCCAGCGCCGCGTAGTTGGCGCCGAAGGCCTTGGTGATCACTTCCTGCGGCTTGGTCAGGTGCTGGCAGGCATACACCAGGTAGGTGGCCGCCTGCATGGCTTCCGAGCCGCCTATGGTTTTGAGGATGGCCGCCACCGCATCAGCGTGCGCCAGGATGTTTTCGCCTGTGTCGTGCGTTTCACTGGCAATCAGGGGCTCGGCAAACGCCCGGGCACGGGCCAGCGCATGCGGCTGGTCCGGCAGGCTGTCGGCCGTGGCGGTCACGATGGAGGCATTCACCCCCTGGGAGGCTGCGGGGCTACCGGGCCCGACCACATTGCTTTTCATGAAACTTCAGTCAAATAGTTGCGAGGCTGGCAGTGCAGCATTGCGGCACTTACCCAGCATTACCCAATTCAATACCAGGGTGCTACCCAAGCAGGAAACCCGCCACGGCGGTCACCTGGTCCGCAGCCACCAGCGTGGGTGCATGGCCTACGCCGTCAAACTCCACCACGCGGGCGCGCGGGCCGCGGGCCGTCATGGCCTGGGCCGTCTGGGGGCTCAGCAAGTCCGACTGCTTGCCGCGAATCACCAGCGTTTCGGCCTTGATATTGTCGTAGAGCTGCCAGAGCACGGCTTCACCCTGGCGCGCGGAGTCCTCGGTCTCCTGCTTGAAAGGCACGGCGATGGCCGGGTCGTAATGCAGGCGCCACTTGGTATCGGCGGCGTCCGAGACGCGCCTGAGCATGGGACGCGACAGCGCCAACCACTGTTCGGGCGTGTGCGGGCCGAAACTCTGGGAAATCGCCCACATCGCATCGGCCGCCTCCTGCACCGACCCGAAGTGACCGGCCTGCCCCAGATAGGTGCCGATTCGCACGATTGCCTGCCACTGGATGGCCGGCCCGACGTCATTGAGCACCAGCCGGCGCACTGCCGTGGGCAAGGGCAGACCAGGCGTCCCACACACCGCCACGCCGATCAAGCCGCCCATGCTGGTACCCACCCAGTCCAGCGAAACCACGGGCGCCTGCACGTGCAGCTGGCCCAGCAGCGCCAGCATGTCGGCGGCATAGCTCCGCAGCTGGTAGCCCATGGGGTCTTTGAGCCAGTCGCTTTCCCCACGGCCCACCACATCGGGGCAGACCACGCGAATGCCGTCCGGCGCCTGCTCGCACAGCGTGCGCGCCAGTACATCAAAATCGCGCCCCTGCCGCGACAGGCCGTGCACGCACACCACGACGTGCGCGCTGTCCGGCCGGCCCCATTGCCAGTACGCCATGCGATGCCCGCCTGCGGCGTCCGGGCAATTTACGTAGTTCAGCGTAGGTTGGGTCATGGTGCGGCAGTTCAATTCAAAGGCTTGATAATTGCTTGAAAAATCGGTGATGCGCAGCCTGCACCGCGCGCTGTTCAGAATCCCAGCTCAACCATCGTAAATCATCCGGAGAAACATCATGCTCAAAGGTAAAACAGCCCTCGTCACCGGCTCGACCAGCGGGATCGGCCTGGGCATCGCCAAGGCGCTGGCAGCCCAAGGCGCCAACATCGTCATTAACGGCTTTGGCGACGTGGACGGTCCGAAGGCCGAGATCGAGGCGCTGGGTGTACGCGTGGCCTACCATGGGGCCGACATGAGCAAGGTCTCCGACATCGAGGACATGATGCGGTTTGCTGCCGCGCAATTCGGCCAGGTCGACATCCTCGTCAACAACGCCGGCATCCAGCACGTGGCCCGCATCGAAAACTTCCCCGTCGAGAAATGGGACGCCGTGATCGCCATCAACCTGAGCAGCGCCTTTCATGCCAGCCGCCTGGCATTGCCTGCCATGCTGGCAGCCAATGGAGGCAAGGGCTGGGGACGCATCATCAATGTGGCGTCGGTCCACGGCCTTGTAGGCTCCGCCGAAAAGTCGGCCTACGTTGCCGCCAAGCACGGCATTGTGGGCCTGACCAAAGTCACCGCCCTCGAAAACGCCACCACCGGTGTCACCTGCAACGCCATCTGCCCCGGTTGGGTGCTGACGCCCCTTGTGCAAAAACAGGTGGATGCCAAAGCCGCGGCGGGCAACATCAGCAACGAGGCAGCCAAGCAGCAACTGCTGGGCGAAAAAGAGCCTTCGCTGCAGTTCACCACGCCCGAAGAGCTGGGCGCGCTGGCAGTGTTTTTCTGCTCACCCGCGGGTAACAACGTGCGTGGCGTGGCCTGGAACATGGATGGCGGCTGGGCGGCACAGTAAAGATCAAGCCGTTTGCAACATCCGGCCCACATAGTCGCCAATCGCCAGTGAGCTTGTCAGCCCCGGTGATTCAATACCAAAAAGATTGACGAGCCCTGCCACACCGTGATCACGCGGTCCCTGGATCAGAAAATCTTTGGCGGCTTCATCGGGCGCCTGGATCTTGGGACGCATGCCCGAGTAACCCGGCATGAGCGCACCGTCGGCCAATGCGGGCCAGTACTTGCGCACTTCGGCGTAAAAGGCATCGCCGCGCTTCGGGTCCACCACCAGGTCGTCGGGTGACTCGACCCACTGCACATCAGGGCCGAACTTGGCCTGGCCGCCCAGGTCGATGGTCAGGTGCACGCCCAGGCCGGCTGCTTCGGGCACGGGGTAGATCAGGCGGCTGAAGGGCGAACGGCCGGGCAAGGTGAAGTAGTTGCCTTTGGCGTAATGGCTGGGCGGCACATGCTGCGCCGGAAAACCTGCAAAGCGGCTGGCCAGGCGCTGGGCCTGCAGCCCGGCGGCGTTGACGACAGTCCTGGCCTGCAGCTCCGTACCGTCTTTTGCTATTAAATTAATAGCTGCTTGCGCACACTCCGCATGGGTCAGGGGCGAATTGAGCACCACAAGTCCGCCAGCATTCTCAAGATCGCCCTGCAGCGCCAGCATGAGGCCGTGGCTGTCGACAATACCGGTGCTGGGCGAATGCAGCGCCGCCACGCATTCGAGTTGCGGCTCCATCGCCCGGGCTTCTTCGCGGGTCAGCAGCACCAGGTCGTTCACGCCGTTGGCGGCGGCCTTTTCACGGATGGCCTGCAGCTGCGCCACCTGAGCCTCGCTGGTCGCTACGATCAGCTTGCCGCAGCGCTTGTGGCCTATGCCGCGTTCCGCGCAGTAGTCGTACAGCAGGCCCTTGCCTTCCACACACAGCTGCGCCTTGAGCGAACCCTGTGGGTAGTAAATGCCGGCGTGAATCACCTCGCTGTTGCGCGAGCTGGTGCCTGTGCCTATCGCGTCGGCGGCTTCCAGCACAATCACCTCCCTGCCCTGCAAGGCCAGCGCACGCGCCACCGCCAGGCCCACCACACCCGCACCAATCACCACACAGTCGACCTGGTCCATATCAGACGCCCTCGAAACCTTCAATGACGTTGACGGCATTGGTGCCCAGCGCCGCGGCAGCGTAACCGCCTTCGAGCACAAATACCGTGGGCAACCCCAGCTTGCCCAGGCGCTCGCCCAGGCGAATAAAGTCGCCAGGCAGCAGCGCGAATTTGGAGATAGGGTCTTCGGCAAAGGTGTCCAGCCCCAGTGACACCACCAGCGCGTCGGCGCGGTGCTGCTTGATGCGCAGGCATGCCGCTTCCAGCGCCTCAAACCAGCGCAGCACCGTACAGCCGGCGGCCAGCGGCAGGTTCAGGTTAAAGCCCTCGCCCTCGCCCGCTCCGGTTTCATCGGCATGGCCCAGGTAGAACGGGTATTCAGTCAAGGGGTCGCCATGCAGGCTCACGAAAAGCACGTCAGCGCGGTCATAAAAAATGCTTTGTGTCCCGTTGCCGTGGTGGTAGTCCACGTCCAGCACCGCCACGCGCGCGGCGCCGCCGTCCCGAAACGCCTGGGCAGCGACCGCAGCGTTGTTCAGGAAGCTGTAGCCCCCCATGAAATCGGCCCCTGCATGGTGGCCCGGCGGACGGCTGCAACAGAACACGCCGCGCGCGGCGGACTGACCAGTCGCCAACAAGGCGGCAGCCCCAGCGGCGGCATCTGCACCGGCCTTGGCGGCCGTCCAGGTCCCCGCGGAAAGCGGTGATCCGTTGTCCATCGAATAAAGCCCCAGCCGTGCGGTGAAATTGAGGGGCTCCACATCGCTGCGCAAGGTACGCACGGGCCAGACAGAGGGAAAAGGCTGCCGCTGGTCGTTGCCCTCTTCAAGCGCCACCCAGTCGCGCCAGGCATGCTCGAGAAACGCCAGGTAGCGGGCGCTATGCACTTTGGCCAACAGCGCGCGGCTGTCGGCCTGGGGTGTGCGCAGCTCGTGGCCGCGCTCGCTCAGGCGGGCCTTGATGTATTCGGCGCGCGCCGGGGTTTCAAAGCACGGCACGCGCTCACCGCGGTAAAACTCAAACACAGGGGCATGGTCGTGGTGGCTGTCGCTGAAAAAAGTGAGCATGGTGGCGAATGGTTTGGTTCGTTCATGAAAAGGAGGTGATGGTGGTCACCCGAACAGCGCAGCGCGCCGCCATCAAAGTGTGCGCGGGTCGGTCTTCAGCAACACCTCGACCAATGAGCGCAACGTCGCCTTCAGCGGCCCGGCGCCCGGTGTCATCTCCAGCGTGGTTTCGTCCATGTACAGCTTGCGGTTGATCTCCAGCTGGATGCTGTGCCGGTGCCCGGCCGGGTTGCTGTAGCGGCGCACCAGTTCCACGCCTTTATAGGGGTGGTTATAGGCCACGCTGTAACCATGCGCGCGCAGGTGCTCACACACCAGTGTCGACAACGCCTTGCTGGCAGTTGTGCCTTCACGGTCGCCGACCACAAAGTCCGCATGCGCCTCACCCGGAAAATCGGTGGCGCTGCCCGAAGCCACTGCCGGCATGGAGTGGCAGTTGATGTGGATGCTGTAGCCGTGCTGCCGCCAGGCGGCATCAATTGCCTGCGCCACGGCGGCGTGGTAGGGCTTCCAGCACTGCTCGATGCGCGCCTGGATTTCCGCCACTCCCAGTTTGCGGTCATACAGCGGCACGCCTTCGTCGGTGGTGCGCCAGATCAGCCCCTTGCCCAGGCGGACCTTGGACATGACCCGGGGATCGTCGTCTACCGGTTCGGGCCAGGGCGCATCCAGCAGGGACACATCCATTTCGGTGGTGTTGCGGTTGGCGTCCAGGTAGCTTCGGGGGAAATGCGCCTCAACCCAATGCGCACCCAACGCCGGCGCGAAGTCATACAGTTTTTCAACATGAGTGTCTTCGGCGCTGCGCAGCACGGCGAACTCGCAGGCATGCCTGAAATCAGCCGGATACACCGTCCCGCTGTGCGGGGAATCAAGAACCAGCGGAGTGCTTCCGGGCAGGCAGGTAATGGAGGGCATGCCCTGACTTTAGCAGCAGCACATTGGCAAACCAGCGGTAGCGTCCCCGCGGTTCAGCCCCTTCGCAAACTTCCGTTTGTCCTACAGCGTTTTAACTTTTAGCCTCACAACAGCGTGTGGGTACGACCCTTAAATTTCACAGCGGAAAGCCAATCAAGCCGCTTTTTCCAGACGAAAAAGTGCATTCCGAAATTTCAGCCATTGAAGGAAACACCATGCCATCCTTGACCCGCAGACTCTCCGCAACCGTGCTGGCCGCCGCTGCCCTGGCTGCGGCCGCAGGGGCCAACGCCCAAAGCGGTTCGACATCGTCCAACACCACGTCCAGCAGCAATTATTCGTTTTACGCACCGGGCTCGCGCTATTTCGGCCTGAACGTGGGGAGCTCAGACTTTTCCCTGCCAAGCGGTGCCGGCGGTTTTCCTTCCGACAACAGGGACACGTCGTACAACATCTACGGCGGCAGCTATTTCAACAACAACTTCGGACTGGAACTGGGCTATACCGATTTCGGCAAGATCAACCGTGGCGGCGGGCAGACCGATGCAGAAGGCATCAACCTGAGCCTGGTCGGCCGTTTGCCAATGAGCAACTCCTTCAACCTGCTGGGCAAGCTGGGGACGACCTATGGACGCAGCCACGTGTCCGCTGCACCTGCGTCCGGCATTGCAACAGGCAGCGAAAGCAATTGGGGCGTGTCGTACGGCCTGGGTGCCGAATGGGCATTCACCCCTACCTTGTCGGCGGTGCTGCAGTGGGACGAACATGACATGAAGTACCCCGGTGGCGGCAAGGAACGCCTCAGTACCACCAGCATAGGCCTGCGTTACCGCTTCTAGACCGTTGTGGCAGCGTAGCCACCAGCCCAAAGCCCGCATGCCTTTCATGGCATGCGGGCTTTTTCACATTTTCGCTTCATGCATTCACTATCAATTTCATAGCTGCTTGCGCCCGTTCTTCTTTGCTTTCAAGCACTTTCTTCTTATAAAACCGCGGGCAGATGCGGTGCCAGCATCTCCTGCAACAGCCAGATTCCGGCACGGCCCAGGGGGCGCTGGCGTGACCACACGGCGTCCACAGGCACCCTGCGCGGCCAGCCGCGCGCATGAAGTTCGACCAGTTTGCCGGTCGCAAAGCGCGTCACCATCCAGCGTGGAATGGCTGCCCATCCAAAACCCAACACCGCCATTTCCAGCAGCATGAGGTAGCTGGGAGCGGACCAGGCGCTGCGCGACTGGCGCGCCCCATGCGAGCCCCGGGCTCCCTGGGCCCCCTGCTCCATCTCTATATAGGTATCCAGCCGCAGTTCCCTGAAATTGGCCAGAACGTCGGGCGTGATGTCTTTCATGCTGGCCAATGGGTGGGCGGTGGCCACAAACAGCGTGATTTCAGACTGCTCGGCAATCGTGGCCGAACCGATGTCGGGCGGATAGGCGCCTTGGGCGGCTACCACGCCAATGTTTGCCCGCCCTGTTTGCACCAACGACACCAGGTCGCCGTGTTCGGCAATCAGGCATTCAAACTCCAGGTCGGGAAAGCTTTTCTCAAAAGCCGAAAGCATTTCTTCAAACCGGTCAGACTGGTAGGTATCTGACCAGACCACGCTGAGCCTGGGCTCCAGGCCTCCCCCAAGCTGGCTGGCGGTGCGGTCAAGCCGGTCGCTGGCCGCCAGGATTTCCTGCACCTTGCCCAGCATGACCCGTCCGTGTTCCGTCAATGCCGGCTTTCGGCTGCTCCGGTCAAACAGGTTCAAGCCAAGGTCGATTTCCAGATTGGCAATCGCACTGCTCACTGTTGACTGGCTTTTTCCCAGCTTGCGGGCCGCGGCCGAGAACGAACCCAGGGTCGCAGCCTCGGCAAAAGCGGTCAAGGCTTCCGGGGAATGGCGCATGGCGGTCTTCTATCTATTTTTTCGATGATTATTGATTTTAATGTATTCGAAATAACGATGAAAATACCGTCATGACAGTAAGGCATCTCGCCTCAACGGTCGGTAAATCATTTAGAACGCGCGTCATGAGCCTCCAAAAATCCCTGAAAGAACGTTTTTTCCACGCCCTCGGCTTTGAAATTCTGGCCATTGCCATCTGCGCGCCGCTCGGCACCTGGCTCCTCGGTTATTCGCTGGCGCACATGGGCCTGCTGACCCTGATGGTTTCGCTGATGGCGATGAGCTGGAACATGCTGTTCAACGTCCTGTTTGACCGGGCGCAGCGCCGCATGGGCTTTCAGCGCACCCTGGCGGCGCGTGCCGTGCATGCCGTGCTGTTTGAAATCGGCCTGATCATCGCGGTGGTTCCGCTGGCGGCCTGGTGGCTGGACATCGGCCTGTGGGAAGCCTTTGTACTGGACATTGCGATCGTGCTGTTCTTCCTGCCCTATACCTTCTGCTTTAACTGGGCTTACGACCATGTCCGCTCACGGGTGGTGGCGCGCCACGCGCGCAAAGCCCAGATGGCCAGCCGTACGGCCGGCGGGCAGCAGCCGGCGCCCGCGCTGCTTTGTGCAGCGCCCGCCGGCAAGTGTCTTACTTCATCTGCACAGAGCCCGACACGATGACCAATACCGTGCTCTTGCCGGCTTCCACAGGCACTGATGCATCGGCCATTTCGGCCTTGGCCGACATTGCCATCATGCGGGGACGCGGTGGAGAGCCCTGGTCGTTGGCATTCACCGAGACTTCGCGCAGCGAGTAGCCGGCAAAACCAAAACTGCGCGCCACCTCGCTGGCTTTGGCCTTGAAACGCTCAATCGCGAGCGCCTGTGCCTCGCCCTCGACTTTGGCGCGCTGCTCCCGGCTCAATGCAAAACTGACGTTGCCCATGGTCAGGGTCTGGATCTTGCCCGCCGTGCTGGTGATGCGCGGGAAGTCCTTGCCTTCCAGCACCAGTTCGGTGGAGCCCTGCCAGCCATTGATCTTGCCGTCTTTGCCATAGCGCGGATACAGGCTGAAATTCCCGGTGCGCACGTCCATCTGTCCGGGCACTGCCGCCTGCTTGGCCTGGGTCAGCGCGGTCTCAAGCGCCTGCCTGAGCTGGCTTTGCACGACGCCTGCGTCAACACCGTCACGGGTTGTGGTCAATGAAATCGACAACAGGTCCTGCTGCACCTCCACCGAGCCGCTGACCGATAACTGGGCCACGTTCTGCAGGGATTCGTGGAAGTTGGTCTGGGCCATGGCATGGCTACCCAGCACTGCGCCTGCCAACAGGACACACAAAGCGATCGATTTTGGAGCTCGCATCAGAATTACCTTTCGGGGTGGTGAATTTCAGCCGCTTCTGGCTAAAAAAGACAAGCGTGAAATGGAGGGGAAAATCGCGGTGAACATCCGGAACGCTGCAAATCAAGCAGCCTGTTCACCGCAAGTAACCAGGCGCATTCGCCCGGTATTGCTCTTGCAAAGGCCCGCCAGCGCGGTGCCCGGGGAGCGGCCGATTATTTTTACATGTGTTTTTTCAATCGAATGTAGGCGCATTGCCATAGTCAACACGCACACTTGCATGTGGCCGCAACTTTTGTAACAGTGTGTCAAACCGACTGAAAAATGCGACATCCCGCCTTTTCAGCCTTCAAAATGGCTCTGTTACAAATTACCAGATGACTATGACCCAAGCTCAACCCAACGCCCGTGCCGACAAAATCCTGATCCTTGATGACGATGCCCGCATTCGCGATCTACTGCGCCGCTACCTGGCCCAGGAAGGTTTTGAGGTCATCCTCGCCGAAGACAGCAAAGCGCTGAACCGCATCATGCTGCGCGACGCCGTCGACCTGATCGTCCTGGATTTGATGATGCCCGGCGAAGACGGCCTTTCCATCTGCCGCCGCCTGCGCGCCGCCAATGACCGTACGCCCATCATCATGCTGACCGCCAAAGGTGAGGACGTGGACCGCATTGTCGGCCTGGAGGTCGGCGCCGACGATTACCTGGCAAAACCGTTCAATCCCCGTGAATTGCTCGCCCGCATCCACGCCGTGCTGCGCCGCCGGCCGACGGCCGAAGTGCCGGGTGCGCCGTCCAGCGACCAGGAAGTGATTACCTTTGGGCCGTTTTCCTTCGATATGGGCTTGCGCACCCTGCACAAGAACGGCGAAGAGCTGCCGCTGACCACCGGCGAATTCGCCATGCTGAAAACCCTGGTGCGCCACCCGCGGCAGCCGCTGTCCCGCGAAAAACTGGCACAACTGGCACGCGGGCGCGAATTCGAGCCCTTTGACCGCAGCCTGGACGTGCAGGTATCGCGTTTGCGCAAACTGATCGAAGTGGACGCAGCGGTGCCCCGCTACATTCAGACGGTCTGGGGTATTGGCTACGTGTTTGTGCCGGACGGCACGAACTAGCCCCCACGCTTTTCACTGCGCCTTCGGCTTCGTGTAATGCGCTGCCCCCGAGGGGGCCGCCCGCCTGCAGTCCGGCAAAGCCGGCCCTGCGGCTCATGCTGGTAAAAACATGTGCTCCCACTGTGCCCGCTGGAATTTTTCAACCCAGCATGAGCCGCGGAACTGGCTTTGCCAGGCCGCAGGCGGGCGGCCCCCTCGGGGGGGCAGGGAGCCACACGAAGTGAGCGACCGTGGGGGCCTGTATGGCGCGCCAGCAACAGGCGGCAACAGCTTGCCTGCCGCTGCCCAGCTGTATCGTGCTAACGTCCATTTTTCGCCCGCGCTTTGCGGTATGCACTGATCTCCTATGGACGCTACCAACCCAGTTCCCCTCGAAACCGCCCCGGCCCCGCTGGAAATGCGCCCGCGCAGGGGTTTCAGCCTGTTCTGGCGGACCTT
>NZ_JBFUBB010000006.1:0-324142 GCF_056405975.1 Polaromonas sp. P1_E12 | reverse complement strand
GGCAACAACATCACCATTGCCGCCACCGGCGGCGGACAAGCCAGCAACCTGACCATACAGGGCAGCACCGTCGAAGCCGGCAAGGCCGTGCAACTCATCGCCGAAAACGAAGCCCGGCTTCTGGCCGCGCAAAACCTCGCCAGCGAACGCAGCACCAACAGCAGCAGCTCGGGCAGCGTCGGCGTGAGCTTTGGCACCGACGGCTTCCTCGTCAATGTCAGCGCCAGCAAAGGCAAGGGCCGCACCAACGGCGACGACACCAGCTACACCAACAGCCAGATCAAGGCCGGTGAAAAAGTCAGCCTGACCACAGGCGGCGACGCCACCCTGCAGGGCGCCGTGATCCGGGCCGAGCAGGTCAAGGCCGACATCGGCGGCAACCTCAACATCGCCTCATTGCAGGACAGCAGCACCTACACCAGCAGCCAGCAAAGCCTGGGCGGCTCACTGAGCGTGGGCGTCGGCAAGATCAGCGGCAGCCTCAGCGCTTCCAGCAGCAACATCAACTCCAACTTCCAGAGCGTTGCCGAACAAAGCGGCATCAAGGCCGGCAGCGGAGGCTTCCAGGTCAGCGTGGCGGGTAACACTGCCYTGCTGGGCAGCGTCATTGCCAGCGACACCCAGGCCGTCAATGCCCAGAAGAACAGCTTCAAGACCGGCGGCACCCTAAGCATCAGCGACATCCAGAACACCGCCAGCTAYAAGGGCGAGTCAATCGGCATCAGCTTTGGCGGCGGCGCCACYGCCAAGACTGCCGGCATCAACGGCCTGGGCATAGGCATCGGCTCAGACAAGGGCGATGCCAGCAGTACCAGCAGCGCAGGTATCAGCGGTATTGCCGGCAATACCGCCGTCAGGAGCACGGATGCCGAGACCGGCCTTAAACCCATCTTTGACGCAGCCCGGGTACAGGCCGAGATCAATGCGCAGGTGCAAATTACGCAGGCGTTTACACGCGAAGCGCCCAAAGCGGCTGCCAGCTTTGCCGACAGCCAGGCCAAGAGCCTGCGAGATCAGATCAAGGAAACCATGACGCCGTCAGAAAAGACGGCCCTGATTCAGGAAGCCGAGAAGTGGGGAGAAGGCGGCATCTACCGGATCGCCCTTCACACGGCAGTAGGCGCGTTGGGCGGCGGCATGGACGGCGCCTTGGGCGCGGCTACCAGCGCCAGTTCAGCCAACCTGATGAACGCGTTCCAGGACAACCTGCAGTTAGGCCTGCAAACGGCAGGCTTGGGTGACGGCGTCTCCAAGAGCATTGCTCAAGTCGTTGCCGGGCTGACGGCCGCAGGCATTGGCGCTGCTGTGGGCGGAACTCAAGGGGCGGCCACTGCCTGGACTGTGGATGCCAACAATCGGCAGTTGCACTATACCGAGACCCAAAAGCTAGATGCAGCAAAAAGAGGAAAAACCACAGAGGAGAAACGCCGACTGGACGCCGCAGCGTGCGCACTTACCCGGTGTGCCGACGGCATTCCTGATAGTGACCCAAACTGGATCAAGCTCAACGACATGCAGCGAGTGGGTGAAACATACGCGGCGGAAAAAGCGATTCTCCAAAAAACAGGGGAGTTTATTTACACCAATCTTGACGGAATAAGAGATGGGCTGACACGAAATGGCGAAGTGGTTACACGCGTGGGAGGCGCGGTTAACCTCGGCGCTGGCGCCATCGGCACAGTTGGCGGCGGTGTGATTGCAGCGGGTGGTGCAGCATCATGCATTGAAACTTTGGGACTTGGCTGTGTAGCCGTCCCCATCGGGATTGGCATCGCTGGGGCGTCCAACCTCCAGATGCAGCAAGGGAATGCGGCAGCCTTTGGTGCCTACCGCTCAAACGAAGGTCAGCGTGTTCTGGACTCTTTCAACCTGGAAACATATCCTGGCGAGCGTGATCCGCTCATGCTCCTTGGAATTGATGCCGCCAAGTTCGGGCTCGCGTATCTGGGAGGAAAATATATTCCAAAGGCACTAGCCAAGGCCGAAGGAATAAGCGCAAGTCCGGGGGGGAGCATTGTTGGTGAAGTTGTCGCAACAACAAAACCACTAGCACTGCCGGCCCCAAAACCGGGTGAAGTGATTCCAAATGCAATGAGTGCGGAAGAAATTTCTCAGGCAGCCGATATCGTTGCATACAAGGGCGGAAGATTTGTGGGACAGCTGAGCCACAATACCCCGGGAATTGATGGCTGGTTAAATGGTGTCCCTGTTAGCCTAAAGGAAGTAACAGGAAATGGCATGACAGCAGTGCAGCGAAATATCGTTGATGGAACTAAGCAAATGGTTAACGCAAAGCAAATTGGCGATATGTACGTAGATGCCACCAAGACTGGCATATCAGTTCAAGACGTCACAAGCTGGGTCAAACCGGGGTCACCTGTCTCCAACATCCTGAACGAAGGTACCGTGGGCAACATCAATATTAAAACCATAAATGGATGGATAACATTGACTCGTTCTACGCTGACGACTAAGGGCACGCCATGAAAAGTTCTTTTGTCCAGATGGATGCCAATCCAACACAGGACGAATTAACGAGCGCCATAAAAAATGGCTTCTCCCGTTTCAAACAAAAGACGCCAACCTTGACGATGGAACTGGTTGGGCCAATTCACCGAGATCCTTATGTAAAGGGCGCGGCTGAAAATGAATGGTGCTGGGTTTCAATTTCTGAGCAGCCTATTGATGAAAGAATTCCCGACGCCAAGAAATACATGGGATCGGTGAGTACCCGAGGAGATGATTTATTTGCTGCTCTGGTGACTTATTCGCTGTGCAAAGAATTTGGCGATTCTGTTGATGACAATGCTGGTTACCTTGAGGCCGGAAAAGAGTTCACCCTTGCTGAGCTTGAGGCCGCGTTGCAAGCCAAGCTACGCGTTTGATGATTGATTCCCATAGCGACTTAAACCATTTAGACAGGTAATTTTCCAGCCGCCCTTGATCAGCTTGTATCAACTTTGAGGGTCAAGAAAATGCGGGACTCGGATAGGAATTCACCCTCGCCTCCGGCCAAGACATCAAGGTCCAGGGCTCCAGCGTGATTGGCGACACCGGCACCACCCTGGCCGCCGGCCGCAACATCGCCATCGAAGCGGCCACCAACACCAGCAGAAGCACGTCTTTCTTTGAGAAGAAGGAGTCGGGTTTCTTCCAGGAAGGCCTGTCTTACAACGCCAGCGAGCAGTCCAACGACAGGCAGGGCCGCAACACAACCGCAGCGGCCAGCACCGTGGGCGCACTGCAAGGCAACGTGGTCGCCGTCGCCAACAACAACTACCGCCAGGTCGGCAGCGACGTGATCTCACCGCAAGGCAATATCACCATCAGCGCCGCCAAGGTGGACATCGTGGAAGCCCGCGAAACCAGCCGCAGCACCACGGAAGATAAAACCTCCCAAAGCGGCTTTGGCGTCACCTTCAGCAACCCCGTGCTGTCGGCCATCGAAAGCGTGCAGCAAAGCGCCCAGGCCATCAGCAACGCCAGCAAGGTCAAGGACTCGCGCATACAGGCACTGGCCGCAGCCAGCACGGCACTCACGGCGTACAACACCTACAACCAGGTCGCAGCCCTGGTGAAGGACCCGGCCGCAGCAGCCAGCATCGGCGTAAACCTGAGCATCGGCTCCAGCAAGAGCCAGAGCAACACAGAGAACACCAGCAACACGGCCGTGGGCTCCAATGTTGCCGCTGGCGGCGACATCACCATCGCGGCCACTGGTGCAGGCTTGGACAGCAACCTCACGGTGCAAGGCAGCCGCATCAACGCCGGCGGTAGCGCCAGCCTCATGGCAGACAACCAGGTCAACCTGCTCACCGCCATCAACACCGCCAGCGAGCGCAACAGCAACAGCAACTCGGGCGCCAGCCTGGGCATCGGCTTCAGCGTGGGCGCCAAAAGCGGCTTCAGCCTGAACGCCAGCGTCTCCAGCGGCAAGGGCGAAGGCAACGGCGACGAGATCCGCTACACCAACACCCAGGTGCAGGCCGGCAACACGCTGGTGATCGCCTCGGGCGGCGACACCAACCTCATAGGCGCGGTCGCAGCTGCCAAACAGGTCACCGTGCAAACCGGCGGCGACCTCATCATCCAGAGCCTGCAAGACCAGTCCGTCTACAAAGAAACGCAAAGCAGCGCCGGTGCTGGGGTGAGCCTGTGCATACCGCCCTTCTGCTATGGCTCCAGCAGCGGTAGCGTAAGCGGAGGCAAAAGCAACATCGACAGCAACTACCAAAGCGTTGGCGAGCAAAGCGCGATTCGCGCGGGCGATGGCGGCTTTAACGTTGCCGTGGGCGGTAACACGACCCTGGCTGGCGGGCAGATCACCAGCACCCAAAAGGCTGTGGACGACGGCAAGAACAGTTTCCAGGCCGGCGGTGTGTTGACGCTCACCGACATCCAGAACGTTGCCAGTTATGAAGGCAGCGGCTACCAACTGGGAGCGGGGCTGAGCGGAACCCTCGGCGACCAAAGCAGCCCAGGGGCGATAGCTGACATGCGTGACCGCGGCATGACCGATGCACAAATCGAACGGGCCAGCCACACCGTAACCCGCCCGGGCGGAGGCGCCGGTTATGGGCAGACCAGCGGCGACGCCAGCAGCACCACCACGGCAGGGATCAGCGGCATTGCAGGCAACACGGGCGCCCGAACCGGTGACGCTGAAACCAGCCTCAAGCCGATCTTTGATAGGGACAAGGTCAGGGCGAATATTGATGCGCAGATCGCTATTACTGCGGCGTTTGGGCGGTCTGCCAGCACGGCTTGGGGCGACTACGCGAATCAGCAACAAGCTGGCGCACCGGATGCCAAATCCGCCGCCTGTTGGGCTGAAGGGGGCGCCTGCCGGGTTGCCGGCCATATCCTGATCGGCGGATTGGGTGGCGGCGTAGGCGGCGCTGCAGGCGCCGGCGCCGCGGCACTTGCAGCAGACGAGATTAACAAGCTCACAGAGGACCTGCCCCCGGTCCTTAAAAACCTTGTGGGCGCGGGCATTGCCGCCAGTATTGGCGCAGCGGCCGGTGGTTTGACAGGGGCAGCTGCTGCGTTTAACGAAGACACCAACAACAGGCAGCTCAACCCCAACCAGATCAGCCGCATCCAGCAGCTGGCCAATGGCAGCAATGCGGCTGTGGCACGCCTGACGATAGCCGCCTGTGCGATTCGCCGGTGCGCAGATGGCGTGCCGCCCACCGATGCCAATTACCGCTTGCTGTCGGATATGCAAGCGGCTGGCGCCACCGACGAATATGCTGCAGAGCGCAGCACCTTGGCCCAACAAACCTATAGAGTCGGCACCAACCCAAGTAATCAGACGTCACCGCTGAAGCTGTTCAACGACTACAACGCCTCGGACAGCGCGGTGGATGCGTTTACCAGCAGCAACGGCGGCATTCGTACCATGGGACTGCTGCAGGCGCTGGGCGGGGCCGGGATGATAGTCGCGGGCACAGGTGCTTGTACGACCGGGTTTGGCTGCTTCCTGGGTGGTGCGGGTGCGACCTTTGGGTGGGATCAGGTCGTAACAGGTAGCAATACCGCCGCAACAGGGCAGCCTACGCTTACGATGGGAGAGCAAGTTCTGCAAGGCATGGGCCTGAGCCCGCAAGCTGCTGCGCTGACTTATGCAGCACTGGGACTTTCGCCGGCTGCGGTGGAAGGTATATTGCTGAATCGGACCGTTAATGCACAGGCGGCGGCCTATGCGGCGGCCAGAAATACGTATGCTACAAATGGGGCAAGTGGGGGAACGGCAGTAGCAGGAGAAATTGCAACCCCGGTGACTTCTGGCGGGACGGCGAATGTGGTGACCGTGCCAGGACTGAAAGGGCAGCTGGCCGCCGAAAATCTTGCCAACATTGCGGCGCAGGATGCGAGACTTGCGAAAGCGGCGAGCGGCAGTGGAGTGCCAAATCCGAATTTCTCCGTCGGAAGCGGTACGGCGACCGAAGCGAATAGCTTGGGGCAGATATGGGTAGGTGATGGAGCGCGACCATTGAACGGTGTACCCGGCGGATTGATCAGCGCTGACGGTACGCGAGTCTTTAGGCCTCCGACTGCAAAGCCCAATGCACCTGCCGAGTTCAATCCGACCGGTGTCCAGGCCAACTTCCAGATGAGGGACCCGAATACAGGGGCTGTAATTTCCAACGGACACATGGTGATCAAATGAACAAACCCACTCTCAAAGGGATTGATTTCGGTGCAGAGGATCTCAACACCTACACCCCGCAAACACCAGACAACTTTTGCATGTGGCTGACCTTAGCGATCGGACCAGAGGGGATTGAAGGCAGTCATCTGTTCCAAGTTGGGATATGCACAAATTCGTGGCTTGCGCATCAGCTATCGATCAAGAGTGCATATGTTTTGCGGCACATGATCCTCGTTGAAAGTTTCGATTTTGAATTGATCAAGAAGACAGTTAGCGAGATTATTGAGAACGCTGAACGCCCTACTTGGGAGCAGTCAGTACCAATTCTTTCCAGATACTTTGCGTGGGAGTATGAGGACTACCAGTCGTAAAGGACGTTGTGTTGGATCTGAGATGATTTTGAAAGCCATTGAAACGGCTGAGGTGCAAAAGGTCATCTCCGTTTCAGCGCAACTCGGTCTAACAAACGCAAGAGTGTTGATTTCCATCACAACTTAAACCACTTAGACGAGTAATTTTCAGTCGACCTTGACCCGCTCGGGTCTGGCTTTGCAGTGCAAAAAGAGGCGGAACTCGGAAGTAAATTCACCCTTTGGTGACCAGTTGTTTCCCAAGCGCATGGAGCAAAATTTGATGGAAAGACTGGGTCAAGTAGCTGCGGAACGCAACACTCGGTAAATTTATGAAATTTTGGCAACTTCTAAGCATTGCTGGCGAAAAATTGGTTGCGGAAAAGGCCACAACAAATTCTTTATGGGCGCACTACGCCATCTGGATTGGCGACTTGCCTGCAATCGTCAACAGTCAAAATAGAGAAAAGTTGGACGCGAATTTAGATTTCGCTTTTGTTAGCTGCGTCCTATCAGAAGTTCAGCAAATTTGCTACTTCGGTAGTGACGGAATTTTGAGATCTTGGAGGTTTTCTCCTGAAGATAAGCCAGTGTCTCTGCTAAGTGTTTTTAACTCATACGGCGGTGACATATTGGAGGAGATCCTTGAGAAAGGAAGTGTAAAACCATAGAACCGCACAACTCCTTGCAGGCAGCCTGAGCCTGAACGCCGGCAACAACGTCAACCTCAGCGCAGGCCGGCAGACCAACAGCTTCGGCTTTGGCATGACCACCGCCGAGAGCGACCTCTTCAGCAGCTCCAGCACCAAAGAGCGCCGCAGCACTGATCAGGACAACCCCGTCGGCTGTTGATTTCCATCACAACTTGAACCACTTAGACAGGTAATTTTCAGTCGGCCTTGACCCGCTTGGGTCTGGCTTCGCCGTTCAAAAAGAGGTGGAACTCGGAAAGGAGTTCACCTTTTGATGACCCTTTGTTCCTCAAAGCGCATGGATCAAGATTTGATGGAAAGACTGGGTCAACTAGCGGCGCAACTCAACAATCAAATAGGCCTCTAGCCTAGATGGGGCGTGCGCCAGCTGCTATAAATTCAATGGCATCACCAGCTACACCAACACCCAAGTCAAGGCTGGTGAAAAAGTCAGCCTGACCACGGGCGGAGACGCCACCCTGCAGGGTGCCGTGATCCGGGCCGAGCAGGTCAAGGCCGACATTGGCGGCAACCTCAACATCGCCTCATTGCAGGACAGCAGCACCTACACCAGCAGCCAGCAAAGCCTGGGCGGCTCACTGAGTGTGGGCGTCGGCAAGATCAGCGGCAGCATCAGCGCTTCCAGCAGCAATATCAACTCCAACTTCCAGAGCGTTGCCGAACAAAGCGGCATCAAGGCCGGAAGCGGCGGCTTCCAGGTCAGCGTGGCGGGCAACACTGCCAATGCCCAGGGTCCATCTTTTGGCGTCGACCGGAAAGGGCGTATTGCCACTGTGGCCTATTGTGGGACGGCGTCTTGTCCTACGCATAACGCAGATGCGGTAAACCGGGCATTTTTAAGCTGGCTGACTACCATTTATCCAGGTGTTACAAGCCGCTGTGTTCTTTAACGAGTGTTGCGGATTGTTCTTTCATTGCCAAGTCGGCTCACAAACCGCTTTTCCTGCAACCATGACTTCAAAGAACCCAACCGAGCTCCATTTTCTTTCCACCGGTATAGCCGGCCTGGACAATATTCTGGGCGGCGGCCTCATCAAAGACCGCATTTACCTGATCGAAGGTGAACCTGGCACCGGCAAGACCACCACCGGGCTGCAGTTTCTGGTCGAAGGCGCCCGGCGCGGTGAGTCGGTTGTCTACATCACGCTGGCCGAAACGGCCGCAGAACTGGGTGGTGTTGCCGAATCCCATGGCTGGGACATGGAGGGCATCCACATTCATGAGGTCCTTCCTTCCGAAAACCTGCTGACGCCGGAGGCCGAATACACCATGTTCCACCCCTCCGAGGTCGAGATGGGCACCACCACCCAAATGATCCTGTCTGTGATCGAGGAACGAAAACCGACCCGGGTGGTGATTGATTCCCTCTCCGAATTGCAATTGCTGGCCGATACGCCGCTGCGCTATCGCCGCCAGGTGCTGGCACTGAAGCAGTTTTTTGCCAGCCGTTCCTGCACCGTGATGCTGCTCGACGATCGCACCGCCGCCGGCATTGACCTTCAGGTGCGCTCCATTGCCCATGGCGTGATCACGCTGGACCAGTCCGTGAAGGACTACGGGGCCGAACGGCGCCGCGTGCGCGTGGTGAAGTACCGCGGCATCGCCTTTCGCGGCGGAATGCATGACTACGACATCCAGTACGGCGGCCTGTGCGTGTACCCGCGCCTGGTGGCGGCCGAGTCGCGCGTGATGGGCAGACGCGAGCAGCTCAAAAGCGGCCTCACCGAGCTCGACACCCTCCTTGGCGGCGGCCTGGAAGAGGGCACGAGCACCCTCATCGCCGGGCCTCCCGGTACCGGCAAGTCGTCGCTGGCGGCCCAGTTTGTCACTGCCGCGGCGCAGCGCGGGCAGACCAGCGCCATGTTCCTGTTTGAAGAAGCAGCCAACAATTTACTCAATCGCGCGGATGGCTTGGGGATGGAAATCCGCGAGCCCTATGAAGCGGGTGTGCTGAGCATTCAGCAGATCGACCCGGCCGAACTGTCCCCCGGGGAGTTCGCGTCGGTGGTGTGCCAGRCTGCCGACCGCGGCTGCAAAGTTGTCGTCATCGACAGCATCAACGGCTACCTCAACGCCATGCCGGATGAACGCTTCCTGACCACGCATTTGCACGAACTGCTGACGTACCTGGGCCAGCGTGGTGTGGTGACCATCCTGGTCGGCGTGCAGCAGGGCATGCTGGGCGGCCAGATGTCCACCGCGGTGGACGCCAGCTATCTGGCCGACAACGTGCTCATGCTGCGCTATTTCGAGCATGACGGCGAGGTCAAGCAGGCCGTATCGGTGTTCAAAAAGCGAGGCAGCCTCCACGAGCGCACCATCCGCGAATTCTCCATGTCCCGCAAGGGTATCCACGTAGGTGCGCCTCTGCGCGGCTTCCGCGGCATCCTGACGGGGGTGCCGGTTTATGTCGGTAACGATCCTGAAGTGGGTGGCGCCCGCGGAGCGAGATAGGTGGAGCGGCGAATCGTCATTTGTGCGCCTACAGGGCGGGACGCGGCGCTGACTGCCAAAGTGCTCCGGTCAGTGGGCATCCACAGCATTGTGTGCGCGAATACCGACGAGTTGATGACGCAATTGCCGCTGGGCGCCGGTGCCTTGTTGCTGGTGGAAGAAGTTGTCAGCGGTGTGGCCATGCGGCCGCTGGCCGAATACGTGGCCTCACAGCCCACCTGGTCGGACATCCCCATCCTGCTTTTGACGCGTAGCGGCGCCGATTCGCTGGATGTGCAGCGGGCGGTCGAGCATCTGGGTAATGTGACGCTGGTGGAACGACCCGTGCGCACCATTGCCCTGATTACCGCCACCCGCTCGGCCGTGCGGGCACGCGAAAGGCAATACCAGGTGCGCGATGCCGACAAGCGCAAGGACGAGTTCCTGGCTACGCTCGCGCATGAACTGCGCAATCCGCTGGCGCCGATCCGCACGTCCATGGGCATCCTCAAGCATCTTTACCCGGATTCGGGCCAGATCACGCAGCTGCGCAATGTCGTGGACCGCCAGGTTGCTCACCTGACGCGATTGGTGGATGACCTGTTGGACGTGGCCCGCATCACCAGCGGCAAGGTCACCCTGAAAAGGGGGCAGATCACACTGCAATCAGTGATCAACCATGCGGTGGAGATTTCCGCTACCGCCATGGAAAGCAAGCAGCACCGGCTGGACGTGCAGGAGCCGGACGCACCGTATCTGCTGGATGCCGATCACGCACGCCTGGTGCAAAGCGTCGCCAACCTTCTGGTCAACGCCGCCAAGTTCACGCATCCAGGCGGGCATATCGTGCTGCGCGCGGAAGTCGAGGGGCCTGTGGTGACTTTCCGGGTCGCCGACAACGGGATCGGGCTTGAGGCGTCTTCTCTGGCAAAGATCTTTGACCTGTTTGCCCAGACGCCCGTGCCTGGCGAAGCGCCGACCGGCCTGGGGATCGGTCTGAGCCTGGCCAGGCAGTTTGCCGAGATGCACGGCGGCACTCTGCACGCCAACAGTGAAGGCCTGGGTCATGGCAGTGAGTTCGTCCTGGCGCTGCCGGTGGTTCTGGAGGGCGGGCAGCCTGCATCGCCTGTGCAAATGGCGGGCTCCGCCCGGTCCGGAAATGCCAAAAAAATCCTGGTGGTGGACGACAACGTGGATGCGGCCAATACCTTGGGCGCTTTGCTTGGCATGGACGGGTTTGCGGTGACAACGGCGTATGACGGTGTGGCCGCCGTTGCCGCAGCCAAGGCCCACAGGCCGGACGTTATCGTCATGGACATCGGAATGCCCGGCATGAACGGGTACGACGCAGCACGCTTGATCCGCCAGCAGCCTGCCGCTGAAACCATGGTCCTTATTGCACTTACTGGTTGGGGACAGACAACAGACAAAGCCCTTGCCAGTTTGGCCGGGTTTAACCATCACCTGGTCAAACCGGTGGATTACGAAAGCCTGATGTCCTGCCTCGTTGCCTGATGTGGGTAAAAAGCAGCGGCCGGAATGCCGGGAATTAAAGCTCAAACCAGGGAAGTGGCGCCTGATTCGAGCTTGTCCTACACGCATTTCCTATCCCGCTGACGCATCGTGGCCAAGCGTGAACCTACAGTCAAAACCCAGCCACTCAAAGCCTTCATTGGCGCCGCCATGTTTCTAGACAGCTTTCCCCTGCATGAACCAGAAATCCGGGCAACCCGGCCTGTGCGCGAAGTCGCCATGGAAACGGGGAAATCCCGCAGTGCCTGGCCGTTCATCGTTACCGGCAACGGTTTTGGTGTGTCGCACGCTGCCCGTGATTCCCGGGGCGGAATGCCCTCAATGTCGGCATCCGTATTTCCCGCCACGGATCCCGGCAGCTTTGTTACCTGACGTTCAGCGACACGAAGGACACAAGATGGGCCTGAAAAAACGTACCGATCCAAAGAGTGATCGTGACCGCAAGAACGGGTCAGCCGCACGGCCTGACGCCATATCTGCCGACGAATACGGCAGAGAGGGCACCAACAAGACCATCGCGCAGCCCAAAGCCGACAACGCGCCGTCCGAAGAGTTGGGCAATACCCCGCATGTCGGGAAAAGCCCCTACACGCGGGGTTGAATCGCGGGGTTGATCTTCTGGATTAGCGAGGGGGAGGGACCTCTTGGGTCCTTAACTTTGCAGCGCGAAGCAAGCCTGCGCTGAAAGCCGCACAAGCTCGCTTCGTTCGGGGCCTTACAGGCCTGCAGCCGCGCGAAGCGTAGCTGCTTTGTCCGTCTTTTGGTCTGCGTTCACATTCGCGATGCGAATATGAACTTCGCCCGCATACCGATACCGCGCTACGCGCGGCGGCCTTACAGGCCGGCTGCCGCCCGAAGGGCCGCAGCTTTATCGGTACGCTCCCACGTAAATTCTGGCTCGTCGCGGCCGAAGTGGCCGTAGGCTGCCGTCTTTTCGTAGATGGGGCGCAGCAGGTCCAGCATCTGGATGATGCCCTTGGGGCGCAGGTCAAAGTGTTCATTGACGAGAGCCGAGAGTTTTTCGTCGGAAATCACGCCGGTGCCTTCGGTGTAGACCGTGACGTTCATGGGGCGGGCTACGCCGATGGCGTAAGCCACCTGGATCTGGCACTGGCGTGCCAGGCCCGCGGCCACAATATTTTTGGCTACATAACGGGCTGCGTAGGCGGCTGAGCGGTCTACCTTGCTAGGGTCTTTGCCGCTGAACGCGCCGCCGCCGTGCGGGCAGGCGCCGCCGTAGGTGTCGACGATGATCTTGCGGCCGGTCAGGCCGCAGTCGCCCTGCGGGCCGCCGATAACGAAGCGGCCGGTCGGATTGATCAGGTACTTGGTGTCCTTGAGCCACTCTTTGGGCAGTACCGGCTTGATGATCTCTTCAATGATGGCTTCGGTGAACGAGGCCTTCATTTTGTGCGCGGTTTCGCTCTGGTCAGGGCTGTGCTGGGTTGACAGCACCACAGTGTCGATGCTGTGCGGTTTGCCGTCCACATAGCGCATGGTCACCTGGCTCTTGGCGTCAGGGCGCAGGAAAGGCAGGCGTCCGTCCTTGCGCAGCTGGGCCTGGCGCTCGACCAGGCGGTGAGCGTAGTAAATCGGCGCAGGCATCAGGTCCGGGGTTTCGTCGCAGGCATAGCCGAACATAAGGCCCTGATCGCCGGCGCCGATGTTCAGGTGGTCGTCACTGGCATGGTCTACGCCCTGGGCGATGTCATTGGACTGCTTGTCGTAGCAGACCATGACTGCGCAGCCCTTGTAATCGATGCCGTATTCGGTGTTGTCGTAGCCGATGCGCTTGATGGTGTCGCGGGCGACCTGGATGTAGTCGACATGCGCGTTGGTGGTGATCTCGCCGGCCAGCACGACGAGGCCGGTGTTGGTCAGGGTTTCGGCGGCAACGCGGCTGCGCGGGTCCTGCTTGAAGATCGCGTCGAGGATTGCGTCGGAAATCTGGTCGGCGACCTTGTCGGGATGGCCTTCAGAGACGGATTCGGATGTAAAGAGAAAATCGTTCGCCATTGCGTACACTCCATGAAGTTTGTCGGCGCGTTGCCGGCTGGAATGCCTCGGCGAACGCTTTAGCAGTTTGGTTTAATGTCGCCCTGCAAGTAGTTCAGTAACTCGGCGACAGCTTGCATTATATGACGGCTGTTTTTTGGCCGGCGTAACCTTTCGATACCCCTTTCACCTGATTCATGCCCTGGTTGTTCCGCTTCTTTTCCCTCTGGCCGCTGGCCGCCCTGCATGCGCTGGGCGGCATGCTGGGCTGGCTGGTGTGGGGCTTGAGTCCGCGCTATCGCGCGCAGTTCAGGGCACATGTGGCCCAGGCCGGCCTCCCTTTTTCGCTGGCCCGGCCGGCGATTGCCGAGGCAGGACGTTTTATTGCCGAGCTGCCGAAACTGTGGATGCGGCCCGCCACTGAATCCTGCCTGGGCAATGTCCGTGTTGAAGGCCAGGTGCACGCGGAGCAGGCTTTTGCCGAAGGTCGTGGTGTGATTTTTTTCGGCCCCCATTGCGGCAGCTTTGAGCTGGGCCCGCAAGCATTGGCTGAGCTGTATGGGCCCATTACCGCAATTTACCGGCCCGCACGCAAGGCCTGGCTGGCCCGTCTGGAACGCCTGGCGCGTGACCGGGCTAACCTCACTGTCGTGCCCGCCTCCTTAAGCGGCATCCGCCTCATGCACAAAACCCTCAAGGCCAACCAGGCCGTAGCCTTGTTGACGGACCAGGTGCCGCCCGAGGGCCTGGGCGTGTGGGCGCCTTTTTTTGGCAAGCCGGCCTACACGATGACGCTGGCCGCGCGGCTGGCGTTGCAGAGCGGTGCGGTGCTGCTGCCCGTCAGTTGCGAGCGCCTGGCCCGCGGCAAAGGGTATTTCCTCAAGATATGGCCACCGGTGCAGGGGATGGACGCCTCTGATTCCGGCGCGCGCGCCGACTTGTTGCATGGGGTGACACAGATCAACCGGGCGATCGAAGCCATTGTGCTGAGCCAGCCGGGCCAGTATTTGTGGGGCTACGCACGCTACAAAACACCACGCAAGGAAACTCCCCTTTGAAGACTCCCCGTCAGTTGGCCAGCCGAGTCGTGACCCGCGGCGGCATTTTCTTTATGCGGGTGCTGGCGCTGCTGCCGCTTTCCTGGACGCGTGGCCTGGGCGTGCTGCTCGGCTGGATGTTGTATGCGGTGGTAGGCTCGCGCCGGCGCGTGGTGGCCACCAATTTCGCGCTGTGTTTCCCCGGTTATCCGGCCGCAGAACGGCGCCGCCTCACGGTGCTGACATTCGTCTTTTTTGCCCAGGCCTGGCTGGACCGCGCCTGGCTCTGGCATGCGCCCCAGGCCTGGGTGCAGCGGCGTGTTCAGGTGACGGGTGCCGTGCAGGAACTGGAGGGCAATGAGCCCACGGTGATATTCCTGCCGCATTTCGTCGGCCTGGATGCGGCATGGGCCGGTGTGGCGCTGCAGATGCCGCGGCCCTCGACCACCATTTACACCGACCAGTCGAACAAGCTGGTGGACCGCTGGATACTGCGGGGCCGGCGGCGTTTTGGCAACCTGCGGCTTTTTGGGCGGGGTGACGGCGTCAAGCCCATTGTGGCCGCGCTTCGGGAAGGGCAGCCGCTTTACCTGTTGCCCGACATGGACTTCGGCCCCGACGATTCAGTGTTCGTGCCTTTTTACGGCATACCCACCGCAACGGTCCCGTCTCTCTCGCGATTTGCACGCCTGGGCCGCGCCAAGGTGCTGCCCCTGTTGCCCCGGATCACTCCGACGGGCTATGAGGTGGAGGTGCTGCCTGCCTGGCCGGACTTCCCCAGCGATGACCCGGTGGCCGACACCGCGCGCATGAATGCGCAACTGCAGGACTACATCAACACCATGCCCGCCCAGTACTACTGGGTGCACAAGCGCTTTAAAACCCGGCCCGAAGGCGAGCCATCCCTGTATTGACGGCGGGCGGGTTGGGCCGAAATTTTAGGGGAATAGTCTTCCGGGCCAGGCGAAATCAGCGCGAACAGCTATTAAATCAATAGCAATTTAGCGCAAAAAATCCTCCAAGTGGGCCGCCACCAATGCGGGCTGCTCGTGCACGATCCAGTGGGTTGCACCTTCGATGCGGCGTAAATCCATCTGCGGCACGTAGTCGCCCAGGCCTTCCAGTAGCGCGGGCGGCAAGGCTGTATCGTCCAGGGCCCAGAGCACCAGCGTCGGCAGGTGAACTTCCAGCATGTCCCGTGGAATGCTCACTGCCGCGGCGGCCGGGTCGTTGTGCGGCGGCCCGGGCCGCGGCGGTCGCAAGGGCGAAGCACGGTAGTAATTGCAGGGGCCTGTCAGGCCCTGGCGCCAGATTTCGCGGTATTGGTCCTTGACGGCTTCGGTCAGCCAGGCGTGCGGCCCATCGGCTGCGCCCATCTTGGTAAAAAAATCCCAGAGCCGCCGAAAATCGTCTTCAGCCAGCAATGCTTCAGCATCCGGGCGGATCAGGAAGTTCATGTAGGCACTGGCGGCTTGCTGTGCCGGTGAATGCTGCAGTTCGCGCAAAAAGGTGCCGGGATGCGGCGAGTTGATGATGGCCAGCTTTTTCATCAGCGCGGGGTGGCCCGCGGCCAGGTTCCAGGCCACCGCGCCGCCCCAGTCGTGGGCCACAAGGCAAGCTAGTTGGCCACCCTCCAGCGCAATCAGCGCTGCGATGTCCTGCACCAGGTGTTTGGGCCGGTAGGCTGCCACGTCCAGTGGTGCGCTGGAATGTTCAAATCCGCGCAGGTTGGGTGCCACACACCGAAAACCGCCGTTTTCGGGCCGCGCAAAATGCTCCAGCAAGCCGTCCCAGACAAAAGCGGCTTCCGGAAAGCCGTGCAGGAACATCAGGACAGGGCGGCCTTTTTCACCTGCAGTCCGGCAGGACAAGGTGATGCCGTGGGGCAATGCATACAAGCGGGTGGCTATCATGTTGCTACTATTTTTATAGCTGCTTGCGCTCGTCCCTGTTGGGCTGGAGCCGGTATTTATCTGAAACCTCAGCGCTGGAGAGCTGTCTCAGTCATTGATCTCGGGCAGCTCTTCAGGCGCCGCTTTGGCAGGCTTTGCCGGTTTTTCGACCGATTTCTCTGCCGGATGGGCCCAGTCCCACAAATGCTGGGCCACTTCTTCGACACCGCGGCGCTTCAGCGAAGAGAAGAGTTTGACGTCTCCGCCGCCGGCCTGCAGTCGCACAATGGACAGCGCCTTGGCTGCTTCGGTCTTGTTGAGTTTGTCGGACTTGGTCAGCAGCACCAGGAACTTGAGGCCGTCTTCCACCCGTGGCCGGATCACGTCCAGCAGGATCTCGTCGAGCTCGGTCAGGCCCAGGCGCGGGTCGCACAGCAGCACCACGGCCTTGAGGTTGTCGCGCGTCTGCAGATAGTTGCCCATCACCTGCTGCCAGCGGTACTTGGCTTCCTTGGGCACGGCCGCATAGCCGTAGCCCGGCAGGTCGGCCAGCACGGCGTCCGTCACGCCCTGTTTGCCCAGGCTGAAGAGGTTGATGCTTTGGGTGCGGCCCGGCGTCTTGGAGGCAAATGCCAGCCGGTGTTGCTGCGTCAGCGTGTTGATGCAGGTGGATTTGCCGGCGTTGGAGCGGCCGACAAAGGCGATTTCAGGCACGTCGACACGGGGCAGGTGCTTGAGCTCGGGCGCTGTGGTCAGGAATTTGGCTGTGTGCAGCCAGCCCATCGCGATTTTGGGGTCGGGCGCGCCGGTTGCGGCTACAGGTTGTTTGGACGGAGAGGGTGAGGTCATGATCGGGCGGTCCCTGGAGATCGGTTGCACGCTACCGGCATGCGTTGGAGGGAGCAATGGCTTCGGGGACGGAACCCGGGAAGCGCTGAGGCGGTGCGGAGCTGCTGGCCCGTTGCCGCGGCAAGACCCGAATAATCGGGGGTGCCCTGAAGCCATTGTAAAATCAGAAAGTTATAAGTTTTGTGCGCCAACCAATTAAAACCCCCGATATGAAGCTGTTCGTTACTTCTCTCCTGGCCGCCTTGCTGGCCGTGCCTGCCGTGTCGTCTTATGCTGCCGGCGAAGCCGCACCTGCACACGGCGCCGCTTCGGCTCCCGCAGCAGCCCCGGCCAAGGTTGCCAAGCCTGATCTGGTCAAGGGCGAGGCCAGCTTCACCGCAGTTTGCGCCAGCTGCCACGGCGCCGACGGAAATTCCGGTACCCCTGCCAACCCCAAGCTGGCGCAGCAGCACCCCGAATACCTGGTCAAGCAGCTGCAGGAGTTCAAGGCCGGCAAGCGCAAGAACCCGATCATGCAAGGCTTTGCGGCGGCACTGTCTGAAGACGACATGAAAAACATCGCCTACTGGGCGACGTCCAAGAAAGCCAAAACCGGCTTTGCCAAAGACAAGGAACTGGTTGCTCTCGGCGAGCGGATCTACCGCGGCGGCGTGCAGGACCGCCAGATCGCAGCCTGCGCGGGCTGCCACAGCCCCACGGGCGCCGGCATTCCTTCCCAATATCCCCGCCTGAGCGGCCAGCATGCTGACTACACAGTGACGCAGTTGACGGCTTTCCGTGACGGCGGCCGAGGCAACAGCCTGCCCATGAGCCAGGTGGCTGCCAAGCTGAACGACCGTGAAATCCGCGCGCTGGCCGACTACATTGCCGGCCTGCGTTAAGCAAAGTACAGCAAAGGACTGGCAGGCGAGCGTTTTTTTTGCTGAAAGTACCCGCAGGCTGCCTGCAGTATTGAACCCAAGCCTCCAAAACCAATCACACCAAGGCGGGTCTTTCTGATGAAAGCCCGCCTTTTTTCTTTTTCCCTTCTTTTTCTGGTTCGCAGGCTTTCCTGAGCCAACCGCAGGTTCCATTTCAAGCATGACAGTTTCCACCGAGGGTATGAAGGTCAATTGGGGCTCCCGCAGCTGGCGGGCGGCGGTGGAGCTGCTGTCGTCCATGCGGTTTTCCATTTCGCTGCTGACGGTGATCTGCATCGCATCGATCATCGGCACGGTGCTCAAGCAGGCGGAGCCGCTGGGCAACTACGTGAACCAGTTCGGTCCGTTTTGGGCGCAGGTGTTCAGCCTGCTCAGCCTCAACACCGTGTATAGCGCCTGGTGGTTCCTGTTGATCCTGGCTTTTCTGGTGGTCTCTACTTCTTTGTGCATTGCGCGCAACGCCCCCAAGATCTTCGCGGACCTGAACCAGCTCAAGGAAAACGTCCGGGAGCAAAGCCTCAAGGCCTTTGGCCACCGTGCCGAGGCTGCATTGGCAGAGTCACCCGAAACGGCTGCGCGCCGCATTGGCCAGACGCTGGTGCAAAGCGGCTGGAAGGTGAAACTGCAGCAGCGCGCCGGCAACGGCTGGATGGTGGCGGCCAAAAAAGGCGCGGCCAACAAACTGGGCTACATCGCAGCGCACAGCGCCATCGTGCTGGTCTGCGTGGGCGGCCTGCTCGACGGCGACATGATCGTGCGCGCGCAGATGTGGCTGAACGGCAAGTCGATTTATGCCGGCGGCGGCCTGATTGCCGATGTGCCTGCCCAGCACCGGCTCAGCGACAAAAACCCGACGTTTCGCGCCAACCTGCTGGTGGCCGAAGGCACTCAGTCCAGCACCGCCATCCTGAACCAGCCGGGCGGCGTATTGCTGCAGGAACTGCCGTTTTCCATTGAGCTCAAGAAGTTCATCGTTGAGTATTACTCGACCGGCATGCCCAAGCTCTTTGCCAGCGACATCATCATCCACGACAAGGAAACCGGCGAAAAGATCCCGGCGCGGGTGGAGGTCAATCACCCGGCCAACCACCGCGGGATCGAGATTTACCAGTCGAGCTTCGACGACGGCGGCTCCAGCGTGACGCTCAAGGCCATTCCGATGGCCGCGGCCAGCAAGCCGTTTGAAATTCAGGGCACGATCGGCGGCTCCAGCGGCCTGACCAACGGGCAGGGCGATGGCGCCGAAAAGCTGACGCTGGAATACACCGCGCTGCGGGTCATCAACGTGGAAAATTTCGCGTCGGGCGGGAGCATGGGTTCCGGGGCCGATGTGCGCAAGGTCGACCTGCACCAGGCGATTGACACACGGCTTGGCGCGGCGAACAAGACCGTGACGCAAAAAGAGCTGCGCAACGTAGGCCCCAGCGTGAGCTACAAGCTGCGCGATGCATCCGGGCAGGCCCGTGAATTTCACAACTACATGCTGCCGGTCAAGACGGATCCGGCGGAAGACAGCCCGGCGGTCTACCTGATGGGCGTGCGCGAAACACCGTCCGCGCCTTTCCAGTACCTCCGGATCCCGGTGGATGCTGAAGGCGGCATGGAGACCTTTTTGCGGCTGCGCGCGGCGCTCGCCAATCCGGCGCAGCGTGAGCTGGCGGTCAGGCGCTACGCAAGCCAGGCCATTGGCCGGGAGCGGCCGGAGCTGACGCAGCAGCTTGCTGCGTCGACGTCGCGGGCACTGGCCCTTTTTGCCGGTGACGTTGCAGACGCAGCGGGCGCAGCGCAAGGCTCGACGGGCAAGCCCAAAACCGCTGCAGGCCTGCAGGCCATCTCTGATTTCATGGAGGCCAACGTGCCCGAGGCCGAGCGCAACCGCGCCGGCGAGGTGCTGATCCGTATCCTCAACGGCGCGTTGTTTGAGCTGACGCAGATGACCCGCGAGCAGGCCGGGCTCAAGCCGCTGGGCCAGGATGAAAAGACGCGGGCCTTTATGTCGCAAATGGTGCTGAGCCTGTCGGACGCCAATTTCTATCCCGCGCCCATGGCGTTTGAGCTGAAAGACTTCACCCAGGTCCAGGCCAGTGTGTTCCAGGTGGCGCGTGCACCGGGCAAGACCATCGTCTACCTGGGTTGCGCCTTCCTGATCCTGGGCGTGTTCGCCATGCTTTATGTGCGCGAACGCCGCGTCTGGGTCTGGCTGGCACCGCGCGGCGCAGGGGGCGGTCAGGCAGAAGATGGCAATGTTGCGGGTTCAATGCCAGAATCGGCCGAAGGCCACAGTCAGGCCACCATGGCCTTGTCGACCAACCGCAAGACCATGGACGGTGACAAGGAGTTTGAGATGTTGAAAACGAAACTGTTGCAGGCGCCTTTATGAATACCTCCACGATCAACCACACCGCGGTGAACACCACCACGCTGAAGGCCGGCGGCGACAGCACGCTGAGCCTGAACGAGGGCTATTTCGCCCGGCGCAATGTATTGGACTGGGTGTTTGCTGCGCTGGTCACCGGCGGCTTGCTGTATGCCTTCGCCCGCTACAGTGATTTCATGGATGTCTATGAAAAAGGCATCCTGTTCGCGGCCATTCCGGCGGCTATCGCCATGGGCTGGTTCTGGCGGCCGTTGCGGGTGCTGATGATGGTGGTCAGCGCCTTCGCGCTGCTGGGCATCGCGTCCTACCAGGGAGATCTGGCGCGCGCCGAACAGGTGTTCTGGCTCAAGTATTTCCTCTCCAGCCAGTCGGCCATTTTGTGGATGAGCGTGCTGTTCTTCATGAGCACGATTTTTTATTGGCTGGGCATGTTCGCAAGCGGCGCGACCAATGCGCAGGGCCATAGCAGCCATAGCGCCGTGCTTGAGTCGGTAGGTTCAAAAATTGCCTGGGCCGCCGTCAGCATGGCGTTGATCGGTACGCTGGTGCGCTGGTACGAAAGTTACCTGATAGGCGCAGATGTGGGACACATTCCGGTCAGCAACCTGTATGAAGTGTTCGTGCTTTTCTGCTGGCTGACCACCACCTTTTATCTCTATTTCGAAGCGCAGTACAACACGCGCACTTTAGGGGCGTTTGTCATGTTGGTGGTCAGCGCAGCCGTCGGTTTTCTGCTTTGGTACACCGTTGTGCGGGAAGCGCATGAGATCCAGCCGCTAGTGCCTGCGCTCAAAAGCTGGTGGATGAAATTGCATGTGCCGGCCAACTTTATCGGCTACGGGACTTTCGCACTCTCCGCGATGGTTGCGCTGACCATGTTGCTGAAAACCGCGACCAGCAAATCTCTGTGGATTGGCCTGGTTGCCTTGCCGACCGTCCTTGTTGTCTTGCCTTTGACGGCCGTGATGTTTTTCGGATCGGCTGAAATGGCTCCCGCCATGGGTAAGGCTCTGCGCATGGTCGTTCCCACCGTCATCTTCTTTGTGGCCGTCATTTGGGCGCGCAAGGCGATTAATGCGCACACACCGGATGCCGTCGTTATGGACGACCTGATGTACAAGGCCATCGCTGTAGGCTTTGCCTTCTTCACCATCGCCACGGTGCTAGGTGCCTTGTGGGCCGCCGAGGCCTGGGGCGGCTACTGGAGCTGGGACCCCAAAGAAACCTGGGCATTGATTGTCTGGCTCAACTACGCCGCCTGGCTGCACATGCGGCTGATGAAAGGGCTGCGCGGCACGGTCGCTGCCTGGTGGGCGCTGGTGGGGCTGGTCGTGACTTCCTTTGCCTTCCTGGGCGTCAACATGTTCCTCTCGGGCCTGCACAGCTACGGAACCTTGTAGCCGGCAGCAAGTCCTTGTAAGGTCGGGTTAATTCGCCGGCCGGGTTGAATCCCTGTAAGAAGTTGCTGCGTATTCAGACTAACCCTTAAACGGATTTCAAGGACCTCACATGCTCATCAGGACCCACGCCAGCGGCTTCGACCACCCCGTTCCCAGCGAGATCACGCCGCAGGGCATTTATCACGGCCGGCGCGACCTCATCAAACTGATGGCCACTGGCGCCGCAGGTGCTGCCATGGCCGGATGGGCCGGGCGCCAGGCGATGGCGCAAACGGTACAAAAACCCGGCAAACTGGCGGCGCTGGCCGGTGGCAAATCGGCGGTGGCCGGTGCGGTGACCATGGAAAAGATCACCGACTACAAAGACGCCTCTACCTACAACAATTACTATGAGTTCGGCACCGACAAGGCCGACCCCGCCAAGAACGCCCACACCCTGGTGACCAAGCCCTGGTCGGTGGCCGTCGAAGGCCTGGTCAAGCAGCCCAAGACTTTCACGCTCGAAGACCTGATCAAGCTGGCACCGCAGGAAGAGCGCATTTACCGCCTGCGCTGCGTCGAGGGCTGGTCCATGGTGATCCCGTGGGTGGGGTATTCGCTGTCGGAGCTCATCAAGAAGGTCGAGCCGCTGGGCAACGCCAAATACGTTGAATTCGTCACCCTGGCCGATCCCAAGACCATGCCGTTTGTGGGTTCCCGCGTGCTCGACTGGCCGTATGTGGAAGCCCTGCGCATGGACGAAGCCATGCACCCGCTGGCGCTGCTGGCCTTCGGCATGTATGGCGAAGTGCTGCCCAACCAGAACGGCGCGCCGGTGCGTATGGTGCTGCCCTGGAAGTACGGCTTCAAGAGCGGCAAGAGCATCGTCAAGATCCGCTTTACCGACAAGGAGCCGCGCACCGCCTGGAACAAGGCCGCTGCGCAGGAATACGGCTTTTATTCCAATGTGAACCCGGACGTCGACCACCCGCGCTGGAGCCAGGCCACCGAACGCCGTATCGGTGAAGACGGCCTCTTTGCCAAGAAGCGCAAGACGCTGATGTTCAATGGTTACGAAGCGCAGGTTGGCCAGCTTTACGCGGGCATGGACCTCAAGAAGAATTTCTGAACAATATGGCCCCCACGCTTGTCGCTTCGCGTACTGCGCTGCCCCCCGGGGGGGCCGCTGCGCCTGCGGCCCGGCAAAGCCGGTTCCGCGGCCCCTGCTGGTGTGAGGGGCATGGGGCGTTGCATCTCGACGAGAGTCGCTCCGATAGCGGATGGCTGTGATGGCAAGCTCGCAAAAATGGTTGCTGCATCCTGCTGCTAAACCAATGCTCTTCGCCGTTTGCCTGCTGCCCTTTGCGTGGCTCTTCTATGGCGCTTTCACTAACCAGCTGGGCGCCAATCCGGCCGAGGCGTTGATACGCGCCACCGGCGACTGGACATTGCGCTTTATCTGTATCGTCCTGACGGTCACGCCGCTTCGGGTCATCACCAGCACGCCTGCACTGGCGCGCTTTCGGCGCATGCTGGGGCTGTTCGCGTATTTCTACGTCGTCATTCACCTGCTGAGCTACAGCTGGTTCGACATGGGCTTTGACTTTGCCGATATTGCCAAAGACATCGCCAAGCGGCCTTTCATCCTTGTGGGGTTTTCGGCCTTTGTGTTGCTGACGCCCCTGGCGGCTACGTCCTTCAATGCGGCCATCAAAGCCATGGGTGCCAAACGCTGGCAGTGGCTGCACAAGCTGGTCTACCTGATTGCCGGCTTGGGGCTGCTGCATTTTTTCTGGATGCGCGCCGGCAAGAACAATTTTGCCGAAGTGTTCGTTTACGCCGCGATCATCGCCCTGCTGCTCGGCTGGCGTGTGCAGCAGTTCTTGAGGAAAAAGAGGCCAAAACCCATATACGACGTGCGCAACCAGCTATCATAATGATAGCGGTATGCGCTGATCGACGCTGATCCGATGAGGCACGTGCTTGCCCGGGCGTGGTTCCGGATTAGCCCGCTATCAGCTGTTCCTGCCGCATCTGGTCTTCAGCGCTTTCCCGCCGGCGTATGAGGTGCACTTCGCCACCGTCAACCAGCAGTTCAGCGGCCCGGCCACGCGTGTTGTAGTTGCTGGCCATGCTCATGCAGTACGCACCTGCCGACATCACGGCCAACTGGTCACCCGCTGCGACAGACAGCACGCGGTCGCGGCCTATCCAGTCGCCGCTTTCGCAGACCGGGCCCACGACGTCATATGTCGCCTCGGCGGCCGTGCCTTCCCGCAGGGGTGCGATGGCGTGGAAAGCCTGGTACATCGCGGGACGCGGCAGGTCGTTCATCGCCGCATCGACGATGCAGAAGTTCTTGTGCTCGCCCGGTTTGACATAGAGTACTTCCGTCAGGCAAACCCCGGCATTGCCGACCAGCGAGCGGCCCGGCTCGATCATCAGCTTTTTGCTGCCGTAGCCGCGTGCGTCGATCTTCGCGAGCAGCTGCTGCCAGAGCGCGTCGGCTTCGGGCGGGGTGTCGTTGTTGTAGTTGATGCCCAGGCCGCCGCCGAAATCGATATGTTCGAGCGGGATACCCGCAGCTTCAATGGCTGCCACCAGGTCGAGCACCCGGTCCATGGCGTCAAGGTACGGTGTGGTGTCGGTGATTTGCGAGCCGATGTGGCAGTCGATGCCGACGACCTGCAAGCCTTTCAGCGAAGCCGCGTGCCGGTAGATGCGCAGCGCGTCTTCGTGTGCCACACCGAACTTGTTGTCTTTAAGGCCCGTGGAAATATAAGGGTGCGTCTTGGGATCCACATCGGGATTGACGCGAATGCTGACGGGCGCACGCATGTCCATGGCGAGAGCCACCCCGGACAGCACATCCAGCTCGGCTTCGCTTTCGACATTGAAGCAGCCGATGCCGGCGCTCAGGGCCTGGCGCATTTCGCTGCGGGTTTTGCCTACGCCTGAAAAAATGATCTTCCGGGCCTCGCCACCAGCGGCCAGTACGCGGTTGAGTTCTCCGCCCGAAACGATGTCGAAGCCGCAACCCGCCCGGGCAAACGCCTGCAGGATGCCGAGGGACGAATTGGCCTTCATGGCATAGCAAATTTGCGCGTTGCGCCCTGCAAAGCCGCGCTGGTAAGCCGCCAGCGCCGAAAGCATGGCCGCCTTGGAGTAGACAAACAGCGGTGTGCCGTGTGCCGCGGCCAGATCGCCAAGCCGGACATTTTCAACAAACAGCTCGGTATCGCGGTAAGCGAAATGGGGGTGGCCGGGGAGAGGTTGGCGGGTCATGAAGAATGAGCTTTGAAGCGGTTGGAGTTATTGGCAACTATCTTAAGGAGCGCCGGGCTTGCGCGCCATGATCGATTGACGGCATGAACGGTCGGGCGCCTTTAGATTGAAGGCCCAGCCACCGGATGGCCTGAATCTTCAATGAATCGGCCAGGTTGCTGGTCAGCGAGCGGCTGACGCCGGCGTTGCAGGCGCGGCAGCCGGCGGCGCTGTAGTGGCTGTGGCCGGCACCTTCGGGGGAACCGGCAGGTAAAGTGCGCCTTTTTGTCCGCAACCGGCCAGCAAGGCCGCGCCGACCACAATTGCAGCAAGGCCATAGCGGGAGGCCGAAGGGCAGATGCGGCCTAAAATTTGAGCTGAAGAAACCATGATGGGATTGTAATGACGGACCTTGAATACCAGGATCTGGCCGAGAGTGCACTCAGGGCCGTTGAAACCGCCTGTGACCGTATCAATGATGAGACCGACGCGGACATTGATAACCAGCGCACCGGTGGCATGGTCACGCTGACTTTCTCCAACCGCAGCCAGATCATCATCAACCTGCAAAAACCCTTGCAGGAAATATGGATGGCGGCCAAGGCCGGCGGATTCCACTACAAATTCAGTGGCGGGCAATGGGCTGACACCAAGGACTCGAGCGAGTTTTTTGCCAATTTGTCTCGCTATGCCAGTGAGCAGGCCGGCCAGACATTGCTGTTCGCGGCCCCCGTGGAAGCAAATAAAGCGTAGCAGCAGAAGCTTGCAGGTGTGCCGTGATTGGCGTTGAAACAAAAAAGGGCTCCGTGGAGCCCTTTTTTGATGCGTTTCATCTCAGTTCTTGAACAAGTCCAGAATGCGCTTTTTCTCGTCCGAGGGTGGTAGCACCTGGATCGCGCCTGGCACTGCCGGCGTGGCGGCAGCTGCCGGGTCTTGTTGTATGCCCACCGTGCTGACCCCCGAGCCTTTGGCATATTCGCTGTAATACCACTCTCCGCCAACGTTGACGACACCTTCGGGCGCCGGGTATTCGGTCACCGGCACGCCCTTGAGGGCGTATTCCATGAAGTTGATCCAGATCGGCAGGCTCAGGCCTCCGCCGGTTTCCCGGTCGCCGAGTTTTTTCGGCGTGTCGTAACCCATCCACACCGCCGCCGTCAGAGTAGGCTGGAAACCCACGAACCAGGTGTCGATCGAGTCATTGGTGGTACCGGTCTTGCCGAAAAGGTCGGGGCGCTTGAGCGTGGCTTGCGCTTTGGCTGCCGTACCCGAGCGTGCGACTTCCTGCAGCAGGCTGTCCATGATGAACGCATTGCGCGCATCGATGGCCCGGGCCGATTCGTCCAGCACGGGTGGCTTGCTTTCCAGCAGGACTTTGCCGCGCTGGTCGGTGATTTTGGTGACCAGGTAGGGATTGACGCGGTAACCGCCGTTAGCAAATACCGAATAGGCGGTGGCCATTTGTATCGGGGTGACCGATCCGGCGCCCAGCGCCATCGTCAGGTAGGCGGGATGTTTTTCGGCCTCAAAGCCGAAGTGGGTGATCCAGTCCTGCGCATACGGGGCGCCGATAGCCTGCAGTATGCGGATGGAAATCATGTTCTTGGATTTCTTCAGGCCGGTCCGCAGACTCATGGGACCGTCGAAAGTGCCGTCGTAGTTTTTGGGCTCCCAAGGCTGGCCGCCAGTGACGCCGGCGTCAAAAAACAGCGGGGCGTCATTCACCACGGTCGCTGGGGTAAAGCCCTTCTCGAGGGCAGCGGAGTAAATAAAGGGCTTGAAGCTGGAACCCGGCTGGCGCCATGCCTGGGTCACATGGTTGAACTTGTTTTTCTCAAAATCAAACCCGCCCACCAGCGCCCGGATGGAACCGTCGCGCGGATCAAGGGCCACAAAAGCGCCTTCCACTTCAGGCAGCTGGGTGATTTCCCAGGTGTTTTTCGGTGTTTTCGCCACGCGGATTAAGGCGCCGCGGCGAATCTTGATGTTGGGCCCTGCCTTGTCAGCCAGTCCGGATTGGGCGGGTTTCAGGCCGTCGCCGGTAATTTCAACTGTCTCGCTGTTCTGGCGCATGGCCAGAATCCGTTTGGGATTGGCTTCCAGCACGATGGCCGACATCACATCTCCGTTGTCGGGGTTGTCGGTCAGTGCGTCGTCAATCGCATCTTCCGTTTCCTGCGCATTGGCCGGAAGATCGATGAACTTCTCGGGGCCCCGGTAAATTTGCCGGCGCTCATAATCCATGATGCCCTTGCGCAAGGCCTTGTACGCGACCGTCTGGTCGGTGGCACGCAGGGTGGTATAGACATTCAGACCGCGGGTGTAGGTTTCGTCCCCGTACTGGTTGTAAACCAGCTGGCGGACCGTTTCAGCGACATATTCTGCGTGCACCCGGCCCGCGTCAGGCCCGGTCCTGACCTTGAGCTCTTCTTCTTTGGCGGCCTTGGCCTGTTCGGCGGTGATGAAGCCGTTTTCTTCCATCCGCTCGATGATGTAGAGCTGGCGGGCCCGGGCCCGCTTGGGATTGATGATGGGGTTGTAGGCCGAAGGCGCCTTGGGCAGGCCTGCCAGCATGGCTGCCTCGGAGATGGAGATGTTTTTCAGGGGCTTGCCGAAATAGGCCTCTGAGGCCGCGGCAAAGCCATAAGCCCGGTTTCCCAGAAAAATCTGGTTCATATAGATCTCAAGGATCTGGTCCTTGGTCAGCAGGTGCTCCAGCTTGAAGGTCAGCAGGATTTCATAGATCTTGCGGGTATAGCTTTTTTCGGCCGACAGATAGACATTACGGGCCACCTGCATGGTGATGGTGGAGGCGCCCTGGCTCTTGGCCCGGCCCACATTGGCAAAGCCGGCCCGGATCACGCCCAGGTAGTCCACGCCGCCATGCGAGAAAAAGCGGGCATCTTCGATGGCCAGAACCGCGTCCTTCATGACCTGCGGGATGTCCTTGATCGGGGTGAGGCTGCGGCGTTCTTCCCCGAATTCGCCAATAACCACCCCATCGGCGGAGTAAACCCGCAACGGCAACTTTGGCCGGTAGTCTGACAGGTCTGAGATATCCGGCAGGTTGGGGTAGGCAACCGACAGCGCTACAGCCACAAACAGCAAGACGGCGGCAACACCAGCCAGTAGCAGGCCGCCACTCCACAAAAAGAGCATGACCAGCCAGCGGGGGACGAGGGACTTTGCGCGACCTTGCTTGAGCGGGGCAGAGTTTGAATCAGAAGACGTGGGTGTGGAGGGCATGTAGACAATCGTAAAGTCGCGTCACCATTATAAAAATCCCGGGAAGCGGGTTGTGCGGGGTGTCAGGGCAAGGGCCATACTTTTACGTTTGCAGACAACGTTTTAGGGAACCTTGCAAACTCCTGGCCCGGTACGACCGTCTGCTTTTGACAACGTTCCAGATGTCCAAAACAGGAAAAATCCTTACTGCACAAAGAGCTTACTGCTACTATTCAAGTGATTTCTTAAGTATGCAGGGCTACATATTAGCCGTCATTTGGGGACCGCCTTGATCTCTCTGGGATCGTTATTCAACCGCCAACAACCCGCTTTGCTGGGTTTAGATATCAGCTCATCCAGTGTCAAGCTGGTGGAGTTGAGCCGTGACAAGGCCGGTAATCTGGTGTTGGATCGCTGTGCGATCGAACCGCTGGAACGAGGCTGGATTACCGATGGTAACGTCGAAAAGTTTGACGAAGTGGCCGACGCGGTGCGCCGGCTCGTCAAGAAAAGCGGAACCCGCACCAAGAATGTGGCGATGGCCCTGCCGGCTTCGGCGGTCATTACCAAAAAAATCATTCTCCCGGGCGGCCTCAGCGACGCAGAGCTCGAAATTCAGGTCGAATCCGAAGCCAATCAATACATTCCGTTCTCGCTGGATGAAGTCAGCCTCGATTTCTGCGTGGTAGGCCCGAGTGCTACCTCCAGTGGCGACGTTGAAGTGCTGATTGCTGCTTCGCGCAAGGAAAAAGTGCAGGACAGGCAGGGTCTTGCGGAAGCCGCCGGGCTCAAGCCTATTGTTATAGATGTGGAGTCGTATGCCTCCCGCCTGGCCACCGCCCGCTTGATTGAGAGCCTTCCCAACAAGGGCGTGGACACCATGGTGGCCCTGTTTGAAGTGGGTGCATTGACGACCAGTATGCAGGTCATCAAAAACGATGAAGTACTTTATGAGCGTGATCAGGCCTTCGGTGGAGCACAGCTGACGCAACTCATCATTCGGCAGTACGGTTTTTCCCCTGAAGAAGCAGAAAGCAAAAAACGCAGTGGCGATTTGCCGGAAGACTACGAATCCGGCGTGCTGAAGCCTTTTGTCGAGAGCATGGCGCAGGAAATCGGACGGGCCTTGCAGTTCTTCTTTACCAGCACACCGCACAACAAAGTTGACTATGTGATGTTGGCCGGCGGCTCGTCCGCCTTGCCAGGCCTGACCGACTCCGTCACCCAGCAGACTTCATTTGCCTGCGTGCTGGCAAACCCTTTTGAGGGAATGGAGCTCGGGGAAGGCGTACGTGAAAAGAAGATGCGGCGCGAAGCGGCATCCTACCTGACCTCTTGCGGTCTGGCTTTGCGGAGGTTTCTGCAGTGATTCTCGTCAATCTGCTTCCCCATCGCGAAGCTGCGCGCAAGCGCAGGCGCGAAGTATTTTTTGCCACGCTGGGTATGGCGGCCTTGATCGGCGGTCTTATTTGCGGCGCTGTTTATTCCTGGTACCTTGCCCAAATTGAGGGCCAGCGGGGAAAGAACAATTTTCTGAAAACGGAAATTACCCGGTTGGAAGGACAGATCAAGGATATTGCCACGCTGCAGGCGGAAATTTCCGCACTCAGGGCTCGCCAGAATGCCGTGGAAGACCTGCAGGGAAACCGCAATCTGCCGGTGTATTTGCTGAGCGAACTGGTCAAGCAGTTGCCCGATGGGGTGTATATCACCAGCATGAAACAAGACAATCAGGCCGTGTTTATCACTGGCGTCGCACAGTCAAACGAACGTGTTTCGGAATTGTTGCGCAACCTTGCTAACAACAGTGCGTGGTTAACCCGGCCGGAACTTGTAGAAATCACCGCCAGCACAGTCTCACTGAGTGCGCGTGACCAGCGCAGGGTATCCAATTTTTCAATGAAGATTGGTTTGAAGCGGGCCAGCGATCCGAAAACTGTTGGCGCCACACCGGCAAGCTCAGGGACAGTACCGGTGGTGTCGGGGGCGGCTGCCAAGCCAGCTTCTGCCGCTTCGGTGCCGGCCAAGGTATGAGGCGGAATGAACGAGTTTGACTATGGCAAAAATCTCTAAAAATTCCATCGACTTTGGAGCAATTCAAAGTAGTCTGAAGTCCCAGTTTACGGGCCTGGATCCCAATGATCCACCTTCATGGCCAGCACTTCCACGTTACCTCCTGTGCGTGGCCGTGACGATTTTTGTTGTCGTGGCTCTTTGGTTTGTATGGCTCAGCGCATCCGATGAGGAGTTGACCGCAGAGAAAGCCAAGGAAGTCAAGCTTAAGGAAGACTACACGGCAAAGCTTGCGCAGGCTGTCAATCTGGATGCGCTGAAGAAGCAGCGCGAACAGGTTCAACAATATGTAACCCAGCTTGAAAAGCAGCTACCGAGCAAGGCCGAAATGGACGCACTGCTTTCTGATATTAATCAGGCGGGTTTGGGGCGTAGTCTGCAGTTCGAATTGTTTCGCCCAGGTCAGGTTAGCGTGAAGGAGTATTACGCGGAATTACCGATCGCTGTTCGAGTCACAGGCAGGTATCACGATATGGGTGCTTTTGCGGCTGATATTGCCAATCTTTCCCGCATTGTCACTTTGAATAATCTGACCATATCGCCCGGCAAAGATAGCACCTTGGTGATGGATACCACGGCCAAAACGTTCCGCTATCTGGACAATGATGAAGTAGCCTTGCAGCGCAAGAGCGCTCCTGGAGCCAAAAAATGAGTGCAGGAAAATACGCGGTAATTTTTTGCGGTTTGGCAGGGATTTTATTGGGCCTGTCCGGCTGTGGTTCCTCTGAACAGGAGGAGTTGCAGGAATGGATGACGCAGCAACGGAACGCTACCAAGCCTAAGGTAGATCCGCTGCCGGAGCCCACTAAATTTTCACCTCAGTTGTATGGCCAGGAAGGTTCCATAGAGCCTTTTAGCATTCAAAAACTGACACAGGCACTGAAACGTGAATCCAATCAGGCGACGGCCAACGCCGCCCTGATCGCACCTGAACTGAGCCGACGAAAAGAACCATTGGAGGCATATCCCCTGGATGCTATTGCCATGGTGGGTAGCCTGATCAAGGTTGGCCAGCCAGTTGCGCTGGTACGAGTGGACAACCTGATTTATCAAGCCCGCGTAGGGAATTACCTGGGCCAAAACTACGGCCGGATCACCAAGGTCACTGAAACAGATCTCGCCTTACGCGAGATAGTGCAAGACGCCGCGGGTGAGTGGATAGAGCGGACCGCGACTTTACAGTTATTAGAGGGATCAAAATGAACAAGCAGACACCGGCACTAGAGACGCAGGAAAAAAAGGGCCGCCTGCAGCTTTTGTTTGGGCGTGTGTTGCGTTGTGCTTCGCTCAGTCTGGCATTTTCTGTAACTGCCGCTCCCTTGCTGGCGCAGGCACAGAATGCCATCCAGGCTGTTTCCGGATCAGTTCAGGGCGGTGCAGAGGTCATTCGAATCGATTTGGCAGAACCTCTGGCTGCGGTACCGACGGGTTTTAGTATCCAGACGCCAGCGCGTATAGCACTTGATTTTCCCGGGGTTGGTAACTCCATGGGACGATCTGCAGTGGACCTCAACTTGGGAAATCTGCGCTCGGCGAACGTCGTGCAGGCGGGTGAAAGAACCCGTGTAGTACTGAATCTAAAGGTGCCAACGGCGTATAAGGCTGAGATTCAAGGGAAATCGTTGTTGATTACCCTCGATTCAGTGGCGGTGGCTGCGCCCTCCGCTACTACACCGCCAGTGTTTGCTGAAAATCGCAACACCGACACATTGCCCTTGAAGGACATCGACTTCCGTCGTGGCGTTGAGGGTTCTGGCCGTATCGTTGTGGACCTGCCCAATAACCAGGTTGGCGTGGATATACGCCAACAAGGCCAGACTTTGGTGGTTGAGTTCCTGAAAACCGCATTGCCAGAAGGACTTCGCCGTCGTCTGGATGTGGGCGATTTCGGAACACCAGTGCAAACCGTCACCACATTTCAAACGGGGGATAAGGTCCGTATGGTGGTCGAGCCCAAGGGCGCCTGGGAACACAGTGCGTATCAAAGTGATAACCAGTTTGTCCTGGAAGTGCGCCAGCAAAAAATTGACCCAAGCAAGCTGACGCAAGGACCTGGGTATAACGGTGAGAAGCTATCCCTGAATTTTCAGAACATTGAAATTCGCTCCCTTCTGCAGGTGATTGCAGACTTTACGAACTTCAATATCGTGACGTCGGACTCGGTTACCGGTGCGGTAACGTTGCGTCTGAAAGATGTTCCCTGGGATCAGGCACTGGACATTATTCTTCAGGCCAAGGGACTGGGCATGCGCAAAACAGGCAACGTCTTGTTGATCGCACCCAAAGACGAACTTGCAGCCAAAGACAAGCTGGAACTGGAGTCAAAGAATGCGATTCAAAGTCTGGAAACGCTCCGGACCCAGGATTTCAAGCTTAACTATGCAAAAGCTGCAGATATTGCGGCAGGGCTGTTGGGCTCCGGTGYCGGTGCTACAAAGATACTGTCTGCGCGAGGCAGCGTGATATCGGAGGCGCGCACCAATCAATTGTTCGTTACCGACATACCATCGCGACTTGAACAGGTGCAGGCGCTGATCGCGAAATTAGACGTCGCAGTCCGTCAAGTGTTGATTGAAGCTCGTATCGTTGAAGCGTCGGATTCCTTCGGTAAATCTCTGGGCGTGCGGTTAGGGGGTCGACCTTTCACCCAGGGTAATAACACCGCTTTTGGCGGGTCGTATAGCCCGACAGTTGCAGGAACTACTGCAGGTGAATTCGTGAGCCTGCCTGGTGTGGGCCAAAACGGATTCAACGCAAGTACGTTTGCCATTTCTTTGTTCAATGCCGCAAAGACACGATTCCTTAATCTTGAGATTTCTGCATCTGAAGCAGATGGCAAGACGAAAATTGTTTCCAGTCCACGTGTCGTGACTGCTGATCAGGTGAAGGCTCTGATTGAACAGGGTACAGAGCTTCCCTATCAACAGGCGACTTCCAGCGGTGCCACCGCTATTGCCTTTCGAAAGGCAAACTTGAAGCTCGAAGTCACTCCGCAAATAACGCCGGAGGGGAACATCATCCTTCAAGTGGACGTGAACAAAGATAGCGTGGGACGTGAAACAGCGAACGGATTCGCGATTGATACCAAGCATATTCAAACGCAGGTACTGGTGGAAAATGGTGGAACCGTGGTCATTGGCGGCATTTTTGAGCAAAATGATCGTGACAATGAAACCAAAGTCCCGCTTTTGGGCGACATCCCCGGTGTTGGCAATTTGTTCAAACAAAGAACGCGATCTGCCACGAAGTCTGAATTGCTGGTGTTCATCACGCCCAAAATGCTGACTAACGGATCTGCCCTGCGTTAATTCCGACCACCCGTCTGATCGCCTTGGGCGAGTTCGAGGGCGGTAGGTAAAGAAGGCGTCGTGCTGAAGGACTGCGCGTGGGACTGCCAGTCCTCTGCGTAGTTGCTTGGCATGCTTCTGGGCAACCTTTCCTCCATATCAATTGAATGCACATCCGTTGAGAATCGCCTGCGTGGGCTTGCCTGGGTCGGGGAAATCCACCGTCGGCAGGCATCTTGGCCGAAGAATGGGGTTGCGGTTCATTGACTCGGATCAGGTGATAGAACAACGTATCGGTTGCTCTATCCGTGAGTTTTTTGAGCGCGAAGGTGAAGACGCATTTCGCGACATCGAGCAACTGGTCATCGATGAATTGACTCAGGGTGAGGTTTGCGTACTCTCCAGCGGCGGCGGGGCTGTGCTGCGCCCCGCCAACCGGCAACATCTTCGGGAGCGGGCGCAGGTGGTTTACCTGCATTCCATCCCCGAAGAGGTTTTTCGCCGTTTGCGGCATGACCAGAACCGCCCCTTGCTTCAGGTGGCCGATCCGCTGGCGCGGCTCAGGGATCTTTACGCCGCCCGTGACGCCCTCTATCGGGAAACGGCACACTATGTCATTGAAACAGGCCGCCCTTCAGTCTCTACGCTGGTCAACATGATCCTGATGCAGCTGGAGCTGGCAGGCGTGATGGCTCCGCCTCCCGACCGGCCATAACCGTTGGCAAGCCTTGGAAAGGGTGGAAGCCTCTACACTTCTTCCATGCAAGAAAATTCCTCTTCCGCCGTTGCGACAATCCGGATTGATCTGGCCGAACGCAGCTATCCGATCGTCATTGGCAGCGGGCTTCTGGGAAGCAGCAATACCTATCAGGACGTGCCCAAAGCCGCGACGGCGCTGGTGGTGTCAAACACCACCGTGGCACCGCTGTATGCCGCGCAACTCACCCGGGCGTTGCAACAACGCTATGACAAGGTGCTGCTGGTCACCTTGCCGGATGGTGAAGCCCACAAGGACTGGCCAACCCTGCAATTGATTTTTGATGCGCTGCTGGAAAACGGCTGCGACCGAAAGACGGTGCTGTTTGCCTTGGGCGGTGGCGTGGTCGGCGACATGACCGGCTTTGCCGCGGCCAGCTACATGCGCGGCGTACCATTTGTGCAGGTGCCCACGACATTGCTGGCCCAGGTGGATTCCTCGGTTGGCGGCAAGACGGCGATCAACCACCCACTGGGCAAAAACATGATCGGTGCGTTCTACCAGCCCTTGCAGGTGGTGTGCGACCTGGATGTTCTGGCGACGCTGCCCTCTCGCGAACTGAGTGCGGGCCTGGCCGAGATCATTAAATACGGCCCCATTGCCGACATGGCATTCCTTGAATGGATCGAGACTAACCTGGAAGATCTGCTCGCCAGGGAGCCCGTGGCCATGGCCCACGCCATCCAGCGCAGTTGTGAGATCAAGGCATGGGTTGTAAGCCAGGACGAGCGGGAGTCGGGCTTGCGGGCCATCCTGAATTTCGGTCACACCTTCGGCCACGCGATTGAATCCGGTCTGGGCTATGGGGAATGGCTGCATGGCGAGGGTGTGGGCTGCGGCATGGTGATGGCCGCGCATCTGTCAGAGCGTCTGGGCCTGGTTGACAAGCCTTTTACGGAACGCCTGACCAATCTTGTCCGACGATGCGGCCTGCCGGTGCGAGGACCTGTGCTGTCAACCACCGACAATGCCGGCCGCTATCTCGAACTGATGCGCATCGACAAAAAATCCGAAGCGGGTGAGATAAGGTTTGTTGTGATCGACGGCCCCGGGAAGGCAGCCGTTCGCAGTGCGCCGGATGCCATGGTGCGCAGTGTCATAGATATGTGCTGTGAATAAGCGGCGGAAAATATGGAAGAGGTACCTGAAATTGCTATCAATTCAGGAGCTGCTTGCGCTTGTGAGGTATGGGATTCCGGTCATTTTTATGTTTAATTCATGAATCTCCAACCCTACGCCTGTGACCCTTCGCGTTCGCGCGGCCGCCGCTTTGCCGAGCCTGCTGCGCCAACCCGGTCCGAGTTTCAGCGCGACCGCGACCGTATCGTGCACTCCACCGCTTTTCGGCGCCTGGTGTACAAAACCCAGGTGTTTCTGAATCACGAAGGTGATTTGTTTCGCACCCGGCTGACTCATTCGCTGGAGGTCGCCCAGCTGGGAAGGTCCATCGCCCGCACGCTTCAGCTCAATGAAGATCTCGTGGAAGCCATTGCGCTGGCGCATGACTTGGGCCATACGCCGTTCGGCCATGCCGGCCAGGATGCCTTGAACGCATGTCTGAAAGCCTGTAACCCAGACAGCGCAGGCTTTGAGCACAACCTGCAAAGCCTGCGCGTGGTGGACTCCCTTGAGGAGCGCTATCCGGCGTACAACGGGCTGAACCTGACCTTTGAGACGCGAGAAGGAATCCTGAAGCATTGTTCCAGGCGCAATGCACGCCATATTGAAGCCCGCGAGCCGGACGGTGTTGCCCGCCGGTTCGTAGAGCCCGCTGACGGGCCGCGCTGGCAGCAACCCGGTCTGGAAGCACAACTGGCCAATCTTGCGGACGAAATAGCCTACAACGCACACGATATTGACGACGGCGTGCGCTCCGGCCTGTTAAGCCTGGAGCAACTGGAGGGTGTCGAGCTGTTCGCGCAACACTGCCGGGAAACGCAACTGGCGCACCGGGCGTTGAAAGGCCGGCGGCTGCTGTTCGAGACCATACGGCGCATGCTCAGTGCGCAGGTCTATAACGTGATGGATGCGACATCGCTTGCGATTTACAAGGTTGCCCCTGCCAGCGTGGACGAAGTTCGCAGGCATCCGGCGCTGGTGTGTTTTACCGAAGAAATGGCGATGCAGTCTGCATCCCTCAAACGTTTTTTGCTGCGAAACCTGTACCGCCACCCGAAAGTGGTGGAAACCACGCAGGCTGCCAAGCAGGTAGTTCGTGATCTGTTCGAAGCCTATATGGCCGACCCGGCCCAGATGCCGCAGGCTCACATCGACCGGTTTGACGGCATTGATGCCCCCCATGCGGCGGGCGCAAAACCCGAGAGGGTGGTCGCCGACTACATTGCCGGCATGACAGACCGCTTCGCCGCCAAAGAGCATGAACGTCTTAAGGGGCGCGCAGCCTTTCCGGTCTAAGTGGAGTTGTGGCCGCCCATCGCAGCAAACAACGTGACTGAGCCCCGGCCAACAACAACCCCGAGCCCGAACGCGGCCTGGTACGTGATGGCTGCCGGTGTGGTGGCCGCCCTTTACGTGGGCAAGCTGCCGCCTGCGCTGCCTGTGCTGGGAAAGGTATTGGGCGTGACATTGCTGCAGGCCGGATTTCTGCTGTCGCTGGTGCAGCTGGCGGGTATGGTGCTCGGGCTGCTCATCGGGCTTGTTGTGCAGCGTGCCGGCCTCAAGCGCAGCATGGTGGCCGGGCTGCTGGTGTTGTCCGGTGCCGGCCTGTTGGGCGGCGTGTCTCCCGATGTGCATTGGCTGCTGACCGCACGTGTATTCGAAGGGCTGGGATTCCTCTGGGTGGTGTTACCGGCCCCAGCCCTGATCCGCCAGCTGGTGCCACAAGAGCGACTCAACGGCATGCTGGGAGTCTGGGGCGCCTACATGCCGCTGGGCGCCTCTCTGGCATTGCTGGGAGGCCCCATGATCATCGGCCTGGCCGCACCTGACTGGGGTTGGCGAATCTTGTGGTGGCTTCTGGCCGCGCTGGCCGCAGTGCTGGCTTTGCTGGTCGCGTGGCAAGTTCCTGCACAGGGGCATCTGCATGATGGCATGTCCCCCCGGCAATCGCCGGCTCCTCATTTCCGTGGCGGAGATATTGTCCGCGCGACGCTGCGGTCGCGCGCAGCCTGGTACATGGCTGTTGCTTTTGCGATGTACTCGGGACAGTGGCTTGCTGTGGTCGGTTTCCTGCCGTCCATCTACACCCAGGCTGGCGTGAGCGGTGTGTGGGTGGCATGGCTTACGGCGCTTGCTGCTGCCGTCAATATCATCGGCAACGTCGCGGCAGGCAGGCTGCTGGAGCGTGGTGTACGACCGGTGGTTCTGCTTGGCGCAGGCTTCCTGTCGATGGCTGGAGGCGCACAGCTCGCATTTGCCGTGCAACTGCGCCCGGAAATACAGTACGTGGCCATACTGGTCTTCTCGATGGTGGGTGGCCTGATCCCCGCAACGCTGTTTAACCTGGCCATCCAGCTTGCGCCCCGCCGTGATGCCGTGTCGACCACCGTTGGCTGGGTCCAGCAGTGGTCGGCGCTGGGGCAATTTGCCGGTCCTCCGCTGGTTGCCTGGGTGGCCAGCACTGCGGGAGGATGGCAATGGACGGGTTGGCTTGCGACGGCCGGCTGCGCCATCGCCCTCGTGTTGGCGATCTTGCTTCATCGTCTGCCTGGATCTGCCCGCCAACGCACTTGAACGGGCGTATGTTGGCGTCCCATGCGCATAGGCTTATGACGTGTTGGCATTTCCACGGTGGTTTTTAGAGGTTGCACAGATTACGCTGAGGGCTTGCGCACAATTTGTGACATTTCTTCGGAATATTGAGCGCATGCTGAGGTACGGGCATCAAACCTGCTTTGGCTATTTCGTCTCTCAAAAGGTGTTCTCATGGGTTTCAATCGACGTCAACTAATTCTGCGCGGGGTTTCCGCGGGCGCTGCGGTAGCAAGCCCTGCGCTCTGGGCTCAAAGCAAAACCAGCCGCAAAATCGTTCTTGGCCAATCGGTGCCCTTGACAGGTGCAGCCGACCAGATCGGCCTGGCGTATCTGAATGGGGCAAAGATTTATTTCGACGCCATCAATGCAAAGGGCGGTGCCGGCGGTCACAAGATCGAAGTCAAGACACTCGACGACGGCTACAACCCGGCCAAGGCTGCCGCCAATGCCAAGCAGTTGATCGACGAAGGCGTCGACGCGCTGTTCGGCTTTGCCGGAACAGCCAGCTGCGACGCCGCGTTTGCCGCTTCCAAGGCATCCGGGGCGCTCTTTTTCGCACCTTTTGCAGCATCGGATGCGTTGCATGATCCTGCGCTGGCAAACATCTTTCATGTGCGCCCGGCGCTGGCTGACGAGGCCTACAAAATTGCACGCCACTGCGCCACCCTCAACCAGGACCGTATCGGTGTATTTGCCGAAGATGACGCCATGGGGCGGGGCGGCCTTGCCGCGGTGAACCAGGCCCTGATCGACCTGAAGCGCCCAGCCATCGTTGGCAGCGCCCTGTCGCCGGTCAACAGCGACAAGGTCGATGCTGCCGTGGCGCAGCTGATGAAGGCGCAACCCCAAGCCGTTATTCAGGTCAGCCTGTTCAATTCCTCGGCGGCTTTCATCCGCAAGATGCGCCAGGCCGGGTTTGGCGGTCAGTTCCTCAATTTCTCCGTGGTGGGGATTGACCCGCTGTTCAGCGCGCTGGGCAAAGAGATCGGCGGGGTTGTTATCTCGCAAGTGGTGCCTTCGCCGCGCAGCACCGGCACGCCCATCATCAAGGAATACCTGGATGTGCTGAACCAGACCGACCAGACGCCCAGCTATGAAAGTGTTGAGGGCTATATTGCGGCCAAAACGTTTGCCGAAGGCGTGCGCCGCAGCGCGGCCGGCAGCGGCAAGCCCGACCGGGCAGGCCTGCAAAAGGCGTTTGAAACCATGACCGACTACGACGTGGGGGGCTTTCGCGTCAACCTGCGCCCGAAGAAATACGAATCGGTGCGGGCGATTGATCTCGTCACCATCACGCCTGACGGCAAAGTCGTTCGTTAAGCGCCCTTGTTCCGGGGCGTTCTAACAGCGCTTCGATGGACTCGCAGCAGGCGGAAAAAATCGGGGTCAGATTCCTTTTATCATGATGCAAACTCTCGGTATTGCATTCCATGGCCCGCCTTCCCCGTCTGACGCTCCCCGGTTACCCGCACCACATCATTCAGCGGGGAAATAACCGGCAAGCTGTCTTTTCTTCGGCCGCCGACCACCAGGTGTTTTTGGCGTTGCTCGAAGAAAGCGCCCGCAAGTTCGGCGTTGCCCTGCATGCGTACGTGCTGATGGACAACCATTTCCATTTACTGGCGACGCCTTCCACAGCGGACAGCCTGCCGCAGATGATGCAAGCTGCCGGGCGGCGCTATGTGCGTTACTTCAACGACAGCCAGGGCCGCTCCGGCACCTTGTGGGAAGGGCGTTACCGGGCCACCGTGATCGAGGCCGAGCGCTACCTGCTGGCGTGCATGGCCTATATGGACCTCAATCCAGTCCGCGCGGGACTGGTGGCCGAGGTCAAAGACTATCCGTGGTCCAGCTACGGCCATTACGCAGGCCTGCGGGTCGACGGCCTGCTCACGCCACACCCGATGGTCTGGGCATTGGGCAACACGCCGTTCGCCCGTGAAGTGGCCTACGCCGGACTGGTGCGCGCCGGCATCACGCTGGAGCAGCAAGACCAGCTGACCCGATCCGCCCTGAGTGGCTGGGCCCTGGGTGGAGATGGCTTTTTGGCGGAGTTGCAAAAGCGCACAGAGCGCCGTGTCACCAGGAACCAGGCGGGACGCCCACCCCTGCGCGTGGCTGAGGGCCCGGATGATGAATAACTTCATATTTATCAAGGCTTGACGCGCTTGACTTTAATATGTCCCCAATTTATTGTTGATTAAATTAATCGACATTTAATTGGAATCTGACCCCATTTAAACCACTTGGCATTGTTGTTGCAATGCAATATGCTCCCATTCCCTGCGAAAAATTATGAACCTTGCGGATGGAAGCGTTGCCATGCCTTTTCTAAGGCCGCGCGGCACCGCCGTCATCCCCAACTGACGAGGAATTGCCATGACCACGGCTGCTGAAATCAAACATTTTGAAGAAAACGGTTTGTACTCCGGTGCAAACGAACATGACGCCTGCGGCGTCGGCTTCGTGGCGCACATCAAAGGGCACAAAAGCCACGCCATCGTCCAGCAAGGCCTGAAAATCCTCGAAAATCTCGACCATCGGGGTGCAGTGGGCGCTGACAAATTGATGGGTGACGGCGCCGGCATTTTGATTCAGCTGCCCGACGCGCTGTATCGCGAAGAAATGGCCAGCCAGGGCGTGCAGCTGCCGCCGCCCGGTGAGTACGGCGTCGGCATGGTGTTTCTGCCCAAAGAGCACGCATCCCGCCTGGCGTGCGAGCAGGCGCTGGAGCGCGCCGTCAAGGCTGAGGGCCAGGTGCTGCTGGGCTGGCGCGACGTGCCGGTCAACCGCGACATGCCCATGTCGCCCACCGTGCGCGAAAAAGAGCCCATCCTGCGCCAGATCTTCATCGGTCGCGGCAACGATGTGATCGTGCAGGACGCGCTGGAGCGCAAGCTGTACGTGATCCGCAAAACCGCCAGCGCCGCCATCCAGAACCTGCGCCTGACGCACAGCAAAGAATATTACGTGCCCAGCATGTCCAGCCGCACGGTGGTCTACAAAGGCCTGCTGCTGGCCGATCAAGTGGGCACCTACTACCGCGACCTGACCGACCCACGTTGCGTCTCGGCGCTTGGCCTGGTGCATCAGCGCTTTTCCACCAACACCTTCCCCGAGTGGCCACTGGCCCATCCCTACCGCTATGTGGCCCACAACGGCGAGATCAACACCGTCAAGGGCAACTACAACTGGATGAAGGCGCGTGAAGGCGTGATGTCCTCGCCAGTGCTCGGCGCCGACCTGCAAAAGCTCTATCCGATCAGCTTTGCCAGCCAGTCCGACACCGCGACCTTCGACAACTGCCTCGAGTTGCTGACCATGGCCGGCTATCCCATCAGCCAGGCCGTGATGATGATGATCCCCGAGCCCTGGGAGCAACACACCACCATGGACGAGCGCCGCAAGGCCTTCTATGAATACCACGCCGCCATGCTCGAGCCCTGGGACGGCCCGGCCTCCATCGTCTTCACCGACGGCCGCCAGATCGGCGCCACGCTGGACCGCAACGGCCTTCGTCCTTCGCGCTATTGCGTGACCGACGATGACCTCGTCATCATGGCCTCCGAATCCGGCGTGCTGCCGATTCCTGAGCACAAGATCGTGCGCAAATGGCGCCTTCAGCCCGGCAAGATGTTCCTGATCGACCTCGAACAGGGCCGCATGGTCGACGACGAGGAAATCAAGGCCACGCTGGCCCACAGCAAGCCCTACAAGCAGTGGATTGAAAATCTGCGCATCAAGCTGGACGACGTGGCCGGCAAGGCCGCCAAGACCTCTCCGGTCACTGTGCCCGCGGCTTCGAACCTTGCCCTGCTTGATCGCCAGCAGGCCTTTGGCTACACGCAGGAAGACATCAAATTCCTGATGTCCCCGATGGCCGCCAACGGCGAAGAAGCCACCGGTTCCATGGGCAACGACAGCCCGCTGGCCGTGCTGTCCAACAAGAACAAGCCGCTCTACAACTACTTCAAGCAGTTGTTTGCACAGGTGACCAACCCGCCCATCGACCCGATCCGCGAAGCCATCGTGATGTCGCTGGTGTCGTTCATCGGCCCCAAGCCCAACCTGCTGGACATCAACCAGGTCAATCCGCCGATGCGGCTGGAAGTCAGCCAGCCGGTGCTCAACGTGGCCGACATGCAAAAGCTGCGCGATATCGAGTCGCACACCCAGGGCAAGTTCAAGAGCTACACCCTGGACATCACCTATCCGCTGGCCTGGGGCCATGAAGGTGTCGAGGCCAAGCTGGCTTCGCTGTGCGCCGAGGCGGTCGACGCGATCAAGGACGGCAAGAACATCCTGATCATCAGCGACCGCGGCATCAGCGCCACGCAGGTTGCCATTCCGGCCTTGCTGGCTCTTTCCGCCATTCACCAGCACCTGGTGAAAGAAGGCCTGCGCACCACGGCCGGCCTGGTGGTCGAAACCGGCTCCGCCCGCGAAGTGCACCACTTTGCCGTGCTGGCCGGCTACGGCGCCGAAGCCGTGCACCCCTACCTCGCCATGGAAACGCTGGCCGAGCTGTCCAAAGGACTGCCGGGCGACCTCAGCACCGACAAGGCCGTCTACAACTACACCAAGGCCATCGGCAAGGGCCTGTCCAAGATCATGTCCAAGATGGGCGTGTCGACCTACATGAGCTACTGCGGCGCGCAACTGTTCGAGGCCATCGGCCTGAACCGTGACACCGTGGCCAAGTTCTTCACCGGCACGGCCAGCCAGGTCGAAGGCATGGGCGTGTTCGAGATCGCCGAAGAAGCGCTGCGCATGCATCGCGCCGCCTTCAGCGACGACCCGGTGCTGGCCAACATGCTGGACGCCGGCGGCGAATACGCCTGGCGCGTGCGTGGCGAAGACCACATGTGGACGCCCGACGCGATTGCCAAGCTGCAGCATTCCACGCGTTCCAACAACTGGAACACCTACAAGGAATACGCCCAGCTGATCAACGACCAGAACCGCCGTCATATGACGCTGCGCGGCCTGTTCGAGTTCAAGATTGACCCTTCCAAAGCCATCCCGATTGATGAAGTCGAGCCGGCCAAAGAGATCGTCAAGCGCTTTGCCACCGGCGCCATGTCGCTGGGCTCCATCAGCACCGAAGCCCATGCCACGCTGGCTGTGGCCATGAACCGCATCGGCGGCAAGAGCAACACGGGCGAGGGCGGTGAAGACCCGAACCGTTACCGGCAAGAGCTCAAAGGCATCCCGATCAAGAAGGGCGAGACGCTGAAAAGCGTGATCGGCCCTAAGCAGGTTGAGGTAGATTTGCCGCTGCAAGACGGCGACTCGCTGCGCTCGCGCATCAAGCAGGTGGCGTCCGGCCGATTTGGCGTCACGGCCGAATACCTGGTGTCGGCCGACCAGATCCAGATCAAGATGGCGCAGGGCGCCAAGCCCGGCGAAGGTGGCCAGCTGCCCGGCGGAAAAGTCAGCGAATACATCGGTTCGCTGCGTTACTCGGTGCCGGGTGTCGGTTTGATCTCGCCACCGCCGCACCACGACATCTACTCGATCGAAGACCTGGCCCAGCTGATCCACGATTTGAAGAACGTGAACCCGCGCGCCAGCATCAGCGTCAAGCTGGTGAGTGAGGTCGGCGTAGGAACCATTGCAGCGGGCGTGGCCAAGGCCAAGTCCGACCACGTGGTGATTGCCGGCCACGACGGCGGCACGGGTGCTTCGCCCTGGTCGTCCATCAAGCATGCCGGCTCGCCCTGGGAAATTGGCCTGGCCGAAACGCAGCAGACCCTGGTGCTCAACCGCCTGCGCGGCCGCATCCGTGTGCAGGCCGACGGCCAGATGAAAACCGGCCGCGACGTCATCATCGGCGCGCTGTTGGGCGCCGATGAGTTCGGTTTTGCCACCGCACCGCTGGTGGTTGAGGGCTGCATCATGATGCGCAAGTGCCACCTCAACACCTGCCCTGTTGGCGTGGCCACACAAGACCCGGTGCTGCGCCAGAAATTCAGCGGCAAGCCCGAGCATGTGGTCAATTACTTCTTCTTTGTCGCCGAAGAGGCGCGGCAGCTGATGGCGCAGCTCGGCGTGCGCAAGTTTGACGACCTGATCGGCCGCGCCGACCTGCTCGACACGCAAAAAGGCATCGAGCACTGGAAGGCCAGTGGCCTTGATTTCGCCCGCCTGTTCTACCAGCCCAACGTGCCGGCCGACGTGCCGCGTATGCACGTCATGGAGCAAGACCACGCGCTCGAAAAAGCGCTGGACTTGCGTCTGATCGAAAAGTCCAAAGCTGCGATTGAAAAGGGCGAAAAAGTCCAGTTCATCGAGGTGGCGCGCAACGTCAACCGCACCGTCGGCGCCATGCTGTCGGGCGAGCTGACACGCCACCATCCGCAAGGCCTGCCCGACGACACGCTGCGCATCCAGCTCGAAGGCACGGGCGGCCAATCTTTCGGCGCCTTCCTGGCCAAAGGCATCACCATGTACCTGATCGGTGACGCCAACGACTACACCGGCAAGGGCCTGTCGGGCGGCCGTATCGTCGTGCGCCCGAGTATCGACTTCCGCGGCGACGCGGTGAAGAACACCATCGTCGGCAACACCGTGCTGTACGGCGCGACCACCGGCGAAGCCTTCTTCAGCGGCGTGGCCGGTGAACGTTTTGCCGTGCGGCTCTCGGGCGCCACGGCGGTTGTTGAAGGCACGGGTGACCACGGTTGCGAATACATGACGGGCGGCACCGTCGCGGTGCTGGGCAAGACCGGCCGCAACTTCGCCGCCGGCATGAGCGGCGGCGTGGCTTATGTGTATGACGAAGATGGTTTGTTCGCCACGCGTTGCAACACTTCCATGGTGTCGATGGACCGCATCGTCACCACGGCCGAGCAGCACACCCATGACAAGGCCGACTGGCATGCCGAACAAAGCGATGAGGAATTGCTCAAGCGCCTCTTGCAAGACCACAACCGCTGGACCGGCAGCAAGCGCGCGCGCGAGTTGCTCGACAACTGGAGCGAGTCACGCCTGAAGTTTGTGAAGGTCTTCCCGAACGAATACAAGAAGGCGCTGATTGAGCGCAAGGAACGCCGCCTGGAAGCCGCGACCGAAACCACACGGGTCCAGGTCGCCACCAACCAGGAAGCGGTGGCGGCCAAGTAAGGCTGCTGAAGCTCTCACGCCACCTTACGTTTGCTATTAAATTTATAGCTGCTTGCGCTCATTCTTAAAGGGCTGGCGGCATAAAACGCTTAAAAGAATTGCACAGGACGCATCATGGGAAAAATCACCGGCTTCATGGAATACGAGCGCATCGAAGAGGGCTACAAGCCCGTGCCGGAGCGCCTGAAGAACTACAAGGAATTTGTCATCGGGCTGGACGACGCGCAGGCCAACAAGCAGGCCGCGCGCTGTATGGACTGCGGCACGCCGTTTTGCAACAGCGGCTGCCCCGTCAACAACATCATTCCAGACTTCAACGACATGGTGTTTCGCGCCGACTGGAAAAACGCCATCGACACGCTGCACAGCACCAACAACTTCCCCGAGTTCACTGGTCGCATCTGCCCGGCACCCTGCGAAGCCGCCTGCACGCTGAACGTGAATGACGACGCCGTCGGCATCAAGTCCATCGAGCACGCCATCATCGACCGCGCCTGGTCCGAAGGCTGGGTCAAGCCTGTGATGCCCAAGCACAAGACCGGCAAGAAGGTTGCCGTGGTCGGCTCCGGTCCCGCCGGCATGGCCGCCGCGCAGCAGTTGGCGCGCGCCGGCCATGAGGTGACGCTGTTTGAGAAGAACGACCGTATCGGTGGCCTGCTGCGCTACGGTATCCCTGACTTCAAGATGGAAAAGGTCCATATCGATCGCCGCGTCGAGCAAATGAAGGCCGAAGGCGTGAACTTCCGCACCGGCGTGATGGTGGGCAGCATCAAAGACCCGTTGGGCAAGGATTCCAAAGTCACCAACTGGGCCAAAGAAAGCATCACCCCCGAGCAGCTGCAAAAAGACTTCGATGCCGTGATCCTCACGGGCGGCGCCGAGCAGTCGCGCGACCTGCCCGTGCCCGGCCGCGACCTCGACGGCGTTCATTTCGCGATGGAATTTTTGCCCCAGCAAAACAAGATCAACGCCGGTGACAAGGTCAAAGGCCAGCTGCGCGCCGACGGCAAGCACGTCATCGTGATTGGCGGCGGCGACACCGGTTCCGACTGCGTGGGCACCAGCAACCGCCACGGCGCGGTCAGCGTCACCCAGTTTGAACTGATGCCCCAGCCGCCCGAGGAAGAAAACCGCCCCATGACCTGGCCTTACTGGCCGATCAAGCTGCGTACATCTTCCAGCCACGAAGAAGGCTGCGAGCGCGAGTTCGCCATCTCCACCAAGGAACTGATCGGCGAAAAAGGCAAAGTCACGGGCCTGAAGACCGTTCGTGTCGAATGGAAAGACGGCAAGATGGTGGAAGTGCCAGGCTCCGAGCAAACCCTCAAGGCCGACCTGGTGCTGCTGGCCATGGGCTTTATCTCGCCGGTGGCGTCGGTTCTGGATGCGTTCGGCATCGAAAAAGACAACCGTGGCAATGCCAAGGCCCATACCGACTTCACCGGCGGCTATGCCACGAATGTGCCCAAGGTGTTTGCCGCCGGCGACATCCGCCGTGGCCAGAGCCTGGTGGTATGGGCGATTCGCGAAGGCCGTCAGGCCGCGCGCGCGGTCGACGAGTTCCTGATGGGCTTTAGCGACTTGCCGCGTTAATCGCCGCGCCCGGCCTTCGCAAATCGCCCCAAGGGGCGGTTAAGTAAACCCCAAGCTCGCGCTTGGGGTGCGCGTAGGCCGCCAGGCCGCGCGTGCGGTCGACGAGTTCCTGATGGGCTTTAGCGACTTGCCGCGTTAATCGCCGCACGCGGCCTTCGCAAATCGCCCCAAGGGGCGGTTAAATAAACCCCAAGCTCGCGCTTGGGGTGCGCGTAGGCCGCCAGGCCGCGCGTGCGGTGGACGAGTTCCTGATGGGCTTTAGCGACTTACCCCGCTAAGCGCTGCGCCCGGCCTTCACAAATCGCCCCAAGGGGCGGTTAAATAAACCCCAAGCTCGTGCTTGGGGTGCGTAGGCCCCGCCAGGCCGCGCGCGCGGTCGACGAGTTCCTGATGGGCTTCAGCGACCTGCGTCGCTAAGCGCCGCGCCCGGCGTTTATAAATCGCCAAAAAGGGGCGATTGAGAGGCCCAAGCTGGTGCCCGGATTGCGTGAAATGGTGCCAAACCTCCAGAAATCACCCAATTGGCGTGACGGTCCGTTGCGCTTTGCGCACATCTGCCTGGTTGGCAAATAACACCGAAAAACCCGGACGCTATCAAAAAAATAGCTGCTTGCGCTGGATAGTCGCGGCTTGCGGCCACTATCTGCCCGATAAAGCGGCAGCCTTTTTGGGCTACCCGCGCTGCTTTAGGCCGCACAGCCCAAGGTTTTTGGTTTCCGTTCAGGGACTGTATAAGGGCAAACCCCGTATCATTCGGTATTACTTACCCAAGCCAACACGCCTGCTGGCCTGTCTTTTCTCCTTCAATGCCCGACATTTCCGCATCATCATTGGTTGAGTTCAAGGATGTGACGTTTTCCTATCCCGGCTCTGCCGGTGATCGCGTCATCCTGGACAAGGTCACGCTGTCCGTGCCTCGCGGCAAGGTTACCGCGCTGATGGGCGCTTCAGGAGGCGGCAAAACCACCGTCCTGCGCCTCATCGGCGGGCAGCAAAAGGCTGTCAGCGGCGCTGTGCTGTTCGACGGCAAGGACGTCGGCAAGCTGGCCCAGGCGGAACTCTATGCCGCTCGCCGCCGCATGGGCATGCTGTTCCAGTTCGGTGCGTTGTTCACCGATCTGAGTGTTTTCGACAATGTGGCGTTTCCCTTGCGCGAGCACACCGAATTGGGTGAGGCCCTGATCCGCGATATCGTGCTGATGAAACTCAATGCGGTGGGCCTGCGCGGCGCGCGGGACCTGCTGCCCAGCGAAATTTCGGGCGGCATGGCCCGGCGGGTCGCGCTGGCGCGGGCCATTGTGCTGGACCCGGAACTCATCATGTACGACGAACCGTTCTCGGGGCTCGATCCGATCTCGCTCGGTACCGCCGCGCAGCTCATACGCCAGCTCAACGATACGCTGGGCATTACCAGCGTGGTGGTGTCGCATGATCTGGAAGAAACCTTCCGCATTGCCGACAAGGTCATCATCCTGGCCAATGGCGGCATTGCGGCGCAGGGCACACCTGACGAGGTGCGTCGCTCCACCGATCCGCTGGTGCACCAGTTCGTCAATGCGGAAAGCGAAGGCCCCGTGAAATTCCACTATCCGGGCCCCACTGTGGATGCCGATTTCGGCAACCCGGCGGCCAAATCAGGGAAGCGCGCATGAGCCGCTATAGCCCTGTCGCCCTGATTTCCGGCCTCGGTTTTTCCGTGCGCAGCCAGCTGGCCGAACTGGGCTACGCCGCGCGGTTGATGTCCCGGCTGGTGGCCCTCACCGGCCCCGCCCTGGCCCGCTTTGGCCTGGTGCGCGACCAGATTTTCTTTTTGGGCAACTACTCGCTGGCCATCATTGCCGTGTCGGGCCTGTTTGTCGGTTTTGTGCTGGGCCTGCAGGGCTACTACACGCTGCAGCGCTATGGCTCGGCAGAAGCGCTGGGCTTGCTGGTGGCGCTCAGCCTCGTTCGCGAACTCGGGCCTGTGGTCACTGCTTTGCTGTTTGCCGGCCGCGCCGGCACGGCGTTGACGGCCGAAATCGGCCTGATGAAAGCCGGCGAACAGCTCTCAGCCATGGAAATGATGGCGGTGGACCCGGTGCGGCGCATCCTGGCGCCCCGTTTCTGGGGCGGCATCATCGCCATGCCCCTGCTGGCTGCCGTGTTCAGCGCCGTGGGCATCATGGGTGGCTGGCTGGTGGGCGTGGTCATGATCGGTATTGATGCGGGCTCCTTCTGGAGCCAGATGCAGTCCGGTGTCGATGTCTGGCGCGACGTAGGTAACGGCATCATCAAGAGTTTTGTGTTTGGCGTCACCGTCACTTTTGTGGCCTTGCACCAGGGTTTCGAGGCTCAGCCGACGCCTGAGGGCGTGTCGCGCGCGACCACGCGGACCGTGGTGGTTGCATCGCTGGCCGTGCTGGGGCTGGATTTCCTGCTGACCGCCTCGATGTTCAGCCTTTAAAACCGTCTTCATACATTTTTAATTCCCCCATGAGAAAATCCTGCTTCCCAGTGTTTGCCTTGGGTGAACCCCGCAAGGACAAAACAGCCCGGAATGGCGAAGACGCCGGACCAGGCCACTGAAAGAAAACGATGCAACGTTCCAAAAATGATCTGTGGGTGGGTTTGTTCGTGTTGATTGGCGGCGCCGCCATCCTGTTTCTGGCGCTCAAGTCCGCGAATCTGCTCAGCCTGAATTTCGATACCTCCTACAAGGTGACGGCGAAATTCGACAACATTGGTGGCCTCAAGCCGCGAGCCGCGGTCAAAAGCGCTGGCGTGGTAGTGGGCCGGGTTGAAAATATCACTTTCGACGACAAGTCCTACCAGGCCAGCGTCAATCTGGCCATGGAAAGCCGTTACGTATTCCCGAAAGACAGCTCGCTGAAGATTTTGACCAGCGGATTGCTGGGCGAGCAGTACATCGGCGTGGAGGCCGGTGGGGACGAGAAAAATCTTGCCGCAGGGGACGTGGTCAAAAACACGCAGTCTGCCGTGGTGCTTGAGAATCTGATCAGCCAGTTTTTATATAGCAAGGCGGCAGACAGCAGTTCCGGATCAGGGTCTGCGCCGCCATCAGGGACGCCAGAAAAAAAATGACAGCAGAAATCACGATGAAAAAACCGGCCGGCTGGGCTGCGGCAGTGCTTGCACTGGCACTTCTCCAGGGGTGTGCTACCGGTCCCAATGCGAGCCCGTCCGATCCGCTGGAGCCGTTCAACCGGACCATGTTCAATTTCAATGATGGTGTGGACCGCGCCGTCGTCAAACCCGTGGCAACCGCGTACCGGGATATCACGCCTGCGCCTGTGCGCACCGGTGTCACCAATTTCTTCGGCAACATTTCCGACGTGTGGTCCACCGTCAACAACCTGCTCCAGGGTAAAGGCCAGGCTTCTGTCGAAAGTTTTTTCCGCGTCACGACCAATACCATCTGGGGCGTGGGCGGCATTTTTGACGTTGCCAGCGATCTGAAGATTCCCAAGCACTCGGAAGATTTTGGCCAGACGCTCGGCGTTTGGGGTGTGGGCTCGGGCCCCTACCTCGTGCTGCCTTTGCTGGGCCCTTCTTCCGCGCGTGATTCGGTAGGTTCGCTGGTTGATTACCAGGGCGACCTGGTAAGCCGGATCGACAATGTCCGTGCCCGCAATTCCCTGACGACTTTGCGCCTGGTGAATGCCAGGGCCAACGTGCTCGGGGCCGGTGATGTCCTGGACCAGGCCGCACTCGACAAATACAGCTTCACCCGCGAAATCTACCTGCAGCGCCGCCGTAGCCTGATAGGCGGGACTTCGGTGGAAAAAGAGGAACGTTACGATTTGCCGGAAGGCACATCGGCCGCCCCAGCGGCACCAGCCTCCGCCGCCAAATAGCGTCCTGCCGGGTGTGAACAGGGGTCAAAAGGCTGTTGATTGCAAACAATATTTACAAGACTGCCGTAAAACTTCATTCACAGCCCGGAAACCATCCCGCAGAATAACCATCGAACCATCGGTTGCAACAGTGACGTATCCGTAGAGGTACAGCAATTTCCGCAACCGCATGCTTCGTCATAGAAGGAAAATCATGAAACGTAGAACACTTGGCCATTTATTTACCGCCGCCCTCAGCCTGGCCCTGATGGGGTCCGCACCGTTCGTTCGCGCAGCCGATGAGGCACCCGATGCCCTGATCAAGCGCGTTTCGGCCGATGTGCTGGACAACATCAAGACGGACAAGGCTGTAAAAGCCGGTGACCTCACCCGGGTGCTCGCACTCGTCGACAGCAAGATCATGCCCAATGTGAACTTCACGCGCATGACGGCCTCTGCCGTCGGCCGCAACTGGCGCCAGGCCACGCCTGAGCAGCAAAAGAAGCTTCAGGACGAGTTCAAGGTCCTGCTGATCCGCACCTATTCCGGCGCACTGGCACAGGTCAGCGACCAGAGTGTCAATGTCAAGCCGCTGCGCGCGGCTCCGGAAGACACTGAAGTCGTCGTCCGCACCGAAGTTCTGGGCCGGGGCGACCCAATCCAGCTGGACTACCGCATGGAAAAAACCGCCACGGGCTGGAAGATCTATGACCTCAATGTGTTGGGCGTCTGGCTGGTGGAAACTTACCGCACCCAGTTCGCCCAGGAAATCAGCGCCAAGGGCGTTGATGGCCTGATCGCGTCTCTGGTTCAGCGCAACCAGTCCAATACCGGCGCAGGCGCCAAGAAATCCTGAGCGGCAACTGCGCCATGCTGACACTCCCTTCCGCCTTGACCCATGCGGTGGCTGCCGGTTTTTCTCACGGCCTGAAGCAGGCCGTGTTGTCGCAGCCGGGCGGGGTGGTGGTGGATGCGAGCGCACTCACCGAGTTTGATTCTTCCGCTCTGGCCGTCCTGCTTGAATGCCGCCGTGAGGCGCTGGCCGCCGGCAAGGGGTTCACGGTCACCGGCTTGCCTGTCCGCTTGCGCCAGCTGGCAGGCCTTTATGGCGTGGCGGAGCTGGTGCCTGCCACGGCCTGAGCCGTACCGCTGCGGCACCGGCCGCCCCCAGGGCATTCAGGTACCTGCCGGGATAAAACGGCGCCAGCCCTTAAAATGATGGGCTAATGCCAGCGATCTCATTTCAGTCCGTCTCCAAAACCTATTCCTCTGCGCGAAGCCAAACAGGCCCCATTGTCCGGGCGCTTGACGACGTCAGTTTTGACATCCGGCAGGGTGAGTTTTTTGGGCTGCTCGGTCCCAACGGCGCCGGCAAAACCTCTCTCATCAGCATACTCGCCGGCCTTTCGCGTGCCAGCAGCGGCCGGGTCCTGGTGCATGGCAGCGACGTGCTCACCGACTATGCCAATGCAAGGCGAAAGCTCGGCGTCGTACCCCAGGAACTGGTGTTCGACCCCTTTTTCTCCGTGCGCGAGGCGCTGCGCATCCAGTCCGGCTATTTCGGCATCAAACGCAACGACGACTGGATCGACGAACTGCTGGTCAGCCTGGGGCTGGCCGACAAAGCCAATGCCAACATGCGCCAGCTCTCCGGCGGCATGAAACGCCGCGTGCTGGTGGCGCAGGCGCTGGTGCACAAGCCGCAGGTCATCGTGCTCGACGAACCCACCGCCGGCGTTGATGTGGAACTGCGCCAGACGCTGTGGCAGTTCATCGCCAAACTCAACAAGCAGGGCAGCACGGTGCTACTGACTACGCACTACCTCGAAGAAGCCGAGGCTTTGTGCAGCCGCATCGCCATGCTCAAGCAGGGGCGGGTGGTGGCGCTGGCTCAGACTTCCGAGCTGCTCAAGGCAGCTTCGTCGAACGTGTTGCGCTTCAAGATCGACAGCGAATTGCCGGTGCACCTGGCCGCGCAGGCCCGTATCACCGGGCGCATCGTGCAGTTCCCGGCGCACAACGCCAATGAAATCGAACAATACCTCGCGGCCATCCGTGAGGCGGGGCTGGTCGCGGAAGACGTTGAAATCCGCAAGGCCGACCTGGAAGATGTGTTCCTGGACGTAATGAACAAAAAGCCGGCCGGAGAAGCCACCGAACTGAATTTAATGGGAGTGGCAACATGATCGCGTTCATCCGGGGAAGGGCCGTGCGCCGCGCCGGGCCGCCCCAAGCAAGCACAGCCCCCGAGGGGCTGGAGCCTGCGGCTCCAAAGCTGCTTGAGCAGCTTTGGACAGGCGACAGAGGCGAAGCGTCTCGCGAGCCGCGGCCTGCAAGGCCTCGCGTAGTACGCGAAGCGACAAGCGTGGGGGCTTTTGAATGACTGGCTGGCAAACACTGCTCTACAAGGAAACCCTGCGCTTCTGGAAAGTGGGTTTCCAGACGGTCGGAGCCCCGGTGTTGACCGCCGTGCTCTACATGCTGATCTTTGGCCACGTGCTGCAGGACCAGGTCAAGGTTTACGACCAGGTCAGCTACACCGCCTTCCTGGTGCCCGGACTCGTGATGATGAGCGTGTTGCAGAACGCATTTGCCAACAGCTCTTCCTCGCTGATCCAGAGCAAGATCATGGGCAGCCTGGTGTTTGTGCTGCTCACGCCGCTGTCGCATTGGCACTGGTTTTTTGCGTACGTCGGCTCGTCCGTCGCGCGTGGCCTGCTGGTGGGTACCGGCGTGTTTGCCGTCACCGTATTTTTCGGCCAACCCGCCTTTGTGGCGCCGCTGTGGATTGTGCTGTTTGCGGTACTGGGCGCTGCCATGCTGGGCGCGCTGGGCGTCATCGCCGGGCTGTGGTCTGAAAAGTTCGACCAGATGGCGGCCTTCCAGAATTTCGTCATCATGCCCATGACCTTCCTGAGCGGCGTGTTTTATTCGATTCACTCGCTGCCGCCTTTCTGGCAAAAGGTCAGCCACCTGAATCCGTTTTTCTACATGATTGACGGGTTCCGTTACGGATTTTTCGGCGTCAGCGATGTTTCGCCCTGGCTGAGCCTGGGTATCGTGACCACCGCGCTGCTGGTCGTAAGTGGTGTCGCGGTCAACATGCTGCGCACAGGCTACAAAATCAGACACTAGAGATATGGCCCCCACGTTCGCGCACTTCGTGTCGCTCTCTGCCCCCCGAGGGGGCGCTGCGCCTGCGGCCTGGCAAAGCCAGTTCCGCGGCCCCTGCTTGCGAAGACACTCGTCTCATGCCTCAATAGAAAACTTATGACCAGCGAAGAACTTCAATCCATCATCACCGCAGGCCTGCCGTGCGAACATATCGAACTGTCGGGCGACGGCCGCCATTGGTACGCGACAATCATCTCCAGCGCCTTTGAGGGCCTGCGCTTGATCCAGCGCCACCAGAAGGTGTACGCCACGCTGGGTGGCCGCATGCAGACCGACGAAGTGCATGCGCTGTCGATGAAAACGTATACGCCCACCGAATGGGCCAACAACAACACGCAATAAGAACATGGACAAATTACTCATCAGGGGCGGCAAATCACTCGCCGGCACGGTCGAAATTTCCGGTGCCAAGAATGCCGCGCTCCCGGAACTGTGTGCAGCCCTGCTGACAGCCGACACGGTGACGCTGCAGAATGTGCCGCGCCTGCAGGATGTGGCCACCATGCTCAAGCTGGTGCGCAACATGGGTGTGCAGGCCGAACGCAGCCAGGACGTGCCCAGCACCGTGGTGCTCAATGCCGGCGGCCTGAGCTCACCCGAAGCCCCTTATGAGCTCGTCAAAACCATGCGCGCTTCCGTGCTGGCCCTCGGCCCGCTGCTGGCGCGCTTTGGCGAGGCGACCGTGTCGCTGCCCGGCGGCTGCGCCATTGGTTCGCGGCCGGTCGACCAGCACATCAAGGGTATGCAGGCCATGGGCGCTGAAATTGCCGTGGAGCACGGCTACATGATCGCCAAGCTGCCGGCTGGTCAGAAGCGGCTCAAGGGCACCAGCATTACCACCGACATGGTGACGGTCACCGGCACTGAAAACTTCCTGATGGCGGCCAGCCTGGCAGAAGGCGAAACCATCCTGGAGAACGCCGCGCAGGAGCCCGAGATTGGCGACCTGGCTGAAATGCTCATCAAGATGGGCGCAAAGATTGAAGGCCACGGCACGCGCCGCATCCGCATTCAGGGTGTCGAGCGCCTGCATGGCTGCACCCACCAGGTGGTGGCCGATCGCATTGAAACCGGCACCTTTTTGTGCGCGGTGGCCGCTGCCGGTGGTGACGTGGTTTTGAAGCATGGCCGAGCCGACCACCTCGACGCGGTGATCGACAAGCTGCGCGAAGCCGGCGCCGTGGTAACGGCGGGCGAAGGCTTTATCCGCATCCAGGCCAGCGGCCGAATGAAGGCGCAATCCTTCCGCACGACTGAATACCCCGGCTTCCCGACCGACATGCAGGCGCAGTTCATGGCGCTGAACGCCATCGCACAGGGCAGCAGTACGGTGACCGAGACGATTTTTGAAAACCGCTTCATGCACGTCAACGAGATGGTGCGCCTGGGCGCGAAGATTCAGATCGAAGGCAAGGTCGCGGTCATGGAGGGCGTTGAAAAGCTGTCGGGTGCCACCGTGATGGCCACTGATTTGCGCGCCTCCGCCAGCCTGGTGATTGCCGGTCTGGTGGCCGAAGGTGAAACCATGGTGGACCGTATTTACCATCTGGATCGCGGCTACGACCAGATGGAAGCCAAGCTGCGCGGAATCGGTGCCGACATAGAGCGAGTCAAAGCATGATCACGCTTGCTTTATCCAAGGGCCGCATCTTCGACGACATCCTGCCGCTGCTTAAAAGCGCCGGCATCGAGGTGCTGGACGACCCGGAAAAATCCCGCAAGCTGATCCTGGACACCAACCAGCCTGGCCTGCGCGTGGTGCTGGTGCGCGCCACCGACGTGCCCACCTATGTACAGTACGGCGGTGCCGATCTCGGCGTGGTCGGCAAAGACACGCTGATCGAATCCGGCAGCCAGGGCCTGTACCAGCCGCTCGATTTGCAAATCGCCAAATGCCGCATCAGTGTGGCCGTGCGCGAGGGCTTTGACTACGCCGCCGCCGTGCGCCAGGGCTCGCGCCTGAAAGTGGCCACCAAGTACGTGGCGATTGCCCGGGAGTTTTTCGCCACCAAGGGCGTGCACGTCGACCTGATCAAGCTCTACGGCAGCATGGAGTTGGCGCCGCTCACAGGCCTGGCCGACGCCATCGTCGACCTCGTCTCCACCGGCAGCACGCTCAAGGCCAACCACCTGGTCGAGGTCGAACGCATCATGGACATCAGCTCGCACCTGGTCGTGAACCAGACCGCGCTCAAGCTCAAGCAAGAGCCCATCCGCAAGCTGATCGATGCCTTCGCCGCCGCCACGGCCACACCTTGAGTCTTGATGCTATGAAATTAATAGCTGCTCCCGCACGACTGTCAACGGTCTCGGCAACTTTTGACGCTGATTTCAAGGCGCGGCTGCATTGGTCCGCCGACACTGACGCGGCCATCGAGCAGCGCGTGGCCGACATCCTGGCCGATGTGCAACAGCGCGGCGATGCGGCGGTGCTGGAATACACGGCGCGTTTTGACGGGCTGGATGTCTCTTCCATGGGTCAGCTTGAACTCACCCAGGCCGAGCTGAAAGCCGCGTTCGACGCCATCCCGGCCGCCCAGCGCGACGCCCTCGAAGCCGCCGCGCGCCGCGTGCGCAGCTATCACGAGGCCCAGAAGAAGGCCAGCGGCGAAAGCTGGAGCTACCGTGATGAAGACGGCACCCTGCTGGGCCAGAAGGTCACACCGCTGGACCGCGTCGGCATCTATGTGCCCGGCGGCAAGGCGGCCTACCCCTCGTCGGTGCTGATGAACGCGATTCCCGCCCACGTGGCCGGTGTCGGCGAAATCATCATGGTGGTTCCCACGCCCAAGGGCGAGAAGAACGCCCTGGTGCTGGCCGCCGCCTACGTGGCCGGGGTCACCCGCGCCTTCACCATCGGCGGCGCGCAGGCCGTGGCCGCGCTGGCCTACGGCACGCAAACCGTGCCCAAGGTCGACAAGATCACCGGCCCCGGCAATGCTTACGTGGCCAGTGCCAAAAAGCGCGTTTTCGGCACGGTGGGCATCGACATGATTGCCGGCCCGTCTGAAATTCTGGTGCTGGCCGATGGCAGCACGCCCGCCGACTGGGTGGCCATGGACTTGTTCAGCCAGGCCGAGCATGATGAGCTGGCCCAAAGCATCCTGCTGTGCCCCGACGCCGCCTATATCGATGCCGTGCAGGCTGCGATTGACCGGCTGCTGCCCGAAATGCCGCGCGCCGAGATCATCGCCAAGTCCCTCACCGGCCGCGGCGCGCTGATCCACACCCGCAGCATGGAAGAGGCCTGCGAGATCAGCAATCGCATTGCCCCCGAACACCTCGAAGTCTCCAGCCACGACCCGCACAAGTGGGAGCCTCTGCTCAAACACGCCGGCGCGATCTTCCTGGGCGCCTACACCAGCGAATCGCTGGGCGACTACTGCGCCGGCCCCAACCACGTGCTGCCCACCAGCGGCACGGCGCGCTTCAGTTCGCCACTGGGTGTCTACGACTTCCAGAAGCGCTCCAGCCTGATCGAAGTCAGCGAAGCCGGTGCGCAGGTTCTCGGCAAGATCGCCGCTGAACTCGCTTATGGCGAAGGCTTGCAGGCGCATGCCCGCGCCGCCGAAATGCGTTTGAAGACCGTTCCGGCGATGAGAAAGACCAAATGACTTCATCCTCTGGGGCGCTCGCGCCCAAGCTCAAAAAACTGATCCGCCAGGACGTGCAGTCCATGCACGCCTACGCCATCCAGGAATCGGCCGGCATGGTCAAGCTTGATGCCATGGAAAATCCGCACCGCCTCCCGGCATCGCTGCAGGCCCATCTGGGCCAGCGTCTGGGCGCGCTGGCGCTGAACCGCTACCCGGATGGCCGCGTGAATGACTTGCGCCGTGCGCTGGCCGATTACGCGCAGATGCCCGAGGGCTTTGACATCATGCTGGGCAATGGCTCGGACGAGCTGATCTCGCTGCTGGCCATGGCCTGCGATGTGGAAGGGGGCTCCATATTGGCGCCGCTGCCGGGCTTTGTGATGTACGCCATGAGCGCGCAGCTGCAAGGTCTTAAATTCATCGGCGTGCCGCTGACGGCCGACTTTGAGCTCGATGAGGCCGCCATGCTGGCCGCCATTGCCGAACACCAGCCGTCCATCGTCTACCTGGCTTACCCCAACAACCCCACGGCCAACCTGTGGGATGACACGGTGATTGAAAAAATCATCGAAGCCGTGGGCGAACAAGGTGGCCTGGTCGTGATGGACGAGGCCTACCAGCCGTTTTCCAGCAAAAGCTACATCGACCGCATCGCCAGGCATGGCCATGTGCTGCTGATGCGCACCCTGAGCAAGTTCGGCCTGGCCGGTGTGCGCATCGGCTACATGATGGGCCCGAAAGCGCTGATTGCCGAAATCGACAAGGTGCGCCCGCCCTACAACATCAGCGTGCTCAACTACGAATGTGCGCTGTTCGCGCTGGAGCACCAGGGTGAATTCGCCGCCCAGGCCGCGGAGCTGGTGGCTCAACGTGCTGTGTTGCTGCAGGCCCTGGCCGGCATGGCGGCCAAAGGCGTCAAAGCCTGGAAAAGCGACGCCAACATGATCCTGGTGCGCGTGCCCGACGCCGCCAAAACCTTTGAGGGCATGAAATCGCGCAAGGTCCTGGTCAAAAACGTTTCTAAAATGCACCCATTGCTGGCCAATTGTTTGCGCCTGACGGTCGGCACCGCGGACGAGAACGTGCAAATGCTGGCGGCGCTTGAAAAATCCCTATGACCACCCCTATCCACGCTCCCCGCATTGCCGAGGTTTCACGCAACACCGCCGAAACCCAGATCATCGTCAAGCTCAACCTGGACGGCACCGGTAAAGCCAGCCTTTCCACGGGCATAGGCTTTTTCGACCACATGCTGGACCAGATCGCCCGCCACGGCCTGATCGACCTCGACATCCAGGCCAAGGGCGATTTGCACATTGACGGCCACCACACGGTGGAAGACGTGGGCATCACGCTGGGCCAGGCCGTGGCCAAGGCTGTGGGAGACAAAAAAGGCCTGCGCCGCTACGGCCACGCCTATGTGCCGCTCGACGAGGCGCTGTCGCGCGTGGTGGTCGATTTTTCGGGCCGTCCGGGCCTCGAGATGCATGTTCCTTTCAAGAGCGGCATGATCGGCACCTTCGACAGCCAGCTCGCCTACGAATTCTTCCAGGGCTTTGTGAACCACGCCTTTGTGACCTTGCACATCGACAACCTCAAGGGCGAGAACGCCCACCACCAGGCCGAAACCGTGTTCAAGGCATTTGCCCGCGCGCTGCGCATGGCGCTGGAGATCGATCCGCGCGCCGCAGGCGTGATTCCATCGACCAAGGGTTCGCTGTAACCCCTTCGCACTCAACGCCGGGAACACGTCCAATCCTTGTTTTAATGCCTGTTTTTGCCTCCAGACCAATGGTGACGGGCGCAAGCAGCTATTAAATTCGTAGCAAACTACCTTTCGACTTTCAATGGCAAAACCCAAAACAGTCGCCGTGGTCGACTACGGCATGGGCAACCTGCACTCCGTGTCACAGGCTGTTCGCCATGTGGCGGGCGGCAGCGGCTTTGACGTGCTGGTCACCTCCCGGGCCGAAGATGTGATGTCGGCCGAACGCATCGTGCTGCCTGGCCAGGGCGCCATTGCCGACTGCATGCGCGAGCTCGCAGATTCCGGCATGCTGGAGTCGGTGCTGCACGCTGCGGCCAACAAGCCGCTGTTCGGTGTTTGTGTTGGCATGCAGATGCTGCTGAGCCACAGCGACGAAGGCCAGCCCGGCGACGGCGGCGTGGGTACCACCGGCCTCGGATTAATCCCTGGGGAGGTCACCAAATTCGAGCTGGCCGGCAAAATCCAGCCCGACGGCAGCCGTTACAAGGTGCCGCAGATGGGCTGGAACCAGGTTTACCAAAATGGTGCGGGCACGGCCAGGGCCCACCCGGTCTGGGCTGGAGTTCCCGACGGCGCGTACTTTTATTTTGTACACAGCTTTTATGCCCGGCCGTCGGATGCACGCCACATCGCGGGGGAGGCCGACTACGGCGCGCGCTTTACGGCGGCGATTGCACGCGATAATATTTTTGCCACCCAGTTCCACCCCGAAAAGAGTGCCGACCACGGGCTGGCCCTGTACCGCAATTTCCTGCACTGGAATCCCTGAATACCTTGGGTCAGACCCGGTACCGGGGCGTCCGGCTTTTTGTTACCCTGAGCGTCCGTTTTGTCCTTTACCGTTTTACCGTCTTTAACCGCACATGCTACTTATCCCCGCGATTGACCTGAAAGACGGTCACTGCGTCCGCCTCAAACAGGGCGACATGGATCAATCCACCATCTTCAGCGAAGACCCGGCCGCCATGGCGCGCAGCTGGGTCGACAAGGGCGCGCGCCGCCTGCACCTGGTGGATTTGAATGGCGCCTTTGCAGGCAAGCCCAAGAATGAGGCTGCCATCAAGCAGATACTGGCCGAGGTCGGCAGCGAAATCGACGTGCAGCTGGGCGGCGGCATCCGTGACCTGGACACCATCGAGCGCTACCTTGACGCCGGCCTGCGCTACGTCATCATCGGCACCGCAGCCGTCAAGAACCCCGGTTTTCTGCAAGACGCCTGCACGGCCTTCGGCGGCCACATCATCGTCGGCCTGGACGCCAAGGACGGCAAGGTCGCCACCGACGGCTGGAGCAAGATGACCGGCCATGAGGTCATCGACCTCGGCAAGAAATTCCAGGACTACGGCGTCGAATCCATCATCTACACCGACATCGGCCGCGACGGCATGCTGACCGGCATCAACATCGACGCCACCGTCAAGCTCGCCCAGGCGCTGACGATTCCCGTGATCGCCTCCGGCGGCCTTTCGAACATGGCCGACATCGAAAAGCTCTGCGAGGTCGAGGAAGAGGGCGTGGAAGGTGTGATCTGCGGGCGCTCGATTTACAGCGGTGATCTCGATTTTGAGAAAGCTCAGGCGAGAGCCGACGAACTAAACGGATGACCACTGCTGCAATAAATAGCGGCGCTGCGCCCCAAGCAAGCAGGGGCCGCGGAACCGGCTCTGCCGGGCCGCAGGCGCAGCGGCCCCCTCGGGGGGCAGGAAGCCACACGCAGTGGGCGACCGTGGGGGCCACATGTTAGCTAAAAGAATCATTCCCTGCCTCGACGTCACCGGCGGCCGTGTCGTGAAGGGCGTCAACTTCACCCAGCTGCGTGACGCAGGCGACCCGGTGGAAATCGCCGCGCGCTACAACGAGCAGGGCGCGGATGAGCTCACCTTCCTCGACATCACGGCCACCAGCGACGGGCGCGACCTGATCCTGCCGATCATCGAAGCGGTGGCTTCGCAAGTGTTTATTCCGCTGACGGTTGGCGGCGGTGTGCGCACCGTTGAAGACGTGCGCCGCCTTCTCAACTCCGGCGCCGACAAGACCAGTTTCAACTCGGCCGCCATCGCCAACCCGCAGGTGATCGCTGACGCTTCTGCCAAATACGGCTCGCAGTGCATCGTGGTGGCGATCGACGCCAAGCGCCGCGGCGCGGAAGACGAAAAGCGCCTCACACCCGCCGGCGAACCGGTCGGCCCGGGCTGGGATGTCTACAGCCATGGCGGGCGCAAGAACACCGGCCTGGACGCCGTGGCCTGGGCCACCGAGATGGCGCGCCGCGGTGCCGGCGAAATTTTGCTGACCAGCATGGACCGCGACGGCACCAAGTCGGGCTTTGACCTGGCCCTGACCCGCGCGGTGAGTGACGCCATCAGCGTGCCGGTGATCGCCTCGGGCGGCGTCGGCAACCTGGAGCATCTGGCCGACGGCATACAGACCGGCGGCGCCGACGCGGTGCTGGCCGCCAGCATTTTTCATTACGGTGAATACACGGTGCAGCAGGCGAAAGCTCACATGGCGGCACGCGGCATCCCTGTCCGTCTGTAGCATTTCTTAAGCGGTTTTGGCCTGTAGCCCAATGAATACAGGCGCAAGCAGCTCCTGATTTGATAGCGAATCATTTTCCGGCGAAACTGGCGTCAGCACAGAGCCCCCGTGGTTTGGCGGCTTGTAATACAGCTGTTCAACGCAATCTTGGACAATACACACCATGAACTGGTTAGATGAAGTCAGCTGGGACGACAAGGGCCTGATCCCCGTCATTGCACAAGAAGCCTCCAGCGGCGATGTGCTCATGTTCGCCTGGATGAACCGGGAGGCGCTGCAAAAAACTGCCGAGCTTGGTCAGGCGGTGTATTTCAGCCGCTCGCGCGGGCGGCTCTGGCACAAGGGTGAGGAATCCGGCAACCAGCAAACGGTGCATGAGATCCGCCTGGACTGCGACAACGACGTGATCCTGCTCAAGGTGACGCAGCTGGGCCACACGCCGGGCATAGCTTGCCACACGGGCCGCCACAGCTGCTTTTTCAGTGTGTATAAAGACGGTCAATGGGTGGTGACCGAGCCGGTCCTGAAAGACCCGACAACCATGTATAAAAAAGCATCAACAGACTCCGGCAAACATGACCACGAATGACTCCCTCCAGCGCCTGGCGCAGATCATCGAAAGCCGCAAGGCGGCCAACGGCGGTGACCCGGACACCAGCTATGTGGCGCGCCTGCTGCATAAAGGCCCCGACGCTTTCCTGAAAAAAATCGGCGAAGAAGCCACGGAAACCGTGATGGCGGCCAAAGACATCGACCGCGGCGGGCCCACGGCAGAGCTCAAGGGCAAGCTGGTTGGCGAAGTGGCCGATCTGTGGTTTCACAGCCTGATTGCGCTGGCGCATTACGGCCTCAGCCCGCTGGACGTGATTGCCGAGCTGGAGCGCCGCGAAGGCACCAGCGGCATCGAGGAAAAAGCCTTGCGCAAGGCCCAGCACCGTGATGCGGCCGAAAAGCCCTGAGACGGGCGTTTCCTGGCCCCACACCGTGGCTGATTTTTCTTCTCCCTGATATCGCTTTGACTGGAACCTGAACGCATGGAAACCGACCTGGCCGAATTCGAAGGCAAGAATCCCAACGACCGCGCCGTCATGCATGTGCTGTACGGCCTGCACACGCTGGCCTGGTTCAGCGGCGGTGTGTTTGCGGTGATCGCCGTCATCATCAACTACATTCGCCGCGCGGATGAAACCGATGCGCTCTACATCGACCACCACAACTACATGATCCGCACCTTCTGGTGGACGCTGGCCTGGCTGGTGCTTCTGTCGCCGCTGTGGCTGTTGATTGTGCCGGGGTGGGTGGCCTATGGCATTGTCTGCCTCTGGTACCTGTACCGCTGCGTGCGCGGCTGGATGCGTTTTAACAGCCATCGCCCCACATAAGCCCTTTCAGCCACGACCCAAGCCATGAACCATTCCGACACCTGCATTTTTTGCAAGATCGCTGCGGGCACCATTCCAAGCCGGAAGGTGTACGAAGACGACGAGCTGTACGCTTTTCACGACATCAACCCGTGGGCGCCCGTGCATTTCCTGATCATTCCCAAGGACCATATTCCGTCCATGGCCCAGGTCGGCCCCGAACACGCTGCTTTGCTGGGGCGCATGATGGTGCTGGCCCCCAAACTGGCGATGGAGCAGGGCTGTAACCCCTATCCGGAGGGCGGCTACCGGATCGTGACCAATACCGGCGCCGAGGGTGGCCAAGAGGTGCATCACCTGCACTTTCACGTGATCGGCGGCCCGCGGCCATGGCTGAAGGGCTAGAAGGGTTACAAGCCAAAGGGAACCCTGGTGCGCACAACCACACTAAACCGGTAGGCCAATGTGTGTAATCGGTTTTCCGGCAGGCAGGGCCTTTAGAATCAACGCAATTGCGTGCAAACCGCCCCAAACCGGCAATGTTGCATTTACACCTGTATTTACAGATTAGGAGCAAATCATGGGTTCATTTTCCATTTGGCACTGGCTGATCGTGCTGTTGATCGTGGTGATGGTGTTCGGCACCAAAAAGCTCAAAAACATGGGCAGCGATCTCGGCGGCGCCGTCAAGGGTTTTAAAGACGGCATGAAGGACGGCAGCCAGACGCCCGCCGACGTGCCCGTGCCGCCCGCCAGCGTGACCAACGCCCAGGCCGCTGACAAAACGACAATCGACGTTGAAGCCAAGCAGAAGTCTTGAGCGTAATCATCTGACGCAACCTTCCAGCGACACCATCTGCAGTGATTGATCTAGGCATCTCCAAAATGGCGCTCATCGGCGCCGTGGCGCTGATCGTTATCGGCCCGGAGAAGCTGCCGCGCGTGGCGCGTACCGTGGGTACGTTGCTGGGTAAGGCCCAGCGTTATGTGGCCGACGTCAAAAACGAGGTCAACCGCTCCATGGAGCTGGACGAGCTCAAGAAGATGAAGGAAACCGTTGAGGGCGCCGCCCGTGACGTCGAGAACTCCATCCAGACCAACGCCAGCGATTTCGAAAAATCCTGGGCCGAGGCCACGGGAGAGTCGTCCTCCGGCGCTTTGCCGGGCATGGAAATCTTCCCCGAGTACAGGCACCCGAAAAAGAAGTGGCGGCTCAAGCAGGGCGCGACGCCCCAGTGGTACAAGGCCCGTTCGGGCGTACGCACCAAGGCCCAGTCCGGCGCGGCCCGCGTGGCGCGCTTCCGTCCGCAGCCGGGCCGCATGCCTTGAGCTGCTTTCCTGCTGATTCCTTCCTGTTTGCGTGCCTCCCCGCGCAGCCCCACCAGCGCAAATTCCCCTCATGAGCGATCCCCACACCGACAAGCCCGACGAACTCGCGGGCACCGAGCAGCCTTTTGTGCAGCACCTCGTGGAGCTGCGCGACCGGATGATCAAAGCGGTGATTGCCATCGGCATTGCGGCCGCCGTGCTGGCGGTATACCCCGGCGCCAGCGCACTCTATGACCTGATGGCCGCCCCGCTGGTGGCCACGCTTCCCAAGGGCGCCACGCTGATCGCCATCAGCGTGATCACGCCGTTCGTGGTGCCCATCAAGATCCTCTTCATGGCCGCCTTCATGATCGCGCTGCCGGTGGTGCTGTACCAGGTGTGGGCCTTTGTCGCACCGGGCCTGTATTCGCATGAGAAAAAACTGGTCATGCCGCTGGTGGTTTCCAGCACCCTGCTGTTTTTCATCGGCGTGGCGTTTTGTTATTACTTCGTGTTTGGCCAGGTGTTCGCCTTCATCCAGAGCTTTGCGCCCAAGTCCATCACGGCGACGCCGGACATCGAGGAATACCTGAGCTTCGTGCTGGGCATGTTCCTCGCGTTCGGGCTGGCCTTTGAAGTGCCGATTGCGGTGATCCTGCTGGTGCGCATGGGCATACTCACCGTGGCCCAGCTGCGCCAGTACCGCGGCTATTTCTGGGTGATCGCCGCCATTGGCACCGCCCTGGTCACGCCGCCCGACGCCGGCTCCATGATCATGCTGCTGATGGTGGTGGGCGGACTGTATGAGGTCGGCATCCTGGCGGCCCTGCTGTTCGTCAAGCACACCAAGGTGCCAGAGACTGACAGCGACACCGAAGTAGCCAAACCCTGACTTCCGCCGGCGCTCGCCGGCTCAGCCCCTCCCGCATGCACGGGACGTCAAATCTTTTTGGAAAAAAAACGGCCACGGCCCAATGTGGCCGTGCGCAAGTCGCTATTAATTTGGTAGCATCTTCATGCACGATTGCAGCGTGCTGACGGCGCCCCGGCTGGTCAGCGCTGCTGCACCTTGGGCCGCTGGCGCTTGCCGGGCGTCACCGGGATCTCGGTCTGCTTGTCCTTGCGCAGCACCGTCAACGGCGCCGGCGTGCCGGGCTTGAGGGCTGCCACAGCGGTCAACAACTGGCTCACGTTGCGTACGCCCTTGCCGTTCACGGCGGTGATCACGTCGCCGGGCAGAAGGCCGGCCTGCGCGGCCGGGCCGTTTTGCAGAACGCCGGTGATGATGACACCACCCTCTTTGGCCGCAGCCGCCGGAAGGCCGAATGTTTCAGCGAGTTCGGGGTTGAGGTCCTGCGGCTCCACGCCGATCCAGCCCCGCGTGACCTGGCCGTCCTTCACGATGCCGTCGAGCACCAGCTTGGCAGTCGACACCGGGATGGCGAAACCAATGCCCATGGAGCCGCCCGAGCGCGAATAAATCGCGGTGTTGATGCCCATCAGGTTGCCGTTCACGTCGACCAGCGCGCCGCCCGAGTTGCCGGGGTTGATGGCGGCGTCGGTCTGGATGAAATTTTCAAAGGTGTTGATGCCCAGCTGGTTGCGCCCCAGTGCGCTCACGATGCCGCCGGTGACCGTCTGGCCCACGCCAAACGGGTTGCCGATGGCCAGCACGGCGTCGCCCACCTGCAAGGCGTCGGAGTTGCCCAGCACGATGACGGGCAGCTTGTCCAGGTCGATCTTGAGGATGGCCAGGTCGGTGTCCGGGTCGGTGCCTATGACCTGTGCTTTTGCCTTGCGCGTGTCGTTGAGGATGACTTCGATCTCGTCGGCGCCTTCCACCACGTGGTTGTTGGTCAGGATGTAGCCGCTGGCGCTGATGATGACGCCGCTGCCCAGTCCGCCCTGCGGTTCATTGGGGCTCTGGTCGCCGAAGAAAAACTTGAACCACGGGTCTTCGGCATGCGGGTTTTTGGCAGCGGCCTTGCTGGTGTTGATGCTGACCACCGCTGCCGAGGCAACTTTGGCCGCCGATGCGAAGCCGCTTCCGGCACCGCCGCTGCGCGGTGCGGTGCCGGCCGGGGCCTCGATGACGGACACGCCCGGCATGTTGCCGCGGTCCAGCCACTGCGGCTTGAGCGTGGCCACCACGAAGTAGGCCGCCAGCAGGACGGTGACGGTTTGGGAAAAAAGAAGCCAGGTGCGTTTCATGAGGCGTGAGGGTCGGCGTGCCGGTACGAAGGTGCGGAAGACGAAAGGGGGCGGGAATCCGGGGCGGCACAGGGCCGGAAGGGGCGCGGCGCCAACTGATGGAGTTTATCGCTTCGGGTCCCCGCTCGCTGTAAGGAAGCACGCCGGCTGGCTCCGGTACCATGTTCCTGGCTGCCGCAAGGCCGCAGCCGCGGGCAGCCTGAACCGCCGCCCGCGGTCAACAACCATAACGGAGGTGACAACATGCATCAGTGTTCAAGGCGGACCTGGCTCGCGCGTGGCGCGGCCGCATTGACAGCGGGTTCGGCGGGACTGGCATTGCCGGTTCTGGCCGCACCCACGGCGACGAAATTTCCGGCCAGTGTGGTGGCGCAGGGCACCACACTGCAGCTCAACGGCGCCGGCACCCGCTTCAAGGCCATTTTCAAGGTCTATGACATGGCCCTGTACACGAGCCGCAAGGTCTCGTCGGCCGACGAGGCGATGAAGCTGGGAACGCCCATACGCCTGGCCTTTGTGGCGCTACGCGAAGTCTCCGGCACCGACCTGGGCCGGCTCTTCCTGCGCGGCATGGCCGACAACTCAAGCCGCGACGCTGTCAGCCGCCACTCGGTGTCGAGCAACCGGCTGATCGATATCTTCTCGGGCCGCAGCAAGCTGATGCCCGGCGATTCATTCGCGATGGAGTTCGTGCCGGGCAAGGGCACCAGCTTTTTCATCGCCGAGCAGCCGCAGGGCGCAGCGGTCGGTGATGCGGAGTTCTTTCGCATGGTGCTGGGCATCTGGCTGGGGTCCGTTCCGGCGGACTTCATGCTCAAGGACGCTTTGCTGGGCCTCGAGAAAAGCTGAGCATCCTCAGGCAGCGCCCTGAGACAATGGGGCCATGAGCACCACACGACAGGACTTGCTGCAGGCCTTTGACACGCTTTTGCAGCCCGCGCGCTTCAAGGACTACGGCCCCAACGGCCTGCAGGTCGAAGGCAAACCCTCGGTCGGCAAGATCGTTTCCGGCGTTACCGCCAGCCTGGCGCTGATCGAAGCGGCCATTGCGGCGCAGGCCGACGCCATCTTTGTGCACCACGGCCTGTTCTGGCGTGGCCAGGACGGCCGCGTCACGGGCTGGATGAAGCAGCGCCTGGCGTTGCTGCTGGCGCACGACATCAACCTCTACGCCTATCACCTGCCGCTGGACGCGCACCCCGAGCTCGGCAATAACGCCCAGCTGGGCTTGCAACTGGGCCTCACGGCGACGGGGCGGTTCGGCGAACAGGACCTGGGTTTTATCGGTGGGCGCGTCGACGGAGGGGAATTTTCAGATGCCGGCGCACTGGCAACACATCTGGAAAAAGTACTTAATCGGGTTGTAACCAAAGCAGGATCAGCGCAATCAGCTATTAAAAACATAGCATGGTGCACGGGCGGCGCGCAGGGGTATTTTGAGGCGGCGATTGCCGCAGGCGCCGACGCCTTCATCACCGGCGAGATTTCCGAACCCCAGGCGCACTACGCGCGCGAGATGGGCGTGGTCTTTATTGCCTGCGGGCACCACGCCTCCGAGCGCTACGGTGCACCGGCCGTGGCGGCGCAGGTTGCCACGCAGCTGGGCCTTGCCCACCAGTTCATCGACATCGACAACCCGGCCTGAAGCTTTTTCCCGAGAGGATCAGGCCGGCTTGTGGCGCTGCCGCCCGGCGCGGCCGGTGTTGGAACTGGCGGGTTTGGCCCGCAGCGGTGTTTGCGGCGCGGCGTTTCGCAGCGCATGCCAGCTGGAGCCCAGCTCGGCATGCTCCACCGGCACGGCGGTGCGGGTTTCCGGGTCCAGCAGCGCGGCGCGGGAGCGCATGGCGCGGGCAGCCTGCGCCACAGACTGCGCTTCGTGCAGCAGCTGGGCGACGTCCTTGCCGGCGACCGACAGATGAACGATGCCGACGGCAATGTCCGGCTTGATCCGGGCACGCCCCCCGCCCAGGGCCGTCACGTCCATCGGCCGGCGCAGGTCGGAAGCCACGCGCAGGCCCAATGTGCGTATCCAGCGCGGCGAATGCATGGTTTCCAGCAGCACGACAAAGCAGCGGTCATAGTAGCGGCCGGCCGGGTTGACGGCGCCGGTGTGACGCTGAATGCGGCGCGCCATCTGGATATAGATTTCGTTCAGGCCGGCCTGGCCGATCTGGGGCAGCAGGCCTTCGGGCTCGAACAGCAGCACGGCCATCAGCGCGCCGTCGCGCCGCGTGCGCAGACGCCGGCGCTGCGCACGGATGATTTTCTGCACCATCGCCACGCCGTCATAGAGCTGGGTGATCGGGTCGTGCCCCGACGCTTCGCCGTGCTTCAATTGCCGCGTCTGCCGGTTGCGCAGCCACAGCATGGCGGCCGTGATGACCACACTGAGCAAGGCTGCCATGGCCACGCCGGCCTGCAGCGGCAGTGAAAACCGGGTGGGGCTCAGCGCCAGGCCGTACAGGCCGATCTGCGCGGGCAGCGTCAGCAGGCAGCCCAGCGCCAGGCCCCAGGCCAGCCGGTCACCGAGTTGCGTGGCGCGCACCGACAGCCACAGCACCACGGAAAGATTGACGACGGCGAGTGTTGCCGAGGCGGGCAGGGCCCACTGCGGCTCCAGTAGCAGGCAGAGCGGCCCGCCGGCGATACAGACCAGCGTGATGGTCAGCAGGCTGACCTTCATCAGGTGGTCGCGCTGGTGGGCCGACAGCCATTTGCTGGCGCCGAAGCTGCCCATCGACGCGCAAGCCGGCCCGACAAGGAGTTGCGCAATGCCCAGCGACTCCTTGCCGTCCGGCCAGAGCTCCATGGGCAGGCCGCACAGCAGCATCACCACCAGCCAGCAAAGCACGAGGTAAGCCAGGGTCTGCCAGGCAGCGCGGGTGCGGCTGTAAAGGGCATCGGCCAGGGCCAGCAGCAGCACCAGGCCAAGTGCGCCGGCCGCAGCACTCCACAGCATCATTTCACCGTCGGACATCAGGACGGGCATGGCAGCATTCATGGCAGGCTGATGTCCTGTGCGCTGGCGGGCTGCCGCTGCGATGTGGTTTGCGCCAAAATACCCCCAGCATGCATCTGACCGACCCCCCTGAATTCATTGATCCGGCGCCGCGCTGTGCAGCCGGTGTGTTGACCTGTTTCTTTGTGATTATGGGCCGTCCTGTAACCAAATGCACCCTGCGGCCGCAATTCACCGCGGCGGCGCCCGGCTTGTGAACAAGCCGCTGCTCATCACCATGGGTGACGCCGCCGGCATCGGCCCGGAGATCATCGCCAGAGCTTTTCGCGATGCACCCGTTGAAATGGCGGGCTGCACCGTGGTGGGTGATGTCGCCACGATGCGCCGCGCTGCCGCGCTGACAGCGTCCCCGCTGGCGCTGCCGGTGGCCCGGCTGGACGCCCTGGCCGATGCGGTGGGGGTGCCGCCCCATTGCATCGGGGTGTTGCAAAAATGCGAGTTGGAGGCCGTGCCTTACGGCCAGGTCAATGCGCAGGCGGGCCAGGCCGCGGCCGACTGCATCGTCTGGGCTGCCCGCAGCGTGCTGGCCGGTGAGGCGTGCGCCATGGTGACAGCGCCCATCCACAAGGAAGCATTGGCGGCGGCCGGCGGCTGGGCGGCGGCCTTTCCGGGCCACACCGAAATGCTCCAGGCTGAAGCTGCCGCTTTTCTGGGTAAATCGGCGGCGGACGTGCCGGTGCGCATGATGCTGGCCAACGACGAACTCAAGACCGTGTTGGTGAGCATTCACATGTCACTGCGGCACGCCATTGAGGCCGTCACCTTTGACAACGTGTTGCAGACCTTGCGCATCACCCATCGCGCAGTGGCTGCCAGCCTGGGCCGGGCACCGCGCATCGCGGTGGCGGGGCTGAATCCGCACGCCGGTGAAGGCGGACTGTTCGGCAGCGAAGAGCAGGCCATCATCGCGCCGGCCATCGCTACCGCCCGCGCAGAAGGGCTGGATGTGAGCGGTCCCTTCGCACCCGACACGGTATTCATGCGCGCGCGCCATGCCGCCGGCAAGCCCGGCGAGTTTGACGTGGTGGTGGCGATGTACCACGACCAGGGGCTGATCCCGGTCAAGTACCTGGGCGTGGAGCAGGGCGTGAATGTGACGCTGGGCCTCCCGCTGGTGCGCACGAGCCCAGACCACGGCACGGCGTTTGACATCGCCGGCACGGGGCGCGCGGACGCATCCAGCTTGCTGGCGGCTGTTCGCATGGCGCGCCAGCTTGTTGTCGGCTAAAAATCAAGCGAAATCGGGCTCTGACCCAATAGCAGTCTGCGCTAGCAGCTATTGAATCAATAGCAAGCACCGTCTCTTCGCAAGCGGGGGCCGCGGTCTGGCTTTGCCAGCCGCAAGGCGCCGTCCCCTGTAGGGGAGAGGCCCGCTACACGAAGTGAGCGGGCAACAGGGGGGTAGATATCTTTCAAGCGAGGGCCGCGGTCTGGCTTTGCCAGCCGCAAGGCGCCGTCCCCTGCAGGGGAGAGGCCCGCTACACGAAGTGAGCGGACCACAGGGGGGTGCTTACTTTTTTAGACTGTCGCGGATTTCACGCAGCAGCACGATGTCTTCAGGCGGCGCGGCGGGCGGTGGCGCGGCTTCGTGGTGGCGTTTGAGCCGGTTGATCTGCTTGACCATCAGGAAAATGATGAAGGCCAGGATGACGAAGTTGACGCTCACCGTCAGGAAGTGGCCGTAGGCAAAGACCGGGACGCCGGCTTTTTTGAGGGCTTCAAGCGACATGTCGGTGCCCGGCGGCACGGTGCCAAGCAATACGTACATGCTGGAAAAGTCCAGCTTGCCGAAGACCAGGCCCACCAGCGGCATGATCAGGTCGCTCACCACGGCGTCGACGATCTTGCCGAAAGCGGCGCCAATGATCACGCCTACGGCCAGATCGATCACATTGCCCTTGACGGCAAATTCCTTGAATTCCTGCATCATTCCCATGAGTCTCTCCTGTTATTGGCAGCGGTTGCCGGCCGTACCGGCGTTCTGAAAAAAATGATTATGAAGGCTGGCCGTGTTTTCGGGCGGCGCGGAAGGGGCGGCTTGCAACAAAGTATGCGAAGGCGGCCGACTGCCTTAAAAACAGGCACTTCCAGCCCAGCCATGCGGGCCGCCACCGCCCGGGCCGGGCCCTCTGCCTTGAAAAACGACATCGCGCTCCGCTACAATTGCGGGTTGACCCCACTAAGCCTCCCACCAAGCCTATTTCAAGCCAGTTCTTGAAGGACTCTCATGACCCAAGCAAGCGAAGCAAGCGCGAACGGTGTGCCCCACGGCGCCCCCGTCGATAAAGATAAAAGAAACTGGCTCGTGGCCACCTGCGCTGTAGGCGGCGCAGGCGTTGCAGCCACCGCAATCCCCTTTGTCAGCACTTTCCAGCCCTCCGAAAAAGCCAAGGCTGCCGGTGCGGCCGTCGAGGTCGATATCTCCGGTGTGAAGCCCGGCGAAAAGATCACGGTGGAATGGCGCGGCAAGCCCGTCTGGATCATCAAACGCACGCCCGAGCAGCTCGCCGAGCTGCCCAAGGTCGACGCCCTCCTGGCCGACCCCAAATCCGAGCGCAAGCCCGACGAACTGACCCCTGAATACGCCCGCAACGAAAACCGCTCCATCAAGCCCGAAACGCTGGTGGTGGTGGGCATCTGCTCGCACCTGGGCTGCTCGCCTTCCGACAAGTTCCAGCCTGGCGCGCAGCCTTCGCTGCCCAACGACTGGGCCGGCGGCTTCCTGTGCCCCTGCCATGGCTCCACCTTCGACATGGCCGGCCGCGTGTACAAGAACAAGCCCGCGCCGGACAACCTGGAAGTGCCGCCGCACATGTATCTCTCGGACACCCGTCTGCTGATTGGTGAAGACAAGAAGGCCTGAAGGCGCTTGCCGTAACCCGCGTTAACCAAGCTCCTTCACAAGACCCTGTAGCCAGCACCTGATACCCGCCGACCTTTCTGCCGCGTACCAGGTGCTTGCCAAAGAATCCCACCGAACCAGGATCAGTTATGGCTGAATTCAAAGAAATTTCCCCCGATGCCCCGCTCGCCGTCAAGGCGATGAACTGGGTCGACAACCGGTTTCCCGCCAGCAAGCTCTACAAAGAGCACATGAGCGAGTACTACGCACCGAAGAACTTCAACTTCTGGTACGTCTTCGGCTCGCTGGCCATGCTGGTGCTGGTCATCCAGATCGTCACCGGCATCTTCCTGACGATGAACTACAAGCCCGATGCCGCGCTGGCCTTCGGCTCTGTCGAATACATCATGCGCGACGTGCCCTGGGGCTGGCTGATCCGCTACATGCACTCCACCGGTGCTTCGGCCTTCTTCGTGGTGGTCTACCTGCACATGTTCCGCGGCCTGCTCTACGGCAGCTACCGCAAGCCGCGTGAGCTGGTCTGGATCTTCGGCTGCGCGATTTTCCTGTGCCTGATGGCCGAGGCCTTCATGGGCTACCTGCTGCCATGGGGCCAGATGAGCTACTGGGGTGCCCAGGTGATCGTCAACCTGTTTGCCGCCATCCCTTTCATCGGCCCTGACCTGGCGCTGCTGATCCGCGGCGACTATGTGGTCGGCGACGCGACGCTGAACCGCTTCTTTGCTTTCCACGTCATCGCCGTGCCGCTGGTGCTGCTGGGCCTGGTGGCTGCGCACATCATCGCACTGCATGAAGTCGGCTCCAACAACCCTGACGGCGTTGAAATCAAGGGCCCGAATGCACCGAAGGACGCCGCAGGCCACCCGCTCGACGGCATTCCCTTCCACCCTTATTACACGGTGCACGACATCTTTGGTGTGAGCGTCTTCCTGATGATCTTCACGGCGATCATCTTTTTCGCGCCCGAGTTCGGCGGCTACTTCCTGGAGTACAACAACTTCATCCCGGCCGACCCGCTGAAGACGCCGGCACACATCGCACCGGTCTGGTACTTCACGCCTTACTACTCGATGCTGCGCGCCATCACCGGTGAAATGGCCGGTGCGCTGGGCATCATCGCGATCGTCGCCGCAGTGCTTGCCGCCCGCAAACTCTCCGGCATCTTCAAACCGGCGGTGCTGGTGATTGCCATTGGCGCGGCCTTGCTGCTGGGCCTGCTGCCTTCCATCGCCAACTGGATCGGCCTGGTCATTCCTTCCGCCGGCGCCGGTATCGCGCACGGCCTGGATGCGCTGGCCAAACCGCTGGCCGGCGTGCCTTTCCTGGGCGAGCTCTGGGGCATGATGATCAAGGGTATCGACGCCAAGTTCTGGGGTGTGGTCGTGATGGGTGGTGCGGTCATCATCCTGTTCTTCCTGCCATGGCTGGACCACAGCCCGGTCAAGTCGATCCGCTACCGCCCTGACTGGCACAAATACCTCTACGGCATTTTTGTCGTGAATTTCCTGGTGCTCGGTTACCTGGGTGTCCAGCCGCCATCGGCCATCGGCGAGCGCGTGTCCCAGCTCGGCACCCTGTTCTATTTTGGTTTCTTCCTTTTGATGCCTTGGTGGAGCCGCCTGGGTACGCCCAAAACGCCGCCTGACCGTATCGTTTTCCACGGTCACTAAGCAGGAGATAACAACAATGAAAAAACTGATTTTTTCCCTGATCGCGGCCCTCGGCCTGGTTGCTGGTGCACACGCTTCCGAAGGCGGCATGGCCTGGGACAAGGCGCCGAACAATACGAACGACCTGGGCTCCCTGCAAAACGGTGCCAAGCTGTTCGTCAATTACTGCCTGAACTGCCACTCCGCTGCTTTCATGCGTTTTAACCGCCTGAAAGACATCGGCCTGACCGAGCAGCAAATCAAGGACAACCTGCTGTTCACGACCGAAAAGGTCGGCGACACCATGAAGGCCTCGATTGATCCCAAGCAGGCGAAGGACTGGTTCGGCGGCAATCCGCCCGACCTGACCGTGATTGCGCGTTCGCGCTCGGGTGCCGGCGGCACGGGTGCCGACTATCTTTACACCTACCTGCGTACCTACTACCGCGACGAAACCAAGGCTACCGGCTGGAACAATCTGGCTTTCCCGAGTGTGGCCATGCCGCATGTGCTGTGGGAACTGCAGGGTGTGCGCGCGCCGGTGTTCGACGAAAAAGAAGAGCACGGCCACAAGGTGTCGGTCTTCAAGGGCTGGAAGCAGGTCACGCCCGGCACCATGACGCCGCTGCAGTATGACCAGGCGATGGGCGACCTCGTGGGTTACCTGCAATGGATGGGCGAGCCGGCCCAGAACACCCGTATTCGCGTCGGCGTCTGGGTGCTGATTTTCCTTCTCGGCTTGACCTTTGTTGCCTGGCGCCTGAATGCGGCGTTCTGGAAAGACGTCAAGTAATTTTTCGCCGGGGCTAAGCTCCCGGCACCTTCTGGAGTGGATGCTTTCAATGTATCCACTCCTTTGCATTTAGGAGTTCCGCACCATGATGGTCCTTTATTCAGGCACAACCTGCCCCTTCTCGCACCGCTGCCGTTTTGTGCTGTTTGAAAAGGGCATGGATTTCGAGATTCGCGATGTTGACCTGTACAACAAGCCCGAAGACATCAATGTGATGAACCCTTACGGACAGGTACCTATCCTGGTCGAGCGCGACCTGATCCTGTACGAATCGAACATCATCAACGAGTACATCGACGAGCGCTTTCCGCACCCGCAACTCATGCCCGGTGACCCGGTTGACCGTGCGCGCGTGCGCCTCTTCCTGCTGAACTTCGAAAAAGAACTGTTCGTCCACGTCAGCACGCTGGAATCGCGCGCCTCCAAAGGCAACGAAAAGGCGCTTGAAAAAGCCCGTTCGCACATCCGCGACCGCCTGACGCAGCTCGCACCGATCTTCCTGAAAAACAAGTTCATGCTCGGCGACAACTTCTCCATGCTGGACGTGGCGATTGCTCCGTTGCTGTGGCGCCTGGACTACTACGACATTGACCTGTCGAAAAATGCCGCACCGCTGCTCAAGTATGCGGAACGCATTTTTTCGCGCCCCGCCTATATCGAAGCACTGACGCCGTCCGAAAAGGTCATGCGAAAGTAATGGCCCCCACGCTTGTCGCTTCGCGTACTGCGCTGCCCCCCGAGGGGGCGCTGCGCCTGCGGCCCGGCGAAGCCGGTTCCGCGGCCCCGGCTGGCGAAGAGTGTGACACGCTGTTTCGGATTTAACTTGGCCGAATTCATGAACGCCCTGGACTCCACGTCGACCCGCCCTTATTTGATACGGGCTTTGTACGAGTGGTGCACCGACAACGGCTTCACGCCTTATGTGGCCGTGTCGGTGGATGACACCGTGCAGGTGCCGCGCGAGTACGTCAAGAACAACGAGATCGTGCTCAACATCAGTTTTGACGCGACCTCGTCGCTCAAGCTCGGCAACGATTTCATCGAGTTCAAGGCGCGATTTGCCGGCAGTGCCCGGGAAATCATGGTGCCCATCAGCCACGTGATTGCGATCTATGCCCGTGAAAACGGGCAAGGCATGGCCTTTCCCATGGTTGCGGCTTCCGCCGGTCCGGTTTCCGGTGCTGAGGCGGGTGCCGAAGACCCTCATGGCGCACCTCCGGTGGCTGCCGCGCCGGCTGCGCACCCGCACAGCCCGGCGGAAGGCCCGGAAAAGATCATGCAGCTGGTGCCCGAAAGCAACGCTGATACGCAAGGCGATGACGGTTCCGAGCCGCCGGATCCGCCCAAGTCGCCGCGCACACGGCCTTCACTGAAACGGGTCAAGTAAAATAGCTTTGTGCCGCTTTAGCTCAGTTGGTAGAGCAACCGCCTTGTAAGCGGTAGGTCGTCAGTTCGATTCCGACAAGCGGCACCATTTCCCCTTTCCTGTTGCCTTCCCCATGCCATATGGGTACCATACGCTACGAAATTGGTAGCGGGCAATGTGATCAACATGCGGGCCAGGACGTATTGAGGCTTCTGTGAGCCGGTTTGGACGACTACTTTTTGGCTATTAGTATCTTGAGCCGAATTGATGTAACCTTCCAACCTTTGCCGAGAAGGCGCGCCTGGATCAGGGGGAGCAACTGCCGGATTTTTGCAGCAGCCGCATTGCCGTTCACCAGCAGGCACCAGGTTTCACCGTCAATCGGTCCGGCTTTGACGGCGGGCCGCAGGGCTTCAGGAAGCAGCGATTCAATGGCCTTGAGCCTTTCGCCGGACTCCTGAACGAGCTCCGTCAGCCGTGCCAGGGAAGGTGAATTCCCGGCCGCCTGGTAAACGGAAAGCGCCTGGGGCAGGCGCCGGTCAGTGGTCATGATGGGCAGATAGCAGCCTGGCAAGTGCAAGCTGTAAAAAAAGAGGTAGACAAGTGCATTTGATTATCACGGATGCGTGGCTGGCGAAAAGCCGGGCCATTTATTTGAGCGGTACCAAACTGGTGCTGGCCGGCTTTGTCGCCGCCCTGGCGCTCATGCTCGTGGCTGCCGGTCTCTATCACTGGGTATTCCTCAAGGGAGCCCGGGAAGGCTGGCCGGTCGTTGGCTCGCTGGTCAAGCTCATGGTCAAGGACGAATTCGACCAGCGTGACCGCTTCATGCGCGAAAACCTCGACGTCATGGCCAGGCGGGTTGGTGAAATGCAGGCCAAGATGATGCAGCTCGAAGCGCTCGGCGAGCGGGTGTCGGGCCTGGCAGGGGTCAGCCCGAATGACATCAAGGTGACGCCGGGCCGCGGCGGCGTGCTGGTGGCGGGTCCTTCGCTGACCATGGAAGAGCTGCAAGCCACGCTGGCTGACCTGGACAAGCTGACCGACCAGCGCGTGGACCTCATGACCGTGATGGAGTCGCGCCTCTTCGACCAGAAGATCAAGAAAATGATGGTTCCCACCCAGGAACCGGTGGCCGGTGGCAATCTGGGCTCACCTTTCGGCTGGCGCATTGACCCGATGAACGGACGCTCCGCCTTGCACACCGGCCTGGATTTCCCGTCCGAGCCCGGTACCGCGATTCTGGCCGCCGCAGGCGGCGTGGTCGTCACGCAGGAATACCACCCCGCCTACGGCAACATGGTGGAAATCGACCATGGCAATGAACTCGTCACACGTTACGCCCATGCGTCCCGCGTGCTGGTCAAAAAAGGCGACCTGATCAAGCGCGGCCAGAAGATTGCGGAGGTCGGCACCACGGGCCGTTCCACCGGTCCGCACCTGCATTTCGAGGTGCTGGTCCAGGGCGTCTTCCAGGACCCGCAAAAATTCCTGACCGCAGGGCAAAAACTGCCCGGGCCCACGGTGGCAGCGGTTTCTCCGCGGCCGGCCGTGCCGGCTCCCCAGTTGCCGCGCCCCCACTAGGCGCTTGCCGCAGCCGTGCCAAGTGCACGGCTTTTGGCTTGCCGCTGCGGTTTTACGGCGACGGGCCATGCGACTCCCTTGGCAGAGTTAAAATCAGGGGTTTGGGCCCAGTTGAAGTAACTGTTGGCGCCCACACCTAGGTTCCGTACACAAAAAGGGATTTCGGCCGCATTGCCTAGCTCGCGGGAGCGGTCAAAGGCGGCCTCGCATTTATGGCTTCCAACATCCTGACCAAAATTTTCGGCAGCCGCAACGACCGCCTGCTCAAAACCTACCGCAAAACCGTAGAACGCATCAATGCGCTGGAACTCGAGTATGAGAAACTGAGCGACGACCAGCTGCGCACCAAAACCCAGGAATTCAAAGACCGGGTGGCCGCAGGCGAAGAGCTCGATGCCATTCTTCCTGAGGCTTTTGCCGTGGTCCGGGAGGGCAGCAAGCGCGTCATGAAGATGCGTCACTTTGATGTGCAGCTGCTGGGCGGCATGTCGCTGCACAACGGCAAGATTTCCGAAATGCGCACCGGCGAGGGCAAGACCCTCACCGCCACGCTGCCGGTCTACCTCAACGCACTGACCGGAAAAGGCGTGCATGTGGTGACGGTCAATGACTACCTGGCCAGCCGCGACGCGCGCTGGATGGGCAAGCTCTACAACTTCCTGGGCCTGACGGTAGGCATCAACCTGCCCAACATGTCGCGCGAGGAAAAGCAGGCGGCCTACGGCTCCGACATCACCTACGGCACCAACAACGAGTACGGCTTTGACTACCTGCGCGACAACATGGTCTACGAGGTGGCAGACCGCGTGCAGCGCGGCCTGAACTACGCCATCGTCGACGAGGTCGATTCGATCCTGATCGACGAAGCGCGCACGCCGCTCATCATCAGCGGCCAGGCTGAAGACCACACCGAGATGTATCTGGCGATGAACAAGGTCGTGCCCTTGCTGACGCGCCAGGAAGGCGAAGCCGATCCGCGCACCGGCGAAGGCGTGACCAAGCCCGGCGACTACACCATCGACGAGAAAACCCACCAGGTTTTCCTGACCGAGCAGGGCCATGAGAACGCCGAGCGCCTGCTGTTCAACCTGGGCCTGATTCCGGAAGGCGCCACGCTATACGATCCGGCCAATATTTCGCTGATGCATCACCTGTATGCAGCGCTGCGCGCCAACCTGCTGTACCACCGCGACCAGCACTATGTGGTGCAGGACGGCGAGGTCGTGATCGTTGACGAATTCACCGGCCGCCTGATGTCGGGCCGCCGCTGGAGCGACGGCCTGCACCAGGCTGTCGAAGCCAAGGAAGGCGTGCAGATCCAGGCTGAGAACCAGACGCTGGCCTCCATCACCTTCCAGAACTATTTCCGCCTTTACAGCAAACTGGCCGGCATGACCGGTACGGCCGACACCGAAGCCTACGAATTCCAGGAAATCTACGGCCTCGAAACCACGGTCATCCCGCCCAATCGCGTCAGCCGCCGCGACGACCAGCTGGACCGCGTCTACAAGACCACCCGCGAGAAGTACGAAGCTGCGATCAAGGACATCCGTGAATGCTATGAGCGCGGCCAGCCCGTGCTGGTCGGCACGACGTCGATTGAGAACTCCGAAATCATCGACCAGTTGCTGATCAAGGAAAACCTGCCGCACCAGGTGCTCAACGCCAAGCAGCATGCCCGCGAAGCTGACATCATTGCCCAGGCCGGGCGGCCGAAAATGATCACCATCGCCACCAACATGGCGGGCCGCGGCACCGACATCGTGCTGGGCGGCAATGTGGAAAAATTGATTGAAGCGGTTGAAACGGACGAGTCGCTCGATGTGGCGGCTCAGGAAGCGGAAATCACCCGTCTGCGCGCGGTCTGGAAAGAAGAGCATGAGCAGGTTACCTCCCTGGGCGGCTTGCGCATCATCGCGACCGAACGCCACGAATCGCGCCGTATCGACAACCAGCTGCGCGGCCGTTCGGGCCGCCAGGGCGACCCCGGTTCATCGCGCTTTTATTTGAGCCTGGACGACCCGCTGATGCGCATCTTCGCGGGCGACCGCGTCAAGGCCATCATGGAGCGGCTCAAGATGCCCGATGGCGAGGCTATCGAGGCGGGCATTGTGACCCGCAGCATCGAGTCGGCCCAGCGCAAGGTGGAAGCGCGCAACTTCGACATCCGCAAGCAGTTGCTGGAATACGATGACGTAGCCAATGACCAGCGCAAGGTGATTTACCAGCAGCGCAACGACATCATGGATGCGGCCAACCTGCAGGCGCAAATCGCTTCCCTGCGCGAAGGCTGTTTTACCGACCTGGCGCGGCAGTATGTGCCGGTTGAAAGCGTTGAAGAGCAGTGGGACATCGCCGGGCTCGAGAACGTGCTGCGCGACGAATGGCAGATCGAGTTGCCCCTGCGCCAGGAGCTGGAAGCCGCGACCGCCATCACCGACGACGAAGTCGTGGAAAAAGTCATTGCCGCGGCCAACGCCGCATTCGCCGACAAGGTCGAGAAAATCGGCGAAGAAAACTTCACGCAGTTCGAACGCATCGTCCTGCTGCAGAGCATCGACAGCCACTGGCGTGAACACCTGAGCGCCCTCGACTACCTGCGCCAGGGCATTCACCTGCGCGGCTATGCGCAGAAGCAGCCCAAGCAGGAATACAAGCGCGAAGCCTTTGAACTCTTCGGCCAGCTGCTGGACAGCGTGAAGAACGAGGTCACCAAGGTGCTGATGACGGTCAAGGTCCAGTCGGGCGAACAGCTGGAGCAGGCCGCCGAGGAACTGGAAAACCGGGCCGAGAACATCACCAACGTCACCTACACCGCGCCCACTGAAACCGGTGAGGTGGAAACGACGCTGGACAGCGAATCGCAGCGCCGCGCGTCGGCCATACCGGCCGACGAAGTGCCGCGTGTGGGCCGCAACGACCCTTGCCCTTGCGGCTCGGGCAAGAAGTACAAAAACTGCCACGGCCGACTGAACTGAGCACCGCGCTGCGCTGAACACTGCCGATTTAACCCTGATTTTCCGGAGTCCTGGAACATGCCCGTCAATCTGGTTGCCACGCCCGCCGCGGACCTTTACCCTGTGCCCGGCGTGCGCTGGGGAATCACCGAAGCGGGCATCCGCAAGGCCAATCGCAAAGACCTTTCGGTGCTGCTGCTTGACGAGGGCGCCTCGGTCGGGGCCGTCTTCACGCAAAACCGCTTTTGTGCGGCGCCCGTGCAGATCTGCCGCGAGCACCTGGCTAAAAAGGACGGCAAGACGGCCGGCATACGCGCCATGCTTATCAACACGGGCAATGCCAACGCCGGCACCGGCGACGACGGCCTGAGCCGCGCGCACGCCAGCTGCATCGCACTGGCCCGGCTGCTGGGCATTGCACCTGAGCAGATCCTGCCGTTTTCCACTGGCGTCATCATGGAGCCGCTGCCCAACGACCGCATCGCGGCCGGCCTGCCTGCCGCACTGGAGGCTGCCAAGGCCGACAACTGGGGCAACGCCGCCGAAGCCATCATGACGACGGATACGGTCGCCAAGGCTTTCTCCGCGCGCGTGAAGATTGCAGGCGCCGACGTCACCATCACCGGCATCAGCAAGGGCGCCGGCATGATCCGGCCCAACATGGCCACCATGCTGGGCTTCATGGCCACCGATGCCTGCGTTGCCCAGCCGCTCATGGCGCAGCTGGCCACAGAACTGGCCGAAGGGTCATTCAACCGCGTGACTGTCGACGGCGACACCTCAACCAACGACTCGTTCGTCGTGATGGCCACCAACAAGGCGAAGCACCCGCCCATCACTTCACTCGACAGCGCAGAAGGCAAGGCCCTGCGCGCTGCCATGCTGGACATTGCCCGCAAGCTGGCCCAAGCCATCGTGCGCGACGGCGAAGGCGCCACCAAGTTCATCACCGTCGCCGTCGAAGGCGGCAAGACCGGCGAAGAGTGCCGCAAGGTGGCCTATGCGATCGCGCATTCGCCGCTGGTGAAAACCGCCTTCTTCGCCAGCGACCCCAACCTCGGCCGCATCCTGGCAGCAGTCGGCTACGCCGGTATCGATGACCTGGACCAGACAAAAATCGACCTCTACCTGGACGACGTGCTGGTCGCCAAAAACGGTGGCCGCCATCCTGCTTATGTCGAGGCTGACGGCCAGCGTGTGATGAAGCAAAGCGAGATCACTGTGCGCGTGGTGCTGGGCCGAGGCGATGCAGCCGACACGGTCTGGACCTGCGATCTCTCCTATGACTACGTCAAAATCAACGCGGATTACCGCAGCTAGTCCGGCCGAGCATGAACGAGCAGTTTGAACGCCTGATCACCCGTGTCGAGTCCCTGATGGCACGGATTGAATCCGTGCTGCCGCAACCGCTCACCGCGCCGGACTGGAGCGCTTCGATTGCCTACCGCTACCGCAAGCGCAGCTCCGGCCACGGCTCGCTGGAGCCGGTGCGCCACATTGGCAACATGAGCCTCGGCGACCTCAAGGAAATCGAAGACCAGAAGGAAAAAATCCGGCGCAACACCGAGCAGTTTGTCAGCGGCAAGCCTGCCAACAACGTGCTGCTGACCGGCGCCCGCGGCACCGGCAAGTCTTCGCTGATCAAGGCCTGCCTCAATGAATACTCGGCGCGCGGCTTGCGGCTGATCGAGGTCGACAAGGCCGACCTGACCGACTTGCCGGACATCGTTGACGTGGTGTCCGGGCTGCCCGAAAAATTCATCGTCTTTTGCGACGACCTGAGTTTTGAGGAAGGCGAGCCGGGCTACAAGGCGCTCAAATCCATCCTCGATGGTTCCGTGGCAGCGGCTACGCCCAACGTGCTGATCTACGCGACCAGCAACCGGCGCCACCTGCTGCCTGAGTACATGACGGAAAACCTCACCTATACGCACGGTGACGATGGTGAGGTGCATCCTGGTGAGGTGGTCGAGGAAAAGATTTCGCTGTCCGAGCGTTTTGGCCTGTGGGTCAGTTTTTACCCCTTTACCCAGGACGAATACCTGACCATCGTCGCGCAGTGGCTGTCGTCCTTCGGCGTGGGCCCTGACGCAATTGCGGCCGCGAGGCCCGCATCGCTGGTCTGGGCGCTGGAGCGCGGCTCGCGCAGCGGCCGCGTGGCCTACCAGTTCGCCCGCGACTACGCCGGCCGCGACAGCGCCAGCCGACCTGTGGCGGCTGCGCCCATCGCGGCGTATGAGCGGCCGGGCGCGGCGGCGACGGCCCCATCTGACCAAGCTCCAGACCATTCGACATGAGCGTGCTGGTCGCTGACGGCGAGCGCCCGCGCGAGGGCGGTGTGGACCGCAAGGTGGTCGACGTGGCCGTCGGCGTGCTGATCCGGCCGGATGGCGATTTCCTGCTGACCTCACGCCCGCCCGGCAAGGTCTACGAAGGTTATTGGGAATTCCCCGGCGGCAAGCTCGAAGCCGGTGAAACCGTCGAAGAAGCCTTGCGCCGCGAGCTGCAGGAAGAAATCGGCGTCACCATAGGCGCCGCCCAGCCCTGGAAAGTCGAAATGGTCGACTATCCGCACGCGCTGGTCCGCCTCAATTTCTGCAAGGTCTTCGACTGGACCGGCGAGCTCCACATGCACGAAGGCCAGTCCTTTGCCTGGCAAAACCTGCCGGTCACGGTGCAACCAGTGCTGCCGGGCACGGTGCCCGTGCTGGACTGGTTTGCCGCCGAAAAATAGAACACCCCCGTTCAGGCTCACTGCGTGTAGCCTGCTCCCCCCTTGCAGGGGGCGGCGCCTGCGGCCCGGCAAAGCCAAAAACCAGGTTCACCCCGTCGGACGCTCACTGCGTGTAGCGCCTTCCCCCTTCCAGGGGCGGCGCCTGCGGACTGGCAGAGCCAGATCCGCGGCCCCTGCTGGCAAGGCAGCCGGCCGCTATTAAATTTATAGCTGCTTGCGCTCGCCTGTATTGGGCTAGAGGCACTATTCATGGGTAAAAAGAGGCCCAAAAGCCTTTTTTAGACACCAAAATGCCCTCAAGACCCGGTGTATCGGCTGCCAAACGGCGCCAAAACCCGGTTTTCAGGCATCAAATAGCGCCTCAGCCCAATACAGGCGAGCGCAAGCAGCTATTGAATTGATAGCGCCATGCTTTATCAAGCAGGGGCCGCGGAACTGGCTCTGCCAGGCCGCAGGCGCCGCCCCCTTGAGGGGGGAGCAGGCTACACGCAGTGAGCCTGAACGGGGGTGTACCTAATATTCCCAGGCTTTGCTCGCCCCCATCACGGCATTGGGGTAAGGCGACTTGCCCCGCGATCCGTTGTAACGGCCCAGGCCCATGAAGAGGTCGCCGCGTTCGCGGTCCAGGTAGTGGCGCAGGATCACGCAGCCAAAGCGCAGGTTGGTCTGCATGTGAAAGAGTTTGGAGGGGTCGCCGTCGCCGATCACGCGCGTCCAGAAAGGCATGACCTGCATGTAGCCGCGCGCGCCGACGTTGCTCACGGCGAACTTGCGGAAGTTGCTCTCGACCTGGATCAGGCCCAGCACCAGTGTGGTGTCCAGCCCCGCGCGGCGGCTTTCGTACCAGACGGTCTGCAAAAACTCCTTGCGGATCTGCCACTCGGGTTTCTTCTTTTTCAGCCGCTCGCTCATGGCGCCCAGCCAGCGCAGGTAGGCGAGCCGGCTTTCGGTGTCCTTGAACTCGGGCACGGGCGGCGCCTGGTTGGCAATCGCCGAACTCAGCGCGGTGCGTACCGAGTCGATCAGCGGCTCTTCAACCTGCGCGCCGGCATGCGCCTGCTGCGCCAGCAGCAGCGGGCTGAGGGCGATGGGCAGGGCCTGCAGGCAGCTTCGCCTGGAGAGTCCCTGCGCCTTGGCCGGGGCGGCACCGGATGGGAACAATGGGGTCAATGAGCGCACGGAAACCATTGGAGCGTCAAAGCGCCAGCTTTCCCTTGAGGAAATCAAAGGCGCCGGCAACGTCGATCTTGCTGGAAGCTGCATCGCGCCGGTGCTGGTATTCGAGCTGGCCGTCTTTCAGGCCGCGGTCGCCGATGGTGACGCGGTGCGGCACGCCAATCAGTTCCCAGTCGGCAAACATGGCGCCGGGCCGTTCGCCGCGGTCGTCCAGGATCACGTCCACGCCGGCTGCGAGCAGTTCCGCGTAAAGCTTGTTGGCGGCCGCTTCGACTTCGGGAAAGCGGTCGGGGCTGATGGGGCACAGCACCACGGTGAAGGGCGCAATCGCGTCGGGCCAGATGATGCCGCGCTCGTCGTGGTTTTGTTCGATGGCGGCGGCCGGCAGGCGCGTGATGCCGATGCCGTAGCAACCCATTTCCAGGAATTGGGGCTTGCCGTTTTCACCGAGGAAGGTGGCGTTCATGGCCTGGCTGTATTTGGTGCCGAGGTAGAACACGTGGCCGACCTCGATGCCGCGCTCAATCACCAGCGCACCCTTGCCGTCGGGCGAAGGGTCGCCCGCAACCACGTTGCGGATGTCGGCCACCAGTTCGGGCTCGGGCAGGTCGCGGCCCCAGTTGACGCCGGTGGTGTGGAAGTCCACTTCGTTGGCGCCGCACACCCAGTCGGCCATGGCCGCGACTTCGCGGTCCGCCACCAGCTTGACGGGTTTCTTCAGGTTGAGCGGGCCGAGGTAGCCAGGCTTGCAGCCGAAATGGTCTTCAATTTCCGGCAGGGTGGCAAAGCGAAAGTCCGCCAGGCCCGGCACCTTGCCAACCTTGACCTCGTTCATGTCGTGGTCGCCGCGCAGCAGCAGCAGCCAGACCTGCGTCTTGATGACCTTGCCGGTTTCATCCATCTGGTCGGTGGCCAGTACCAGCGACTTGACGGTGGAAGCGAGCGGGATGCCCAGCAGTTCCGCCACGTCGGCGCAGGTGGCTTTGCCGGGCGTGGCGGTTTTGGTCAGCGCCTGGGAAGCGGCCTTGCGTGCGCCCTGGGGCGCCAGCGCCTCGGCTTTTTCCATGTTGGCGGCGTAGTCGCTGCCGGGGCAATACACGATGGCGTCTTCGCCGGTGGCGGCGATCACCTGGAACTCTTCGCTGAGGTCACCGCCAATGGCGCCGCTGTCCGCCGCGACGGCGCGGTAGGTCAGGCCGAAGCGGTCAAAAATCTTGCGGTAGGCCGCGGCCATGACCTGGTAGCTGGCCTTGGCGCTGGCCTGGTCGCGGTCGAAGCTGTAGGCATCCTTCATGATGAACTCGCGTCCGCGCATCAGGCCGAAGCGCGGCCGGCGCTCGTCGCGGAACTTGGTCTGGATCTGGTACAGGTTTTTGGGCAGCTGCTTGTAGCTCTTGATGTCCTGGCGCATCACATCGGTGACGACTTCCTCGCTGGTCGGCTGGACGACAAAGTCGCGGCCGTGGCGGTCCTTGATGCGCAGCAGCTCGGGGCCCATTTTTTCAAAGCGGCCGGTTTCCTGCCAGAGTTCGGCCGGCTGGATCACCGGCATGGTCATTTCGATCGCGCCGGCGCGATTCATTTCCTCGCGCACGATGGCCTCGACCTTGCGGATCACGCGCAGGCCCATCGGCATGTAGTTGTACACGCCGGCGCCCAGTTTCTTGATCATGCCGGCCCGCATCATGAGCTGGTGGCTGACGACTTCCGCGTCGGCAGGCGCTTCCTTGAGGGTGGAAATAAAGAACTGGGAGGCTTTCATGGGCGGTTTTCGGGGATTCCGGGGTTGGAAAAAAGGATGGAAAAGAGTCGAAAAAGGAACGAAAAGGGAACGGGAAAGGGGTGCTGCAGCCCGCCGTGCGCTTGGCGCTGGGGCCTTCGCTGTGCATAATGGACTCAGTTTAAAAAATTGAGGTTTGATTATGCTTGACCGGGACGGCTTTAGGCCCAACGTCGGCATCATCTTGCTCAACCAGAGAAGTCAGGTATTTTGGGGCAAACGTATCCGTACCCACTCGTGGCAATTTCCGCAGGGTGGCATTGACCGGGGCGAAAATCCCGAGCAGGCCATGTACCGCGAGTTGCATGAAGAAGTGGGGCTGATGCCGCAGCATGTGAATGTGCTGGCCCGAACCCGAGACTGGTTGCGCTATGAGGTGCCTGACCGGTTCATCCGCCGCGATGCGCGCGGACATTACAAAGGCCAGAAACAAATCTGGTTCCTGCTGCAACTGGTTGGCCACGACTGGGACTTGAACCTGCGCGCCACAGACCATCCGGAGTTCGATGCCTGGCGCTGGAACGACTACTGGGTGCCGCTGGACGTGGTGGTCGAGTTCAAGCGTGGCGTGTACGAAATGGCCCTGACCGAGCTGTCGCGGTTCGTTCCGCGCACGGACGCGCGTTTCGAGCAACGCCCCGACCACCGCAACCGTTATTTGCGCGGGGGATTGCATCAGCGTGACCATGCGGGCCAGGCCGGCGAGGGCGGTTTACCGACCGCTGGCGAGCCCTTTCATGCACCAATGACACGGCTGGGAGCGTCTTTCGAACTGCCGCCCGGCGCCACTTTTGAACCCGATCCGCAGACCAGCCTGGATGCGAACAGCCAACCAACCAAACCATGAATCTCAAACCCGCCCTTGTGGCCGCCGCACTTTTGCTGGGCATCAGCTGTACATCGTGGGCCGTCGCCCCGCTGGAAGATCCCGAAGAGTGGAAAGAAGACAGCGTCTCGGCGCCGCCGGCCTTCGACCTCACCAAACTCGTCACGTTTGAGGTGTCGCCCAATTCCCAGCTGGTGTACGGTGTGGACCCTGCGACCATCCAGATTTCGAACAAGGACAGCGTCGTGCGCTACGTGATCGTGGCCTCCAATGCCAGCGGCGCGCGCAATGTGATGTACGAAGGCATACGCTGCAGCACCGGCGAATTCAAGACATACGCCCGTTATTCAGACGGCAAATGGACCAACGTCAGCAAGCCCGAATGGAAGTCGGTGTTCGGCAACATGCCGTCCAAGCATGCCTTTCGTTTGGCCAGGGCCGGCGCCTGCGACAGCGCGGCACCTGTGCAAACAGTGGACCTGATGGTGTCGCGGCTGAAGAACCCGAACTTCAGGACCCGGGAATAAGGCACAGGAAGCAGGGCCGCAGCCGGCAAAGCCTAGCGGGTCAATACCAGGTTGGTGCGGTGAACCATCTCGGGCTCGCCGGTGTAGCCCAGCAGTTTTTCGAACTCTGACGATGCCTTGCGGCAGATCATGCGGGCTTCGGCGCTCGAATAATTGGCCAGGCCGCGCGCGATCTCGGCGCCTCCGGGGTCCCTGATGGCGATGACATCGCCGCGCGAAAACTCCCCCTGAACGGCCGTCATGCCGATGGGCAGCAGGCTTTTGCCCTCATCGCGCACCTTGCCCACGGCGCCTGCGTCCACCGTGACTGAGCCCCGCATTTGCAGGTGATCGGCCATCCATTGTTTGCGTGCCTGCATCTTCTGGGTTTGCGCCACCAGCAGCGTGCCGATGGGCTCGCCTCGGGTCAGCCGGACCAGTGCTTGCGGCTCGCGGCCCCAGGCGATAACTGTCGATGCGCCTGAGCCCGCGGCGCGTTTGGCGGCCAGGATCTTGGTGATCATGCCGCCCTTGCCGATGCTGGAACCTGCGCCTCCCGCCATGGTCTCCAGCGCTGCGTCGCCGGCCTTGGCCTCATGCACAAACTGCGCGGCCGGGTCCTTGCGCGGATCGGCGGTGTAGAGGCCGCGCTGGTCTGTGAGGATGACCAGCGCGTCGGCTTCCACCAGGTTGGCGACCAGTGCGCCCAGCGTGTCGTTGTCGCCAAACTTGATCTCGTCATTGACGACGGTGTCGTTTTCATTGATGACAGGCACCACGCCAAGCTGCAACAGCGCCAGCAGGGTGGAGCGCGCATTGAGGTAGCGTTCGCGGTCTGCCAGATCGGCGTGCGTCAGCAGGACCTGGGCGCTGCCGATGCCGTTTTCGCGCAGCTTGGTTTCATAAACCTGTACCAGACCCATCTGGCCCACGGCGGCGGCGGCCTGCAGCTCATGGATGGCCTTGGGCCGCGTTGCCCAGCCGAGGCGTTTCATGCCCTCGGCAATGGCGCCGCTGCTGACCATGATGACCTCCCGGCCGTCCTTCACGAGGGCTGCCAGCTGCTCGCACCACTGGCCGATGGCCACGGAATCCAGCCCGCGCCCTTCGTTGGTGACCAGGCTGGAGCCCACCTTCACCACGATGCGTTTGGCGTTGCGCAGGACCAAGGAGCCGGTTTGTTCTTGCATTTAAGTGTATTTTAGGGCTCTAGCCCAATCAGGGCGGGCGCAAGCAGCTATCGTTTATATAGCAAATGCCGGCGGCGTTTGCCCGGAAATCAGCGGGGAAAGGCCGTTACGGGGATTCCGGCGGCAGTTCGGCAAATCGCGGATCAACCTCTTCCACCGGCTGCTCGCTTTTCTGGACTTGCTTGACGTGCTGGTAAATGGTTTTGACCAGCTGCTCGCAACCCTCGCGCGTCAAGGCCGAGATTTCGAAGACGGGGCCCTTGAACTTGAAGCGCTTGACGAAATCCTTCACCAGCGCGGCACGTTTGTCCTTGTCCACCATGTCGAGCTTGTTGAGGACGAGCCAGCGTGGTTTGTCGTAAAGGGCTTCGTCGTATTTTTTGAGTTCGCCCACAATTGCCTTGGCTTGCGCCACCGGGTCCACGCCTTCATCGAAAGGCGCCATATCGACAATATGCAACAGCAGGCGGGTGCGCTGCAGATGCCGGAGGAACAGGTGGCCCAGGCCGGCGCCTTCCGAAGCACCCTCGATAAGGCCGGGCAGATCGGCCACCACGAAGCTTTGTTCCGGGCCCACGCGTACCACGCCGAGGTTGGGATGCAGGGTGGTGAAAGGGTAGTCTGCAATGCGCGGGCGCGCGTTCGACACGGCCGAAATGAAGGTGGACTTGCCGGCATTGGGCATGCCCAGCAAGCCGACGTCGGCCAGTACCTTGAGTTCGAGCTTGAGGCTCTTGCGCTCGCCGGGCCAGCCGGGTGTCTTGCTGCGTGGCGCGCGGTTGGTCGAGCTTTTGAAGCGCAGGTTGCCGAAGCCGCCGTCGCCGCCCTTGGCGATCAGCACCTGTTCACCGGGAACCAGCAATTCGTAAAGTACTTCCCCGGTTTCGCCATCGGTCAGGATGGTTCCGACCGGCATCTTCAGGATGATGTCGTCGCCCTTGGCGCCGAACATGTCCGAACCCATGCCATGCTGGCCGTTACGGGCCTCGTGGCGGCGTGAAAACCGGAAGTCCACCAGCGTGTTCAGGTTGATGTCGGCCACCGCGTACACATGACCGCCGCGTCCGCCGTCGCCGCCGTTTGGGCCGCCGAACTCCTTGTACTTTTCGTGGCTGAAGGAGACGCAGCCACTCCCGCCATCGCCTGCGGCAATGTCAATAAAGGCTTCGTCAACAAATTTCATGATGGAGTGCTGCGGTTAAAACAGGGGGCGTCAGGGGCCGGAGATCAAGTTTACAAACAAAAAAGCCCCGACAGGTCGGGGCTTCGTTTCAGTCGAAGTGACTTATCGAAGTGATCAGCTTACGCCGGGGTCACATTCACGGTGTGCTTGTTCAGCGCACCCTTGATGGAAAACGAGACCGAGCCGTCAACCAGCGCGAACAGCGTGTGGTCCTTGCCGATGCCGACATTGACGCCTGGGTGGAACTTGGTGCCGCGCTGGCGCACGATGATGCTGCCTGCGTTAATGACTTCACCGCCAAATTTCTTGACGCCGAGCATTTTGGGCTGTGAATCACGCCCGTTTCGCGTAGAGCCGCCGCCTTTTTTCTGTGCCATTTTTCGTTACTCCTGGTACGTCCCTGTTCAACCGGCGATGGCGCCGATTTGCAGTTCCGTGTAGTTTTGCCGGTGGCCCTGACGCTTTTGGTAGTGCTTGCGACGGCGCATTTTGAAAATGCGAACCTTGTCGTGCCTACCCTGGGAAAGGACAGTGACTGTAACAGTGGCGCCGGACACCAAGGGCGTACCAACCGTGATTGTGCTGCCGGTGCCGACAGCCAATACCTGGTCAATAACGATCTCTTGGCCTACGTCCGCAGCAATCTGTTCTACTTTAATTTTTTCTCCAGTAGCAACCTTGTATTGTTTGCCACCGGTTTTTATGACCGCGTACATGTAAGACCTCTTTATTGAGTTCTGCAGACGGATTTCCGCAGAGCCCAATATTCTAGCATGCCGGGCCAAAATTGGCCAGCCGCCCGTTTTCCGGGCTTTTTCGGGCCGAATGTGGGGACAGGGCCGGGTATGGCGGGCGGGGGTCTTCCTATAATCTGCCCAAACTTACGTCTGGATCCGCCTTTTGTCTGCCAATTCTTCAAGCACCGCCGCAGCCCTCGCCCTGATTGCAGACGACATGCGGGGAATGGACGCCGTCATCGAGCTTCGCCTGAAGTCCGAGGTGCCCCTTGTAAGCCAGGTCTCCCGGTACATCGTTGCGGCCGGCGGCAAGCGGTTGCGGCCGGCTCTGTTGCTTTTGATGTGCGGCGCTTTGGGATACAAAGAGGCTCAGCGCTACAACCTCGCCGCCGTCGTCGAGTTCATCCATACCGCAACGCTTCTGCATGATGATGTGGTGGACGAGTCCACGTTGCGCCGCGGGCGAGCAACCGCCAACGAAGCCTTTGGCAACCCTGCCAGCGTTCTGGTGGGTGATTTTCTGTATTCCCGGGCCTTCCAGATGATGGTCGAAGCTGGCGATATGCGTGTCATGCAAACCCTTGCCGAGGCAACCAACGTGATCGCCGAGGGCGAGGTGCTGCAACTTATGAACATGCACGACGCGACACTGTCGGAGGAGGGCTACCTCCGGGTGATCCGCTCCAAGACGGCCAAGCTGTTCGAAGCCAGCGCCCGCCTGGCGGCCTTGCTGGCCCAGTCGCCGCCAGCCATTGAGCAAAGCTGCGCAGACTACGGCCAGGCACTGGGCACCGCATTCCAGGTGATCGACGACGTGCTGGACTACGACGGGGATGTGTCTGAGATGGGGAAGAACCTGGGCGACGATTTACGCGAAGGCAAGGCGACACTTCCGCTGATCATCGCCATGCAGCGAGGTACCGGGGCTGAGCGTACGACCATCCGGCAGGCAATTGAGACGGGTGGCACGGACCAGATGACACAGATCATCGCCATCGTGCAACAGACCGGAGCGCTGCAGGCCACCCGGGATGCTGCGGCTGTAGAAGCACAGCGCGCGCTGAATGCCTTGCAGGCCCTGCCCCAAAACATTTACAGTAATGCCCTGATGCAGCTGGCCTCCCAATTGCTGGAAAGGCGTTTCTGACGGCTGCCGGATCGGGGTGTAGCTTAGCCTGGTAGAGCGCTACGTTCGGGACGTAGAGGCCGGAGGTTCGAATCCTCTCACCCCGACCAAAAATATCCTGGCCTTGGCCGTATGTGTGCGTTTCTTCGCATACTTCCAACGCCGGGCAGGCCTCTGGCGCGTTTTCGATTTACACCTTGTAATCTATAAGCGATGATACCTATTTAAGCCTATCCAGAGAATCCATGGCCGCTGTCGACACTGCTATTAACCAACCACCATCCATGGCATTGCCAGGTCTGGGTCGGGCCTTGGTGGTTGCGGGGAAGCTGGGTCAAAAGGCTGCTGAAGACATCTTTCGCAAAGCCCAAACGGGGCGCACCAGCTTCATCGCCGAACTGACGGGCTCCGGAGCGGTTTCCGCGTCTGACTTGGCGCACACCATGTCGACCGCCTTCGCGGCGCCTTTGCTTGACCTGGACGCCATAGACATACAGCGCCTGCCCAAGGGACTGCTCGATTCCAAAATCTGTGCAACGTACCGTATCGTTGTTCTGAGCAAACGCAATAACCGGCTGATTGTTGCAACGGCAGATCCATCTGACCAGGAGGCGGCCGAAAAAATCAAGTTTTCCACCCAGATGGGGGTCGACTGGGTCATCGCCGAATACGACAAGCTGTCCAAGCTGTCGGAAGTATCCAACACCAGCGCCTCTGAGGCGATGGAAAGCATCATCGGCGATGACTTTGAGTTTGATGAAACCAGTGTGGATTCTGGCGCAACCGAAGATGAAGCGGGTGTCTCCGAAGTTGAGGACGCTCCGGTTGTCAAATTTCTCCAGAAGATGCTGCTTGATGCTTTCAGCATGCGCGCTTCCGACCTGCATTTCGAGCCGTTTGAGCATACCTACAGGGTGCGCTTCCGGGTGGACGGCGAATTGCGCGAAATCGCGTCACCACCGGTCGCCATCAAGGAAAAGCTCGCCGCGCGCATCAAGGTTATCTCCAAGCTGGATATCTCGGAAAAACGCGTACCGCAAGACGGCAAAATGAAACTCAAGATCGGCCCCGACCGGGTCATCGATTTCCGGGTGAGCACCTTGCCGACCATGTATGGCGAAAAAATCGTTATCCGTATTCTGGATCCGAGCAGCGCCAAGCTGGGCATTGATGCACTGGGGTATGAAACGATTGAAAAAGAGCGCCTGATGGCCGCCATTCAGCGACCCTACGGCATGGTGCTGGTGACGGGGCCCACGGGTTCCGGTAAAACCGTGTCGCTGTACACCTGCCTGAATATTCTGAACAAGCCGGGTGTCAACATTGCCACCGCTGAGGATCCCGCCGAAATCACATTGCCCGGTGTCAACCAAGTCAGCATGAATGACAAGGCCGGCATGACTTTTTCTGTCGCGCTCAAAGCCTTTTTGCGGCAGGATCCGGACATCATCATGGTCGGTGAGATTCGCGATCTTGAAACGGCTGATATCGCCATCAAGGCCGCGCAGACCGGCCACATGGTCATGTCCACGCTGCATACGAACGACGCACCCACCACGTTGACGCGTATGCGCAACATGGGCATTGCTCCTTTTAATATTGCCTCAAGCGTGATCCTGATCACGGCCCAGCGCCTTGCGCGCCGGCTTTGCCCCAACTGCAAGTCTCCTGCTGATATCCCTCGCGAGACATTGCTGGAGGCCGGTTTCAAAGAGGATGACGTCGACGGCTCGTGGACGCCGTATCGGCCTGTGGGTTGCTCCATGTGCACAAATGGTTACAAGGGGCGTGTCGGTATTTATCAGGTGATGCCGATTTCCGAGGAAATCCAGCGTATTGTCCTTCGCGACGGAAGTGCGCTTGAAATCGCTGCGCAGGCTGAACTCGAAGGGGTCCGAAGCCTGCGCCAGTCCGGATTGCAAAAAGTTAAACTCGGAATGACCTCACTGGAAGAGGTTTTGGGTTGCACGAATGTTTAAATTTGCTCACGCAAAGTGCTGATTAATCGGCGTCTGTAGCGAAAGGTGGCTTGGGCCATCGATAAAACGAGAAAACCATCATGGCAACTGCAGCATCTGTCAAAGGCGTCAAGGAATTTGTTTTTGAGTGGGAGGGCAAAGACCGCGGCGGCAAACAGGTTCGGGGCGAAACCCGGGCCGCCGGAGAAAACCAGGTCAAGGCTTCCCTGCGCCGCCAGGGCGTTTTGCCCACCAAGATCAAAAAGCGCAGCATGCGCTCCGGCAAGAAGATCAGGCCGAGGGATATCGCTATCTTTACCCGCCAGCTGGCTACGATGATGAAAGCGGGCGTTCCGCTTTTGCAGTCGTTTGATATTGTGGGTCGCGGCAATCCGAACGCCAGCGTCACCAAGCTTCTCAACGATGTGCGCACTGACGTGGAAACCGGTACCTCCTTGAGCGCGGCTTTTCGCAAATACCCGATGTATTTCAATGCGCTGTACTGCAATCTGGTCGAGGCCGGTGAAGCTGCAGGTATTCTGGAATCCCTGCTGGACCGCCTTGCGGTCTACATGGAGAAAACGGAAGCCATCAAATCGAAAATCAAGTCGGCCCTGATGTATCCCATTTCGGTGGTGATTGTGGCCTTTGTGGTGGTCGCGGTCATCATGATTTTTGTGATCCCGGCTTTCAAGGAAGTGTTTAAATCTTTTGGCGCTGACTTGCCGGCACCAACGCTGTTTGTGATTGCCGTTAGTGAATTCTTCGTAGCCTATTGGTGGCTCATTTTTGGCGGCATCGGTGGTGGCCTTTACTTTTTCTTCCAGGCCTGGAAGCGCAACGAAAAAATGCAGAAGTTCATGGACAGAGCCTTGCTCAAGGTGCCTGTCTTTGGCTCCCTGATTGAAAAATCGTGCATTGCCCGATGGACCCGTACCTTGTCCACCATGTTTGCCGCCGGCGTTCCATTGGTTGAAGCGCTGGATTCCGTCGGTGGAGCGTCTGGTAACTCCCTCTATGCCGATGCCACCGAAAAAATCCAGCAGGAAGTCTCCACGGGCACCAGCCTGACCGCCGCGATGGGCAATGCGAATCTGTTCCCGACCATGGTGTTGCAGATGTGCGCCATTGGTGAGGAATCCGGCTCCGTCGATCACATGCTCGGTAAGGCCGCCGACTTTTATGAGGCGGAAGTCGACGAGATGGTGGCCGGCCTTTCGAGCCTGATGGAGCCCATCATCATTGTGTTTTTGGGTACCCTTATTGGCGGCATCGTGGTATCGATGTACCTGCCCATTTTCAAGCTGGGTCAAGTCGTTTGATGGGTACGGGTATGGGCCCGGCGTTTGATGCGTCGCTGGCCGGCATCCTGGGCCTGCTGATTGGCAGTTTCCTGAATGTTGTGATTTACCGCCTCCCCAAAATGATGGAGCGGCAGTGGGCGCAGGAATGCGCGGAACTGGCTGGGCATGCAGCAGAACCTTCCGACAAGTTCAATCTGCTGGTGCCACGCTCACGGTGCTCCAGTTGCGGCCATGCCATCCGCTGGTACGAGAACATTCCGGTGGTCAGTTATGTGTTCCTGCGAGGCAAGTGTTCGGTATGCGGCTCGCCCTACGGTATGCGCTACCCCGTCGTGGAGGCAGTGACGGGCGCCTTGTTCTTCTTTTGTGTGTGGCGTTGGGGCTGGTCGCTGACTGCGCTGGGCTGGTGCGGCTTTTCGGCCGCACTGCTGGCCCTGGCGATGATCGACTGGGACACCACGCTGCTGCCGGACGATATCACCTTGCCTTTGCTGTGGGCCGGCCTGATCGTTGCCGCCCTGCAGTGGAACCCTTCGGTTAGCCTGCCAACGGCCTTATGGGGTGCCGTCGCTGGCTACCTGTCTCTATGGCTCGTGTACTGGGCCTTCAAACTGGCCACCGGCAAGGAGGGCATGGGCTATGGCGACTTCAAGCTTTTCGCCGCACTCGGTGCCTGGTTCGGCTGGCCTGCGCTGGTTCCCATGATCCTGATGGCTTCGGTGATTGGTGCTGTCATAGGTATTGCGTTGAAGTTCTCCACCGGCTTGCGCGAGGGCGGTTATGTGCCCTTTGGACCTTTCCTGGCCGGTGCGGGTTTCACGGCCATGATTTTTGGGCCGCAATCCATTTTGCGATTTGTGGGCTTGTGATGCCATGTCCCGTGCAGCCCTGCGTATTGGACTGACCGGTGGCATAGGCAGCGGTAAAAGCACGCTTGCCGGTATTCTGGTTGCTCACGGCGCGGCGTTGGTGGATGCTGATGCCATCTCCCGTGCGGTCACGGCAGCCGGTGGGGCGGCTGTGCCGGAAATTGCAGCGCTGTTCGGCGGAGAACTGATCACCCCCGAAGGCGCCATGCACAGGGAACGGATGCGGCAGCTGGTCTTTGACGACCCGTCTGCACGGCGCAGGCTCGAGTCCATCGTGCACCCCTGGGTAAGCCGGGAAACCCTGCATCAATACGAGCAGGCGGTCGCGGGCGGCAGTGCTTGTGTCATTTTTGACGTCCCGTTGCTGGTGGAGTCGGGACGATGGCGACAGCAGCTTGACCAGGTTCTGGTTGTGGATTGCAGCGAGGTGACCCAGATTGACCGCGTGATGACCCGAAACGGCTGGCCACGGGAGGTTGTGGAGAAAATCATGGCTGGCCAGGCAAGCCGCGCGCAGCGCCTGTCTGCGGCTGACATATGCCTCTATAACGATGGCTTGTCTCTGGCGAGCCTGGAAGCCCTGGTCCGACAGCTTGCCAGGCGCTTCGGGCTATGATGCGCAAACAAACCTCCTCATTCAAAGCTGACGAAATCTAGCGCTGTGATCCTTTACGAGTATCCTTTTCACGAACGAATACGCACTTACCTGCGACTTGAGCACCTGTTTCGCCGTCTCGGTGAACTGGTGGAGCGTGAGAGCCCGACGGATCATCATTACGCGATCACGACCATTTTTGAAATCATGGATGTCGGCGCGCGGGCCGACCTGAAGACCGACGTGCTCAAGGACCTTGAGAAGCAAAAACATGTCCTCAACGGCTACCGCGGCAACCCGGCCATTTCCGAAGCCGTTCTGGACGAGGTGACCGGCCAGCTTGAGGGCTGTTTTTCCGCCTTGAACAACCTGCCGGGCAAAGCCGGTCATTCCCTGACGGAAAACGACTGGCTGATGAGCATTCGCAGCCGTGTCGGCATCCCGGGCGGGACCTGTGAGTTTGATTTGCCGGCCTACTATGCATGGCAACACCTGGACACCGAAACACGCCAGCAAGACCTGCAGCGCTGGATCACACCGCTGGTGCCGCTGGCCGAATCCATACGTGTACTGCTAACGCTGTTGCGTGACTCCGGGGCGCCTCAAAAAGTGGTGGCGCCCGGCGGGCAATACCAGCAGACGTTGCCGCAGGGGCGTACCTTCCAGCTGTTGCGCCTGCGGATAGACCCGGCTCTGGGGCTGATTCCCGAAATCAGCGGTAACCGGCTGATTGTGTCGGTGCGCCTCATGCGTCACGGCAGTGACGACCGGCTGCACGCCAGCACCGAAGATTCTGCGTTTGAGCTGACGCTTTGCTCCTGATTTCAGGACTTGCAGCCTCCCCGCCATCACACCCGATTGATCCCCAGACCTGTCTACAAACATGCCTGCGATGAAGAACGATTCCCCGCCCCTCAAACGGGTCGTATGCCCGGGCTGCGGCGGTGAAAGCATTTACGCACCCAGCAACCCTTTTCGCCCATTTTGCAGCGAGCGTTGCAAGAACATAGACTTGGGCGCCTGGGCCAGCGAAGGGTTCCGCCTGCCGGCGGATGTGCCACCTGATGATGAACAATTTGGCGACCCCAAGCTGCAATAAAGCTTGAGGCGAAACGCGGTGTCACCTGCGTTTGCGAAAGAATAAAAAGGGAGGAAAAAGTATGAACAGGAATTTTTGCAATGCGCTGGCTGCCGTCTTGGCCATGGCGCTGCTGGGCGGTAATGTGCAGGCTCAATCGGCCCAGGATGGGGTAAAGCCCGCCAAGGCCAAAAAAACCAAGAAGACCGCCGCTCAATCCGGTGCGGTAAATTCAGGCGGCAAAGTCAAATTCATCTCAGGGTCCGGCGAGACACCCGGCCAGCGCGATGCCCGGCTCAAACGCGAATGCAAGGGCGCGGTAGATGCAGGCGCCTGCGCGGGCTACACGCGCTGATCCATCGATGGCGCCGGTGCAAAGCCGGCACAACGCCTGCAACGCTCAGTTGGTGGTGGGGGTTCCCAGCACCTGTTGCAGCTCGCCGTTCTGGTACATCTCCATCATGATGTCCGAGCCGCCGATGAACTCGCCTTTCACGTAGAGCTGTGGAATGGTCGGCCAGTTGCTGAACTCCTTGATGCCGTGGCGGATTTCCTCGTCTTCCAGCACGTTCACGGTGGCGGGCTTGTTCACGCCGCAGGCCTTCAGCACCTGGATGGCACGGCCGGAAAAACCGCACATCGGGAATTGGGCCGTGCCTTTCATGAAAAGGACCACATCGCTCGATTTGACGATTTCGGCGATGCGTTGCTGGGTAGGGTCTGTCGTGCTCATGGTGAATCCTTTTGGGGTGTGGGCCGAAGCGCCTGTACCGGGCCGAAAAACGCGTTTCGGCGAGGCTGTTTCAAATACATGGAATCTGGAAACCAGAATTCAACCTCCCGATTATCCTGCCGTTTGATTTCCCGTGTGGATTCATCGTTCGCCCGGCCACAGCCCGCCAGAACAGCGTTCGATGCCCGCCAGGTCGCGCCGGCTCTGAACCTGTACAAAGCCCTCTTGCGCCAGCAGTGACCGCACGGCTTCTGCCTGGTCGTAGCCATGCTCCAGCAACAGCCAGCCGCCTGGCAGCAGGCTGGCGGGCGCCTTCCGGGTGATCTCCCGGATGTCCTCCAGCCCGTCCGGGCCGGCAGTCAGGGCGGCCAGGGGCTCGTGAATCAGGGCAGCCAGATGTGGGTCAGCGCTGGCAATGTAAGGCGGATTGCTGGCGATCAGGTGAAAGTGTCCGCTAACTTCCTGCAGCCAGTGACTTTGAATGAAATCGATCTCCAGGTTCAGGCGGGTCGCATTATCCCGGGCGACATCCAGCGAGTCCGCACTCGCATCCACCGCCGTCACGCGGCCCTGTCGGCCCGTCTTGGGCAGGCTGTGGGCAATGGCCAGGGCAATGGCCCCGCTGCCCGTGCCAAGGTCCAGAATTCGCGGGTCGGCCGGTGCGCCGGGCACCTGCAGCAGCTCAAGCGCCCAGCTCACCAGCGTTTCGGTGTCGGGGCGCGGTACCAGCACACGGGCATCCACCTGAAGCGTCAGGCCGAAAAACTCCTTGCTGCCCACGATGTAAGCCAGCGGTTCTCCGCTGGCGCGGCGCAGGCACAGCGCCTGGAAACGCTGCGCGGCATCTTCTGCCAGCTCGTCCGTATCGTGGGCCAGCAGCCAGGCGCGGGCATGCTCCGGTTTGCCCAGCGCATGCAACAACAACAACTGGGCATCCAGGCGGTCCAGCCCCAATGCCTGGGCGGCAGCCAGGGCTTGCGCGCAGGTAAGCCCGCTCAACTGAACCCCCTTGAAGTGCTATGAAAATAGTAGCTGCTTGCGCACATCCTGATTGGGCTGGAGGCCTTTTTGTTGCTCAACTGCTGATGTTCAGGCGCCATTGTTGGCGGTCTCAAGCTCCGCCAGCAGCTCGGCGCCGCGCGCCACCTGCAGGGCCGTGACCACATCGCCCAGGTCGCCTTCCATGATGGCCAGAAGCTTGTACAGCGTCAGGTTGATGCGGTGGTCGGTCAACCGCCCCTGCGGGAAGTTGTAGGTGCGGATGCGGTCGCTGCGGTCGCCTGTGCCCACCAGCCCCTTGCGCAGGGCGGCATCTTTGGCGGCGCGCTCGGAGCGGTCTTTTTCGTGGATGCGTGCGGTGAGTACCTTGAGCGCCTGGGCCTTGTTGCTGTGCTGGCTCCGGCCTTCCTGGCATTCCGCCACGATGCCGGTCGGAATGTGCGTGATGCGCACGGCCGAATCCGTCTTGTTGATGTGCTGGCCGCCGGCACCACTGGCGCGGTACGTGTCAATACGCAGGTCGGCCGGGTTGATCTGGATGGCTACGGCTTCGTCCGGCTCCGGCATCACGGCCACCGTGCAGGCGCTGGTGTGGATGCGACCTTGCGTTTCGGTGGCGGGCACGCGCTGTACGCGGTGGCCGCCTGACTCAAATCGCAGCTTGCCGTACACACCGACGCCCAGGGCGTCCGTGGCGCCGTCAATGCGCAGCACGACCTCCTTGTAGCCGCCCAGTTCGCTGGAGGATTCACTGATGATTTCCACCTGCCAGCGGTTGCGTTCGGCAAAGCGGGTGTACATCCGGAACAGGTCACCGGCGAACAGCGCTGATTCATCACCGCCGGTGCCGGCACGGATTTCGATGAAAGCCGCGCGCGCGTCGTCCGGGTCCTTCGGAATCAACATCAGCTGCAGGGCCTCGTCGATCTTCGCGATATCGGCTTTGGCGGCGGCGATTTCTTCCTCCGCCATCGCAGCCATTTCCGGGTCATCTTTGGCTTCAGTCAGCATGCCTTCAGCACTGCCGAGGTCGGCCTCGCGACTGGTGAGCCGCAAGTACTGGTCGGCGATCACGCTGGCTTCGGCGTGCTCCCGGGTCAGCGAACGGAAGCGGTCCAGGTCGCTGACCACGTCGCTGGCAGACAGCAGCGCGTCCAGCTCGTGCAGCCGCAGCAGCTGGCGGTCCAGGGTTTGGCGAAGAAAAGGTTTCATGGGAATGGAGGACTGGAAAAAGGGGGCCGGAAGGCCGTCAACAACGACGCTCCGTCAGCGGAGCAACCGGCTGTGGCCGGCACAGGAAGTCAGTGCCTTGGCGGCCGCTAACGCTCTTTGTCGTCGGACTGGATTTTGGGCAGCTGGCCGCGCAAAAACAGCCTGGATACGGTCTGTGCCGTGGCTTCGCGGCTGTTGGCGTCGCCCGCATGCAGCTCGGCCAGCGCGCCGTGCAGCATTTTCTGGGTGAGGCCGCGGGTCAGCGCGTCCAGCACCGTGTCGATGGGCTCGCCCCGGGCCAGCAGCTTTTTGGCCCGCACGATTTCGGCAGCGCGCCACTCGTCGGTCTGCGCATTGAGCTGCTGGATCAGCGGCACGCTGCGGCGCTGGCCCAGCCAGTGCATGAAGTTCTGCACGCCCGCGTCGATGATGACCTCGGCTTGCGCCACGGCGGCCTTGCGGCTGTCCTTGCCGGTCTGCACCACGTGGGCCAGGTCGTCCACCGTGTAGAGGTAGATGTCGGGCAGGGCCTTGACTTCGGGTTCGATGTCGCGCGGCACGGCCAGGTCGACCATGAACATCGGGCGATGTTTGCGCAGCTTGACGGCGCGCTCGACCGCGCCCAGGCCGATGATGGGGAGCGTACTGGCGGTGCAGCTGATCACGGCGTCGAACTCATGCAGGCGGCTGGGCAAATCGGCCAGGCGCATCACTTCGGCGCCGAAGCGGCCGGCCAGCTTCTCGCCGCGCTCCAGCGTGCGGTTGGCGATGGCCATGGCTTTGGGGTTTTTGGCGGCGAAGTGGGTAGCCGCGAGGTCAATCATCTCGCCGGCGCCGACAAACAGCACCTTGATGTCGCCGAGGTCTTCAAACAGCTGGCCGGCCAGCCGCACGCTGGCCGCCGCCATGCTGATGCTGTGCGCGCCGATTTCGGTGCTGCTGCGCACTTCCTTGGCCACGGCAAAGGAGCGCTGGAACAGCTGGTGCAAGGTGGTGCCCATGGCGCCCGCGTCTTCGGCGGCGCGCACGGCGTCCTTCATCTGGCCCAAAATCTGGGGCTCGCCCAGCACCATGGAATCGAGCCCGCTGGCCACGCGAAAAGCATGACGGGCCGCTGCATCGTCGTGCAGGGTATAGGCATGTGAGCGCAGCAAGGCGGGCGAGACGCCGCCACTGTGCGCCAGCCAGTCCAGCGTGTGGTCCAGGTCGTTCTTTTCGCCAGCGCAGTAAATCTCAGTGCGATTGCAGGTAGAGAGCAGCGTGGCCTCGGGCTGGCGGGCCAGCGACTCGCGCAAACCGCGCAAAGTGGGCTCGACCTGGTCCAGGGCGTAGGCGAACCGGCCGCGCAAATCGAGCGGTGCGGTGTTGTGGTTTAGCCCAAGGGCCCAGACTGACATCCTCCGATTATAAAATTGAAGCGGTCAGGACGGTACAAAGGCCGGACAATCGCCCTGATAGTCCTTTTTTTGGCCGTTTTGAAGCTTGTTTTGGATTTGCTCTGAAGCCAGGCGAGTTTTTAACTATCCCTACGCGCATGACCTTTTACCTGCTGGCGAACCACCTGCTCAATCTTGTCCTGCCGGCCGCCGCGGTGGCCCTGCTGCTGGTGCTGGCAACTCGGCTTATGGGTGGATTATTTAGATCAAAAATGCCTTTAGCCCAGACCTGGTATGCGCAAGCAGCTATTGTTTTTGTAGCAAACGTGGTGGTGCTGGTGGCCGGGCTTGTGTTCTTCGGCCATGACGGGAAGATGCTGACGTATGCCGCCATGGTGGTCGGCGCGGCCGTCTGCCAGTGGGTTTTGCTGGGCGCCTGGCGGGCCTGAAGGGGTTCTATAAATCCAATTGCCGGGCGCATGGCTGCGTTGCGCGGTGCTCGGAATCCTCATGCACCCAAGTGCATTCCGGTGTCCTGCGCTCCGTGCGCCTTGCCCTGCACCCGGTAATTGAATTTCTAAAGTCCCTTCGAATAGCGACTACAAATCGGGCTTGAAGACGTTCACTGCGTCGGTGATGATGCCGTCGGTGCCCAGGGCCAGCAGCCGCTGCACGTTCGCTTCGTCATTCACCGTATAGCTCAGCAACTTGAAGCCGGCTTTTTTGGCCTGGGCCACCGTATCGGCGTTCCAGAGTTTGTGGTTGCAGACGATGGCCACGCAGCCCAGCTGAGCCGCTGTTTCCAGCCAGTTGGCGGGGAGTTGGTCGAGCAGCAGGCCGCGTGGCAACTGGGGCTGGGCATTTCGAGCCGCCTCCAGCGACAGCGGCTGGAAGGACGTCAGCAGTGGGGGAATGGCTTGGCCCTGCCACAGCCGGGCCGCTTCGTTGGCCACCACGGTGCCGGTGTGACTCTCGATGCCCGGTGTGGGCTTGATCTCGATATTGAGGAAGTAGCCCTTGTCCAGGCAAAAGCGGGCGATGCGCTCAAAGCTGGCGAGGCCCTCCGCGGCAAACGCCGGGGAATGCCAGCCGCCGGCGTCAAGCTTGGCCAGCGCCTCCCAACTTAACTCGCCAGCCACACCTTTGCCGTTGCTGGTGCGCTCCAGCGTGGCGTCGTGCAGCAAAAAGGGAACGCCGTCGGCGCTCAGTTTCACGTCGCACTCAAACATGCGGTAGCCATGGCTGGCGCCCAACATGAAGGAGGCCAAGGTGTTTTCCGGCGCCAGCTTGCCGGCGCCGCGATGCGCTACCCAGCGCGGGTAGGGCCAGTTGGCAGCTGATACGGGGTTTGTCATGGGTGTGCTCAGGACCTGTGGAGACGAGACGAAAGCCGGAAATTAGATCCGTTTGCCCGTTTCCGAGTCAAACCAGTGCAGGCGATCTGCGCGCGGCGTAACGTGGATGGTCGCACCGATCTCGGGTGCCGTTGACAGGCTTTCGTCGGTGCGCACGATGATGGCTTCGCTGCCCATGCGGCAGTACAACAGGCGCTCGGCGCCCAGCATTTCGATCGTGTCGACCTGCACTGCCCAGCCGGTGGGACCCACCGTCAGGTGCTCGGGGCGTATGCCCAGAATGGCGCCGGGCTTGCCGCCGAAGTCGGCATTCGGGGCCTGCTTGAGCAAATTCATGGGAGGCGAGCCCATGAAGCTGGCCACAAAGGTGGTGGCGGGCCGGTTGTAAACCTCTTCGGGCGTACCGAACTGTTCCATGCGGCCGGCGTTCATCACCATCATGCGCTGGGCCAGCGTCATGGCTTCGACCTGATCATGCGTGACGAAGAGGGATGTGATGCCGAGTTCGCGGTGCAGCTTCTGAATTTCAAGACGCGTCTGCACGCGCAGTTTGGCGTCCAGGTTGGATAGCGGCTCGTCAAACAAAAACACCTGCGGCTGGCGCACGATGGCGCGGCCCATGGCCACGCGCTGGCGCTGTCCGCCCGAGAGCGCGCGGGGCTTGCGGTCCAGCAGGTGGCCCAGCTCCAGGATTTTGGCGGCCTTGTCGACGCGCGTCTTGATCTCATCCTTGGGCACCTTGGCGATCTTCAGGCCGTAAGCCATGTTGTCGAATACGCTCATGTGCGGGTAGAGCGCGTAGTTCTGGAACACCATCGCGATGTCACGCTCGGAAGGTTCCAGCTCGTTGACGACCTTGCCGCCAATGGAGATCTGCCCGTCGCTGACTTCCTCCAGCCCGGCCACCATGCGCAGCAGGGTGGACTTGCCGCAACCCGAGGGCCCGACGATGACGATGAACTCGTGGTCGTTGATCTCGGCGTTCACGCCGTGCAGCACTTGCAGTGCGTCCTTGCCGGAACCGTAGCGCTTGATGACGTTATTGAATGAAAGGGATGCCATGTCTGTATTTCCGTTGTGTCTTGGTTGTTCTTGGCTGGTTTGGGCTGGCTCTATTTTTCGGTGTCGACCAGGCCCTTGACGAACCATTTCTGCATCAGCACCACCACGAGGGCGGGCGGCAGCATCGCCAAAATTGCAGTGGCCATGACCACGTTCCATTCGTTCTGGCCGTCACCGCCGGCGATCATGCGTTTGATGCCCACGACGACCGGGTACATGTCTTCACTCGTCGTGGCCAGCAGCGGCCAGAGGTACTGGTTCCAGCCGTAGATGAACTGGATGACAAAAAGCGCGGCGATCGAAGTCTTCGACAGCGGCAGCAGCACGTCGAAGAAAAAGCGCATGGGGCTGGCGCCATCCATGCGTGAGGCTTCGGTGAGCTCGTCAGGCACCGTCAGGAAGAACTGGCGGAACAAGAAAGTCGCCGTGGCCGAGGCAATCAGCGGTACCGTCAGGCCCGCATAGGTGTTGAGCATGTTCAGATCCGACAGCACCTTGTAGGTGGGCAGAATGCGCACTTCCACCGGCAGCATCAGCGTCACAAAAATGGCCCAGAAGCAGGTCTTCTTGAAGGGGAAGCGGAAGTACACGATGGCGAATGCCGACAGCAGCGAGATCGTGATCTTGCCGATCGCGATCACCATCGCCGTGACGAAGCTGACCCACATCATGTGCGCCACCGGTGCATTGGAGCCGACGGCGGATTCGCGCCCGAACAGCGCCGCCTTGTAGCTGTCGATCATGTTGGTGCCCGGCAGCAGCGGCATGGGCGCCTGCACGATTTCCTGCGCCGTGTGGGTCGAGGCCACGAAAGCCAGGTAGAGGGGGAAGGCGACGATAAAGACGCCCAGGATCACGATGACGTGGGCGAGGATGCCGTGGGTTCCGCGTTTTTCAACCATTGGCGTTCACCTTGGACTGTATGTGTGAGGGATAGACATGTTTTTCCGCCGGGCCGCCCCAAGGAAAAAAGCGCCCCCGAGGGGCTGGAGCCCGCAGCTCCAAGCCTGCCTGCGCAGGCTTGGACGGGCGACAGAGGCGAAGCGTCTCGCGAGCCGCGGCCTGCAAGGCCTCGCGCATTACATGAAATGAAAAGCGTGGGGGCGTCATCAGTACTGAACCTTTTTCTCGACGTAGCGGAATTGAATTACGGTCAGCGCCACCACGATCACCATCAATACCACCGACTGCGCAGCCGAGCCGCCCAGGTCCATGGCCTTGAAGCCGTCGTAATACACCTTGTAGACCAGGATGGCCGTGTCCTTGCCCGGCCCGCCCTGTGTGGCGGCGTCGACGATGGCAAACGTGTCGAAGAAGGCATAGACCACGTTGATGACCAGCAGGAAGAAGGTCGTGGGCGACAGCAACGGGAACTGGATGGTCCAGAAGCGGCGCCAGGGTTTCGCACCGTCAATGGCGGCGGCTTCGATCAGTGACTTGGGAATCGACTGCAGGCCCGCCAGAAAAAACAGGAAGTTATAGGAAATCTGCTTCCACACCGAGGCCATCACGATCAGCGTCATGGCATGGCCGGAGTCGAGCAGATGATTCCAGTTGATGCCTATCTTGCCCAGCGCGTAGGCGACCACGCCCAGCGAGGGAGAAAACATGAACACCCACAGCACGGCCGCCACAGCCGGGGCAACCGCGTAGGGCAACACGAGCATGGTTTTGTAGAACATGCCGCCGCGCACGATGCGGTCGGCAAACACCGCCAGCAACAGTGACAGGCTGATGCCGATGCCAGCCACCATCACCGAGAAAAACGCGGTCGTCTTGAACGACTCCACATAGCTCGGGTCGTCCAGCAATTGCCGAAAATTGGCCAGGCCGACGAATTCGATGGAGGTGCCGAAAGGGTCTTGCTGTTGCAGCGACTGCAGAAGCGCCTGCGCCGCTGGCCAGAAGAAAAACACCAAGATGACCGCCATTTGCGGCAGCAGCAGCAGCCAGGGCAGCCAGCTGGATCGAAAGACAACGCGTTTTTCCATAGGGCCTTCAGTGGGCAAAAACTTGTGAGTGCTAAAACATAAAAACCCGCCTGGCCTTCCCCGATGAGGGGGAGAGGGCGCAGCGGGCCGAGTTTAGCCCGCCGTGCGGGCCTGCTCTGTCTCTTGGGCGATCAGCCCTTGTTGGCCTTCTGGAAACGCTCAAGCTGCTCATTGCCGCGCTTGACGATGGAGCCCAACGCTTCTTTGGCCGTCTTCTTGCCGTTCCAGACCTGCTCGAGTTCTTCGTCCTCGATCGCGCGAATCTGCACATAGTTGCCCAGACGGATGCCGCGGCTCTTGTCCGTGACCTTGCGGATCATTTGCGTCACCGCGACGTCGGTGCCCGGGTTCTGTTTGTAGAAGCCGGACTTTTCGGTCAGGTCGTACGAAGCCATCGTCACAGGCAGGTAACCGGTGCGCTTGTGGCTGGCGGACTGCACTTCAGGCGTCGAGATGAAACTGAAGAATTTGGCCACGCCCTTGTATTCAGCGGGCTTCTTGCCCGACATGACCCAGAGGCTGGCGCCGCCGATCACGGTGTTCTGTGGCGCGCCGGGAACGTCCTGGTAATAGGGCAGCGGGGCCAGGCCGTAAGCGAACTTGGCGTTTTTCGCCACATTGCCGTAAAAGCCCGACGAGGTGTTGATCATGGCGCACTCGCCCGACACGAAGCTGGCTTCCGGTACGTTGCCGCGGCCCTTGTAGATAAAGAGCCCCTGTTTGGCCATGTTGGCCAGATTCTCGATGTGGCGCACGTGCAGCGGTGAATCCACCTTCAGGCGCGCATCCATGCCTTGCAGGCCGTTGGCTTTGGTGGCGAACTCGACGTTGTGCCAGGCCGAGAAACTTTCCACCTGTGTCCAGTTCTGCCAGGCGGTCGTGAAGGGGCATTTGTGACCGGATGCCTTCAGTTTGGCGGCGGCGTTGACGACCTCAGGCCAGGTCACGGGGGCCTTGTCGGTCGGCAGGCCCGCAGCCTTGAACGCGTCCTTGTTGAAATAGAAGATGGTGGTGGAGCTGTTGAACGGGAAGCTCAACATCTGGCCGTTCGGCGCGGTGTAGTAGCCGGCAACAGCGGGGATATAGGCTTTCGGGTCGAACTTCTCGCCCGCGTCCTGCATGATCTTGCCGACCGGGACGATGGCTCCCTTGCTGGCCTGCATCGTGGCGGTGCCCACTTCAAAGACCTGAAGGATATGTGGTGCATTGCCGGCGCGGAAGGCCGCGATGGACGCCGTCATGGACTCATCGTACGTGCCCTTGAACGTGGGCACTACCTTGTATTCCTTCTGGCTCTCATTGAATTGCTTGGCCAGGTCATTGACCCATTCGCCGTTGACGGCCGTCATTGAATGCCACCACTGGATCTCGGTCTGGGCCTGGCTGGCCAGCGGCGCGCACAGGCCGAGGGCCGCGAAGGCGAATGCTGAGAGACGGTTTTTCATTAAAACTCCTGGGATTGGACGCGCATCGGGGCGCGCCACGTTAAACGGGACAGTGTAAAAACTGTTTGTGACAAGCGATTTAATCGATTTGCGGGCTTCCCGACAAGCGGGATTTCCATAAGGACACATACGACTTCCATGGCGCCACGGGTAAATGTTGCGCTGCGGTAATATAGGGCAACAGCGCTGGACACGGGTCCGAAGCCGCTGGCTTTTCACGATGAACGCCCCTACTACCCTCCAAGAATTGAACGTCTTTGCCGATGACGCAAAGGCTGGCGAAGCCCGCATTCGCGAGATTCCCTATAACTACACCTCGTTTTCCGATCGGGAGGTGGTCATCCGCCTGCTCGGCGAGCGTGCCTGGGACTTGCTGAACCGCCTGCGCGACGAGCGCCGCACCGGCCGCTCCGCGCGCATGCTGTATGAAGTGCTGGGCGATGTCTGGGTCGTGCAGCGCAACCCCTATTTGCAGGACGACCTGCTGGACAACCCCAAGCGGCGCAAGCTGCTGGTCGACGCCTTGCAGCACCGGCTGACTGAGGTCGAAAAACGCCGCACCCCGGATGCAGATCAACAGCGCGACGCCATTGTGGGCGAACTGCTCGACGCCGCTCGCGGCGCCGTCGCCCGCTTCTACACCTCCTTCAGCGAGATGTACGACCTTCGCCGCCTGACGGAACGCAAGCTGCGCAAGCTGACGCTCAAAGACAACATCAAGTTCGACGGCCTCTCGCGGGTGTCACATGTCACCGATGCGACTGACTGGCGTGTCGAATACCCCTTTGTGGTGCTCACGCCCGACACTGAAGTCGAAATGGCCGGCCTGGTCAAGGCCTGTATCGAGCTTGGCCTGACAATCGTGCCGCGTGGTGGCGGCACCGGCTACACCGGCGGGGCGATTCCGTTGACCTGGAAGTCGGCTGTCATCAATACCGAAAAACTCGAAGCCATGACCGAGGTCGAAATGGTTTCGTTGCCCGGCGTTGACAAGCCAGTGGCTACCGTGTGGACTGAAGCCGGCGTGGTCACCCAGCGTGTGGCCGACGCGGCCGAGCGCGGCGGCTTCGTCTTCGCGGTCGACCCGACCTCTGCCGAAGCCTCCTGCATAGGCGGCAACATCGCGATGAATGCAGGCGGCAAAAAGGCCGTGCTGTGGGGCACCGCACTGGACAACCTCGCTTCCTGGCGGATGGTCACGCCCCAGGCCGAGTGGCTGGAAGTCACGCGCGTGGGCCATAACCTCGGCAAGATCCACGACGCCGAGATGGCCAGCTTCGATCTTCAGTATTTCGAAGCCGACGGCAAAACGCCTATCCGCACCGAGCGGCTGGATATTCCCGGCAAGACTTTCCGCAAGGAAGGCCTGGGCAAAGATGTCACCGACAAATTCCTGAGCGGCTTGCCGGGTATCCAGAAAGAAGGCTGCGACGGTCTCATCACCAGCGCGCGCTGGATCGTGCACCGCATGCCGGCACATACCCGCACGGTTTGCCTCGAATTTTTCGGCAATGCCAAGGACGCGGTGCCCAGCATCGTCGAGATCAAGGATTTCATGTTCGCCGAGCAAAAGCGCGGCGGCGCCATCCTGGCGGGGCTGGAACACCTGGACGACCGCTACCTGAAGGCGGTCGGCTATGCGACCAAATCGAAAAAGCACGGCGGCCTGCCGAAGATGGTGCTCTTTGGCGACATTGCCGGCGACGACGCCGATGTGGTGGCGCGTGCCACCTCGGAAGTCGTGCGCATTGCCAACTCGCGCCACGGCGAAGGTTTTATCGCCATCAGCCCCGACGCCCGCAAGAAATTCTGGCTGGACCGCAAGCGTACCGCCGCGATCTCCAAGCACACCAATGCCTTCAAGATCAATGAAGACGTGGTGATTCCGCTGCCCCGCATGGCCGAATATACCGACGGCATCGAGCAGATCAATATCGAGCTCAGCCTGGCCAACAAGATACGGCTGTGCGACGAGCTGGAGGCTTTTTTCCTCAAGGGCAACCTGCCTTTGGGCAAATCGGACGATGCCAACGATATTCCTTCGGCAGAACTGCTGGAAGACCGTGTGGGCCAGGCGCTGGCGCTGATAGCTGAGGTACGAGCGCTATGGTCCGGCTGGCTGGCGGGTGTAGCGACCTTGTTCCCGCAGTTGCAAGACCATTCGCTGCGCGCCAGCTGGAAAACCGATATCCGGGCCCAGCTTCAGGCGATTTTCTCGGGCGGCGCGTTTTTGCCCATCCTGGAGGAGTGCAATGCCATCCACAAGCGTGTGCTCAAGGGCCGTGTCTGGGCGGCGCTGCACATGCACGCCGGCGACGGTAACGTGCACACCAACCTGCCCGTCAACAGCGACGACTACGAGATGCTGCAGACCGCGCATGTGGCGGTGGCGCGCATCATGGTGCTGGCTCGTTCGCTGGACGGCGTTATCTCCGGGGAACACGGCATTGGCATCACCAAGCTGGAGTTCCTGACCGACGAAGAGCTGCGGCCCTTTACCGAATACAAGCAAAAAGTCGATCCGGAAGGGCGCTTCAACAAAGGCAAGCTGCTACGAAATCAGGAGCTGCTCGCGCAAGAGGGGAGCGGTCTTCAGTCCAAAAATGATGCTAAGCCGATCTTGCATGCCGACTTGACCAATGCCTATACCCCCAGCTTCGGCTTGATGGGGCATGAGTCGCTGATCATGCAGCAGTCGGACATCGGCGCCATTGCCGACAGCGTGAAGGATTGCTTGCGTTGCGGCAAGTGCAAACCGGTGTGCGCCACCCATGTGCCGCGCGCTAACCTGCTGTACAGCCCACGCAACAAAATTCTGGCCACCTCGCTGCTGGTGGAGGCTTTCCTTTATGAAGAGCAGACCCGGCGCGGCGTGAGCATCAAGCACTGGGAAGAATTCGAAGACGTGGCCGACCACTGCACCGTGTGCCACAAGTGCCTGACGCCTTGCCCGGTGGACATCGATTTCGGCGAAGTCTCCATGAACATGCGCAACCTGCTGCGCAAGATGGGGCAGAAGTCTTTCCGGCCCGGCAACGCTGCCGCCATGATCTTCCTGAACGCCACCAGCCCGCAGACCATCAAGTTCATGCGCAGCGCCATGGTGGACGTGGGCTTCAAGGCCCAGCGCCTGGCCAACGACCTGATGCGCCGGCTGGCACGCAAGCAGACGGCGCTGCCGCCGGCCACGGTCGGCAAGGCGCCTGTGAAAGAGCAGGTGATCCACTTCATCAACAAGAAGATGCCGGGCGGCCTGCCCAAGAAGACAGCACGTGCGCTGCTGGACATCGAAGACAAGGACTACGTCCCGATCATTCGCAACCCCAAGAGCACCACGTCGGAAACCGAGGCGGTGTTTTATTTCCCCGGCTGCGGCTCCGAGCGCCTCTTCAGCCAGGTGGGCCTGGCGACGCAGGCCATGCTCTGGCATGCGGGGGTGCAAACTGTGCTGCCGCCGGGTTACCTCTGCTGCGGTTATCCGCAGCGCGGCAGCGGCCAGTTCGACAAAGCCGAGAAAATCATCACCGACAACCGGGTGCTGTTCCACCGCGTCGCCAACACGCTGAACTACCTGGACATCAAGACGGTGGTGGTGAGCTGCGGCACCTGCTATGACCAGCTGCAGGGTTACGAATTCGACAAGATATTCCCGGGCTGCCGCATCATCGACATCCACGAATACCTGCTTGAAAAAGGCATCACCCTGCGCACCGACCAGCCCGGCGCTGGCTACCTCTATCACGACCCCTGCCACAGCCCGATGAAGCTGCAGGAGCCAATGAAGACCGTCAAGGCGCTGCTGGGTGACAACGTGCTCAAGAATGACCGCTGCTGCGGTGAGTCGGGCACGCTGGGCGTTACCCGGCCGGACATTTCCACGCAGATCCGTTTTCGCAAGGAAGAAGAGCTGCGCAAGGGCGAAGCCCAGCTTCGCGAGGCGGGTGCCGTTGCCGAGGCGGGAAACGTCAAGATACTCACCAGCTGCCCGAGTTGCCTGCAAGGGCTCTCGCGCTACGGCAACGATCTGCAAAACGGCCTGCTCGAGGCGGATTACATCGTCGTGGAAATGGCCAATCAGATCCTGGGCAAGGAGTGGCTGCCCACGTATGTGGAGGCGGCCAACCACGGTGGCATCGAACGGGTGCTGGTCTAGGGCAATTTCTGGCTTTGATGTCAACGGGCTTATTGCCAGAATGCCGAATCCTCACGAAGGCCTGATGCGTCCGGCCTTTTCTTTTCAGAAAGCGATTTCCCATGGCAGGCCTTCAACCCGGTTCACCCACGCCCACCGCATTGACGGTTCACAGCCAGTCGCGCATTCTTGAAATCGCGTTCTCCGACGGCGCCGAGTTCAGGATTCCGTTTGAACTCATGCGCGTCTATTCGCCCTCGGCAGAGGTGCAGGGCCATGGCCCTGGCCAGGAAATTTTGCAAACTGGCAAGCGCGAAGTGAATGTGGTTGAGCTTGAGCCTATTGGCAATTACGCGGTCAAGCCCGTGTTTTCCGATGGCCATGAGAGCGGAATCTTCTCGTGGGACTATCTCTACAAACTGGGCGCCGACCAGGCCCAGTTATGGGACGAGTACCAGAGGCGCCTGCAGGCGGCCGGAGTTGAGCGCGATGCACCCATGGCCGCGCCCGGCGGCCACGGCTGTGCAAGCCACTGATTCCGCGCGAGCGGTGCGCGGCCGCGACGCGGCGGCGAATGGGCATTTCGCGCCACTGTTGTTTTTCCAGCATAAAAGCGGGCAATAAGCCGCAATGCCCCATGTCAGCTCAGGGTTGTCGAGAGCAATTACACCTTTGCCCTCTAGCATTGATGGTATGAGCAGTACCCATTTCGGTTTTGAATCCGTTGACGAGCAAGACAAGGCACGCCGCGTGCGCGGGGTGTTTGACTCCGTGGCGCCCAAGTACGACGTGATGAACGACCTGATGTCGATGGGGCTGCATCGGGCGTGGAAGGCCTACACGGTGCTGGTGGCCAACGTTAAAGAGGGCTACCAGGTGCTGGACATCGCCGGCGGCACGGGCGACCTGGCGCTGGCCTTTGCCCCCAAGGTGGGCAGCACGGGCCGTGTGGTGCATACCGATATCAACGAGGCGATGCTCCGCGAAGGCCGGAACCGCCTGCTGGATGCTGGTGTCAGCTTGCCCACCCTGGTGTGCGACGCCGAACATCTGCCGTTTCCCGATGCGAGCTTCGACGTGGTGACGGTCGCCTTCGGGCTGCGCAACATGACGCACAAGGAAGATGCGCTGCGCGAGATGAACCGCGTGCTCAAGCCCGGTGGCAAGCTGCTGGTGCTGGAGTTCTCCAAAGTCGCCAAGCCGCTGGAAAAGATTTACGACTGGTATTCCTTCAAGGTGTTGCCGCGGTTGGGCAAGCTGGTGGCCAATGACGATTCAAGCTACCAGTACCTCGCCGAATCAATTCGCATGCACCCCGGCCAGGACGAACTGAAAGCCCTTATGCATAAAAGTGGTTTCGGCCATGTGGACTATCACAACATGACAGGCGGAGTTGTGGCATTGCATGTTGGAATCAAGTGTTGAAAAGTCAAACGGCCTCAAAACCGTGATCAAGGAGACGATATGAAAATCTGGTCGGCAATTTTTTCCGCAGCGCTTGCGTTAACCCTGACTTTGGGGGGAGCGCCTGCTGACGCCAAACGACTGGGCGGTGGTTCGTCATTTGGCAAGCAGTCGTCCAACGTGACCAAGCGTGAGGCGGCGCCTGGTGGCGCCAATGCCGCCAAACCGGCGGCCCCTGCGGCAACGCCGGCGCCTGTTGCGCCCAAAAAACCCTGGGGCGCCATGCTGGGCGGCCTGGCCGCAGGTCTGGGCCTGGCCTGGCTGGCTTCATCGCTGGGCCTGGGCGGCGCCTTCGGCCAGATCATCATGTTTGCCTTGCTGGCGCTGGTGGTCATGCTGGTGATCGGCTTCATCATGCGCAAATTCAAGGGCGGAGCGGCTGGTGCGCAAGGCTCTGCGGCCGGGCAGGCGCCTTTTGCCTTCCAGGGTGCGGGCAACGCCACCACCCCCAAGAACTACAGCCCTGAGAACGTCGGCAACGATGCATCCGCGCGCCCCTGGGAACGCAGCAGCATGGCTTTTGATGCCAACAAATACGATGCGGCAGCGCCCGCAGGCGGTTCCATGATCGGCTCGGCCTTGCTGGGTGCGCAGTCCTGGGGCGTTCCGGCCGGTTTTGACGCCGAAGGCTTCCTCAAGGCCAGCAAGGCCAACTTCGTCACGCTGCAGGATGCCTGGGATCGCTCCGACATCCAGAACCTGCGCGCCATGATGACGGACGACATGCTCGAGCAGATCAAGACCCAGCTCGCCGACCGCGAGTCACACACCGGCGGTGTGGTCAACAAGACCGAGGTCGTGATGCTGGATGCGCAATTGCTGGGCATCGAGGAACTGAGCGATGTCTACATGGCCAGCGTGGAGTTTTCCGGCATGATCCGCGAAGACGCCTCCGCAGGCGCCAGCCCCTTCCGCGAAGTCTGGAACATGACCAAGCCACGCAGCGGCGGCAGCGGCTGGCTGGTCGCCGGCGTGCAGGCGCTTCAGTAAGCACCCCCGTCCGGACTCACTTCGTGTAGTCCGTTCCCCCCTCAAGGGGGCGGCGCCTTGGGCCGGCGAAGCCGGACCCTCGGCCCCCGCTGGTCGCGCCCAACGAATTCTTCAAGCCAGCATGAGCCGCGGGGTTGACTTCACCGGACCGCAGGCGGGCGGCCCCCTCGGGGGGCAGGGAGCTACACGAAGTGAGCGACCGTGGGGGCCACATTGCTGTCAAAATCGGGAACGTATGAATACCACGACGTCCCCATTTTCTTTTCTGGAATCCATTGCCACCCGCTTTCAGCCGCCCGCCTGGGTGGTGGATGAGGGGCAGCAACGGCTGGTGCTCTTCCTGAACCATGTCCTGATGCAGGAAAAGCAGGCGCAGGACCGTCTGCTGCGGCAAAAGGGGCGCGTGGTGCATCTGCGCTGGGGCCTGTTTGCGATTGACCTGGTGGTGACACCCGCGGGCCTGGTGGACCGGGCCCAGCCCGCTGCCAAGCCGGACCTGTTGCTGGCTGTGGCTACTGAATCGCCGCTGACCGTGATGCAGTCTGTGCTGGCCGGCAAGCCGCCGCCGGTGAAAATTGAGGGGGATGTGCAGCTGGCCGCCGAACTGGGCTGGCTGGCTGAAAACCTGCGCTGGGATGCCGAAGAGGACCTTTCCCGGCTGATCGGTGATGCTCCTGCGCATGCAGTGGCCGATGCTGGGCGGCGAATCTTTGCCGGGCTCAAGCAATTTTTGGCAAGTACACCTCTTGCGTCGGTTCCTCCTTCGTCCGCGGCAGCAACCTCCGGCGCCCAACCTTCTGAAACGGCGCCCAAGGCGGGTCCTTCTGCGGCAGGCGGCGATGCCGAGCCAGTGAAAGCACCTGCTGCATGAGTCGCCTCTTCAGAGGTGTTTTTATTGTCTGGACCGTGCTCCGGTTTGGCCTGGATGAGCTGGTGCTCTCCAGTTTCGAACGTCCCTGGATCCGTTTGCTGACCCGCATCGTCTCGCTGGGCCGCAACCTGAAGGCGCCGCGTGGCGAGCGCCTGCGCGAAGCGCTTGAAAGCCTGGGCCCCATCTTTGTCAAGTTCGGCCAGGTCATGTCTACCCGGCGCGACCTGCTTCCGCCCGACATCGCCGACGAGCTTGCGCGCCTGCAGGACCGGGTGCCGCCTTTTGAGTCCGCCGTCGCCGTCGCCATCATCGAAAAAGCCTTTGGCCGGCCGCTGGACCGCATCTTTGCCAGCTTCGAACAAATTCCCGTAGCCAGCGCCTCGATTGCCCAGGTGCATTTCGCCACCTTGCCAAATGGCCGCGAAGTGGCCGTCAAGGTGCTGCGGCCCAACATGCTGCCTGCCATTGAGAAAGACCTGGCGCTGATGCACATGATGGCCGGCTGGGTGGAAGGCGCGTCTGCTGATGGTAAACGCCTCAAGCCCCGCGAGGTGGTGGCCGAGTTCGATAAATACCTGCACGACGAGCTGGACCTGCTGCGTGAGGCGGCCAATGCGGCCCAGCTGCGCCGCAACATGCAAAACCTCGACCTGGTGATGATCCCTGAAATGGTCTGGGACTTCTGCATGCCCGACGTCATGGTGATGGAGCGCATGAAAGGCGTTCCGATCAGCCAGGCCCAGCGCCTGCGCGATGCCGGTGTCGACATGAAAAAACTGGCGCGCGACGGCGTCACCATTTTTTTCACCCAGGTGTTCCGCGACGGCTTCTTCCATGCCGACATGCACCCCGGCAATATCCAGGTCAGCCTGGCGCCGGAAACATTCGGTCGCTACATCTCGCTGGATTTCGGCATCGTGGGCACCCTGACCGAGGTCGACAAGGAATACCTCGCACAGAATTTCAGCGCGTTTTTCCAGCGCGACTACAAACGGGTGGCCGAGTTGCACCTGGAATCCGGCTGGGTTCCGCCCGAGACTCGGGTGGACGAGCTGGAAGCCGCCATCCGCGCGTGCTGCGAACCCTACTTCGACCGGCCGCTCAGGGAAATTTCGCTGGGCCTGGTGCTGATGCGGCTGTTTCAGACTTCGCGCCGTTTCCATGTCGAAATCCAGCCCCAGCTGGTGCTGCTGCAAAAGACCCTGTTGAACATCGAGGGCCTGGGCCGCGAGCTGGATCCTGACCTGGACCTTTGGAGCACCGCCAAGCCCTTTCTCGAAAAATGGATGCTCGAACAGGTGGGTCCGGAAAAATTGCTGGCGCAGCTCAAGGCGGAGGCGCCTGCTTATGCCAAGCTGCTCCCCGGTTTGCCGCGCCTGCTGTCCCAGTACCTGAAATCGCCCCCCGGAATCAACCGACGAGAGCTTGAGGAACTGCTGTATGAGCAAAAGCGTACCAACAAGCTGCTGCAAAGCCTGATTTATGGCGGTTTGGGCTTTGTGTTGGGGCTGATTGCCATGCAGGTTGTCCTGCGGGTACGGGTGTTTTAGGGCCGGCCGGGGAAGGTCTCAACGGCCTATAATTGAGGGCTTTGCATCTGGGAGCCTTTCCAGGCAAATTCCCCGGGATATTCCCGGGAATACCCCGGGGACAGCCCCTCAAAGCCTTAAGCACTATGCCAATCTACGCCTATAAATGCGAGTCCTGTGGGCATGCCAAGGACGTTCTGCAAAAAATCTCCGATGCGCCCCTCTCGGTGTGTCCGCAATGCGGCGAACCCGCGTTCAAAAAGCAGGTCACGGCGGCGGGTTTCCAGCTCAAGGGCTCGGGCTGGTACGTGACGGACTTCCGCGGCGGCAACAGCACGGGTGTGCCAGCACCCAAGACCGACGGCGGCGAAGCCGGCACTGCCAGCGGCAACGGTTCGGACAGCAAGCCGGCCGATTCCGGTGCAGCCGCGCCGGCAAGCACCGCAGCAGCCCCCGCTCCCGCGCCGGCCGCGCCCGCCAAGACTTCGGCCAGCGACTCCTCTTCCAAGACTTCCTCGTGATGGCTTCGATCCGCCGATGGCTTCTGGCCGGACTGTTGGTGCTGGTGCCCCTGGCCATCACGCTGTGGGTGCTCGACTGGATCGTCGGCACGCTGGACCAGACGCTGCTGATTCTTCCCGGCGCCTGGCATCCCGACAAGCTGCTGGGTTTCCATATCCCCGGTTTCGGCGTGTTGCTGACGCTGCTGATCGTGCTGCTGATGGGCGCGGTTGCCAGCAATTTCTTCGGCAAGAAACTGGTCCGCTGGGGCAACTCGTTCCTGAGCCGCATTCCCATCGTCCGATCCATCTATTCCAGCGTAAAGCAGGTCTCCGATACGGTGTTTTCGGAAAACGGCAATGCCTTTCGCAAGGCCTTGCTGGTTCAGTGGCCGCGTGAAGGTGTCTGGACCATCGGCTTTCTGACGGGACTGCCCGGCGGCGATGTGGTCAATCACCTGCAGGGCGATTACCTGAGTGTTTATGTACCCACCACGCCCAATCCCACCGGTGGCTATTTTGTGATGCTGAAAAGAAGCGACTGCATTGAGCTCCAGATGAGCGTCGATGAGGCTTTGACCTACGTGATTTCCATGGGCGTCGTGGTGCCCTCCAAACCTGTACCGCGGCCGCTGACTCCTCCCCTGTAAACCGCGAAAATTGCAACATTGCGCGCGAGGCGCTGAAAGTCCGAGATTTTTTATGGCTATCGTTTCCCAAATGCGTTCGAACTATTGCGGTCTGGTGACCGAGGCCTTGCTGGGCCAAACCGTGAGCCTGTGCGGCTGGGTCAATCGCCGCCGCGACCATGGCGGGGTGATTTTCATCGACCTGCGCGACCGCGAAGGCTATGTCCAGGTGGTCTGCGACCCGGACCGCGCCGACATGTTTAAAACTGCTGAAGGCGTGCGCAACGAATTCTGCGTGCAGGTCAAAGGCGTGGTGCGGGCCCGCCCTGAAGGCACGACCAACGACAACCTCAAAAGCGGCAAGGTCGAGGTGCTGTGCCACGAACTGATCGTGCTGAACCCGAGCGTGACGCCGCCGTTCCAGCTTGACGACGACAACCTGTCGGAGACGACGCGCCTCACGCACCGTGTGCTGGATTTGCGCCGCCCCTACATGCAGAACAACCTGATGCTGCGCTACCGCGTGGCCATGGAAACGCGCAAGTTCCTTGATGCCAACGGCTTCATCGACATCGAAACCCCGATGCTGACCAAGAGCACGCCTGAAGGCGCGCGCGATTACCTGGTGCCCAGCCGTGTCAACGAAGGCATGTTCTTCGCGCTGCCGCAAAGCCCGCAGCTGTTCAAGCAGCTGCTCATGGTGGCGGGCTTTGACCGCTACTACCAGATCACCAAGTGCTTCCGTGACGAAGACCTGCGTGCCGACCGCCAGCCCGAATTCACGCAGATCGATATCGAGACGTCCTTCATGGGCGAGCAGGACATCCGTGACCTGTTTCAGGGCATGATCAGCAACATTTTCAAGACCGTGCTCAACACCGACTTGGGCGAATTCCCGGTGATGGCCTACAGCGAAGCCATGCACCGCTTCGGTTCCGACAAACCTGATTTGCGCGTGAACCTGGAGTTCACGGAACTCACCGAAGTCATGGCGACGGTGGACTTCAAGGTTTTCAGCACGCCTGCCACCACTGCCGGCGGCCGTGTGGTTGCCCTGCGCGTTCCCGGCGGGTCCGAAATGAGCCGCGGCGAGATCGACGGCTACACCGAGTTCGTCAAGATCTACGGTGCCAAGGGCCTGGCCTGGATCAAGGTCAATGACATCACCAAGGGCCGTGACGGCCTGCAAAGCCCCATCGTCAAGAACATCCATGACGCGGCGATTGCGGAAATTCTCAAGCGCACCGGGGCCCAGAATGGCGACATCCTTTTCTTCGGCGCCGACAAGGCCAAAGTCGTCAACGACAGCATTGGCGCGTTGCGCCTCAAAGTCGGTCACAGTGAGTTCGGCAAGAAAACCGGCCTCTTCACCAAAGGCTGGAAGCCGCTGTGGGTGGTTGATTTTCCGATGTTCGAATTTGACGAGGAAGGCCAGCGCTGGAGCGCGGTGCACCACCCGTTCACCGCACCCAAGGACGGACACGAAGACTGGATGGATACCGACCCGGGCCGCTGTATTGCCAAAGCGTATGACATGGTGCTCAATGGCTGGGAGTTGGGCGGCGGTTCGGTCCGTATCCACCAGGCGGACGTGCAGAGCAAGGTGTTCAATGCCCTGAAGATCGGCCCGGAGGAAGCGCAGCAGAAGTTCGGCTTCCTGCTGGACGCATTGCAGTACGGCGCACCGCCCCACGGCGGCCTGGCCTTCGGCCTGGATCGCATCGTCACCATGATGACGGGCGCCGACTCGATCCGCGACGTGATCGCATTTCCCAAAACCCAGCGCGCGCAGGATCTGCTCACGCACGCGCCCAGCCCCGTCGACGAGAAACAACTGCGCGAACTGCATATTCGCCTGCGCAACCCACAGCCAGTTTAATGTGGCCCCCACGGTCGCTCGCTGCGCGTAGCTTCCTGCCCCCCGAGGGGGCGCTCTTTTCCTTGGGGCGGCCCGGCGGAAAAGCCTGTCGCTCACAAGCAAGCGCACGCATCTGAGTGACGAGGGGATACCTTGAAAGCCTTCAAGATCCCCGAATCCGTGCTGGTCGTCATTCACACACCGCAGCTGGACGTGCTGCTGATCGAGCGCGCCGACAACCCGGGCTTCTGGCAGAGCATCACAGGCGCCAAAGATATGGCGGGCGAGCCCTTGCTGCAGACCGCGGTGCGCGAGGTGCTGGAAGAGACCGGCATCGCAGCCGCGCCCGGCCAGTTTCGCGACTGGGGCCTGTCCAACGTCTACGAGATTTATCCAGTCTGGCGCGCCAGGTATGCGCCCGGCATCACCCACAACACCGAACATGTCTTCAGCCTGTGCTTGCCCCAGGCCTGCGATGTAAGGCTCAGCCCCAGGGAGCACACTGCCTCGCAATGGCTGCCGCACTACGCCGCTGCCGACCTGTGTTTTTCCCCTTCGAATGCGGAAGCGGTGCTCCTCCTGCCGAAATTCATGGCTTGAGCCGCGCAGCGCGCAGGCGCAACACTTTGTGAGTTTGGCGTTTCACTGGATTGGCAAACATCGGCCAGTCGGTTCAAATGGAATGGACCTTCCCGCCAACTCTCCACACTTCCAGGGAAAAAGCCGCTGGCCATGTTTCCACTCCACAAGTCCGGTGCGTTGCAGTTGTTGCAGGGCGGCCGGGATTTTTTCCCCGCACTCGTCAAGGCCCTGGACGCGGCGCAGACCTGGATCCAGCTGGAAACCTATATTTTTGATTTCAACGGTGCTGGTGCGGATGTCGCCGAAGCACTGGTTCGCGCGGCCCGGCGCGGCGTAACGGTGCAGGTGCTGGTCGACGGCATAGGTACCGGCCCCCTTCCGGCCGAGTGGCGCGAAAAATTCGCGGCGTCGAAAGTCGACTGGTGCGTGTACTCGCCCCTGGGGACGGGCCTGAGCCGCCTGGGTCTGCTCCTGCCGGAGCGCTGGCGCCGGCTGCACCGCAAGCTCTGCGTGGTCGACCAGCACACGGTGTTTTGCGGCGGCATCAATGTGCTCGATGATTTCTACGATCCCAACCACGGGGAGCTCCAGACTCCGCGCGTCGATTTCGCGGTGGCTGCCACCGGGCCGCTGGCAGAGGAGGCCGCTGATGCCATGGCGCTGCTGTGGTGGCGTGTGCAGGCTGGCTACAGTGCGCGGCAGCGTCACATGGCCGCCGCATGGGAGAACTTCAGGGCAGCGGGCTATGGCGGGCGTACCGGCACCACATCGCTCGCGGCGGGTAACGGGTCTGGCGTTGCCGGCCCCAAGGCAGCGCTGATCCTGCGCGACAACCTGCGTAATCGCAGCAGCATCGAGCGCGCCTACCGCAGGGCCATCGGCAAGGCGCACCGGGAGATCATCATTGCCAACGCCTATTTTCTGCCGGGCGGCAAGCTGCGGCGCGCCCTCATCGGGGCGGCCAAACGCGGCGTGCGTGTCACCTTGCTGCTGCAGGGGCGCTACGAGTACTTCATGCAATACCATGCGGCCCGGCCCGTCTACGGTGCCCTGCTGGAAGCCGGCGTGGAAATCCATGAATACGAGGCCGGTTTCCTGCATGCCAAGGTGGCCGTGGTGGACGGGCATTGGGCCACCGTGGGTTCGTCCAACCTGGATCCCCTGAGCCTGCTGCTGGCCCGCGAGGCCAATGTGGTGGTCGAGGACAAGGCCTTTGCCGAAAGCCTGGCGGGTATTGTGCGCGAGGCCATGGCGAAACAGGGGCGGCGCATGGAGCCGGCCGACCACAGCCATCGCCCCTTTGGCCAGCGGCTGCGAGGCTGGATAGCCTATGCCCTGGTGCGGCTGGCGCTGCTGGTGGCAGGCCAGCGTTATTGATGCGTCTTGTGCCAGCCCGGCCGTCATGCCGTTAGCTATGAATTTGATAGCTGCTTGCGCTCACGAGGAAAGGGCTGGAGGCCAAAAACCTTATCAAATTCCGGACAATACGGTTTAGGGGCAGGCTGGTAATATCTGGCATGCTTATGAAATCCGATACGCCCCCCCAGGACGCGACCGACGAGGGCACGCCCGTCTCCGTCAAGATCCGCGAACGCCTGGCCCAGGCCCGCAAGCGCTTTCACGCCAACGACAACATCGCCAAGTTCATTGAACCGGGCGAACTCGAAAAGCTGCTGGACGAAGTGACCGGCAAGATGCAGGGCGTGCTCGACAGCCTGGTGATCGACACTGACGGCGACCACAACACCAACAACACTGCGCGCCGCGTGGCCAAGATGTACCTCAACGAGGTGTTCAAGGGCCGCTACGTGCATGCGCCCACCATCACCGAGTTTCCCAACGCCGAGCACCTCAACGAGCTGATGATCGTCGGCCCCATCACCGTGCGCAGCGCCTGCTCCCACCATTTCTGCCCGGTGATCGGCAAGATCTGGATCGGCGTGCTGCCCAATGAGCACACCAATGTGATCGGCCTCTCCAAATACGCGCGCCTGGCCGAATGGGTTATGGGCCGCCCGCAGATCCAGGAAGAGGCGGTGGTCCAGCTGGCCGACCTCATCATGGAAAAAACCCAGCCCGACGGCCTGGCCATCGTGATGGAGGCGAGCCACTACTGCATGGCCTGGCGCGGCGTGAAAGACATGGACAGCAAGATGATCAACTCGGTGATGCGCGGTGTGTTCCTGAAAGACTCGACCTTGCGCCGTGAATTCCTCGCTTTGATCCCGCAGAAAGGCTAACCATGCTCGTCCGTTTACTTTATGCAAGCCGCGCGGTCGATACGAGCCCCGAAGCCATCGAAGGCATCCTCTCGCAATCGCGCCAGCACAACCCCTCGTCCGGCATCACCGGCATTCTCTGCTACGGCGGCGGCATCTTTTTGCAGGCCATCGAAGGCGGCCGCATGGCGGTCAGCGAACTGTTCGGCCACATCCAGCAAGATGCCCGCCACAAGGACGTGATCCTCCTGCACTTCGAGGAAATCTCCGAGCGCCGTTTTGGCGGCTGGACCATGGGCCAGGTCAACCTGTCCAAGCTCAACCATTCCATCCTGCTCAAATACTCCGAAAAAGCCGAACTCGACCCGTATTCGGTCTCCGGCAAGGTGTCGTTCGCGCTGCTCGAAGACCTGATGGCCACCGCCTCCATCTGCGGCCGGGTTTGAGGCCTGCGTACCGCCAGGCCTGACGCGTGTCTCCAGGCGCCCTGGCCCTCGTACTCCTCGCCGGACTGATTCACGCCAGCTGGAACATCGCCGCCAAGAAGGCCGGCGGTGATGCCCGCTTTGCCGCTTTTACCGGTCTGGTGCTGCTGGTGGCGTGGGCGCCGCTGGGCATCTGGTTCGGTATTGCCGAGCTGCCGCGCTGGGGTTGGGCGCAATGGCTGCTGCTGTGTGCCAGTGCCTTGCTGCACACCATCTATTACATTGTCCTGTTGCGCGGCTACCGCAAGGCGGACCTCACCGTGGTCTATCCGCTGGCGCGGGGCTCGGGGCCGCTGCTGTCGTCGCTGGCCGCCATCTTGCTGCTGGGCGAGCAGATTTCCGCGCTGGGTCTGGCCGGTATCGCGGGTGTCGTGGGCGGCGTGTTTCTGGTCGCCGGCGGGCCGGGCTTGTGGCGCGCCTCGCACGACCCGGCGCAGCGCCAGCGGGTGCGCAAGGGCATGGTCTATGGCTTGTTGAGCGGCGCCTTTATCGCCAGCTACACCGTCGTCGATGGCTATGCGGTCAAGATCCTGCTGATGTCGCCGATCCTGGTGGATTACATGGGCTGCCTGCTGCGCATGCTGGTGCTGGCGCCCGCTTTGCTGCGCGACCCCGCTGCGGCCAGGGTGTTGTGGAAGCAGCAATGGAAGTACGCGGTGTTTGTCGGCGTCGTCAGCCCCGTGTCTTATGTGCTGGTGCTGTACGCCATGCAGACCGCGCCGCTGTCGCATGTGGCGCCTGCGCGCGAGGTGTCCATGTTGTTTGCCGCGCTGATAGGCGGCCACCTGCTGGGCGAGGGCGACCGTGCCTTACGCCTGATCGGCGCCGCCTGCATTGCGGCGGGTGTGATGGCGCTGGCGCTGGGTTGAGACCGTGATTGAGGCCGCGATGACAGTGCCCTTGCTGCTTGGCTGCGATTTCTCCAGCAGCCCGACCAAGAAAAAACCCATTGTTTTAGCCTTTGGTTCCATGTCTCATGGGCGCTGCGTGCTATCAAAAATAGAGCGACTGGAGTCCCTGGCGGCGTTTGGGCGCTGGCTGCAACAGCCCCAGCCCTGGCTGGGTGCGTTTGATTTTCCGTTTGGCCTGCCGCGTGAACTGGTGGCGCATCTGGGCTGGCCGCTGCAGTGGGAAGCCTGCATGCGCCACTATGCGGCCCTGAGCCGCGAAGACATCCGGAGCACCTTTGCCGCCTTCTGCAACGCGCGGCCAGTGGGCGGCAAGTTTGCCCATCGTGCCGCCGACGGCCCGGCCGGCTCCAGCCCCTCGATGAAATGGGTCAACCCACCCGTGGCCTACATGCTGCACGCCGGTGTGCCGCGCTTGCTCGCGGCGGGCGTGCACCTGCCCGGCCTGCATGACGGCGACACCCAACGTGTGGCGCTCGAAGCTTACCCGGGCCTGCTCGCGCGCGAGGTGCTGGGCAGCCGTTCTTACAAAAGCGACGACAAAGCCAGGCAGACGCCCGAGCGGCTGATCGCACGCAAAGACCTGATCACCGCGCTGGAGAACGGCCAAACGCGTCTGGGGCTGCGCCTCAAGGTCAGCCACGCGCAACGCGACCTGCTCGCCGACGACGCCAGCGGCGACAGCCTGGACGCCGTGCTGTGCCTGATGCAGGCGGCCTGGGCGGCGCAGCAGGGCGCTCCCCGCTACGGCTTGCCGGTGGAAATGGACACGTTGGAAGGATGGATCGTTACAGCGTGATCAGGGCGGGAACGAGGCTGTTTATTCGTACAGTATATTCAGGGCTTCCCCGCTTCTCTTTTGTTCTCTGAAAACTCATGCTCCTCCGGTCTCTGCGCACATCCCGGCCTTGATGGCTTTAATGCGCGCTGGCGACGACAGCACGGAAACGAAGCAGCCGGATCTTCAATGTTCATCAAGATTTCTGCCTCCAGGTCAATACTGGAGGGCGCAAGCAGCTATCAATTTGGTAGCAAACTAATGTGACGAAAATTTCCGTAGTCAAGGCTGTGGGCGTGTTCTTTCTTGTGGCGCTCATGCATGGGGGCGTGTCGGCGCGCACGGCCTCGCCTCCCGTCGCGGCCTGGTCCGGAATCGTCACCTATGTGGTTGATGGCGACACCGTCCGGGTGCGCCCGGCGGCAGGGGGTAAACCGGTCAGCATTCGCATTCAGGGTATTGACGCGCCGGAAATCTGCCAGCCGGGCGGAGCCCTCGCGCGCGATGCGCTGATGCGCCGGCTTCTGGGCAAGCGTGTGGCGGTGCATGGCCAATACCACGACGACTACGGCCGCCTCCTGGCCAGGGTGGTGTTCAGCGGGGAAGATGCCGGCAAATGGATGGTCGCAAACGGTATGGCCTGGTCCTACCGCAGCCGCGGCAATGCAGGTCCCTATGCCCGGGCGGAAAAACGTGCCCAGGCCGCAAAGCTGGGACTGTTTGCATCGACAAAAGGCGCGCCGCCTGTGTATCCGGCGCTGTTCCGCAAGCAGCATGGAAGTTGCCACTGAAAAGACCCGGGCCTGGGGGTCTGCAAAAACTGCAGGATCCAGGCGCTGCGGTGGCCGCATCGCCGCCCGGTCACAACGAAAAAAGCAGGCACAGATTATCTGTAGCCTGCTTTTTTTAGCCACCTGAGCGGTGGCCCGGCCTGTTCAGCCGCTTACGCTCAAGGACGAACGACGATGTCGTTGCGCACACCCTTGACGTTCTTCACATTGCGGGCAATGTTTTCGGCCTGGGCTTTTTCAGCGCTGGACTTGGCAAAGCCGGACAGCTGAACCGTGCCATTGAGCGTTTCCACCTTGATGGAGGACGCTGCAACGGTTTTGTCCTCGATGAACTTGGCCTTGACGGACGTGGTGATGGCAGCGTCATCAACATAGGCGCCAGCAGTCTCCTGTCCACGCCCAACGGCGCAGCCGCTGCCGATGATGGTGATGCCTGCCAGTGCGGCGAATGCAATTGCGCGAGCGTATTTCATATTGTTTTCCTCTAAGTTGGTTTAATCGTCTGGTGCATGGTTAAAAAGGCCTGTCGACTGGCGGCACCACGCCGGCCGACCTGCGGTAATCGTTATTTCTCCAGCCAGTCCTTGAGCTCGTCGGCATGCTCTTCCTCATCGGCAAGAACATCTTCGAGCAGGCGACGTGTCGTGGGGTCCTTGTCACCGATCAGCGCAATCATCTGGCGATAGGTTTCAACCGCGATGCGTTCGGCGATCAGGTTGACTCGCACCATGGTTTTGAGGTCACCGGATTCGTCGTAATCCGCATGGCTGCGCTGCAGCAGCGTGGCCGGCGAAAAGTCCGGCTCGCCGCCCAGCTGCACAATGCGCCGGGCAATGCGGTCCGCATGTCCGGATTCTTCATTGGCGTGGACCAGGAACTCGTCGGCAATGGGCGGCGACGACACACCGCTGGCCATGAAGTAGTGCCGCTTGTAACGCAATACGCAAACCAGTTCTGTTGCCAGTGCGTCATTCAGCAGCTTGACGATCGCGTCGCGGTGCGGCCCGTAGGCCGGCGTGATTGCGCCGTCGTTGAGGCTGTTCCGGGCTGCGTTCAGCCCTGTTTCATCGAGCACCAGCTCGTCGGGGGCGGTGCGGGAAAGCGTGGAGGTGTTCATCGTGTGTAGGGTGTTTTTTCAGGCTTGTGCGGCGCGCCAGACAGCATGGACAGCAAGGTGCCCGGGAGTTCGGACGTCTTGAGGGCGGCCAGCAGCAAGCCGCCAAGTGATACCAGGCGCCAGGGCCTCAGTACGACCGCTGCAGCGCCTGCTGCGGCTGCAATACCCAATAGCTGCAACGGCTTTTCTTCGGCGTACCTGTCAATCATCGGCCGGGCAATGTCAACTGCCACGCTCACGGGGTGATGTCGCCACCAGCTCCCCAAGGCATGTTTGAGAACGCCCCAGGTTCCGCGGTCGAGAAAGTGCGCCGGATCATTCTCCGGGCCGGTCTCTGCATTGCCCGGGTTTTCTTCATGGTCCAGCTTTTCCCGGCTCATGTGCCGGACAATGGCCTTGCGGCTGCTGGCCAGCCTTTCCTGCGGCGTTGGGGCGGTGAGGGTGGACATCGGTTCAGGCGGCCATGCGCAATGCGCGCGCGTCGCTGTCAATCTGGGCTTTCAACTCGGGAAAGCGTTCATTCGCGAAAGGTTTTCTCGCGCGCAATGCGGCCCCGATGGCGATGGCCAGTGCAATGCCCGGAACCACCACCAGTGCCCAGTGAAACTGGTTTTGAAGCGCCCCCAGCATGACGGCCGTTCCTGCGAGTCCCAAAAATACCGCGGCCGCCAGTACCGCAATCACCCACGCCACAGCCCGTGCAACCAGCTCGGCACCCGCATCGGAAGCCTCTTCATGAAAGAGCGCCGCGTAAGCAGAGACATGGTCCATGACGAGGTCAGGCCGCTGCACGATGGTGGAGAACAGGGGGTGAAGCATTGGTGGGGCGAATCTGCGTGCTGTGGTCGTACCGGGAAAGGGGCGGGCGCGAGCCTGGCGATCAGTAACGGTTTTGGTTGCGATGGCGTGCAGACGACACCAGCAGCGCAATGCCGGCACCGACGGCGGCGGCAATCAGCACCGAACGCAGGGGTTGCTCGGCAACATAACGGGTGGTTGCACCTGCGGCATTGGACAGCGACTGCTGCGCGCGATGCTTGGCTTCAGAGGCGATATCGAGGCTCTGACGGGCAAGGTGCTGGGCCTTGGATGCCAACATGTCCACGACGGGATCCACACTGCCGCGCAGTTCGCGCACTTTGGTTTCTGCCTTGTCGAATGCCTCGTTGGCATAGCTGCGGGTGGAGTCAACTGCTTTTTCTGCGTTCTGCAGCAACTCATCCGAGCTTTGGCGGGCGGTCTTGGTGGCGGTTTGGGTGTTCATGTCAGGTCCTTGGTGAGTTGAGTGAATGACGACGGAGATGCAAGGAGAGCGCGCGCCGCTCGCTCATAAAAAGCGTTCGGCACTCTCGGAATGGCTGGATCAATTCTTTCGGAGCAAGCTGATGACAAAGCTCACGATGGCCATGACGGCGAAGATGAAAAAGAGGATCTTGGCGATCTCGACGGCACCTGCGGCGATGCCACCAAAACCGAACACGGCAGCGATCAGCGCGATGATCAGGAAAACGACGGAGTAGTGCAGCATCTCGGGCTCCTTGCTTGGCTAAAAGGGGGTGGTGCTTCTTTTGAAACGCCTTCAGCAAGGTTAATGAGTGCCTTCAGTTTTCTTCATCGGCTGTCAGCGTGTGCCCCTGTCAGTTCGAGCGGCCATGCCCTGTAGGAGGTGGCCGACATTTTGTTACGCTGGCAGCGCAGTGCATGCCTCGAAAAGCTGAGAGATGTTGAGCACTTTGGCGGGCAGGGCGCAGCAGCAGGTGACCTGCCCCGCGCCGCGTTCAGAGACCGGTCACAGTGTTTTGGGCAGCACTGCTGAAATGCGCGTGCCATCGCCTTCGGTGCTGGACACCGTCAGCCGTCCGCCTGCGGCTTCGACGCGATGGCGCATGCCGGCAAGGCCATGGCTTCCCGGGCCCACGCTCTCAAGCTTGAAGCCTTTACCGTTGTCTTTGACTTCTACCGTGATGTAGCTGTCGAAGTTGTGAAGGCTGATCTCGGCTTGCCTGGCTTCTGCGTATTTGCCGATGTTTGTCAGTGACTCCTGCACCAGCCGGTAGATGGTCAGCTGCGCTGAGCCGCCGAGTTCCACAGGCTCCAGATCGGTGGTGATGGAGAGTCCGGAGCGTTCTTCAAACTCGCGTGCGAGGATCTCGAGAGAGGCGACCAGGCCGAGGTGCGACAGTGAGGACGGCCGCAGGTCTTCCACAATGCGGCGTTTCAGCGCAATGCCGCTGTTAAGCGTGTTGGTCAGGTGCGTGAGCCGCTCAGCCGCTTCCGGCAGATTGCCTGCCAGGCGGGATTTCAATCGGGCCACATCCAGTTTCGCGGCGGTCAAAAGTGCGCCCAGTTCGTCATGCAGTTCGCGCGCCAGGTGGCCCCGTTCGTCCTCGCGCACATTTTGCAGATGGGTAGCCAGCTCGGCCAGGTTGGCGGTTCTTTCACGTACCTGTATTTCGAGGAAGTCGCGCTCGCGTTGCAGGGATTCCTGCTCGCGCCGGCCGGAAGCAAGCAGCGCCTTGGTCTGAAGGAGGTACATGTAAAAAGCCAGCAGGCCCGCCAAAGCCATTGCCGCAATGCCGATGCGGGAGAGCTCCAGCGCCTTTTTGATCTGAACCTGCCCCTGTTCCATTTTGCTGACGCTGTTGGAGGCCAGTTTCGCGGACTGCGCGCGAATCGCCTCCATATGCTCCTTCCCGACGTCCGTGGTCAGGACAAATTTCCAGGCGTCCTCGTTGCCTTCCTTGCGCATGCGCACGCTCAGGTCCATTTCGGCCAGCTTGCGCGAAACATGCCTGGACATGACGCCGAACTCTGCAAGTTGATCCTGGTAAGGGGTGAACAGCCGGCGCAAGGCATCCAGGTTCTGGTCGATATCGGCCAGGGCGGAGTTGTAGGGCTCGAGATATCGAACGTCGCCGGTCAGCAGGTAGCCACGCTGCCCGGTTTCCGCGTCCAGCATGTGCTGCATCAACCGGTTGATGGCGCCGCGGGTTTGCTGGGCCTCCTCAATACTGGCCGCCGCCTCCGTGGATTTCTGGAAGCTTGCCTCGTTTATGAAGATAAGAATGGCGGCAGCCAGCACCGCCAGGGGCAGGCTGATGGCCATTTTTGGGATCGCAAATCGTTTCACGGCAAACTCCGTTCAGTCATTCGGTGAGAATTTCGTCAATAATGAACACTGAAAATCAATGCGGATGTCCTGCAGGCCATCTTTTTCATTGCGTTGCCCGCTTGCGCAGACCTTATAGAAAGACAGCGACATGATCAAAATTGGAATTGTGGACGACCATGCCATTGTGCGTTCTGGACTCAAACAGTTTTTTTCCGACCAGGTGGACCTGCGTGTCGTGGGAGAAGCCGGCAGTGGCCGCGAGGCAATTGATCTGGTGCGTAACGTTGAGCTGGATATTCTGGTCATGGACTTGTCCATGCCTGGGCAAAGCGGCATCGATGCGCTGGCCATGATTCGCGCCAAAGCGCCTGATGTCGGCATCCTCATTCTGAGCGGCTATCCTGAAGAGCACTATGCGGTCAACCTGATTCGCCAGGGCGCCAGCGGCTACCTGAACAAGGAATGCGATCCATCCGAGATTGTGGATGCGATCCGCGTGATTTCTCTTGGAAAACGCTACATAACCCCGGCGGTGGCAGAGCTCCTTGCGCAGCAGCTGAACCGGCCCAACGACGTGGCCTCTCACGAACAATTGTCCGAGCGGGAGTTCCAGGTTTTTCTCAAGCTGGCCAAGGGTGAAACCGCTGGCGACATTGCCAAGGCGCTTTCGCTGAGCGTGAAAACCGTGAGTACCTACAGGACGCGTGTCATGGAAAAAATGAGCCTGTCCTCCAACAGCGACCTGACCTACTACGCGCTCAAGAACAAGCTGATTGATTGAGTTCAATCTGAAATGGTGCTCTGCTGGATGCAATAGTCCACCAGGGCATCGATTTCGTTGGACTTGTCAAAAACGGCATCAACACCGAGCTGGGCACATCTCTGGCGGATGTCTGCAGTGGCGTAATTGCTGAGGACCACGACTTTTTGCGTGGAGGGGCGATCGCGGCAGGCAGCCAGCACACCCAAACCGCTTCCCTGTTTCAGAAACAGGTCAACAATCGCCAAATCCCAATCGCCGCTGTTCTCGACCAGCCAGGCCTTGCCTTCGTTTTCAGTTTCGGCGGTGCCTACCGCGTCAATGCCTGCCAATTCCTCAAGCGTCCCGATCAGATTCTCTCGAATGGTGGGATTGTCTTCTACGATGTACGTTTTCAGTCTCACTGCTCGGGTCCAGGTGGGAAGGCTACGTGCTTCTCGGAAATATTACAAAAGGCTCAAGAACGCGGTGTCCTTGTTTCCTAATGTATCTTTTTATTGTGGCCCATTCTGCCAGTGACCAAGGGCAGTGCCTGTAGGAGGTTTCCTACGACTCGCTCGAAAAAACTGTAGGCACATGCCCACAGCGTCTTATGGCGCTTGCCGACTGCCCTGTGGGGTGAGCTGACGCACATTGGATTCACTGTAGTTCAACGCGCTTGTAAGGGTGATGGACATTGTGGGCAGCCGCGCATTGTTGGCCATTACAGACTGCCCTTGCAATGGTTTGAACGATTCCTCCCCAGCACATGAACAACGTCTTGTCCTCATCGCCTCTTCTGCGTAGAACACTCATCGGCATTGCCGTATTGGCGGCGGGTCTGGTGCTGGTTGCGGTGTTTTTCCCCTGGGACATGCTTCGTGGCCCGATCAATCGTCATGTATCCGAGCAACTCGGAAGGCGATTTGAAATTACCCGGCACCTGTCGGTGCAGCTCGGACGCACTGCTACGGTCAAGGCCGATGGGGTGGAAATCGCGAACCCCGAATGGGCCAGCAAACCCTATCTGGTGACGGCAACTGCCGCAGAATTTGATATCCGGTTGTTGCCGCTTCTCTTTGGCCGGGTAGAGTTGCCCCGGATTGTGCTGACCGAGCCGCAGATTGGGCTTCAAATAGAGCCCGATGGCCGCCGGACCTGGGCCTTGTCACGGGATACGTCGGACGAAGGATCCGTTCCACGGATCGACGCGCTGGTCATCGACCGCGGCACGGTTGACTACCAGGCTGCAGCGCAAGGCGCCAATATCCATGTTCAGTTCTCACTGGCACAAGAAGCAAATGAGCAGTTGCCCCTGAGCTACAAGGCCACCGGCAAATGGAAAAACGAGTCCTTCAATGCGACTGGCCGCACCAGCGGCGTACTCCAGCTGAGTAAAGACCTCGAAGCGCCGTTTCAGGTAGAAGTGAACGCCGTAGCCGGCAAGACCAGCCTCAAGGCCAAAGGCTCGGTCTCCAATCTCGCGGAGCTGGCCGGCATCGACGCGACCTTCGACCTGCAGGGACGCAACCTGGAAGAACTCTACAAGCTCGTGGGCGTTGTGCTGCCTTCAACACCGCCCTACAAAGTCCGGGGCAAACTGGCCAGGCATGGCAAAGTGTGGGCCGCCACCCAAATGCAGGGCGTTCTGGGAAGTTCGGATATCAATGGGGCGCTCAGTTTTGACCAGTCCGCCGCCGTGCCGCTTCTGACCGGCAAGGTCCAGTCAAGGCTGCTTGATTTTGCCGACCTCGCGCCCGTGATCGGTCTGGCCCCATCAGGGAAGGCCACGCCTGCCAGTGCCGACACACCCGTCGCCAGGACTGACAGCGATTCGGTGGCGGCGGCGCCGGGCAGAAAAACGGTGCCCGCTGCACGCAAGGTTCTGCCTGTCGCAGCGCTTGATGTGACGCGGCTGCAGGCGATGAACGCCGACGTGATTTATTCGGCGGCTGATATACGGCATGTGAAAGTACTGCCGCTCGACAAGGGCAGCGTTCATGTTCAGCTTAAAGCCGGTGTTTTGCAACTCGAACCGATCTCGCTGGGCATTGCCGGCGGTACGGTGGCAGGGAGTATCCGCATCGACTCCAACCCTGTGCCCGCGGTTTTCACGACGCGGCTGGACCTGCGGGCCGTGCAGCTCAACCAGCTCTTTCCTGCCGTTGAAACGACCAAGAGCAGTCTGGGCAAGGTCAGCGGCCAGCTGGACCTGAAAGGGCGTGGAAATTCACTGGCACAAATGCTGGGAACCGCATCCGGCGACGTCGCCGTGTTGATGGGCAAGGGTGAGATCAGCAATATCCTGCTTGAGTTCATGGGCCTGGACGGCGGAGAGGTGATCAAGTTCCTGGTTCGTGGTGACCGCAATGTGCAGTTGCGCTGCGCTGCTGCGGCTTTTGAAGTGAACAAAGGCGTGATGACTACCAAAACCATTGTTCTGGATACGACGGACACGGTCATCAACGGCCGCGGAAAGATCAGCCTTGCCGATGAGACGCTGGACCTTGTCCTGGATCCGGCGCCCAAAGACCGCAGCATACTGAGCTTGCGGTCTCCCCTGAAGATTGGCGGTACCTTCGCCTCTCCATCGGCTGGCCCTGACAAGGGAGCCCTCGCGGGACGTGCAGCCGTTGCTATCGGACTGGGTGTGATCAATCCCTTGCTGGCATTGGCCGCTACCATTGAAACCGGACCGGGCCAGGACGAAAACTGTGCAGCGATTCTTGCAAAGGCCGCAGCGTCTGCTGCCGGTTCGCGGATGCCGGCATCGGCCACCAGATAAGGTTTCCCCGCGGCCTTTCGGCCGGATTCTTTCAGGGAATTTTTTTGGTCCCGCCGCCGCAGACTGCGCATGCCGCATGGGGCGCCATTTTCATCTCGCTCCATTCCATGTGTTTGCCGTCCAGCATCAACAGCCGTCCGGTTAACGACCCGCCGATGCCGCAGATCAGCTTCAGGGCTTCGGCCGCCTGCGTGCTGCCTATGATGCCGACCATCGGCGCGAAAACGCCCATCGTCGCGCAAAGGGCTTCCTCCAGCTGGTCTGATTCGGGAAACACGCAGGCATAGCACGGCGAATCCTCGCGCCGCGAATCGTAGACGGCGATCTGGCCGTCAAAACGGATGGCTGCACCCGATACCAATGGCTTGCGGTATTTGACGCAAGCGCGGTTGATGGCATGGCGCGTGGAGAAGTTGTCCGTGCAGTCCAGCACAACATCGGCGTCATGGACCAGCTGATCGAGCAGCGCGCCTTCTGCGCGCCGGGTAACCGGGGTGACCACGACGTCAGGGTTGATGGCCGCGATGGACTGGGCAACGGATTCTGCCTTGAACGTCCCGATGCGAGACAGGTTGTGGGCGATTTGCCGTTGCAGGTTGGTGGCATCCACCCGGTCATGGTCAGCGATGGTGATGCGGCCGACACCGGCGCTGCCCAGATAAAGCGCGACGGGCGAGCCCAGCCCGCCCGCACCGACGATGAGCACATGCGACTGGAGAATTTTTTCCTGGCCTTCGATGCCGATCTCGTCGAGCAGGATGTGCCGCGAGTAACGAAGCAGCTGTTCGTCGTTCATGAGGGGAAACCGTTCAGGCTGCAGGACGGGCTGGCCCGGAAGGGGCAGGGCGGGATCCGGCGCAAGCCGGCTCCGCTCCCCATCCCGGCCTAGTTGTCTTTTTTCTCGTTTTTCGGTTCGACCACGGCGGTCTTGCTGACCAGCACGGGACGTCCCTTGAGCTTGTTGATCGCCTGAGCCAGCTGGAAGTCCTTGTCGCTGCCCAGTTCAGGCGGGCGACGTTGCTCAGGTGTCTTTTTGGCTTCTTCTTCAAGGCGCTTCAGGGCCTCTTCGCGAGCCTTCTCGCGGCCGGCGTCTTTCACTTCAGCGCCCTGGCCGCTGTTGAGGTGTTTCTCAAGGTCGGCTTCACGGGTGCGCAATGCGGCAAAAGGACTGCCTTCAGCGGTTTCATCGACCATGACGTCGGGCACGATGCCGCGCGCCTGGATGGATTTCCCGCTGGGCGTGAAGTAACGCGCGGTGGTGAGCTTCAGGCCCGTATCCGGCCCCAGGGGGCGGACGGTTTGCACCGATCCCTTGCCGAAAGTCTGGTTGCCCATGATGGTGGCACGCTTGTGGTCCTGCAAGGCACCCGCGACGATTTCGCTGGCAGAGGCCGAGCCTTCATTGACCAGCACCACCAGCGGCACGTTCTTGAGGGCAGCCGGCAGGCGCTTGAGCGGGTCGGCCCCGTTGCGGCGCTGGTAAAACTCGGGCGCAGCCTTGTAGGTGAATTTGCTTTCGGCCAGTTGGCCGTTGGTGGACACCACGGTGACGTTTTCAGGCAGGAAAGCCGACGAGACGGCGACTGCCGCATCCAGCAGGCCGCCCGGGTCATTGCGCAGATCCAGCACCAGGCCTTTGAGGTTGGGCTCCTGCTTGTAAATCTGCTCAAGCTTGGTCACGAAGTCGTCGACCGTGCGTTCCTGGAACTGGCTCAGGCGAATCCACGCGTAGCCGGGCTCCACCACTTTGCTGCGAACCGACTGGGTGCGGATTTCTTCGCGCGTGATGGTGACCGGGAAGGTGCGGTTTTCGTCCTTGCGGAAGATGGTCAGCAGCACCTTGGTCTTGGGTTCGCCGCGCATTTTCTTGACAGCGTCGTTGAGGCTCAGGCCCTTGACTGCCGTGTCATCGATACGTGTGATCAGGTCGTTCGGCTTGAGGCCGGCACGGTCCGCAGGGGAGCCTTCGATGGGAGACACCACCTTGACAAGGCCGTCTTCCTGGCTGATTTCGATGCCGACACCGACAAAACGGCCTGTGGTGCCTTCCCGGAATTCCTTGAACGACTTCTTGTCGAAGTAAACCGAGTGAGGATCAAGACTGGCCACCATGCCGGAAATGGCGTCGGTGATGAGTTTTTTCTCGTCCACCGGTTCGACATAGTCGGTCTTGACCATGCCAAAGACGGCTGCGAGCTGCTGCAGTTCTTCCAGGGGAAGGGGTGCCAGACCGGCACGGGCCACGGCTTGCAGCTGCACGGTGGTGAGGGCTCCGGCCACGGCACCAATTGAAATCCAGCCTGCTATCTTGAGCTTCTGACCCATAGAAAATACCTTCGTAAACCTGTTGAAGAGCCCCTGCTCCCCCTATGTGAAGCAATATACACCTTGGAGAAAGGCTGGCCGCCACAGTTCCGCCATTCGTGCGGCCTGGCGCCGCAAAAGAGCCAAAACAGCCAGTTTTTACAGGACTTTTACAAGAATGGCTCCCGCGGGAGTGCCGGGAGCCATTGAATTGCCCCTCAAACCTTGCCTTGCGCACCCACGGCCGCTGCCGCCTTGGCCGCGGCCTCACTGTCGCCCAGGTAGTAATGGCGCAAGGGCCGCAGTTCGGCGTCCAGCTCATAGACCAGCGGGATGCCGTTGGGAATGTTGAGTCCCACGATGTCGCTGTCGGAGATGTTGTCCAGATACTTCACGAGGGCGCGGATGGAATTGCCATGGGCGGCCACCACAATGCGTTTGCCTGCCTTGATGGCCGGCGCCATGGACTCATTCCAGAACGGCAGGACGCGGTCCACCGTGTCCTTGAGGCATTCGGTCAGCGGCACCTGGCCGGGCTGCAGCTTCGCGTAGCGCGGGTCGTTCCGTTCGCTGCGCTCGTCGGAGGCATCAAGCGCCGGGGGCGGCGTGTCATAGCTGCGGCGCCAGATCAGCACCTGCTCGTCGCCGAACTTTTTCGCTGTTTCGGCTTTGTTCAGCCCCTGCAGATCGCCGTAATGCCGCTCGTTGAGACGCCAGCTGTGCACCACGGGCAGCCAGGTGCGGTCCATTTCGTCCAGCGTGTGCCAGAGCGTGCGGGTCGCGCGCTTGAGCACGCTGGTATAGGCCACGTCAAAGTCATAACCTTCGCTTTTGAGCAGTTTGCCGGCGTTTTTGGCCTGTTCGATGCCGGTTTCGGTGAGGTCAACGTCGGCCCAGCCGGTGAAGCGGTTTTCAAGGTTCCAGGTCGATTCGCCGTGGCGGATAAGCACGAGTTTGTACATGATGGGAAGGATGGGGAGTGGAAAAAGGGGAATAAGGAGGACGGCCGGCAGGGCGTTTTCTCCCTCTATTCTAAAATCATGGGTTCGCTGAAAAAGCGCTCCAAGACACACAAAGGGTACAACGTGAAATTTCTGATCGATAACTGGATGCTGATTTCGATAGCGGTCGCCTCGGGCGGCATGCTGGTTTGGCCCATGATTGCCAGCGGCATGAACGCCGGCGCGCTCACGGCCAGCGGCGCCGTACAGCTGATCAACCGCGAAAGAGCGGTGGTGGTGGACGTCAGCGAGGCCGAAGAATTCGCTGCCGGCCATGTCACGGGCGCCAAAAACGTGCCTTTCAGCGAGCTGGAAGGAAAACTCCCCGCTACCGTCAAAAACAAGGCTTTGCCGCTGATTTTGGTGTGCGCCACGGGTGCCCGCGCCGGCCGCGCCGTCGCCGTCGCCAAAAAGCTCGGCTACGAGCAGGCCCAATCACTGGGCGGTGGGCTCAAAGCGTGGAAAGAGGCTAACCTGCCACTTGAGAAGGCCTGATCAGATCAGTTCAGTTCTGAGCAGTTTCCTGATCCGGTTTTTGGCAGGCATGAAAGCTGCAACGCCATGGCGACCGGGCGTTGGCCCGGCTTTCACCCTGGCTATCCATTTTTCCTGCGCTGCGCGTAGACCAGCTCCTCCGGAGGAACCATGCAAACCGTCAAAATTTACACCACGGGTACCTGCCCTTATTGCATCCAGGCCAAGCAGATATTGAAGCAGCGCGGCGTCACCGAGCTTGACGAAATTCGTGTGGACATGGTGCCCGGTGAACGCCAGAAAATGATGGACATCACCGGCCGGCGCACCGTGCCGCAGATTTTTATCGGCGACACCCACGTAGGCGGCTGCGACGACCTGATGGCCCTCGACAGCCGCGGCGGCCTGATGCCTCTATTGAATCCCGCCGCCTGATCTCTCTTCGCCAGCATGAGCCCCGGAACCGGCTTTGCCGGGCCGGAGGGCGGGCGGCCCCCTCGGGGGGTAGGGAGCTACACGAAGTGAGCGACCGTGGGGGCCACATCCACGGGTCCATATAATCATTCGCTGGTCGCCGGCTTGCCGCGCATCTGAACCCCAACTTTCCCCCGTACCCGAAAGAGCACCATGGCTGAAGCCAATCTTGACCCCGTATTCCAGATCCAGCGCGTTTACCTCAAGGACGTGTCGCTGGAGCAGCCCAATTCGCCCGAAATCCTGCTGAGCCCGGAGCAGCCTGCGGTTGACATTCAGCTGGGCGTGGGCGCCACCCCCGTGGCAGACGGCCTTTTTGAGGTTTCCGTGACGGCCACCGTGCAGACGAAAATCGGCGACAAAACCGTGTTTCTGGTGGAAGCCAAGCAGGCCGGCATCTTTGAAATCCGCAATGTGCCCGAAGACCAGATGGGCGCCATCCTGGGCATTGCCTGCCCGCAAATCGTCTACCCCTACTTGCGCGGCAATGTCGCTGACGTGATCCAGCGCGGCGGCTTCCCGCCTGTGCACATGGCTGAAATCAACTTCCAGGCCATGTACGAACAGCAGCAGGCCCAGGCCGCTGCCGAATCGGCCGCTCCCCAGATCATCGTTTGATGGGCTGCCGGGGCTGCCCGGTGTCTGTCTTCTCGCCCATCCACGCATGAAAATTCTGGTCATAGGTGCCGGCGCCTGGGGTACGGCTGTGGCCGTGAGCAGCGCGGCCCGGCACGATGTCACCCTGTGGGCGCGCGATGCTGCGCAGGCCAAAGACTTGCAGGCCAGCCGCACCAATGCCCGCTACCTGCCTGGCGTTCCCCTGCCTGCCAGCCTGCGGCTGCAAGGCGGCGATGTACCTCTGGCAGAGGCGATTCAAGGGCAGCACCTCCTCATCCTGGCAACGCCCGTCTCAGCGGCGCGCGGCATGCTGCAGTCCCTGCAGCACGCCAGCGTTCCCGTGGCCTGGCTGAGCAAAGGTTTTGAGGCGCCTCTTGCCTCAGCCCCGTCTTCAGCATCATTTGGCCTGATGGTCCATGAAATACGGGCGCAAGCTGCTATCAATTTAAGAGCGGGTGTGCTCAGCGGGCCCAGCTTCGCCCTCGAAGTCGCCCGCGGCCAGCCGACCGCGCTGGTGGCCGCCAGTGAACATCCTGAAGTACGCGAAGCGCTGGTAGCCGCCTTTCACAGCGCCACCCTGCGCGTTTACGCCAATGACGATGTCGTGGGGGTGGAGGTGGGCGGCGCCGTCAAGAACGTGCTGGCGATCGCCACGGGGCTTTGCGACGGGTTGCAGCTGGGGCTGAACGCCCGCGCTGCGCTGATCACCCGCGGCCTGGCCGAAATGACACGGCTGGGTGTGGCGCTGGGCGCCCGGGCCGAAACCTTCACCGGCCTGTCGGGCCTGGGCGATCTGGTATTGACGGCCACCGGCGACCTGAGCCGCAACCGCAAGGTGGGCCTGTTGCTGGCCGAGGGCAAGACGCTGGCACAGGCCGTGGATTCGCTGGGGCATGTGGCCGAGGGCGTGTATTGCGCCCGCACCGTGGTGCAGCGCGCGGCCGGTTTGGGCATCGAGATGCCGATTGCACAAAGCGTGGTGGCCTTGCTGGACGGCAAGCTCAGGCCGGCTGAGGCTGTGGCGGCGCTGATGGGCCGCGATCCGACTGCCGAACTGGCCTGACTGCGCGGTTGATTTTTCCGGGTTCCCGTTTTTGCTATTGAATTAATAGCTGCTTGCGCTTACCCCTATTGGGCTAAAGCCCTGAAACATCATTAATCCGCGAAGCAGGGGCCGCCCCTACTTTCGCAAATGCAGCGTCACCAGCAGCGATGCATCCTGCACCGCGGTCAGGCCGTGTTCCACGCCGCCCGCCAGCCACAGCAGCTGGCCTGCCTTCATGCGCTGGGTTTGCCCCTCCGCCGTGAAGGCCACTTCACCCTCCAGGCATTGCACGGTGATTTCGCCCTTGACCCGGTGCGAGGGCACCAGCTTGCCTGCCGGCACGATGAGGCGCATGACTTCCAGCTCATCGCTTTTGAACAGCGCGACGGTCCGGGCCTCCAGGAGCTTGCCTGCCAGCGGCTGGACGTCGATGAGTTGCCCGGAGGCGGCGTGGGGAATGGCCATGGTGAAGCTCCTGCAAAGGTGGCGGCATATGCCTGAACCAACTGAAAGCGTTATACCCCAAGGCCCGCCCGGGCAGGCCCTAAACCACCTTGTTGTACGCCAGGAAGATGTCGTCGCGAACCCAACCCAGGGACTCATACAGCGCCTGCGCGGTGTGGTTGGTCCTGGCGGTGGTGAGGTCCAGCCGCGCAAAGCCGTGCTGTTTTGCGTGCACGTGGGCGGCCTGCATCAGCGCGCGGCCGGCGCCGCTCTTGCGTGAAGCGGGCGCTACATACAGGTCATACAGCGTGTAGATGGGCTGGGCGATCACCGAGCAGAAGCCGGGATACAGCTGACAGAAGCCGGCGAGCGGGCCGGCACCGGGCGCGCCTTCCGGCTCGGCCACCAGGATGACCGATTCGCGGTTTCGCATCCGGTTGCCGATGAAGTCCAGCGCCAGCGCGGCATCAGCGGGCTGTTCGTAAAACTGGCGGTAGGCGTCAAACAGCGCGGCCACGGCCGGCAGGTCGGGCAGGGCAGAGAGGCGGATGGTGACAGGACTCATACCAGCGGTTTCTCCATGAAGACGCTCAAGGGATCGTGCGCATACGCGCCAAACGGCTCACGCAGCACATAACCCAGTCGCGCATACAGCCCCAGCGCCTCGGGCTGGTGAATGCCCGTCTCCAGCCGGGCCAGGCGCACGCCGGTGGCCTGAAGGTGCGCCTCCAGCGTTTGCATGATGGCTTTGGAAAGGCCTTTGCCGCGATGCGCTTCCAGCACAAATAGGCGTTTGATCTCGCCGTAGCGCCCGTTGTTCAGCGTTTTGACGGCGCCGCAAGCGACCAGTTCGCCTTCGATGTGGGCGCCCACAAACAGCACGTTGGGCTGGCTGAGCGCCGAGAGGCTTTCGAGGTAGTTGCTTTCGGCGGGGTAGAGCGCCGCATGGTAGGCGTCTGACTGTGCGATCAGCGCTGCTGCCGATTGCGGGTCTACAGGGGTGATTTGCATGGGTTGATGATCAAATTGGCCTCTAGCCAAGGCGGTATCTTGGCTTGCAGCTATCAAAAAAGGAGCAAATTCAGTTTCTGCTCCTACACTGGGACCGCTAGATTTCCAGGTTGTCAATCAGTCGGGTGCTGCCCAGCTTGGCCGCGCCCAGCACCACCAGCGGCACATCGGCCAGCGGGCCCTGCGGCGCCAGCAGGTCGGCGCGGCGGCGCACGGTCAGGTAGTCGGGCTTCCAGCCGCGGCGGGCCAGCGCCTGCATGGCCTGCGCTTCCAGGGCTGGCAGGTCGGGCGTGCCGCTGGCGCGGGCGGCTTCGCCCAATGCGCGTATCGCTTTGGACAGCTCCACCGCTTCGGCGCGCTGGGTGGCGTTCAGGTAGCCGTTGCGTGACGACAGCGCCAGGCCGTCTTCGGCGCGCTGGGTTTCACCGGCCAGGATCTCGATCGGCAACGCGAACTGCTGCACCATGCGGCGCACCACCATCACCTGCTGGTAATCCTTCTTGCCGAAAGCCGCCACGCCCGTGGGCATACCGGCAAACACGCAGGAAAACAGCTTGAGCACCACGGTGCTCACACCGATAAAAAAACCGGGCCTGAAGTGGCCTTCAAGGATGTCGCTCAAGTCGGTGGCCGGATGCACCTTGTAGCTTTGCGGCTCGGGGTAAAGGTGCTTTTCCAGCGGGGCAAACAGCACGTTGCAGCCGGCCTCTTTCAGGCGCTCGGCATCGGCGTCCAGCGTGCGCGGGTAGCTGTCGAAGTCTTCATGCGGCGCGAACTGCAGGCGGTTCACGAAGATGCTGGAGACGCTCACGTCGCCCAGCGGCTTGGCCTGCCTGACGAGGGCGATGTGGCCGTCGTGCAGGTTGCCCATGGTGGGCACGAAGGAAGGGCGTTTAAACGGGCTGAGGGCCTCGCGCAGCTCCGGGATGGTGTGGACGATCTGCATCTTGTCTCCTGAAAGGGGCGGTGGGGCTACCAGGCATGGGTGGCATTCACCGGAAAGCTGCCGTCTTTGACGGCGCGCACATAGGCTTCCATGGCGCCGCGCACACTGGCGGTCTTGTTGTCCGGGCCTTCCATGAAGTTGCGCACAAACTTCGGCATCTTGCCCAGGTTCATGCCCAGCATGTCGTGCAGCACCAGCACCTGGCCGGCAGTGCCGTTGCCCGCACCAATGCCGATGGTGGCGCAATGGGTGAGTTCTTGTGTGAGCGTGGCCGACAGGGCCGCAGGCACCATCTCCAGCACCATCATGGCGGCGCCTGCGTCCTGCAGCTCGCGCGCGTGGCGCGTCATCGTGGCAGCGGCTTCGTCGCCCTTGCCCTGCACGCGGTAGCCGCCCAGCGCGTGCACGGTTTGCGGTGTCAGCCCCAAGTGGGCGCAGACCGGGATGCCGCGCTCGACCAGGAAGCGCGTCGTCTCGGCCGTCCAGCCGCCGCCTTCAAGTTTGACCATGTGGGCACCGGCCTGCATCAGCACCGCGGCACTGCGCAGCGCCTGCTCTTTGGACTCGTGGTAACTGCCAAACGGCAAATCGCCGATCAGCCAGGCCGTGGCCTGCGAACGGCGCAGGCCGTTGGCCACGCATTCGGTGTGGTGGCGCATGGTCTCCAGCGTCACGCCGACGGTGCTGGTCAGGCCCTGGCAGACCATGCCCAGCGAGTCGCCCACCAGGATGCATTCCACGCCGGCAGCGTCGGCCACGGCGGCAAAGGTGGCGTCGTAGGCGGTCAGCATGGTGATCTTTTCGCCATGCGCCTGCATTTCACGCAGACGCGGCAGGCTGACCGGCTTGCGCGCAGGCGGCGTGGCAGGCGTAGACGAAGGCGGCAGCGTGCCGTAGGGCGTGACGGAAGTATTGGGAGGTGTCGTCATGGGGCAGGTCCGGAATTTAGCGAGAGTCTAACCAGCTTCAGCGTGCTTTTTTGTGTTCGATTTAGAGAGTCCAGACAAGCCGTGCGTCTTAGCGCGCTTCAGGCGCGGACCGGCTCATGCCCAGGCGCTCGAGCAGCTTCACATCGGCCTCGGTGTCGGGGTTGCCGGTGGTCAGCAGCTTGTCGCCGTAAAAAATCGAATTGGCACCGGCCAGGAAACACAGCGCCTGCACGCCGTCGCCCATTTGCTGGCGGCCCGCCGACAGGCGCACGCGTGCCGTCGGCATGGTGATGCGGGCCACGGCAATCGTGCGCACGAATTCAAACGGGTCCAGATCGGCCTGGTTGGCCAGCGGCGTGCCTTCAATTTTCACCAGGTTGTTGATGGGCACTGACTCGGGGTAGGGCGTGAGGTTGGCGAGCTCGGCCACGAGGCCGGCGCGCTGGCGGCGCGTCTCACCCATGCCGACGATGCCGCCGCAGCAGACCTTGACGCCGGCGCTGCGCACGCGCGCCAGCGTGTCCAGGCGGTCCTGGTAGTCGCGCGTGGTGATGATGTCGCCGTAAAAATCAGGCGCGCTGTCGAGATTGTGGTTGTAGTAGTCCAGGCCCGCGCTTTGCAGCGTTTGCGCGTGGCCGTCTTCCAGCATGCCCAGCGTGGCGCAGGTCTCCAGGCCCAGCGCTTTCACGGTGCGCACCAGCTCGGCGACTTTTTCAATGTCGCGGTCTTTGGGCGAGCGCCACGCGGCGCCCATGCAAAAACGTGTGGCACCCGCGGCCTGCGCACGCTGGGCGGCGGCCAGCACTTCGGCCGGCTCCATCAGCTTGCTGGCTTCCACGCCGGTGTCGTAGCGCGCGGCCTGCGGGCAGTAGCCGCAGTCTTCGGCGCAGCCGCCGGTCTTGACGGACAGCAGCGTGGCGAACTCGATGTGCGTGGGGTCGAAGTTTTCGCGGTGCACCGTTTGGGCGCGGTGCATCAGTTCCGGAAAAGGCAGATTGAACAGCGCTTCGATGGCGTCTACGCTCCAGCGTTCGGTGCCGGCCTTTTCAGCTGGCGATGGCTGAGGGCGCGGGCGGTGGAGCGTGATGGTTTGTTCTGCAACGTGGGACATGGTTCTCTTTCCTTTCGGGGAATGGTTTTTGAGTCTATCTGATGCGTTTTTCTGAAGCCTGCTTCAGCCTGACAGCGGATGCTTTGCCAGGGCCGTCAGGGCTTCGACCAGCAGGTCGATATCGGCTTCGGTGTGCGCGGCCGACAGCGCAATGCGAAGGCGCGCCGTGCCATCGGGCACGGTGGGCGGGCGAATCGCCGGCACCCAGATGCCGCGTGTGCGCAGGCCTTCCATCACGGCCAGGGCTTCGTCGTTGCGTCCGATCAGCAGCGGCTGGATGGCGGTCTGCGAGGGTGGCAGTTGCCAGTGGCTGCCTTTCAGGCCCGCCAGCAAGCCGCTGCGCAACCGCGCAATGAGTTGCTGCAAATGCGTGCGGCGCCAGTCATCCTGTTCAATCAGTGCAAGGCTGGCGCGCAGCGCGCTGGCCAGCAGCGCCGGTGCGGCCGTGGCAAAAATATAACTGCGGGTTTTTTGCAGCAGCCATTCAACCAGGGCCTCGTCGCCCGCCACAAACGCGCCCGCCACGCCTGCCGCCTTGCCCAGCGTGGCCATGTAGAGCACGCGGCGCGAGGCCTTGGCGCCATACAACCCCGCGGCGGCCAGGCTGCCGCGCCCTTGCGGGCCCAGCACGCCGAAGCCATGTGCATCGTCCAGCAGCAGCAGGGCGTCATGGCGCTCGCACAGCGCCAGCAGGGCGGGAATGTCGGCGCTGTCGCCGTCCATGCTGAACACCGCGTCGCTGATCACCAGCTTGCGCGGCGCGTCGCTTTGCGCGAGCTCTCGCGCCAGCGCGTCCAGGTCGGTGTGTGCGTAGCGGTGGATTTTTGCGCGCGACAGCCTTGCGCCGTCAATCAGGCAGGCGTGATTCAGTGCATCCGAAAAGATCGCGTCGCCGGCACCCACCAGCGCCGGTACGATGCCGATGTTGGTGGCGTAGCCCGCGTAAAAATACAACGCGCGCGGCAGGCCCACGAAGGCCGCGAGTTCGCGTTCCAGCGCCTCGTTGGCGGCGCTGTGGCCGCTGACCAGTGGCGATGCACCCGACCCGACACCGTAGGCTTGTGCGCCGGTGCAGGCCGCCTGCACCAAGGCTGGGTGTGTGGCCAGGCCGAGGTAGTCATTGCTGCAAAAGGCCAGCATGCTGTGCCCGTCAATCGAGAGACGTGCGCCGCTTTCAGGCATGACCACGCGGCGCTGGCGGCGCAGGTGCGTGCGGTCCAGTTCGGCCACGCGTGCCGGAAATTCGTCGAGCCAGGAGGAGGTGATGTTCATTGCCATTCAGTGGGGAGGTTGATGGTGACCTTGCGTGCGTCAATGTTGGGTTGCCAGGGAACGGTGGCCAGCAATGGCGCCTGCAACTGCTTTTGTAGAAAGGCGATGTTGTCCCCCTGCGCCAGCATGTTTGGGTCAACGTGGTTGGCCACCCAGCCGGCCAGTGTGAGACCGCGCGCGCGGATGGCTTCGGCGGTGAGCAGGGCGTGGTTCAGGCAGCCCAGCCGCAGGCCCACCACCAGCACCACGGGCAGGCCCAGCGCCTGGGCCAGATCGGCGCCGGTCTCCGTGGGCGAGAGCGGCACATGAAAGCCGCCCGCGCCTTCCACCACCACGGCATCGGCCTGCAGCGCGAGCTGGCGGTGGCAGGCTACCAGGTGGGCAATGTCAATGCGCGCACCGGCGCGGGCGGCTGCGATGTGTGGTGACACCGGGTCGGGCAGCAGCACCGGGTTGTCGAGTTCGGGTGGTACGCGGCAACTGGAAGCTGCGCGCAGGGCGAGCACGTCTTCGTTGGCATCTACACCGTCAATCGGCACCGTGCCTGCCGCCACCGGCTTCATGCCCACCACACGCAGGTGCCGGTGGGCCAGCGCATGCAACAGTGCAGCGCTGACCAGCGTTTTGCCCACGCCGGTGTCGGTGCCGGTGACAAACAGCGAAACCGTCTTGTGCGCCGCTTCAGCCATGTGCAGTAATTTCTTCGGCCAGGGTGGCGTCAAGCGCGGCCAGCGCGCCGCGCGCCAGGTGGCCAATCGCCTCTTCGTCCATCACATAGGGAGGCATGGCGTAGACCGTGTGGCCGATTGGGCGCAGCAGCACGCCGTGGGCCATGGCGTGCTGCGTGTAGCGGCGTGCGAAGTGGGGCACCGTCGTGGGCTCGATGTCCCAAGCCCAGATCATGCCCAGCCTGCGTGCGTTCCGTACAGCAGAGTGCTGAGTCAGCGGCGCGAAGGCCCGGTCCAGGGTGTTGGCCAGGACTGCGTTGTCTGCCAGCACATCGGTTTGCTCGAACAGCTCCAGCGTGGCCAGCGCGGCGCGGCAGGCCAGCGGATTGCCGGTGTAGGAATGCGAATGCAAAAAGCCGCGCGCCACGTCGTCGTCATAAAACGCCTCGTATACCGCGTCGGTCGTCAGCACCGCCGACAGCGGCAGCGTGCCGCCCGTGAGGCCTTTCGAGAGACAGATGAAGTCAGGCCGTATGCCCGCCTGCTGGTGCGCGAACATGGTGCCGGTGCGGCCAAAGCCGGTGGCGATTTCATCGGCAATCAAATGCACCTCATAGCGGTCGCACAGTGCGCGCGCTTCGCGCAGGTAGGCGGCATCGTGCATGGCCATGCCGGCCGCGCACTGCACCATGGGCTCCAGGATGAGCGCGGCGGTTTGCGCATGATGCTGCTCCAGCCAGCTTTGCAGGTCTGCGGCTGCGTGACGTGCTACGTCTGCAGCGCTTTCACTGGGCTGCGCGCCGCGTGCGTCGGGGCTGGGCACGGTGGCTGCCAGCCGCACCAGCGGCGCATAGGCTTCACGAAAAATGGCAATGTCCGTCACGGCCAGTGCGCCCACGGTCTCGCCGTGGTAACCGCCTGCGAGCCCGATGAAGCGGCACTTTTCAGGCTTTCCGGTGTTGCGCCAGTAATGCGCGCTCATCTTCAGCGCGATCTCTGTGGCGCTGGCGCCGTCGCTGCCGTAAAAAGCATGGCCCAGCCCGGTCAATGCGCCCAGCCGCTCAGACAGCTCCACCACCGGCTGGTGCGTGAAACCGGCCAGCATGACGTGGTCAAGCCGATCCAGCTGGTCGCGCAGCGCCGCCTTGATGTGCGGATGGCCGTGGCCGAACAGGTTGACCCACCACGAGCTGATGCCGTCCAGGTAACGCCGGCCTTCAAAGTCGTACAGCCAGACCCCTTCGGCCCTGGCGATGGGTACCGGGGGGTGCGCCTCGTGCAGCTTCATCTGCGTGCAGGGGTGCCACACATGGCGCAGGCTGCGCTGGATCATTGAGAGGTTGTCCATGGAGGCCCGTGGTGAGGAGTGGAGGGCGAAAGCTCAGGCGTGCGCTGCAAGCCGGAGCTAAAGCACGAGTCGGGCGCGGGTCAGGGCTTCTGCACCGGAATGGTCGAGCGCTCTTCCTTGATGCGGTTGTCCGGATTGACGAACACCAGCTTGGGGCTGAAGCCCGCGACATGCTCTTCATGCACCTGCGCAAACGCCGCGATGATGACAAGGTCGCCCACGGCGGCGCGCCGCGCGGCGGAACCGTTGACCGAAATGATGCGGCTGCCGCGTTCGGCACGAATGGCGTAGGTGATGAAGCGTTCGCCGTTGTTGATGTTCCAGATGTGCACCTGCTCGTTCTCTGCCAGGTTGGCGGCATCCAGCAGGTCTTCGTCGATGGCGCAGGAGCCTTCGTAGTTGAGTTCGCAGTGGGTTACCGCAGCGCGGTGAATCTTGGACTTGAGCAGGGTTCTGAACATGATGTGTGTAGGGTGTACCCAGGCAAAAGGAAAACGCCGGGGTGGGCGAAGGGGGCCGGCGGCGGGCAGCGGCAGGGGCGCTGTAACATTCGCGGCAGTTTTGAGGTCTACTCAATAGTTTAGTGCAGGGTACTGCGCGGTTTCTTTCTTAGATTACTTATGAAAAAGTCATTTGATTTCACGACTGAAGCGCTGGGCGCCCTGGCCCGGGCGGATGCGGCACGCGCGCTGGCCGAGGACATTGGCAGCGGCGACCTGACCGCCGCACTGATTGACCCGGCCCGCCAGGCACGGGCGCAGGTGGTGGCGCGTGAAAGCGCTGTGGTGTGTGGCAGCGCCTGGGTCGAGGCCACGATGCGGCAGCTGGATCCGGATGCCCAACTGGTCTGGCATGTGCTGGATGGCGAGCGTTGCGAAGCCGGCCAGGTAGTGTTTGAAGTGCGCGGGCTTGCCCGTGCCCTGCTGTCGGCTGAACGCACGGCCCTCAATTTTTTACAGCTGTTAAGCGCCGTTGCGAGTAAAACGGCCGTTTATGTTGACATCGTGAAAGGTACGCGGGCTGCTATTGTGGACACACGCAAGACCCTTCCCGGCCTGCGGCTGGCGCAAAAATACGCGGTCGCCGCGGGCGGCGGAACCAACCACCGGGTGGGTTTGTATGACGCCGTGCTCATCAAGGAAAACCACATCGCGGCCGCAGGGGGAATCGCGCAGGTGCTGGCACGCGCTGCGGACGTCGCCGCGCAGGCTGATTTTGTGGAAATCGAAGTCGAGAACCTGGACGAGCTGGCCCAGGCGCTGAACGCCGGTGCGCGCATGGTGCTGCTCGACAACATGAGCCTGCCCGACCTCAAAGAGGCTGTACGCATCAACAATGGGCGAGCCATCCTTGAAATTTCGGGCGGGGTCACCCTGGAGGGCCTGCGCACCCTGGCCGAAACCGGCGTGGACCGGATTTCCATCGGCACCCTGACCAAAGACGTGCGGGCGATTGATTTTTCCATGCGCTTCGACGCCGAGAGCACGGTGGCGGCATGAGCGTGGTTTTGCCCGTCATCCGTGTGGACTACGAGCAGCCCGAGGGCGCGGCTTGCAGCACGCACCAGGCTTGGGCCCGTGTGCCGGCCGAGCCCACGCAGGCCGAGCGCACCGTGCTGAAGGCCCGCATCCGCGAACTGCTCAAGGCCCGCAACGCCGTCATGGTGTCGCACTACTACGTGCATCCCGACCTGCAGGACCTGGCCGAAGAGACCGGCGGCCTGGTGTCGGACTCGCTGGAGATGGCGCGTTTTGGCCGCGACCATGCGGCACAGACGCTGGTGGTGTCGGGTGTGCGCTTTATGGGTGAGACGGCGAAGATTCTTTCACCTGAAAAACGCGTGCTGATGCCCGACCCTGATGCGACCTGTTCGCTTGATTTGGGCTGCCCGGTGGATGAATTCAGCGCGTTTTGCGACGCCCACCCGGACCGCGCGGTGGTGGTGTATGCCAACACCAGCGCCGCCGTGAAGGCGCGCGCCGACTGGGTGGTGACATCCAGCTGCGCGCTCGACATCGTGCGTGCGCTGAAAGACCAGGGCCAGAAAATCCTCTGGGCGCCCGACCGGCACCTGGGCAGCTACATCCAGCGCGAGACCGGTGCCGACATGGTGTTCTGGAATGGCGCCTGCATCGTGCACGACGAATTCAAGGCCTTTGAACTGCAGGCCCTGAAAAAAGAGCACCCTGGCGCCAAAGTGCTGGTGCACCCCGAGTCACCTGCGGACGTGGTGGCGCTGGCCGATGCCGTGGGCTCCACTTCGGGAATTTTGAAGGCGGCGCGCGAGATGGACGCGCGCGAATTCATTGTGGCGACCGACAACGGCATGCTGCACAAGCTGCGCACGCTCAACCCCGGTAAAGTGTTTATTGAAGCGCCCACCGCCGGCGACAGCGCCACCTGCAAAAGCTGCGCGCACTGCCCATGGATGGCCATGAATGGCTTGGCCGGTTTGGCCCATGTGCTGGAAACCGGTGCGCATGAAGTGAAGATAGATCCTGCTCTGGGCCTGCGTGCCCGGCTGCCGATAGACCGCATGCTGGCGTTTACCGCCGCGCTGAAAAACGGCCAGCCCACCGCAGGGTTGGTGCCGCATATCGGTGCGGCTTGAGGCCGGATCCGGGTACGGTAGATGCTCCTGTTTTGATAGCTGCTCGCGCATGTACTGTATGGGCTGGAGGCCGATATGAGCCCTATAACGGCCTGTATTGACTTCTCGGATCCGCATGACAGCGCCGCGCCGCGCCTGCGCCGTGCTTTCGCTACGCCGCGCACGGTGCTGGTGGCACGCACGCTCGATGAGGTACGGCCGGTGCTGGATGCCGTGCAGGCCGCCGCCGCGCAGGGGGCCTGGTGTGTGGGTTACCTGCGCTATGAAGCCGCCCCGGCTTTTGATGCCGCGCTGGCTGTGCACGATGCGGATGGGCCGCTGGCCTGGTTTGCGGTGCATGATGAAGCCTTGCCCTGGCCGCGAACCGTACCAGGTGCCGATGTGCAGGTGCAGTGGCAGCCGGGGCTGGATCGCCCGGCTTTTGACGAGGCGCTCGGCTCGTTGCAACGGGCGATTGCCAACGGCGCGTACTACCAGGTTAACTTCACGGCCCAGATGACCGGCAGGTTGCTGCCGGGCCAGGAAGCCGCACCGGCCCACGCCCTGTTTGGCGCCCTGCAGCGTGCGCAGCCCGGGGGTTATGCGGCTTTCCTGGACACCGGCGGCGAGCAGTTTCTGTCGGTGTCGCCCGAGCTGTTTTTTGACTGGCGCGACGGCCACCTCCTGACACGGCCGATGAAAGGCACAGCGCCGCGCGGCACGACACCCGAGAGTGATGCGGCGCAGGCCGAAACGCTGCGCACGTCAGTCAAGGAGCGTGCCGAGAACGTGATGATCGTGGACCTGCTGCGCAATGATCTGTCGCGCATCGCCGAGCCCTTCAGCGTGCACGTACCGCGTCTGTTTCACACCGAGGCGCTGCCCGCAGTCTGGCAGATGACGTCGGACGTCGAGGCGCGCACGCGGCCCGGCTGTAGCCTGTCCGATGTGTTTTCCGCGCTGTTCCCCTGCGGGTCCATCACCGGTGCGCCCAAGGTACGGGCCATGCAAGCGATTCGTGAGCTGGAAGCCGGGCCACGCGGTGTGTACTGCGGGGCCGTCGGTGTGGTGCAACCCGGCGGCGCGGCGACTTTCAACGTGGCGATCCGCACTGTCAGCCTGCGCGGCGCCCAGGCCCGTTGTGGCATCGGAAGTGGCATCACCTCGGGTTCTGTGGCCGAAGGGGAATGGCAGGAGTGGCGCCACAAGCAGGCCTTTCTGGCGCGCGCCAGCATGCCCTTCGAGATTCTGGAAACCCTGGCGCTGGAAGCGGGCCAGTTGCGCCATAGGGACGACCACCTGGCGCGCATGGCGGTTTCTGCCGCCCACTTTGGCCACCGATGGGATGCCGTGCAGGCCCATGCGTGCCTGCAGGCATTGGCGCAGGCGCACCCGCAGGGCCTCTGGCGCGTGCGCCTGCTGCTCAGCGCCAGCGGAAAACTCACCGCCCAGGCTTTTGCCATGGAGTCGTCACCGCCCCAGGTGCGCCTGCAGCTGGCCGACAGGCCGCTGGATGCGGCGCACGGCGAATTTGTGCGTTTCAAAACGACGCGACGCGCGCATTACGACGCTTTCACGCCCGCAGCACCTGACGTGTTTGACAGTGTGCTGTGGAATGCCGAGGGTGAAATCACCGAATGCACACGCGGCAACATCGCGATGCGGGTGGATGGCCGCTGGGTCACGCCGCCGCTGGCCTGCGGGCTGCTGCCGGGTGTGGGCCGCGCGCTGGCGTTGCAGGCGGGCCGGTTGACCGAACGCGTCGTGCGGGTGGACGCATTGTCAACGGTTGAGGGCTGGGCGTTTGTGAACAGCCTGAGGGGCTGGATAGACGCGAGCCTTGTCCGAACCGACTAAAAACTGCTTAGAGTTTTTCCTTGACGTAGGACGCGCGGTCCATGTCCACCATCTCCACGCTCAGCTGCACCATCACGCCCGCTGGCCGCGGGGTCAGGCGGCGCAGCACGTCAGCGATGCGCGCGCCCAGGTCCTTCTTGGCTTCCGGCGTGCGGCCCGACAGCAATCGCAGCTGGGCATGCACAAAAGCGCGTGAGGCCGGTGCCGTGCCGATTTCAAAATCGTCCAGCGCGACCAGCCGGGTCTTCAGGTCGGATTCATCCTGTATTTCAGGGCTGGCGGCGACGGCCTGGTTCAGCGCCTGGAGCACTTCGGCTTTGGGAAAGCCGGCCAGGTTGCTGGAGTATTCAACGATCAGGTGAGGCATGTGGGTTCTGAATAAAAAGTGGCAAGAAACGGATAAAGGGGATTCGGGAAAGATTAACTTCCGGGCGGTACCAGCACGGTAGGAACAGCCTGTTCAGCGGTACCAGGGAAGTCGCGGCTGAAATGCAGGCCGCGGCTTTCGTGCCGGCCGTGCGCCGAGCGCACGATCAGATCCGCCACCTGCACCAGGTTGCGCAGCTCCAGCAAGTCGCGTGTGACACGGAAGTTGGCATAGAACTCCTGGATTTCCGCGTTGAGCAAGGCGATGCGGTGCGCCGCGCGTTCAAGCCGCTTGGTGGTGCGCACAATGCCCACATAGTTCCACATGAAGCGGCGCAGCTCGTCCCAGTTGTGCGAGATCACCACGGCTTCATCTGCATCGGTGACCTGGCTTTCGTCCCAGGCGGGCAAGGCGGGGACTTCGGCTGGTGCCAGGGATTCGATGGCGTGGGCCGTGGCGCGTGCGAGCACCACGCATTCCACCAGCGAGTTGCTCGCCAGGCGGTTGGCGCCGTGCAGGCCGGTGCAGGCGGTTTCGCCAACGGCATAAAGGCCCGCCACATCGGTGCGTCCGGCCAGGTCGGTCACTACGCCACCGCAGGTGTAGTGCGCGGCCGGCACCACCGGGATGGGCTGGCGTGTGATGTCGATACCGAGCTCGAGGCAGCGCTTGAGGATGTTGGGGAAGTGCTCCTGCAGAAAAGCCGGGCTCTGGTGCGAGATGTCCAGGTAGACACAGTCGAGGCCGTGCTTTTTCATCTCAAAGTCGATGGCGCGGGCCACCACGTCGCGCGGCGCGAGTTCGGCCCGCGCGTCGTGCGCCGGCATGAAGCGCCCGCCGCCGGCCGAGGGCGGCAGCAGCAGCTTGCCGCCTTCGCCGCGCACGGCTTCCGTGATCAAAAACGATTTCGCGTCCGGGTGGTAGAGGCAGGTCGGGTGGAACTGGATGAACTCCATGTTGCCCACGCGGCAGCCGGCCCGCCAGGCGGCGGCAATGCCGTCGCCGGTAGCGGTGTCGGGATTGGTGGAATAGAGATACACCTTGCCCGCGCCGCCGGTGGCCAGGATCGTGTGGCCGGCGCTGAAGGTCAGCACCTCGCCGCTGGCGGTGTCGAGCACATAGGCACCATAGCAGCGATTACCAGGTTGTTTGAGATGCCGGTCGGTGATGACGTCGATCAGCATGTGGTGCTCATAGAGCGTGATGCCGGGCGTCTGGCGGACCTGCTCCATCAGCGTGCGCTGCACGGCGGCGCCGGTGGCGTCGGCCGCGTGTACGATGCGGCGCTGGCTGTGGCCGCCCTCGCGCGTCAGGTGCAGTTCGCCGGGATGGCCGGCGTCTTCGGAAAAAGCCACGCCCAGTGCACGCAACCAGGCAATGGCTTCGGGCGCACCTTCGACGACGGCGCGCGTGGCGGGCAGGTCGCAGAGGCCCGCACCTGCGACCAGCGTGTCGCTCACATGCTGCTCCAGCGAGTCGCCCTCGGCCAGCACGGCAGCCATGCCGCCCTGCGCCCAGCCGCTGGCTCCGTCGCCAAGCGCACGTTTGGTCACCACCGCCACACGCCGGCCAGGTGCCAGCAGCAGCGCGGCAGACAGGCCCGCCAGGCCGCTGCCGATGATGAGGACGTCGAAGTTGTGTGAACCCAGGCTGTCGGAGGTCATTGATAAGTCACTCACCGTTGAGATGGAAACCAGGTTTGTTCACGATGCGCAGAATGCTCTTATGCAAGCAGGGGCCGCGGGACTGGCTTCGCCAGACCGCAGGCGCAGCGGCCCCCTCGGGGGGGCAGCGCATTACACGAAGTGAAAAGCGTGGGGGCAATATTTAGGCGGGCGTGTAAGCCAGCCGCACATAGATGGGCGCGAAAGCCTCGGCCTGCGTGACTTCCAGCAGGCCTTCCTTGGAGAGCTCTAGCAGCGCGATGAAGGTCACCACCAGCACCGGCATGCCGCGCGTGGCGTCGAACAGGTCTTCGAACTCGAGGAACTTGCGGCCCTGCAGCTTGCGCAGCACGATGCTCATGTGCTCGCGCACCGAGAGCTCTTCGCGGCTGATGACGTGGTGCTGTACCAGGCGGGCGCGTTTGACAATGTCGCGCCAGGCGTCCTGCAGGTCCACGATGTGCACATCCGGAAAGCGCGGCTGCAGCGATTGCTCGACATACACCTGCGCGCGCAGGAAATCGCGGCCGAATTGCGGCACTTCGTTGAGTTTGTGGGCGGCCAGCTTGATCTGCTCGTACTCGAGCAGGCGGCGAACGAGTTCGGCGCGCGGATCTTCGGGCTCCTGGCCTTCCGCCACCTTCTTGGGCGGCAGCAGCATGCGCGACTTGATTTCAATCAGCATGGCCGCCATCAGCAGGTATTCGGCCGCCAGTTCCAGGTTGGTGGAGCGGATTTCGTCGACGTAGGTGAGGTACTGGCGCGTGACCGCCGCCATCGGGATGTCGAGGATGTTGAAGTTCTGCTTGCGGATCAGGTACAGCAGCAAGTCCAGCGGTCCCTCAAACGCCTCCAGGAAGACCTGTAGCGCATCCGGCGGGATGTACAGGTCGTGCGGCATGGCAAACAGCGGCTCGCCGTACAGGCGGGCCAGCGCCACCTGGTCGATCACGGCGGGCATGTCCGGGCTCAGGGCTGCGGACAGCTCCTGCCCGGCGGCCGGCGGCAGCTCCTGGGGGGATGGTGAAAAAGGGGTTTGGGACATGAAAGAGGCCGAAGCGGTGAGTGCGCTAAAGATTTGCTATGAAAAAGATAGCTGATTGCGCAAGTCCTGCAAGGGCTGGAGGCCTATTTGGCTCTTATTTTCCGTTCGGGTGGCTGCTCGTGCCGTACACGTAAGGCTGCTGGGGAACCTTGGCCTCACCGTATTCCGCCTGTTCGGTGCGGTTCAGGTTCTTGTCCCACAACAGCGCGCGCCCGGCGCGTTGCTCGGCTTCCAGGGTGGGCTTGTTGGCCTTCAGCTGGTCGATGAACTGCGTGGTGTCGGAGATGTAGTCGGAGCGGCGGAAGAAGTTGAGGAGGGACATGGGTCTAAACTGCCTGAATCGTATAGTTGGCTGATTTTACCGGGGTCTGCCTTGCGCCCATTGTTACCACCTTCCCCACCCTCCTTTGCACCGGCCCGAACGGGCTTTTCAGCACTTTTTTCCGTCAGGACGGTCATCTGTATGGGTCTGCTCTCATTTGTGCTTGGCCTGGTGGCATGTGACGCGCAGCGCATTGCCGAACTGGAAGAAGGTGTGGCCACGGAGGCCGATGTACGTGCCCGCTTTGGCGAGCCCGAGAAGGTGTGGGAAGCGGCCGACATGGCCGAAACGCCGCAGCCCGGCGCTGCGGCGGCGCCCGGCGCCCGCACCTTCGAATACAACCGCCAGCCGGAAGGCAAGGTCAACTACATGATCACGATAGGTGCGGACGGCAGGATGAGTGCGCTGCGGCAGGTGCTGACACCGCAAAATTTTGCCAGGGTGCAGCCCGGCATGCGCATGGAACAGGTGCGAAAAATGCTGGGCAAGCCGATGAAGGTCACGCCTTACGCGCTGAAGCAGGAAACCCACTACGACTGGCGTTATGTGGAGCCACCGTCGGCGGCACGCATTTTTACCGTGGTGTTTGACGGGGACCTGAAAGTGGTCAGCACGGGCTCGGTGGACGATGAAAGCGCGAGCGCTTCAGGCGGCAATCGCTGATGTGCCTGGGTTTATAAAGAAAAATGAGCTGCAGCCCAATAGGGACAGGCGCAAGCAGCTCCTGTTTTTATAGCGTTTCAATTTTCTCCAGGAAGCCCGAGCGCTGCATCACGGCCCGCGGCTGGGCATTGAGCCCTGCCATGACCAGCCGGCCGCCGCGCAGCACGATGGCCTTGTGCAGCTGCTCCAGCACATCGAGCCCGGAGGTGTCCAGCGACTGCAGCGATTGCACGTCCAGCCGCACCACCAGGCCTTTGGGCGCGCTTTCCACCACGTTCAGGATGGGGTCGAGCTTGGCGACTGCGCCAAAGAACAGCGAGCCATACAGCTGGAAACTGGCGCCATCGGCGCTGCGTGAGACCTCCACCACCTGGAACAGGGTGCTCATGCGCCGCACAAACAGCACGCAGGCCAGGATCAGGCCGACCTGCAGGGCGACCGTCAGGTCAAAAACCACGGTCAGCAAAAACGTTCCCAGCATGATGAGCCGGTAATGGCTGCTGGCCTGGCGCAGGTGGGCGAATTCGCGCCATTCCCCCATGTTCCAGGCCACATACAGCAGAATGCCGGCCAGCACCGCCAGCGGCACATGCACGGCCAGCGGGGCGGCTACCAGCACGACGACCACCAGCGTGAGGGCATGCACCACGCCCGAGACGGGAGAGGTGGCGCCCGAGCGCACATTGGTCACCGTGCGGGCAATGGTGCCGGTGGCGGGCATGCCGCCAAAGAACGGCACCACAAAGTTGGCCACGCCCTGGGCCATCAGTTCCTGGTTGGGGTCATGGCGCGGCAGGCCGGAAATCTGGTCGGATACGCGCGCGCAGAGCAGCGACTCCACCGCACCCAGCAGTGCAATGGTGATGGTGGGTGCCACCAACAGCCGCACGGTTTCCCAGGAGAAATCGGGCAGGGCAAATGAAGGCAGCGCACGCGGGATGCCGCCGAAGCGGCTGCCGATGGTTTCCACGGGCAGGCTCAGCAGGTAGGCAAACGCGGTAAGCGTCACCAGCGCCACAATCGGCCCCGGCATGCGCGATGCCATGCGCGTGGCCCGCTTGAGCTGCACGCCTTCGACGGCCTGCATCAGCCTGATCAGGCGCGTGGTGAAACCGCCGGCGCTTCGCGTGTGCGCGGCAAACAGCTTGGGCCACACAAAGAGGCCGAGCAGGCAGGCCAGCCCCAGCCCCAGCGCGTAAGGGTTGAAGCTGTCCAGGTGTTCGCCGATCACACGCAGCTGCGAGAAGAAATCGGCCGGCATCTTGGGAACGACCAGCCCCAGCAGGTCCCTGACCTGCGACAGTACGATCAGCACTGCGATGCCGTTGGTAAAACCCACCACGATGCTCACCGGCACGTAGCGCACCAGTGTGCCCATTCTGAAAAAACCCAGCAGAAAGAGCAGCACGCCGGCGCAGGCGGTGGAGATCAGCAGGTTGGCCAGGCCGTAGCGTTCCAGAATGCCGTAGACGATGACGATGAAGGCCCCGGCAGGGCCGCCTATCTGCACCGCCGAGCCGCCCAGCGCAGAGATCAATGCGCCTGCGATGATCGCCGTCCAGATGCCTGCCTCGGGCTTGAGGCCGGAGGCGATGGCAAAAGCCATGGCCAGCGGCAAAGCCACAATACCCACCGTGACGCCGGCCCCGGCATCCTTGAAAAACCGTTCGCGGTTGTAGCCGGCAAGCGCTGAAAACAGGCGAGGGCGGAACGGGGCGAGATAGGCCGGTAAATGCATCATGCGGCGGGCGTGGGGCGTGGGAGTTGTGTGACCGGTGGTGCGGATGATGGCCCGGACGACAGCGCAGATAACAGCGCAGGCGAGAATGCGGAGATTGCGCGTCCCGTATGACTTTTTTCCATTGTTCGAAGCCTCAACATTCGGTACATTAGAAGGTTTTGTTAGGTAGAAATAGTTACTTTTCGTGTGATTTCAGGGCCGAATCATCAGTGTCGTCCTGTTTTGATCATCTGCGTATGGTTTTTTGGGGAAGTGATTGTTTGGCCTTTTAAGTTTTTTGTCTGCAATGCCGCCGCGCCTTTCTGCCTGCCTGGCGGCCTTGCTGTTGGCCCACGCTGCGGCTGTTGCACAGGAAACGGCCGTCCCGCCTTCCCCCGTCGCGGCTGTTGTTGCACAAAGCGTGCCGTCCGCGGGCTACGACGTGGTCGGCCAGGGGCTGGTACTGGTCGACAGTACCGGTTCGCTGACGTTTGAGCAGGTTCACAGCCGTTTTGAAGCCGGTGAAGGCGAGCCGGCCAGGCCGGAACAGATCATGCCGACCGGCGACGGGCGTGCCTTGTGGTACCGGTTGACGCTGCCTGCGGTGAGCCAGCCCACCCGGGTCATGCTCACGACACCGCACCCCAACATGGACAGTGTCTCGCTGTACCGCCCCTCGCAAGACCCCCTCGCTGCGGGGCAATGGCAAATCAGGCGCTCAGGTGATTCCATCCCCGTAGCCGAGTGGCCGGTGCGCCACCTGACACCGGCGTTCGAGATGCTGCTGCGCCCCGGTGAGATGCGGCCCACTTACCTTCGGGTCACCCACAACTATCCGATCAGCATGCACTGGGTCCTGTCCGACCCAGGCAGTTTTCACGAACAGTCCAAGCAATGGCACCTCCTGCTGGGGGTTTACATCGGCCTGGTGCTGCTGATGGCGCTGATGAGCGCTTTCCACGCGGTCTCGTGGCGCGATTCCATCCACCTGTTGTACGCCGGTTATGTGCTGGTCGTGGCGCTTGGCCAGTTGTCGCTGACCGGCCTGGCGGGAGAGTTTTTCTGGCCCCGCAATGCCTGGTGGAACGACTGCGCGCCCGTGGGGCTGTCGCTGGCCACTGCCGCATTGCTGCATCTTGTGCTGCGCCAGATGGTGGTTGACCGCGATGTGCCCTGGCTTTCCCGCGGGCTGCTGGCCATGACCATTCTGGGCTTTGTGATCGTGCTGGCCTTCCTGGCTCTGGGGAACAAGTCGTCTTTCAACCTGGCCACGCCTTACTACGTCGGAAGCATCGCCGTTTACCTTTTTGTTTCCGCCTGGTACACCTGGCGCCGGCCGGCCGTGGGTATCTGGATCATGGCCGCGATGGTGTGCCTCACCGTGGGCTCCATCTTCCCCATCCTGCGCACGCAGGGCATGATGCCCCTGGGCACGGCCACGCAGTTCGGTGCGCAAATCGGTGCCGCCCTGGAAATCCTTTTCCTGCTGATGGCCCTGTACCTGCGCAGCCGGGAAAAGCGCGACAACCAGGCGCGCGTCGGTGCGCTGACACGCGTGGACCCGTTGACCGGCCTGGGCAACCACCGCGTGCTGTTGCAGCGGCTGGACGCGCTGCTGATTCGCCAGCAGCGCGACCCTGGTGCGGGCGCGGTGGTGCGCATCCGGCTGGGCAACGCCGTGGATATCCGGCAGGACTACGGCATGGAGGCGGCGCAAAGCGCGGTGGTCCAGGCCGGCGCCTGTGTCACAAGTGTTGCCCAGGAAGGCGATACGGTTGCCCGGCACCGCGACGGAGACTTTGTGCTGATCCTGCAGGGGCACCTGACGCGCGGGGCGCTTACCGATATCGGCCAGCGGCTGATCGCCCGCGGACTGGCCGACAGTCCCAGCCTGCCGCCCAATACCGTGCTGCAGTTCAAGGTGGCGGTGGCCGAAGCGCCCTTCAGGGAAGGCGATGCAACGCAATTGCTGCACTCGCTGGGCCTCGTGCTTGGCGAGCTTTCCAGCCGTTCGGGGACTGGGCTGCGCTTTGCGGCCGGGGCGGCGGATGCCAGGAATTCGGCACCGGCCTGACGCAGGAGGCGGCGTTGCGCCGCAAACTCAGTGAATGCGCATGCCCGGTGTTGCGCCCGGCAAGGGTTCCAGCACATAGATACCGGGTTGGGCTTTTTCGTCGGCGTGGCTGGCGGCCAGCACCATGCCTTCGCTGATGCCGAACTTCATCTTGCGCGGCGCCAGGTTGGCGACCAGCACCGTGAGTTTGCCGACCAGGTCTTCGGGCTTGTAGGCTGAAGCGATACCGCTGAACACGTTGCGCATGCGGCCTTCGCCGGCGTCCAGCGTCAGGCGCAGCAGCTTGGTCGAGCCTTCCACGGGTTCGCAGTTGACGATCTTTGCAATGCGCAAATCGACCTTGGCGAAGTCGTCAATGGTGATCACGGGCGCAATCGCCTCGCCGCCTGGCACAGTTTCTTCTGCTATCAAATCAGTAGCTGCTTGCGCTGGTTCTGCCTGGGCAGGAGGCTCAAACAGTGCTTCAAGTTGCTTGATGTCGACGCGCTGCATGAGGTGCTTGTAGTCGCCGATCAGGTGGCCGTTACCGAGGCTGGAGACGGCATCCGCAAACGTCAACGGCTTGACTTTCAGGAATTCCTCGACCTGCGCCGCCAGCGCAGGCAACACTGGTTTCAGGTATATCGTGAGTAGGCGGAAGGCCTCGATGCATACCGTGCAGACATCCTGCAGACGCGAGTCCATACCCTGCTGCTTGGCCAGCTCCCACGGTTTGTTCTGGTCCACATACGCGTTCACGCGGTCCGTCAGCAGCATGGTTTCGCGCAGGGCCTTGGCAAATTCACGGCTTTCATACAGCGGCTCGATCGTTTCCTTTGCGGCGCGCAGCGCGCCCAGCAGCGCTGCGCCATCGGCCGACACCTCGCCCAGCTTGCCCACAAAGCGCTTGGCGACAAAGCCCGCGGCGCGGCTGGCGATGTTGATGTACTTGCCCACCAGGTCGCTGTTGACGCGTGCCATGAAATCATCGGCATTGAAGTCGATGTCTTCGTTCTTCGCATTGAGCTTGGCGGCCAGGTAATAGCGCAGCCATTCGGGGTTCATGCCCAGGCTCAGGTACTTGAGCGGGTCCAGGCCGGTACCGCGGCTTTTGCTCATCTTCTCGCCGTTGTTTACCGTGAGGAAACCGTGCACAAACACGTTGTCGGGCGTCTTGCGGCCGCTGAAATGCAGCATGGCCGGCCAGAACAGCGTGTGGAAGGTGACGATGTCCTTGCCGATGAAGTGGTACTGCTCCAGCCCCGGCGTCGCCATGTAGGCGTCGTAGTTTTCGCCGCGTTTTTCCAGCAGGTTTTTCAAAGAGGCGAGGTAGCCGACCGGCGCGTCCAGCCAGACATAAAAATACTTGCCCGGCGCATCCGGGATTTCAATGCCGAAGTAGGGCGCGTCACGGCTGATGTCCCAGTCGCCCAGGCCTTCGCTTTGGGTGCCGTCGGGGTTGGTGCGAACGCTGAACCATTCTTTGACCTTGTTGGCCACTTCGGGCTGGAGCTTGCCGTCTTGCGTCCACTTTTCCAGAAAGTCCACACAGCGCTGGTCGGACAGCTTGAAGAAAAAGTGATCGGAGCTTTTGAGGACGGGCGTCGCGCCCGACAACGCTGAATACGGGTTGATCAAATCCGTGGGCGCATACACCGCGCCGCAGTTTTCGCAGTTGTCGCCGTACTGGTCTTTGGTGCCGCACTTGGGGCAGGTGCCCTTGATGTAGCGGTCCGGCAGGAACATGTTCTTTTCAGGGTCAAAGAACTGCTCGATCGTTTTGGTCTCAATCAGTCCGGCCTTTTTGAGGTCCAGGTAGATCTGCTGCGCCAGCTGGTGGTTTTCCGGCCCGTCGGTGGAGTGCCAGTTGTCAAAGCTGATGTGAAAACCGTCCAGGTAGGGTTTGCGGCCCGCGGCGATGTCGGCCACAAACTGCTGCGGCGTTTTGCCGGCTTTTTCAGCCGCGATCATGATGGGCGCGCCGTGGGCGTCGTCCGCGCCCACAAAGTTCACCGCATGGCCCTGCATGCGCTGAAACCGCACCCAGATGTCGGCCTGGATGTATTCCATGATGTGGCCGATATGGAAATTGCCATTGGCATAGGGCAGGGCGGTGGTGACAAACAGGCGGCGCTGGGACATAGGGGTGCTTTTTGGCTAGGGAGAGGTAACCCGCGATTTTAAGTCGCCCGGCCTTGGGGTTGCCCCGGCAAGCCCCCATGACCCCAGGGCCCGGGTCACGGCGTTAGACTTCAGGCCAACACCCCCGCCGGCTTGCCGCCCTCAAAGCGCCCGGTCTGCCCAGTCAGATTTAACGAGATTCAACGGAGTATTTCCCCATGTCCCTGGACCAACAGGCCGTCTTGAACGCCGTGCAAACCGTGCTGGACCCCAACACCGGCAAAGATTTCGTCACCACCAAGGCCCTGAAAAACCTGCAGCTCAGCGGCGACGACGTGTCGTTTGATGTTGAACTTGGCTACCCGGCCAAAAGCCAGATCGCCGGCCTGCGCAAAAGCCTGATCGCCGCCGTCAAGGCCGTGCCAGGGGTGGGCAATGTCTCCGTCAATGTCACGTTCAAGATCGCCAGCCACAGCGTGCAGCGCGGCGTGCAGCTGTTGCCCAACGTCAAGAACATCATCGCCGTGGCCTCCGGCAAGGGCGGTGTTGGCAAAAGCACCACCGCTGTCAATCTGGCCCTGGCGCTGGCGGCTGAAGGCGCCAGCGTCGGCCTGCTCGACGCCGACATCTACGGCCCCAGCCAGCCCATGATGATGGGCATCGAAGGCCGGCCCGAAAGCGTGGACGGCAAGAACATGGAGCCCATGGAGAACTACGGCATCCAGGTCATGTCCATCGGTTTTCTGGTTGCGCAGGACGAAGCCATGATCTGGCGCGGCCCCATGGCCACCCAGGCGCTGGAGCAGCTGCTGCGCCAGACCAACTGGAAAGACCTGGACTACCTCATCGTCGATATGCCGCCCGGCACCGGTGATATCCAGCTCACGCTGTCGCAGCGGGTGCCCATGACAGGTGCCGTCATCGTCACCACGCCGCAAGACATTGCGCTGCTGGACGCCAAGAAGGGCATCAAGATGTTTGAGAAAGTCGGCGTACCCATTCTGGGCATCGTCGAAAACATGGCGGTGCACATCTGCAGTAGCTGCGGCCATGCCGAGCACATTTTCGGCGAAGGCGGCGGCAAAAAAATGGCGGCCGACTACAAGATGGACTACCTGGGCGCCTTGCCGCTGGACATCCAGATCCGCCTGCAGGCCGACAACGGCCGTCCCACCGTGGTGGCCGATCCCGACGGCGAAGTCGCCGGCATCTACAAGGCCGTGGCGCGCAAGATGGCCGTCACCGTGGCCGCGAAAGCCAAAGATTTCTCTGCCAAGTTTCCGACCATCACGATCTCCAAAAATACCTGAAGACACCTGAAAACCACCTGAGGTTGTCACGCCATGAACCTGCTGGCCTCCCTGCGTTACCTGGCCGCGCTTGACGAGCACAAGCACTTCGGCCGCGCGGCGCAGGCCTGCAACATCACCCAGCCCGCCTTGTCCAACGCCTTGCGCGCGCTGGAAGACGAGTTCGGCGCCGCCATCGTGGTCCGCGGGCGTGCATTCGTCGGTTTCACCGAAGAAGGTGAACGCGTCCTCGCCAGCGCCCGGCGCATGCTGCATGAGCGCGAAATCCTCAAGCAGCAACTCGACAGTTCCGTAGACAGCCCGCGCGGGCATTTGACGATTGGCGTCGTTCCCACGGCGGTCTCCATCGCCGCGCGTTTTGCCGCCATGCTGCACGCCCGGCACCCAGGTATTACGCCCGTGGTGCTGTCGCTGAATTCGCATGACATCGAAACCCGGCTCGAAAACCTGTCGCTGGACATGGCGCTGGGCTACACCGAGCGCCTGAGCGCGCGCAACACACGGCTGACCACCTTGCCGCAATACACCGAGCGTTATTTCCTGGTGCGCCGCGCAGCCAGGCCCAGCCCCGATGTGTTGCGTTTTGGCCCACCCATGACCTGGGCCGACGCCGCCAAGCTGCCGCTGTGCCTGTTGACACCCGATATGCACAGCCGCACGCGGGTGGATAGCGCTTTTGCCGCCGCCGGCGTCACGGTCAAGCCTGTGATGGAAACCAACTCCATGCTGACGCTGGCCCTGACCGTCGTCGTCGGTGAGGTCTGCAGCGTGCTGGCAGGCGCGCTGGTGTGCGCGGTGCAGGGTTACCGCGAACTCGAGGCCTTGCCGCTGACACCGGATGTGGAAACACCAGTCGGCTTCATGATGCAAGCCAGCGACCGGCCCTCCCGCACGCTGCAAGCCGCCATGGCGCTGGCTGCCGAGCCCGCCTGGTTGCGCCATGCGGCCGACTACAGCGCTCACCCAGCGAGTATGGGAGCCAAGTCAACCTAGGCAAAGGTTTGCATACATTCAATCCGTGAATGGGGCAGTGTCCCGATTCAATTGGACGTGACCCTATCGCTTGCACATACTTTGTGCATAGACAGAGATAGGGGTCCACACGATGAATGAAGTTGCAAGCCAGGCCGTCGAACGCGTCATTGCGTCGACCAGGCACATGCCCGGCGCCTTGATGCCGATCCTGCACGGCATTCAGGACGCGCTGGGTTATATCCCGTCCGAGGCTGTACCGCCCATCGCCGAAGCCCTGAACCTTTCCAGGGCGGAAGTGCATGGCGTGGTGACGTATTACCACTACTTCCGCTCCGAGCCGCCAGGCCGGCATGTGGTGCAGATCTGCCGCGCCGAGAGCTGCAAGGCCATGGGCTCCGACGCCCTGTGGTCACATGCCTGCTCTCACCTGGGCAGCGACGGCCACGGCCCCACCAAAGACGGCGCGTTCACGGTCGAGCCGGTGTACTGCCTGGGCCTGTGCGCACAGTCCCCCGCGATGACGCTGGACGACAAGGTCCATGCCCGCGTCGGGATCGAAAAATTCGACCGCCTGGTGGCGCAAGCCGGGAGCGCCGCATGAGCATCAAGATTTACGTGCCCCGTGACTCCGCTGCGCTGGCGGCGGGCGCTGACGAGGTCGCAGCAGCCATCACCGCCGAGGCTTCAAAGCGTGGTATCGGCATTGAGCTGGTGCGCAATGGCTCCCGTGGCCTGTTCTGGCTGGAGCCCATGGTCGAAGTGCAGACCGGCGCAGGCCGCATCGCCTACGGGCCGGTGGAAGTTGAAGACGTGGCCGGCCTTTTTGATGCCGGTTTTCAGGTGGGCGGTGTCCACGTGTTGCAACTGGGCCTCACCGAAGAGATTCCGTATCTGAAAAGGCAGGAGCGCCTGACCTTTGCCCGCATGGGCATAACGGACCCGCTGTCGCTGGCAGACTACGAAACGCATGAAGGCTATGCCGGCTTGCGCCGTGCGCTGGAGATTCCCGCCACAGAGATCGTGCAGCAGGTGCTCGACGCCGGCCTGCGCGGGCGCGGCGGCGCGGCGTTTCCCGCGGGCATCAAATGGAAAACCGTGGCGGGCCTCAAAGCCACGCAAAAGTATGTGGTCTGCAATGCGGACGAGGGCGACTCGGGCACTTACTCCGACCGCATGACCATGGAGGGTGACCCCTTCATGTTGATCGAAGGGATGACGATTGCCGCGATTGCCACCGGCGCCACGCAGGGCTATGTCTACATCCGTTCCGAATACTCGCACGCGGTGGCGACCATGCGCGAGGCCATCACGGTGGCTGAAGCGGCTGGTTTTTTGGGCGCCAACATCCTCGGCTCGGGCCACAGCTTTCACCTGCATGTACGCAAGGCGGCTGGCGCGTACGTCTGCGGCGAAGAGACCGCCATGCTGGAAAGCATCGAAGGCAAACGCGGCATCGTGCGCGCCAAGCCACCGATTCCCGCCATCCAGGGCCTGTTCGGCAAGCCGAGCGTGATCAACAACGTCATCACCTTTGCCTCCGTGCCCATCATCCTGTCGCGCGGCGCAACCTTTTACAAAGACTACGGCGTAGGCCGCTCCAGGGGCACCTTGCCCATCCAGCTGGCCGGCAACATCAGGTTTGGCGGCCTGGTCGAAAAAGCCTTCGGCGTGACTTTGCGCGAGCTGATGTACGACTACGGCGGCGGTTCGGCCTCGGGCCGGCCTATCAAGGCGGTGCAGGTCGGCGGCCCGCTGGGCGCCTATGTGCCTGAATCGCAGTGGGACACGCCGCTCGACTATGAGGCCTATGCGGCCGTGGGCGCGGTGGTGGGCCACGGCGGCATCGTGGTGCATGACGACACGGCCGACATGGCCAGCCTGGCGCGCTACGCCATGGAGTTTTGCGCGATTGAGTCCTGCGGCAAATGCACGCCGTGCCGCATTGGCTCCACACGCGGCGTGGAAGTGATTGACCGCATCGCCAACGGCCCAGGGGAGCAGCGCCCGCAGCAGATCAAGCTGCTGCGCGACCTGTGCGACACCATGGTTCACGGCTCGCTGTGCGCCATGGGCGGCATGACGCCTTTCCCGGTGCTTTCGGCACTGGACCATTACCCGCAGGACTTTGGCATGACTGTGCCGGACCGCAAAGCAGCCTGAATCGACAGAAACGGCAGCACCCCCACAAGACGGACAGGAGACTTTCATGCTCGAACACCTCAAAGAAACCGACTACGGCACCCCCAAACGCGAGTCCATGCAGGAAGTCACGCTCGAGATCGACGGCGAAAGCGTCACGGTTCCCGCGGGCACCTCGCTCATGCGAGCGGCGGTCGACGCAGGCATCCAGGTGCCCAAGCTCTGCGCCACCGACAGCCTGGAGCCGTTTGGCTCCTGCCGCCTGTGCATGGTGGAAATTGACGGGCGCAAGGGTTTTCCGGCCTCTTGCACCACACCGGCAGAAGCCGGCATGAAAGTGCGCACGCAGTCGCCCCGCCTGCAGGAGCTGCGCAAGGGCGTGATGGAGCTGTATATCTCCGACCACCCGCTGGACTGCCTGACCTGTTCGGCCAACGGCAACTGTGAGCTGCAGGACATGGCCGGCGTGACCGGGTTGCGCGAAGTGCGTTACGGCATGGAAGGCGCCAACCACTTCCGCAACGAGAGCAAACCGGCAATCGACAACTCCAACCCTTATTTCAGCTACGACGCTTCCAAATGCATTGTGTGCAACCGCTGCGTGCGCGCCTGCGAAGAAACCCAGGGTACGTTTGCACTGACCATCAGCGGCCGCGGCTTTGAGTCGCGCGTGTCGCCGGGACAAGACCAGCCCTTCATGGAATCCGAATGCGTGAGCTGCGGCGCCTGCGTCGAGGCCTGCCCCACTGCCACACTGCAGGAAAAAACCGTGATCATGCTGGGCCAGCCCGAGCACAACAAGATCACCACCTGCGCCTACTGCGGCGTGGGCTGCGCCTTCAAGGCCGAGATGAAGGGCAATGAAGTGGTGCGCATGGTGCCGTGGAAAGACGGCAAGGCCAACGAAGGTCACGCCTGCGTGAAGGGCCGCTTTGCCTGGGGCTACGCCACCCACAAGGACCGCATCACCAAGCCGATGATCCGCAAGAACATCAGCGACCCGTGGCAGGAAGTGAGCTGGGACGAAGCCATCAACTACGCCGCCAGCGAGTTCCGCCGCATCCAGGCCAAACATGGCAAGGATTCGATTGGCGGCATCACCTCGTCGCGCTGCACCAATGAAGAAACCTACCTGGTGCAAAAGCTGGTGCGCGCCGCTTTCGGCAACAACAACGTCGACACCTGCGCCCGCGTCTGCCATTCGCCCACCGGTTACGGACTGAGCCAGACCTACGGCACCTCCGCCGGCACACAGACCTTCAAGTCGGTTGAAAAGGCCGACGTGATCCTGATCATCGGCGCTAACCCGACCGATGGCCACCCGGTGTTTGCCTCGCGCATGAAAAAGCGCCTGCGAGAAGGCGCACGGCTGATCGTGGTGGATCCGCGCCAGATCGACATCGTGCGTTCCCCGCACGTGGAGGCTGAGTTTCACCTGCAGTTGCGACCCGGCACCAACGTGGCCATGATCTCGTCGCTGGCCCATGTGGTGGTGACGGAAGGCCTGCTGGCCGACGACTATATTGCCGAGCGCTGCGACGAAAAGTCATTCCGCGAATGGCGCGAGTTTGTGGCCCGCCCCGACAATTCTCCTGAAGCCATGGAAGCCGTCACCGGCGTGCCCGCGGCAGACGTTCGCGCAGCCGCCCGCCTCTACGCCACAGGCGGCAATGCTGCCATTTACTACGGCCTGGGCGTGACGGAGCACGCACAGGGATCGACCATGGTCATGGGCATTGCCAACCTGGCCATGGCCACCGGCAATGTGGGCCGCGAAGGTGTGGGTGTGAACCCGCTGCGCGGCCAGAACAATGTGCAGGGCGCCTGTGACATGGGTTCCTTCCCGCATGAACTGCCGGGCTACCGCCACGTGTCCGACAGCACGGTGCGCGCCGAATTCGAAACGGCCTGGGGCGTGACGCTCAATGAAGAGCCCGGCCTGCGCATCCCGAACATGTTTGATGCGGCCGTGGCCGGCAGCTTCCTGGGCCTGTATTGCCAGGGCGAAGACATCGTGCAGTCCGACCCCGACACACAGCACGTGGCCAAGGCGCTTACGTCGATGGAGTGCATCGTCGTGCAGGACATCTTCCTGAACGAAACCGCCAAGTACGCCCACGTGTTCCTGCCGGGCTCTTCTTTCCTGGAAAAAGACGGCACTTTCACCAATGCCGAGCGGCGCATCTCGCGCGTGCGCAAGGTCATGCCACCCAAGGCAGGCCTGGCCGACTGGGAAGTCACCGTCAAGCTCTCCAATGCGCTGGGCTATCCGATGAAGTACGTGCATCCGCGCGACATCATGGCCGAGATCGCGGCGCTGACGCCGACTTTCCGCGGCGTGACCTTTGCCAAGATCGAAAAGCACGGCAGCGTGCAGTGGCCTTGCAACGAAGACACGGCAGAGCTCGGCACCGAGTTCATGCATAAGGACAAGTTTGTGCGCGGCAAAGGCCGCTTCATCATCACGCAGTACGTCGCCACGGATGAAAAGGTCACGCGCAAATTCCCGCTGCTGCTCACCACCGGCCGCATCTTGTCGCAGTACAACGTGGGCGCCCAGACGCGCCGCACCGACAACAACCAGTGGCACAGCGAAGATCGGCTGGAGATCCATCCGCACGACGCGGAAGACCGGGGCATCAAGCCTGACGACTGGGTGGGCATTGAAAGCCGCGCCGGCCAGACCGTGCTGCGCGCGGTGGTCACCGAACGCATGCAGCCGGGCGTGGTCTACACCACCTTCCACTTCCCCGAATCGGGCGCCAACGTCATCACCACCGACAGCTCCGACTGGGCCACCAACTGCCCGGAATACAAGGTCACTGCGGTGCAGGTTATGCCGGTGGCGCAGCCGTCGGAATGGCAAAAATCCTACTCGCGCTTCAACAAGCAGCAACTGCAGTTGCTGGATGCGGCGTCACAACCGGCGGGCGGTCCGCTTGCCGGTGCAGCGGAGGCAGCTCATGCAGGTGGTTGAAGGTTGCCGTGAAGCCCCTGTGACGGGGGTGCGGGCACATCGCCCGTTTGACCGGTCGGACTGGGTAGCCGAAGAGGTGCCTGTGGCGCTGGAGTACAACGGCATCTCGCACGCCGTGATGCTGGCCAGCCCCTCCGACCTCGAAGACTTTGCCTTCGGCTTTTCCGTCACCGAAGGCATCGTGGACGACTACACGCAGATTCACGACATTGAACAGACCAGCAGTGAGCAAGGGGAGACGCTGCACCTGAGCATCGCGGCATCGTGCTTTGCCCGCCTGAAAGACCGCCGCCGCAGCATGACCGGCCGTACGGGCTGCGGCCTGTGCGGCACCGAAAGCCTGGCGCATGCGGTGCGCCTGCCGCCGCGCCTGCACGGCGGCGCGGAGTTTGAAGCGGGCGCCATCACCCGTGCCCTGATCAACTTGCGCGAGCAGCAGTTACTGCTCAGCGCCACCGGTGCCACCCATGCGGCCGCCTGGTGCAATGCGGGCGGCGGCATCGTGGTGCTGCGTGAAGACGTCGGCAGGCACAACGCGCTGGACAAACTGACAGGCGCCTTGCAGCGCGGCCGTGTCAAGGTCAATGAAGGTTTTATCGTCGTCACCAGCCGCGCCAGCTACGAGATGGTGCACAAAACTGCCATGGCCGGCGTGACACTGCTGGCGGCTGTGTCGGGGGTGACCGGCCTGGCGATTGATGTGGCGCAAACCGCCGGCGTGGCGCTTCTGGGCTTTGTGCGCGGGGAAGATCTTTCCGTGTACAGCCACAAAGAGCGTGTCAACCTGGAGTACCTCCTGTGAACAACGACAACCTGATTCGCATGGTCAACCAGATCGGCGCCTTCTTTGAAACCATGCCTGACCGCACGGAAGCCCTGCAGGAACTGGCCATGCACCTCAAGAAATTCTGGGACCCCCGCATGCGCAAGGCACTGCTGGAGTTGATAGAAGGTAACGGCGGCGACGGGATCAGCGACGTGGTGCGTCGTGCCGCCCTGGAACACCGGTCCTTGCTGGTCTAGAGGTTTATTGGGGATAGGGTTATTGCGAACGGTCCGCTTTGCCCGCCGTACACTGCGGGCATGTCGGATTTCCTGCTGCAGTCCCCTGAAACAGACGCCACGCTGCACCGGCCGTGCACCGCGGTGGCCGTTGTCATGCGCCGCGAGCGCATCGACAACCGCTGGCAGCCCTGGCGCTGGTCGCTGGATGAAATCGTGCCGCACGAAGACGGTTTTGGCGCCGCGCCGCGCCTGCTGCTCAAAGACCAGCGCGAAGAGCGCTGGTTGCACCCCGGCTTCAAGGTCGAGCTGTTCACCGACGACGGTGAAGGCTACTACCTCAACGTCACCACCGCGCAGCCCTGCTTCTGGGTGGTCTGGCGCATGGAAGAAGAAGCCCTGTTGGCCGAAGAACCCATTGCAGTTCCGCAAATCGTCACCCTGAGTTACCACGATGCCGGGCGCTGGCTGGATGCGCAGGAAACAGTCGAGCAGGTGCCCGCGCCGCCGCGGGTCGTGCAGTGGCTGCAGCAGTTTGTAGATCAGCACTACGTCATAGAAGCCAAGCGCCGGCAGCGCCCGCAAAGCTTTAAGCCGCTGACGGACCGCTTCGGCAATCCGGCGCGGGTCAGCACGGAAAAGAAAACCGGCGGAGGCCAGCATGGCTGACGAACCGAAGGGCTTTTTGGGGCGATGGTCCCGCCGCAAGGCCGACGCTGTGCTGGGCAAACCACTGGATGAGCCGGTTGTGGCCGCACCGGCAACGGATGCCAACGCGCCCGCCCTGCAAGTCCAGACGCCCCGGGAACCGGCGCAAAAATCACCGGAAAATCCGCCGGAAAAGCAAGCGCTCACGCTGGCCGACGCCAGGCTGCTCACCAAAGATTCCGACTTCAAGCCCTTTATGGCCGGCGATGTGACGCCCGACGTGCGTAACGCGGCCATGAAGCAACTCTTTGCCGACCCGCATTTCAATGTGATGGACGGCCTGGACATCTACATCGACGACTATTCCAAGTCCGACCCCATCCCCGAGGCCATGCTGCGGCAGATGACGAGTGCGAAGTTTCTCAATCTCTTTGATGACGACGAGGACAAAGAGAAAGAGAAAAACAAAAGCAGCGCGGAGGACGCGGCAGGCGAAGACCAAGCGAAGGCTGCCGGCCCGCAAGACGACCCCGTCAACCTGCCACGGGAAAGCGCCAATAACCCCACGGGCGAAACCGTGGCACAGTCCTATGAAAATCCAGACATAGCCCCATCGCAAACGCCAGGCGCTTTATCAACCAGCCAATCCCAGCCCGACCCGGCCGGTGCCAGCCAAGAAGACCATGCCCACACTGATTTGCGATTGCAACCAGACCATGCCGCTCCAGCCACAGGCGCTGGGCACGGCACTTAACGAGACCCTGACGCTGCATTCGGCGCTGTGCCGCCGCGAGGTGGGCGCCTTCCAGAAGGCCGCGCAGTCCGGCGACGATGTTGTCGTAGCCTGCACCCAGGAGAAGCGGCTCTTTGCCGAAGTGGGTGAGCAGACCCAGGGCGTCACCTCGGTGGTGAAGTTCGTCAATATCCGCGAGACCGGCGGCTGGAGCAAAGACGCTGTCAGCGCCACGCCAAAAATCGCGGCTCTGCTGGCCGCGGCCCATTTACCAGACGCAGAGCCGGTGTCCACCGTCACCTACAAAAGTGCCGGGCGCCTGCTCATCGTGGGTGCGATCGACCAGGCCGAGCAGGTGGCGGCCCTTGTGGCTGACACGCTGGACGTGACCATCTTCGCCCAGGGCGTTTCGTCCCAGGCGCAGACCGGGTTTCCCTCGCAAGAACGCAAATATCCTGTGATCAGCGGTGAGCGGCTCGCGCTCAAAGGCTGGCTGGGTGCGTTTGAGGCGAGCTGGGACAAGACCAACGCTATCGACCTGGACCTTTGCACACGATGCAATGCCTGCGTCGCCGTGTGCCCCGAAGGCGCCATCGACCTGAGCTACCAGGTTGACGCGGCCAAATGCACATCCCACCGTGATTGTGTGGCCGTATGCAAGGTGGCCGGTGCCATTGACTTCAACCGCTCGCCGCAAACACTCACGGAAGCATTTGACCTGGTGCTCGACCTCGGCGCCAAACCGCTGGTCGCGCTGCATGCGCCACCGCAAGGCTACTTCGCCCTGAATGCCTCCGCCGGCCTCGCCTCACCCGGCTTGCTGGCCACCGTGGTCAAGCTGCGCGACATGGTGGGCGAGTTTGAAAAGCCCAAATTTTTTGCCTATAAACAAAAACTCTGTGCCCACAGCCGCAACGAAACCGTGGGTTGCAACGCCTGCATCGACATCTGCTCGGCCGGCGCCGTCAGCAGCGAAAAAAGCCGGCAGCAGATCGTCGTCAACCCCAACCTGTGTGTGGGTTGCGGCGCGTGCACCACGGTGTGCCCGACAGGCGCGCTCACCTACGCCTACCCGCGTGCCAGCGAGCAGGGCGTTCGCATCAAGACCCTGTTGTCGGCGTACGCCAAAGCCGGCGGCACGCAACCGGTGCTGCTGTTTCACAGCCAGGACAGCGGCCAGCAGGCGGTCGAGGCTCTGGGCCGCGCTGCGCGGCTGCAAAAAACCGTGCGGGGTGTGCCGGCCAATGTGATCCCGCAGGCGCTATGGCACACGGCCAGCGTGGGCCTGGACTTGTGGCTCAGCGCCATCGCATTCGGTGCGTCGCAAGTGGCGGTGCTGGTAACGCGTGAAGAAGCTCCCGCCTATCTTGAAGGCCTGGCCGAGCAAATGCACGTGGCGCAAACCCTGCTCAATGGCCTGGGCTATGCCGGCGTGCACCTTCATTTGGTGCAAGCCGGGGAGGGCGCTGATGCCATTGCCGGGCTGGACGCCAGCCTGCAAACGCTGGCGCGCGGCCGCCCTGCAGTGCCCGCCGCTGTGGCGCGCTTTGCGGTGGCGCAAGAAAAACGCAGCACACTGGACATGGCGCTGGACCACCTCATGAGCCAGGCGCCCGCCGCCCTGCCCGAAGCGATTACGCTGCCCGCCAAGGGCTCGCCCTTCGGCAGCCTGACCGTCAACGCAGACACCTGCACGCTGTGCCTGAGCTGTGTGAGCGCGTGCCCCGCCAGCGCACTGCAAGACAATCCCGACCGCCCGCAGCTCAAGTTCATCGAAAAAAACTGCGTACAGTGCGGCCTGTGCGCCACCACTTGTCCCGAGGATGCCATCACGCTGCAGCCGCGCCTGTTGCTCACACCGCTACGCAAAGAGGCGCGTGTGCTCAACGAGAGCCAGCCCTACCAGTGCATACGCTGCAGCAAACCCTTCGGCACGCTCAAGGCCATCGAGTCCATGCTGGGCAAGCTTGCGGGGCACGCGATGTTCCAGGGTGCGGCCGCCGACCGGCTCAAGATGTGCAGTGACTGCCGCGTCATCGACATCTATTCCGCCGATAACGAACTGAAAATCACGGACATCCGGTGAGCAACAGCTTCCCGACTCCAGACGCCACCATGACGCAAGCCCAACTCACCGCCTCCACCCTGGACGAAGAAACCGCGCGAGCCGAAGTCTATGGCGTGCTGGCCGCCCTTTACTACGCCGCGCCCTCCGCGGAGCTGCATGAAAACCTTCGCATTGCAGTAACGGAGGCGCCCGCCGCCGGTGGGTTGCTTGAAAGTTCGTGGAGCGAACTCGTGGCCGCCGCCCGCACGCAGAGCCTTGCAGATGTCACGCGGGAGCATGATGCCCTGTTCGGCGGCGTTGGCAAGCCTGAGGTGTACCTCTTTGGTTCGCACTACCTCAGCGGTTTCCTCAATGAGAAGCCTTTGGCGGCCTTGCGCACCGACATCGCCGCGTTGGGCCTGGCGCGTGACGAGGCCATGCCCGAAACCGAAGACCACGTGGCCTACCTGTGCGAAGTCATGCGCTACCTGATTGCCGGTGACGACGTGGAGGTCGCCAATCTCACGCGGCAGCGCGAATTTTTCGCGCGCCATGTCCAGCCCTGGGTGCCGCTGATGTGCGATGCCATCACGGCGCATCCCAAGGCGCGTTTTTATGCCGCTCTCGCGGCCTTTACCCAGACCTTCATCGGTGTTGAGGCGCAGGGCTTCGACATGCTGGCCTGACGGGGGGCATGAATTTTTTTCTCAAAATGAGACAGCTTTTGAATGGCCAACCGGCCATAGCCGCCGAGTCTGACAATAAGATCGCTTATCGTTTTCCCTAGACTTGGACGTTGAGCGGCGCTAACCATTGTGGTGCGCAGCGCTCTGCCTTACAGTACTATGCAAACGGTTACATAGCCAGCAAGCCTTCCCCTGGAGATCACCATGCAGGACAGCCAGCCAAAACCCTCACGCAGGGGATTCTTTTTCGGCGCAGCCGCCACGGGCGCGGCAGCCGCGGCCATCGTCACTTTGCCCGGCGCACCTGCGCTTCAAGCCGAGCTTCCAGAGCCCAAGCCGGCCCCTGAAAAAGGCGGCGGCTACAGCCTCTCGGAACACGTCAAGCGCTACTACAAGACCACCCGCATCTAGGTAGCCCTGGCTTCCAGTTCAGCCCGACCGGCCCCCGATTTCACCTTCTACGGAGAGCTTCATGCTGCTCACGAAAAAATCTTCTGATGTCCATCCCGTGCATCGCGCGGGTTCCGCGCGCTTTGTGCAAAGCCTGTCGCGGGGCCTGTCCAATGCGCTGCCCACCATGGACCGCCGCGCCTTCCTGCGCCGCTCCGGCCTGGGTGTCGGCGTCGGCCTGGCCGCTACGCAATTAACCCTGGTCAAAAAAGCCAAGGCCGCCACACCGGGCGCCGGCGACGGCACGGGAAAGATCGAAGTCAAGCGCACCGTTTGCACCCACTGCTCGGTGGGTTGTGCTGTAGACGCGGTGGTTGAGAACGGCGTCTGGGTCCGCCAGGAGCCGGTGTTCGACTCTCCCATCAACCTGGGCGCCCATTGCGCCAAGGGTGCTGCCCTGCGCGAGCACGGCCATGGCGAATACCGCCTGCGCTACCCGATGAAGCTGGTGAACGGCAAATACGAGCGCATCAGTTGGGACGTCGCCCTCAAGGAAATCACCGACCGCATGCTGGAGCTGCGCAAGGCCAGCGGCCCTGACTCGGTGTATGTGGTGGGGTCGTCCAAACACAACAACGAGCAGGCCTACCTGCTGCGCAAGTGGATGAGCCTGTGGGGCAGCAACAACTGTGACCACCAGGCCCGCATCTGCCACTCCACCACGGTGGCCGGCGTTGCCAACACCTGGGGCTACGGCGCCATGACCAATTCGTACAACGACATGCAAAACAGCAAGGTCGCCCTGTACATCGGCTCCAATGCGGCCGAGGCCCATCCCGTCAGCCTGCTGCACATGCTGCATGCCAAGGAAACCGGCTGCAAGATGATCGTGGTCGATCCGCGCTTTACCCGCACCGCCGCCAAGGCCGACGAATACATCCGCATCCGCTCCGGCTCCGACATCCCCTTCCTGTTCGGCATGCTGTATCACATCTTCAAGAACGGCTGGGAAGACAAGAAGTACATCAACGACCGTGTCTACGGCATGGACAAGGTCAAGGAAGATGTGCTGGCCAAATGGACGCCGGACAAGGTGGAAGAAGCCTGTGGCGTGCCCGAGGCGCGTGTCTACATGGCTGCCGAGATGATGGCCAAGAACCGGCCGTCCACCATTGTCTGGTGCATGGGCCAGACCCAGCACACCATCGGCAACGCCATGGTTCGTGCTTCGTGCATCCTGCAGCTGGCGCTGGGCAATGTCGGTGTTTCCGGCGGCGGCACCAACATTTTCCGCGGCCACGACAACGTGCAGGGCGCCACCGACGTCGGCCCCAACCCCGATTCGCTGCCCGGTTACTACGGCCTGGCCGAGGGCTCCTGGAAGCACTTCGCAAAAATCTGGGGCGTCGAGTTCGACTGGATAAAGGGCCGTTATGCCTCTGCCGCCATGATGGGCAAGCCCGGCATCACGGTCTCGCGCTGGATCGACGGCGTGATGGAGAAAAACGAATTCATCGACCAGGACTCCAACCTGCGCGGCGTCTTCTTTTGGGGCCACGCGCCCAACTCACAGACGCGCGGCCTGGAAATGAAACGCGCGATGGACAAGCTGGACCTGCTGGTGGTGGTGGACCCGTATCCATCGGCCACCGCCGCCATGGCGGCCATGCCCGGCAAGGCTGAAGACCTCAACCCCAACCGCGCGGTGTACCTGCTGCCGGCCGCCACGCAGTTTGAAACCAGCGGCTCGGTGACGGCTTCCAACCGTTCCATCCAGTGGCGCGAAAAAGTGATCGAGCCGCTCTGGGAGAGCCGCACCGACCACATGATCATGCACCAGTTCGCCGAAAAGCTCGGCTTTGCCAAAGAGCTCTCCAAGAACTACAAGATGCAAAAGGTCAAGGGCATGGACGAGCCCGTGCCCGAAGACATCCTGCGCGAGATCAACAAGACCTGCTGGACCATCGGCTACACCGGCCAGAGCCCTGAGCGCCTCAAGGCGCACATGCGCAACATGCACCTGTTCGACGTCAAGACCCTCAAGTCCAAAGGCGGCGTCGACAAGGCAACCGGCTACGACACCACGGGTGATTACTTCGGCCTGCCATGGCCCTGCTACGGCACGCCCGAGATGAAACACCCGGGCTCGCCCAACCTGTATGACACCTCCAAGCACGTGATGGAAGGCGGCGGTAACTTCCGCGCCAACTTCGGCGTGGAACGCGAAGGCAAAAACCTGCTGGCTGAAGACGGCTCTTGTTCCAAGGGCGCCGACATCCAGACCGGCTACCCCGAGTTCGATCACCTGCTCGTGAAAAAACTCGGCTGGTGGGACGAGCTGACCGACGCCGAGAAAACCGCCGCCGAAGGCAAGAACTGGAAGACCGACTCCTCAGGAGGCCTGATCCGCGTCGTCATGAAGAACCATGGCTGCCATCCTTTCGGCAATGCCAAGGCGCGCGCCGTGGTCTGGAACTTCCCCGACGCCATTCCGCAGCACCGCGAGCCGCTTTACGGCAACCGGGCCGACCTCATGGCCAAGTACCCGACGCACGACGACAAGAAAGCCTTCTGGCGCCTGCCCACGCTGTACAAAACCATCCAGCAAAAGAACATCGCCGACAAGGTGCATGAGAAATTCCCGCTGATCATGACCTCGGGCCGGCTGGTGGAATACGAAGGCGGCGGCGAAGAAACCCGCTCCAACCCCTGGCTGGCCGAGCTGCAGCAAGAGATGTTCATCGAGATCAACCCCAAGGTCGCCGCCGAAAAAGGCATACGCAATGGCGAACGCGCCTGGGTCAGCACACCCACCGGCGCACGCCTGAACGTACAGGCCCTGGTCACCGAACGTGTCGGGCCCGACACGGTGTTCATGCCTTTCCACTTCTCGGGCCGCTGGCAAGGCGCCGACATGCTGGCGTACTACCCGAATGGCGCGGCACCGGTTGTGCGCGGCGAGGCGATCAACACGGCAACAACTTACGGCTACGACAGCGTCACGATGATGCAAGAAACAAAAACGACGGTCTGCAACGTCGAAAGGGCATAAACATGACCCCCACGCTTTTCACTTCGTGTAATGCGCTGCCCCCCGAGGGGGCCGCTGCGCCTGCGGCCCGGCAAAGCCGGTTCCGCGGCCCCTGCTTGGGCAGAGCCCCGCGCAAGCTTCCGATCAACCGGTTTTCTCTGGAGACGTCATGGCACGCATGAAATTTGTTTGTGATGCGGAGCGCTGCATCGAATGCAACGGCTGCGTCACCGCCTGCAAAAACGAAAATGAAGTCCCGTGGGGTGTGAACCGCCGCCGCGTGGTCACGCTCAACGACGGTGTCCCTGGTGAAAAATCCATCTCGGTGGCCTGCATGCACTGCAGCGACGCACCCTGCATGGCTGTCTGCCCCGTCAACTGTTTTTACCGCACCGAAGAAGGCGTGGTGTTGCATGACAAGGACGTCTGCATTGGCTGCGGCTATTGCTCATACGCTTGCCCCTTCGGCGCGCCGCAGTTCCCGGCTGCCGGCACGTTTGGCGTGCGCGGCAAGATGGACAAATGCACCTTCTGCGCCGGCGGTCCTGAAGTCAACGGCAGCCAGGCCGAGTTTGAAAAGTACGGCCGCAACCGCCTGGCCGAAGGCAAGCTGCCGGCCTGCGCCGAAATGTGCTCGACCAAGGCCCTGCTCGCCGGCGACGGCGATGTGGTCGCCGACATCTTCCGCAACCGTGTGGTGCAACGCGGCAAGGGCGCCGAAGTCTGGGGCTGGGGCACGGCCTACGGATCCAAACAGGCAGGCCAGCCGCCCGCAGGAGCCAAATCATGATGCGCCTTCTTGTCTTGACCCTCTCCTTGTCGGCTTTGTCGGCCTGCGGCGAAAAACCGCAGACCCTGGGCAGCGGTGTGAAAAGCGACGGCGCCGCCTACCAGGGCGTGCAAACCCAGTTTGCGGCGCCAGGCTGGAAGGCCGGCGACAAGACCAGCTGGGAGCAAGGCCTCAAGGCCCGCGCACAAAACAGCCAGAACGAGTACACCAAGACAGGTAACTCGAAATAGTGACCGGAGGCCTTATGTTTTGTGCGCGACCAGCTATATTTTTCATAGCGGCCAGCCTGGCGGGACTTGCCTGTGCGCAAGCGCCTGCGGCTCCGCCGGCCACCGCCGCGCCTGCCACCGCTCCCGCTGCCACCGGCGGCATCCAGGGCCAGAACATCTTTGAGGTCAAGCCCGAAGCCAGCGCCGACCCCAACTACGCCAAGCAGACCAATGGTGAACGCGCCAAAGTGCAGCCGGGCAACAACGCGCCCATGTGGCGCCAGGTGGGCGAGGGCGTCACCGGCTACAGCAGCCTGCCCAAGAGCGAAGCGCCCGAAGCCGGCAACCTGATTCAGCCCTTTGTGCAGTACCCCGGCTCACGCCTGACCAACGCCGGCGAAGCCTGGCGACAGGTGCGCAACAACTGGATCATTCCCTATGGGGGCTCGCTGTTCCTGATCGTGCTGTTGGCCATCGCGATTTTTTACTTCAGCAAGGGTTCGATCAAAACCCACGGCGTCGACACCGGCCGCAAGATCGAGCGCTTCACGCCGTTTGAGCGTGCCGCGCATTGGTCCAACGCGATTGCGTTCTGCATCCTGGCCATCTCAGGCCTGGTCATGGCATTCGGCAAATTCTTCCTGCTGCCCGTCATTGGTGGCGCGCTCTTCGGCTGGCTGACCTGGACCCTCAAGACCATGCACAACTTTGCCGGCCCGCTGTTCGCGGTGTCGCTGGTGATCGTGTTCCTGACCTTCCTGCGCGACAACTGGCCGCAAAAGGGCGATCTGCACTGGCTGGCCAAAGGCGGTGGCCTGATCACGGGCGGCGAAGAACCGCCTTCGAACCGTTTCAACGCCGGCGAAAAACTCATCTTCTGGGGCGGCGTGTTCTTCCTGGGCATCGTGGTGGTGTCGTCGGGCTTTGTGCTCGACAAGCTGCTGCCCGGCCTGATCTATGAGCGCTCGACGATGCAGGTCGCACACATGGTGCACGCCGTGGCCACCGTGCTCATGATGTGTTTGTTCCTCGGCCATATCTACCTCGGCACCATCGGCATGCAGGGCGCCTACAAGGCCATGCGTACAGGTTACGTCGATGAGACCTGGGCCCGTGAGCACCACGAATACTGGTATGACGATGTCAAAGCCGGGAACATTCCGGCCCAACGCAGCAAGCCTGTTGACCCGCCCGGCCAGACGGCGCAGGCATAAGCCCCGAAGAGTTGTAGTGAGGAATCCCATGAAAAAAATTCTGATCATGAGCTTGCTGGCCGCCGCATCGGCCGCGTCGCTGGCCAAACTGCCCGCCCTGAGCGACGAAGCCAAGGCCAAGGCCGCAGAAGCGGCCGCCAAGACCGCCTGGACCGGCAAGCTGGAGGCCTACCAGCTGTGCAAATCGCAAGACAAGGTCGCCGCCAGCTATTACAAAACGGCCAAGGCCACCGGCAAAGAGACAAAACCGCCGACGCCTGCACCTGCTTGCGCGGACCCCGGCCCCTTCGCCTACACCCCGCCTGCAGCAAAGCCGATCGAAGCGGCCGGCGCGCATTCACCCGCAGGCAACGCTACCAGCCCGCCCAGTACCAAGCAGCCCGATGCGGTTGGAAACCCCGCCAAGAAGTCCTGATCCACTTCCAGGCTCATTCCACTTCCCGAAAGGCCGACTCCGCAAGGGGCCGGCTTTTTTGTTGTAGTCTTCCCTCATGCCCGCCTCGACATCTCTTCCCTCACGCCTGCCCCGGCTGACCAACGCCCAGGCGCCCCTGACCTGCGAGGTTGATGCCGTCAATGAATATGGCGAGACGCACAAGGTCGCCATCCCCGCCGAGCGCGCCCTCACCGTGTATGTCGACAAACGCGAGCTTGTGACGCTCATGACCCTGGGCGCTCACCCTGAGCTGCTGGTGCTCGGCTACCTGCGCAACCAGCGGCTGGTCAAGGATGTGGCCGATATCGAATCGATCACCGTCGACTGGGACGTGGGCGCGGCCGCCGTCAAGACGCACCACGGCATTGAAGACATTGAAGAGAAAACCTCGCGCCGTGTGGTCACCACGGGTTGCGGGCAGGGCAGTGTGTTTGGCGGCCTGATGGACGAAGTCGACGGCATCGTGCTGCCCGCAGATGCGCACATCACCCAGGCCCAGTTGTATTCCCTCGTCAACACCATACGGCTCAAGGAAACCACGTACAAATCCGCCGGCTCGGTGCATGCGTGTGCATTGTTTGCGATGACGGCGGGCGACCCTGAAATGCTGCTCTTCGTGGAAGACGTGGGCCGCCACAACGCCATAGACACCATCGCTGGCTGGATGTCCATGCAGAATGTGGCCCCCACGCTCGGCACTGACGTGTCCTCGCTGCCCCCCGAGGGGGCGTTGCGCCTGCGGCCTGGCAAAGCCAGTTCCGCGGCCCCGGCTGGTGAAGAGGGTGAGCCCGCGGTCGGTGCTTCGTCGACCGATCTCGGCTGGGACGGACTGGTCTTCTACACCACCGGCCGCCTCACCAGCGAAATGGTGATCAAGTCCGCGCAGATGGGGGTGCCCATCGTGGTCTCGCGCAGCGGCATCACGCAGATGGGGCACCAGGTCGCGCAATCCGTCGGCCTGTGTGCGATTGGCCGCGCCACCAACAAGCGCTTTGTCTGCTATGCCAACCCACAGCGGCTCAAGCTGCAGTCCGAACTGGCTGGCCCCCGCCCTCGCATGGCGGGCGCTGAGTCCTGAATCTGCCGTGGCATGATGCCTCCATGCACGACGCCCACGTCCAACACACCTCGCCTGGCATCCCGGAACCCTTGCTGAGCCCGGTGGACTGCGGCCGTCCCAATACCTCTGGCCGGCTGAGCACATTGCGCTGGATACAGGAGGGAGTTCGTGCTGCGTTTTTCCTGCCTGTCCGCGTGGCGGGGAAAACACCGACGCCATTGCAGGTGATGGGCATTGTGATTCTGGCCGCAACCATGGAAGTTGCGTTGATGCGGCTGGAAATTGCAGGCCCCGCGGTGTTTAACCTGCAGGCCTGGTTGTCGACATGGTGGACGATCGGGTTGGGCGTTGGCCTGGCGTGGTGGGCTTTTTCTGCTTCGGCAGTTGTGCCTGCCCCTGAAGCGGACGAGCCCGTTCCCGGCGACCAACCTCCCGGTGGCCAACCGCCTCGCGGTGTGGCGGCCTTTTTCGCGCTGTGGCTGGCAGCGGGGCTGCCCAATGTGCTGCTCGCCCAGGGCGTGGTTGCTGCGATTGCGCACGGCTGGATCAAGGCGGCGGTGTTTTCCGCTCCCTGGTTTTACTGGGCGTTGTATGCGGCGGTGACAGCCTGGGCGCTTGGCGTGAGCCTTTTCCTCTTCGTGCGTTTCGCCGGATGGACCTGGCGGACTGCCGTATTTGCGCTGGTCCTGCTGGCAACCACAGGCGTGTCCGCCTGGCAATTCGAGGCGCGTACCTGGGGGGTGGACTACGCGAGCCAGGCCACCGAAGACAGCCGGCCCCGCCTGCAGCTGAGCCAGCAGGTTTTTGAAGAGCAGCAGGCGCTGATGGAAAAGACGATGGCCGCCATCGAGCCGCAGCGCCGCGGTATCACCGACGTCTACGGCCTGGTGTTTGCTCCTTATGCCGCGGAAGATGTGTTCCTGCGGGAAAGCAGCATGGTCAGCCGTGTGCTTGCCGATCGCTTCGATGCCGAAGGCCGCGTGATGCACCTGGTCAACCATGCCAGCACCGTGAAAACCCATCCCTGGGCCACCACGCTGAACTTGCAGCGCGCCATCGACGCACTGGCCCAGCGCATGGATCGCGACAACGACGTGCTGGTGGTCTACATGACTTCGCACGGCGCCAGCGACTTCAAGCTGGCCGCCTCCCACTGGCCGCTGCAGGTACCCCCGCTCAGTCCCGGCGAGCTGCGCGAGGCGCTCGACAATGCCGGTATCCGCCACCGCGTCATCGCGATATCGGCCTGCTATTCCGGCGGCTGGATCGAGGCGCTGGCCAGCGACACCACCCTGGTCATGACGGCGGCCGACGCCACCCATACCTCTTACGGTTGTGGGCGCCTGTCCGAACTCACCTTCTTCGGCCGCGCCATGTTTGACGAGCAGTTGCGCAAGACACATTCTTTTGAGCAGGCTTTTTCCCGTGCCGTTCCGGTGATCAGGCAGCGCGAAATCGACGCCGGCAAGGATGACGGCTTTTCCAACCCGCAGATCAGGGCGGGAACTGGCATCGGGCCCGTGCTGCGCGCGCTGGAGCCGCGGCTGGATGCCTTGCCGGGCGCTCCGGTTTCGGCCCCAGCTCCAGCCCCGGTGGTGGCGGGACCCGGCTTCAAAACGTCTCCATAACCCTCCGCTAAATCCCTGGCAAATCCCGGCCATGATGCCGGGATGCGGACTTTGCGTTATGGTCTGCGCATGAACACCCTTTTCCTCAAGCTCGGCTGGAAAACCCTGTTGCGTGATCTGCGCGCCGGCGAGCTGCGCCTCCTGATCGTCGCGGTGACCCTGGCGGTTGCTGCGCTCACCGCGGTCGGTTTTTTTGCCGATCGCCTCAAGGGCGGCCTGCAACGCGATGCCCGTCAGCTGCTGGGCGGCGACGCCGTGATCCGCAGCGACGGCATCACACCGGAAGCCTTCATTGCCAAGGCGCAGGCGCTGGGCCTGAAGGCCATCTCCACCGTCACCTTTCCCACCATGGGCCGCGCCACCGACGCTGATGGCGGCGCCAGCAAGCTGGTGGCTTTCAAGGGGGTGCCGGAAGGTTATCCGCTGCGCGGCAGCATGAAAATCGCCGACAGCCTGGACGGCCCCGGCGAAGACACGCGGGAGGTGCCGGCCCCCGGCACGGCCTGGGCCGACGCTTCGCTGCTCGACGCGCTGGGCCTCAAGCTCGGCCAGGCCCTGTTGATGGGCGACGCCAGCTTCAAGGTCACCCGCGTCATCGTGCAGGAGCCCGACCGCGGCGCCGGGTTCATCAGCTTTTCTCCCCGCGTGATGATCAACCAGGTCGACGTGGCCGCCACCAACCTGATCCAGCCCGCCAGCCGCACCAACTACCGCTTTGCTGTGGCCGGCGACGACAAGGCCGTCAAGGCCTATGTGAAGTGGGCCGCCGACGAGATCAAGAAACCCGGTGCTGAGTCCGGCATTCGCGGCGTGCGGCTGGAGTCGCTCGAATCGGGCAGCCCCGAGATGCGGCAGACGCTGGACCGCGCCGAAAAATTCCTCAACCTGGTGGCCTTGCTGGCGGCCTTGCTGAGCGCGGTGGCCGTGGCCATCGTCGCGCGCGGTTTCGCCACCAAGCATCTGGACGACTGCGCCATGCTGCGCGTGCTGGGCCAGCCCCAGCGCACCATTGCGCTGGCCTACACCTTTGAGTTTGTCGTCGCCGGTATGCTGGCCAGCGCGCTTGGCGTGGCGCTGGGTTTCGCCGTGCATTACGCCTTTGTGCTGCTGCTGGCCGGGCTGGTTGAAACCGCGTTGCCGGCGGCCACCTGGTGGCCCGTCGTGTTCGGCATGGGCATGGGCCTGACGCTGCTGCTGGCCTTTGGCCTGCCGCCGGTGCTGCAGCTGGCGCAGGTGCCGCCGCTGCGCGTCATTCGCCGCGACGTCGGCAACCTCAAACCCGCGTCAATGGCGGTGCTGGGCGTGGGTGTGGCCGGCTTTGCGGCCCTGCTGGTCGCTGCCAGCAGTGATTTGAAACTGGGCCTGATTGCGGTTGGCGGCTTTGCCGGCGCTGTGCTGGTGTTCGCCGCGGCCAGTTTTGCCGCCGTCAAGCTGCTGCGCGCCAGCGTCAACGAAGTCACCGCCCCGCGCTGGCTGGTGCTGGCCACGCGGCAGCTGTCTGCCCGGCCCATGTATGCCGTGGTGCAGACCAGCGCCCTTGCGGTCGGCTTGCTGGCCCTGATGCTGCTCGTGCTGCTGCGCACCGACCTCATCAGCAGCTGGCGCAAGGCGACGCCGCCCGATGCGCCTAACCGTTTTGTCATCAACGTGCAGCCGGAGCAGGGCGAGGCTTTCCAGAAAGCACTGCGCGACGGCGGCGTAAAAAAGTTCGATTGGTACCCCATGATCCGCGGCCGCCTGGTGGCGGTCAACGGCAAGGCCGTTACGCCCGACGACTTTGAAGACGACCGCGCCAAACGACTGGTGGACCGCGAATTCAATCTTTCCAACAGCGCCGACATGCCCGGTCACAACCAGGTCACCGGCGGGCGCTGGACAGGCGGTGAAAAAGACGCCGTGAGCGTGGAAGACGGCCTGGCCAAAACACTGGGCCTCAAGCTCGGCGATTCATTGCGCTTTGATATCGGCGGCCAGCTCAGCGAGGCGAAGATCACCAGCCTGCGCAAGGTCGACTGGGGTTCCATGCGCGTCAATTTCTTTGTGATGTACCCGGTGGCGCAATTGCCTGCCGATGTCCCTGTGTCCTTCATCAGCGCGTTTCGTGCACCCGAGGCGCTCGCTGTGGCACCCGGTCAGCCGCAGCCCCAGAGTTTTGACAACACGCTGGTCAGGGCGTTTCCCAACATCACCAATGTCGACATGAGCAGCACGCTGGCGCAGGTGCAGCGCGTGCTTGACCAGGTGATACGTGCGGTGGAATTTTTGTTCGGCTTCACGCTGGCCGCGGGCCTGGTCGTGCTCTTCGCCGCCATCACCGCCACGCGCGAAGAGCGCGCCCGCGAGTTCGCCATCATGCGGGCCGTGGGTGCGCGTGCTTCGCTGCTGCGGCAGGTGCAGCGGGCTGAATTGGCGGGCGTTGGTTTGCTGGCTGGCTTTCTGGCTTCCATCGTTGCGTTGGCCGTGGGCTGGGGTTTGGCGAGGTTTGTGTTTGACTTCAGCTGGACTGGTTCGTGGACGGTACCTTTGGTGGGCAGCCTGGCGGGGGCTTTGCTGGCGCTGGCGGCGGGGTGGTGGGGGTTGAGGTCGGTTTTGAATACGCCAGTGGTGGAGACTTTGCGGAAGGCTCAATAACGGCTCTTCCAATTCCCTCTTTGCTGAGGCTGGGTTGGTTTTTATGGGCGTGGTCTTTGCTAAGGGTGGCTGGCCGGGGGTTGCCCGGCATGCAAGTAACTTTCTTTTGCTTCGCCAAAAGAAAGTCACCAAAGAAAAGGCGACCCTGGTTCCTGCGTCCCTGCGCTTCGCTACGGGCAACCTGCGGTGCTCGGTCCAGCCGGGGTCAAAAACAACTCGCCTTCGGCTCAAACAAGTTTTTGCCCTGATCCGTCTGGGCCTCCGCTCCTCGGCGCATCCACAAGGGGGTGGGAGAGGAATACTGAACAGCCAACAACCGAATACCAGAACCCGAACACCTGAAGAAACAAGGACACGCCATGGCGTGTCCTTGTTGGTATTGGAGTTGGTATTTGTTTTCAGTCCCCGCTCCCGATTAGCCCTTCTGTATGCGCCGAGGAGCACAGGTTCAGGCGGATCAGGGATCGCGATTGTCTGAGCCGAAGGCGAGTTCGAGCGAGACCCCGCCTGAACCGAGCACCGCAGGTTGCCCGAAGCGAAGCGCAGGGACGCAGACAGCAGGGTCGCCTTTTCTTTTGCTTACTTTTCTTTTGGCGAAGCAAAAGAAAAGTGAGTAGCCGCCGGGCTACCCCCGGCCAGCAGCTCTCAGAAGAAGACGCATAGCCGGAGCGAGAACCGGCCAATGACCCCTCTCAACCAACCCCAAACCCCAACATTCGATAATCCAAAGATGCAGATAGAAGAAAAGCCCCCAGGAAACCCTCCCTTCGAAACTCCCTACGCCTGGATAGGCGGCGAAGAGCGCGTCAAGGCATTGGTCGAGCGCTTCTACGACCTGATGGACCTGGAGCCCGGCTACACAGCCCTGCGCGCCGCGCACGGCAGCACCCTGGACAACGCCCGCCAGCGCCTCTTCTGGTTTTTATGCGGCTGGCTGGGCGGGCCGCAGTACTACACCGACCGCTTCGGCCACCCGCGCCTGCGCATGCGCCACATGCCGCAGCAAACCGGCGGCGGCTCGATCGGCATTGCCGAGCGTGACCAGTGGCTGGCGTGCATGGACCAGGCCATGCGTGAAACCGGTGTTGATGAAGCGCTGCGCACGCGGCTCAATGCGTCGTTTTTCCAGACGGCCGACTGGATGCGCAACAGGGGCGAGTGATGATGCAGCGCCCCGGCGCAATGCCGGGTCCACGAATGCTATGAAAAATATAGCTGCCTGCGCCCGGCTGCAAAGGGCTGCAGCCGGTATTGATCCCCGCTAGAGGGCGTACCGGCGCCGGCCGTGAGGCAGCACGTTGTGAAGCCACATGCGCTCACGAATGTGCGCCCGTAGCGAATTGGCCGACAAATCATCCGGATGACCCTCACCGCGATTGCGCGGGGCTTCTGCTGCCTTGGCGGGTTCGGGTTGCCTGTCTTTCTGGATGAAGTTGGTTTCCCTGAGCACATGGCCGCGCACAAAATCTCCCTGTCCGTCAATTTCGTCATACCAGTACACCGACGTCACGTGGGTTTCACTGGCTTCCACCTTGATGTCCCTCTGGACGATCCGATTGCCATCTTCAATGCCAAGTTTTTTCCTGTGCAGCGCGTTCATCCAGACAACTCCTCTTTGTTTTTAGTAGGGCGACTCTAACGGCATGTGACGCATTGCGCGGATGGCCCTGGCAACTAAAGGAGGGGGCGGCGCCATATTCCACGCGCCAGTGGCCTGAGGCCAACGGAAATGAGCATTCGTTCACATCCATGGTGGCTCACTCCGGATCGCCAGGCTCGAGAGTCGGGCGTTTGTGCAGGCCTCATCTCCCGATGTAGTCCGCCAACTCCTCCGGTGATCCGTTGGGAAAGGCTTCCTTCAGGCAGTCCAGGAAGGCGGATACGCGGGCGCTCAGCAGGCGGCGTGATGGATAGAGCGCCCAGAGGGCAATCTCAGGCCCTTTCACGTCGCCCCAATGGACCAGGGTTCCGGCTGCGAGATCGTGGGAGATCAGCGAAAGGGGAATACGCGCCGCCCCGACATTTGCCCGGACTGCGTCGCGGACCATGAACAGCGATGACAGGCGCAGGACGGGGTCCACCGCAAACCGTTGTTCACCGTCTGGCCCCGTCATTTCCCAGGGTTCATTCGGGTTTCCTGCCCCGCCTGCCCGCATCACGACGGGAACAGGCGCCTTGCCTGATGGGCGGTTCAGGTCAGGGCTGGCCACCACAACCAGGCGGTCCCGCAAGAAAATCCGCCCCACCAGGTTTTCGTCCGGGTCGGGGTTGACGCGGATCACCAGGTCGTAGCCCTCTTCCACCATATCGACCGGGCGATCTTCAGGGATGACCTCGAGCCGGACCTCGCGATGCTTCAGCGCGAACCGGGCGGCGAGCTTGCCCATGGCGGCTTGCGAGAAGAGAAGTGGCGCACTCACCCTCAATGTGCCTCGCGGCGTCTCACCGCCGGAGGTGATCGTGGCGACCGTCTCGTCGAGTTCGGCCAGCAAAACAGAGGTCCTTTCGTACAGCGAGCGTCCCTCCTCGGTGAGCTTGAGGGTCCGCGCTCCCCGCTCAAAGAGACGCAGGTTGAGGCCGCTCTCCAGGTCGGCCACCCGCCGTGACAGGGTCGCCTTGGGCCGCCCGGATTCGCGGGCGGCCCGCCCAAAGCCCCCATACCGGGCCACGAGGTTGAAGTCTGCAAGGGCAAGTAAGTCCATATGTTCCACCAATGAGACGAAGTGTCTAAATATAACGGCTATCGGATACTGAGTGGATCAATCAAGATTGAGGCTCCTTCAACACACAACGGAGTAATTTCATGACCATCCTCATTACTGGCGCAACTGGCAACGTCGGCCGCCAGGTTATCCAGCAGCTCGTCCAGCGTGGCGCCAAAGTGCGCGCACTGGTCCGCGATCCGGCAAAGGCGAACTTCCCGGCCGGCGTCGAAGTCGTTCCAGGCGACCTGCTCGACGTGGCGGCACTGCGGAGCGCGTTCACAGGCGTGTCCACCCTGTTCCTGCTCAACGCCGTGGTCCCCGACGAGTTCACCCAGGCCCTGCTCACGCTCAATCTGGCGCGTGAAGCCGGCGTCGAGCGCGTCGTCTATCTCTCCGTGATCCACAGCGACCGCTACCTGAACGTTCCGCATTTCGCGGGCAAATTCGGTGTCGAGCGGATGCTCGAAGAGATGGGTTTCGCCGCCACCATCCTGCGCCCCGCCTACTTCATGAACAACGACCTCACCATCAAGGACGTGGTCACCGGTTACGGCGTCTATCCCATGCCCATCGGCAGCAAGGGCCTGGCCATGATCGACGCGCGGGACATCGGCGAGATCGCGGCGATCGAGCTGCTGCGCCGCGAGCAGGCGTCGAAACCGCTTCCGCTGGAGCGCATCAACCTCGTCGGCCCCGACACGCTGACAGGCGATGATGTCGCCGCCATCTGGTCAACTGTGCTGGACCGCCCGATCACCTATGGCGGAGACGACACCGCCGGCTTTGAGAAGAACCTGCTGAATTTCATGCCGCCCTGGATGGCGTACGACATGCGCCTCATGAGCGAGCGTTTCCTCACGGTGGGGATGGTTCCCGAATCGGGTGACGTCAAGCGCCTGACGACGCTCCTCGGGCGCCCGCTGCGGTCCTACCGCGAGTTCGCTACCGAAATCGCCGCATCCGCATCGGCATAAGAGCCGGCGGTATAGCAAGCCACACCAAAGGAATACCACCATGATTTATTCAACCGCTACAGTGCCCGTCAATCCGCAAGGCGAAGTGAAGCTCACGCGTGCCCAGGCATGGGCCGGCCTGGTTCTCAAGGCGCGGGACGCGCGCCGCTTCCTGCCGCCAGATCTTTGCACGCGCTGCGAAGTCGTCGAGGAAAGCGCGACGCACATCGTCCGCGAAGCCACCATCGCCGGAGCCGACCTGCGCGAGATCATTGCCTTCGAGCCCGAAAGCAAGGTGACCTTCTTCCAGGCCACCGGCCCGCGCGAAGGCGCGGTCGTCAACGAGTTGTTCGAAGACGAATCCGGAGAGCTCCAACTGCGCTTCTACGGTTATCTCGGCCTGCGCGGCAAGACGCCGGGCGGCCCCGAAGAGCAGGCCGAGCAAGCCTGGATGGACGGCGAGCAAGGCTACAAAAGCGCGCTCGTCTCGACGCTCAAGCGCACCCGTGAACTGCTCGCGCAGGGCGAACTTTAAAGGCCGGACCATGAACACACTGAACACTGCCGGCATCTCGCTTGCTCGCCCGAAGATTCTGGTTCTTGGCGCCACCGGCGGCACGGGCCGGCTGATCGTCAGGGAGGCGCTTGCACGGGGATTCGACGTTCGCGCGCTCGTGCGCTCCCCGCAGAAGGCGAGCGGTCTCAAGGGCGCCGAGATCATCATCGGAAATGCCCTTGACGAAAGTGCGCTGCGTGAGGCCCTGCGAGGTCGCGATGCCGTCGTGAGCGCCCTGGGCACACCGGTCAGCCCGCTGCGCGAGGTGACCGTTCTCTCCTCGGCCACGCGGGCGCTCGTGAGCGCCATGAAAGCGGAGCAGGTCTCGCGCCTTGTGTGCATCACTGGCATGGGCGCGGGCGACAGCGCCGGCCATGGCGGGTTCCTGTTCGACCGGCTGATCCATCCCGTTCTGTTGCGCAAGGTCTACGCCGACAAGAATCGGCAGGAGGCTGCCGTCCGCGCCAGCGGGCTGGACTGGGTTCTGGTGCGCCCTTCCGTGCTGAACGACAAGCCAGCGCGGCGCAAGATCCGTACCCTGACAGACTTGTCCGGTTTTCACGGAGGAACCATTGCGAGACAGGACGTCGCGGACTTCGTCCTGGACCAGGTGCAGGCGAATGACTGGCTGCACCGGTCCCCTCTGATATCTTGGTGACTGCCGCTCCCGGTCAAGGTCGGCAAAAGCTGGCACCAGCGGGCCGACTTGGACTCGCCGCAGGACTTGAGGCGGCAGGCATAGGAGAATCGGGGCCTGCTACCCATCCACGGCAAATAACATGCAACACGGCTTCTCCACAGCGATCACTGCGCATCGCCCGCTTCCTCTATATGTGCGCTGCAAGGCTGCGGCATGAAGCCGGTCTACCTGGCCCTTTCGGGCGGCGGCACGCGCGCCATGGTGTTTCACTGCGGCGTGCTGAGCTTCCTGGCGGAACACCAGGCGCTGGAGCGGGTCAGCAAGGTATCTACTGTTTCGGGCGGCAGCCTGCTGGTGGGCCTCTTGCTGCAGCTCAACGCGATGCGCTGGCCCGGCAGCAATGAATGCCTGGAGGTGCTGCTGCCGCGCGTGAAAACACTGCTGACCACCACAGACCTGCAGAACGCCGCCATGCGCGCCATGCTGCACCCGCGCAACTGGCGCTTTGCGCTGTCGCGTGCCAACGTGCTGGCATCGGCCATCGGCAGCACATGGGGCATCAACGCATTGATGGAAGATATTCCTGCTTCGCCGACCTGGGTGGTGAACGCTACCACCGCTGAAACCGGCAAACGCGCCAGCATCGAAGGCGACGCGCTGCGCGACTGGATGCTGGGCTCCACGCGCCTGAAGAAATTGCCGCTGCGTGACGCGATGGCCGTGTCGGCGGCTTTTCCGGGCTTGATCGGCCCTTATGTCCTGCCGACCGACAGCTTTGACTGGAAGCTGCCGATGTTCGCCTCCGGCGACGATGCCCGGCCTGCCGAAGACCGCTTTGCCCGTATCCACCTCTACGACGGCGGTGTGTACGACAACCTCGGGCTGGAGCCGTTCTTTGACGCCGGCTTTGGCCCCAAGCCCAAAATCGACGGCGTGATCATCGCGTCCGACGCAGGCGCGCCCTTGCCGGTGGGTTTTGCGATGGGCCCCCTCAGCATCTTTCGTCTCAAGCACGTGGCCGACATCATGTCCGACCAGGTCCGCGCGCTGCGCGCCAGGGGGCTCATGGCCTACGCCGCGCGCGAGCCGGGTCGCGCCGCCTACCTGCGCATAGGCGCTACCGCCCGGGAGGTCGCCGAACGCGCCGGCGCCGACTGCCCGGCCGGCGAATGGCTGGACGCAAACAGCGTCAGGGCGGCCGCTGCCTACCCCACCTCACTGAAGAAAGTGCCGCTGCCGATGTATGAGCTTGTGTTCAGGCACGGTTATGAATGCGCCGCGGCTGGACGAGCGGGGTTCGGGCTTTGAACGGCTGGCGGCTGAACCGGGACTGGTTCGAGTATCTGACTTGCTATCAAAAATATAGCTGCTCGCGCAGATCCTGATTCGGCTACAGACACTTTTTGTTTGTAAAAAGTGCCTTTTCGCGGCGTCAAACCGGGTTTTTGGTGTCCGCCAAGTAAAAAAAGCAGCCCCTCGAGGCCTTTTGGGGTGGATTTCAGACATCAAATACGCCTCCCACCCAATCACATCATGCGCGAGCAGCTATTGAATTGATAGCGCTTGGGCTGCCTGCGGAATCTGTCCAGCAGGTGCCGCGGGACCGGCTTTGCCGGACCGCAGGCGCCGTCCCCTGCAAGGGGAAAAGGCACTACACGTAGTGAGTGTCGATAGGGGTGTACTCAGTCTTTCAAGGGGAGATGGCGCTACACGCAGTGAGCGCCGACAGGGGTGTGCCTAGCCAGCTTCAAGCAACACCACCAGCGCCCCGGCGCCGCCTTCGGCCGGCCGCGCCTGCACAAATGCCAGCACCTCCTGCTTCTGGATCAGCCAGCTTTGCACCTTGCCTTTGAGCACCGGCGTCTTGCCGGGAGACCCCAGGCCCTTGCCGTGCACCACGCGCACACAGCGCCAGCCGACCTTGTGTGCGTCCTTGATGAAGTGAGCCAGCGCTTCACGCGCATCCTCGCGGCGCAGGCCATGCAGGTCAAGCTGGCCCTGGATGCTCCAGCCGCCGCGGCGCAGCTTGCGCACCACGTCAGGCCCCATGCCGGGCCGCCGAAAGCTCAGCGCTTCATCCGTGTCCAGCAGTGTTTCCACGTCGAACTCGTCCGAGATCGCTTCTCGCATCACCGCAAGTTCATCGCGTTGCTGCTGCACCGGGATGGGCGCTGCCTGCGCCACCGGCAACGCCGCCTTGTGGCCCGGCAGGTGTTTGGCCGGCAGGGCCTTGACGGGGCCGACCGCGCGCGAGAAGAGTTCTTTCTCGGCTTTGGCCCTGGCGGCTGCTGCCACGCGCGCGGCTTCCTGTTCTTTCTCAAGCTTCGCGCGGGCTTCGATGTCCCGCTTGACGGCCTTGAGGTCCTGCAGGCTTTTGAGTGCGGGCGCTTTCATGATGCTTACTTTATCGTAGTGCTTCAGTACTCACCGATGTAGATAAACCACGCGTCGGGTCATTCAGCGGCGGATCTGGCGATGGCTACGTTACGATGTTCCGCTAACTTGCTGAGCGGTATCAGGTCATCGACGCACGTTCTGCCAGATCCGGATTTTGAATTGAGGGAGAGAAAAATGAAACGGTCTACCGCCGTGCTTTGCGGAGTTCTGTTGCTCTGCAGTGGTGTATTGGCTGTCAGTAAGGTTCAGGCATTTCGCACCGAGGCCGCCGCGGAGGAGGAGAGGGCGAAACGGGAGGCCTCTGCGGCAAAGGCTCGAGCGGACATCCAGAACAAGATCGCGATGGAACGGTCTTTTGAAGATACTGCAATGGCCCGCTTCCTGCCGCCGCGCTATTCACCGCAGGCTTCCGATTGGCAGGGCAAGGAAAAGCTTTTCTACGGTCAGGTGTTGTCTGGCGGAAAGTTTGATGTGCTGGTTGTACCGTTCCAGGTTTGGGGCTGGGGTGTCGACAGGGCAAGCCGGTCCATCATGACTGCGGAACTCGCTGCGGGCGTCGCCCAATCGCAGAAAGTGAAAATTCCCGACCCCTATCTGGTGGCAAAAGCACTTGGTGAGGGGCAGCGCCACCTCAAGCAGGAGGAAATCTACAAGCTTGCCGATGCCGTGGGGGCAAAGCGCATTGTCTGGGGTTACGCCGGGCACGACCGGAAAGGAAAAATGGCGATCGCCATCCGGACCCAGGACTACACGGGCACTGCGCGCAATGGCGCTGTTTGGGCTGCTCCGGTGGAAACCAAAAAATTTGAAAATATCCCTTTTGGGGATGAAATTCCGGCCGTCGAGGCCTACGAATCCGTGTTGCCGGAAATCCTCAAGGCGGCAGGCGCCAACCCTTCCTCGCCTCTTTATGAAAAGACAGTCAGCAGCCTGGAACTGGAAGCGCTGCCGGCATCTCCGTTCGGCTTGGTGGCACCGTCTGGCAACCCGGCGCAGGATGCATACGCTTTCCTGGTGTACAGCGCACTGGCGCCCACAACCAACGAAAGAACGAAAGAGATATTTGCTGAAAAGGCGCATCTGGCGCTTTTGGGCCTGTCGCCGCAATCACCCGACTACCGGGCGCTCAGGGCGAGGACCTACATGGCACTGGGTCTGCGCATGGCTGCCATCAAGGCACTGGGCGATGTGCAGACCGTCGAGGAAAAAGAATTGCTTGCCGCCCTGAACGGAAATATCCTGGACGTGCGTGCAATGGCGGCGCTTGAAAAGAATCCCTTAAAACGCTTGCTGCAAAAGATCGATGAGAACAGGATCGCTACCGCCTACGGCACGATGACAACCAAAAAGGCAGGCGCCGAAGTGGCAGCGTTGAAGCTGCCCGGAACGATATGGCCGTTCATCGTGACGCGGGTTTTTGTAGAAACAGAACCGTGGGTTCAGAACGAGAATGCTTCCCTGAAAATGCTTCTTGACTATGAGTTGCCGGTCAAGGGGTATGCAATGGCGGACATGGCACGCGCGGCATTGCCACTTGCTGACCCCGACAAGGTTCAGACCATGGTGGATCTGTCGGTGTTTCATCACGGCCGCAAGTTCATCGAGGCCAATGCGGCCAGTTTGTGCTGCGGGCCCGCACCCGGCAAGCCGGGCCCGTTTGACTATCTGGACTTGCTCGAGAGTATTGGCCATGACAACCTGATGAACCGCATCAATTTCCTGTCCAACGTCCAGGGCATTCCGAACAAGGCCCTGATCTTTGCGAACAGCATTGACGCAATCTACAAGGGTTACCCGTCCTACGCGTATGAGCGCTCAAGAGCGGAGGCGAAGCTCGCCGGAAAGTCCACTGGAGCCGAAAGAGAGCAGTTGGTCAAGGCCGCGCACCAAAACGCGTTCGATGCAGCCTACTGGGAGCAAGGCCAGTCGCTCACCGCATTACGGGCCTTGAATCATTTCAATGCTGACGGCGGTCAGTACTACGGACCTTATAACAATCTTTACTATGCCGATGTGCCATTCCGTCCTTATTACTGGACCTGGGCAGACGGCGGTAAATTGGAGATAAGTATTGAAAACGAAATTGCCGCTTTGAAGAGTGCCACTTGGGAAATCGGAACCTTCACGGAGCTGCACGGGACGTACCGTCATTTTTTCCCCGACCAGGGGCGGGACACCGATCTTTTAGCGTCAATCAACGGGCGTTTCGTCGGCTCCCCGCAACTCAATAGCATCCTCGGCGCCGAGGCCAGGAGGCAGGGGGACACCGCGAAAGCGCAGGCTTACTATCGCGACAACCTCAAGCTGGCACCCACGCGGTGGACTTCCTATAGCGATGTGGCATGGATGCTGTTCGCAGCGGGTGACGTCAAAGCTGCCGCCAAGATGTTTCATTCTTACGAGGGCTTCAAGAAAGGGTCCGAAGACGGCCGGGTTGCGACCGCAAACCTTGCTTTCGAGGCAGGGTCGTATTTTTACTGGGCGGGTTATTTCGACCTTGCCAGGCCGTTCTATCAAATCGCCGTCTCTCAGGGATCGGGATCGTCCGGCGAAATCACGAGCGATACGCGTCTGAAGCTTCTTGCCGGCGATCTGCAGGGTGCGATGGCCAGCACCTTGCGGCGTGCCCAGCGTTACCAGGAGTCGTATGCCCACCGGGACTATCTGGGGCTTCTTCACGCAAGCGGCCATTCCAGGGAGGCCTGGGCCGGTTTTGAAGTGCTGGCGAAACAAAGCCGCGCTCCTCACATTTGGGAGTCCGCGCTGGTCGGGCATCACATCTCCGGTCTGCCTGAAGCGGAGGTCGTGAGTTGGGCGCAACAGGGGAAATTCGGGGGCACAGTGGAGGGTACGATCGCCGCAACCGTTCACCTTGTGCGTTTTGCAACCACGGACCGCACGCCTTCCAGCAGCTTGTCTCAGGCGGTAGACGCACTGGATCTGCAGCGATGGAAAGTGCCCGGACACCCCAATCCGATTTGGGAAGGACATCCGGTCGCGCAGAAAGCTCCTGTGAAACAGCATGTGAAATCCATGCATGCGTATTTTGTGGAAGCTTACCGGGCCATCAAACTCAAGGACTTTGCCGGTGCGAAGGCAATCTTCTCCGAGTCGGCAACGTTTTACGACCTGACCGATTACCAGGTCAATTCAACGTTGACCTGCTATTTTCCTTACTACGCTTATGCGGCTGTCAAGGCGGGAGACACCTCAATTATTGAGAAGATGGTAAGCGGCACCAAGGCCTCCAGGCAAGACTTTGACTACCAGCTGACCATGGCGATTCTTGCCGCAGCATCCGGCAAAAACGAAGAAGCACTGCAATTCCTTCAACGCGCGCGGCAACTGCGGCCGCACACTGAGAAAAGGGCCTTGCTGACGCAGTACACCTTTGGAGAGATTTCCGAACTGGTGGCGGAAATGACCGGCAGCAGCAAGATCAGGGCCTTGACGCTGGAGTGGGCCCAGAAGAGCCAGAAGTTCGAACCCTGGCAATCCTGGGCTTATGCACTGGAAGCCAGGTTGACGAGGAACCCTGCCGAGCGCAGGCGGGCCTTGGCGATGCTGTTTTATCTCGACCCCAAATCGGAGGGCCTGTCCGCGTTCGGGCAACCCGAAATCGATGCCGCTGTGAAGGCATTCGGGAAGTCCAACCCCTTTCTCTCCATCAATCCGGAAATTGTAAAAAAAGAGGCAATCTAGAAAGCGTTCCGACTTCTACAGCAAGCCCAGCTCGGCCATCGACACCGCCTGGGAGCTCGTCACCACAAAATGGTCCAGCACGCGCACATCAACCAGCGCGAGCGCGGACTTCAGCGTCTGCGTCAGGGCCTCGTCGGCGCGTGAGGGTCTGGCGGTGCCGCTGGGGTGGTTGTGGGCCAGCACCACACTGGCGGCGTTGAGCGCCAGGGCGCGCACCACTACCTCGCGCGGGTAGACGGACGTTTGTGTCAGCGTTCCGCGAAACAGCTCTTCGAGAACGATCAGCCGGTGCTGGCTGTCGAGGAACAGCACCGCAAAAATCTCGTGCGGCCGGCTGCCCAGCTGCAGCTGCAAATAGTCGCGCACGGCCTGCGGCGTGTCAAAGAGCGTTTTTTCACGGAGCTTTTCGGCAAGCGCCCGCCGGGAAAGTTCCAGCACCGCGACCAGTTCGGCGCGTTTGGCCGGGCCCAGACCCTTGATGCTTTTGAGCGCTTCGGGGCCGGTGTGCAGCAGCCCGGCCACGCCGCCAAAGGTGTCGACCAGCTCCTGCCCCATCTGCAGCGCATTCTTGCCGGGCAGGCCGGTGCGCAGCAGCAGGGCCAGCAGCTCGGCATCGCTGAGCGCGCCGGGGCCGCGGGCCAGCAGTTTTTCGCGGGGGCGGGCGTCCTCTGGGAGGTCTTTGAGAAGCATGGAAGAAAAAGCCGGTGAAAGGGGTGAGGGGAAAGAACCACCAAAAGCAGTGCGGACCCGGACGGGTTCCCTTGCTCTGGACGGGAACAGTTTACAAACAGTTGCCGTCCCCTCACGAATGCCATGCCACGCGAGACGGTTCGCGAGATTTTGAAGCGATGCACCAAGGCAGTGACGCATGCACTGCGGCGGAGCTCACCTTGCAAGCATCGGCGCTGAAACCATTGGCATATTCCTTGCGGGCATATCCTTATTTACAGGAGTGCTCCATGAAAGTTATCGGGTCCCGTCTGTCTCTGGTCTGGCTGCGCGCGCCGGTGTCCATGGCCCTGCTTGCCGCCGCCTCGCTGGCTGCCACCGGCCTGCATGCACAGGAAAAAGTACTGCGCATCGCCATGACGGCGGCCGACATTCCGCGCACCCTGGGCCAGCCCGACCAGGGCTTTGAAGGCAACCGTTTTACCGGCATCCCGATTTACGACTCGCTGACCCAATGGGATCTCTCGAAGGCCGACGCGCCGAGCGTGCTGATTCCCGCGCTTGCCACTTCCTGGGCCGTGGATGCCAAGGACAAGACCAAGTGGGTCTTCAAGCTGCGCCCCGGCGTCAAGTTCCACGACGGTTCAGCCTTTAATGCCGATGCCGTGATCTGGAACGTGCAGAAGGTGCTCGATAAGGACGCCCCGCAGTTCGACCCCAGCCAGGTCGGTGTGACCGCGTCGCGCATGCCGACCCTGCGCACCGCCCGCAAGATCGACGACATGACGGTCGAACTCACCACGAGCGAGGCCGACTCCTTCCTGCCGATCAACCTCACGAATCTGTTCATGGCCTCGCCGGCGCATTGGTCCGCCAAGCTCGCGGCCGTGCCGGCCGGCGTCACCGTACCCGCTGACCGCGCCAAGGCGGCCTGGACGGCTTTCGCCGCCGATCCGGCCGGCTCTGGCCCCTTCAAGGTCACGCGCTTCGTGGCGCGTGAGCGCCTTGAGCTGGCCGCCAACAAGGCCTACTGGGACGCCAAACGCGTGCCCAGGATCGACAAGGTCGTGATGCTGCCCATGCCCGAAGCCAATGCGCGCACCGCGGCGCTGCTGGGCGGGCAGGTCGACTGGATCGAGGCTCCCGCACCTGATGCGATGGCGCAGATCACGCAGCGCGGCTTCAAGATCTATTCCAACGCCCAGCCGCACGTGTGGCCGTGGCAGCTGTCATTCGCCGAAGGCTCGCCCTGGCTCGACAAGCGCGTGCGCCAGGCGGCCAACCTTTGCGTGGATCGCGGGGGCATCAAGCAACTGCTGGGCGGCATGATGGCCGAACCCAAGGGCACGGTGGCGCCCGGACACCCATGGTGGGGCAACCCCAAGTTCGACATCAAGTACGACGTGAAGGCTGCCCAGGCGCTGATGACGCAGGCGGGTTTTTCGGCCGCCAAGCCGCTCAAGGTCAAGGTGCAGATTTCCGCCTCAGGCTCGGGCCAGATGCAGCCGCTGCCGATGAACGAGTTTGCGCAGCAGTCGCTCAAGCAATGCTTTTTTGACGTGCAGTTCGACGTGATCGAGTGGAACACGCTGTTCACCAACTGGCGCAAGGGCGCGAAAGACCCGTCGGCCAATGGCGCCAATGCGGTCAACATCAGTTTCGCGGCGATGGACCCGTTCTTTGCCATGGTGCGTTTCGTGAGCACCAAGGCCTTCCCGCCGGTGTCCAACAACTGGGGCTACTACGGCAACGCCGATATCGACAAGCTGGTGGCCGATGCGCGTACCAGCTTCGACGAGAAGTCGCGCGACGCCGCGCTGGCCAAGCTGCACGCCCACATCGTGGACGACGCCCCCTTTGTCTGGATTGCGCACGACGTCGGTCCGCGTGCGCTGTCGGCCAGGATCAAGAACGTGGTGCAGCCCAAGAGCTGGTTCATCGACATTGCCACCATGACGATGGACTGATCACGGTGGAAAAGCCCTTTCTCCGCTGAGGAAGGGCTTCTTTTATCGCTCTCGCTTCCTTTTTTTTTCGCTTTTCCGTTCTCTCGTTCCTTATTGGAGCCAGCTTTCAACGCCAGCCCATGCTTGCCTACTTCCTGCGTCGTGTTATCTACGCCTTGCCGATCATGGTCGGCGTGGCACTCGTGTGTTTTCTTCTGGTGCATCTCGCGCCTGGCGATCCGCTGGTGTCCATCCTGCCGCCGGACGCATCGGCCGACCTGCAGGCGCAACTGCGCGAGCTCTATGGCTTTAACCGCTCGCTGCCCGAGCAGTTCGCGATGTGGGTATGGCGCGCCATGCACGGCGACCTGGGCGTGTCGATCGCGAGCAACCGTGCGGTTGCCGGCGAGGTCATGACCGCGGTCGGCAATACGCTGCGCCTGGCGGTGGTGGCCACTTTCATCGGCTTTGTGCTGGGCTGCCTGTTCGGTTTTGTGGCCGGCTACTTCCGCAACTCCTGGGTCGACCGGCTGGCCTCGATGCTGTCGGTGCTGGGCGTGAGTGTGCCGCACTACTGGCTGGGCATGGTGATGGTGATCGTCTTCAGCTCGCAGCTGATGCTGTTGCCGGCCACAGGCGCCGGCCCGGGTGGATCGAGCGACTGGGCCTGGGACTGGGAGCACATCCAGTTCCTGGTCCTGCCGGCGATCACGATGTCGGTGATCCCGATGGGCATCATCGCGCGCACGGTGCGTGCGCTGGTGGCCGACATTCTTGACCAGGAATTCATCGTCGGCCTGCGCGCCAAGGGCCTCACGCACTTCGGCGTGTTCCGCCACATGGTGAAAAACGCCGCCCCCACGGCGCTGGCCGTGATGGGCCTGCAACTGGGTTACCTGCTGGGCGGCTCCATCCTGATCGAGACCGTGTTTTCCTGGCCGGGCACCGGCTTTCTTCTGAACTCCGCCATCTTCCAGCGTGACCTGCCGCTCCTGCAAGGGACGATTCTGGTGCTGGCGCTGTTCTTCGTGGTGCTGAACCTGCTGGTCGATGTGCTGCAAACGTTGCTGGACCCCCGCATCGCCAGGGCATGACCATGAGCACCGTGACCGCCACTTCCAGCGCATCCAGCGCCTCCACTGCTGCCGTCGATGTGAAGCCGCTGCCCATGCAGCGTTCTCGCGGCTACTGGACCTCGGCCATGCTGCGCTTCACGCGCGACCCGGTCGCAATGGCCGCTGCTTTTGTGGTGCTGCTGCTGATCAGCCTGGCGGTGTTCGGCCCATGGCTCGCGCCGGCAGATCCCTACGCCTCGTCAATGCTCAAGCGGCTCAAGCCGATCGGCACCGAAGGCCTGCCGCTGGGCAGTGACGAACTCGGCCGCGACATGCTGTCGCGCCTGATCGTGGGCGCACGGCTCTCGCTTTTCATCGGCATCACGCCCGTGGTCTGTGCCTTTGCCGTCGGCTCGACGATCGGCATCCTGGCCGGCTACGCAGGCGGATTCATCAACACCGCCATCATGCGCACCATCGATGTGTTTTATGCCTTTCCGTCAGTGTTGCTGGCCATTGCACTGTCCGGCGTGCTGGGTGCGGGCATCGTCAACTCCCTGATTTCGCTGACCATCGTGTTTATTCCGCAGATTGCGCGGGTGGCCGAAAGCGTGACCACGCAGGTGCGTAACCGCGACTATGTGGAGGCGGCCAGGGCCTCGGGTGCCGGCCCCTTCACCATTGTGCGGGTGCATGTTCTGGGCAATGTGCTGGGGCCGATTTTTGTTTACGCCACCAGCCTGATCGCGGTCTCCATGATCCTCGCCTCGGGCCTGTCTTTCCTTGGGCTCGGCGTGAAACCACCGGAGCCGGAGTGGGGCCTGATGCTCAACACGCTGCGCACCGCGATCTATGTGCAGCCCTGGGTCGCGGCATTGCCCGGGGCGATGATCTTCATCACCTCCATCTCATTCAACATCCTGTCCGATGGTCTGCGCTCCGCCATGGACAACAAGGGCTGAAACCATGGACGTAATGAACGACGTCGGAGGCCCCGCGCAGCCCTTGCTCACGATTTCCGGGCTGGTCAAGCACTTCCCGCTCAAGAAGGATCCGCTGGGCCGTGGTGGCGGTGTGGTGCGCGCCGTCGACGGTGTCGATTTCGAAGTGTTCAAAGGTGAGACGCTGGGGGTTGTCGGCGAGTCAGGCTGCGGCAAGTCGACCACGGCGCGGTTGCTGATGCAGCTGATCGCGCCTACCGGCGGCGAGGTTGTCTTCGACGGGCGCACCGTCGGCGGCCGCGACCTGCCGCTCAAGGAGTTCAGGCGCCAGGTGCAGATGGTCTTCCAGGACAGCTACGCTTCGCTTAACCCGCGGCTCACGATCGAAGACTCGATTGCCTTCGGCCCGCAGGTGCACAACGTGCCCAGGCGCGAGGCGATTGCGCGCGCACGCGACCTGCTGGCGCGCGTGGGCCTGGAGCCGCAGCGTTTTGCCGAGCGCTACCCGCACGAGTTGTCGGGCGGACAGCGCCAGCGCGTCAATATTGCGCGTGCGCTGGCGCTGCAGCCGCGCATGGTGATTCTTGATGAAGCGGTGTCGGCGCTCGACAAATCGGTCGAGGCGCAGGTCATCAACCTGCTGCTCGACCTGAAGGCCGAGTTCGGCCTGACCTATGTCTTTATCAGCCACGATCTCAATGTGGTGCGCTACGTGAGCGACCGCGTGATGGTGATGTACCTTGGCCAGGTTGCCGAAATCGGCCCGGCCGATGCGCTGTACGACGCGCCGGCCCATCCCTACACACGCGCGCTGCTGTCGTCGATGCCCTCAATGGACCCGGACCACCGTACCGAAGAAGCGGCGCTGGCCGGTGACCCGCCGAACCCGATCAACCCGCCCTCGGGCTGCCGCTTTCACCCGCGCTGTGCACTGGCCGCGCCGGTGTGCAGCCAGGTGGTGCCGGCGCGCATCGCCACCGGCGCACAGCACGCCGTGAGTTGCCTGATCCACGAACCCGGCAGCGGACACCCGGATGCTGCACCGCTGGCCAGGGCGGCGTGACCCCATGACTGCGAACGCCTCTTCTTCCTCTTCCTCGTTTCCTTCCTCTTGCCAGCCGATGGTTCGCCTGAAGGACCTCAGCGTGACATTCAGCGGCGGGCGCAAGCCCGTGCAGGCCGTGAGCGGCGTGAGCCTGGAGGTGCAGCGCGGCGAGGTGGTTGCGCTGATCGGCGAATCCGGTTCTGGCAAGAGCGTGACCATGCGCACCCTGCTGCGCCTGCACCCCGAGCGCCGCACCCGCATGGGCGGCCAGGTGCAGGTGGCCGGGCGTGATGTGCTCGCCATGTCAACCGGCGAGCTCGACGACTTCCGCGGCAAGGTCGCCTCGATGATCTTCCAGGAGCCGCTGCTGGCGCTGGACCCGGTCTATTCGGTGGGGGCCCAGATCATGGAGTCGATACGCCGGCATGAGCGTGTGGGCAAGGCTGAAGCGCACCAGCGCGCGCTGGCGCTATTCGAGCGCGTGCGCATCCCCAGCCCCGAGCGGCGCCTTGCGGCCTATCCGCACGAGATGTCGGGCGGCATGCGCCAGCGCGCGATGATCGCGCTGGCGCTGGCCTGCAAGCCGCAGCTCCTGCTGGCCGACGAACCGACCACCGCGCTCGACGCGACCGTGCAGATCCAGATCTTGCTGCTGCTGCGCGAATTGCAGCGTGACCTGGGCCTGTCGGTGATCTTCGTGACGCACGATATCGGCGCGGCCGTCGAGGTGGCCGACCGCATCGCCGTGATGTACGCGGGCCGCATTGTCGAAGAAGGCACGGCGCGCGAGCTGATCCGCTCACCGCGCCATCCCTACACGATCGCGCTGCTCAAGAGCCGGGCGCACGGCGCGCTGGCACGCGGCACCCGGCTGGAAACCATAGGCGGCGCGCCGCCCGACCTGTCTGCGCTGCCGCCCGGCTGTGCCTTTGCCGAGCGCTGCGCACTGGCCACTGAGGCCTGCCGCGCCGCGCAGCCGCCGGTGGTCGAGCTGGCGCCGAACCACCGTGCACGCTGCATTCATACCGATGCCGCCGCGGCCATTGCGCCCACCCTGGTTGCCTGATCACCGCCTTCACGTTATGCCCCTGCACGACCCCGCCCACGCCTTCGTTCCCTATCCCGACGCTCCGGTGCCGCGCGCTGCCACCGGCCCGCTCTCGGATCTCAGCTTCGGCGTGAAGGACCTGTTCGATGTGGCGGGCTATCCCACAGGTGGCGGCAGCCCTTTTGTGCTGGCGATGTCCGGCATCAAGACGCGTACCGCGCCCACCGTGCAGCGGCTGCTCGATGCAGGCGCGCGGTTTTCCGGCAAGACGGTCACGGATGAGCTGGCCTTTTCGATGAACGGCAATAACGCGCACTTCGGCGCCCCCATCAACGGCGCCGCCAAAGACCGCATCACCGGCGGCAGTTCATCAGGCTCGGCCTCGGCTGTGTCTTCGGGCCTGTGCGATTTCGCGCTGGGCACGGACACCGGCGGCTCCGTGCGGGCGCCGGCCAATCACTGCGGGCTGTATGGGCTGCGCCCAACGCATGGCCGCATCAGCCTGGAGGGCGCGTTGGACCTGGCGCCCAGCCTGGACACCTGCGGCTGGTTCGCGCGGGATATTCACACCTTCGCACGGGTGGCCGACGTGTTGCTTGGCCCCGATGCCGCCGCGCTGCCAGGTCGCGTGCGGCTGCTGCATCCTGAAGATGTGTGGTCGCTGGCCGTGCCGGCGGCGGCCGTTGCGTTGCAGGGCGCCGTCGAACGGGTGCAGGGCGTGCTCGGCACTGCGCAGGGCACCACCGTGGCGCTGGAGTCCTTCGATGCGATGTACTGGAATTTCCGGTACGTACAGGCGCACGAGGCCTGGCTGACCGACGGGCCGCTGATTGAGCGCTACGCGCCGCCGCTGGGGCCGGGCGTGGCCGAGCGCTTTGCCTGGTCGCGTGATGTGACGGATGCGCAGGTCAGCGCGGGCCGTGCTTTTCGCGCGGCCTTTCGCAGCCACCTGGCCGCGCTGCTTGGCAGCGACGGCGTATTGCTGATGCCGACCATGCCCGACATTGCGCCGTTGCGCAGCGAAGGCGAGGCCGGGCTGGAGGACTACCGCAACCGCGCCATCCAGCTGCTGTGCATCGCCGGCTTGAGCGGTTTCCCGCAGCTGTCGATGCCTCTGGCCCAGCGTGAGGGCGCCCCACTGGGCCTGTCGCTGCTCGGGCCGGCGGGCTCGGACCGGGCGCTGGTGGCACTGGCGCAGCGCATTGCGGCTTGATGCCGAATATTTTTGATTTTCTTAAGAAGAATCAGCCCCCAGACCATGTAGAACATGCGCGACCAGCTATTGATTTGATAGCTAAAGGGCGCCTTCAGTCTGTCTCGACGGCCTGAATCTCTGCCTGAATCTTTTCTATGCGCGGGTTGATGGCAGGGCCGTCGATCTGGAGTTCGGCAAGGGTGATCGGGAGCCTGAAGCGGCGCGGACCGGCACTGCCGGGGTTCACGAACAACACGCCTTCGCGCTCCTCGATCAGGGGCTGGTGCGAATGGCCCGACACGACCACCTGCACACCCGCTGCGGCCGGGTCGATGTCCAGCTCTGCAAGATCGTGGATCACATGGATCGTGACTTCGCCGATGTTCAGCCATGTCGAGACGGGCAGGGCGTCGGCCCAGGCGCCCCGGTCATTGTTGCCGCGCACCGCCGTCACCGGCGCCAGCGTTGCCAGCGCTTCGAGGACGCCCGGCTCGCAGATATCCCCGGCATGGATGATGTGATCGCATCCGCGCAGGAACGCGAGGGCTTCCGGCCTCAGGAGGCCATGGGTGTCGGAGATCAATCCAATGCGAACCACAGGCCGGGTTCCTTCAGGCAGTTGCGTAGTTCATGCAGCTTATGCAGTTCAAGCGGTTCATGCAAGCGCTGCAACCGTCACGGGTTGTTGCAGCCGGCAGGTGCCACAGTCGACGGCTGCCGCGGCGCGCTCAAGCACCACAAAATCGCCTGCGTCTACCGCCAGCAAGGCGTGGTGCCAGGTGCCGGGCGCAAGCGCCACGCCCTGGCAGCCGTCGGTGATGAAGGCGGCCAGCGTATCGCCAGAAGGCGGCGCGCCGGCCGGCGCCACCACGATGACAAAGCGGCGCTCGCCCAGTGGCACAAAAGTCTGGCTGCCCAGCGCATGGCACTCCATTTCATCGACTGCATGGGGAAAGCGCCGCGCCTGTGCGCGAAATATCGCCAGCATCGGCCGCCCTCCGTCTGCATCAAGCTGCAGGTCGCCGATCAGGTCGAAGCGCTCGGATGTCCCGCCGTTAATGGCGTGGCCTTCGGCGCCGGCCGGCACCTGCACCACGGTGCCGTAGGGCGCAAATGCGTCTGGCGTCAGCGGCTGCGGCGCGAGTACCTTCATGCTGCGGCCACACCCGCCTGGTCGAGCATCGCGTGCAGCAGCACGTTGGCGCCGGCTGCCAGGTGTTCCGGCTTGGCGTCTTCGATCTCGTTGTGCGAGATGCCGTCTTTGCAGGGGACAAAAATCATGGCGGCCGGCGCGGTGCGGGCGACGTACACGGCGTCGTGGCCGGCACCGCTCACGATGTCCAGGTGGGCCAGGCCCATGCGCTTCGCGCCTTCGCGCACGGCAGCCACCAGCGGCTCGGCGAAGCGTGCCGGCGGGTAGTACACGGTCTGCTCAATCCCGACCGTGAGGCCGCCTGACTGGCTGAGTGCGGCGCAGGCATGGCGCAAGCGCCCGTCCATGCGGCTCAGGCCTTCGTCGTTGCCGTGGCGGAAGTCCACAGTGAAGGTCACGCGGCCCGGGATCACATTGCGCGAATTGGGATGCACCTGCACATAGCCCACGGTGCCGCGGCCGTCAGGCTGTTCGTCCAATGCGATGCTGCGCACGGCCTGCATGAGGCCGGTGGCGCCCTGCAGGGCATCGCGCCGCAATGTCATCGGGGTGGGGCCGGCATGCGCTTCCTGGCCGGTGACCACCACGTCATACCAGCGCTGGCCAAGCGCACCGGTGACCACACCCAGCGGAATGTCGGCATCTTCGAGCACCGGTCCCTGTTCGATGTGGGCCTCAAAATAGGCGCCGAAGCGCGGTGCACCGTCGTTCACCGCAGCGGGCGCCGTGCCGTCAAACCCGATGGCCTGGAGTGCCTCGCCGACGCGGATACCGTCGCGGTCGGCGGCCTCAAGCGCTGACTGCAGGGTGAAAGCGCCGGCGTAGACACCCGAGCCCATCATCACCGGCACGAAACGCGAGCCTTCCTCGTTGGTCCAGACGCAGACTTCCAGCGGCGCGACGGTGCGTATGCCCGCGTCGTTGAGCGTGCGCAGTACTTCCAGCCCGGCCAGTACACCGTAGTTCCCGTCGAACTTGCCGCCGGTAGGCTGGGTGTCGATATGGCTGCCGGTGGCAACGGCAGGAAGCGAAGGGTCCTGCCCCTCGCGGCGCGCGAACAGGTTGCCGATGGCATCCACGCGCAGCGTGCAGCCTGCTTCGGTTGCCCAGCGCACGAAGAGCGCGCGCCCCTGGCGGTCAAGCTCGGTCAGGGCCAGCCGGCATACACCGCCTTTTTCTGTCGCCCCCACGGCAGCGAGATCCATGAGTGAGGCCCAGAGGCGCTGCGGGTCAATCCGCAGGTCGTGATCCGGGCCGGCCGGCGGGGCTGGCGTGTGTGGGGATGTGATGGCAGTGTCCATGGAAGTGAGTCAGCAGAAAGCATGCCAGTCATCCACGATGCGCCGGCGCAAGCGGCCGGCTGCCTGCCTGCTGTGGAAACGGGGGGAACAAGCTTCCAAAACACTCCGAAAAACTCCGAAGAAGCCACTCGAAAACCCCGAAAAAACCGATGATCGGCCTGGTCACTCCCGGCTTTCTACAATAGGGGGCTGATCCTCCCTTTACAAACCGTTGCCGGCTGCCCGCCTGGCCCCGAAAGCCCTATGTCCACCGTGGAATCCCCCGAAGCAACCCTTGTCCAGCAAGGCTCGTTCCTGACCCTGCACTACCGCATGGCCGGGCCCTCCGTGGACGGCAAACCGGGCGCGGACATCATCAACACCTTTGACGGCAAGCCCGCCACCCTGAGCCTGGGTACGGGCGAGCTCTCTCCGGCCATTGAGCAGCGGCTGATTGGCCTGCCCGAAGGCACGCGCACAACGTTTGAGTTGCCCGCAGGCGTTGCGTTTGGCGACCGCAACCCGGAGCTGGTGCAGTGGGTGGCGCGCAAGCTGCTCAACGAACTGGGCGACCCGGATGAGAAGTACAAAGTGGGCGATGTGGTGCAGTTTCCCACGCCGGATGGCATGGGCCAGTACGCTGGCGCTGTGCAGCAGGTCAAAGAGGGCGGCGACGCGGTGCAGTTCGACTTCAACCATCCGCTGGCAGGCCAGCCGGTGGTGTTTGAAGTGCAAGTGATTGGGGTGTTATGACTGAATCCAGATTGCTTCCCCAGGAAATCCTTCTCGCGGAACCGAGGGGTTTCTGCGCCGGCGTCGACCGTGCCATCGAAATCGTCGAGCGGGCATTAACGAAATTCGGCAGGCCGATATACGTGCGCCACGAGATCGTGCACAACACCTATGTCGTCAACGACCTCAAGGAAAAAGGCGCGATCTTTATTGAAGAGCTCGACGACGTGCCCCCGGGCGCCACGCTGGTGTTCAGCGCGCACGGCGTGAGCCAGGCCATCCAGAAAGAGGCCGAGCGCCGCGGCTTCCAGATTTTTGACGCCACCTGCCCGCTGGTGACCAAGGTACATGTGGAAGTGGCCAAGCTGCACAAAGAGGGCTACGAGTTCATCATGATCGGCCACAAGGGCCACCCCGAGGTCGAAGGCACCATGGGTCAGCTCGACAGCGGCATCCACCTGGTGGAAGACGTGGCCGACGTGTGGCGCATCAGCCCTGCCCAGACCGAACGCCTGGCAGTCGTCACGCAGACCACGCTGAGCGTGGACGACGCGGCCGAGATCAGTGCGGCGGTAAAGGCGCGCTTTCCGCAAGTGCGCGAACCCAAACACCAGGACATCTGCTACGCCACGCAGAACCGGCAGGACGCCGTCAAGGTGCTGAGCCCGCAGGTGGACATCCTCATCGTGGTCGGCAGCCCGACCAGCTCCAACAGCAACCGCCTGCGCGAGCTGGCCGCCAAGCTGGGCACCGAGGCCTATATGGTGGACGACGCCAGCGAGCTGAAGGAGTCGTGGTTTGAGGGCAAGGGCCGGGTCGGCCTCACGGCAGGTGCTTCGGCGCCCGAAATTCTCGTCAAGCAGGTGATAGACCGCATCAAGGCGCTGGGCGCCGTGTCGGTGCGCAAGATGGAAGGCATTGAGGAGACCATCAAGTTCCCGCTGCCCAAGGGCCTGAAGCTCGATGCGCAGGGCCAGATGCTGGAAGTCAATGACAGCCAGCTGCATCAGCTCTGACCTGATTTCTTCTTTTTTCCATATGACCAATCGCTATCAAATTGAGAGCTGCTTGCGCAAGTTCGAAGCGGGTTACAGCCACTTTATTCATAAAACACCGCTGTGGAAGCTGCCTGGCAAGGCGCTGGGCGTGGAATGCGCTGAGGTCTGGCTCAAGCTCGAACACCTGCAAACCGGCGGCAGCTTCAAGGCGCGCGGCATGCTCAACCGCCTGCTGTCCAATCCCATTCCGGCCAGCGGCGTGATCGTGGCTTCCGGCGGCAACGCGGGCATTGCCACAGCCGCCGCGGCCCGCGAGTTGGGCGTGCGCTGCGAAGTCTTTGTGCCTGAGGTGTCGACCCCCGCCAAGCGCGCCAAGCTGGCCGCGCTGGGTGCCGAGGTGGTGGTGACGGGAGCGGCGTACGCCGACGCGCTGAAAGCCTGCCTGGCGCGCCAGCAGGAAACCGGCGCGCTGCTGACACATGCCTATGACCAGCCCGAAGTACTTGCCGGCGCTGGCACGATGGCCGCAGAGATCGAGCAGCAGGGCGGTGTGCCCGACTCCGTGCTCGTCAGCGTGGGTGGCGGCGGCCTGATTGGCGGTGTGGCCAGCTGGTTTGAGCAGCGCAGCCGTGTGGTGGCGCTGGAGCCGGAGCTGGCGCCCACTTTGTACAAAGCCCGTGAGGCTGGTGAGCCGGTGGACGTGGCCGTTGGCGGCATCGCCGCCGACTCACTGGGCGCCAAACGCATCGGCAGCCTGGCCTGGGATGCCACGCAGGCCCATGTGCGTGATGCGCTGCTGCTGACCGACGAATCGATACGCGCCGCGCAGCTGTGGCTCTGGAAAGAACTGAAGCTGGCCGTCGAGCCCGCGGCGGCCCTGCCGCTGGCCGCGCTGCAAAGCGGCCGCTACCGCCCGCGTGCCGACGAAAAAGTCTGCCTCATCATCTGCGGCGCCAACCTGGATCCGTCCAGCCTGAACTGAGCTGAACGGGCCCTGTCCACCGCAGCCCTACAAAATACAATGGCCCCATGCTAGATATCAACCTGCTTCGCAAAGACCTGCCGTCGGCCATCGCCCGGCTGGAGACCCGTAAAACCCCGCAAGCCTTCCTGAACGTGGAAGCCTTCCAGGCGCTGGAGGCCGAACGCAAGGCCCTGCAGATTCGCACCGAAGAGTTGCAGAACCAGCGCAACACGCTGTCCAAGCAGATCGGCCAGCTCAAGTCCAAGGGTGAAGACGCCAGCGCCATCATGGCGCAGGTGAGTGCTTCCAGGGCCGAGCTCGAATCGTCCGCCGCGCGGCTGGACCAGATCCAGACCGACATGCAAACTCTGCTGCTGGCTGTGCCCAACCTGCCGCATGAAAGCGTGCCGCAAGGCGCGGGCGAAGCCGGCAATGTCGAAGTACGCAAATGGGCCCCGATCGAAGGCCCGGGCGGCGAGCCGCCGGCTTTCGCTTTTGAAGTGAAAGACCATGTCGATGTGGGTCAGCCCCTGGGGCTGGACTTTGAACTCGGCACCAAGCTGACCGGTTCGCGTTTTACCGTGATGAAAGGCCCGCTGGCGCGCCTGCATCGCGCGCTTGCGCAGTTCATGCTCGACGTGCAAACCGCCGAGCATGGTTACACCGAGTGCTACACGCCCTACATCGTCAACGGCGATTCGCTGCGCGGCACCGGCCAGTTGCCCAAGTTTGAAGAAGACCTGTTTGCCGCCAAGAAAGGCGGGCAAGAGGGCGCAGCCGAAGCCGAAAGCACCGCGCTGTACCTGATCCCCACGTCGGAGGTGCCGCTGACCAACTTCGTGCGCGATGAAATCGTCGCCGAGGCTGACTTGCCGCTTCAGTACACCGCGCACACGCCGTGCTTCAGGTCCGAAGCCGGAAGCTACGGCCGCGACACCCGCGGCATGATCCGCCAACACCAGTTCGACAAGGTCGAAATGGTGCAGATCACCCACCCCGACAAAAGCTACGAAGCGCTTGAAGCCATGACGGGCCACGCCGAAGCCATTTTGCAAAAGCTCGGCCTGCCGTATCGCGTCATGCTGCTGTGCACCGGCGACATGGGCTTTGGCGCCGCCAAGACCTATGACCTGGAAGTGTGGCTCCCCGCACAAAACACCTACCGCGAAATCAGCTCGGTCTCCAACTGCGAAGCCTTCCAGGCCCGCCGCCTGCAGGCCCGCTTCAAGAACGCGCAAGGCAAGAACGAGTTTGTGCACACCCTCAATGGCTCCGGCCTGGCCGTAGGCCGCACCCTGGTTGCCGTGCTGGAGAACTACCAGCTCGCTGATGGCTCAGTCACCGTGCCGGAAGTGCTGCAACCGTACATGGGCGGCATCAAGGTGCTGGCTCCAGCCGCAAAGTAGGCCGGCTACAGCTGTTAGAATCCGTTTTCCACACTGGAGAGGTGGCAGAGTGGCCGAATGTACCTGACTCGAAATCAGGCGTACCGCAAGGTACCGTGGGTTCGAATCCCACCCTCTCCGCCAGATACGCAAGGCCCTTAAAGATCTTTGATTTTTAAGGGTTTTTTCGTTTCTGAGGCTTGCGTTTCACCCCATGTTTTCACCCCATGTAAGGGAAAGTAGCCGCGCGAATAATTATGGTCCAGCTAGACTCGCCCCAAGGCATGCTCTTTAACTACGATCGTTTACGCGCATGCGCTAGTTCGTATGTCTACCTGTTGAATTCCATCGAAATCTGACCCATTTAGCGCAGTAATTTCCATCCAAAACTGACCCACGTAGGCACTACCCTGCTTGTTTTAAAAGCAGGAGAAATTAGGAGTGATAGACGTGGCGACATTGAATGTCATCAGGCGTTGGGCATTGMGAGATCAGATGTCCATTCGCGAGATCTCAAGGCGTACAGGCCTGGCTCGCAACACAATAAAGAAGCACCTGCGGTCGGAAGAGAGCGAGCCCAAGTACCCAAGGCGGGCCAGCGCCAGCAAGCGCTATCACTACGCCGAGAAGCTGGCCACCTGGCTGGGAGTCGAGGCAACAAAATCGCGGAAACACCGGCGCACTTTGCGGCAGATCCACACATCCACTTTTCATTCCGGAGTGCGAGTATCCATCGTCGTGCCTTTACTGTTGATTCTGCATTGATTGCGCGCATTTGTTTTGCGGTCAACACCCGAACATCACCGTTTTGATGAATTCCATGAGTGGCTAACTTTGCTTTGCGTCTGGCTTCGTCGTATGCTGAAGCGCTCTGGCTCCTCATGCGATGGAACGCATGCTTCCAGCCTGCTGAAAGTTCAACTCAAGGACACGGCCTCATGATCAGACTGCTCTACATCAGTGATGCCGCAGATGGCATCAACGAGGATGCGATCAATGGCGTTTTGAAGAGCGCGGGGAAAAATAACCCGCCTCTTGGCATCACGGGCCTTCTTGTTTATGGCGGAGGCGTGTTTGCACAAATAATTGAAGGCCCGGAGCAAGCGGTGCTTCAGAAGTATGTGAGCATCGCTACCGACAAGCGGCACCACAATTGCCGAATCGTCTATATCACGACGACAAGGGAACGCATTTTCAAAGGCATTTCCATGGCGGCGCTTGAAGCGCTTCCCATGGAGCTCGAGCACATTGCCGAACTGGATGCGCACCGAACAGACGCCATACCGGCGGACGCGTTTACGGACCTCATGCATGTGTTCTTTTCGAGAATGCAGGCGGTTCCCTGATTTGCGCGGAGAGGAACAGGCCGTGAAGAAAACCCGACTCTGCCGGGCCGCGCTTCTAACTTCTAACGCAAGCGCTACCCCCATGGACATTAAAAATTCTTAACAATTTCCAGCTTGCTGCCCTATTGATGTTTCCAGGAAAGTTCACGCCCGATCCGTGTTTTCTTAACTGCCCAAGAGGGCGTATGGCTAACTCCAGAATTATGGAAACGCTACGCGCCGCTGTGAGAGTTGAGCAGCATGAAGAGCTCGAGCGCACGCGGCGTTATATGGCGTTTATGCAAAAGATGGCGGCCTTTCAAAAGGGAGTTGGACCTGCGCCGACTCCCGAGGCATTTCAGCGGTGGTGCGAGGATGTTGAGAATCGCCTCGCGTTTCGCAGAATGGAGGCCGGGATACATGACCAGCCGGCAGAAGCCTGGGATGGCTCCCGATACTGACGGCTAAACCTCAGCTCGCAATCATTGCTGGCAGGTGTCCTTGCTGCGATGAAAATAACTGCGGATCTCGTCGGGTTCGCTGCCTACCGCATAGACCGCCACGCGCAATTCATACTCTGTGCATTTCAACTCGGAGCACCACGACTCCACGACGCGCGGATTAGTCAGGCTGATGCGGTTGGTCGTGCTGTCTGCGTCAGGAAATTTTTGTGACATGACGTACCCTCTTCAAATGGGACATTTCATGGAGGCCCACTGAAGCGTAGCAGTGCGGACCTGTAGTAAGTAATTGGTGCAAAAAATCACGCCATATTGCACCGACCACGCTTTACCTGTGCACTTTCCTATATTTCGATGAACATCACATCCTTCAATTAGAGGAGATGTTTGCAGGAACACATGTCACTATATGTGACAAGGCCGGCGCCATGAAACCGTTCCATGCGCTCATGCTGCTGTGGGTTTATGGATTTGCTGCTGCTCACGTTGGCGGCACGGATGCGCAGTGCTGGTGACTGTCACTGCCGCTGCGCCCAGGAGGAGCGGCTGCCGCAACGGCGTCGGTGGCCCCCTCAGGGCAGCACCGGCGAAGGACGGAAGGCCTTCCAGGCTACGGTTACGCTTTCAGGCGGTCACCGCTGTTTAATGGGCTGGTCATCGCCTGCACAAATTCAACGCACATCATCCTGATGGGATGAACTTCGGCTTCGGTCACGCTGGCTTTGGCCATTGCCGCTTTCTCGATGTCTTCGTTTTCCAGTTCTACAAAGACGTTTTCACCGTCGTGGGTACGTAGATGAACGCGTAACTTGATTCCGGTGCTGGATAGCAGCATGTGATTCCTTTGTGATCGGGTTGACTGGATGTCGTGTCGGTGTGGATGAGGTGGCCGCCGTAGCGCGGCACCGGCCATTCGTCTTTCGATGAATTCATTTCTGGCTGCCTGCCAGTCAACCCATCGGCGGATGGGCCAATCGGACCATTTGGTCACCGCGAGGGTGGCAGGTTCCTGGTCAGGCTCAAGGCCGGGCAGAGTTTGGCAATCCGGGGTGACGCTGTAGCTCAGCCGGCTGGTCTGGTGGCGGCTTTCCACAAAGCCGCCCGCTTCCAGCATGTCCATGGCTTGCTGGACATCGTTGGGTTCATACGTGGGTTTCCAGTGAGGATGAAGCGAGGCCAGCGTCCACCAGCCACCGGTGGCGCGCAACCGCAACCACAGGGCACGTACATCGTGGGTGATAAGGTCGCCCATGATTGGTCGCGATCTCGCTCAGGCGCTCTGATGATGTTTACGGTTGGGAGTACGGAGGTCCATCCGTGAGAGCGTTGTTGGCGGTCAGCTCATGTGCCAGTTTGCGCTGAGCCTGATTGCGCTGGTGCGGCATGGTGACCGTGATCTTGCGCGTCTGCTGAAAGGCCAGCGCCCGGCTGGCGGGATTGAGGTAACGCGACGGCCAGAGATCCTCGGGCCTTTTGTCGAGGGCGCGTGCCACGAGCTGCTCGGCCGCCAGCCAGGGGCTGGTCAGCACGCGTTGTATGTGGCTGTAACCGTTTTCCATGGCAATTTTTCGAAGACTGGTACCGCGTTTGCGGAGGGCAGCAATGACATCGGCGGGGTGCATATCTTCCTGTGCGGGTGTCGATTTAATTGTGCTCATATCTAATATTCTGAGCACAAAACAAGCCAAGTCAAACATTTTTTTCTGCCTGTTTCAATTTGTGCTACTTTTATTGTATTTTTTACCAATTAAATGAGTGTTATGTTTGCTCATTTTGTGCTTGGGGGAACAAAATAGTGTTCATGAACACAAAAGAAGCAGCGTCAGGGGTGGGGGGGTCTGGCTCATCTGGCAAGCTCCAGCACTATTCCTTTACCGCCGCAGCGCCGGTCAAGGCAGAAGAGCCCGTTGCGTGGTACCTGCATGAGGCCGCAGCAGCCGTCGACAAGGCGAGTGCCAGGTCTGTGCGAACCGAAGCCAGGTCGGTTTTCATGCGCCAGTTTGGCCAGCGCTGCCGCATGGCCCGGGGCACAAGGGAAATCAATGAGGTTGCGGCCACGGTCGGGGTTCACCGCAACACCATCTGGAACATAGAGCGTGGCGACAGCCTGCCGGATGCGTTCGAGCTGGAAGTACTCGCCAGGGAATACCGGTTGACGCCCGGGCAGCTACTGGGCCGGGAAGCTCCAGACGAAATCCGGGCTGCTGCGGCAGTGGCGCGCGACGTGCGCGCGGTCGAGACCGGCACGTTTGTCTATGCGCCCCTGTTTGACCTCCGCGCTTCGCCGGGCCGGGACGTATTCAACGACCTTGGGTCGGTCGTGGCGATGCGTCCCTTTGATGTGCAGTTCATCCGGTATGACCTGGGCATTGACCATAACGACATTGTCATGTCCACGGTGGCGGGCGCCTCCATGGAGCCGTGGCTGCATTCCAGGGACGCAGTGCTGACTGACTTGCGGGATCGCGATGCCCTGACAGAGGGCGTGCACATGGTACGGCTTGACGGCGCCTTGCTGGTCAAAAAACTGCAGCGCCTGCCCGGGAAGATATTGCGCGTCAGCAGCTACAACCCGGCGTATGAACCGTTTGACATCCAGGGCTACGAAAGTACAGACCGGGATTTTTCCGTGCTTGGCCGCGTGCGTTGGGCCGGCGTGACTTTTAACTGAGCGTAAGTCCCTAGACCGCAACGCAACAGGCGTGCGCCGCGGATGGCATTGCGGCCCCGGATGCGACGTAAACTCGCATTCCATGGACCACCCCACAGCGATCCGGCCTATCCAGGGCGCGCCAGATATCTCGCGCGAGGATTGGGTGGAAATGCGGTTGATCCATATCTTCATGCGGTATGCCCGCCCGGCCCTGCATTCCGCACTGGTCCTGATCGTGTCCATGGTGGTGATTCTTTACCGCCATGTAGACCTGCTCAGTCTGGGCATCTGGGCAACGGCGGCGACGCTGGTGACCCTGGTGCGGTACCGCGTCATCGGCATTTACCAGCGTTCGCTGCTGGGCGTCAGCGGCCCTGCGTTGCGCGCATTCATGGCGCGCTACACGTGGACGTGGCCCATGAGTGCCATGGTCTGGGGGGCGTCGATGTTTGTGTACTTCCTCAAAGCGCCCGTGTATGACCAGTTCCTCGGCATGATCGTCCTGGTCGGAATGGCCGGGTTTGCGGTGGGCACCTTTTCCTCCTGGCTCCCCTGCTTCAAAGGCTATGTGAACGGCCTGGGCATTTCCACCCTGACGGTATTTTTCTACCAGCTGATGCTGGAAAGAGGAATTTCTTCCACGTTCAATACCTGGGGTATGGTGGTGCTGATCGTGATTTACTGGGTGGTCATTCGCGTGTCGGGCCAGCGCTTTCACCAGGTGCAGCGTGCCAACCTCGAACTGCAGTACGACAACTCCGAACTGATCAGATCGTTGACTGAAAAAAGCCGTGCCGCCCTTGAGGCCATCGAGATCAAGAACCGTTTTATCGCCAGCGCCGCGCATGACCTGCGCCAGCCGGTGCATGCCCTGGACCTGTACGCCGGCTGGCTGGCTGCCGAGCCAGAATTCGTAGCGCAGATAGCACCCAAGATCGTCCGGTCCACCAAGGCGGTCAACGACCTGTTCAACTCCCTCTTCGACCTGGCGGGGCTGGAGTCCAGCCCACTGCGGGTCAACCTGCAGGCCGTAGACCTGGCGGGGCTGGTGCAGGATCTGGAGGCGCAATACGCGCCCTTCGCGCGGGAGCGAAACCTGCGCCTCAGGATTCGCCCTGCGGCGGGGCAGGTAAGGTCCGACCCCGTGCTGCTTCAGCGGCTGGTCGGCAACCTGTTGTCGAACGCACTGCGCAACACGCATCGAGGCGGTGTGCTGCTGGCTGTGCGCCGGCGGCGCGGGGTGCCATGCATCGAGATATGGGACACCGGTGTGGGCATCGCGAAAGAGCACCAGAAGGCGATCTTTCAGGAGTTCTACCGGATTCCCCTGCAGGGTACCGAAGAAGGTTTTGGGTTGGGCCTGGCCATCGTTTCGCGCCTGAGTGAGGCGCTGGGGCATCCTGTGAGGCTTGCCTCCAGGAGCGGGCGTGGCAGCGTCTTCTGGGTGGAGTTGCGCACGCCGGGCCAGTGACCCGGCCCAGTGTTACCCGGTCTTGCTAGAGCAAGCCCTGGGTGCGCGCCAGGTGGCTGGCCTGCGAGCGGCTCTTGACATTCAGGCGCCGGAACAGCCGCCACAAATGCACTTTCACCGTGTGCTCGCTGATCTGCAGCTCTTCGGCGATGTCGCGGTTGCTCATGCCCTTGTCGAGCATGACCAGCAACTGCTTTTGCCGCTTGGACAGTTTTTCCGTTGGGGTGGATGGCTCCGGGTCGAGTTCTTCACTCAGGAAGACGCGCAGGACGTTCGATATCTCGGTGGCCCCCGCAGACTTCTGGATGTAGGCATCGGCACCTGCCTCGATGGACAAGTCCTCGTAGTCCTGGGCCGGCGCGGCCGACAGCACTACCAGCGGCACATTGGGGAATTGGTGTTTGAGCTCACGCACGCCCGAAACACCATTGGTGTCAGGCAACCTCAAGTCGAGGCAGATGAGTTCGGGGACACCGTGTTGCTGCACGGCAGGCATTACCGCGGCGAGCCGGTCCAGCTCGGTCACAGTGGCTTTGCTGCTAAGGCGGCGAATCAACATGACAACCGCTTCGCGCATCAGCGGATGGTCATCTATTACAAAAATACTCATTAGTTCACGTCTGAAGTATCGTTCCTGTCAGCTATCGAGCATAACTGGTGAATGTCAACTTTGGGGCACTAATAAACTTGAAATTGCGGTATTTTTTCAGGGTGGTAATACCCTAAAACAACAATGAATAAGTCTTTCGTACCAATGTGATTCTGTCGAAGGCCGCCGCGCATGATCAAAGCCCCTGGCCCAAATTGCTTAATACCGCAACTCAGGGAGTTACAGGTGCAAAGAAACGTAGCGCTGTTTCCACCTCGGCTGCCTCGATACCGGGCAAGATTTGAAGCTTATCTTGCAGTGCAGCAAGCGCACCGGCCCCTTCGTTCTGCAGGGTGGAAATTATCAGCGCGGCTTCACGGGGAGATTCAAAGCCTTGGCTCTGCAAAAGCACCTTGGCATCAGCGTCCTGCAGCTTGAAATAGAACTGGCCGTCCTTCTCACGGTATTGCTTGAAGGCCGGAGCAACACTTTTGACTGACTTCCCTTTCGACGTGCCAGCCGGCTTTATCGCGAGGTTGCGCAAACCAACGGCGCGACGCAACTCGCCCATGAAAGGCGTGGCCTCCGCGCGCGCCTTCTGCGCACCCGCCTGCAAGGTCGCCTCGATCTTTGCCGGGTCGCTGATGAGGTCGTGGTATCGCTCGCGCATGGGCACTACTTCACGGTCAATGCGCTCGAACAGCAGCTGTTTGGCATCGCCCCAGGCAATGCCTTCGGCATAGGCCTTGCGCAGGGCCTGGGTTTCGTCCGCGCTCGCAAAGGCCTGGTAAATCTGGAACAGCGCCGAGCCCTCGACTTCCTTGGGTTCGCCCGGTGCGCGTGAATCGGTGAGGATGCCGGCGATCAGCTTGCGCATCTGCTCGCGTGGGGTGAAAAGCGGAATCGTGTTGTCATAGCTCTTGCTCATCTTGCGTCCATCCAGCCCGGGCAGCAGCGCGACTGATTCCTCCACCACCGCTTCGGGCAGCACCAGGTGCTCACCGTACAGGTGGTTGTAGCGCTGCGCCATGTCGCGCGCCATTTCGATGTGCTGGATCTGGTCGCGCCCCACCGGCACCTTGTGCGTCTTGAACAGCAGGATGTCCGCGCCCATCAGCACCGGGTACATGAAGAGGCCGGCGGTGACGTCAGCGTCAGGGTCGTTGCCGGCCGCCTCGTTCTTGTCGACAGAGGCCTTGTAGGCATGGGCACGGTTGAGCACGCCCTTGCCCGTGACGCAGGTCAGCAGCCAGGTGAGCTCAGGGATTTCCGGGATATCGGACTGGCGATAGAACGTCACGCGCTCCGGGTCCAGCCCGGCGGCCAGCCAGCTCGCCGCGATCTCGAGTGTGGACTGCTGGATGCGCGCGGGTTCATCGCATTTGATCAGTGCGTGGTAGTCGGCCAGGAAGTAAAAGCTGCGGACATCGTCGCGAAAGCTGGCCTGGACCGACGGCCGGATCGAGCCGACATAGTTGCCCAGGTGGGGCGTACCGGTGGTGGTGATGCCGGTGAGGAAACGGGTAGTGGCGTTGCTTGTCATGAGAGTGTTGCCGGAGTTGACCTCATCAGAAGATCAACTTTAAAGGCGTAAGGACCAGATTGAGGAGGGAAAAAGACAGCGCCATCATGGGCTGCATCCAGAGAGGGCCAAATACCTTCAGGACAATGAGGCCCAGAACGATAAAAAAGCCAAAGGGTTCGATGCGTGCAAGGTACTGCCCATACTTCCACGGCAGTATGCCGACGGCAACGCGCCCGCCATCCAGGGGCGGCAGCGGGAACAGGTTCAGCACCGCAAGTGCCAGGTTGACCTGTATCCCCGCCGTGGCCATCTGTGAAAAGAAGTCTTCTGAGTTGCCGTTGATGTTGCGCAGGGTCAGAAACAGGACGCCCCAGAAAATGGCTTGTACAAAATTAATGCCGGGGCCGGCCAGTGCCACCCAGATCATGTTTCGCTTCGGATTGCGCAGATTGCCGAATTGCACCGGAACCGGTTTCGCGTAACCCAGGATAAACGGGCCGCCGGGGATGGCAAACGTCGTCAGGTACATCAAGGCCGGCATGAGGATGGTCCCCACCGGATCGATGTGCTTTACCGGATTGAGCGTGATACGGCCCAGCATCCAGGCCGTGTTGTCGCCGAAATAGCGCGCGACATAGCCGTGAGCTGCCTCATGCAGCGTAATTGCGAACAGCACCGGCAAGGCGTAGACCGCAATGGTTTGAATCAGGTTGGCGATATCCATGCCGCGATTGTCTCAGACGCCCTGGCGGCTCTGCCGCGCGGAAGGCTTAAAGGCCCAATGCCGCCAGCTCGCCCCGGCCCTGCCGCACCACGACAGGCTCGCCGCCGTCGCCCATGGCCGTCAGGTCGATCACCGTGGTCGGCTCCTGGTGGCAGGCGCCTGCATCGATCACGGCAGCCAGCTCATGCTCCAGCAGCTCGCGGATTTCGTGCGCGTCGTTCAACGGCACGGTGCCGTCCCGGGGGATCAGCGTGGTGGCCAGCAGCGGCGCGCCATGCAGCTCCAGCAGTGCCTGCAGCACCTTGTGTTCGGGCACGCGCAGCCCTATGGTCTTGCGCGACGGGTGGCTCACGCGGCGCGGCACTTCCTTGCTGGCTTCGAGGATGAAGGTGTAGGGCCCTGGCGTGGCGGCCTTGAGCAGCCGGAATTGTTTGTTGTCCACCCGCGCGTAGTTCGCCAGCTCGCTCAGGTCGCGGCAGAGCAGGGTGAGGTGGTGCTTATCGTCGACGCCGCGAATGCGGCGCAGGCTGTCGGCCGCGGTCTTGTCGTCAAGGTGGCATACCAGCGCATAGCTGGAGTCGGTTGGCACGGCCACAATGCCGCCGCGTTCAAGCAGCGCCACCGCCTGCTTGAGCAGGCGGGTGTGCGGGTTTTCGGGGTGAACTTCAAAAAACTGTGCCATACAGGTTTGCCGCCGGCTTGGGGTTCAGGATTCGGTGGGTTCAATGATGATGCGGCTCTCGCGTACCGCAAGCCAGGCGCCAGTGGCTCCGCACACGGTAATCATGGCAATGCCGAGCAGCGACCACTGATCCGGAACATGGGAAAAGATCAGCCATCCGCCCAGCATGGCAAAACCGATTTGGGCGTAAAGGAACGGCGTCAGGGTTGATGCAGTGGTGCGCGCATAGGCAAGAATCATCATGAAGTGCCCGACGGCTCCGAGGAAACCCATCAGGCACAGGCAGGCCCAAAGCACCCAGGAATCCAGCGAAGTCCAGACAAAGGGAAGGGCCAGCGAGGCGATGAGCGTGCCCACCCAGCCGGTGTAGAAGTGCATGGTCGCCGGGTCTTCGGTACGGGCCAGGCGGCTGGTCAAAATCTGGAACCAGGCATTGGACACCACCAGGCTCAGCGGTAGCAGCAGCGTCCAGTCAAAGCCGGAGCTTCCCGGCCGGATGATGATCAGCGCACCGGCAAAGCCTCCCAGGACCAGCCCCCAGCGCAACGCCGGTACGCGCTCACCCAGCTGTAGCGATGCCAGCAGGGTGATGACCAGCGGCGTGATCATGATGATGGCCGTGAACTCGCCCACGGGCATGTATTTGAGGCTGAAAAACGCCAACCCGCTGCTGGTCAGCAGCAGTACGCCGCGTAAAAGCTGGAACCTGGGATGCGCCGTTCGAAACAGCGTTCGCCCGCGCGCAGGAAGCATCACCACGGTCGTGGCCACGGCCTGGAACGCATAGCGAAACCACAGCGCCATCAGGATGGGCACGCTCAGCGATATCCGTTTGGTGGTGGTGTCCAGCGCGGCGAAGCAGGCCATGGCGGCTACCAGAAGCGCAATGCCGGTCAGGGCAGGAGAGGTTTTTCTCGCGGGGCCGGCCATCACTGGATGCGGTCCACCAGCAGCTCCCACACCGGTGTCAGTTCGCCAGGCAGGAATGGCAGGGTACCCAGGTCGGTGTGGCTTTCGTCGGGGCTGTGGAAGTCGCTGCCGCGCGAAGCGGCCAGGCCGAACTCTTTCGCCGTTTCGGCGTATTTGAGGTATTCCTGCGGCGTGTGGCTGCCGGTGACAACCTCCACGCCACGCCCGCCATGGGACTTGAACTCGGTGAACAAGGCGTATTCCTCGTTGGGGGTGAACTTGTAGCGGCCCGGGTGCGCAATCACGGCAATGCCCTTGGCCTCGGTGATCCAGGTGACGGCGTCGCGCAGGTTGGCCCAGCGGTGGGGCACATAGCCGGGCTTGCCTTCGGTCAGGTATTTGCGAAAGACCTCAGGTGTTTCGCGGCACACGCCGGATTCCACCAGGAAGCGGGCAAAGTGTGTGCGTGAAATGAGCTCGGGGTTGCCGACAAACTTCAATGCACCTTCGTAAGCACCCATGATGCCGACCTTGGCCAGCGAGTCCGACATCTCCATGGCTCGCTGTTCACGGCCGCCGCGCGTATTGCGCAGGCCTTGTTGCATCGCAGGGTCGTTGGCGTCGAAGCCCAGGCCAACAATGTGGACCGTTTGCCCCGCGAAGGTCACGGACACCTCGGTGCCCGTGAGGTAGTGCATGCCCTGCGCTTTGGCAGCGGCGGCGGCACGGTGCTGGCCGCCTATTTCGTCGTGGTCTGTCAGGGCCCAGAGTTCGACCCCGTTGGCCTTGGCCCGTTCAGCCAGTGCCTCCGGTGTCAGCGTGCCGTCTGACACCACAGAGTGGCAGTGCAGGTCGGCATTCAGGATGTTTTTGGGAGTCACTGAGCCATTTTAGGCTTTGCGGGGTATTGGTGCAGGCCGGGTGCAATCTCCCTGACCCCAGAAGGCTCGCTTTGCGCGTGCGCGCGATGCCCTTGCACTGAAGGCGGTTTTGAGATGTTTCAGGCCGCCAGACCAATATAGGCAAGCGCGATCAGCTATAAATTTAATAGCGTTCCCTGCCTCGCCTGATATGCGCCACTACGCTTGAAATGACCGGCTGCTATGAAATATATAGCTGCTTGCGCCCGTTCCTGTTGGGCTACAGCCTTAAAGCCCCAAAGCAGTGAGCTCCGGCGAGAGTTTCTCCCACGGCACGTCGAAGCCCGGCTGGCTGCGCTGCGGTGGCGGTGCATGGCTGCGCAGGGCCCAGTGGGCGCCGGCCAGCACGCTGTCGATCAGCGGCACGCTCACCCCGGGTTGCAGGGTCGCGGCCATGCCTGCCAGGCCTGCACCACCCAGAATGACGGCCTGCGCGCCCAGCTGGCGCACCGCGTCGCGGCAGGCCTGGGCGAGCAGGGTGCGCGCGGCGGCAGGGTCGGCCGCAAGCTGTGCACCGGTCGGGGCAACGGTGTGGATGCCGGCCAGCGAAGGCGCATGGCCCAGCGCCTGGGCCAGCCGCTGCAGCATCGGCCCCCAGCGCTCGCCCCCGGTGACGATGGCAAAGCGTCCGTGGCGCGCCGCCTCGATAAACGCCGCCTCGGCCAGGCCGGTGACCGGCACCGGGCTGCTTTCGCGCAACGCCAGCAGGCCTGGGTCGCCAAAGCAGCCGATCAGCACCGCATCAGGCGTTTCAGGTGCGCCACCCGTTTCACCTGTGCCGGCCAGCGCAGCGGCCCAGGCGTCCAGCGTGGCGTGAGAGGCGACGGCGTAACTGGCTTCATCCGAGATATAGGGCGCGCCGAAGCGCGCGGTGACGGTGCGCACCTGCACGTGCAGCCCGGCGGCGGCTTGTACGTGGGTCTGCAGCAAGGCGCTGACCGAAGTCGACGTGTTTGGATTAATGACCAATAGCTTACGCATGGTTAAGAATTCACCCCTGTCCAGGCTCACTGCGTGTAGCCTGTTCCCCCCTCAAGGGGGCGGTGAAATAGGTACACCCCTGTCCAAGCTCACTTCGTGTAGCTTGTTCCCCCCTCAAGGGGGCGGCGCCTGCGGTCTGGCGAAGCCAGTCCCGCGGCCCCTGCTGGTAGTCCCCGCTGAACCGGCTTTGCCGGGCCGCAAGCGGGCGGCCCCAATACGAGAGGAAAGGGGCAGCGCGCCGCAGGCTCGAAGTGAAAAGCGTGGGGGCCATCAACTAAACAGCGTGGACAGGTCGGGCGCATCATCCGCCGGCGGCGTGAACTGCAGCTGCGACTCCAGCCGCGTCAGGTGTTCGCGCATGTGGCGCGCGGCTTCCTGGACGTCGCGCAGGCGAATCGCGTCCAGCAGCTTGCGGTGCTCGCGGCAGCCGCAGGCGGCGGCTTCGTCGCGGCTGTCCTTGTGGGATGTGCTGTAGGTCATCAAAATCAGCGACGTGCGCGAGGTGAGCTCGCGCAGGATGCGGCCCAGCGTCTGGTGGCCCGCGCGTTCGGCGATCTGCAGGTGAAAGTCGCCCGACAGGCGGATCGCGCGGTGCATGTCGCCGGCCAGGCGCGCGGCTTCCTCGTCGTCGATGCAGCGTTTGAGCTGTTGCATGTCGGCCTCGCTCGCCTTGGCAATGAAGAGCTCCACCAGCGTGGGTTCAATCAGCCGGCGCACCTCGAAGACTTCGCGCGCCTCCTGCTCGGTGGGTTGGGCCACGGTGGCGCCGCGGTTGGGGATGAGGGTAACGACCTGTTCATTGGCCAGGCGCACCAGCACCGGGCGTATGCGCGTGCGCGACACGCCGAAGGCACCGGCCAGCTTGTCTTCGACCAGCTTGGTGCCCGGCGGCAGGCGGTGGTCCAGGATGGCCGAGATCACGCGCTCATACATTTCGCTGTCGGTCAGGGGGGTTGCCTGGGTTACGGGCGTTGCCTCGCTCATCGGGTGCCTTTCTTTTGCCGGCGGCCCAGCCACCAGGCCAGGCCCAGGGCCAGCGCCATGACCAGCAACGACACCACAGTGGTGACGGTACCCAGAGCATAAATGGACGGCGTGGTGACGGTGGTGGTCAGCCCCTGCAGCTCCAGCGGCAGGGTGTTCACGTCGCCGATGGCCTGCGAGGTGCGGGCGATTTCGTCCCAGCTCAGGGTAAAACCAAACATGCCGATGCCCACCACCGACGGTGCGATCAGCGGCAGCACCACATGCCGGAAACCCTGCCACGGCGTGGCGCCCAGGTCGCGCGCGGCTTCTTCATAAGCCGGGTTGAAGCGGTTGAAAATCGCAAACATGATCAAGAGGCCAAAGGGCAGCGTCCAGGTCAGGTGCGCGCCCAGCGCCGAGGTGAACAAGCCCAGCGACGTGCCGTAGCCTTCCAGCGCCTCGGCCATGCCGAAAGCCTCCAGCGCTTTCTTGACGCCGGTGTCGAGCAGGCGAAACTCCAGGCCAATGCCCAGCGACACGATGATGGACGGCATGATCAGGCTGGCCACCACCACAAAAAACAGCGTGTTGCCGCCCGCGAGCTTCTTGCGAAACGCCAGGCCGGCCAGCACCGACAGCACCACCGTGAAAGCCATCACGGCCAGGCCCAGGCCCAGCGAGCGCTTGAGCGCCGCGCCAATGTCCACCACGCCAAGCCCTTCGGCCAGTTTGTAAAACCAGTGCAGCGACACACCGCGCAGCGGAAACGTCAGTCCCCCTTCAGGCCCCTGAAAACTCAGCACCACGATGACAAACATCGGGCCATACAGGAACAGCACAAACAGCGCAAAGAATGCGGCCAGGAACCAGAAGCCGGCGGTGCGTTTTTCGGACATAGCTTAGAACTTTCGCAGAAGGGGCCGCAGCGCCGGGCCGCCCCAAGCAAGGCCAGCCCCCTCGGGGGGCAGCGCAGTACACGAAGTGACAAGCGTGGGGGTCATAGTTCCTTTCTGATGTCGACGAGGCGGGTCAACGCCCAGATGATCATCAGCACAATAGCCAGCAGGATCACCGCATTGGCCGCCGCCAGCGGAAACTGCAGGTAAGAAGTCTGCACCTGGATGATCTTGCCGATGGAGGCGATCTGCTGGCCGCCCATGACGCCGATGGTCACGAAGTCGCCCATCACGATGGTGATGACAAAAATCGAGCCGATGATGATGCCCGTGCGCGACAGCGGCACGATGACGTTCCACAGCGTTTGCCAGGCCGAGGCGCCGCTGTCGTTGGCCGCTTCGATCAGGCTGCGGTCTATGCGCATCATCGAATTGAAGATCGGCACGATCATGAACATGGTGTAGAGGTGCACAAACGCCAGCACCACCGAAAAATCCGAAAACAGCAACCACTCGACAGGCTGGTTCACGATGCCCAGGCCCGTCAGGCTCTGGTTCACCAGGCCATTGCGGCCCAGCAGCGGCACCCACGAGATCATACGGATCACATTGGACGTCCAGAACGGGATCGTGCACAGCACGAACAGCAGCGTCTGCACGCTTTGCGAGCGCACATAAAAAGCCAGAAAGTACGACACCGAAAACCCCGTCACCAGCGTGATCAACCAGACCAGGAAACTGAACTTGAAGGTCGACAAATAGGTTTTGAAAGTGACGCACAGCTCCGAGGTGTTGCCGCAACCTTCAAAGATGGCGAAGTAATTCTTCAGCGTAAAGCCCGGCAGCAACTCATACTCATTGAAGTCCCAAAAGCTCACCATCAACACCAGCGCCAGCGGAACCAGAAAGAACACCACAAACACCGCCGTCAACGGCGTAGCCTGCCACCAGGCCGCAAGGCCGCGCCCCGGCGCCTTGACCGGAGCGGAATGCGCAGCAACAGCAGGAGCACCCATAAATATCCAAAAGTAAAAAAATGAGCTACCAAGGGCAAGCGAAGCGAAGCCTGTTCCAGGACACCGCGGAACCGGCTTTGCCGGGCCGCAAGTGTCGTCCCCTGCAAGGGGAGAGGACGCTACACGAAGTGAGCGTCAACAGGGGTGTGCCAATTTTTAGGCCGCTACGAACTCATTCCACTTCTGCACCATGTAATTGTTCTCGTCCATGACCGCATTCCAGCAGGCGATGCCGCCCATGCGCGCTTCATAACTGCCGCCGTCGCGCACCGCGCCGGTTTTGGCCAGTACATCGCCATTCGGGCTCTTGATGTCCTGCGAGGCCGGCTTGCCTTCCATCCAGTAGGCCCACTCGTAGGCTTCCATCTTGGCCTTGGCGGTTTCCAGCACGGCGCTGTAATAGCCCTGGCGGTTCAGATACGCGCCGGCCCAGCCGTCGAGGAACCAGTTGATGAACTCATAGGCACCGTCCAGCTTCTTGCCCGACAGCGTGGCGGGCAGGCCGAAGCCGGCGGCCCAAGCGCGGTAGCCTTCTTTGAGCGGCTGGAAGTTGCAGGCGATGCCCTTGGTGCGCACGGCCGTCACGGCGGGGCTCCACATCGACTGGATCACTACTTCGCCCGAGGCCATCAGGTTGACGGACTCATTGAAGTCTTTCCACAGCGCGCGGAACTGCCCGGCCTTCTTGGCTTCGATCAGGGTGGCGATCGTCAGGTCGATCTCCTTCTTGGTCATGTTGCCCTTGTCCGGGTACTTGTAGATGCCCTTGGCTTCCACCACCATGGCGGCGTCCATGATGCCGATCGAAGGAATGTTCAAAATGGCCGCCTTGCCCTTGAACTCGGGGTTCAGCAGCTCGGCCCAGGAGCTGATGGGGCGCTTGATCAAATCGGGGCGAATCCCCAGCGTGTCGGCGTTGTACACCGTGGGAATGAGCGACATGAACTGCGTCGGGCTCTTGGCGAAGACCTTGCTTTTTTCGCCTTCCAGGTAAATTACCTTCTTGGGTGCGGTGCCCTGGTCACCCACGGCCTTGCCTGCCACAGTGCCGGTGGTGAAGAGCGAGGTGATCTTGTCGGCATTCTTGATGCGCTTGGTGTCTATGCCCTTCAGGTTGCCGGTGGGCACGATTTTCTTCAGCGAGAAGTACTCGGTGTCGATCAGGTCAAAGCTGTTGGGCGCGGTCACGGCGCGCTTGGTCACGTCGTCGGTGGTCACGGCCACGTACTGAATCGTGATGCCGGTGTCGGCCTTGAACTTCTCGGCAATCGCCTTGTCCTGGTTGACCGCGGTGCCCAGGTAGCGCAGCACGATTTTTTCCTGCGCGTGCACGGCCGGGAACAGGCCTGTGGCCAGAATGCCGGCTGTGCCCTTGAGCAAAGCGCGGCGCGGCACGCCGCCCACGGTGGTGTCGGTGGCGGTGTCTTTTTGATCAGGAAGAGCGTCGGACATGGTGAAAACTCCTGGTGGCTTGGGTGGAAATCTTCTTGCGAAGGGACGGGTGGAAAAAATCTGTACCTCTGTACGCGTCAGGCAGGAACGGCTGCCTGCAGCGTGTGCGCCGCCTCGGGCGCCCATGACAGCTGCACGCTGTCGCCCGGCGCATAAGGCTGGGCCGCAAACGTTGCCTCGGGCACCATCACCGACAACTCGGCCGTGCTGTGGGCCGTCGGCGATACGCCCGGGTTTTGCAGGCCCAGCAATACATAGGGCCCCTGGTATTCGACATCGGTCACCACGGCACGCCGGTTGTGCGCTGCGTCGGGTGCGGCCTGGCCGGCCGGGGTGATCTGCATGTGGTCGGTGCGCACGCCGATCTTGCCGGCGGGGGTGTCCAGCACGTTGTGCCCGCCCATGAAGCGCGCCACAAATTCACTCGCGGGGCGGTTGTAGATTTCGTGCGGTGAACCGACTTGCTCGATCAAGCCGTGGTTCATCACCACCATGGTGTCGGCCAATGCCATGGCTTCTTCCTGCGAGTGCGTGACGTGGATAAAGGTGAGCCCCAGCTCTTTTTGCCAGCGCCGCAGCTCGGCGCGCATCTGGATGCGCAGAAAAGGGTCCAGCGCCGACAGCGGCTCATCGAGCAGCAGCACACGCGGCTGCGTGATCAACGCGCGCGCCAGCGCCACGCGCTGTTGCTGCCCGCCGGAAAGCTCGGCCGGCTTGCGCTCGGCCAGGTGGCCCATCGCCACGCGTTCCAGCAAATCTTTGGCCTGCTGGCGGCGGGCCGCCTTGTCCACGCCTTTCATCTTCAAACTGAAGGCCACGTTGTCGAGCGCTGAAAGGTGCGGAAACAGCGCGAAGCTCTGGAACATCATGGCCGTGCCGCGGCCGGCGGCGGGCAGGTCGGTGATGTTGCGGTTTTCCAGCAGGATGTCGCCGCTGGTAACGGATTCGTGGCCCGCCATCATGCGCAGCGTCGTGCTTTTGCCGCAGCCCGAAGGCCCGAGCAGGCAGCAGTAGCTGCCGCTGGCAATGCGCAGGTTGATGCCGTCAACCGCCGGCTTGTCTTGCTGCGCATACCGTTTGGTCAGCGCAATGGCTTCAATGGCGGCGGGAGGCGGGCTGGCAAGAGCGTTCATGCCAAGCTTCTGTGCAAGGCTTGTGCCAGCTTTGTACGCGATTTATCTCAAGATTGTGTACAAAATGCATGCTTCTGGTGCCGAGGAAGCCGTGCCTGCCTGCCATGCTGGTGCATGCTGTAACCAGAAGTTCCTGAAACTTCCGCTGTCAGGTTTGGGTGTGCCCACCCTGGGGTGCCACCTGCCCTTTTCAGGTTTTCTTCCTGTCGCCGCCGGAGCTTGAAGCCAGCAATCCATGGCCTACCATCAGCGCTTCCGTCTTATGGAGCCGCACTTGATCACCCTGCATCACCTCAACAATTCCCGCTCGCAACGCATCCTCTGGCTGATGGAAGAGATGGGCCTGCCCTATGAAATCCAGCGCTACCAGCGCGACCCCAAAACCATGCTGGCGCCGCCTTCACTGCGCGCGGTGCACCCGCTGGGAAAATCGCCGGTGATCACCGATGGTGAGTTCACGCTGGCCGAGTCGGGTGCCATCATTGAATACCTGGTGGCGCGCTACGGCGCCGGCCGCCTGGCGCCCGAGGCCGGCACGCCTGCGCACCTGCGCTACACCTACTGGCTGCATTACGCCGAAGGCTCGGCCATGCCGCCGCTGCTCCTCAAGCTGGTGTTCGACAAGGTGGAAAACTCTCCCATGCCGTTCTTCGCCAAGCCGATAGCCCGCGCCATTGCCGGCAAAGTCAAGAAGACGTTTATCGAGCCGCAACTGCGGCAGCACCTGGATTACCTGGAAATGTCGTTGGGCCAAAGCGACTGGTTTTCCGGCGCCGAGTTCAGCGGCGCAGACATCCAGATGAGCTTTCCGCTGGAGGCGGCTGCCGCGCGCGGCGGGCTTAACGAGAGCCGGCCCAGGCTGATGGATTTCCTGGCACGCATCCACGCCAGGCCCGCCTACCAGCGTGCGATTGCGCGTGGCGGTGAGTTTGCGTTGCAGTGACATCGGCAGAACTTGCTGAGGTGCTATTAAATCAATAGCTGCTCGCGCAAGCTCTTAAAAGGCTGGAGCCGTTTTTGACTTGATATTCTGGGTTTCTGGAGTGATTGGCAGGCCAGGCGCCTGCCGGCTGCGCACAAACTGCATAGCCTGCGGCTGGCCCACCAGCACACACTGCTTGCCGGTGCGCCGGCAGTGGTCCTGCACGCGCCAGTAGGCGTCGTGGCTCACGCAGCCGGTCTGGCAGATCACCAGGTCGGCGGCGACCAGGCTGGCCTCCAGTGCGGCTGCGTCCTGCAGGTCGTCACCCGCATGGTGCAAAAAGTGCCCGCCAGCCATTTCAACAACACGCCGGGCTGCGGTGGTGCCGGCGCCTTGCTCGCCCACGCACAGCACCGACTTTTCATGCAGGGCGGCTGTGGCTTGCGAAGCTGATAAAGCCGCCGCCAGCGTGGCCGGGGCCGCCGTGTTCTTTTGCCGGCCCAGGCGTTCCCGCACCAAACCCTGCAAATCATGGACACGGCCCATCAGCCACTCCACCCGGCGCGCCAGCGTCAGCCGTTTGGGCAGGCCGGGGATGGCCGCCTCCACGGCCTGGCGGTCTTCACGCTCCCAGGCCAGCGCCGTCTCCCGCACCATCGCCGCCGCGCGCAGGCGCACCGCCTGGGATTGCAGGCGCGCGATTTCCGCAGCCTGTGCGGCAATCACGGTGCTGCAGCGCTTCTGGATCTCGCCGCACTGGGCGAGCAGAGCGCGGTGTTCACGGTCAAGGCCGGGCAGAGAGGTACGGGGTCCTTGCATGTCGGGTCTCCAGAAGATGAAGGTGCCCCACTCCACAACCGGCGATCCGCAGCCGAAGGAAGAGGGGAAACCCATCTTAAATGAGAATTGCTCTCATTTGGAGTAAAGATTGAAGCCCGATTTGCTATGAATTCAGGAGCTGCTCGCGCACGTTCCTGTTGGCCAGAGCCCCGATTTCTTGAAATTTCAGCGAAAACCGAAGTAAGACAGGACGGCGCCGATGATGACAACAAGGCCGACGATATAAATGATGGTGTTCATGGATGCCTCAGGGGGTGGTAGGCGGCGCACCGGGTTGGGCACCTTCGCGTCATCATTCCCGCCGCGTCGGCGGCCAGCTGTAGGTGGCTCCACCCTGCAGCCGTCGGACAAGCGCTACAGCGTGGAGGCCTGGAGGTCTGGGCGGCAGAAGGTGCATCGGCTGCCAAGCGAGCGCAGCGCTCCGCCTAAAGCTCCGCGCCTTCCACCAGGAACCGTACCCGCTTCACGCCCTGCCACTCATCCGCATCCAGCCTGAAGGCCAGCTTGACCCGCGCGGGGAGTGATTCGGTGTGGCCGAACCAGATGCCGTCGACCGGCTGGCCCTGGTGCTTGAGCTTGAGCGCCAGGTGTTTTTCACCCACCAGCCGCTGCGACACGACTTCCACCACTTCGCTGAAGGTCGGCGCTGCAAAACCCTGGCCCCAGACCTCCTTGTGCAGCGTGTCGACCACGTCGGTGCGGCGGTATTCGGCCGGCAGCGGGCCGTCGGTGTCCATGCGGCGCGTCAGCGTGGCGGCGTCCAGCCATTCGTGCGCCACCTGCTGCAGCGCACTTTCGAACACCTCAAAGTGCTCTTCGGCAATGGTGCAGCCGGCTGCCATGGCGTGGCCGCCAAAGCGCAGCAGCACGCCGGGGTGGCGCTTGGCCACCAGGTCCAGCGCGTCGCGCAGGTGAAACCCCGGAATCGAGCGGCCCGAGCCTTTGAGCTCGTGCTCCTTGCCGTCGGCCTGGCTGGCGGCAAACACGAACGTCGGGCGGTGCAGCTTGTCTTTGACGCGTGAGGCGACGATGCCGACCACGCCTTCATGGAACTCCGGGTCGAAGATGGCAATCGCCGGCGGCGGTTCCTCATCCTCGTCAATCATCGCGTCGGCCGCCAGTTGCGCCTGCTCGCGCATGCCGGCTTCAATGTCGCGGCGCTCGCGGTTGATGCCGTCCAGCATTTGCGCCAGCTCATCGCCGCGCGCCGCGTCGTCGGTCAGCAGGCATTCAATGCCCAGCGTCATGTCGCTGAGCCGGCCCGCCGCATTGATGCGCGGACCCAGCGCAAAGGCAAAGTCAAACGTGGTGGCCACGGGCGCCTGCCGGCCCGCTGCCTTGAACAAACTGGCAAGGCCTGCGGGCAAATGGCCCGTGCGTATGCGCTTGAGGCCCTGCGCTACCAGCCGGCGGTTGTTGGCGTCCAGCTTCACCACGTCGGCGACGGTGCCCAGCGCAACGAGCGGCAGCAGCGTATCAAGCTTCGGCTGGGGATTGGCCCCCACGCTTGCCACTGCGTGTGCTGCGCTGCCCCCCGAGGGGGCTGTCCCGCCTAGGGGCGGCCCGGCGGCGGGACCCGCGTCAAACACACCGCGCGTGCGCAATTCGGCACGTAGCGCCAGCAGCACATAAAACATCACGCCCACGCCGGCAATCGACTTGCTTTCAAACGTGCAGCCAGGCTGGTTTGGGTTGACGATCACGTCGGCCTCGGGCAGCACCACTTCGCCGTCTTTCAGCGCAGGCAGGTGGTGGTCTGTCACCAGCACCTGCATGCCCAGGGCGCGGGCGCGCGCTACGCCGTCGATGCTGGCGATGCCGTTGTCTACCGTCACCAGCACGTCAGCGCCAGCGGCTTTCACGCGCTCGGCAATCGGAGGCGTGAGGCCGTAGCCGTCGGTCACGCGGTCGGGCACCAGGTAGCTGACATGCTGCGCACCCAGCAGCTTGAGGCCACGCAGCGCCACGGCGCAGGCGGTGGCGCCGTCACAGTCGTAGTCGGCCACCACACAGATCTTTTTGCCGGCCGCCATCGCGTCGGCCAGCAGGCGCGCCGCCTCAGCGGCGCCGTGCAGTGAAGCGGGCGGCAGCAGCCGGGCCAGGCCGTCGTCCAGCTCGTCGGCCGCGCTCACGCCGCGCGCGGCATAGAGCTGCGCCAGCAGCGGGTGAATGCCGGCTTGCTGCAGCGCCCAGACGCTGCGCGGGGGCACATCGCGCACCTGTATTTTCATGTGTGTTTACTATCTTTTTTATAGCTGGTCGCGCACGTACCATAAGGGCTGCGGCATCAAAAGGCTTGAAATTTTGGCCATGAGGCCGGCCTGGTGCGTCTCAAAAGTTTGCCAGCCGCGCTCGCCGCACAGCGTCAGCCGCACGGCCTCGCCCGCGCGCTGGCGGGCCAGCAGTTGCGCAATCTCGCCTGCATCCAGTGCGGCCCAGGCCTGGGCATAGGCTTGCCAGTCGTCGGTAAACACCGCTTGCGCCAGGCTGCGCGGCACGGCCGGAGTTTGGCTGGTGGGTGCATACCCGGCGGGCAGGGCGCCGCTGCCGCTCAGCCAGAAAGAATTGACCGGTAGCTGGCGGCGCTCGGCGCGTTCATCGTTCAGCGCGTGGGTGTACAGCAGCATCTGCATTTCGTTCTGCAGCAATTTCATCTTGCGGGCTGTGCCTTGGGCATCGTCCTTGCTCTGCTTGGGCAGCCACGGGTCCACATTGCGGCCCAGCACGCGATCCAGTGAGGCCGTGGGCAGGTTCCGAAACAGCTCGCCTTCGGCCAGCCAGCGCGACGGCCCCAGGGCAGGCACATAGTGCAGCGTGATGCCGTCGCCATCAAAGTAAGGCTGCATGGCCGCCAGCAGCGCGCGGGACTCGGTTTCATCCAGGCCCAGCGCGGCCGGGTCCGTCAGCGTGGCGTGTTCGCGGCCCATGGCCCAGTGGCAGGGCGTCACCCAGGCCCAGGCCTTGCCGGTGCCTGCCTGCAGGTGTTGCGCCGCATCTTGCGCCGCCCACGGGATCAGCCCGTCGGGCGTGTCCGCAGTGGCAAGGCCCAGCGCCTGGCCCAGGGCTCGCTCGTGCGGTGGCGAGAGCGTGTGTGCATCTGCCGTATCAGTGTGTACTGACTTCATGCCTTTGAGCAATTGGCTCTGGTTGTGCGTGCTTTGCGCCGGCAGCGCCTTCATGGTGGGCAGCCAGGCCTCTGCACTGCAGGCCGCAAAGGGAAGCAGCAGCTGCGGCCCTGCAAAAGGAGTGGGGGAATTGGCTGACATGGGGCTATTGTCCGGGATGCCACAATTGGCGTTCAAATTTGGGCGCTCAATTTGGGCGCTTAAATCGCACCCTATAAGAATCCGTTCGAGTTGGCCACCCGTGGCCCGCAACGACTACCAGGTTAAGTATGCAAATTCCTTATGAGCTGATAGTGGGCTGGCGCTACACCCGCGCCGGCCGTGCCACCCGGCGCAACGGCTTTATTTCTTTTATTTCAGGCGTGTCCATGCTGGGCATTGCGCTCGGTGTGGCCGCGCTCATCATCGTGCTCAGCGTGATGAACGGCTTCCAGAAAGAAGTGCGCGACCGCATGCTGGGCGTCATCTCGCACATCGAGGTGTTCGCCCCCAACGGCGCTGCCTTGCTGAACCCGCAAAAAACGCTGGCTGAAATCAAGGCCAACCCGCAAGTCACCGGCGCCGCCACCTTCATCGCCGCGCAGGCCCTGCTGGCACGCGGCGAAGACATGAAGGGCACCGTCGTGCGCGGCATAGACCCGTCACTCGAAGGCCAGGTCACCGACCTCGCCGTAACGTCTGGCCCCACGCTGGCCAAGCTGGTGCCCGGTAGCTTCGGCGTGGTGCTGGGCGGCGAGCTGGCCCGCGCCATGGGTGTGCGTGAGGGCGACAGCGTCACCCTGATTGCGCCCAGCGGCCAGGTCACCCCGGCGGGCGTGGTGCCGCGCTTAAAGCAAATGACGGTGGTCGGCACCTTTGACTCCGGCCATTTTGAATACGACTCGGCCCTGGTCATGATGCACCAGGACGACGCCGCGCGAATCTTTCGCCTCGAAGGGCCCACCGGCATCCGCGTCAAGCTCAAAGACCTGCATCAGGCGCGTGAAGTGGCGTTTGAGCTGTCAAGAAGCCTGAGCGGTGATTTGTTGATTCGCGACTGGACCCGCCAGAACAAAACCTGGTTTGCCGCCGTGCAGCTTGAAAAACGCATGATGTTCATCATCCTCACACTCATCGTTGCGGTGGCGGCCTTCAACCTCGTCAGCACCCTGGTCATGACGGTGACCGACAAGCGCGCTGACATCGCCATCTTGCGCACGCTGGGCGCCAGCCCCAAAAGCATCATGAAAATTTTCATGGTGCAGGGCGCACTGGTCGGCGTCATCGGCACGCTCTCGGGCCTGCTGCTGGGCCTGGGCATAGCCTTCAACATCGACGTCATCGTGCCGGCGATTGAGCGCGCGCTCAATGCCAGCTTTTTGCCCAAAGACATTTACCTCATCAGCCGCATGCCCAGTGAACCGCAATACGCCGACATCATGCCGATCGTCGTCATCTCTTTAGTGTTGTCCTTCCTGGCCACCATCTACCCCAGCTGGCGCGCCAGCCGCGTGAACCCGGCGGAGGCCCTCCGTTATGAATAATATGACCCCCACGCTCCCGACTTCGTCAGCCTCCGGCGTTTCGCCGCCCCTTTCACGCGGAGAAGGGGCCACTGCACCTGCGGTCGGGCAAAGCCAGTCCCGCGGCCCCGGCTTGAATGGGGAGATCGTCCTCACGGCCAAGGGCCTCACCAAGCGCTTCCACGAAGGCCTGATCGATTTGACCGTGCTGCACGGCGTAGACCTGCAGGTGCATGCCGGCGAAACGCTGGCCATCGTCGGCGCTTCGGGCTCCGGCAAAAGCACATTGCTGCATTTGATGGGCGGGCTGGACGGACCCACCAGCGGACAGGTCGAACTCAAAGGCAAAACGCTGTCAGCCCTGTCCCCCCAACAGCAAGGCGACCTGCGCAACAAGCACCTGGGTTTTGTCTATCAGTTCCACCATTTGTTGCCCGAATTCAGCGCGCTCGACAACGTTGCCATGCCGCTGTGGATCCGGCGTGAATCGCCTGCGGAATGTGCGCGAATCGCGACCAAGATGCTGGCGGCTGTGGGGCTGAAAGACCGCATTCATCACCGCCCCGCAGAACTCTCAGGCGGTGAACGTCAGCGCGTAGCAATCGCCCGCGCGCTGGTCACACAGCCTGCTTGTGTGCTGGCTGATGAACCGACGGGTAATCTGGATCGAAGCACGGCAGACGGTGTGTTTGAACTGATGCTGCAACTTGCGCGCGACTTCGGTACGGCCTTTGTGCTGGTCACGCATGATGAGACGCTGGCCTCGCGATGCGGGCGACGGTTCAGGTTGGTGTCGGGGCGGTTGTCGGAGTGGAGTTGAGAGACTGAGTCGACAGGTCTGCGTGTATTTAAGGGTGGATACCAGTACCTTACGCGCGGGTTAGGTTGGTCCGTGGTGCAAGTGCGCCATATGCTGCTCGACGGGGCGTCACTTATAAGTTGTCCCCCCGTTCCCGCGTGCGTGAGGCTGCTTCTTCGCGCTCTTGAGGACGGCGGATCGTTCTCGCGCAAAGTCAAGTTTTGCCCTAGCGGTGAACATTTCGCTTTCAGGCATTCCGAGAGAGTAGCTTTCTCTTTCATTACTTTCCTCTTTGCCGAGGTAGCTAATAAAATTCTCGACTCGCTCTAGTCGGACCTTTATCCGTTCAATTCTCTCTCCTCTACTGAACAAGGCGTACTCCCTTTTAGCAGCATCAGCGAGATAGTTACTGGTCTGCTGATCGAAGATGCCGCAGTCTGTACATATGAGATCGAGGTATGTGAAGTAGAACGCAAGATCATTGAAGATATACAACCCGTAGTTGGTGATCTTTACTAAATCAACTGAGGGTGAATAGAAATCTAAGCGATTGTTTGCCTCAATAAAACCATGCTTTAGCAAGACGTCGAGATTTCGTTCGAAATCTTCAATCATGTTGAAGGTGTCCGCAAAATAACTGCGTAACTCTGCAACAGAGAAATATGAAGGAGCAGAGATATCCACACCCTTCGAAATTTTCCTGAGAATCCTCAGACTAGTGAAATGAGACCCGTGTCGAGGCGAGCGAAGTTGATAAATATTTGGTATATCACTTAGATTCTCATCATAAAAATAACGTGTTGGCACCATCACCGGTTTGATGACCTGATGGATCTTAAATGTCCAGTGTCCCGTGCCAATCATTTCTTCCACATTTGTGTACCCGGAAAGTAGAAAGCTACTAAAAAGATCCAGAGATAGCCTTATGTCGCCGTGTGCACATGCGGTTAGAAAATTATTTAATGGAGAGACATCGTTAGAAAACTCGCGACTCAAAATATTCAAGTACTTGATGCAGTCGATCTTGGAGCCGGCCATTGAACTTATCTCAGGGTTGTCTGCGCCCTCGTTGTTTAGCAACTTCACCGCATAGTCCAAGCGTTTCTTGAACACCTCCGCTGGCTTGGGCGAACTTATGTGAAAACCGGATTTTTGAAAAGCGTCCAATACCCCATGGATTTTGGAATCGTAAAACCGCTCTTCTCGCATTGAAATTAGCACAATGCAGTTGAGCTCCCTGGATATTTCTTGCGCTGAGGTGAAGCAAAAATCCTGAATCGCTGAAGAGTATTGGTCAGTGTTGTCTACTGCAACAATTACTCCTCGGTCATGATGACCCCAATATTCCATGAGCCGCTTCGCGCAATACAACTTATCTGACTTCCATTCAGAAATTAACTTGTTAAGGTGAAGGTTGTATTGCTCTGAGGCAGAGTCGAGACCAGACAGATCTTGCCGTTTGGCCGTTTCAAATCGATCACTAAAGAGTTTGTCAATTAACTCCTGGCGATCAGATTTAAGGATTTGATCTCGATCCAAAGTTAAGACGAGGCTGTCCCAAATGGTCTTCCTAATAACTTCCTCATTCTCTGGGGTTTTCAGCAGATCTATAACAGAAATGACTGCGTGATCTAGCAACCATTTTGGCGGATTGTGGTGCAAGAGCCTTTTGATAAAAGTCGACTTCCCCGAACCCTTACCGCCGAACAGTACTAGAACCTCTCCTTGTCTCCTGTGCTTTAGATTTTTTGCGATACGTCCACCGAGACGACCACCTTTTCCCGTGTCTTCTAGTTGCTGAACTCCGTAGCCTTCAAAGTATGGTGTTAACGAGTCCTGTATGAGAGTACGCATCCCCTCAAAGGTGCCGTGATACTCTCGTTGAGAGACGTAGCATTTGTCCATAAAGTCTCTATCGTCATCGCCAATAACGCCAAAGTACTTTTTTACTATTGGCCTCAACCCGGTTGCTAAACGATTCGCAGTTATTGGGTGAGCGTAGGATGCGATTTTCTCTTTTGGGAAGAAGATGCTACGGTCCTTAGGGTGAGCACTTGTGAGGAGTACCGGCAGCGACGAATGTTCGGTCACGGCTATGAACGAAAAATTGTTCACGGCCTTGGTGTATTCGGCAACAAAAAAGTCGAGGCGCCGCACTACAAATGCTTGAAGACTGTCCCACTTAGTCCCTTTCTCGAATGTCTTGAAGAATATCCATTCGTGACCATTTGTGATGCAAGCATATTCACAACCCAACTCATAGCAATACTGTCTTACCTGCGTTACGGCGTTCTTGATGTTTTCATCGGAGATGAGTTTTTTGATTGATATGAAGCCTGAAGTCTCGTCGTTGCTATAGGCAACTGGGATCTCAAAGAAGACGCCTTCTTTTTTTGCCTCGATCACCATCAATGCGTCGCCATTTCCTTTTTTTAGGATGAAATCTGCGAACCCGGGATGTACGTACTCCTCGTGAAAGACACGATTTCTGGGCCAATGCAGAAAATCGTGAAGAACGAAATCGATAATCTTGTGTCGAGTGTTTGCCTCGTTATGGCTTCGACTCTTAGATTCATCGATGACGATCTGCATCGAAGCAATTTCATCTTTTCCCGAATTTGGGGCAAGCGGTTGGCTCATCTCTACTCCTCAATTCAGCGGAGTGTATAACTGAGTGGCTCGTGGTAGTGGATTTTTGATCTTCTAGCAACTCATGCTAGGTCTGTCATACCCCAATTAAAGGGGTTCCCGAACATCCTGCCTTCTGGAGTTGCGAAGACGTTGCCGAAGTTGACGATGGGTGACGCCGGCCCGAAGGTCTTTTCGCGCACCACCGCCGCCATCTCGGACCCCTGCGGCCCGGCCTGCGGTCGCAAGTGCTAAATAAGGCCATTACCGCTCGCTAGCCCTGCATGGCCCCAGACAGGCATAATCCTTGCTCCCTCCGCCGCGTGCGCAGGCGAATCCCCCTCAGTACGTGAGCCCTTCAACATGCCGTGCAGCTCCCTGCCTGCGGTCCAGGACACAGCCACCTTCGCATGACTGATCTCTACACCGCCCTTGGGCTGGACAGCGCCGCAACGCTGGCCGATGTCAAAAAAGCCTTTCGCCAGAAAGCCTCTTTCTGGCACCCGGACAAAAATGCCAACCCCGAGGCGCCCGAACGTTTCAGGGCGGTGCAGCAGGCCTATGAGGTGCTGTCGGATGCGGACAAGCGCCAGGCTTATGACGACAACCGCCGCCGCAACCTGCTCGACAGCCCGATAGACACGGCGCGTGCCATCTGGGCCGACTATTTCAACCCGCTACTGTGACCCTTGCTGACCCAAAGAAGAACACCCCATGAAAAACCCGGCAGCATGAGCGTCTCCCCCTATTTCCTCGACCTGCGCTCGGCCTACCAGTCCGAGATGGATGACCTGCGATTCGACTCTGAGGGGCGTGACGTGCTGCACCAGCGCCTGGCTGGCAAACGCGCGGAGATGGCCTTTCTGGTCCAGATGATGGACACCAGCCCCGAGATGGTGGCGGTGGTGTTTCACCAGGGTTTTGATTTCACGGAAAAGGCCGTGATGGAACACCTGCTCGGCCACGATAGCCACGACGCCGATGGCTTTCCGGCCTGGAACAGCCTGGCAGGTGGCTTTGTGCTGGCCCCCTGGGCCCAGGACCTGGCGCACATCGTCCTGCAGGCGCCCGGCGGAGATAAATTTTTGACGCTGACCGCGGGGCTGGAATACATGGCCGGTCTGCCGGTGGCCGCGTCGATGGTGAACGCCGAAGCAGATGGTGACGGCGATGACGACGAAGACAGTGATGAGAATGGTGACGGCGCCCCGGTAATGTTTGAGGGCGATGACGATCGTGAGCAAAGCGCCGATGCCCGGGCACGCCACGAGGCAGGTTCCGACTGGCTGGTCCAGCAGGGCTTTGACGCCAAAGACTGATGCAAGCAAGCCACCAAGCAAGCATGACCTGGAAGGTAAAACCCTGATGACGAACCATCTCGCCCTGATTGAAAAAACCCAAAGCCTGATTGCGGCCGGCGACATCGTCGGCGCCGAGGCCGCGCTGGTCGGGCTGGCCGACGCCGAAGGTGATGCAGCGCTGATGGTGGTGCTGGAGCAGTTGCCGCCCAAGGACGTCCTGGCCGTCATTCGCGAATACGACAACTCTCGCGAGTCGGTGGTCAGCCTGCTGGTCACGCCCGCGCAGTTTGCCCGCGCCGTGGTGATTGAAAAGCTCTACAAGGACCTGACCCGCACGCACCTGCGCGGCATGGTCAATGCGGTGATCTTCCGGGAGGACGCGGACCCGCTGGAATTTCTCACCGCGATCGGCGATCTGGACGGCGGCAGCGAAGCCCTCGCCGATTATTTTTCAGACCAGTGGAGCCGTGTCGAGGCCTTTGCGCGCAGCGGCAGCTTTGAGCTGGCCGACGAGTACGGCAAGATGCTGTCCCAGTCCGCGCTGCTGGCCTCGGCCTACGAAAGGCCGCGTGTCCAGCTGGATGAAATCGCCGACCAGGACTGGATGCAGCTCGCCTGGCTGCTGCGTTATGAACTGCCGGACCTGTTTATTGAAATGCTGATGGTGCTGCGCGCCAAGGGCAGTGCCCACAAGGCGATAACTTCCGAAGGCGATGAGGAAGACGAGAACGAGGACGATGCGCAGGACGACGGCAAGGTCGAGACCGGCGACACCGATCGCGGCAAGGCCACACCGACGGCGCGCGAGTCCGACGAGGAATCAGCGATCTGAACTTGCAAACGCCCATGTCTTCGCCTTCCGCCATCTCGCTCTACGATACGCGCGCCTTTTTTGAAAAGGCGCTGCAGTACGGCGTGCAGCACGGCATCATCGGTGCCGAAAAAATCGAAGCCATGCGGGTCGAAGGCCCCAAAGGCATGGTGCAGATCGCGCGTTATTTCGGCAATGAGTTCCTGCGCCCGGACCTTGAAAAAGCCCGCGATCGCATGGTGAACCTGATCAGTCTGTACCTCGAAAACTCCTGCCAGGGTGACCTGCAGCAGGCGGCTGAATCGCTGCGCGATTTCTCGCTGCTGTCACGTTCCAAGGGCGGCTCGGACATGCTCAAAGCCCTGATCGCCATGCCGCAAAACAGCCACTTCGGCATGAATGAACGCAGCGGCTTCACCGACGAGCACATTCCGCTGCTGGCCAAATGGTCGCTGCGCAACCTGGCCGACTACCAGGCCGAACTTGCCCGGCGCAGCCAGGTGGCGCAGGTGGTGGATGCTGCCGTCTGGCTTGCCGGCGAGCTGGGCATGGACGCGGCCGAACTCGATGATGCGGGTGCGGATGCCGAAGCGGTGATTCGCACCGCCTTGCTGGTTCTGGCGACGGGCCGCACCGAGATGCCCGACTGGGTCGCGTTCGAGAAGATGATTGCCGCCTTGCGCAAAAAGCACGGGGCCGTTCCGCCTGTGGTTGCGGCTGCGCTACCGCTCGCCGTCCCGAAAAAGCTGTCTGCCCACCTTCGGGATGTGGTCGAGGCGGTGCGGCAGTCCGTGATGGCCGACGCGCCCAAAATACTCGATCCGGCCTTGCCGACGCGCCAGCTGTTTGACCGCAGCCCGGCCTTCATGGGCCGGTACTTCTGGGTGGAAGACGGGCTGAACGAGGTCGATCACCATGACCGTCAGGCATCCGCCGTGTGGAGCAAGGTGACCGGTGGCAATGCGGACGATGGTTCACTGTTGACCCTGTTTCTATGCGTAGCCGCCGGTTCCGCACCCAAGACCCTGCTGACCGGGAAAAGCGCCGCAACCCTGCTGCGCAAGATCCGCAAATCCGGTTTCAAGCCCGAGCTGGCCCACCAGTACATCGTGGACCACGCGCCGGTGCAGCACCAGGACGCCTACGCCAGCTTGTGGGATGACTTTGTAGAAGAGGCGCAGGCCGCGCTGCAAAGCGATGCCGTCCATGCGCTACACGACGCGCTGGCCCTGCTGCGGCGGGAATGCCACGTGCAATAGGCGGTTTGTGCCTGCGATGATGGGAACGCGGGTTTTATATGTTTCCTTCGTGCCGCGAGGCTTAGCGGACTTTGACCAGCCTGATCTCCTTGGCGTGGCGTGAATTCACGACTTTCAAGCGCAGCTGTTGCTTGTTGGAGTCAGCGAAGGTTGCGACAAACTCTTCAGGTGGGCCCGGGGTAACGCCCTGCACATCTGCAAGCACCAGGTTTCCTTTCGAGATGCTCCACCGCTTCTGGAAGTCAGACGACTTGTAGTACTTGACCAGGCTGCCATCGGCATTAATCAGCAGCGACTTGACGCCCTGCAACTCGTGATTCTCGGTAGAGTTTTCAACCTCCCAGCGCCCCAATAAATCGCCTGATGCGGCCGCTTCAGTGCTTGAGGACGCGGTGGCAAACCCGGTGCCAACGAACGTCGCGAAGCTGATGTGCAAAAAGTTCCGTTTAGAGCATTTCATATCTATCTTTTATTTGGTGGCCGACGTTTGCCCAGCAAGGACAGGAGTGCAAAAAAAGCCAGAGGCGTAAGAGCGAGCGCAGCGAGCCTGAGGTTCATGATTTGGAGCGTGGGCTGCGTCGCCCCGGAGCGTTGGCGTTCCAGTTGCAATCTGGCACGCTGCTCCAGAGAGACGCACGACGTTGCCTGTTCGCCCGGATAAAACATGGAGATAGGCTCTTGAGCCTTGCGATCCCACCAAACAACGATCGGCAGTTGCAACGAAGGATGAAAAGCCTGAAGGTCCGGCTCAATCGAGGGAAGGAGCTGGTTCAACAGCAACGGACATGGCCTTGAGAGTGCGTCCTGAAAGGTAGGCGCTTTTAGATAGGTATGTAACGTGAGCACAAAAACTATTACAGCCCAGGCCACAGATGCGATGAGGCCTGCGCCGAGAAGTCGAGATCCATGTTTCAACGTGTTGTCTCCGGCAGTATGGGGAAATGTGCACCGCACAATTTTTCTGCGGGTGAATCCACCCAGTGTTCGGCATTGAATGTTTTATCGTTCATTTTTCCGTTGAAATTGCAAATGACTTCTAGAGGCTGGCGCATGGATGAGTCAGACAGCATTCTTTTTCTTGCGGCGCAGCCACCCAAGTGGCCAGGCAAAGCCGAGGGCGATGGGCAAGGCGATACCCAGCGAAAGAACGGCAGACAGGAACAAGGCGCGTCCAACACTATCCCGCTTGTCCCGCAGGTCGTAGTAGCGCCGCAGCGTGGCAACCGACGGCTTGCGCGTATCGTAAGCCACTTCTACATTGGCCTGGGCGGCGTACTGCAGGGCACCGTTTTCATCTGTCGATGATGTACTTGTGCGATATGCCACGCCGTCGACGACGTATTTAAAGTGAACCCGGTATGAGTCTCTGCGCTTTCCGGATGTCTTGGTCATGCCATCCATCTTGGCAGGGGCAAAGCCCGGAGAATTGGCAACTGAGGTCATCGTCTCAACCCGCTTTTTTTCTTCCGAGCCGAATAGATAGAACACACCCGAAAAGATCACCAAAAGAAGTGCAATAAATTTCATACTTAAACCGGATAACGTGGCACTGAATATAACTAAAGTACAGCGAAAAAATGGCTGGATCGATCATGCACCAAGAATGTGGCATCCAAAACAGACTTGCCGACATTGAGCGACCTGTCAGACATGGCTTTCAAAGCTTGGGATCCGGAAATGGCAGCGAATCTTGCGAGCTGCTCGGCTGGGCCACCCACTTATTACCGCGGCGGTAAAAATCTGCCTGGGTTTCAGAACTTCCAGCCCCGATTTTCAATAACACCGAGCAGGCGATTTGACCTTGATGCTTGGCATCAACAGCCGGGATGCAGGTGCCGAGCTTGAGTTCGGCAGTTTTGTACTCCTGCATTTCCATCATCAGAAGGAATGCTTGCGTAGCCTCTTCGGCGCCGGGCAATACGAGTGCAGTGGCAGCGGCGGGTGCGGTGGCGGGCACTGCGGGTGGGATGACAGCGGCAGGTGGAGACGATGTCTCGCTGCAAGCGGAGCAAAGAAGCAATGTTGACAAGATGACTGTGTAGCGCATGAAGAAATTCTCCGCCTCCTCAATATGAACGAGTGCACGTAACCGGCTCGGCTGTACTCTTGCCAGATTACTCCGATACAAAGTCGGCTTTGGCCAGCTCCAAAACAATGCGGTCGGTAAATATTTGGGCAGTTTGCTCTGCAGTCTTGGACTCGCCAAAACTACCGTCCGAAATTCGCGCAATCCAGGGTTGTTTTGTTCGGTCGCTAGTTTGAATGCTGACTTCTAATAGGATGCGCGGGGTGGTATTCGTCTCGCCCCAACCGGCTGTTGGCCTCAAAGAAATAATTACATCCGATCCCGCGACGACGCCTTTTTTCTGCAAGGCGCTTGCAAGTTGAGGAGGAACATGGTTCTCAACCGCCTTTGTTATTCGCTCAATTTGATTCATGGCGTTCTTCAAAGCCGCCTCTTTAGTTTGATTTGAATAAACTTTATAAGTTATTGCCACTTCGGCAGGTCTGCTAAACACGATCCTGGCGCTCTTCATGCGCTCGTTGACCACCGGATTGTTGGCTACGTATAACGTCGGTGGAGCGCAGCTCGCTAGGCAGAAGCTGGTTAAAAGAATGGCACATCTGATTTTAGAAAACACATCATCTCCCAATAGTCGTTTTTAGTCAGGGTTAGCGGGCGAAGAGGGGCTTCGGCGCGGGGGCGGCAGAGCGGGAAGTCATTGGGCGAGATTTTTTCGCGCACATGATTCGATAACAGGCTGTGCACGCTTTTCGAATACACCCCATTCGGCACGCTTATCCACTAAGGAGAACTCGTAAGCAGTCCGCCAATCCAGCAACGTCATCGATGCCCTCAAAGAGGCAAATACGCAGCTGCAATAGGACGTCACGGCCGCAATTGGCCGGCTGCCCTCAGCCCGCCCTTTAGCAACACAATCCGATTCCTGCTTAGCTTGGTAGTCCACAATTTGGGTCAGAGTGACATCTTCTGGCCACTTCTGGGCATGAGCGGCGTTGGCGGCCGCAAACGTGAAGAACGCTAGGTGAAAAGCAAATCGATACACGGTACTCCCCCTTGTATGTATAGATCGATTCTAGGGCTGCAACCTTGCAGTTGCCTCATCAATATGGGCGAGTTCAGCCGATTTCGTTGTGGTTGACCATCGCGGCCCGTAACCCGCCCGAAAGCCGTGGTCATCAAATGCTTCCAACGCCTTCGCGCCCCGCAGCAACTGGCTCGCGTCTTACAGCTGCCAGTTCGATACCCTTACAAAGCAGCCGCTGAAGTCAGGGTGCAATAGCCTCAACCGCTTGTCGGCTGTGCGACAGCCCCCGTCGAGCCCGTGGCAAATGCCACTCATCTGTCTCGAAGGGGAATCAACATGTCAACCAAAGAGCGCAAGGAATGGCGCAGAAGTTTTACGGAAACCATCATGGGCCTGGCCGGAGGCACGGTCGATGTGCTCGAGGCGGCAATCTGGGCGATGGAGGCCCAGCATGCGCAGGGCCATCGCGATCCGCAAGAGGCGGCGTACGAACAGTTCAAGAACGTTGCGATGCCGATACCGGCAAACCGCAACGGGCCCCAGGACGAGCCCATGCCTACGCTGGCCACGACCCCGGAATTTTTTCAGCACCAACCTGCTGAAAGTCGACTTGATGCCGGCAATCCATAGGCGCCGTCCTACAGCGGAGTTTCGAACCCCGCCAATACGATGGCTTTTTTTGGAGACCGTATGGACAACTATCACATCAAGACGCACAACGGCCACTGGGACCTGACCCGGCAGGGCGCCGACCGCGCGGCCATCAGCAAGCCCACGAAGGCGGAGATTCTGGAGGCAACGCGAGAGTTCATGGTGGGCAAAACCGCTTCGGTCAAAATCCACCGCGCCGACGGAACGTTCGAAGAAGAGCGGACCTATCCAGGCTCTGCTGACCCTTCCAGGTCGAAAGGCTAGGAACAGCCAGGAACCGGCGCCGGGACCCTTGGCCCCGGCTTCCGAAATTGAATACGATGGGAGTCCTTTGCACTCTGGCGGGCGCCGGGTGCCCAACCTTTCAGGAGACACGACATGGCCAGCAAAAAGACCAGCAAGAACACGATCTGCCTGTGGTACGACGGTGGCGCCGTTGAGGCCGCAAACTTCTATGCCAAGACCTTCCCCGACAGCACTGTGGGCAAACTCTTTTATGCACCGGGCGACTACCCCGACGGCAAGCAGGGGGACGTGCTCACGGTCGAGTTCACCGTCGCCGGCATTCCCTGCATCGGGCTGAACGGTGGCCCGCTCTTCAAGCATAACGAGTCATTCTCTTTTCAGATTGCCACCGATGACCAGGCTGAAACCGACCGCTTGTGGAACGCGATCGTCAGCAATGGGGGGCAGGAAAGCGAATGCGGCTGGTGCAAGGACAAGTGGGGCCTGTCATGGCAGATCACCCCGCGCGCGCTCACTGATGGGATAGCCGACCCCGACCCCAAAGTGGCCAAGCGCGTGTTCGACGCGATGATGACCATGAAAAAGATTGACGTCGCCGCGATAGAGGCGGCACGACGGGGCTGAGACGCTTGATGGGATGACGCGCGTTTGCGTCCCGCTGCGTGTGCGCTCCTGTTCAGGTTTGAGAAGTGGTCCGGGCGGGATTTGCATGCGAAATTTCCTCCGGAGGTACCGGGCGTAGTACGTACCGATATCGGGAGTTCGTCCTACACCGCAGAACCCGCAGCCTCCTAGCATGAAGACACCAGCAATGAAAAGCCACCCCGGCGTGCAGCCGGTAACCGTGTGCGATTCATTCACGTGAAGAGGGTCTGGCGGCGTGATCAAGCGGCATTTGCTCTTCACTTTCATTAACGTTCTCAAGGAGACTGAAATGATTGGAATCAAACAAACTGCGCTTTGTGCGGTAGTGCTTGCCGGTCTGGCGGGCTGTAGTGGCATGACGACTCAGGAGAAAAACACCGCCATCGGCGCCGGTGTAGGCGGTGTGGCCGGCGCGGCTCTTACGGGTGGCAGCGCCTTGGGGACCGTAGGCGGCGCCGCAGTCGGCGGTGTGATCGGGCACGAGGTCAGCAAACCGAAGAGGTAAACCGGTCCTCGTTCACAGAACGACTCGCACGCGCGTGAGTGTCCTTGTTGGCGCTCCATGCGCGTGCATTCGTACATTGCCGTATGCGCGTCGACACCGTAGAGCATGAAGGCCTGAGCCTGGGCCTGCTGGCGGCGGGTGATTCCGCCAAGCCCGCGATTATGCTACTGCACGGCTGGCCTCACTGCAAGGAAGTCTATGCACCGGTGGTCGATGCGCTTGCCACCGAACATTTTGTCCTGGTCTTTGACTTGCCGGCGATTGGCGATTCGCGCGGTGCGCCGCCTTCCGCCGAAAAAACCATCCTGGCAGATATCGTCGTCAGTGCAGCAGAACGCGCCGGCGCGCGCTCAATGGTGGTGGCTGGCTTTGATGTCGGCGGGATGATCGCCTATGCAGCCGCACGCGACCACGGGCACCGCATCGCGGGGGCTGTGGTCATGAATACCGTCATCCCCGGCATAGATCCCTGGGAAAAGGTGCTGTCGGATCCTCGCATCTGGCACTTTGCATTTCAAGCGCTGCCGGAGCTGCCGGAGCTCCTGGTTTCAGGCCACCAGCGTACCTACTTTGATTTTTTCACGGACTTCCTGGCGGGCAACAAGGAGGCCGTGACTGAAGCACATCGCGCCGCGTTTGCGCGCGCCTATGAGCGTCCCGAGGCGCTCAAGGCCGGCTTCGACTGGTACCGCACCCTGCAGGCCGATGCCCAGCACAACAGCAGGCACAAGAACATCGAAACACCGATGCTCTACCTCCGCGGCGACGCCGACGGACGTTCACCGGACGACTACCTACCCGCCTTGAAGACCGCTGGCGCCAGGCGCATCAAAGGCGAGGTGCTGCGCGGCAGCGGCGAATTCGCGCCGCTGGAGGTCCCTGAAGCCTTCACGCAGGCACTGACTTCGTTCGCGAAGGAATGCCAGAAGCATTGAACGGGTAGAACTGCGGCAAGTCTCAAAGAAGGGATTTTTTGATGTCAGAGAGGAACAGAGAGATTCTGAAGAAGGCCAACGCGGCTATCGCCGAAGGCGACGTTGAAGGATTCCTGAAGTTCTGCACGGAAGATTCGGAATGGATTTTTGTCGGCGACAGGACGATCAAAGGGAAAGAGGCCGTTCGCCAATGGATGATGACCGCGTACCAGGAGCCACCGAAGTTTGAAGTCCATCACATGATCGCGGAGCACGACTTTGTCGCGGCGCTTGGGGAGATCACCTTGAAGGACGAAGAGGGGAAGGCGGTCCGCCATGCCTACTGTGATGTCTGGCGCTTTCGGGATGGCAAGATGGCCGGGCTGCGGGCCTTTGTCGTCAAGGCTGGGGCGACCTGATCTGATCACTTTTGCGTCGTAATCGCTGCTTGCGCGGGCTTTCTCTCAAAGAATCCGGTTAAACCACAGCAGCGACAAGCTGGCCGACACCAGCGCCAGCACGGCGGCAAGAAGCGCCAGCAATCCCGAGACCTCGGTTTCTTTTTTCTCAATCGCCAGACGTGAACTGAGGGTTTCATACACCTTCTTCAGGTCGGCCGCCGTACCTGCGTAAAAGTACTCGGCTTGTGTTGCCCGGGCAATGCCTTTGAGGGTTTCCTCGTCGAGCTTGACGCGCATGGACCAGCCTTCAAAACCAATCGTTTCCCCATCCACCGTACCCACACCGACGGTGTAGATGCGAACGCCACGGTCTGCTGCGAGCTTGGCGGCGTCGATGGAATCTACGCCGGTGGTGCGCTGGCCGTCGGTCAGCAGGATGATGGCGGCCGAGGTGTAGGAGCCGGGGGCGACTGGGGTGAATTCTTTTTTGGCGTTCTTGTCGGGGTTCAGGGCCTGGTCAAGCGATGTGCCGCGGGGCTTTTCCCTTCCGTACTGCATGGAGGCGATGTCGATGCCTGCGTCGGGGAACAGCTCGGCCAGCGACACGACGATGCCATTGCCGATGGCGGTGCCGCGCTGCAACTGGAATTTGTCAATCGCTGCCGTCAGGTCTTCGCGGCTGAGGGTGGGCTGCTGCACGACGGCGGCGGTGCCGGCAAAGGCGACGATGCCGACGCGTACATTGCGCGGCAAATCGGCCAGAAAAGCCTTGGCGGCGTTTTGTGCGGCCACCAGGCGGTTGGGCTGGACGTCGGTGGCGCGCATGCTGCCTGAGACGTCCATGGCGAGGATGATGGTTTCACGTTGTGAAGGCAGGCTGATCACGGCAAAGGGGCGCGATGCCGCCACCAGCATGGCGGCGATGGACAGCAAAAACAGCAGGGGCGGAACATGCCGGCGAAAGCTCTGGCCGCGGCCCATGGCTTCGCGCACGATGGAAAGGCTGGCGTAGCGCAGCGCGATTTTTTTCTTGCGGCGCAGCAGCCACACATACACGGCCACCAGCAGGGGAATGGCCAGCAGCAGCCATAAAAACTCCGGCCAGAGGAAAGTCGGCAGGGGAAGTTTTGACATGAATGAGGTCAACCAGCTGAAGTTCATGGATGTTCCTTGGCGGCTTCTTCAGGCGGCGTGTTTCAGGTGAGCCGGCAGCTTGCCGCCTGCTGCGTTGGCGCCTGATGTACGGCTGCGCCGTTTGCGGAGCTCGGTAAACCGCAGGATGGCGTCAACCAGGTTGTCGTCGGTGGAAAGCTCCAGCGTGTCCACGCCGGCACGCGCCAGCGACTGGCGCAGCTCGGCTTCGCGCTGGGCCGCGATGCGTGCAAAGCGTTTGCGGAAACCCGCGTCGTGGGTGTCGACCAGCAGTTGCTCGCCGGTTTCGACGTCGCGGATGGGAATGAGGCCCAGGTCGGGCAGGTCCAGCTCCAGCGGGTCGAGCAGGCGCACGGCGACCACTTCATGCCGGCGGGCGAGTTGGCCCAGCGGCTTTTCCCAGCCGGGTTCGCTGATGAAGTCGGACACCACAAACACGGTGGAGCGCCGGCGTATGAAGCTGGCCGCGGACTCGAGCAGCTCGTGCAGGCGTGTGGGGCCGAGAAGTGTGGTTTCGGGACGGGCCTGCAAGGTGTGCAGCAAATGCAGCACGTGGTGGCGGCCGCCGCGTGCGGGGATCACGGCATCAACACCGGAGCCATAGAGCATGGCGCCCACGCGGTTGCCGTGGCGTGTCAGCATGCGGGCCAGCACGGCGACAAATTCAGCGGACACATTGCGCTTTCGCAGCTCGCTGGAGCCAAAGTCCATCGAAGGGCTCAGGTCCAGCAGGAACCAGGCGCTCATTTCGCGGTCTTCGGTAAACACGCGCACATGGGGTTGCTCCAGCCGGGCGGTGACGTTCCAGTCGATGTGGCGCACGTCGTCGTGGTGCTGGTACTCACGCAGGTCGGCCAGGTCCATGCCGGTGCCGCGCAGCAAGGTGCGGTAGTCACCCTGCAGCAGGCCGTCAAGCCGACGCAGCACGGTCCACTCCAGCCGGCGCAGCAGTTGTTCTGCGCTCGCTGCTGAAGCGGGTTTCGCCTTGGGTTCGGGCGGCAAGGTTTTCATGTCAGTGACAGGCTTGACGAGGTTTCATGCAAGCCGGGGCCGCGGAACCGGCTTTGCCGGGCCGCAGGCGCAGCGGCCCCCTCGGGGGGCAGGGAGCTACACGCAGTGAGCGACCGTGGGGGCTCATATTTTTAGGCTGCGAGTTTTTCATGCTCTAAGGGTTTTGCTGGGGGCGGGATTTTGGCCATGATCTTCGCGACTAGGCCGTCGGCCGACAGACCTTCAGACAGCGCTTCGTAGGACAGCACCAGCCTGTGGCGCAGCACGTCGGGTACGAGGTCTGTCATGTCTTCGGGCAGGGCGTAGCTGCGTCCGCGCAGCATGGCCAGCGCGCGGGCGCCTTCGGTCAGGTTGATGGTGGCGCGCGGGCTGGCGCCGAAGGTGATGAAGCGCTGCAAGTCTTTCAGGCCGTGCCTGGTCGGGTTGCGTGTGGCCGACACCAGCCGCACGGCGTACTGCACAAGGGACGGGTCAACGTAAATGCGGCGGCATTCGGCCTGCAGCGCGGCCAGCTGTTCGGTGGTGGCCACGGCGCTGACGGCAACGGCTGGGCCGGTCACGCGTTGGACGATGACGAATTCTTCTTCGTCGGTCGGGTAGTCCACCAGTACCTTCATCATGAAGCGGTCGACCTGCGCTTCGGGCAGCGGATAAGTGCCTTCGGTTTCAATCGGGTTTTGCGTGGCCATGACGAGGAAGGGCTCGGGCACTTTGTGGGTGATGCCGGCAATCGTGACCTGGCGTTCCTGCATCACTTCCAGCAGCGCGCTTTGCACCTTGGCGGGCGCGCGGTTGATTTCGTCGGCCAGCAGCAGGTTGGTAAACACCGGCCCGAGCGAGGTGGTGAACTCGCCGGTTTTCTGGTTGTAGATGCGCGTGCCCACCAGGTCAGCCGGCACCAGGTCGGGGGTGAACTGGATGCGCTTGAAATTGCCCTGCACGGTGTTGGCCAGCGTCTTGATGGTCAGCGTCTTGGCCAGGCCGGGAACGCCTTCCACCAGCAAATGCCCCTGCGCCAGGATGGCGACCATGACGCGCTCGAGGAAGCGGTCTTGCCCCACCACCACACGTTTGACTTCATAGAGGATCTGCTCCATCAGCTGCGCGGTGGCGTCATGGCCGGCGGCGGAATGTTCGGGCGTGTGCTGTTCCATGCGTCGATGTCCTTAAAGTCTTCAGAAGGGGGGCATGCCGGCGGCCGAGGCTGCGTTTTCAATCGGCACCGCAAAACCGATGCCGACAAACGTGCGCTGCTGGTTGGGGTTGAAGATGGCGGTCACGATGCCGACCACTTCGCCGTCCATGGTGACCAGCGGGCCGCCCGAGTTGCCGGGATTGGCGGCGGCGTCGAACTGGATCAGGTTGCTCATCATCTGCTTGCCTTCGGGCGAGCGGAAGTTGCGCTTGAGCCCCGAGATGATGCCCTCTGAGGCCGAGGGCCCGATGCCGAAGGGATAACCCACAGCCATGACACGGTCGCCCGGCGCCAGGTCGGCGGTGGAGCGCATGGTGGCGGCAATCATGTCGTCGGGAATCTTGTGGGCCTGCAGCACGGCCAGGTCGTTCTCGGGCTGTACGCCGGTGATGCTGGCGGTGGATTCGAGGCCGTCCGCGAACGTGACCTTGATGGTGGTGGCGCCCTGCACCACGTGCAGGTTGGTCAGGATGATGCCCTTGTCGACGATGACCACGCCGGTGCCCACGCTGCGCTCGCCGTCTTCCTTGCCGTCCTTGTCTTTACCCAGCCCCACGATGCGCACGACAGAGGGGATGATGGTGTCGTAAGCGCGGGTTCCGGGGGAGGGCAGGACTGTGGTCTCCAGCGTTTTGAGGACGGCCGCGTTGATGTCTTCCTGCGTCAGCTTGCGGGCCGCAGGCCGCAGCGGGGAGGCAAAGCTGATGGCCAGCAGCAGGGCCAGCAGGCCGACGACCGACCAGAGCAGGTAAAGCTGGTTTTGGGCAAGCCGTTTGGCCAGGCGGGAGGCCCGGGGAAAACGGGAAGGTGCGGGGGCTGGAATGGCGCCGTCTGGGCCGGAAGCCTGCTCGGGCGGCTGCGCCTGGGCATCACCCGCGCCCTGCGCCGGACGGTTTGAACTGCTGTAAAGGGCTGGCCTGCGCATCCGTTCACCTGTGAGGTCAATGTCAAAACCGGGCTGATACCACCGGGCGTGAAAACCTGCTTCAGGCCCCGTATTTACAGTTGCACCGTATCACGATTTGTGCATCCGTGCACGTGATTTGGGTATAGGCGTAGGGGGCTTTGTAAAGTGCTTGTTACTGCGCAGTCTGGGCTCGATTCGAGCCCGATTTTGGGGCGGCTTGGACTGCTTCAGGCGCCGGGGCTGTCGGCGGGCTTGCGCAGCAGGGTCAGCGCCAGGGCCGCCGAGGCCAACATCAGGAACAGGCTGACGGCATTGAGCACCGGCGTGGCGCCCTCGCGCATGCGTCCGTACATCATGACGGTCAGCGGTGCGTCCGAGCCGACCAGCATCAGCGTGGTGTTGAAGTTCTCGAAGGACATCAAAAACGAGATCGCTGCAGCGCCGATGAGCGCGGGTTTCAGGTAAGGCAGGGTGATGGTGGCGAAGACCGCGGCGCGGGAGGCGCCCAGGTTGTAGGCGGCTTCTTCCAGGGTGATGTCAAAACGTTTCAGGCGGGCCGAAATGATGAGCGTGGCGATGGACACGATGTAGGAAAACTGGCCGAGCACCACCAGCGGAAGCCCCGGCCGCAGGAAATCCAGCTCCAGCCCCCACCAGTCATCGGCAAACTGGGCCAGGCGGCTGGCAAACGCCAGGATGGAAATACCCAGGATGACGCCGGGAATGACCAGCGGCGCCAGCATCAGCATCGACAGCGCCTGCTTGCCCGGAAAGCGGCTGCGTTCAATCAAAAAGGCGTTGGTCGTGCCCACCAGCACCGCCAGCAGCGTGACCCAGCCGGCCACCACCACACTGGTCCAGAGGCTGGCGAGCATGGGGCGATCGGCAAAAAGGCCTGTGCGCCCGGCCTTGCTGCCAAAAAACCAGTCGAGCGTGAAGCCGTGCCAGGGGGGCGCCGGGTAGGGCGCGTCATTGAAGGCAAACACTGCGACCACCACCAGCGGCAGGAACAGGAAGGCGAAAAACGCCAGCCCATACACCACCGTGCCTGTGCGCAGCCAGGCGGGCCGGGGCAGGGAGGCGATCATCTAACACTCTCCCCAAGTCTTCGCCAGTGACGGCGCGGAACCGGCTTTGCCGGGCCGCAGCGGTCGCCCCCTGCTAGGGGGGAGGGAGCTACACGCAGTGAGGTCCAACGGGGGGGCGTCATGTTTTCCTCATTACTTCACCAAATTTTTGGCCGGTCAACTTGAGCCCTAGCCAGACGATGGCAGTGGACAAACCCAGCAGCAAAAATCCAAACGCCGCGCCTTGCTCCCAATTAAAGCGCGTGATGAACTGGGTGTAGATCTGCTCGGTAAACCAGAGCGAGTTCTTGCCTCCCAACAGCGTGGGTGTGAGGTAGTTGCCCAAGGTCAGCATGAAGACCACGATGCAACCGGCGAGGATGCCGGGCGCGGCATGCGGAATGACGATTTGCCGCAGGATGGAAGGGCCGTTGCCGCCCAGGTCATAGGCGGCTTCTATCAGCGTGTCATCCAGACTTTCAAGCGCACTGATCAGCGGCACCACCATGAACAGCATGGACGTGTACACCAGGCCAACCAGAATTGTGGCGTCGCGGTAGAGCAGCTCTACAGGTGCATCAGTGAGGCCCAGCTGCACCAGCACGGCGGGCAGCACGCCCGATTCGCGCAGCAGAATCATCCAGCCCAGGGTGCGCACGGTTTCGCTGACCCAGAAGGGGATCAGGCACATCACCAGCAGCAGCGACTTGGCGCGGCCGCGCACCAGCTTGGCAATCGTCCAGGCGATGGGAAACGCCAGCAGCAAGGTGATCAGCGTGGCCAGGATGGACATGACGGCGGTGCGCACAAAGGTGTGCCAATATAGCGGTTCGTCGATAAAGGTGCGGTACTGCGCGATGCTGGGCGCGTATTGCCGCGGTGCGATGCGTTCGCGCAGCGACAGGATGGCCAGGTCGATGTGCGGCAGAACGATCAGGCCCACCAGCCAGATCAGCGCCGGCGCCAGCAACAACAGCAGGATAAGTTTGGCCTGCGCCGATGCGGGTCCGGCATTTGCTGCGGGCATGGCGGCTGCGGCTTGCATGATCTGCAGGCGCTAGGCGCCGGTTGTCCCAAAACAGGTGGCTTGCGCGGGGTCGAAGCTGAAGGCCACCGTTTCACCGACACGCAAGTCGGCAAAGCGCCCGGTCTGCGGTAGCGCGATACGAAATTCCGTACGGCTGGTGGTTTCGCGCAGCAATACGGCCGAATTGGCGCCGTCGAAGAGCAGGCTCTCAACCTGGCCCGCGTAGGCTGTGTGGTCAGCGGGCAGCTCCGCGGCGTCGCGGGCCAGACTGATCGCCTCGGGCCGTACAAACGCCTGCACGGACTGGTCGGTCAGGATTTTGCCGACAGCGCGGGCCCGCATGGCAAGGCCCTGGCCTGTCGTCAGCGCCACCACGTTGCCGGCTTCCGTGCCGGCGGCGGCACTGCCCTGCAGCTTGTTGTTGGCGCCCACAAAGCCCGCGACGAAAGGCGTTTGCGGCTGGTAGTACAGCTCTTGCGGTGTACCCACCTGCTCAAAACTGCCGGCATTCATGACTGCGACATGGTCGGACAGCACCAATGCCTCGGACTGGTCGTGCGTGATGTAAACAAAGGTGGTGCCGAAGGCCGCCTGCAGCTGCTTGAGCTCGACTTTCATGTGCTCGCGCAGCTTTAAATCCAGCGCGCCCAGCGGTTCGTCGAGCAGCAGCAGTGTGGGTTCGAGCACCAGGCTGCGCGCAATCGCCACGCGCTGCCGCTGCCCGCCTGACAGTTGATCGACGCGCTTGTCCTGCATGCCGGGCAGGCTCACGCGTTCAAGCATGGCGCCGACCTTGCTGGCAATGTCGGCGCGCGACAAGCCGCGCCGCGCCAGGCCGTAGCCGACGTTTTCGCCGACCGACATCATGGGGAACAGCGCCAGGTGCTGGAACACCATGTTGACGGGCCGCTGGTTGGGTGGCACGCCGTTCATGGGTTTGCCGCCGATGTGGATCTGGCCCGCATCGGGCGACAGAAAGCCGGCGATCATGCGCAGCAGCGTCGTCTTTCCGCAGCCCGACGGGCCGAGAATGGAAAAGAAGCTGCCGCGCTCCACGGTAAAGGACAAGTCCTTGACCGCGGGCTGGCCGGCGTAGGTTTTACCGACGTGTTCGGCTTGAAGGTCTGCGTGCACCGGTGATAGGCCGGTTGCCGGTTATTGGGCTGCTTTCACGCGGTCTAATACGCGGCCTTCGATGTCCTCGATGCCGGCAGGCACTGCGGGATACCACTTCACGTTTTTCAACGCGGCTTCAGGGAAGCTGGCGGCGAACTGGGCTTTCAGCTTGGGATCGGCCAGCTGGTCGGCTCCCTTGGAGGCGGTGAAGTTGCCGGCAGAGCCTGCCACTTTTGCGGCAATCTCGGGGCGCATGTTGAAGTTGATCCAGGCGTAGGCGGCGGCATCGTTGCGGCCTTTGGCCGGGATGGCGAAGGTGTCGATCCAGCCGAGTGCGCCCGACTTCGGTGCGATGTATTGGATTTCAGGTTTTTCGGCATTGAGCTTCCAGCCGCCGGTGTCCCACATCATGGCGCCCACCACTTCACCGGCGCGCATGCCGTTGAGCAGCTGATCCTTGTTGTCCCAGTAGAACTTGATGTTGCTCTTGCAGGCAATCATGGTCTTGCCGACTTCGTCCATCAGCGCGCCGTAGGCTTTCGGGTCCTTGTAGAGCGCAAACGGGTCTTTGCCGGAAGCAAAGGCGAAGGCCAGCAGCGTGGGGCGCTTCAGGCGCACGGCGGTTTTGCCCTTGACATCTGCCTTGCACAGGTCGGGGTAGTCGGTCATCTTGGCCAGCTTGGTATTGACGACGAGGCCGTCGGTGCCCCAGATGTGCGGCAGGCCATAAACCTTGCCGTCCAGCGTGGTGTTTTTCTTGGTGGCTTCCAGCATGGACGGGATGAACAGATCGGATTTGATCTTGCTGAGGTCCATGGGCTTGTAAATGCCGAACTCCTGCTGCGGGCCGGTGATGCGGTCCTGCGAGGGCTGGGCCAGGTCAAAGCCGGCGCCGCCGGTGGCGCGCAGCTTGGAAATCATTTCTTCGTTATTGGACAGCGTGAGCTCAACGTCGATCCCGGTCTCCTTCTTGAACTGCGCCACGACATCGGCCGGCACATAGTCGGCCCAGGTAATCAGCCGCAACTTCTGGTCTTGTGCCCAGGCGGGGCTGGCCATACTTGAAACAACGAGGCCGGCTCCGAGAATGTGGCTCATCAGACGGGATAATTTCATGTTGGCTTTTCCTTGGGTTATCAGTCGACGGTGGTTGACAGAGGTTGACGAAAAGAGATCGGGGGGCAAAAAAAACGGTAACGAATTGCGCGTGCATTTCCTCAAAAAAAGCATAGCGTGTCCCGATTTCATTTCTGTGTCAACATCTTCCGCAAGCAAGGCCTGCGCCAGGCCGTTCCTTTTTTTGTACCTCTTCTTTTCATATCCCGGGTGCCCTGCCGCATTGACTGAATGACTTTCTGGGTAGATACACACTGCCATCTTGACGCCGGTGAACTGTCCGTCGATGTCGCTGAAGTTCGTGCGCGGGCAGCCGCTGCAGGCGTTGCACACTGCGTGCTGCCGGCGGTGGGCGTGTTCAATTTCGAGGCAGTCCGTGTGCTGGCACACCGTTTTTCCGACAGCTATGCGCTGGGCATTCATCCGCTGTGTGTGCCCCAGGCGCAAGACGCCGACCTGCAGGCGCTGGATAACGAGCTTGCGTTGAGGCGGTCTGATCCGCGATTGGTCGCGGTGGGTGAAATTGGCCTTGATTATTTTGTGCCTGCCCTGACGCAAAGCCCGATGCGTGAACGCCAGGAGCACTTCTACCGCGAGCAACTCAAGCTGGCGCGCAAGCACGGCCTGCCGGTCATCCTGCACGTGCGGCGATCGGCTGACAAGTTGCTCAAGCACCTGCGCGACCTGGCGCCCGAGAGCGGGTGGCACGGCATCGGCCATGCGTTCAACGGCAGCGAGCAACAGGCGGCGGAATTCATCAAGCTGGGCCTGAAGCTGGGCTTTGGCGGCGCCGTCACGTTTGAGCCTGCCTTGCAACTCAGGCGCCTGGCGGCAGAACTGCCCCTGGAGGCGCTGGTGATGGAAACGGATTCGCCTGACATTCCGCCCCACTGGATCTACAAAACCGCGGCGGAGCGCGAAGCGGGCCAGGCCCAGGGCCGCAATGAGCCGGGCGAGTTGCCGCGCATTGCGAAGCAGGTGGCGGATTTGCGGGGAATTCCGCTGGAGTCGCTGGCGGCCGCAACGACCGCCAACGCATTGCGGGCGCTGCCGAAACTGAGAGCCCTTCTGGCGTGAAAAAGGGCACCGAGGACACCGCTAAACCTGTGCTGGCAGGTCTGGCGCCGCTGGTTTCTCCCGGCACTCGGCTGCTGGTACTGGGGAGCTTTCCGGGCGCCGCCTCACTGGCTGCGCAGCAGTATTACGGCCACCCGCAAAACCATTTCTGGAAGATTTTGCAAGCCATTTGGCCCGATGGTCCAATGGGAACGGGCGCGAGCAGCTATCAAATTCGTAGCGAATGGCTTTTGTCAAAAGGGCTTGGCCTGTGGGACGTGTACGCTGCCTGTGAACGCGAGGGCAGCCTGGACAGCAATATCCGCAATGCGGTGGTGAACGACCTGGCGGGTCTCAAGGGCCTGTGTCCCAGGCTGGAAGCCATTGCGCATAACGGTGGTGAAAGCTTCAAGCATTCATTGGTTGTGAAGGCTGCCCTGAGCGCCGCCGGGCAGCCCCAAGGCGCGAGCACCCCCTCGGGGGGCAGCGAGGACACGTCAGTGCCGAGCGTGGGGGTCCAGTTCTACAAGCTGCCTTCCACCAGCCCGGCGAATGCTTCCTGGAGTTTTGAGCGCAAACTCGCTGCCTGGCGTGAAGTATTTGAAAAGCATGGACTGGTTTGATGTCAAAAAAAGAAACAGTGAAAACGACGGCCGAACTACCCGAAGTCAATTTCTCCGACTACGGTGAGGTGCGCTTTTTGCATCTGGGCACCGAATGGGTGCAGGGCTCCATGCTGCGCGATGCACCGTATGACATCGAACTGGAGTACGTGCAGCGCATGATGGCGGGGCTGCTGTTCACCGACGCGGCGGCTGTGTCTAAAAAGCACGCGATGCAGCTGGGCTTGGGTTCTGCCGCGCTGACCAAGTTTTGCTATAAAAAGCTGCGCATGAAAACCACGGCGATTGAAATCAATCCGCAGGTGATCACGGCCTGCCGGCTCTGGTTCAAGCTGCCGCGGGACGACCTGAGGCTGCATGTCATTGAAGCCGATGCGGCGCTGGAAATCAAAAACCCTGTGCACCAGGGAATGGTGGACTTCCTGCATGTCGACCTGTATGACCATGAAGCGGCGGCGCCGGTGCTGGACAGCGCGGATTTTTATGAAGACTGCCGCGGGCTTCTGGCGGAAGACGGCGTGATGACGGTGAATCTTTTTGGCCGTGATTCAAGTTACGTGCAGTCGCTGACAAAAATTGCGGAAGCGTTCGGGCCCGAGGCGGTCTGGGCGTTTCGGCCGACGCGCGAAGGCAACACTGTGGTGCTGGCCCAACGCGACCCGACGCGTCCCGAGCGGGCCGACCTGCTGCAGCAGGCCGGTGTCATCGAGTCGTGCTGGAAGCTGCCTGCCAAAAAATGGCTGCGGCTCTTTGCGCCGGCGGCGTGATGATGATGCCGCGCGGATGGTAAAGACCCAGGTGGATGGGGTACAGTGCGACCCATGAGCGCCGTGACGCACCCCAAACACCCCAAAGACCTGCACGTGAAAAAGCCTCCTGCCGGGCCGCTGGGCTGGCGCATGCTGGTTGAGTGGCTCAGCGAAGACGGCGTCATCAGCGCCGCCGAAGCCCAGCGCACGATTGCACGCTGCTCCCAGGTGCAAAGCGCGCAGCCGCCGTTAACCCGGCTTGCCAGTGTCGGCATGACACGCCTGGCCGACGGCAAACCCCTGGACATGGAAACGATCACGCAATGGCTGGCCGGACGGGCCGGCCTTGCCTACCTGCGGATTGACCCGCTCAAGGTGGACGTGGGCAAGGTGGCGGACACCATGTCGGCCATGTATGCCGAGCGGCACAAGGTACTGCCGGTGCAGGTGACCCCCAGCGAGGTGGTGATTGCCACTTCGGAGCCTTTCGTGACTGATTGGGTGCAGGAGGTCGAACGTCAGGCCAAGCGCAGCGTACGCCTTGTGGTTGCCAGCCCCCTCGAAATCACCAAGTTCACCGCCGAATTTTTTGCACTGGCCAAATCCGTCAAGGCGGCGATCAAGGCCGGCGGTGGGGCGACGTCGGCGAGCTTTGAACAACTGGTTGAGCTGAACAAAAGCAACAAGCAGCTGGACGCCAACGACCAGGGCGTGGTGCAGGTGGTGGATTGGCTCTGGCAGTACGCCTTTGACCAGCGCGCCAGCGACATCCACCTGGAGCCGCGGCGCGAGCAGGGCGTGATCCGCTTTCGCATCGACGGCGTGCTGCATCCGGTCTATCAACTGCCCATGGGCGTGCACAACGCCATGACCGCCCGCATCAAGCTGCTGGGCCGCATGGATGTGGTGGAAAAGCGCCGACCACAGGATGGCCGCATCAAGACCCGCAACCCGCGCGGCGACGAAGTTGAGATGCGCCTGTCCACTTTGCCCACAGCCTTCGGCGAAAAAATGGTGATGCGGATTTTTGACCCGGACACCACGGTCAAGGACCTGGATGCACTGGGTTTTTCGCAGCACGACGCCGAACGATGGGAGCAACTGGTCAAGCGGCCCTATGGCATTGTCCTGGTCACCGGGCCTACCGGCTCCGGCAAGACCACCACGCTTTATTCCACGCTCAAGCGGCTTGCGACTGAAGAAGTCAACGTCAGCACGATTGAGGACCCGATCGAAATGATCGAGGCCTCCTTTAACCAGACACAAGTCCAGCCGCATCTGGATTTCGACTTTCCCGAAGGGCTGCGCGCGCTGATGCGGCAGGATCCGGACATCATCATGGTGGGCGAAATCCGCGACCTGCAGACGGCCGAGATGGCCGTGCAAGCCGCGCTGACTGGCCACCTGGTTTTCAGCACACTGCATACCAATGACGCCCCGTCGGCGGTGTCCCGCCTGATGGAACTCGGGGTTCCTTCTTACCTGATCAACGCCACCTTGCTGGGTGTGCTGGCCCAGCGGCTGGTACGCACCTTGTGCAGCAATTGCCGCCAGCCTGACGAGGCCGCCTCACGCGAAACGCTCGCCGACCTGGTCAAACCCTGGCAAATCAGCGGCGGCTACCGGCCGTACAAGCCGGTGGGCTGTGTGGATTGCCGGATGACCGGGTTCCGTGGGCGCATGGGGCTTTATGAGCTGCTGACCGTCACGGAAGGCTTCAAGGAAAAGGTCTCGAAAGAACCCAATATCGATGCGCTGCGCCGCCAGGCGGTCAGCGAAGGTATGCGCCCGCTTCGGTTGGCCGGCGCGCTGAAAGTGGCAGAGGGTCTGACAACCATCGAGGAAATTTTGGCCTCCACCCCGTCTTTGGACTGAGTCCTTGCAGCCTTTTACAGCGGCCGGCCCGTTGTAAGCAAGAGGTAAGCCAAAAGATTACGAAAGGTAAGTGAAAGCCACATGGCGGGGGCCGGGTGATTGAATGCACAATCCACCGATTCTTTCTTTTATATGTATTGAGGAGACAGCCGTGAATATCAAGAGTCAGAAAGACTTTTTCTCCGGCCTCATGTTCATGGGGGTCGGTGTGGCGTTCGCATGGGGGGCAACCACCTACAACGTGGGTGAAGGTGCCCGTATGGGTCCGGGTTACTTCCCTCTCATGCTGGGTATTTTGATGGCTGTTCTGGGAGGTGCTATTACCTTCAAGGCGCTGGTGGTGGAAACCGTAGGCGGCGACAAGATCGGCAAGTGGGCCTGGAAGCCCCTCATTTTCATCATTCTGGCCAATCTGGTATTTGGCATTTTGCTGGCCGGTTTGCCGAGCATCAAGATTCCCGCCATGGGCATGATCGTGGCGATTTATGCGCTGACCTTCATTTCCAGCATGGCCGAAGAGGGCTGGAAGGTCAAAAACACCTTCATTCTTGCGACGGTGCTGGCCATCGGCAGTTACCTGGCTTTCGTCGTCCTGCTCAAGTTGCAGTTCCCGGTCTGGCCATTCTTTATCGGCTAAGGAGAATAAAAAATGGAATTGCTAAATCATTTGTCGATAGGTTTTGGCGTGGCATTCACGCCGATCAATTTGTTGTACTGCCTGATCGGCTGTATTTTGGGTACCTTGATTGGTGTTCTGCCGGGTATCGGCCCTGTGGCTACGATTGCCATGCTGCTGCCGGCCACCTACGCGCTGCCTCCCGTGTCGGCGTTGATCATGCTGGCCGGTATTTATTACGGCGCCCAGTACGGCGGCTCCACCACCGCCATTCTGGTGAATCTGCCGGGGGAGTCGTCTTCAGTGGTGACCTGTATTGACGGGTACCAGATGGCGAGAAAAGGCCGGGCCGGGCCCGCGCTTGCCGCGGCAGGCCTGGGATCTTTCTTTGCCGGTTGCGTAGGCACTTTGATCCTGGCCGCGTTTGCACCGCCGCTGACCGAACTGGCCTTCAAGTTCGGCCCCGCCGAATACTTCGCACTGATGGTGCTGGGTCTGATCGGCGCCGTGGTGCTGGCTTCCGGCTCGCTGCTCAAGGCGATTGCCATGATCGTGCTGGGCCTGCTGCTGGGTCTGGTCGGAACCGACGTGAATTCCGGTGTTGCCCGCTTCAGCTTTGACATTCCCGAACTGACTGACGGCATTGGTTTCGTGACCATCGCCATGGGTGTATTCGGCTACGGCGAGATCATCAGCAATCTGGCGCAGCCGGAGCATGAGCGTGAGGTTTTCACCGCCAAGGTCTCGGGACTCTTCCCCACCAAAGAAGACTTCAAGAACATGGCGCCTGCCGTGCTGCGGGGTACTTTCCTGGGTTCGGCACTGGGGATTCTCCCCGGCGGTGGCGCCTTGCTTGCCGCATTTGCGGGTTACGCCCTTGAGAAGAAAATCAAGATGCGGCCTGGTGAAGTGCCTTTCGGTCAGGGCAACATCCGCGGCGTCGCAGCACCTGAGTCGGCCAACAATGCCGGCGCGCAGACCTCCTTCATTCCGCTGCTGACGCTGGGCATTCCGCCCAACGCCGTAATGGCCTTGATGGTGGGCGCCATGACGATTCACAACATTCAGCCCGGCCCGCAGGTCATGACCAGCAACCCTGAACTGTTCTGGGGCCTGATCGCTTCGATGTGGATCGGCAACGCGATGCTCGTGATCCTGAATCTGCCGCTGATCGGGATGTGGATCAAGCTGCTGACTGTGCCTTACCGCTACCTGTTCCCGGCCATCGTGCTTTTCTGCGCGATTGGCGTGTATTCCACCAACAACAACACCTTCGACATCTGGATGGTGGGCATCTTCGGTGTGATCGGCTACATGTTCGTCAAGCTCGGCTGCGAACCCGCTCCCTTGCTGCTGGGCTTCATCCTGGGCCCCATGATGGAAGAGAACCTGCGCCGGGCCCTGCTGCTTTCACGTGGCGACTGGAGCGTGTTTGTGACGCGTCCACTGTCGGCCGGACTGCTGGGAGCCGCCGTGCTGCTGCTGGCCATCGTGCTGCTGCCAAGCATCAAAAACAAACGGGAAGAAGCTTTCGTTGAAGCTGACTGATCAACGGGAAGCACATACAAAAAAGGCACCTTCGGGTGCCTTTTGTTTTGCCTGTTTGCGACATAGTCGGCGCTCAAAATCGTTGCACAATGGCCAGATGAAACGTAGACATATTATTTCCCTGGCTGCGGCTTCCGCCGTGACTCTCGTGGGCCCCGCCATGGCCCAGAACTATCCGTCCAAACCCATTCGCATGATCGTGCCGTTTCCGGCAGGCGGCGCGACGGACATCCTGGCACGGGCCCTGTCGCAAAAGCTGGGCGAGAAAATCGGCCAGACGGTTGTGGTCGAAAACCGGCCGGGCGCCGGCGGCACGATAGGCGCCGATGCTGCGTCCAAATCGCCTGCTGACGGCTACACGCTGCTGCTGGCGACTTCAAGCACCCACAGCATCGGGCCGGCCGTCAACCCCCGGATTCCCTACAACGCGGAAACAGACTTCACGCCGATTGCCTATGTGGCAAGTTCCCCTAATGTGGTGCTGGTGCCTAACACGTCGCCGGCAAAGACCATGGGCGAATTTATCGATCATGCACGCAAGAACCCCGGGCGTTTGAACTACGCGTCCAGCGGCAACGGCACCATCATCCACTTGATGAGCGAATACTTCAAGGCGCAATCGGGGACCTTCATCCTGCACATCCCTTACCGCGGTACGGCACTGGCCATGCCGGACCTGATCAGCGGCAAGATCGACGTGCTGTTCGACTCCTTTGTCACCGGCATGCCGCATGTGAAAGATGGAAAGCTGCGGGCCCTTGCGGTCACCAGCCTCAAACGCACGGCGCTCGCTCCCGATCTGCCGGCGGTGGCGGAAACCCTGCCGGGCTTTGAGTCGGTCACCTGGTTCGGGGTTTACGGCCCCAAAGGCATGGCGCCAGACCTGGCAGGCAAGGTCAACCAGGCGGTGAACGCAGCCCTGGCCGATTCCGATGTGAAAGACCGCTTTGCCAGACTGGGCGCCGAACCCGCGGGTGGCACCCCGCAGGCCTTTGCGGCCATGGTGAAGACGGACACGGCCAGGTGGAAGAAAATCATTGTCGAGCGGAAAATCAGCGCCGATTGATGCCTTTCACCGCATCGCGCCGCCTGGTCGTGACGATGCCGGTCAGTTTGACTTCCCGCCTGCGGTTGCACACCATGACCGCCGGCATCCATTCTTCCTTGCCTTGCCTTCCACAGGTGACCCATGAATTTCAACTACAGCAACCCCTACACCTCCACCCGCCTGCCGCTGTTTGCCCGCAACGTTGTTTCGACTTCGCACCCGTTGGGCGCGCAGGCCGGTTTGCGCATGATGCTCAAGGGCGGCAATGCGGTAGATGCCGCGATCGCTGCTGCCGCCGCCATGACCATTGTCGAACCTGTCAGCAACGGCCTGGGCAGCGATGCTTTTTGCATCCTCTGGGACGGCAAGGAACTGCATGGACTGAATGCATCGGGCCGCGCGCCGCAAAGCTGGACGCCGGATTACTTCAAGCGCAAATACGGCAGCGATGCGCAGACGCCGCCCAAACGCGGTATGGATTCCGTGAGCGTACCGGGTGCGGTGGCCGGCTGGGTGGCCTTGAGCGAGCGTTTCGGCAAGCTTCCCTTCGCCGACCTGATGGAGCCTGCAATTGAAATCGCCGAGCGCGGCTATTTGTTGCCGCCCGTGGTGCAGCAGAAGTGGGCGGCCGCTACGGGGGAGTTGAAATCGCTGCCGGGCTTTGCCCAATCTTTCCTTCCCTGGGGCCGGGCGCCGAATGTCGGTGAACTGTTCCAGTTCAAGGCCGCAGCCAAAGCGTTGCGTGCTATTGCGCAAACCAAGGGCACGGCGTATTACGGCGGCGCCATTGCCCAGGCCATCGAAAAATTCTCCGCACAAAACGGCGGCAGCATCACCGCCAAAGATTTTGAAAGCTACCAGCCGGAATGGGTCAAGCCCATCGGCAAGGAGTACCGGGGCTATACCCTGCACGAAATTCCGCCCAACGGGCAGGGCATTGCGGCGCTGATTGCGCTGGGCATCCTTGATAAGTTCGATGTAGCCGGGCTCCCGGTGGATGGCGTGGATTCCCAGCATCTGCAGATCGAAGCCATGAAGCTGGCGTTTGCCGATATTTACCGGTACGTGGCCGAGCCTTCGTCAATGGAGGTGACGGCCGAGCAAATGCTCGATGACGCGTATCTGGCGTCCCGTGCCAAACTCATTGACATGAAAAAGGCACAGGACTTTGGCGCGGGAAATCCCGTCAAGGGCGGAACGATCTACCTGACGGCAGCCGATGAAGACGGCATGATGGTGAGCTTCATCCAGAGCAACTACATGGGTTTTGGTTCAGGCTGCGTCGAGCCCGAGTTCGGCATCAGCCTGCAAAACCGCGGCCACGCCTTCAGCCTGCTGCCGGGCGCCAACCAGGTCGCACCGGGCAAGCGGCCTTTCCACACCATTATTCCGGCCTTCCTCAGCAAGGATGGCAAACCCGTGATGAGCTATGGCGTGATGGGCGCGAACATGCAGCCGCAGGGCCACATGCAGACACTGGTGCGCATGCTGGACTACGGCCAGAGCCCACAGGTGGCTTGCGATGCGCCGCGCTGGCGCTACAACGCCGGCCTTGAGATCAATGTGGAGGCCACGATGGACCCGAGTACCGTGCAGGGCCTTGCCGACCGCGGCCACCGCATGGAAGTCATCAACGACTCCTACCAGGACTTTGGCGCCGGCCAGTTCATCTGGCGTGCCGGCAACCCCAAGGTCGAAGGCTATGTGGCGGCCAGCGATCCACGCCGCGACGGCCAGGCCGTGGGCTTTTAAGAAACGACCTTGAGCGATAAATCTGATAAAAACAGGCCGACAGCCCAAGCAGGACGAGCGCAAGCAGCTACTAAAAGCATAGCGCCTGGTTTGCTGCTGGCCACTTTCGGTGCCATCGCGTTCAGCGGCAAGGCCATCATTGTCAAGCTGGCCTATCGCTACGGCGTCGACGCCGTCACGCTGATCATGTACCGCATGCTGTTTGCCTTGCCCATCTTTGCGGTGATGGCGTGGTGGGCCAGCCGGGGCAAGGCGCCGCTGACGCGCAAGGACTGGCTGGGCGTGCTGTGGCTGGGCTTCACGGGTTACTACCTCGCCAGTTTCCTGGACTTCGCCGGCCTGGCGTTCATCAGTGCGTCACTGGAACGACTCATCCTCTATCTCAATCCCACGCTGGTGTTGCTGCTGGGCCTGGTGTTGTACAAGCGCCGAGTTGGCGCGCTGCAAATCATCGGCATGGCCATCAGCTACTGCGGCGTGGTGCTGGTGTTCGGCCACGAGATCACGCTGCAGGGCGCGGACGCTGCCTGGGGTGCGCTGCTGGTGTTCCTGAGCGCGGTGAGCTACGCGCTTTATCTGGTTTACAGCGGTGAGATGGTCAGGCGGCTCGGCTCATTGCGCCTGGTGGGGCTGGCTACCACCGTGGCCTGCCTGTTGTGCCTGTTGCAGTTTGTGTTGCTGCGGCCCCTGAGCGCCGCCGCCGTCGCGCCCGAGGTCATCTGGCTGTCGCTGCTCAATGCCACCTTGTGCACAGCGGTACCGGTGCTGATGGTGATGATGGCCATCGAACGCATCGGCGCCGGCATGGCCGCGCAGACCGGCATGGTGGGCCCGATGTCCACCATCCTGATGGGTGTGCTGATTCTGGGTGAGCCGTTCACGGTCTGGGTGGCGGCGGGGACGGTGCTGGTGATTGCAGGGATCTTCGTTTTCACGAGAGGCAGATAGTGGCCCTCACGGTCGCTCACTTCGTGTGGCCTACGGCCTTTCTCCCTGCCCCTTTCATTACAGAAGGGGCCGCCCGCCTGCGGTCTGGCAAAGCCAGTCCCGCGGCTTATGCTGGGTTAAGGATTCCCGCGCGCACCGAAGCTGCTTAGGCATCAGATCGGCCTCTAGCCCAGGTACTACGTGCGCAAGCGGCTATTAATTTGATAGCGCGTGGTGTCAGGGGCGCTGCTACTTCTTTGCGGGTGTACGCGTCGACGCAGGCGCTTGCGCTGTAGGCCTGCGGTTCGCACCGCTGATGCGCTGCGCCACCGTGACGGATGGCTGTCCTGCATACGCGTCCAGCCGGGTACCCATGGCCTGCTCAAGCTGGTTCAGTCGCGTCTGGGCGGGCGGATGCGTGCTCAGGGACAGCGCAAACAATGCGTCATCCGGCGCAGCGCTGCGCAGTTGCTGCAGCACCGCCACCAGGCCGTAGGGATCGAACCCAGCGCGCGCGGCGAGAGCCACGCCGGTACGGTCGGCGTCAAACTCGTCCTGCTGGTCCAGGCCCTTGGTGTACATGTTCTTGCCCAGCGCCAGCAACTGCGACGACACCAGGCCGCCCAGGTCGTTCTTCAGCTGAGAGCTGATCACCTGCGTCAGAAGGCCGGCGCGTGCCGCCTTGTTCAGGGCGATCAAGTGGTGCTTGGCTGTGACATGGGTGATTTCATGGGCCAGGATGCCGGCCAATTCGCTTTCGTCCGCCACGCGGTCCATCAGGCCCTTGGTGACGAAGACATAACCGCCTGGCGTGGCAAATGCGTTGAACCCGGGGTCGTCGAGGATGGCGAAGGTCCAGGGCAGGTCGGGCCGCGATGACTGCAGGCTGATCCAGCGGCCCAGCTGGTTGATATAGCGCTGCGCAGCCACGTCAGGGTAGAGCGGTTTGCTGCCCAGTAGCACGGCGGCCAGTTGCTGGCCGATCTGGATTTCACGTGGTTCGTCAATCTGATCCAGCGACTGTGACAACAGCTGGAACAGGTCACCACCCTGGGCTGCCTGCTGTCCGCCCGGTGTAAGGCTGGCGCCCAGCAACGCCCCGGCCAGGCCGGCCGCAGAGTTGGGTTGCGCGGGGGCGGGCTGCGCCGGCTGGTTCGGGCGTATCAGTGACTGGAACAGGCCGCCTAGCGCCTTGCCCGCATCCTGGGCATGAGCGCCCAGAGGGAGCAAGCCGGCCAGCAGGGTCAATGCAAAAACCGCATGGCGTGCGGGCGTTGCCAGTGTTTGGAGGGTGTGAAGATTCATTGCGGTGCCTCTTGTCTTGTTTTTAGCCGCCGTATTGTTCGGTTCTGGTGCTGGGTGCGGCAGCCGGCGGTGTGGGTGTGGGCAGGGGATCGACCTGCCGGACGTTCAGCGAGGCACCGCCCGCGAACTGCCTGGCTTGCGCAGCGTTCGCACGGTTGGCGTCGGCTTGCGCCACGGCCGCCAGGTTGGGAACGGCATTGGCAAGGTCTTCCGCACCCAGGCCGCGAATGCCGACGGTGGATGTGGCCACTGCGCCGCCCGGCGCCTGTGCGCTGCCCTTGTTGAAAAAGCTCGACAGGCTGCGCAGTGCACCGGTGCCGGCACCGGCCTGCGAGCTGGGGGCCGTGATGTCAAACATGTGCACCCAGCCGCTGGTGCCGTCGGCCATGCGGACCTTGATCCACGCGCCGTTGCGCTCGCCCAGCCGGGTCACCGAGGTTTGAACCGGCAGCGGGGCCAGGCTGCGGGCCGATTCGCCCGGACCTTCGCGCAGTTGGGCTGCGCGCTTGATCAGTACGGCCTCGCCTTGCGGCTGGGCCTGTGTCGCCGCACTGAAAACCAGCAGCGATGTGAGCAGGGGAGCGATAACCATTCCCGCCTGCATTTTGTATTTACTCAGTATCATGAGCCGCTCTCCCCCGTGGTTGTAATGAGGAATTATTATGGATTTGGGTATTGCAGGCAAATGGGCGCTGGTCTGCGGCGCCAGCAAGGGTTTGGGTCTGGGTTGCGCCGAGGCGCTGGTGCGCGAAGGCGTGCATGTGCTGATCGTGGCGCGCGGCGAGGAAACGCTGAAGGCCGCGGCTGAAAAACTGAAGACGGATAAGGGCAAACCCGCAGGCGCCAGCGTCCAGTATGTCGCCGCCGACATCACCACACCCGAAGGCCGCGCCGCGGTGTTCGCGCTGCGCAAGGACTTCGACATCGTGGTGACCAATGCCGGCGGCCCGCCGCCCGGTGACTTCCGCGACTGGGACCGTGACGCCTGGCTCAAGGCGGTGGACGCCAATATGCTGACTCCCATCGAGCTCATAAAGGCCACGGTCGACGGCATGGCGGCGCGCAGTTTCGGGCGCATCGTCAACATCACCTCCAGCTCAGTCAAGTCGCCTATCGACATCCTGGGTCTGTCCAACGGCGCGCGCAGCGGCCTGACCGGCTTTGTGGCCGGCGTGGCACGCACCAAACTCGCGGCGCAAGGCGTGACCATCAACAACCTGCTGCCGGGCGCTTTCGACACCGACCGCCTGCGCGGCACCATGAGCGGCGCTGCGCAAAAAACCGGCCAGCCCCTGGAAGCCATCATGGATGCGCGCCGCAAGAACATCCCGGCCCAGCGCTTCGGCACGCCCGAAGAATTCGGCGCCATCTGCGCCTTCCTGTGCAGCACGCATGCCGCCTACATGACGGGGCAAAACGTGCTGGCTGACGGCGGGGCTTATCCGGGCACTTATTGAGCACCAGGCGCTTCCCTTGAGCCTGGACTACCTCCAATTCGATTACGCCGAGAGCAGCGACGGCACGGGCACGCTGGAAGCCATGGCCTCCACATGGCCGGACCAGGTGCTGGCCGTCCATGCTGAAGCCGTCCAGGTATTGGCATGGGCCCACGCGGAATTCCCCGGGCGGCGCGGCCCGCTCGAGGAGGGTTTTGACTGGGATTACGACCTGCACGGCATGCAGGAGCTGACGGCGCCCGAGGCCTTGCACTATGACGAGGTTTCGCGACGGTTGGAGGTGGAAGCCGGCCTGCCCGGCAAGCCGCGGCATACGCTCACCCTGTCCCTCAGTGGGACTGTGGAGTTTTGCGATGCCTTCAGGCGGAACTTCGGCCTGGACCTGGATTGAATGCCCCAGCGCTCAAGTTAGCGTTAACGTTCAGGCAATCATTCAAGCGCAGGTTCGACAGCCTCCACTGCAGTAGCGCTAACCCGCTGCATCAGCCCGTGTTGCAGGCTGAACAGCTGGAGCTGCTCGGCATAAGGCATGAGCATTCTCTCTTCCGTCGCGATGCCCACTCCCAGCAGGCCGGCCATCTTCTCCTTGCTCACCTGGCCGTGCGCCAGCAGTTCGTCCACGATGCTCAGTAGCAAGGCCGAATCGGTTCTGAGAATCTCCTGTGCGCGCGCGTACGCCTGCGCGAGCAGGGCCTCGATCTCGGCGTTGGTCGGCTCAACATCGGTGTTGAGGTTGTCGTCCATGTCGTGGGTCACGTCGGTGTGGCTCAGCCGGTTGCCGAAACCGAAGTGGCGCACAAAGCGCGCGGCCAGGGCGGTGGCGTTCTTGAAGTCGCTCTCGCTGCCCGTGGTGCAGGCGTCTTCGCCAAACACCAGCGCTTCGGCGGCGCGGCCGGCCAGACCCACGCAGAGGCGGTCCAGGCAGCTTTGACGTGATTCGGCCTTCATGCGCACATAGCTGTTGTAGCCGCCCTCGAAAGACGCCACGTTGATCTTGACTTCCTGCGGCGCATGGCCGAACAGGCGGCCGTAGGCCAGGCCGTGGCCTGCTTCGTGCACGGCCAGCAAGGCCCGAAAGTCGGGGCTGGCGCGCTGCTTGAGCTGGTTGAGGTCCAGCGGCACGGGGTAGGCGATGCTCCCGCCCCCGCACTCGCCATGACTGACGTGCAGGGATTGCGTGGCGGCGTCCAGCCTCACGTGCAGCGTGGTGTCCGCCGGCACATCATGCTCAAACGCCCACAGCACGGCATTCACCAGCGGCGCACTCAGGATGGCGTGAATCGACGAGAACAGCGGGCGTGTGCCCTGGGCCGGGAAGACCGCATTGGCATAAATTCCCTGGTACACCGATTCATGCAGATCAAAAGACAGTCCTGCACTCGCCTGCATTTCACCAACGTATCTGGCACAGGTGCTGCGGATCAGCCGCTCATACGTGGCCTGGCTCAGCGAGGGGTAGATCACATGGTTGTTCCCCAGCCGGGCGATCTGCTCGGGCTTGAAGCGCTCTCCCAGGGCCTTCTTGACGTCAATGACCGACAGTTTTTTCGTCAGTGCATGAAAGATGTCGGCATCGGTGTCGCAGTCTTCCACGCGTTTGGCGGTTCCCTCATACATTTCGTCGAGGTTGCCCGAAACGATGATGAGCAAGCGGCTGTAATCCGTTTCCCACGAGTCGGTCGATGCCCTGAACGCCAGCATTCGCTCCTGCAGTTGCTGGGGTGTCCAGGTCATCACCTCCTGTAGTGGTTCCTTGAGCTTGAGGCTTTGCTTGAATTCCTGAGCCTGGTAGGGCGAGAGGGCGAACTTCAGCTTTTTGGCCTGGACGCCGTCCTTGGCAGGCTTTTCATCAGCCTGTTCCTCGCGTTCGTGGTCATACAGCGAGAAAGCCAGAGACGATTCCAGCTCCTGCAGAAAAGACAGCGACGGCGGCAGGCGCCCGTCGGACAGCAGCTGCCACACGTCCTGGTAGCGTTTGACGGCGACCTCATCGCCCTTTTCGTTGATGGTGCGAAAGCGCTGGAATTCATCCAGCACCAGAATGCCTGGCTCGCTCTCGGCAACGGCGGACTCCGCCAGCATGCCGCTGATGGAGTCGGCGCTACGCCAGCTGCTGCCGTTGCTGAAGCCGTCCATCTGCACTTCGACAAAGCGGTCGTAGAAACCCAGCTTCTGCGCCAGGCGGCGCGTGAGCTGGGTTTTGCCGGTGCCGGTCAGGCCCCACAGGCACACGATCACCGGGCGGCGAATGATGTGCGGCAGCACATACCAGGCGCGGATCGACTCGATCACCCGGTCGATGATGTCGTCAATACCGAACAGCTCGGTCTTCAGCTCGGTGGCGACGAGGGCCAGGTGGGCACTGCGTTCGCGCATGAGCTCGGGCGGCACGCGGGCTGCGGCCACCGTCTCGGTTGTCATATCGTTCTTCATGTCAGTCAGTCAAATTTTTGAGGGCTTTTTGCAAAGCCACGGTTTCAGCCCGGCGATGGGCGCCGTTGCTGCGAATATGTTTGCCCGCACCCGACGTGATGGCACGCTGGACGAGGGCCCGCACCACGGGATTGCGCGGTGTGGGTGACGGCAAGGTCAAGGCCAGCGGCTGCTTCATGCGCCGCAAATGCTTGACCTTGCCTGCGGCAAAGTCACGGGAAAAAGTTTTGGCACTCATGTGCACGCTCCGAAAAAGCAAAACCCCGGCGAAAAATCAGCCTGGGGTTTGCGGAGCGCGCTTCACACGTGAAGGCACAGCACCGACTGCCCGCAGGGCTGGGTATGGTTGACACCACATCCAGCCGGGGGCAGTGGAGGGTGCGTCAGGTGTGAGTGAACAAAGTCATGGTCTTGAGGGCTTCAAGGTGTTTACTGCGCAAGGTTATTCGTTGCACAGTGGCTTAAAGCAAGGAACGGATTCTGAAGAGCCCACGCGGGCTTGGCAAGTTTTATGCAGCGATTTCTCACAATGTGTTGTGAAAATCAAACCGCTGCTGCGCTAATTGCTGCGCGCTTCAGCGCCGCGACGACACCACGATGCCGCCCACGATCAGCATAAAAGCCAGCGCGTGGTAGAGGTGCGGCAACTCACCGAGAAAGGCCGCCGACAGCAATGCAGCGAACAGCGGCGTGAGGTTGGAAAAGAAGCCCGCAATCGCCGGCCCGACACGCTGCACGCCCATGCCCCAGCAACGATAGGCAATCACCGCGGGTCCCACGGCCACGTACAGCAGGGCTGCGGCCAGCGGCCAGCCCCATTGGATGTGCGCGTCGGTCAACGCCCATTCGCCGGCGGCAAACGCACCCGACCAGGCCAGTCCGAACACGATTTGCGCGAGCAGGAAGGCCGCCCAGTCGCGGCGGATTTCCGCCGGCTCTTTGGGTTGCGACAGCAGCCAGCTGTAAAACGCCCAGGCCAGCGTGGCCAGCAGCACGTACAGGTCGCCGGGCACCAGCTGCACCTGCATGAGCAATTCCCGTTGGCCACGCGACAGCACCACCAGCACGCCGGCAATCGACAGCACGGCACCTGTGGTCTGTCGCTTCGACACAGTCTGGCCAAAAAACAGCGCCCCCACGACCAGCATCCAGATCGGCACGCTTGACGCCACCAGCGTCACGTTGAGCGGTGTGGAGGTTTTCAGTGCCAGATACTGCAAGGCGTTGTAGCAACCCACACCCAGCAGGCCCAGCACCGCGAAACGTTTCCAGTGAGGCCACAGGCTGCTGCCCGGTTTGAGCAGGCGCCAGGCCAGCGGCAACAGGATCACGAAGGCCAGGGCCCAGCGCAGGAAGTTGAGCGTCATGGGCGGCACAAGGCCGGTGACGAGGCGGCCGACGACGGCGTTACCGGCCCAGAGCAAGGGAGGGACCACCAGCAGCGTGGCGGTGGCGGGCGTGAGGCGTTGGGTCATGACGGGGACTTTATCAAGCACGACCGTTTTCCTCTCGCCGCGCGGGGTTCAACCCTCGGCGCCTGCGGCCCATTTCGATTCATGGCACTATGACGGCCACCCCTTTTCTTTCTCCATCTGCAACCTTTGCAAGGAAATCCATGGCCTCCATCACCTCCAAAGCCGTACGCATCAACCAGCACGGCGGACCTGAAGAACTCACACTGGTAGACGTGACGGTAGGCGACCCCGGCCCGGGCGAAATACGCATCCGTCACAAGGCCGTTGGCTTGAACTACATCGACGTGTACCAACGCAGCGGTGTCTATCCGCTTGCCATGCCGCTTCAGCTGGGCATGGAAGCTTCCGGCATCGTCGAGGCTGTTGGTGAGGGCGTGGCTCACCTGAAAGCGGGTGACCGCGCGGCCTATGCCAGCCAGCCGCCCGGCAGCTACTGTGAAGTGCGCGTGATGCCGGCCAAGTGCGTGTGCAAGCTGCCCGATGCGATCTCGTTTGAAACCGGCGCGGCCATGATGCTCAAGGGGCTGACCACGCAGTACCTGCTGCGGCGCACGCAGCCACAGGGCGGCTTGCACGCCGGCGACCATGTGCTGTTTCACGCGGCCGCCGGCGGCGTGGGTTTGATCGCTTGCCAGTGGGCCAGGGCCATGGGCCTGCAACTCATAGGCACCGCCGGCTCTGACGAAAAATGCGCGTTGGCGCTGTCGCAGGGCGCGGCCTTTGCCATCAATTACGCCAAAGAAGACTTCGTGGCCCGCGTCAAGGAGATCACCGGTGGCAAGGGCGTGAAGGCGGTGTACGACTCGGTCGGCAAGGACACCTTCCTCCAGTCACTGGACTGCCTGCGCCCCTTCGGCCTGCTGGCCAATTTTGGCAATGCCTCGGGCAAGACGCCGCCGCTGGACATCGGCCTGCTGGCAGCCAAGGGCTCGCTCTACGTATCACGGCCGACGCTCTTTACCCACATTGCGACGCGTGAGACCACACAGGAAATGGCGGATGAATTGTTCGCCATGGTCATCAGCGGCAAAGTCCATATTCCCATAGACCAGCGTTTTGCCCTGGCCGACGTGGCCGAGGCGCACCGTGCGCTTGAAGCCCGCAAGACCACGGGCTGCACCATCCTGACGCTGTAACCACCGGCCCTGGGGCGGTAAACCTGTGTAAAGCCACGGGCGGCATTCAACGCAAGGCGTGGCGGATGCGTTACAAGGGGCGAGGGCCTGCTAACAGACCCCAGGAGAACACGATGCCCACAGCGATCACCCAGGCCGGCATGCTCGCGGCCTTCCTGGCTTGCCTCGCCGCCCCGGCGGCGCAGGCGCAGGCCGATGCCGTGCCGCCGCCGGCCAAGCTTGCCGCCACATGGCGCGCCGCTTCGCGCCTGGGGTATGCACCCACGCCGGCCTCGACGCAGGCCGCCGCGGCCTCGCCGCGCGCCTGGGCGCTGCAGCAACTGGATGCGGCCTATGCCGCAAGCCTGCGCCCTCCCACCCTTCCTGCCGAAATCGCCGGCATCAACGCACCGCTCAATGACATCGCGCGCAGCTTCCAGGCCGAGCGCGAGATGCGCCGGGCTGCGCGCGAAACGCCCAAGCCCGGCATGGCCGCCGCGGCCGATACAGGCGGGGAAAAATTCAGCCGCGAGATGGCTCAGGGCGCGGCCGCCTGGCGGCTGATGTCCTGCAGCGATCCGGCGCTGGAAAATCCGCTGCTGGCCCGCATGACCGAGTTCTGGTTCAACCACCTCAATGTGTTCGTCGGCAAGGGACCGGTGCGCCCCTTTGTCGGCCACTACGAGATCAATGTGATTCGCGCCAACGCCCTGGGCCGTTTTGAAGACTTGCTGCTGGCCAGCGCCAGGCATCCGGCCATGCTGTTCTACCTGGACCAGGCGCAGAGCAACAGCCGCGGCCTCAATGAAAACTACGCGCGTGAGTTGATGGAGTTGCACACCCTGGGCGTGAACAGCGGCTACACGCAAAAAGACGTGCACGAACTGGCCCGCATCCTCACCGGCTGGACGGTGAACCTCAAGGACGGCGAGGGTTTTCGTTTTGCCGAGCGCCTGCACGACAAGGAGGGCAAGGTGCTGCTGGGCCGTACGTTCGGCAGTGAGGGCGTTGCGGAAGGCGAGGAAGCCATTCGCTTCCTGGCACGCCGGCCCGAGACGGCACGGCGTGTGTCCATCCGGCTGGCCAGTTTTTTTGTGGCCGACAAACCCTCGCCCGCGCTGGTCAACCGGTTGGCGACTGCCTTCACGGCTACCCAGGGAGACATCCGCGCGGTGATGCGCACCCTGATCGAATCACCGGAATTCTGGGCGCAAGACAACCAGTTGTTTAAAACCCCGCTGGACTTTGCCTGTTCGGCGCTCACTGCGGCCGGGGGTGTCAAGGAGCGCCGCGATATCGTGCAAACCCTGGGCTTCCTGGCGCAGGCCGGCCAGCCCATGCATGGCTGGCAAACGCCCGACGGCTACAAAACCGATGCCGGTACCTGGCTTGCGCCTGAGGCTTTGACGCGCCGCGCCGATTACGCCATGGGCCTGGCCCAGCGCACAGCTGAGCCGTCTTACCTCAACGCCTTTTTCAGCATTGCGACGCGCGAGCGCATTGCGCAGGAACCCGCGCAGATGCGCACCGGCCTGATGCTGGCCAGCCCTGACTTCATGCGCAAATAATTCCATGTCCAAATCAAACGTGCACTTTGTCGGCCCGCCTTGCCGTGCTGTAGCACTGTCTGCAGCGGGCCTTCGCGTTCACGCTTGATCTGGACATGGAATATGCCGCAACAAGGACTCCTATGAATTCCAATTTTTCTTCATCGGCGAATCTGCTGCAACGCCGCCGGCTGGTGGGCCTGGGCGCGTTGTCCGCCTTGTCGCTGGCAGCGCCCGGCGTGTGGGCGCAAGCCTTGCCCGCAAGCCGATCAGGCCTGGACGGCGGGCGCCTTATCGTCGTCTTCCTGCGCGGCGCGTATGACGGTCTGTCGGCCTTTGTGCCCTACGCAGACAAGGACTACTACGCTTTGCGCCCCAACATCGCGATTGCGGCGCCCGACGGCACGACGCAAACCGCCTTGAAGCTCGACAGGACTTTTGCCCTGCATCCCGCGCTGGCTCCACTGCTGCCGCTGTGGCAGCAAGGCGTTCTGGGCTTTGTGCCCGCGGCCGGCCTGCCTGCGCCCAACCGTTCGCATTTCGATGCACAGTACCAGATGGAGATCGCGCAGGGCGGCAAGACCAGCAGTGCGCCCGGGTGGCTCAACACCACAGCGGGCCTGGGCAAAGCCGCTGCACCGGGCGCCACCGCTCTCGGCGTGGGCGAGGCCAATCCGGCCATTCTGGGCGGGCAGGCGGCCGTCAGGTTGATCCCTCGCGGCCAGTCGGCCGAGCGCACCGGCGTGCTGGCCAACGACAGAACCCGCCAGGCGCTGATGGACCTGTATGCCGGTGACGACAAGATCAGCGAAGCCTTCCGCCAGGGTGCGGGTAGCCGCATGCAGAGTGCGCAGGAGCTCACGGAGCAGAAAAACGCCAGGGCCGAAAAAATGGCGGAAGACAGTAAACGCATGGCAGACAAGCGCCTGGACCGCGACGGCACGCCCGGCAATCCGCAGGCCCTGAATGCGCAAATGCAGGCGGCCAGCAACGGCGCGGCCGACCCTGTGGGCCTGCAACTCGATGCGCAGCACCTGGGCACGCTGATGCGCAACGACCGAAAGTTGCGCATCGGCTTTTTGTCGGCCGGCGGTTGGGACACCCATGCCAACCAGGGCGCTGCCACCGGCCAGCTGGCCAACAACCTCGGCAACCTGGCGCGCGGCATCGCGCAGTTGCGCCAGGATTTTTCCGAACCCGGCGATGTTGTCGTGGTGATGAGCGAATTCGGCCGCACCAGCGCCGAAAACGGCACACGCGGCACCGACCACGGCTTTGGCAATGCCATGTGGCTGATGGGCAACCGTGTCGCCGGCGGACGCTGGCATGGCCAATGGACGGGCCTGGCCCAACTCAACGAAGGACGCGACTTGCCGGCGCACCATGATTACCGCGCGGTGCTGGCGCAGGTGCTGCGGGGGACTTTTGCATTTGGCGATACGCAGCTGGCTGATGTGTTGCCAGGGGCCAGGTGGGACAAGCGACTGGACGGTTTGTTCGTCAAAGCCTAGCTTCGCAGGTTTGCGCCCGAATTCAAGGGTTTTGGCCGTTTTATCCAATAGGCGTAAGCGCGAGCAGCTATTAAATTAATAGCAAATAAATTTCCGGAGCTGATGCTTCCCGCCTGGCCGGCGGGTTTGCACTGTCCGGTTGGTGTGGGCGAAGTAAACTGCGCAGCAGAATCCGGGATGGCCCGCTGCCCCGGTCTTTTCGCATATCAATGGCCTGCCAGCACGGGCCCCAAGGACGCATGATGATGCCGCCTGCTTTTGATGCCCAATGGCTGCAAGCCCTGCGCGCCGGAGCGATCCAGCCACCGCTGCGCCCACGTGTGCCGCTGTGGGCCGGTGAATCGGTAATCGGCTCGGTAGAACCCGGCTTCTTCCACAAGCTGGCCCTCCACACCATGACCGACGGCGACCATCCGCTGCTCAAGGAAGAGCGCCCCTCAACTTTGGGCTGGCGCGTGATGGGTGACGTCACGACCAGTCTGAACAAAATCGCGGTGGCGCTGCATGAAGCGGGCCTCGCCGGTGCCTGGCGCGACGAGCAGCTCGCGGTGCCCGACCAGTTCGGCCACCGCAAGGGCACGGTGGAGCGCGCGGCTGTGCGGCCGCTGGGCATCACCACGCTGGCGGTGCACCTGGTGGGGCAGTCACCTGACGGGCGCTTCTGGGTGCAGCAGCGTGCTTTCAACAAATCGAATGATCCGGGCCTGTGGGACACGCTGATGGGCGGCATGGTGTCGGCGGCCGATACGGTGGAAACCGCGCTCGTGCGCGAGACCTGGGAAGAGGCCGGCCTGCACACGGCCGCGCTGCAGGCTATGCGCTACGGCGGGCGCCTGGCGGCGCGGCGGCCGGCCACCGACGGCAACGGCGCGGGTTATGTGGTGGAGGACATCGACTGGTATGTCTGCACCGTACCCGAGGGCATGGTGCCCGACAACCAGGACGGCGAGGTCGAGCAGTTTCGCTTGATGGAGGCCGGGGACTTGCTCGAGGCCATGCAGCGCGGCGAATTCACGGCCGAAGCGACGCTGATTCTTTCAGACGCCATGGGCCTTACTTAGGCCTGGTCGGTCAGTGCCGGCTGGCGCAAGCGGTTGGGGGCCAGTGCGCCGGCCGAATCCAGGATCGGGTAGGCGATCGAGCAGATGTGCGAGTTGATGCGCTTGAGTTCGCTGATGAGGTCAATGTGCAGCGAGCTGGTTTCCAGGCTCTGCACCGTATTGGCTGATAGCCGACCCAGGTGGGTCGTGGCATATGCCCGCTCCAGGTCGCGGAAACGGGCTTTTTCTTCCAGCAGCTTTTGCGCGTCGCGCACCGTGCCATTGAGGAACACGCTCATGCCCAGGCGCAGGTTGGCCACCAGGCGCTCGTGCAGTTCGACGATTTCAGCCATGCCGGCGTCCGAGAAGTTGCGGCCCGGCTTGATCTTCTTGTCTTCGATGTCGATCAGCACACGCTCGATGATGTCGCCGATCTGCTCCATGTTGATGGTGAAGCTGATGATGTCGGTCCAGCGGCGGCTTTCTTCCTCGGCCAGCGCTTCGCGTGAAATCTTGGTGAGGTAGTACTTGATCGACGAATACAGCTCGTCGACGGCATCGTCCATCTTGCGCAGGTCTTCGGCCAGCTTGAGGTCGTTCTTCTGGATGACCGCCAGCACGCCCAGCAGCATGGTTTCCACCACGTCGGCCTGGTGCAGCGCTTCACGGGCCGCGCAGGAGATGGCCAGCGACGGCGTGGCCAGTGCGGAAGGGTCGAGATGATGGGGGCGGCCGCCGGCCTTGTTTTTGTCGGGCTTGGGCAGCAGCTTTTCCACCCAGCGCGCGATCACCTGCGTCCAGCCAATGAATATGGCACCCACCACCATGTTGAAGGTGAGATGGAACAGCACCACCACGGTGGCGGCTTCGCCAAGGTAGGGGCGCACGTGGCGCAGCCACAGGCCGATGAAGGGCGCTGCGACGATGATGCCCAGCAGCTTGAAGAACAGGTTGCCCAGCGGAACCTGCCGCACTTCAACGGCCGAGCGCAGTGTGGTGAGCACCGCCAGCAGCCCGCTGCCGAGGTTGGCGCCCAAGACCAGGCCCAGCGCCACGTCAATGGGGATGACGGCCGAGGCGGCCAGCGTGGCCGTGAGCAGCACAATCGCCAGGCTGGAGTACGACACCACGGCCAGGAAGGCGCCCGCTGTGATTTCGAGCAGCAGGTCGCTGCTGAGGGAGCCCAGCAGGGCTTTCACGGCCGGTGCCTGGGTCAGAACTTCAGTGGAGGCCGTGACCAGCCGCAAGGCCAGCAGCATGAGGCCCAGGCCGATCAGCACCCGGCCGAAGCGGCCGACATTGGTGTCTTGCCGCGAGATGAACAGCACGACGCCGACAAAGATAAAGAGCGGCGACAGCCAGGACAGGTCAAAAGAGAACACCACGGCCATCAGGCTGGTGCCGATGTCCGCGCCCAGCATGACGGCCAGCGCCAGCGGCAGGGTGACCAGGCCCTGCCCGACAAATGACGAAACGATAAGGGAGGTGGCGGTGCTGGACTGCACCAGGGCTGTCACCCCGATGCCCGAGACGGCCGCAGCCAGCCGGTTGCTGATGCTGACTGCGAGCACGTGGCGCAGATTGGCACCGAACACCCGCAGGATGCCGGTACGAACGAGATGGGTGCCCCACACGAGCAGCGCAATGGCTGCCAAAAGATTCAACAAATGCTTCATAAGGTCGGAACCACTATACCCTTGAACCGGATGGCTGCAAGCGGTCCGACTCCGGTTTATCGGGTACGCCGAACCCGGAGCAGCTCATCCAGGATGAGGCAAACCGCGCCAACGGTGATGGCGGCATCGGCGATATTGAACGATGGAAAATACCAGCCGTGCCAGTGGAACTGCAGGAAATCCACCACATAGCCATGCAGGGTGCGGTCAACGACGTTGCCGACCGCACCGCCCAGGACGCAGGCCAGCGCGAAGGAAAACAGCTTTTGCCCGGCATGCGAGCGCAGCATCCACACAATAAAGAGCGCCGCGGCAACCCCGATGGCGGTGAAGAACCAGCGCTGCCAGCCAGAGGCTTCGGCCAGGAAGGAAAACGCCGCACCGGTGTTGTGCACGCGCACGACGTTGAAGAAGCTCGTCACATAGGTGGAGTCGCCCAGGCGGTAGTAGCCCAGGATCAATACCTTGGTGAACTGGTCAGCGATCAGGATCAGCAGTGCCAGGCCCAGCCAGGGGAGCATGCTGCCCTCTGATTTGATGAAGGTCATCTTGGCCATCAGGCGAACTTCCTGTCTTCACCGGCGCCATACAGGTTGCTGGTGCAGCGGCCGCAAATGGTCGGGTGGGCGGGGTCGTGTCCCACGTCACTCCGGTAGTGCCAGCAGCGCTCGCATTTGATGTCAGAACTGGCTGAAACCCGCGTTGATACTGCGCTAGCAGCTATTAAATCAATAGCGGATGTGATGAAGACAAATTTGAGGTCTTCACCGAGCGAGGCCAGCAGTGCATGGTCTTCGGCGGCCACTTCCAGCGCGACATTGGCCTGCAGCGAAGAGCCTACCTTGCCGTCGGTGCGCAGGGCTTCGATGTCCTTGTTGACCGTGTCGCGGATTTCGCGGATACGCGACCATTTAGCCAGCAGCTCCGCGTCGGGCGCAGGAAACTCCGCATAGGTTTCCATGAAGATGGACTCAGACGAGCCGAACACCTTCCATGCTTCTTCCGCCGTGAAGCTGAGAAATGGCGCCATCCAGCGCAGCATGGCATGCGTGATCTGCCAGAGCGCGGTCTGCGCGCTGCGGCGGGCCAGCGATTTGGGGCCGGTGGTGTAGAGCCGGTCTTTCAGGATGTCGAGGTAGAAGGAGCCCAGGTCTTCGCTGCAATAGATCTGCAGCTTGGAAACCACCGGGTGAAATTCATACACCTCGTAGTGCGCCAGGATGTCGGCCTGCAGCTGCGATGCACGGCTGAGTGCATAGCGGTCGATTTCCAGCATCTGCTCAAACGGCACGGCGTCCTTGGCCGGGTCGAAGTCGCTCACGTTGGCCATCAAAAAGCGCAGCGTGTTGCGGATACGGCGGTAAGCGTCTACCACGCGGGCCAGGATCTTGTCGTCGATGCCCAGGTCTCCCGAATAGTCGGTCGAGGCGCACCAGAGGCGGATGATCTCGGCGCCCAGCTTGTCGCTCACTTCCTGCGGCACCACGACGTTGCCTTCGCTCTTGCTCATCTTGCGGCCTTTGCCGTCGACGGTGAAGCCGTGCGTGAGCAGGCCTTTGTAAGGTGCATGGTCGTACATCGCGCAGGCGGTGAGCAGCGACGAGTGGAACCAGCCGCGGTGCTGGTCGTGGCCTTCCAGGTACAGGTCGGCCGGCCAGGTCGATTGCGCGGCATGGCTGTGGCGCAGCACGTGGTCGTGCGTGGTGCCCGAGTCAAACCAGACGTCGAGGATGTCTGTGCTCTTGATGTAGTCGGGGGCATCCTGGCCGATGATGGACTCGGCCGTGGCCTTGCTCCAGGCTTCGATGCCGCCGGTTTCCACCATGCTGGCCGCCTGGTCCATGATTTCCATGGTGCGCGGGTGCAGCTCGCCGGTGGCGGTGTGGATGAAGAAGGGCAGGGGCACGCCCCAGTTGCGCTGGCGGCTGATGCACCAGTCGGGCCGGCCGGCGATCATGTCGCGCAGGCGGACTTTGCCGTTTTCCGGGTAGAAGCTGGTTTCTTCGATGGCGGCCAGGGCCAGTTTGCGCAGCGTTTGCGGCGCTTTGTCTTTCGTGAAAACGCCTTCGCCCTCGTCCATGCGCACAAACCACTGGGCCGCTGCGCGGTAGATCACCGGCGTCTTGTGGCGCCAGCAGTGCGGGTAGCTGTGCAGGATGTCCTGCGTGGCAAAGAGGCGTTCGTGCTCACGCAGCTTGTCGATGACCAGCGGTGCGGCCTTCCAGATATTGAGCCCGCCGAACATCGGCAGTTCGTCGACATAGCGGCCGTTGCCCTGCACCGGGTTGAGGATGTCGTCATAGGCAATGCCGTTGGCCACGCAAGAGTTAAAGTCTTCTACCCCATAGGCGGGCGAGGAGTGCACGATACCGGTGCCGTCGTCGGCGGTGGCGTAGTCGGCCAGGAAGACCGGGCTGAAGCGCCGGTAGCCTGCATCGACGTCATAAAAGGGATGCTGGAATTTCAGCAGCGCCAGGGTTTTGCCCAGCGTGGTGGCCAGTACGGTGCCAGTGAGCTGGTAGCGCTCAAGGCATTTCTCGACCAGCACTGAAGCCAGCAGCAGGATGCCGCGCTCGGTGTCGACCAGTGCGTATTCGAGCTCGGGGTTCAGGTTGAGTGCCTGGTTCGCCGGGATGGTCCAGGCGGTGGTCGTCCAGATTACGGCGAAGGCGTCCTTGTCCAGACCTTTGAGGCCGAATGCGGCGGCGAGCTTCTCCGGCTCAGCGCATTTGAAGCCGACATCCAGCGTCTGCGATTTCTTGTCGGCGTACTCGATTTCAAACTCGGCCAGCGACGAGCCGCAGTCAAAGCACCAGTACACGGGCTTGAGGCCACGGTAGACAAAGCCGCGCTCCATGATGCGTTTGAGCGCGCGGATTTCATTGGCCTCGTTGGCAAAATCCATCGTGCGGTAGGGGTTGTCCCATTCGCCGAGCACACCCAGGCGCTTGAAGTCGGCCATCTGGCCGGCGATCTGTTCGGTGGCGAAGGCGCGGCTCCTGGCCTGCACCTCGTCGCGCGGCAGGTTGCGGCCGTGCAGTTTTTCAATCGCGTTCTCGATCGGCAGGCCGTGGCAGTCCCAGCCCGGCACGTAGATGGCGTCCAGGCCCTTGAGCTGGCGCGCCTTGACGATCATGTCTTTCAGGACCTTGTTGACGGCGTGGCCGATGTGGATCTTGCCGTTGGCATAGGGCGGGCCGTCGTGCAACACGAACCTGGGCTTGCCGGCGCGCACGTCGCGCAGCTTCTTGTAGATGCCTTTTTCGTCCCATTCCTTGACCCAGCCGGCTTCGCGCTTGGGCAGGTCGCCGCGCATCGGGAAAGGTGTGTCAGGCAGGTTCAGGGTGCTGCGGTAATCGGTTTTGGTTTCGGACATGGGATGCTTCTGGGATGCTGTTGTTGGGGCGGCCTGAAAAAGCGGGCCGCCGGAAATACGGTGGGGAGAAGCCGGTCGCCAAAAAATGAAAGGCGAGGCCAGAGGCGACGAGATCGTCTAAATTCGGTCGCGCGTGGTCTGGCGGCTGGTTTCCGTGTGCATGGAGGCTGGAAACGACTTGGGCGGCTGGGCAAAAAACGCCCGCGCTTCGTCACAGTCTTTGGCGATGCCTGTTTTCAGGCTGTCCAGGCTGTCGTACTTCAGTTCGTCGTGCAGTTTATGAAGCAGTTCCACACGGATGATTTTACCGTATGCCCCCTCGGGGCCCAGGCTGGCCGGCCATTCGAGGCAATGCGTCTCCAGGAGCACGCGCCCGCCGTTGATGTCGGCCGGGTCCAGCGAGGGCCGGATCCCCAGGTTGGCTACGCCGGGAATGGGCTGGTCGGCCAGGCCAAACACCTGCACCGCAAAAATCCCGCTGGCTGCCGGTTTCCAGTGGGAAAACCGGAGATTGAGCGTGCGAAAACCGAGGTCGCGACCCAGTTTTCGGCCATGCACCACATGGCCCGAAATACTGTAAGGTCGGCCCAGCAGGCTGGCCACGCGGGTCATCTGGCCCTGCGCCAGCGCCTCGCGCACCGCAGAACTGGACACCCGGGTGTTGCTGACTTCATAGCTGTTCATGCGGGCGACGTCAAAACCCAGGCGGTCGCCGGCGGCGTCCAGCATGGCGTAGTCGCCCACCCGTTTGGCGCCAAAGCGGAAGTCGTCGCCCACCAGTACGTACTTCACGCCTAGGCCCTTGAGCAACACATCTTCAATAAACGATTCGGCCGGCTGGGATGCGAGTGCTGCGTTGAAGGGCAGCACAACGCATTGGTCGATCCCGCAGCGGGCCAGTTCAGTGAGCTTGTCGCGCAGGGTGGCAATACGCGCGGGGGCGAGCTCGGGCTTACGGGCCACACCGGCAAAGTAGTCGCGTGGATGCGGCTCGAAGCTCATGACGCAGCTGGGGACCCCGCGGTGCTGTGCCTCATTTTTCAGCAGCGCCAGCATGGCCTGGTGGCCGCGGTGCACACCATCGAAATTGCCGATGGTCAGGGCGCATTGCGCCGCCAGCTGGGGATGGTGGTAGCCGCGGAAAATTTTCATGGGGCAATTATCGTTTTTATAGCGCTGGAGGCCGTCTCAACGGGGCTTCAAAGTGGTTTATGGGGGATTTGAACCTGTTTGTCATGATTTCACTGTATATTGATACACAGTCAGCCGAACGCCGTGTTTCCATGCGTCATCCACCATGATGGAGGTTCGTTTTGAAGGTCTTGAAGCTCTCAGCCCAGGGATTGCCGCAATCCTGGATCAGCCTTGAACAAGCCGTGTTGCATTACGCGGCCGACGAGGTGCGCTGGGAGATGGGCGCGCGGGTCGTCACCTTCCATGGCGGCCACAACGCCATCACGGGTGAGCAGTCCATCATCACCGTCAACAGCATCATCGGCACCAAGGGCGTGCCCAACATCAACCCGTTTGACCTGAAGCCGGGCCTGACCAACGGCAAGCTTTTCGCCCGTGACCGCAATGTGTGCGCCTACTGCGGCGGGCATTTCCATGAAGAAGACCTGACGCGCGAGCACATCATTCCGTTTGCCCAAAAAGGCATAGACACCTGGATGAACGTGGTGACCGCCTGCCGCGCCTGCAACCACCGCAAAAGCAGCCGCACGCCCGAGCAGGCCCACATGCCGCTGCTTTACACGCCTTATGTGCCCAGCCTCTGGGAAGACTTCATCCTGCGCAACCGCCGCATCCTGGCGGACCAGATGGAGTTTTTGATGGCGCATATTCCCAAGACCTCACGCTTGCACGCCTGACGCGTCCTGACGCGGTCACGTGCGAGGTCCAGTGTCACCGCGGAACCGGCTTCGCCGGGCCGCCAGTGGCGCCCCCTTGAGGGGGAGGCGGCCGCAGGCCGCTTCGGGGGGGAGCGCTACTTTTAGGCAAATACGCCAGCCGTCTCCTGCATGCGGCTCGACACTTCGCCGAGTTGATGCAGCGTATCGCCAAAAGTCATCTCCAGCTGCGTGAGCTTCTTGAAGTAGTGGCTCACGATGTATTCGTCCGTCACGCCGATGCCGCCATGCAACTGCACCGCCTGCTGGCCCACAAAGCGCATCGACACGCCCAATTGGTACTTGGCGCGCGCCAACGCCCGTGTGCGCTCGTCGGCCGGGGCGTTGAGCTTGAGGGATGCGTAGTAACTCATCGAGCGCGCCAGCTCCAGCTGCATCTTCATGTCGGCCACGCGGTGGCGCAGCGCCTGGAAGCTGCTGATGGCCACGCCGAACTGCTTGCGGGTGTTCATGTATTCGACGGTGATGGCCAATGTTTTGTCCATCACGCCCACGGCTTCGGCGCAGGTGGCGGCAATGCCGATGTCGATGCCGTGGGCCAAGGCCGTGAGGCCGTCCAGGGTGATCAAAGTGGCGGGGGCGTTTTTCAGTGTCACTTCGGCAGCGCGGCCGCCGTCCTGCGTACCGTAGCCTGTGGCTGTCACGCCGGCTGCCGCACGCTCAACGAGGAACAGCGCCAGCTTGCCATTGGCCATGGCAGGGACGATAAAGGCATCGGCCTTGTCACCGGCCGGCACTATGCTTTTGATAGCTGTTAGCGCCCATCCATCGCCGGCTGCAGCCGCATTTGCCTCGCATTTTTTGAAGTCGTAGCGCGCGGCGCGTTCCTGGTAGGCCAGTACCACCAGGCTTTCACCTGCGGCGATTTTCGGCAGCCATGCCGCCTTGACAGCTTCGGGGGCGTAGTTCGACAGCACGCCGCCGGCAATCAATGTCTGGGCCAGAGGCTCCAGCACAATACCGCGCCCGAGCTCTTCCATCACCACCATGCCCTCGACGGGGCCCATGCCCAGGCCGCCGTCGTCTTCGGGTATGTAGAGACCGGTCAGGCCCAGCTCGGCGATCTGTCCATAGGCCTCGCGCGAGAAACCGCCCGCCTTGGCGATGCCGCGGCGGCGCTCAAAGTCGTAGCCCTTGTCGACCCATTTGCGCACGGCGTCGCGCAGCTGTTCCTGGTCGTCTGTGAAATCGAAATCCATGATGTGTTCCTTTGAATCAGATTTAGCCGAGAACGACTTGCGAGACGATATTGCGTTGCACTTCGTTGGAGCCGCCGTAAATCGTGGTTTTGCGCATGTTGAAGTAAGTGGACGCCAGCGGCGCGTCGCCCGGCAGGCCGCCGGGGAAGTCGCCCTGCCAGCCGGCTTCCATGGCTTCTTCGATGAAGGGCAGGCTGAAGGGGCCGGCGGCCAGCATCATCAGCTCGCTGTAGCGCTGCTGAATTTCGCTGCCGCGGATTTTCAGCAGGCCGGCGATGTCCAGCGAGTTCTTGCCCGACTTTTCGGCCGACAGCACACGCAGCACCAGCATTTCCAGCGCCACCACGTCGACCTCTAGTTTGGCGATCTCGTCGCGAAAGCGGAGGTCGTCGTAGACGCCTTCGGCCTTGGCGATGCGTTTGAGGCGTTCCAGCTCGCGTTTGGCGCGGTTGACGTCGGCGATGTTGGTGCGTTCGTGGCTGAGCAGGTGCTTGGCGTAAGTCCAGCCCTTGTTTTCTTCACCGATCAGGTTGTTGGCCGGCACCTCGACGTTGTCGAACCAGACTTCATTGACCTCGGCCTCGCCGTCCAGCAGCACGATGGGGCGCACTGTCACGCCGGGCGACTTCATGTCGATCAGCAAAAACGAAATGCCGGTTTGTGGCTTGCCTTCAGTGCTGGTGCGCACCAGGCAGAAGATCCATTCGCCGTACTGGCCCAATGTGGTCCAGGTCTTCTGGCCATTGACGATGTATTTGTCGCCCTGGCGCTCGGCCCGGCATTTGACGGATGCGAGATCCGAGCCGGAGCCCGGCTCGCTGTAGCCCTGGCTCCACCACACTTCGCCGCTGGCGATGCCGGGCAGGAAACGTTTTTGCTGCTCGGGGCTGCCAAATGCCATGATGACGGGCGCCACCATCACCGGTCCGAAGGGCACCACGCGCGGCGCGCCGGCCAGTGCGCACTCTTCTTCAAACAAGTGCTTTTGCACGGCGTTCCAGCCCGGGCCGCCGAATTCCTTGGGCCAGCCGTGGCCCAGCCAGCCTTTCTTGCCGAGGATTTTGGCCCAGCGCTGCATGTCGTCACGGCTCAGGCGCAGGGCGTTGTGTACCTTGTGCGAGATGTCCTTGGGCAGGTTGGTGTGAACCCAGGCGCGTATCTCTTCGCGAAAGGCCTGTTCTTCAGGAGTGAAAGCTAAATCCATGGTGAATGTCTCCAGGCCGGTTGGCAGGTATGTCTACGGTCGATTTTCTATTTTTAGCACGGTCGTTCGCAATTTTATKTCTCAGTTGGGACATTCGTGCCGTTGCGGGCGGCGGGCTCCTGTGAACTGCTATCTGCCGCGTTCTAAACTAGAGGGCTATGGCAACTGCGCAGAAAAACATCGTTATCCTGATTTCGGGCGGCGGCTCCAACATGGCGGTTATCGCCCGCACCGCTGAAAAAGAAGCCTGGCGCAGCCGGTGGGGTGTGCAGGTGGCCGCAGTCATCAGCAACAAGGCAAGCGCCGGCGGCCTGGAGTTGGCCAGGGGCATGGGCATTGCCACGGCCGTGGTCCCGCATACCGCGTATGCGTCACGCGAGGCGTTTGATGCCGAGCTGATGGCGCAAATCGACAGGCATGCGCCGGCACTGGTCGTGCTGGCCGGCTTCATGCGCATCCTCACGCCGGGATTTGTTGCGCACTATGCCGGGCGGCTCATCAACATTCATCCTTCGCTGCTGCCGGCTTTTCCCGGTCTGCACACGCATCAGCGCGCCATCGATGCCGGCTGCACGGTGGCAGGCGCCACGGTGCACCAGGTGACCGCCGAGCTCGACCATGGCGAGACACTGGCGCAAGCCGTGGTGCCGGTCTTGCCGGGAGATACGGCCGAGGCGCTGGCCGCGCGCGTGCTCACGCAGGAGCACCTGATCTATCCGAAGGCGGTGCGTGCCTTCTTCGAACGCGCCGCCTGAACTGTGATCTGCGGCCGCTGCCAGCGGTCGCTGCTTACCCATTGTTGTCAGTGATGCGCCCTGCAAGGTGTTGATCCCTCATCTGTTTTGAATCCACCGGAGCACTCGCTCCGTATTCATCACAGCCGCTTGAATCCTCGTGATTCCGGCTGAGGTTCAATTTCGTGATTCAACACCTTCCAAAGGATTCCACATGCAGACAAAACACCAACTCGCTTCCATCGGCGTGGCCCTGGCACTGTCGTTCGCGGCGGTTCCCTCCTTCGCCCAGGTCATGGTGGGCGGTGCGCCCATGCTGGCCAGCAAGGACATCATCGACAACGCAGTCAATTCCAAAGACCACACCACGCTGGTCGCCGCCGTCAAGGCTGCGGGCCTGGTCGATACGCTCAAAGGCCCGGGTCCGTTCACCGTGTTTGCGCCCACCAACGCGGCTTTCGCCGCGTTGCCCGCCGGTACAGTCGACACCCTGCTCAAGCCCGAGAACAAGGGAATGCTCACCGGCATCCTGACCTACCACGTCGTGCCCGGCAAGTGGGATGCTGCAGCCATCAGCAAGATGATTGCCGACGGCAAGGGCATGGCCTCGATCAAGACGGTGGCCGGCGGCACGCTGGTGGCCAAGTCGGCTGGCGGCAAGGTCACGGTGACCGACGAAAAAGGCGGCTGGGCCACCGTGACCATCGCCGACGTGTACCAGTCCAACGGCGTGATCCACGTGGTCGACAAGGTGCTGCTGCCCAAGTAAGCCGGCGTTTCTTTCCCGAGCCCGCGCGCGGCTTGCTGCGCGCGGGTTTTCGCGCGTCGGCCTACTTCTGGTTCAGCATGTGCAGCGCTGCTTTGACGATGCTTTGCGCGTCGACGCTGAAAAATTCACGCAGCGCGGCGCGTGTGTCGCTGCGGCCAAAGCCGTCGGTGCCCAGGGTCAGGTAGCGCCTGCCTTCGGGCACAAAGGCGCGAATGCTTTCCGGTACAGCGCGCACATAGTCGGTGGCGGCCACGATGGGGCCGGTGCTGCTTTGTAACTGCTGTGCGATGAAGGGCGCAGTCACAGCGCCGTCATTGATCGCCTCTTGCTGGCAAGCTGCACCATCACGCGCCAGCTCACTCCAACTGGTCACGCTGAAGACCGTGGCCTCAATACCCTGCGTGGCCAGCTGCTGCGCAGCCTTGATCACCTCGGTCAGGATCGCTCCCGAGCCCAATAAAACGACTTTTTGAGCCTTTTTTGAAGATGTTTCAGGGCTGTGGGGCAATAAGGATGCGCGCGACCAGCTATTGAATTGATAGCATCCGCGAATGATGTCCGCCTCGCAGCCGGCTTGCAGATCAGGCTGTGCATAGTTCTCGTTCATCAGCGTGACGTAGTAGAAGACGTCTTTTTGTTCGACCATCATCTCCTGCATGCCGTGGTCCAGGATCACGGCCAGCTCGCCCGCGAAAGCCGGGTCATAGGCCTTGCAGTTGGGAATGGTCGCGGCGATCAGGTGGCTGGTACCGTCCTGGTGCTGCAGGCCTTCGCCGCCCAGCGTGGTGCGGCCCGAAGTTGCGCCCAGCAGGAAGCCGCGGGCGCGCTGGTCGGCGGCGGCCCAGATCTGGTCGCCCACACGCTGAAAGCCGAACATCGAGTAATAAATGTAGAAGGGCAGCATCGCCAGGCCGTGCACGCTGTAGCTGGTGGCTGCGGCCGTCCAGCTGGCCATGGCACCGGCTTCGCTGATGCCTTCTTCCAGGATCTGGCCGTCGAGCGCCTCGCGGTAACTCAGCACCGAGCCGATGTCTTCCGGCGCATAGCGCTGGCCCACGCTGGAGTAAATGCCCACCTGCTTGAACAGGTTGGCCATGCCGAAGGTGCGCGCCTCGTCGGCCACGATGGGCACGATCTTCGGGCCCAGCGCCGCGTCTTTCAGCAAGCCGCCCAGCATGCGCACAAAGGCCATGGTGGTGCTCATTTCCTTGCCGTCGGCGGCCAGCGCGAACTGCGCGTAAGAGGGCAGGGGCGGGATGTTCACGATGTCGGCCGCCGTTTCACGCCGCGGCAAATAGCCACCCAGTGCTGCGCGTTTGGCGTGCATGTATTGCATCTCGGCACTGTCTGCCGCGGGCTTGTAGAAGGCCAGGTTTTTGGCTTGCTCGTCAGACAGTGGCAAATTGAAGCGGTTGCGAAATTCGATCAGCTCTTCGCCGTCGAATTTTTTCTGCGAATGCGTGGTCATCTTGCCCTGGCCGGCGCTTCCCATGCCGTAGCCTTTTTTGGTGTGCGCCAGGATCACCGTGGGCTGCCCCTGATGGCTGGCCGCCGCGGCGTAAGCGGCGTGAATCTTCACCAAGTCGTGGCCGCCGCGTTTGAGGCGGTCGATCTGCTCGTCTGTCATGCCTTGGGCCAGCCGCGCGAGTTCGGCGTTCTGGCCGAAGAAGTTGTCGCGGTTAAAGCGCCCGTCTTTGGCGGCAAAGGTCTGCATCTGGCCGTCCACCGTCTGCGCAAAAGTTTTGGCCAATGCGTCCGTCAGGTCGCGCGCAAAGAGGCCGTCCCAGTCGCTGCCCCAGACCAGCTTGATGACGTTCCACCCGGCGCCGGCAAAGAGCTTTTCGAGCTCGTCGATGATGCGGCCGTTGCCGCGCACTGGGCCGTCGAGCCGTTGCAGGTTGCAGTTGACGACCCAGACCATGTTGTCCAGCCCTTCGCGCGCGGCCAGGGTCAGCGCGCTCATGGATTCGGGCTCGTCCATCTCGCCGTCGCCGAACACGCCCCAGACTTTGCGGCCCGTGCAATCGAGCAGACGGCGGTGCGTGAGGTAACGCATGAAGCGCGCGTGGTAGATCGAGCTGATGGGGCCTATGCCCATGGAGCCCGTGGGGAACTGCCAGAAGTCCGGCATCAAATAAGGGTGCGGGTAGCTGCACAGGCCTTGCGCGCCCTGGCTGGGGGCGGTCAACTCCTGGCGGTAAAAGCCCAGGTCTTTCTCATCCAGGCGGCCTTCAAGGTAAGCGCGCGCATAAACGCCCGGTGCGCTGTGCGGCTGGAAGAACACCAGGTCGCCGCGGTGCTGGTTAACACCGTCAATTTGGCCGATGCCTTCGCGTGCGCGAAAGAAATGGTTGAAGCCGGTTTCAAACAGGTCGGCTGCGCTGGCGTAGCTGGCGATGTGGCCGCCGAGTTCGGCCGAGCCGCCGGTCTCGGCCTGGTTGGCGCGCACGACCATCGCCAGCGCATTCCAGCGCATCAGCGAGGCCAGGCGCTCTTCCATCGCCAGGTCGCCGGGGAACACGGGCTGCTCGTCTACGCCAATGGTGTTGACGTAAGGCGTGGCCAGTTCGGGCTGCCAGCCGATGCGCTGCTTGCGCGCGACGCGGCTCAGCTCGTGCAGCATTTCGCGTGCGCGGGCCGGGCCCTGCGTAAGGGCAAGGGCTTCAAACGCCTCGCGCCATTCGGCGGTTTCCTGCGGGTCAGGGTCAGCGGACGGATCGGTGTAAGAAGCGGCCTGCATCAGTAAATGGTGGGGTGTGGAATCGTTCATGGCACCAATCACTTTACGCAGATTCATCCGGAAGGTGTTGCTTCAATATCGGGGTAAGAGGCCATTTAAAAGCATAAAATGCTGCAAATAATCAATTTTGAAGATGATGCAGCTCGATAACCTTGATTTGAAGATTCTGGATGAGTTGCAGCGGGATGGCTCGCTGACCAACGTGGAGCTGGCGCGCCGCGTGCACCTGAGCCCTTCGCCGTGCCTGGCCCGCGTCAAGGCGCTGGAGGCCGGCGGCGTGATCGACCGCTATGTGGCCATTGCCAACGCGGCGGCGCTGGGTTTGGGTCTGAATGTGTTCATCTCCATCAGTCTGCGCACGCAAAGCAAGGAGTCGCTGGCCGACTTTGAACGGCGCATCGCCGAGCACGACGACGTGATGGAGTGCTATTTGATGTCGGGCGACAGCGACTACCTGATTCGTGTGGCTGTGGCCGATATCGGTGCGCTGGAGAAGTTCATCCTGGAGCAACTGTCACCGATTCCGGGCATCGAGAAGATACGCTCGAGCTTTGCGCTCAAGCAGGTCAGGTACAAGACGGCGCTGCCCTTGCCTGTGGCCAGGGCGCCTGAATCTGCCACCAGGGTGTCAGCGGCCCGGGGCTGAAGCCTGTTCGCTGGCCAGGGCCGGGTGTGAAATTTCAATTTCGTTGATCTTGGCCAGCAGGTCTTCCCGACGGCTCACGTCTTCTCCCGCGGCACTTACTGTATCGCTCGGTGAGTCGACAAACTGCACATAGCGCTTTGTTCCGGAGGCCATCTGGTGCAGGCGGGATTTGAGCCTTTCAACGACTTCCTGAGCGCTTGTCTGGGCGGTGGGCGTGTCATGCCAGAGGGCGACGTGCAGGTTAAAGGCATTGGCCTCGCCCAGCTTTTCCGATGCGCGTATGCAGTCGGCCAGGATCTTGGTTGAAACTTCGGACAGGGTGGTGCGATTGACCGGGCCTTCGATCAGCATCATGAAGTCGTTTTCGCCATGGCGAACCACGGTGTCCACGTCGCGTGCTGCCCCGCGCAGGATTTCGCCGATGCGGGAAAGTGCGGCACCGCGCTTCTGGTCGCTTGCCGCGTCATGGCTCGGGGCCTGGTCGAGCCAGCGCAACATCAATACGCCGAATGCCGACTTCTGCCGCCGGGCGCGCAGCAGCATGGGCGGCAGCCTGTCGTCGATGATCCGCGGCAACATCAGCCCGCTGGCCGGGTCGTATGTCGCCAGCGCGGCGCTGCGGTGGTTGGCAAACAGTGCGGCCCGGCTGCGCCATGCCAGCACGAGGAAAACCCAGAGCAGGCCGATCATTGCCGACAGGACACCGGCTGCCTGTGCCGCTTCAACATTCCAGACCCAGCCCGCGTTGTAGGAAAGCCGGGCCAGCGCGGCCAGCCCGATGGGCGCGGCGCCCAGCAGGATGAGAAGGTTCCAGGTCTGTCCCCGCAACGACATCCACAAGAGGCTTCCCATGATGGCCAGGGTGGAAAACGCCAGCCACAGGTTGCGAAGATCTCGCGGCACGAGGTTCTGGCTGGCAGCCATCAGGCAGGCCATGAACAGGCTGCCCGCCGCCACGATAAGCAGCAGGCGGTGTATGCGCGGGTAGCCGCTCTTGGCATAACTGGCCTGGGTGCAAAACCATGCACCGGCGGCCATGCTCACCGAGGACAGCACCCAGCCCATGACCTGGTTCAGGTGTGCGCTGTGCGGCCAGATGCGCCAGCCGCCATAGCCGATCAGCACCAGCTGCGTGAACATGAGCGTGACCACGACGGCGCCGAACCACAAAAATACCTTGTTATGCGCCATGACGAACGCGGCCAGGCACAGAAAGGCCAGCAGGCTGAACATTCCCCACATCAATCCGATCACCACGCCAACCCGGGACGCGCCGTCGATGTACTCAATGGGCGACAGCAGCATGGGCCGCGCCGTGATGGCCCTGCGGTGCTCAAAGCGCAGGTAGTAGGTCTGCATGCCGTCGCCGCGCGTTTGCAGTTCAAAACTCGGCACGCGTGTACGCAAGGCCCATGCGGCCGGAGCAATCGCTTCGCCCGCGGACTGGACCAGCCAGCCGCCTTGCGGGTTGCGCGAAAAAAGGCTCGCCTTGAAGATCGCCTGGCCCGGCATCCGGATGTACCAGGTCTGCAGGGCTTCGGTGGCCGGCAGTGAAAAACTGGCCCAGACGTCTTGCGTGTTCGAGGTGGGAAGGATGGAGTCGTCTGTATAGGGCTGAAAGTTCCACGGCCCGGTTGCGGCATCGCCAGCCGTCAAGGCATCAGGTGACTCGATGGAATCCTTGGGCACCGCGACCCATTGCAGCGGCTGGGCCAGTGTGATTGTGGGACTGTCTTCGTACAGGCGGTCAAAGACCTGTGCATGGGCTGCGCCGAAGAATGCGCAGAGCAACATCAGGAAAAAACCACGCAGGCTTGCCGTTCGATACATCTGTATAGCTTATTGCAAAAAACGGCCTGCCCGGAAGGCCGTAGCCCTGCCGTGCAAACACCCGATGCGGACGCGGGGGCGCTGTGTGTAATCAGCGCGTCACATGCGTTGGCCACCATCCGCTTTTCATCAACAGTGGATTGCCCATGCCTTCTTCCCGTTTTGCCGCCAACCGGCGCCCCGCATTCAAATCTGTCTTCAAAGCCATCTTTCCTGCGCTGGCAGCCGTTGCGCTGGCTGCGCCGCTGCAAGCCCAGACCGCCTTTCCGGCCACACTGGCCGGCCATGTGGTGGTACCTGCCCAATCATTTATTGCCGCGCCCAAAGATGCGCCGCAGGACCTGCAGGTCAGCGGCAAGTTCACCAATGGCAAGCGCACGGAAGCGCTGGGCACGGTGGAAGGCCTGTCTGCCGGCAGGCCTACGGGTGTGAGTGTGCCTTTCAAGGGCCAGCCGCTGCAAGGCCACTCCGGCATCAAGAAAATGCCCGATGGCAGCTTCTGGATCCTGACCGACAACGGCTTTGGCTCCAAAGCCAATTCGCCGGATGCCATGCTGTACCTGAACCGCTACAAGGTCGATTTCAAGGGCGGCGCCTTGAAGCGGCTGGAAACGATTTTCCTGCACGATCCCGATAGAAAAGTGCCGTTTCGCATCGTCCATGAAGGCACGAAGCAGCGCTACCTCACGGGCAGCGACTTTGACACCGAAAGCTTCCAGTTCGCCGGTGGCGCCTTGTGGATTGGCGACGAGTTCGGCCCTTTCCTGATCAAGGCCGACATGAAGGGCAAAGTGCTGGCGGTGTTTGACACGCTGGTCGACGGCAAGGCCGTGCGTTCGCCCGACCATCCGGCCGTGACAACTCCCGGCGTGCCGGGCGGCGCGGTGGATTTCCAGGTTCGCCGCTCCAAGGGTTTTGAAGGCATGGCAGCTTCGAAAGACGGCAGCAAGCTGTATGCGCTGCTCGAGGGCGCGCTGTATGACGCCGCCATCAAAGGCAATGAAAACGTGGGCGGCAAGGACTACCTGCGCGTGCTGGAGTTTGACGTGAAGAGCGAATCCTGGACGGGCCGCCACTGGAAATACATGCTGGAGAGCAACAGCCACGCGATCGGCGACTTCAACATGATCGATGGCACGACCGGGTTGATCATTGAGCGCGACAACGGCGAAGGCACGGCCGACAAGGCTTGCCCGGAAGGTCAGAAACGCATCGACTGCTTCCACGACATTGCGAAGTTCAAGCGTGTCTACAAGGTGGAGCTGAGCGACGCCAATGCCGGCGGTGCGTTGCGCAAGATCGGCTACATCGATTTGATGGCCATTGCCGACCCGGCGAAGCTGGCGCGCAAGCCCCTGAACAACGGCGTGCTGACCTTCCCGTTCTTCACCATTGAAAACGTGGACGTGGTGGACGCCACACACATCGTGGTGGGCAACGACAACAACCTGCCGTTTTCCAGCAGCCGCGAACCCAACAAGGCGGACGACAACGAACTGATCTTGCTGGAAGTGGGCGACTTCCTCAAGGCCCAATAGGCCGGGGCTTCAGGATGCGCGCTCGGTTGCTATGAATTTTATAGCTGCTTGCGCAAGTCTTGATTGGCCTGCAGGCCAAAAGTTCTTACATTTTTGACTGGAAAACCAGCCCGGCGTGCTCGCGCAGTGCATGGAACTTGATCTTGGGCCACTGCTGCTCCACGGCACGCAGGGTGGCGCTGTGGTCCACCAGCAGGGTGGGCGCATCGACCGCATCCAGCGCCACGCGGTGGGCGTTGGCGTCCATGAATTTCTTGAGCTCGTTCGGGTCCTCGGACGTCACCCAGCGGGCCAGGTTGAAGTTGCTGCCCATGATGCGGGCCTTGACGCCGTATTCATGTTCGAGGCGGTGAGCCACCACTTCAAACTGCAGCTGGCCGACAGCGCCCAGCAGCAGCAATGAGCCGGCAATCGGGCGGAACACCTGGATCGCGCCTTCTTCACCCAGCTGCGTGAGGCCGGCACGCAGCTGCTTGCTGCGCAGCGGGTCGGCCACCTCGACGGCGCGGAACATTTCAGGCGCAAAGAAGGGCAGGCCGGTGAACTGCAGCGCTTCGCCTTCGGTCAGCGTGTCGCCCAGCTGCAGCACGCCATGGTTGGGAATACCGATGATGTCGCCGGCGAAGGCGGTGTCGAGCAGCTCGCGGCGCTGGCTCATGAAGCTCACCACGGTGTTGGGGCGCAGCTCCTTGCCGCTGCGCACCACCTTCAGGCGCATGCCGCGGGTGAATTCGCCGCTGGCCACGCGCAAAAACGCGATGCGGTCGCGGTGGGCCGGGTCCATGTTGGCCTGGATCTTGAAGACCACGCCGGAGAATTTTTTCTCTTCGGGGTGCACCACGCGCTGGATGGCTTCCCGTTCGGCGGGTGCGGGTGCCAGGTCGACCAGCGCGTCCAGCACTTCCTGCACCCCGAAGTTGTTGATGGCCGAGCCGAAGAACATGGGCGTCTGTTTGCCGGCAAGGAATTCGGCGCGGTTGAATTCAGGCGTGGCACCGGCCACCAGCTCGATTTCGCCTTGTGCCTGTGCGTATTCGGCGCCAAAACGCTTGGCGGCTTCGGCGTTGTCCAGGCCAGCCAGGATTTCATCGTCGCCGCCGGCTTTTTCTTCGCCGGGGCTGAAGACGCGCATGCGGTCTTCGCGCCTGTCGTAGACACCATGGAAAAGTTTGCCCATGCCGACCGGCCAGGTGAAGGGAATGACCGTCATGCCGAGTTCGCGCTCGATCTCGTCCATCACGCTCATCGGATCCTGCACCTCCCGGTCCATCTTGTTGACGAAGGTCAGGATGGGCGTGTTGCGCGCGCGGCAGACCTGCAGCAGGCGGCGGGTTTGCGGCTCAACGCCGTTGGCCGCGTCGATCACCATCAGCGCGGCGTCCACGGCGGTCAACACACGGTAGGTGTCTTCGGAGAAGTCCTGGTGGCCCGGTGTGTCGAGCAGGTTGATGACGCAGTCGCGGTATTCCATCTGCATGACCGAGCTCGCGACCGAGATGCCGCGCTGCTTTTCGATCTCCATCCAGTCGGAGGTGGCGTGGCGCGCAGCCTTGCGGGCCTTGACGCTGCCGGCGATCTGGATTGCACCCGAGAACAGCAACAGCTTTTCGGTCAGCGTGGTTTTACCCGCGTCGGGGTGGGAGATGATGGCAAACGTGCGGCGGCGCTTGACCTGTTTTTCGATTTCAGTGGAAGCTTGGGTTTCGGACATAACCCATGATTATCGGTGAGATGGCCCCCACGCTCCGCCGCTACGTGCCTTCGGCGTTCGCTGCCCCTTTCCTATGAGACAGGGGCTGGCCTTGCTTGGGGCGGCCCGGCGCGGCGGTCGCCGTTTCTTTTATTGGGGATGCGGTGCTTAACCAGGTTGCCGGGCAAATCGCGGTTGTTTCACCCCGTCGATCACGACCTCTTCATTAAACATGCCAGCAGGCCGCACCCATAGCCCTTTTTCGCCGTAGAGCGCGCGGTACAGAGTCATGGGCTCCAGGCTTTCGCTGTGACGCACGGTGCCGACTACCTCATACAGCATGCCTTTGTAGTGGCGGTACAGACCGGGCGGGGTTTCTATCAGGGGAGGCAATGCGTGTGCGGTGGCTTCTGGCATGAGGGATCAGGGTTTAAAAATATTGCGCGGTGGCTCGGTGGGACAATGGAGGCTATGCATCCTAAAGCCTTACTCGACAGTTGTTCCGAGCTTCTCAAGCAGGTCCTCAAATTTGATCATCCCGCCGACATGGTGGTGTCGCGCTATTTCCGCGACTATCGCCTCGGCCCGCGTGAACGCGCCACCGTGGCGGAAACGATTTACGGTGTTCTGCGCAAGAAAAATCTTTATACCTATCTGGCCCAGCATGGCAGCGGCGCGCCGGAGCGGCGTCTTGCGATTCTTGGTTTCGCAGCGGACCGCGACTTTCTTATGGGTGCGCTGACCGACCAGGAAAAAGACTGGCTGGCGCGTTGCGACCAGGTCAAACCATCGGACCTGATGGAGCTGCATCGCCACAACCTCCCGCAGTGGCTGGTTGATCCGTTGAAAGAGCAGCTGGGCGACGATTTCTGGCCGCTGGTCGAGAGCCTGAACGCACCGGCCGGACTTGATTTGCGCGTCAACACGCTCAAGGACAAACGGGCTGAAGTCCAGAAGGAGCTTGCGAAAGCAGCTATCAAAACCGTAGCAACACCGTATTCGCCCTGGGGCCTGCGCATTGCCGACGGCAAGCCCCAGCTGGGCAAACTGGATGCCTTTACGCGTGGCGCCATTGAAGTGCAGGATGAAGGCTCGCAGCTGCTGGCCCTGCTGGTCGATGCCAAGCGCGGTGAGATGGTGGTCGACTTCTGTGCCGGGGCAGGTGGCAAGACCTTGGCCCTGGGGGCTTCCATGCGCAATACCGGGCGCCTTTATGCGTTTGATACGTCGGGGCACCGGCTGGATGCGCTCAAGCCGCGGCTGGCGCGCAGCGGCCTTTCCAATGTTCATCCGGTGGCCATTGCCCATGAGCGTGACGACCGGATCAAGCGTCTGGCTGGCAAGATAGACCGGGTCCTGGTGGACGCCCCGTGCTCGGGCTTGGGCACCCTGCGGCGCAATCCTGACCTCAAATGGCGGCAGACGCCCAAGGCGATTGAAGAGCTCAGGGCCAAGCAAGCTGCCATTTTGCAGAGCGCTGCGCGGCTTCTAAAGCCCGGCGGACGCCTGGTTTACGCGACCTGCAGCGTTTTGCGTGAAGAAAACGAAGCCATCGCTGAAGCCTTCAGTGAGGCGAATAAAGAGTTCAACGTCCTTGAAACAGGGCCCTTGTTGACTCATCTGGGGGTGGAACACGCGGAAAAGCTCTGCCGCGGACCCTACCTTCGGCTCTGGCCTTACCTGCATCAGACGGACGGGTTTTTCGCAGCAGTATGGCAAAAGTCGTGATATTTTTGGCGACAAAAGACGACAGATAGGCCGAAGTTACATATTCATTCGTGATTTTTCGCACTGTTTTGACCTTGGATCCTGTGCCGAAAGTGACTTGGTATTTGTGGGGGATCGCCTTACAATAAGTGGTTATTTTTTGCAGCGCCTGGAGACACATCTGGATGGGCGACTGCTTCGGATTGTTTAAAGGATTTTTATGATCTTGTTTGATGCGGCCCTCGACTGGCTTGCCAATGGGTTGCTTGCCGCCAGCTGGTGGCAAATCGTGTTGTACACGCTGGTGACCACCCATATCACCATTGCCAGCGTCACCATCTACTTGCACCGTCACCAGGCGCACCGCGCCATGGACCTGCACGCGATTCCTTCGCATTTTTTCCGCCTCTGGCTCTGGCTGGGTACGGGCCAGGTCACCAAGGAGTGGGTGTCCATTCACCGCAAGCACCACGCCAAGTGCGAAACATCTGAAGATCCGCACAGCCCGCAGGCTTACGGCATCAAGAAGGTTTTCTGGGAAGGCGCCGAGTTGTACCGCGCCGAAAGCAAAAACAAGGAAACCATGGCCAAGTTCGGCCACGGCACGCCCAATGACTGGATTGAGCGCAACGTCTACACCCGCTATAGCTGGCAGGGCGTGGGCCTGATGATGATCATCGACCTGGCGCTCTTCGGTGCTGCAGGCCTGGCTGTCTGGGCCGTGCAAATGGCCTGGATCCCCGTGACCGCAGCCGGCATCATCAACGGCATTGGCCACTATTGGGGCTATCGCAATTTTGAGGCGCCTGATGCCAGCACCAACATTTCGCCCTGGGGCATCATGATTGGCGGCGAAGAGCTGCACAACAACCATCACACCTACCCGACATCGGCCAAGTTCTCGGTCAAGCCCTACGAATTCGACATCGGCTGGGTGTATATCCGTGCCATGGAAAAAGTAGGCCTGGCCTCCGTCAAGAAGGTCCCGCCCAAGCTCCAGCTGGGTTCCATCCAGCCTGTGGCAGATGAAAAAACCCTGGAAGCCCTGATCGCCCATCGCTACGAAGTCATGGCGGGTTTCGCGCGCGAACTGCGCCGCGCCGGCAGGGCCGAACTCGAAGTGCTGAAGGCCAAGAAAGCCGACGTGTCCGTGTTGCGCGCAGCCAATCGCTGGCTGCACCGCGATGACGACAAGGTGCCGGCCGCCGCCAAACCCCAGCTGGCGCAGGCCCGCGCCGAACACCCCGTGCTGGACAAGATGGTCACCATGCGGGAAGAACTGCGCCAGATGTGGCTGACCACTTCCGCTTCCCGTGAGCAGCTGGCTGCGGACCTGCAGGCCTGGTGCCACCGTGCTGAGGAAAGCGGTATCGCCGCCTTGCGCGAATTCTCGATGAAGCTGCGGGCTGCCCGCACCTGACCTGACGCTACATATCCGACCTGGTCACCCGGTCGAAACTTCAAGGCCGCTTCCGGAGAAATCCAGGAGCGGTTTTTTATTGTTCGGCGCAAGGTACGAGTTCCATGATCGAGCGCCCCAAGATTTGGTAATGGTAGGGTCGCTACCAGCGCACTGATCAGGGCGTTCGAGATTCGTCATCTTCTGCACACAGAAGAGCCTTCTCACGTGAATTGCGCTGAACCTGACACACTCTCGAGGTGAAAGCGCTGTCCCCACATTCGACAGCTGGTGGTCGCGCCCACTGACGAGCCAAACGCTGCCAACGGCAGGTCGTAGTGCTTGAGGTTCTTCCTCCAGGAAACCGGCTGTTTGCCAATACTCGAGGCAAGAATCGCGGAAACAGCGGCGCACCCTTGATGCAGATTCACACACCCGCAACTCAAAACGGGCTATTGGGTCGATGCAGCGTAATTGATCGTCTGGCGGTCGACTTCACACCTACTTCATACAGTTCATCAAGACCTCACAGGCGCGTATCAGACTGCACCTATCGAAAGCCGAGTGCATCAACCTGGTGTTTTCATTTCGAAGAAAGGTCGGTCTGTGAGTTCAATCCGTAGCGTCGCTGCTCTTCCGCCATACACACGAATTTTCGGTCCGGTAACGACAAGAAAGACTGTCCGACTTTTAAAACTGTATCTGCTGCTCGTTGCGGGCGGCTCGACTTTGCTGCTTTTCGGGCATCAGGATGGCTTGCAGATTTTCGGCTTGGGGTTGATGGTGCCGGGCGGCGGATTTCTGGCGCACGCCGATATCTGCACAGGCCGTGGCATAGGTCATATAGCCGCCTGGCTGTGCTCGGTTGGTGCCTTGGCGTTTGCGCTGTTGGTCTGGTTTGGCACGGGCAATGTGTTGCTGCCTCCGCTTGTTTGGCTCGGTTCGGCGTTTTGGGCCGCGAGCATGAGCCATGGTGCAATTCAGCCAGGTGTGGTTCTTAATGTGTACTGCGTGCTCGCGCTGTCTGCTGCGGCGGGCTGCCTGTTGATGCTGGCCTGGTTTATGTTCTCAGGCCGGCAAAGGCGCATCGATAACGATTACCTAGTTCGACAAATGGCTCGATTGGACGTGATCTTCACAGCCCAATCATCAAGGCAAAAACCGGAAATGTCTTTGGCGCATCTGCGTCGTCTGAGGTTCGCACTCGATCGGGCTCTGCAACCTTTCGATGAATTTTCGGGATTCGAGCAACGCGATCAATTTCAGACGGCGGCGCTTCGGTATCAAGTCAACTTTCTGGCTTATGGCATTGCCTTGACGCAGGCACGCTTCACGCCTGCGTTAGGCGGGTACATGAGCGACGCGCAAAGCAGGTTGCTGAACAAGCAGACACAGCATCGCGCATGGGCCTACTGGTCGCTGGAAAATCTATGGGGAAACTTGCGGTGGAACTCCGACCCTGCTGCCCGTGAAAACATCATGTACACGGGCTTCGTGGCGCTGCAGATGGCCTTGTTCCAGGCAAGCACAGGAAGTCAGGAGTTTTCGAAAAAAGGTGCCTTTACGCTGGTGCATCCGAACGGAAAACGCTACGAACACAGTTTTGAGTCCTTGCTGTCCAGTTTGGAAAAAGAATACGAACGTTCACCCTTCTATTTGATGGCCTGCGAGCCCAACTGGGTCTATCCCCTGTGCAACACAATGGGAGCCGCGGCATTGCGTGCCCACGATGCGCAGTACGGTCAGATGAAATGGGCCGGTCACGCGCCAGAGTTTCGCCGGCATCTGGACGCGGAGTTTCTGGATGGCATGGGTCGCTACGTGCCATGCCGTTCTACGTACACGGGATTGGCCTTGCCCGCCATTGGTGGCGCAATGCCCCTGGCGATGCCCTGCTACTTTTTGAATGCGCTGGAACCTGACCTGGCGCGTCGCCAATGGCTGTTGTTGAGACGTCAGATGTTCGATAGTCATGAGCGACTTCGACGCAGTGAATTCTGGCCCATCGATACGGGAAACTATGGTTTCTCAAGAGGGAGTGCTTACGCAGCGACGGCCTTGGCGGCGGCAGAGTTGGGCGATGAGTGTGTGTATCAAAACTGCATGGATGCCCTGGAGTACGAGTGTCCAACTACTCTCAGTCACGGGGTCGCCCACAGGAATAAGGCCTCGGTATGGGCGCATGGTGTCGAGCTGATGGCGCACTCGGGAGGGCGCGACAGCTTTCGAAACCTGATCAGTAACCCGCTTCCATCAAAAGGTCCCAGATTGGAACCCCTGTCCTATCCCGATGTGCTGGTTGCAGCTGCGCACTCCGATGCTGTAAGCAGCTCTTTGCAAGCGGTGCTGTACGGCGGAGCCGGTGATGGCATTAAGAGCTTGGGCGTGTCGGGCTTGCGTCCGTTGGCACCTTATCGGGTCACAGGCGCATGCCTGACGCAGGTTCTGGCTGATGGCATGGGAAATGTGTGCTTGCAGATTCCGCTTGCTGGGCGCACCTGTGTGACGCTAGAGCCGGCCGGCGCGCTGTGATGGGTTGCTGTATTTTGATGGCCACGGTATGGGGCTGCTTGTATGGGTTGCAGGTTATGCAGGTGTGCACCGTTCGACGTTCATGTGTTGCCCAGGCTTGGCGCTTGGTAAACAGGAAGGATGGGAAATGAAAGAAGTCCCTCATGCCCGCGCGGCGCAACGATTCACTCTGGTCGCACGCCTCAAGAGCTTTGGTTATGCCTTCGAGGGGATTGCCTTGATGCTTAAAACACAGCACAACGCATGGCTGCATCTCATCGCCACAATACTAGTGACGGGGCTGGCCGGTTGGTGCCGAGTGGACGCCGGCGATTGGCGCTGGCTGATTGGTGCGATGACCATGGTTTGGATGGCAGAGGCCATGAACACTGCAGTGGAGTCGCTCTGCGATGTTGTGTCGCCACAATATTCATTGGCAGTCAAATGCGCAAAGGATCTTGCCGCCGGCGGCGTGTTAATTGCGGCTTGCGCAGCAGCGGCAACCGGCGTCATAACCTTCTGGCCCTATTTGGAAAATAGTCTATAAAGTTCCGTCGATGACTCTGCTCTTGGAGTTAGCCTGAGTTGGTTGCGGATTTGGCTTGCCAGATGATTGCGTTGTGGCGCTGTGCGTGATGTGCCGCCTTGGTGGTAAGACTTAAACCACAGCTAGGCTTATGTGGACCAGATTTCGACAGGATTCAAACAAGCCGCGTAGCAACCTGCTTAATTGGTGGGAGTTTTGTTTTCTAAATCCCAAAAAATAAAGGACACCGAGGTGTCCTTTATCTGGATGTGCCGACCGAGCGGGTAGTTTTTAACTAGGCACGGACTCGTAACTATTTATTTCAGCTTGATTTCTTTGTATTCCACGTGCTTGCGTGCCTTGGGATCAAATTTCATGATCAGCATCTTGTCGGGCGTGGTTTTCTTGTTTTTGGTGGTCGTGTAGAAATGACCCGTGCCGGCAGTCGATTCCAGCTTGATTTTTTCGCGTGCGCCTTTAGCCATGATGCTTCTCCTTAGACTTCACCGCGGGCACGAAGGTCCACCAGGACTGCATCGATGCCTTTTTTGTCGATCAAGCGCAGACCGGCGCTGGTGATGCGCAGGCGCACCCAGCGGTTTTCGCTTTCGACCCAGAAGCGGCGGTACTGCAGATTAGGCATGAACCGGCGCTTGGTTTTGTTGTTTGCGTGAGAAACATTGTTTCCCACCATCGGGCCTTTGCCCGTTACCTGACAGACGCGTGCCATGAGCACTCTCCGTAAAAAATTAGAAATCGGATGCTGGCAAAGGGTAAATCTGCACGAGACAGACCTGCAAATGCTCAGCTAAGCCATAGATTATAGCCTGAAAACTGATTTGGTCCAATTCTGCCGATTGAGAGCCTCGGCAGGGCGGCAAAAGAGCTGGAAAAAAGAGACAAAAAGAGGAAGTCAGCGCTTCCTCTGGTTTTCAGGAGCCTTGTTCCAGGAAGCGCTGGGCATCCAGCGCCGCCATGCAGCCTGTTCCGGCGCTGGTAATTGCCTGGCGGTAAATATGGTCCTGCACATCGCCGGCAGCGAAGACGCCCGGAACGCTGGTCATGGTGGCAAAGCCCTGCAGGCCGGTTTTGGTGATGATGTAGCCGTCTTTCATTTCCAGCTGCCCTGCAAAGATGTCTGTGTTCGGCTGGTGGCCGATCGCGATAAAACAGCCTTTGAGGGTGATGTCCTGCGAGGCATCGCTGTTTGTGCTCTTCAGGCGGACGCCGGTCACCCCTGAAGCGTCACCGAGCACCTGCTCCAGCGTGTGGTGCAGTTTGAGCTCGATCTTGCCCGCGGCCACTTTTTCGTGCAGTTTGTCGATCAGGATGGCTTCGGCCTTGAATTTGTCGCGGCGGTGTACCAGCGTGACTTTGCTGGCGATGTTGGATAAATACAGTGCCTCTTCGACGGCGGTGTTGCCGCCACCCACCACGCAGACCTCTTCCCCGCGGTAGAAGAAGCCGTCACAGGTGGCGCAGCCGGAAACGCCGCGGCCCATGAATGCCGTCTCCGACTCCAGGCCCAGGTATTTGGCGGAGGCACCGGTGGCGATGATCAGCGAGTCGCAGGTGTAAGTCCCACTGTCGCCCGTCAGGGTAAAGGGGCGTTTGCTGAAGTCGACCTTGTTGATGTGGTCAAAAATAATCTCGGTCTTGAAGCGCTCGGCGTGCTCCAGGAAGCGCTGCATCAGGTCGGGCCCCTGCACGCCATGCACGTCGGCGGGCCAGTTGTCGACCTCGGTGGTGGTCATGAGCTGGCCGCCTTGCGCAATGCCGGTGATCAATACCGGGTTGAGATTGGCGCGCGCTGCGTAGACGGCTGCGGTGTAACCCGCAGGCCCTGAACCGAGGATGAGGACTCTGGAATGTTTCATGATGAAAAACTGATTGGGAAAGTGTAAGAACTCATGTAGAGTCATGCCGCATAAGTGCAGCGTCAAGTAAAAACAGCTGCTGGTACTTTTCAGGCATTTGATTTCTTATGAGATTGCGTGCCATTGTAAGAACTCACGCGACTAGCCGTCGGATGTGAGGTTGGGAGATATCTGCTATGACGACGATGGTGTCTAACCTGGAATTGATTCGCCGGGTCCCTCTTTTTTCCGTGTTGACTGCCAGCCAGGCTGCATCGGTCGCCGATACCGTGGTCAAGCGCCGGTTCAAGCGCGGCGAGCCTATCGTGGAACAGGGCAAAAAATCCAACGCCCTTTCCATCATCCTGACCGGCCGCGCACGCGTCATCACCACGGATTCCCGTGGCCGCGAGGTCATTCTGGCCACCATGCACCCCGGCGACTATGTGGGTGAAATGAGCCTGATCGACAACGAACCTCACTCCGCCACGGTGCGCGCCGAGATCCAGACCGATGCCCTGATCCTGGGCCGCCTGGAGTTTGCGCGTTGCCTTCCGGAAAACAGCTCCATGGCCTATGCCGTGCTGAAGGGGCTGGTCCAGCGACTGCGCCATGCAGACCGCCAGATCGAATCGCTGGCCCTGATGGATGTGTATGGCCGTGTGGCCAGGGCGTTGCTCGAATTCGCCAATGAAGACGGCAGCGGAAATGCCGTGATCCGCGACAAGGTTTCAAGGCAGGATCTGGCCAAGATGGTCGGCGCTTCGCGCGAAATGGTCAGCCGGGTGATGAAGGATCTTGAAGAGCGCGGATTCATCGAAACCCGCGACGATGGCTCGCTTTTGGTGAAAGAGCGTCTTCATACGCTGGGATAGGGCCCTGGCAGACCCCTGCCGTACGGTTTGGCGTCTCTGGCGCCCCTCAAAGCCCTTAGCCAACTGCGGTAAGCTTGGTACTGCAACCCGGAAATATCGAAACATGAAAGCGCGTCTTCGTACCCATGGCGGCGTTGCAAGCCTTGCGAAGGCAAATAGCCTTCGCTGCGGCTCGCGCCTTGCTCTGGGCACGAATCCATCCCTTTCATTTTGTCTCGCTACTTCCGGCTCGCAGTACTAGCCGGGCCATGACTTACTCACTCGACACCCTGAACTCCAGAAATTCCCCAGCCGCGGGCGCGCCCAGCGGCATCAAACGCTTTGCCCATGAAGTCAGCCTGATTCTGGGTCTGCTCGGCCTGATTTTCTGGCTCGCGGCATTGCTCAGCTATTCATCGCAAGACGCTGCCTGGTCAACATCCGGTACCGCGGACGTCCTGGGCGGCGCCCAAGCTGCGGCCCGCAATTGGGGTGGCCGCCTGGGCGCATGGCTGGCAGATGCGAGCTATTTCCTGCTGGGCTTTTCCGTCTGGTGGGCATTGGCGGCAGGCGCACAGGTCTGGCTGTCTTCATTGGCGCGCTGGCTTCGCGGCGAACCCCTTGCTGCCGATTCATCCCACTCCGCCGGCCGGATCCGGTTCTGGCTGAGCCTGCTCCTGCTTTTACTGGCCAGCGCGGCGCTGGAATGGTCCCGGCTGTATCGTTTTGAGTTCAGGTTGCCCGGCCACGCTGGCGGCGTGCTGGGTTACCTGGCTGGAACGCAGGGTGAGAAATGGCTGGGCTTTGCTGGTTCGGGCCTGGTTTTCATTGCGCTCGGCGTGATTGCCGTGTCCGCCGTGTTCGGCTTTTCCTGGGCGCATGTGGCCCTGCGTGTCGGCGCCTGGATTGACAACCTGATTGATTCCCGGCGCGAAAAGCGCGAAATCGCCGAAGACCTCGCCTTCGGCAAGCTGGCTGCGCGCGAGCGCGAAGAGACCTTGATAGACGAGCGCATCGAGATTGAAGAGCACCACCCGGTGCCGGTCCTGATCGAGCCCGTGCTTGTGGACATTCCCAAAAGCGAGCGCGTGGCAAAAGAACGGCAAAAGCCGCTCTTCAGTGAAATGCCCGACTCCAAGCTCCCGCAGGTTGATCTGCTGGACGGTGCGCTGACGCGCCAGGAAACCGTGGCGCCCGAGACGCTGGAAATGACCTCGCGCCTGATCGAGAAAAAGCTGAAAGATTTCGGCGTCGAGGTGCGTGTCGTGGCCGCCGCTCCCGGCCCCGTCATCACACGTTATGAGATCGAACCCGCCACGGGCGTGAAGGGTTCGCAGGTTGTCAACCTGGCCAAGGATCTGGCGCGCGCCCTCAGCCTCGTTTCCATTCGCGTGATCGAAACCATTCCCGGCAAAAACTACATGGCGCTGGAGCTGCCCAACGCCAAGCGCCAGTCCATCAAGCTCAGTGAAATTCTGGGATCGCAGGTCTACAACGAAGCCAAGTCCATGCTCACGATCGGTCTGGGCAAGGACATCAGCGGCGCTGCGGTGGTGGCTGATCTTGCCAAGATGCCGCATTGCCTGGTGGCCGGTACCACCGGCTCGGGCAAGTCGGTCGGCATCAACGCCATGATCCTGAGCTTGCTCTACAAGGCCGATGCACGTGACGTGCGGCTGCTGCTGATCGACCCCAAGATGCTGGAGATGAGTGTCTATGAAGGCATTCCGCATTTACTGGCGCCGGTGGTCACCGACATGCGCCAGGCCGCCCACGGCCTGAACTGGTGTGTGGCCGAAATGGAAAAGCGCTACAAGCTCATGAGCAAGCTGGGCGTGCGCAACCTGGCCGGTTACAACGCCAAGCTCGACGAGGCCAAGGCCAAGGGCGAATTCATCTACAACCCCTTCAGCCTCACGCCCGAGCAACCCGAGCCGCTGGAGCGCCTGCCCTACATCGTGGTGGTGATCGACGAGCTGGCCGACCTGATGATGGTGGTCGGCAAGAAGATTGAGGAACTGATTGCCCGCCTGGCGCAAAAAGCCCGGGCCGCCGGCATCCACCTGGTGCTGGCTACCCAGAGGCCAAGTGTGGATGTGATTACCGGCCTGATCAAGGCCAATATCCCGACCCGCCTGTCTTTCCAGGTCAGCAGCAAGATCGACAGCCGGACCATCCTTGACCAGATGGGCGCTGAGGCATTGTTAGGAATGGGTGACATGCTTTACATGCCGAGTGGTACAGGCTTTCCAATTCGGGTGCATGGTGCGTTTGTGAGCGATGATGAAGTACACCGCGTGGTGGCCTACCTCAAGCTGCAGGGCGAACCCAATTACATCGATGGCGTTCTGGAAGGCGGCACGGTCGATGGCGAGGACGGCGACCTGCTGGGTGATGGCGGTAATGGCGGCAACGGCGGAGGTGAAAAAGACCCGATGTACGACCAGGCCGTGGAAGTCGTGCTGAAAAACCGCAAAGCCAGCATTTCACTGGTGCAGCGTCATCTCAAGATCGGCTACAACCGCGCGGCGCGGCTGGTCGAAGACATGGAAAAAGCCGGGCTGGTCAGCGCCATGAGCGGCAGCGGCCAGCGCGAAATCCTGGTGCCCTCACGGGCGGAGTGACGATCATGAAGAAATATTTTGCTACTATTTTGATAGCTGCTTGCGCCCATTCCGTATGGGCCGACGGCCTGGAAAGCCTCGAAACTTTCGTGAAGACCGTCAGCAGCGGCCGCGCCGAGTTCACCCAAGTGGTGACTGCGCCCGGCAAGGACGGCCAGGCTGCACGCAGCAAGACGTCGAACGGCACGTTTGAGTTTTCGCGGCCCAACCGTTTCCGCTTTGTCTATAAAAAACCTTTTGAGCAAACCATCGTGGCCGACGGCCAGACCCTGTGGCTCTATGACGCAGACCTGAACCAGGTCACCTCGCGCAAGCTCGCCCAGGTACTCAACGGAACCCCGGCCGCCGTGATCGCCGCTGCTGCTGACCTCAAGGGCCTGCAAGCCGATTTCAACCTGGCTTCCTTGCCTGACAGAGATGGTTTGCAGTGGATACAGGCCAAGCCCAAAACCAAAGACGGCCAGTTGCAGAGCATTAGCATCGGTTTTAAACCGACCGGGAAGGGCAGCGAACTCGCCATGCTGGAAATCCTTGACAGCTTCGGCCAGAAGTCAGTGATGACCTTCAGTCAGTTCGAGATTAACCCTGCACTTGGCCCTGCGAGCTTCCAGTTCAAGACGCCGGCTGGGGCGGACCTGATTCGCCAGTAACCGCCTGCGGTGGTTTTCCCATGCCGGTTTCAATTCCCGGATTCATGGTGGTCATCAAACCCGGTTTTCTGGCTTTCTCACTGACAGTTTGATTCTGTATTCCGAGAGGATGTTGTTTTTTTCGCGCGCCATGATTTCCAGCTCTTCGCCTGAAAGCTTCCCGTCCGAAAACATCTGGCTATAAGGATCGGCGATCACTACTTCCACATCAGTGGTCACAAAATCTACCCCCAGATAATGGGCAAAGGGTGAGTTGGGGAAGCCCTTCAATTTCCACTCGTCATTGTTTTTTTTATCGAACAGTGCAAACAGGGCGGGGGTGATGATTCGCACGTGCGTAGGATCGCTGATGAAATTGTCGTGCCTGGGATGGGGTACGTTAACTTCAATGACAGCACTGTTTTTGCATACGCGATAGAGTTCTTTCATGATGCCCAGAAAAACACTGGATTGCTGGCCCATGTGCTCAAGAGAATGATTAAAAATGACGGCATCGACTGAACTGTCGTCCCACATCCACGGAGTGACTTCTACGTTAAAAACTACATCCGGGTTGCATTCCTGAAATGCGTCCACGTTGACATATCCGGCAAACTTGTTGTGACCGCAACCAATATTGAGTTTCATAAGGATTTACCGCAGTTTTTGATGAATTGATGAGCCAGTAGTGATTATCGGTGTGCGCAACCGCAAGCTGTTTGCGGCCCCCAGGCAGCGCTGACCAGACACTAAAGAACCCCTTGCGCTAACTAGATGCCGCACATGTATCCCTTATGCCAACGAAGAGCCAACCTCTAGCAGAACGCTTGCGCCCCCAGTCGCTGGGCGAGGTCATCGGCCAGCAGCATCTGCTGGGCGAAAGCATGCCGCTGCGCATCGCATTTGAATCAGGCCAGCCGCACAGCTGCATCCTCTGGGGACCGCCCGGCGTCGGCAAGACCACCATCGCGCGGCTCATGGCGAGCAGTTTTGATGCTCACTTCATCACCATCTCCGCCGTGCTGGGCGGCGTCAAGGACATCCGGGAGGCAGTCGAGCAGGCGTCTGTCTGGCAGGGGCAGGGCGGCAAGCGCACGATTGTGTTCGTCGATGAGGTGCACCGCTTCAACAAAAGCCAGCAGGACGCTTTTTTGCCGCATGTGGAAAGCGGCCTTTTCACCTTCATCGGTGCCACCACCGAAAACCCTTCGTTCGAGGTGAATTCGGCCTTGCTTTCACGCGCCGTGGTGTATGTGTTGCAGCCGCTGGAGGAGGCAGATCTCAAGCAAATAGTGGCCAAGGTGCTTGCTGAGCATGCGCTACCAGCTATCGAAACAATAGCAAATGAAGCCGTTGACAGGCTGGTTGCCTATGCCGACGGCGACGCCCGCCGCCTCTTGAACACGCTCGAGTCCCTCAGCGTGGCGGCCAAGGCCGAAAAAGTGACCGACGTCGGCGACGTCTGGCTGCTCAAGGTACTGGGCGAGCGGATGCGGCGCTACGACAAGGGCGGCGAACAGTTCTACGACACCATCTCGGCGCTGCACAAGTCGGTGCGCGGTTCCGACCCCGATGCCGCGCTCTACTGGTTCATGCGCATGCTCGACGGCGGCGCCGAACCGCGCTACATGGCGCGCCGGCTGGTGCGCATGGCCAGCGAAGACATCGGGCTGGCCGACCCGCGTGCCTTGCGCATGGCGCTGGATGCTGCGGAAGTCTACGAACGCCTCGGCTCCCCTGAGGGCGAGCTGGCGCTGGCCCAGTGCGTCATCTATCTGGCGGTCGCGCCCAAGTCCAATGCGGTCTACAAGGCCTTCAACGAAGCCAAGGCTTTCATCAGCAAGGACGGCACCCGCCCGGTGCCCCTGCATTTGCGCAATGCACCAACAAAGCTCATGAAACAGCTCGATTACGGCAAAAACTACCGTTACGCCCACGATGAGGAAGACGGCTTTGCCGCGGGTGAGAATTATTTTCCGGAAGGCATGTCACCTCCAGGTTTCTATCGCCCCGTCAACAGAGGACTGGAGATACGCATAGCGGATAAGTTAAATGAGTTGAAAATTAAGAACAATAAGAAAAACTGATAAAAAACAAAAGCCGCTGATAAAGGTGAATTCGACCCGAAAATTTCACTTTCTCAAGGGTAAACCCCGCGAAAACCGCACCGCTGGCTCGATTCTCGCTAGAGACGCTTGGCTACAATTTGCGGATTAGCTCGCCAACTTCACCAGCCATCCGGCTTTGATAGGCGGGCTTTTTGTTAACTCAAGCCAGTCACCGGCGATCCCGGTGGATGGTGGCCGCCAGGCGGAGTTGGCGATTTCATCAAACGGACGGAGAGTGAGTTATGGAAATATTGCTACAGCAGATCATCAATGGTCTGGTGCTGGGCAGCATGTATGCCTTGATCGCCTTGGGCTACACCATGGTGTACGGCATCATTAACCTGATTAACTTCGCACACGGCGAAGTGCTGATGGTGGGGGCTTTGACCAGCTGGACCATCATTGGTCTGATGCAGGATTCCATGCCGGGCACGCCGGGCTGGATTATTTTGCTGATTTCGCTGTTGATCGCCTTTGTGGTGTGCGGCGCCCTCAATTTCGCGATTGAGAAAATCGCCTACCGGCCCTTGCGAAACTCCCCCAAACTGGCCCCGCTGATCACCGCCATCGGCATGTCGCTATTGCTGCAGACCCTGGCCATGATCATCTGGAAGCCCAACTACAAGCCCTATCCCACGCTGTTGCCTTCCGAGCCCTTCCAGGTCGGCGGTGCTGTCATCACCGTGACCCAGCTCTTCATCCTGGGCGCAACCGTTGTCTCCCTTTCCGTACTGATGTGGCTGGTGCATTACACCAAGCTGGGCCGCGCCATGCGTGCCACCGCTGAAAACCCCCGCGTCGCGGCGCTCATGGGCGTGCGCCCCGACACCGTCATCTCGGCCACCTTCATCATCGGCGCCATCCTCGCCGCGCTGGCTGGCGTCATGTACGCCTCCAACTACGGCACGGTGCAGCACACCATGGGCTTCCTGCCCGGCCTGAAGGCCTTCACGGCGGCTGTGTTCGGCGGCATCGGCAACCTGGGCGGCGCGGTGCTTGGCGGCATTTTGCTGGGCCTGATCGAATCCATCGGCGCCGGCTACATCGGCCCGCTGACGGGCGGCGTGCTGGGCAGCCAGTACTCCGACATTTTTGCTTTCATCGTGCTGATTTTTGTGCTCACGCTACGGCCTTCAGGCTTGCTGGGTGAGCGTGTAGCGGACCGGGCGTGACGCCGCGTCCATCCGGTACACAAGGAGAACAATCATGAATTCTGTCAAATCGAAAAAACTCATTACCTTCCTGATCGTCGCGGCGGCACTGCTGGTGCTGCCCCTGATCCTGCAGCAGGGCGGCAACGCCTGGGTGCGCATTGTCGACATGGCGCTGCTGTATGTGCTGCTGGCCCTGGGCCTGAACATCGTGGTCGGCTACGCCGGCCTGCTGGACCTGGGGTATGTCGCGTTCTTCGCGGTCGGCGCCTACCTGTTCGCGCTGCTCGGCTCGCCGCACCTGGCCGACGCCTTTCCCTGGATTGCGGCGCAGTTTCCGAACGGGCTGCATTTGCCGATCTGGGCGATCATCCCGGCCGCAGCGGCCCTCGCCGGATTCTTCGGCGTGGTGCTGGGCGCCCCGACCCTCAAGCTGCGCGGCGATTACCTCGCCATCGTCACGCTGGGTTTCGGTGAAATCATCCGCGTGTTCCTGAACAACCTGGACCGCCCCATCAACCTCACCAACGGTCCCAAGGGCATCAACCAGATCGACTCGATGAAGTTCTTCGGGTTCGATCTGGGCAAGCCGCATGAGTTTTTCGGCTTCGAGGTCAACTCGGTGTCGATGTATTACTACCTCTTCCTGGTGCTGGTGATCGTCTCGGTTGTGGTTTGCCACCGCCTGGAAAATTCCCGCATCGGCCGCGCCTGGATGGCGATCCGTGAAGACGAAATCGCCGCCAAGGCCATGGGCATCAACACTCGCAACCTGAAGCTGCTGGCCTTCGGCATGGGCGCCACTTTCGGCGGCGTGTCGGGTTCCATGTTTGCCGCCTTCCAGGGTTTTGTGTCTCCCGAATCCTTCAGCCTGATGGAGTCGGTCATGATCGTCGCCATGGTGGTGCTGGGCGGCATCGGCCATTTGCCCGGCGTCATTCTGGGTGCCTTGCTGCTGGCCGCGCTGCCAGAAGTGCTGCGCCATGTGGCCGGCCCACTGCAAGCCATGACCGACGGCCGGCTTGACTCCGCCATCCTGCGCCAGCTGCTGATCGCGCTGGCCATGATCAGCGTCATGCTGATGCGTCCGCGCGGCCTGTGGCCCGCTTCCGAGCACGGCAAGTCGCTGAACAAGCCCGTCGGCCCGGACCCTATCCAGTCAATCAACCCCTAAGGAGAATGGACATGAGCGAAACCATTCTTAAAGTCTCGGGTGTCTCCAAGCGCTTCGGCGGTTTGCAGGCTCTTTCCGATGTCGGCATCCATATCGAGCGTGGCCAGGTGTATGGCCTGATCGGCCCCAACGGCGCCGGTAAAACCACCTTCTTCAATGTGTTGACGGGCCTTTACACACCCGACAGCGGCACCTTCGAGCTCGCCGGCAAGCCCTACAAGCCGACGGCGGTGCACGAAGTGGCCAAGGCCGGCATTGCCCGGACCTTCCAGAACATCCGCCTGTTTGCCGACATGACCGCCCTCGAAAACGTCATGGTCGGCCGTCATATCCGTACCAATTCGGGCCTGATCGGCGCCGTGCTGCGCACTCCTGGTTTCAAGCACGAAGAAGCCGCCATTGCCAAGCGCTCGCAGGAGTTGCTCGACTATGTCGGCATCGGCAAATACGCCGACTTCAAGGCCCGCACCCTGAGCTACGGTGACCAGCGCCGCCTGGAAATTGCCCGGGCCCTGGCCACCGACCCGCAGCTGATCGCGCTCGACGAGCCGGCCGCCGGCATGAACGCGACCGAAAAAGTGCAGCTGCGCGAGCTGATCGACCGCATCCGCAAGGACAACCGCACCATCCTGCTGATCGAACACGACGTGAAGCTGGTCATGGGCCTGTGCGACCGCGTCACCGTGCTCGATTACGGCAAGCAGATTGCCGAAGGCGCGCCCGCGGACGTACAAAAAGACGAAAAAGTGATCACCGCCTATCTGGGCACAGGTCATTGAAGGAAAGCAAGAACATGGCAAACACACTCCTTAAAGTGACCGGCCTGAAGGTCGCTTACGGCGGCATCCAGGCGGTCAAGGGCGTTGACTTCGAAGTCAACGACGGCGAACTGGTCACCCTGATTGGCTCCAACGGGGCCGGCAAGACCACCACCATGAAAGCCATCACCGGCACGCTGCCGATGCTGGGCGGCGACATTGAATACCTGGGCAAGAGTATCAAGGGCCGCGGCGCCTGGGACCTGGTGAAAGAGGGCCTGGCCATGGTGCCGGAAGGCCGCGGCGTCTTCACCCGCATGACCATCACCGAAAACCTGCAGATGGGCGCCTACATCCGTAGCGACAAGGCGGGCATCGCCGAAGACATGGAAAAGATGTTTGTGCTGTTTCCCCGTCTGCGTGAACGCAAGGACCAGCTGGCCGGCACCATGTCGGGCGGTGAACAGCAGATGCTGGCCATGGGCCGCGCATTGATGAGCCGCCCCAAGGTGCTGCTGCTGGACGAGCCCTCCATGGGCCTTTCGCCCATCATGGTCGACAAGATCTTCGAAGTGGTCAAGGACGTTTCAGCCCGCGGCGTGACGGTGCTGCTGGTCGAGCAGAACGCCAGCCGCGCACTTGGCATTGCCAACCGTGGCTACGTCATGGAGTCGGGCAACGTCACCATGAACGGCGACGCGAAAGCGCTGCTGAACGATCCGCGCGTCAGGGCCGCTTACCTCGGCGAATAAGTGAGCGCCCGCGCGCCGGCAGGCGCCGCGGGACGCACGTTATCCCGCAAATCTGACCAACCGGCGCAGGGCATAAATGCCTTGCGGCGCCAAATATTTGCGCATAAAGTTCGAAGAGTGCGCACCACGCGCACTCTTGTTGAACCTTGGGGAAGCCAAAATGAACCAGTATGTTGTCCGCACTGCTGTCGTGATGTTCGCCTTCCTGGCCTCGTCCTTTTTCACCGGCGCTTCGGCCCAGTCACTGCGCTGCAAGGGCGACCTGGCGCAGATCGGCAATTCCAAAGGCACGATCCTGCAAAAATGCGGCGAACCTGTCATGAAGGACACTTTCTGCAAAGCCACGCCTGACACCGTGTCCAGCGCGACCGTTGTGACACCAAATACCGCAGGTTCCACCACCAGCACCACCACCAACGTAACGGTCAACACCTGCCAGCAGGTCGAAGAGTGGACTTACAACCCAGGTTACGGGCAGTTCATGACCATGCTGCTGTTTGAGGGCGGTTCCCTGAAGAGCATTCGCTATGGGGATCGCGTGACCAGGTGAGCCCCCACGGTGGTGATGGAGCCCCCACGGTCGCTCACTGCGTGTAGCTCCCTGCCCCCCGAGGGGGCCGCCCGCCCTACGGCCCGGCAAAGCCGGTTCCGGGGCTCGTGCTGGGTTTAAGAATTCTTTGGGCACTATCGGCGGAGGTATTCACCAGTGGGTGCCGCGGAACCGGCTTTGCCGGGCCGCAGGCACCGTCCCCTGCAAGGGGAAAAGGGCTACACGCAGTGAGCCCGATAGGGGTGTGCCAATTTTTCGGCTTCGCCGGCCCCAGGCGCCGCCCCCTGAGGGGGGAACAGGCTACACGCAGTGAGCCTGGAAGGGGGTGGACCTATTTCAATCCACTTTGGCGCCTGAGGCCTTCACCACTTTTTCATACTTCGCCATTTCGCTTTTCATGAAGGCGCCGAACTGCTCGGGTGTGTTGCCCACAGGTTCGGCCATCAGTGTGGCAAAGCGGGTTTTGGCTTCGGGTGAATTCAGCGCGGCGACGAATGCCTGGTTGAGTTTGGTGATCACGTCTTTCGGTGTGCCTGCGGGCGCCACCAGTCCCCACCAGGTGTCGATCTCAAAACCCTTGAGCGTCTCGGCCACGGCAGGCACATCGGGCAGCATGGCGCTGCGTTTGGCTGTAGTGACCGCCAGCGCCTTGAGCTTGCCGGCCTTGATGTTGGCGGATGCCGTGGCCAGGTTGTCAAAGTTGTAGTCCACCTGGCCGCTCAGCAGCGCCAGTTGCGCCGGGTTGCCGCCGTTGTAGGGGATGTGCAGCGCGAAGATGCCGGCCTGTGCCTTGAACATTTCGCCGGCAAGGTGCCCGGCGCTGCCGTTGCCGCCGCTGGCGTAATTGAGCTTGGCCGGGTTGGCCTTGGCGTACTTGATCAGGTCGCCCAGCGAGTTGATGTTCAGGCGCCGAGCAGAATCGGCGTTGATCACCAGCACATTGGGCACGCGCACCAGCTGTGTGATGGGCGCGAAGTCGGTCGCCGCGTTGTACGGCATCCTGCTGTAAAGCCAGGGGTTGATAGCGTGGGTGGCAACGGCGGAAATGCCGATCGTCATGCCGTCGGGTTGCGCCTTGGCGATGGCGTCGACACCGATGTTGCCGCCGCCGCCGGGTTTGTTCTCAATGATGACCGGGCCCAGCGTGTCCTTGACGCGTTCGGCCATCAGGCGGGCCGTCACGTCGATCGGGCCACCGGGTGCATACGGCACGATGATGCGCATGACCTTGGGCTGGGCGTGCGCCAGAGGGGCTGACAGTGCCATGCCGGCAATGAAAAGGGCACCCAGGCATTTGCCGGGCAGGGAAGTGAGGAGGGAAACGGGTCGAATGTTCATGCTTCGTATTGTTGCAAATAATCGGGTCTCGCCGGCTTGCAGCGAATCCGGCTTTTCATGAGCCGGGGTGCATTCCCACAAAAAAGCCCCGGCTGACGAATCAGCCGGGGCGTTTCTTTTTCTTCTTCTTTTATTCTTCTTGTTTGTCGGGTGCGTGCGCCGTTCAGGTTTCGGCGGGTACGGTAGCCTGGGCTTTTTCTTTTTCGGTCACAAAGGAGTCGGCATAAAACTCGTCGTCCGGCAGGCCCGCAGCCGTGTAGGCGGCCTGGGCCGAATCCACGACGATGGGCGCGCCGCAGGCATACACCTGATGACCGGAAAGGTCGGAAAAATCATCCAGCACGGCCTGGTGGACAAAGCCGGTCCGGCCGGTCCAGTTGTCCTCGGGCAGGGCATTGGAAATCACCGGCACGTAGCGCAAATTCGGCATTTCCGCGGTCCTGGCCTTGACCCACTCGTCCATGTACAAATCGGCCGGGCGGCGGCCACCCCAGTACAGCACGGCCGGGCGCGTGATGCCCTTGTGTTGCAGATGCTCGATCAGCGCCTTGATGGGCGCAAAGCCCGTGCCCGAGGCCAGCAGCACCATGGGTTTGTCGCTGTCTTCGCGCAGGTAAAAGCTGCCGAAAGGACCCTCGATGCGCAGGATTTCCTTTTCTTTCATGGGGCCGAACACGTGCTCGGTGAACTTGCCGCCCGGCATGTGGCGGATGTGCAGCTCGACGCCCGGGTTGTCGGCCTGGGTGTGCGGGGCATTACCCATTGAATACGCGCGGCGGTCGCCGTCGCGCAGCAAAAACTCCACATACTGGCCGGCGTGGTACTTGAAAACATCGCTGGCCGGCAATTGCAGGCGCACCACCATCACGTCGTGCGAGGCCTTGGCCAGGCTGTTGATGCGCACCGGCATTTTCTTGACCGGGAAAGCGCTTTCATCCGTGACGTGGCGTGATTCGAGCACGACGTCGCTCGTCGCCCTGGCGCTGCAGGTCAGGATGAAGCCGTTCGCCTCTTCCTCGGGTGACATGGCTTTGACCTGGTGCGCGCCGTGAAGGACGCTGCCTTCCAGTTTTTTGGACTTGCAGGAGCCGCAGGCGCCGTCCTTGCAGCCGTAGGGCAGGCCGATGCCCTGGCGAATGGCGGCCGCCAGCAGCGGTTCATCCGCCTCGGCGATGAATGTCCGGCCACTGGGTTGCACAGTCACGTTAAAGCTCATATTCGGTATCCTTGCGGTATCTGTTCTCGACCTGGCTGGCTTTTTCCAGCAACCCCCAATTTTGCCCTCAAACCTGAACCCCCTAGGCGCGCTGCCTTTTCGTTTCCGCCGCGAGCGGGTTTTGATCGTCGGTTGCGGCGATGTGGGCCAACGCGTGGCCCGCCTGCTGCCACGCAATGTCCGGCTCATGGCCCTGACCTCATCGCCGGAGCGCTTGCCGGCTTTGCGCGCACAGCGCATCACGCCGCTACAGGGCAACCTGGACGACGCTGCCTCCCTGCGGCGCCTGGCGGGGGTGGCTACGCGGGTGGTGCACCTGGCGCCGCCACCCGGCGACCAGCCCGATTGGCGTACCGACCCACGTACGCTGGCGCTGCTGCGCGCGCTGCGCCTGCGCAGCCTGCCGCAGTCGCTGGTGTATGGCTCTACCAGCGGGGTGTATGGCGACTGCGGCGGCGAATGGGTGCGCGAAACGCGGCCATTGAGCCCCCACACACCGCGTGCCCAGCGGCGTGTACATGCCGAGGCGCATCTGCGGCTTTTTGGCCGGGCCACCGGCACCCGTGTGCACCTGCTGCGCATCCCGGGCATCTATGCGCCCGACCGCGAAGGCGGTACGCCGCGTGGCAGGTTGCTCAAGGGCACGCCTGTACTGCGTGCCGAAGACGACGTCTACACCAACCATATCCACGCCGACGACCTGGCCCGTGCCTGCCTGGCGGCGCTGTGGCGCGGCAAGCCCCAGCGCGCCAGCAACGCCAGTGACGACACGCAGCTGAAGATGGGCGACTACTTTGACCTGGCGGCGGACCTCTACGGCCTGCCGCGGCCGCCGCGCCTGGCACGAGGCACGGCACAGGAAGAGTTGCCGCTGATGCTGCTGAGCTTCATGAGCGAGTCGCGCCGGCTGGACAACACCCGCCTGAAGCAGGAGCTGCGGCTTCGTTTGCACTACCCGACAGTAGCCGTCGGCCTGCGCGATCGGTAAGGCACGCCAGCCGCGCGGCGCAGCGCAATAAATGCCGTTGACCGCCTGAAATGACCGGGTTGCCGCCATGGAGGCCCGTTTTCTCATTTCGGGTGTCTTTTTTTGGCAACGGCGCTGCGGTCGAATGTTACAACCAAAGCGGTAACAAATTGAAACCAACGTGGTCGGTCTGGAGCACGTTTCTATTAACTGCAAAAAGAACTTTTTTTAGCCCGATGTGCCGGGTTTCCTTTGTGAATACCATCACATCGAGTGCCTCTTTCTTGCAACCGGCTGACGCAAGGGGACTCCCGGGATGTGAAAAATGCACAAAAAAAGTTCGAAAAATGCGCGTACGGCCGCGCAATTTGTAACAAATATCGGCCGGCGCGCACCCACCGCGGCGCCGCCGTTTTTTGATGCACTGGGACGGATGGCCGGCAGCGCCGCAGGCAGATGGACCCTGCGCAAGCCCGTAACGGCCGTTTTGCTGCTGGGAGCAGCGACAGCGCAGGCCGGACCGGTAGACGGCCAGGTTACTTCGGGCGCAGCCAGCATCTCGCAGAGCGGCTCCGCCACCACCATCAATCAATCCAGCCAGAACGCTTCGCTGACCTGGAAGAGCTTTAACGTAGGCGCGCAGGAAAGCGTGAATTTCGTGCAGCCTTCGGCCAGCGCGATTGCGGTCAACCGCATCCTGGACACCCACGGCAGCCAGATCCTGGGCCAGCTCAATGCCAACGGGCAGGTTTTCCTGATCAATCCCAACGGCATCCTGTTTGGCGCCGGCGCTCAGGTCAATGTGGGCGGGCTGGTGGCGTCCACGCTGGATGTCAAGGATGTGGACCTGAGCAGCGGAAAGCGCAGCTTCAGCGGCGCAGGCGCAGGCAGTGTGGTCAACCAGGGCCGCATCAATGCTGCCACGGGCGGCTACGTTGCACTGGTCGGCAATACCGTGCGCAACCAGGGCACCATCAGCGCCCCGCAGGGCAGCGTGGCGCTGGCGGCAGGCAGCGCGGCTACTTTGACCTTCCAGGGCAACCAGCTGCTCAAGATCGAGGTGGACCAGAGCGTTCTTAACAGCCTGGCCGAGAACGGCGGGTTGATTCTGGCTGACGGCGGGCAGGCGCTGATGAGCGCCGGTGCCAAGGATTCCCTGCTGGCCAGCGCAGTCAACAACACCGGGGTGATCCAGGCGCGCACCGTGGAAAACCGCAGCGGCACCATCATCCTGCTGGGCGGCATGGCCGCCGGCACCGCCAACATTGCGGGCACGCTGGACGCTTCGGCGCCCAACGGCGGCAACGGCGGCTTTGTGGAAACCTCGGGCGCGCAGGTGAACATTGCCGACGGCGCCCGGATCACCACGGCGGCCCCCGCCGGCAACAGCGGCACCTGGCTGATCGACCCGGTGGATTTCACCATCGCCGCTGCGGGCGGGAACATCACGGGTGCGGCCCTGAGTGCCAACCTGGGTTCAGGCAACGTCGTCATCCAGAGCAGCAGCGGGAACACGGGCACAGCGGGCGACGTCAACGTCAACGACGTGGTGAGCTGGAGCATCAACCAGCTGACGCTCAACGCGCAGAACAACATCAACATCAACGCCAACCTCAATGCCTCCGGTACGGGCAAGCTGGCGCTGGAATACGGCCAGGGCAATACCAATGGCATCACCAACTCCTACAACGTCAACAACGGCGCGAAGATCAATTTGCCGGCAGGCAACAATTTCAGCACCAAGCAAGGCAGCAACGGTACCCCCGTCGCCTATACGGTGATCACTGACCTGGGTACCGCAACCAGCACCAGCGGCACAGATTTACAGGGCATGAGCGGCAATCTCAACGGTCGCTACGCACTGGGCGCTGACATCGACGCCTCGCCAACCAGCGCTTGGAACGGCGGCAGTGGATTCGAACCGCTGGGCAACAACCTGGCGCAATTCAGTGGCATCCTGGACGGTTTGGGCCACACCATTTCCGGCCTCACTATCAACCGGCCCACCGCCACCTACGTCGGTCTGCTCGGCTATGTAGGCGCTTCGGGGCGAATCAACAATTTGGGCTTGGCCGGCGGTAGCGTCACGGGCCAAACCAAAGTCGGCGCGTTGGCCGGGTGGAGCAATGGCAATATCACTAACAGCTACGCCAGCACCTCAGTGACCGGCTCCGGATCCGAGGCTGGTGGGCTGGTGGGGACCAGCCAGGGCGTAATCCGCAACAGCCACGCCAGCGGCGCGGTGATCGGCTCGTTCATTGTTGGCGGGCTGGTTGGCTGGAACCAGGGCCTTATCAGCGACAGCTATGCCACCGGCTCTGTCGGCGCATCGAGTTCGCGGGTTGGCGGGCTGGTGGGCGACATGCTCAACGGCGGAAGCGTCAGCAATAGCTACGCCAGCGGCAACGTCACCAGCACCGGCCAGGATGTCGGCGGGCTCGTGGGGTATTGGGACAGCAATGGCACCGCCAATGTTGTGATCAGCAATAGTTATGCGAGTGGCACGGTGTCCGGCACCACGAATGTCGGCGGCCTGGTGGGCTATAAATTTGATGCTGGCGGCACGATCAATAGCAGCTACGCGACGGGGGCCGTGAGCGGCACCAGCAATCTGGGTGGGCTGGTCGGCTTGTGGGACGCCGGAACGGCGATCAACAACAGTTTCTGGGACACCGTCACAACCGGGCGGGCCACAAGCTCGGGCGGCGGCATGGGCATGACCACGGCCCAGATGCAGCAGCAGGCCAATTTCAGCTCGGCCACGGCTGCCAACGGCAACGTCAACCCGAACTGGGATTTCACCAGCGTCTGGCGTATTTATGAGGGAAATAGCCGTCCCCTGCTCAAGGCACTCATGAAGGCCACCACGGTCACCGTCGCCAACACCAGCAAGACCTATGACAGGCTGTCCTGGAATGGTGGAACCAGCGTCAGTTGCTCCAACGTGGCCTGCGGCAGCTTGTCGGGCAGCATCGGTTTCGGCGGGACCGCCCAGGGCGCGGTCAATGCCGGAAGCTATACGGTGACAGCGTCCGGCCTGTATTCCAACCAGCAGGGCTACGACATCAGTTACGCCAATGGCACGCTGACAGTCAATCCCGCCAGTTTGGCTGTCACCGGCGTGAGCGCAAACAACAAGGTGTATGACGCCGGCACCACCGCCACCCTCAACGGCACGGCCAGCGTAACAGCCATCGCCGGCGACACGGTGAGCATCGCCGGCGCCGGCAGCGGTGCTTTCGCCGACAAGAACGTGGGCAACGGCAAAGCCGTGACGGTCACCGGCTACACGCTGGGCGGCGCAGATGCCGGCAACTATGTCATCGTGCAGCCCACGGGCCTGACCGCGAACATCACGCCGGCCAGCCTTGCCGTTGGCGGTGTGACGATCCAGAACAAGGTGTACAACGCCAGCGACGCCGCCACCATCAACGGCACGGCCAGCGTTGCAGCTTTCGCCGGTGATACGGTGAACGTGGCCGGCACGGGCATCGGCCGGTTTGCCGACAAGAACGTGGGCAACGGCAAGGTGGTTACCGTGACCGGCTACACGCTGGGCGGCGCCGACGCCGGCAACTACACCGTGGTGCAACCCACAGGTTTCACGGCCAATATCACGCCGGCCAGCCTGGCTGTCACGGGTGTGGGAGCAAACAACAAGGTCTACGACACAACGACCACCGCGACGCTCAACGGAACAGCGGCTGTCACAGCCTTGGGCGGCGATACCGTGACGTTGGGCGGCACCGGCAGCGGCAATTTCGCCAACAAAAACGTAGGCAATGGCAAGGCCGTAACCGTCACCGGCTACACGCTGGGCGGTGCCGACGCCGGCAATTACACCGTGGTGCAACCCACGGGATTGACCGCGAACATCACGCCGGCCAGCTTGACTGTCAGCGGTGTGAGCGCAAACAACAAGGTCTACGACACCACCACTACGGCCACGCTGAGCGGAACAGCAGCGGTGACGGCTTTGGGTGGCGATACCGTGACCGTGGGCGGTACC